>NZ_JABWQK020000003.1:657500-769100 GCF_014268395.2 Pseudomonas sp. SWRI22 | reverse complement strand
GAGAGTGGACGGTGAGTACGTGATCGCCCGTCGAACCGCTTCGGGGGAGCCATTGGAAGTGGTGATGGATAGCCATCTGCGAAGCCTGAATAATGATATTCCGATAGCAGATACTTTGCCCGGCCAGCCAGTGCATATCACCGTGGAGTTCGGAGCCCCGAGGGAGACCAGTACCGTCACCTCAATCTGGCGTATCGAAGATGAACATGGGCAGCCTTGCTACGGGCCAGCATTCATCCTGCATGTGATTGTCAACGTCATGGCGCGCTGAAAGCAGCCCTACTTGCGCCCCTCTGCCGCCATCCGCACCGCCAAGCCCATCAATACCGACCCCATCAGCCAGCGCTGCAGCACCTGCCAACCAGGCCGGGTGACGAAGAACACCGCGATGGAACCTGCCATGCAGGCAATCACCGCGTTGACGCTCACGCTGATAAGAATCTGCAGGGAGCCCAGCGCCAGGGATTGCACCAGCACACTGCCATGACCGTTCGGGTCGATGAACTGGGGCAGCAACGACAAATACATCACCGCCACTTTGGGATTGAGCAGGTTGGTGACCAGCCCCATGGTAACCAACTTGCGCGGGCTGTCCTTGGGCAAGTCGCGCACCTGGAATGGCGAGCGCCCACCCGGCTTGACCGCCTGCCAGGCCAGGTACACCAGATACAGCGCCCCGCCGAGCCGCAGCGCGTCGTAGGCAAACGGCACCGCCATCACCAACGCCGTGATACCCAGCGCCGCGCACACCATATACACCACAAACCCCAGCGCCACCCCGCCCAGGGAAATCAACCCGGCCGTGCGCCCCTGGCAGATGGAGCGGGAAATGAGGTAGATCATGTTCGGCCCCGGTGTCAGTACCATGCCGAGTGAAATCAGGCCGTAAGCGAGCAAGCTGGACATATCAGGCATGGATTGGCTCCTGGTTTTTTAAGCTGCCAGCGTGAAATCCTTCGCCGACGCGGTCGTGTTGAGCGTCATGCTAGGGGCTTGCAGGCCCAGGCGTTAGATACAGATCCGCAAGCAAAACGTCATACACCGACGGCACCACTTACTCAGGACAGGCACATGATCGACTTCAACAACAAAGGCTTCTTCAAGCTCAAGCAAAACAACGAATACGCCGAACGCGTAGCGGCCCTGCTGCTGGACGGCGAAGAAGTGGTCGACGCGTACAAGGCCATGCGCGACGGCGTCGTGTTCACCACCAAACGCATCATCGCGGTTAACGTGCAGGGAATTACCGGCAGCAAGAAGGACTTCACCTCATTGCCGTACAAGAACATCGTGGCGTACTCGGTGGAAACGTCCGGGACGTTTGATCTTGATTCGGAGTTGGAGATTTACTTTTCGTCGTTGGGGAAGGTGAAGTTCGAATTCACTGGCAAGACCTCGATCGTGGAAATCTCCCGGCTGATTTCCAAGCACCTGCTGAGTTGATCCACAGGCATAAAAAAGACATTGGCGTTTCAAGGTCTTTTTTATTGTGGTTCAACTGATACACATCGCTCAAAATGTGGGAGCTGGCTTGCCTGCGATGCCCTTTAAGGAAAAATCACAGCCGCTGATTCACTTAATACTCGGACACATTTTCATTCCCGCCACCTACTCAAACGCCTGCAATACCAAACCGCCCCACTGAACGCTGCTCCCAAAAACCACAACCCCATTCCCAACCAACCAAAGCCCAAAATTCCTGCTCTGATCCGCATCCCCTTGATAAAACGGCCCAAAATACGCAGACACGACCACCACCAAACCGTTAAACACTCCGAGCGCCACTACAACCACCCCGACGACAAACACCACGCCCTTAACCAATTTCATATGATCTTCCAAAACCAGATCTCCCTGGACTCGTGATAGTCCGAGAACGTCCCCTCAATCGTAAATCCCAGCTGGATACGCGGATAACTCAGCCAATCCGTCAACCGCCGTCCATTCCAAAGGTCAATGTGGTCACCGCTGCGATTGCCAAACGTCTCATTCCCTCGGCGCCAAGAACCTTTGAAAAAGATAATGCCTTGCTGCCCCGCCAACACTTCTTCGAAATCCTCAGGTTTTATCTTTTTCGGCCGCTGCAAGCCGGGGATATTCGCGCCATTTAGAGCTTTGGCCATTTCCTCAGCCGCCAGCACATGGCCCTCACTCTTGGCATGCTGCCAACAATAGCGCACGCCTCTCAATCTGCTCAGGTCGGCGCCTGACCTGCGCAGTGCTACGCCCAGGTTAATGGCGCATTGGTCACTGAAATTTTTGGCGCCGTTGGTTCTACAAGGGGCGGCGTCTCCGAAAATTTCCGGGTGGTTTTTCCATAGGGAGTTGAACGTCAGCATTAAGCGCTTCCATCGCGTATTTTTCACACGAACGTAGCAAACGCTTTGCCGATAATGGTGAGGTCAGGCGCAAATCAGAACGGTCCTACTTGTGTGTAGGCTTTTGATGCAGGCTAACGCTCACACTGTGCTTTTTTGTAGGAGCGAGCTGCTCGCTCCTACAGAGGACAGAGGACGGTGATGCGTGCCAGCCTGGGCATCTCACTTGGGCTGGAATGTCTCCAGATACGCCAGGATATTTTCAATCTTCTCCTGGTCACTGATCCCCCAGAAGATCATCCGCGTGCCACTGACCACCGACTTCGGATCTTCAATGTAGGCCGCCAGTTTTTCCCGCGTCCACACCACGCCCGAGTTCTTCATCGCATCCGAATACTGATAGTCCTGAGTGGTACCGGCAGGCCGGCCAATGATGCCGTTCAGTTCCGGGCCAAAACCACCCCGCGCCCCCTCACCAATGCTGTGGCAGCCGCCGCAGGTCTTGGTGAACAATTTGCCGCCCGCCTCGGCGTCGCCCGCAGCGAACGCGGGTGCGGCGATAACGGTCAGGGCGAGGGTCAATAACACATACTTCATTCACGTCTCCCTATCGGCTATTGCCTTGGATTATGCCTGTTCGACTGGCCTTTCTCCCAGCCGCTGCACCAGACGCACCAGATACCCGTCCGGGTCTTGCACGATGAACTGGCGCTGCCCGGCCTCCACGTCACCGGCTCGGTACCAGGCGTCCTCTACATCGCGGAACAAGGGCCAGCCGATCTGCGCCAAGCGTTGCAGGATGGGTGCTACGGCGGGAACATCGATTTGCAGGTTGATGCCGCGCCCGAATGGGGGCTGCAACGGTGCGGTAAGCCACTGGCCGGCCTCGGGGTCGTATTGTTCGAGCATGATTTGCGCGCCGTTAAGGTCGAGGTAGGCAAAGCCTTCTTCTGCGCGCTGATAGGCAATAGCGAAACCTAACTGTTCGATCCAGAACGCCAGGCTCGCGCCAAGGCGGGTGACGATCAGTTCAGGCACGAGTGGGTTACGGTTGAACATGGCATTCCTTGGAGGGCAGGGTGGCGTTCACCTTAACGGATTGTCGTGCCCATGGCTCACAAGCAGCCAAATGACCACCCATCGTTTAAAAAACATCCAATCGAACCTATATACCCAACCCCTACTCCACCTTACTGAACCCCTGATGGTGGAGTAAGGATCATGGCTCAGCCATCGATTTTGGTATTGGAAGACGACGAGATCATTCGGGCGTTGATGGTGGATGTGCTGGAAGACTTTGGTGCGGTAGTGACATCGTTTGCATCGGCAGACGAAGGGATGATTTACCTGGAGCGCGGCGATGACCCGGTGGATTTGATTGTCAGTGATATTCAAATGCCCGGCTTGCTCAATGGTTATGACTTGAGCCGTGTCGTCGCCCACCGGTGGCCTGAAGTACAGGTAGTGCTGACCTCAGGTAATACGAAAATCGCCGCCGAGCTGGGCAGTTCCGTGCGGTTTCTGCCCAAGCCCTGGAGTACCGACCACTTGCTTGAGTGCGTGCAGACAGCATTGACGCACTAGCGCCAGTCCCGGGATTGATAGCAGCGCGATATCATTTCAACCGAACTTGAGGGCTAGTTCTGCGGTCATGTAAGGTGCAGGGAGCGACTTTTCTGATCCGCTGGTCAGCCTTTTCGCTTCTGCGTTCAGCTGACGACAATGAGTCGTGTAGAATCGTCGCCCATTTTCACGCGTCATTCATGGCCGACAGGCCCACAGTTCGAGCTCATTGAATGCATTCACAGGCCCATGACGTTAGTGCGCCCTCCTTGTTGGAAACGTTGCGCACGGGCACGGGCCTGCTGCATGTGGCGTTGGAACAGCGCCTGCCGTTTTTTTCCGAGCGCCTGGATGCCCAGTGGTATCGGCGCTTGCTGCAGGCGTACTACGGCTTTTATCAGCCAATGGAAGCGGCGCTGTATGACTGCGGTTTGATTCCCGACGGATATGAGTCTGCGTTGCGTGTGAAAACGCCAACCCTGGTCCATGACCTGCACGCGCTCGGCCTGACTGAGCACGCCATCCATGACCTGCCTCGCTGTACCCAGCTCCCCGTATTAGACACACCGGCTGCGTGCCTCGGCGCCCTGTACGTGCTGGAAGGCGCAACCCTGGGCGGCCAAGTGCTGCGCCGGGAAATAGCCCTGCGCCTGGATGTGAACGCCGACAACGGCGGTGCCTTTCTCAATGTATACGGCGCCGAGACCGGACGGCGCTGGAAAGATTTCCTCGATTATCTGGGCCGCCAGCCACTGGATACAGATGCCGCCGTGCGCGCGGTGATGGCGGCCCGCTCGACATTCAGCGGCTTTGAGCAATGGCTCGACAGCCAGGAGGTATTGCTATGAAACCCGAAGATTTTGAAGAGCTGCTTGCCAACTGCGCCGACGAACCCATTCGTTTTCCGGGGGCCATCCAGCCCCACGGCGTGCTGCTGACCTTGTCGGAACCTGGCCTGAACATCATTCAGGTAAGTGCCAACGTCGGTACGTTGTTCGGCCACGCCCCCGAGGCGCTGTTGGATCAACCGTTGCACAGATTGATTGGCGAGGAGTACGCCCAGGCCGTGCAAACCATGGCCGAGGACAGCGCATTCCTGGACTCGCCGCCCCTGCTGATA
This sequence comes from Pseudomonas sp. SWRI22, assembly GCF_014268395.2. Taxonomy (NCBI): domain Bacteria; kingdom Pseudomonadati; phylum Pseudomonadota; class Gammaproteobacteria; order Pseudomonadales; family Pseudomonadaceae; genus Pseudomonas; species Pseudomonas sp. SWRI22. Next base: position 764,099 of record NZ_JABWQK020000003.1, on the reverse strand, counting down.
ACCTTCAAGGGTGAGCAGTTCGAAGGCCTGTTGCATCGCCATCAGGGCGTGTTAGTGCTGGAATTCGAACCACGGCTCAAGGATTTCAAACCCCGAGCGCACAGTGGCCGCACCAGCGACCTGGGCAAGATGCTGCACCGCCTGCAATCGGCAAAGACCTTGGAGGCGCTCTACGCCATCACCGTCAACGAAATCCAGGCCATGACCGGTTATGACCGGGTGCTCATCTATCGCTTCGAAGAGGAAGGCCATGGTCAGGTGATCGCCGAGGCCTCGGCGCCGTCCATGGAATTGTTCAACGGGCTGTTCTTCCCCGCGTCCGACATCCCCGAGCAGGCTCGCGAACTGTATCGCACCAACTGGCTACGGATCATCCCGAATGCATCCTACGAACCGGTACCGCTGGTGCCCAAATTGCGCCCGGACACCGGGCAGCCTCTGGACCTGAGCTTCGCCACCCTGCGCAGCGTGTCGCCGATTCACTGCCAGTACATGCAGAACATGGGCGTGTTGTCGTCCATGAGTATTTCACTGATGAAGGGCGACAAACTCTGGGGCCTGATCAGTTGCGGCAACCGTGAGCCGCTGCTGGTGCCCAACGACCTGCGCATGGCCTGCCAGACCATCGGCCAGGTGCTGTCATTGCAGATCAGTGCCATGGAGGCCCTGGAGCTGAGCCGCCAGCGCGACGAGAAAGTCGAAGCGCTGGCGCTGCTGGATCGGGCGATGAAAGCCTCTGCCAATAACGTATTCGACGGCTTGGCCCAGCAAGGCCGACTGCTGATGGACCTGACCCTCTCCGGCGGCGTGGCGATCATCGAAGACAAGCAATTACACCGCTACGGCAACTGCCCGGAACCGGCGCAGATACGCGCGCTGCACAAGTGGTTGCAGGGCGACGGCGCACCGGTATTTTCCAGCCATAACCTGGCCTCGGTTTATCCGCCGGCCGCCGAATACCAGAGCGTGGCCAGCGGCGTGCTCGCCATGAGCTTGCCCAAGCCTGTGGATAACGGGGTGCTGTGGTTTCGCCCGGAAGTCAAAGAGAACATCCACTGGAGTGGCGACCCGCAGAAGCCGCTGAATCTGGAGACCTGCGACGCGGGCATGCGCCTTCGCCCACGCACCTCGTTTGAAATCTGGAAAGTGGAAATGGCTGGTATCTCCACCAAGTGGAGCCATGGCGACCTGTTTGCCGCCAACGATTTGCGCCGCTCGGCCCTGGAGAACGACCTGTCCCGCCAAGTGCTGCGCGAGCAACAAGCGGTGCGCGCGCGGGACGAGCTGGTCGCGGTGGTTTCCCACGACCTGCGCAACCCCATGACCGTCATCTCCATGCTCTGCGGCATGATGCAAAAAGCCTTCAGCTCCGATGGCCCCCACACTTCACGGCGCATTTCTTCCGCCATTGACACCATGCAACAGGCTGCCGGGCGCATGAACGTGTTGCTGGAAGACTTGCTCGACACCTCGAAAATCGAAGCCGGGCGCTATGTGGTCAAGCCGGTGGCGCTGGACGTCAGCCAGATTTTTGAAGAGGCGTATTCGCTGCTGGCGCCCCTGGCCTCGGAAAAGGGCATCGACCTGTCGTTCAATGTCGAGCCTGGCCTGCAAATCAAGGCCGACCCGGAGCGCTTGTTCCAGGTGCTGTCGAACCTGATCGGCAATGCGATCAAGTTCACTCCGCGCCAGGGCAACATCGGCATCAGCGCCATGAGCGCCGGCGAGGAGATTGTATTTTCGGTGCGCGACTCCGGTGAGGGCATTGCGCCGGACGATTTGCCCCATGTGTTCGATCGCTATTGGACCCAGACTGAAAACAACCCCACCGGCAGCGGGCTGGGGTTGTATATCACTCAAGGCATCGTTAAGGCGCATGGCGGCAGGATCGAAGCCGAGAGCAAGCAGGGCCAGGGCAGCGAGTTTCGATTTACCGTACCGAAGGTGACGATTGAGGCAAACAACTGAGCCATTTGCCGGCAGGGGCAACCATATTGCCCCTGCTGCCCCATAACCGAGAACGGAAAACCAAACATATACTCATACAACATTGTATTTCTTTAACAAAGTTTCAAAATAAAACAACCAAAATTCAACAATAAAACCAACTCCCCCATCACAAACAGAAACATAGAACACCTCGCAAAAAACACCGAACCCCACTAACTTACGCCGAGCACTGTTACAGGGAAGAACATGCCATGTAAACCATGCCATTAATAGTGAGGCGTTACCGTGTTCAATTCTATCGGTTTTAATCCCGTCAATACTTACATTTCCCAATCCGCCCCCGACCAAGACACCCAAGCCAGCGAGAAGGTCAACTCACGCTCGAAACGAAGCCTCGATCAAATCGCTCCCGATAATTCGATTAATGACAATGGGGTCACCGCAGACAGAGGCGGCAGACGTAATGGTGGTGGCTTGGACAGTCTCGGCAAAGGCCATGTTCTTTGAGTAAACTTACTTAAGCGCAACTACTAAATAAGTAGCGCCCAGGGCGCTGCTTATTCATTAATAGCCACAACATATTACTGTCTGACGTTCGTTGACGAAATGCCGACATTTTCAGCGTTATACTGAGTGCTTGTCTTGTTAGTGAGCCGATCGCGTCATGCCTGAACTGCAGTCACTTCCCCCCGTACTTGCCGGCCCGTTGCTGCGCCGCCTGGAACCAAAGCGTGTGGTGCTATGGCTGGTGGCGAGCCGGGAACTGAAGCTGGTTATGAGGCTGCAGCACGCTCAGGGATCAACGCTGGATATTCACCTTCATGCACATTGTCAGATCGTCCCCGTCGGGCGCCATTCGTTTATCCACTTGATCGATGTGCCCCTGACTGACGCCCTGCCTCTGGATGTAAACATCCACTATGACCTGTTTATTGACGGCTGCGGAATAGCCCAGTGGGCACCCCATCTGCTGTACGCAGGTGCCACGCTGCCCGATTTCGTCGTGCATGGGCGCATCCACCAACTGGTCCACGGCTCCTGCCGCAAGCCTCACCATCGCGCTGATGACGGGTTGCTGTGCATTGATCGTCTGCTGGCGCAAGCTCCCACCGTGGCACAACGCCCCGCCTTGCTGATGATGAGCGGCGACCAGGTCTACGCCGACGACGTCGCGGGGCCCATGCTGCGGGCAATTCATGAATTAATCGCGCGCCTGGGCCTGTTCGACGAATACCTGGAAGGGGCCGTGGTTGACGACAGTGCCGCCCTCTACGGGCATCGCGCCAGCTATTACCATCGCGCCGACCTGCTCCCCGCGCTGGACAGTAACGAGACCTTGCGTGAGCGCTTTTTCGGCGGCGTGAAGAAACCGATTTTCACCAGCAGCACCGCCGATAATCACCTGGTGACCTTTGCCGAAGTGATCGCCATGTACCTGCTGGCCTGGTCGCCCACACCGTGGACACTGATCTCCCCCCAACCGCCGCAGCTGAGCGCGCAAGAACAGCAGCGCTATGCCCGCGAACAGATACAGATCGATCAATTTCGCAGTGGCCTTCCAGGGGTCGCCCGGGTATTCGCCCACCTCTCGACCCTGATGATCTTTGATGATCACGACATCACCGATGACTGGAACCTCAGCGCCCAATGGGAAGAAACTGCCTACGGCCATCCCTTCTCCAAACGCATCATCGGTAATGCGTTGATGGCCTATCTTTTATGCCAGGGCTGGGGCAACCAGCCCGAGGTGTTTGGCGAACTGGTGAGCCAAACCCAGGCACTTGCCAACCAGGCGCAAGACAACCACCTGGACGCCACACAGCAGGATGAGCTAGTCACCACGCTGCTGAAATTCCAGCAGTGGCACTACGTATTGCCCACCACCCCGGCGCTGGTGGTACTCGACACCCGCACCCGACGCTGGCGCAGCGAGTTCACCCTCAAGCAACCTTCCGGCCTGCTGGACTGGGAAGCCTTGAGCGAACTGCAACAAGCGCTACTGGACCACCCGTCAGCCATCATTGTCTCGCCCGCGCCGGTCTTTGGCGTCAAGCTGATCGAGACGGTGCAGAAGGTTTTCAGCTGGTGTGGCTTCCCACTGCTGGTGGACGCCGAGAACTGGATGGCCCACCGCGGCGCTGCCCAAGTGATTTTGAATATCTTCCGCCACTCGCGCACGCCGGGTAACTACGTGATCCTTTCCGGTGATGTGCATTACTCGTTTGTCTACCAAGTGCTGATCCGCCACCGCAACGGCGGCCCCAATATCTGGCAAATCACCAGCAGCGGCATCAAGAACGAGTTCCCGCCGCGCCTGCTGGAATGGTTCGACCGCCTCAACCGCTGGCTCTACTCCCCGCGTTCGCCGCTTAACTGGTTTACCCGCCGCCGCACCATGCAGGTGGTGCCCTATATTCCAGAGCACGCCGAAGCGGGTGAGCGGCTGTGGAACTCGGCGGGCATTGGCCAGTTGTTTTTCAATGAGCAGGGCCAACCGCAAGCCATTTACCAGCACAACGCGGATGGGAAGCCTCGAACAAAGATGATGGCGCCAGAAAAATAGCGTTTCGCCACTCGTCAAAAGCAGCACACCTGCCCTATTCAAAGCGCGCAAGCGCCGATGTACAGTAGCGCCAGCCACGGAGTATCGGCGTCAACCATGACTGGCCTTGGGCGCCAGCCCCCGCAGGAAGCGTGCAGATGGACGATACATCCGGCAAAGAACCGCTACGCCATGAGGTTTCCGACCTTAACGTCGACCTGTTGCACGCCATCATGGAGTTGGTCAGTGATGGCATCTGGGACTGGAATGCCAATACCGGCTTCGTCTACCGCAATCCCGGCTGGTACGAAATGCTTGGCTACTCCCACCACTCCCTGGAAAACAGCGTCTTCACCTGGGAGAACGTGATCCACCCCGAGGATTACCCTCGCGTGATGACGGTGTTCGATGACTACATCAGCCTACGCGCCGCTCATTACCGGGCCGAATACCGTTGTCGCAAAAAAGACGGTACGTACCTCTGGATCGAGGACCGCGGCTACGTCATTGCCCGCAACCCCGACGGTTCCGTGGCGCGCATGGTCGGCGCACACCGCGATATCCATACGCGCAAATGCTCCATCGAACAGTTGCAAAAGCGCAACCAGTCTCTGGAAGCGCTGGTCGCGGAGCGCACGCTTGAGTTGTCGCGCGTCAACCAGCAACTGCAATTGCAACTGGACGAAAACCGCTCTTTGGCCGAGCGGGACGCCCTGACGCGCATCGCCAACCGGTACCGCCTGGAAAAAGTGCTGCTGGAGGAATGCGACCGCGCCGAACGCTTCCGCCTGCCCCTGGCACTGGTGGCCATGGATGTCGATGACTTCAAGCCGATCAATGACCAATACGGCCATGGCGTCGGCGACCAGACCCTGATACGGGTAGTGGAACATCTGGAAGCCTGCGTACGCAAAAGCGACTTGCTGGCGCGCTGGGGCGGCGATGAGTTTATGGTGGTGCTGCCCAAAAGCAGCCTGGACGAGGCCAAAGAGTTGGCCGAAAGGATTCGCCATAAAATCAAGGAGGCGGCCCCCGTGGGCGCCTTGAACGTTACCCTGAGCCTGGGCGTGGTGGAGCGGCGCATGGGCGAGTCCCCGGCTGCGCTGATGGCGCGGGCCGATCAAGCCTTGTACCGATCCAAGGCGGCGGGCAAGGATGGGGTGTCGGAATAGTCGCAGCTCCTTCCAAGGTGGAATGACACGGCGACTTTATTTCGTTTGCGGCAAGGCCGGGCGCGCGGCTTAGATAGCGCTGCGCCCACCACTGCCGAGTCCCAGAGCCATGAGTCACGCTAGCATCAGCCAGTCGATTTCCATCGTTCACCCCATAAGCCTCAGTCACGGTAAAAACGCCGAGGTCTGGGACACTGCAGGCAAGCGTTACATCGACTTTGTCGGGGGTATCGGCGTGCTCAACTTGGGCCATTGCCACCCGGCCGTGGTGGCGGCCATTTGCGAGCAAGCGGCCCGGCTCACCCATTACGCGTTCAACGCCGCACCGCATACGCCCTACATCGAGTTGATGCAACGCCTCAGCGCCTTTATCCCGGTGGGTTACCCCGTCAGCGGCATGCTCACCAACAGCGGTGCAGAAGCGGCAGAGAACGCTTTGAAGATCGCCCGTGGTGCCACTGGTCGCACGGCGGTGATCGCCTTCGACGGTGCCTTCCATGGGCGCACCCTGGCGACCCTCAACCTCAATGGCAAGGTCGCGCCCTACAAGCAGAAGGTCGGCGTACTGCCCGGCCCTGTGTATCACCTGCCCTACCCCAGTACCGATAACGGCATGACCTGCGCCGACGCGCTGAAGGCGATGGAGCGTCTGTTCAGCGTGGAAATCGACATAAACGATGTGGCCTGCTTCATCATCGAGCCGGTGCAGGGCGAAGGCGGTTTTCTAGCCTTGGACACTGAGTTTGCCCAAGCCTTGCGACGCTTCTGCGACCAGCACGACATCCTGCTGATCATTGATGAAATCCAGTCGGGTTTTGGTCGCACCGGCCAGCGTTTCGCCTTCTCGCGCCTGGGCATCGAGCCGGACCTGCTGCTGCTCGGCAAAAGCATCGCCGGCGGCATGCCGCTGGGGGCAGTGGTCGGGCGCAAGGCGCTGATGGACAACCTGCCCAAAGGCGGCCTGGGCGGCACCTACTCCGGTAACCCCGTCGCCTGCGCGGCGGCGCTGGCGACTCTTGAGGTGATGAGCGACAAAAACCTGCACGCCTGGGGCGTCGCGCAGGAGGCCGCGATTGTGGGTCGCTATGAAGCCTGGCGCGCGCAGCAACTGTCGCCCTACCTGGGCCGCCTCACCGGTGTCGGCGCCATGCGGGGCATTGAACTGGCCCACGCCGACGGCACACCCGCTCCCAAGCAACTGGCGCAACTGCTGGAGCTGGCGCGAGAGGCTGGCTTGCTGCTGATGCCCAGCGGCAAGTCGCGGCACATCGTGCGCTTGCTGGCCCCGCTGACCATTGAACCTGCGGTGTTGGAGGAAGGCCTGGATATCTTCCAGGCGTGCCTCACACAGCTGGACGAATAGCGGGCTGCCTTGACCTGATCCCCTCACCCGCTGAAAATGCCCGACGTTTTTTTGTCTCTCCGCATACTACGCAGTGAAATTTTAATGTCTGATTCCTACACCGAAAAATCCGCCGAAGAATCCGTAGTCGCCCTGTACGCCAAAGCCGAATACGAAAACGCCATCAATCTTTCACAGCATGTGCCAGCCGCCAAGATCATCAGCGAGATGGTGCTGGACGCGTTTCACACCTCCAAGGAAAGCGACCAGATCCGCGAGCTACGCGTTGCCATCCGCCAGGCCCACGATGCCTTCGACGATGACAAAGCCTATGACCTGATGGGCCAGCTCAAGCAATTGAAAGACGCCGAAGCCGCAGACAACGCCGCCCTGGAACACCTGAGCAGCCAGTTCTCGATCAGCCGCATCCTGTCCAGCTTCAAGGACGATCCCGAGTTCCAGGAATTGGTCTATGGCCTGGCCCTCAAAGTGCTTAACCAGTCGCACCAGGCCATCAGCAACCCGAGCGCCGGCAAGGGCAAGGCTGCACGCGCCAAGAAAGACACCGAAGTGTTTGTGATCAGCAAGGATGGCATCAGCGTCACCTTGCCGCTGCGCACGCCGCGCTCCAAGCTCAATGTGGACCGCGAAGCGCTGGAGTTCCTGGGTTTCACCTTTGTGGGCGAAGGCAGCGAGGCGGAACTTGCGAGCGAAACCTTCATCGACAACAGCGGCGCCGAGCAACCGGTCACGCGCAAGAGCATCGTGACCGCGCTGCAACAGCAAAGCGCCTTTGACGGCTACGCCATCGCCGCCCAGTAAGTACTGACGCAACCAGGCGCGCGTGCAAGGCGCAGCGCCGGTTGCCGTCTACGCCTCTTTATTCCACAACACCGCCGAGCTTTTCATCATCCCCACGGCGATTGCGAACAGCAGCAACACACAGCCTGCCAGCAGCCACGGTGACGGCAAGGTTGGCCGGGCCAGCAACATGAACGCCAACGAGGGCGCGATCATCACGCCGATGTTGACGCCCGCCGAGTAGTAGCCAAGGTTGCGGCCCACGCTGTCGCGGCTGGAAATGCTGCTGACGTAGTGGGTGATCGCGGGGAACACAATCATCTCGCCCAGGCTCCACAACACCGTAGCAAGCACCAACAGCGCGCCGACCTGACCAAAGCCCATCAAGAAGAAACCGCAGCCTGCCAGCAACAGGCCAATGATCAGCGAGCGACTGCTCGACAAGTGCGCCATGCGCAGGTTGATCGGCACTTCAAACACAATCACTAGCAACGCATTGATAAAGAAGATGATGCCCACGTAATAGGCCGGCAATTGGGTGTAGTTGATGATGTACGCCGACAGAAAAGTCGGCGGTAATGCGTAAGCCACGTGCACCGGCAGCGCTGCCAACAGGATCACCAGCAGTCGCGAACGCTCATGAGCCGCCACCTCGGGCAAGCCCTCGCCTTTGACGGCGACAGGTACGCCTTGGGTGGCCTGCCGAGACCGACCAAACCGCAGGCAGGCGGCGAAGGCCAGCAGGGACAGCACGGCATTGATGTAGAAGACCGCGTCGGCATTGCTGAGGAAGATCAAGCTGCCCAGTAGCGGCCCGATGGCCATGCCGATGTTGATCGCCAATCGGTTGCAGGAAAACGCCACTTTGCGTGACTCAAGATTACTGTGAGCCACTGTCTCGGAGAACGCGGCCGGTGTGAAGGCTTCGTAACAGGCCCCCCAGAGAAACGACAACAGGAACAGCGCGAGCAGGTTATCCACCGAGGGAATGACCAGCAGCAACACCGCGTTGAACAACAACGAACCGAGAATGACCCGGTTGGCCGAAAACCGCTTGATCACGGCGCCGATGATCAGGTCGGTACACAGGGCGCCCGCGCCATACACGCCGACCAACAGGCCTGCCGTGCCTGCCGATATCGCGTGTTGATGAATCAGGTACGCCGCGTAAAAAGGAAACGCCAGGGTGCCCGTGCGGAACACCAGCGTGATCATGAACAATGCTTGCAACCGAGCATTAAGGCCGCGCAAGGCGTGAAAAGTACCCATCAGCGCAGCACGCTGGCACAGGTGTGGAGCAAAGCTGCAGAGCGGCTCATCCGGATGTCCTTTCGCAATGGCGGCGCCGGTGTGTCCGGCGCCAAACTCCATAGCTGGGCAAACTAATGCAGCACTGTGCGGCGAACAAGCTACCCATTTGGACAGGTAGGCGGTGATTGCGGCCTCAGGCCGGGTGGCGGATATAGCCCAATTGCAGGGCCTTGCCGATTGCTGATTTGCCGTTGCTGACCTGCAATTTGCCGAAGATATTCTTCATATGAAACTTGACCGTATGGGAGGTCATCGACGTCAGGAGTGCCACTTCGTTGTAGGTCTTGCCCAGGCTGACCCAGGACAATACTTCGGTTTCCCTTGGGGTCAGCACCGTCTGTTGTTCGACAGGCGCCGCGTGATCTTCCAGGGCCTCGTCGTACATCGAGACCAACAGCATCTGCAGTTCACTTTGATGGGCCAGCACGGTCTCGCGAAATTGCCGATGTTCGCCGAAGCTGCACAGATTGAGCACCGAGTAGAAGCCGCGATTGCCATGCACGATAAAACTGGCGCCCTCGCCAACGGGTTTGTAGGGGCCCGGCACCGGCACCGCCTCATCGGCCACGGCCAGCAGGTGTTCATCACTCCAGAAAAATGGTTTGATCCGCGTACGGGTCAATGAAACCAGCTCGCCACGCCGGTAGAAATCGTCGGCCGTGTCGGAAGGCTCCATGGCCTCGGGGTAATTGGACACAATCTGCGCCTGGTCCAGCGTCGGCCCACACTGGTAGACCTCGAAGTGTCCCAGGCCACGGCGGCTCAGCTCGGTATCGAGCAAGCGGTGCATATCCTCGGGCAGCATGGGCGATTTCTTATCGGGTTGGCCATTAGGTCGCACGGGTGTCTTCCTTGATCATTCAACCCGGTCGAGCATGCAGCATGCCTGGCTTACCTGTCCAGGCAACGGATGCAAACCCAGGGGCTAGACCTGCGCCGCGAACGCCTCGCGAAAGCGCTCCATCTCCTGCTCATTACCCACCGTCACCCGCACCCACTGCGGCCAGTCCTTCCACACCCGCCCGACCAGTACATTCCGTGCCGCCAACTGCTCAATCACCTGCTCTGCCGGGCGCTTCACGTCGATCATGAAGCAGTTGCTGTGGGAAACGGTGCAGGTAAAGCCCCGGCCCTCGAGCCAGGCGATCGTCTCATCGCGCAACCTGGCATTGAGCGCTCTGCGTTGGCCCACCAGTTGCGCGTCTTCCAGGCTCGCACGGGCGGCCAGCAAGCTGGCGCCGGCCGGGACGTTGTCGCCGCCGAACACGGCCAACCGCTCCAGTAGCGCCGGGTGGCCGATCGCCAGGCCCAGGCGCGCACCGGCCATGCCATAGATCTTCGAGAAGGTACGCAGTACCAGCAGGTCGTGGTGTTCCTTGACCCAACTTACGCAACTGGGGGCGTCGCAGAAGTCGATATAAGCCTCGTCCACCACCAGCACGCTGCCCTTGGGTTTATTCACCAGAGCGTGGCGGATAGCCTCGGTCGAGGTGAGCGTACCGGTAGGGTTGTTGGGGTTGCACAGGTACAGCATGCCGGCCTGTGGGTCCGCGGCGAGCATGGCGTGCACATCGTGGGCATGCCGGGCGTCGAGGTTAACTTCATGCACCGGCGCCTTGATCGATTCGGCCGCCTGGCGCGGTACTTCGTAGGACGGCGTGGCCATCACCAGGCCGCGGGTCTGGCTGGCGAACGCCAGCACCGCGTAACGCAGGGCAGCCATCGAGCCGGCAAATACCCCGATGTTTTCTTCGGCGATGCCCTGTTGCTCGGCAAACAACGCGGCCAATGCATACATGTCCGGGTAAGGGTAACGCCCGGAGGCTGCAATCGCGCGCTGCATCGCCTGGCGAGCCGCGTCTGAAGGGCCGTAGGGGCTTTCGTTGTAATTGAGTAGTACCTTGTCAGATTTCGTCGGCGCCGGGCTGGCAAGCGCCCAACTGAGCTGCCCCAACACAGGCAGGGCCGCGCCCAGGGCGAGAAGGGATCGACGACTGACACGCACCATGGTGACTACTCCTTGTAGAGGCGCGAGGGATTCGCGCTGGCCGTTCAGAAGAGTATGACGAGAAAGCCGTTGCCTGATTTACCACCGAGGCGTATCCCTGCACTCAGTACTTTATTGTTGTAGCGGGCGCATGCAACACTTTCACTGCCGCGAACCGTCAAGAACGGGTTCTGCCGGCATGGACTGATGACTAAATGGAAGTGGTGAGCACTTGATACACAGACGGGAAAAAACCGAGCACTTGAAGAGCAACATCAAGTACTTGATCAAGAGTCGTGGCGAAACCCAGCTTTCGTTAAGCAGTGCCGCCGGCCTGACCAGGACCACCATCTATAACATCCTGGAAGGCAAGGTCGTTAACGTACAGCAGTCGACGATACGCAAGATCTCTGACTTCTTTGGCGTCTCCTACGAAGAAATCGAGACGATCAGTTTTGAAGCCAAGGAAGTCATCGAGAGCAATGTTTCCCCACTGGGTAACAAGAACCCGGCGGCAGTGCCTGTGCTCAAGGAAAGCCTGCTCATGCAAAGCCTGGGCAAGCGCATCGGTGAGCTGGCCACGCTTCATCCGCTGACCTACTACTTTGGCAGCGCCTGCAACCTGATCGGCGTGCGCCTGGAGCACGGGATTCCCGGCCTCAATGAACCGGGGGACTTGCTGATCGTGCAGAAAGGCTCGTCGAGCGACGATAAAGAAAAACTGGTGTACGACCGCGCCACCAAGAAGCTGTTCATCACCCTCGAACCCTGCGGGAACTCAGAGCGTTTGTGTGTCATCGGCGACATCCTTGAGGAGCGCTTCAATGACAACGTCTGAGGGCGCCGTGGAAAACAGCAAATACAAGTTGCTGGGCTTTGAAAACGACAAGCGCCTGGCGGTGATCATGGTGATCGCCACGGGCAAGGTCCTCAAGATCAAGCTGAGTGAAGTGCTCAGCAGTGAAATGATGGACAACTTCAACAAGATGGAAATCAAGAACCTGTACAAGAAGTTCTACTCTCAAGGCGGAACGCTGACCGCCTACGATATAAACGACCGCAATGAAAACTCCTGGATGATCTACATCATCCTGAACTTGCTGCTGTTCACCTTCTATATCTTCACCAGCATTGCCGCGACCAAACCGATTTACCTGGAGTCGTTGGGCATCATCGTCACGCCGGGCACGTTCCTGTACCCGCTGACCTTCTTGATCGTGGACTTGCTCAACGAGAATTTTGGCTTGCGCCTGGCCAGGCGAGCCATTCTGTTTGCGTTTGCCAGCAACGCGATGATCATCATCCTGCTGTATGGCTCCACGTTCCTGCCAGGGCTACCGGGCTGGAAGCTGGATGGGCCTTATACCGACGTGATCCTGCAAGTGTCGTCGGTGCTGGTGGCCTCTTCGGTCTCGTTCCTGGTGTCGGAGAATATAAATTCCTACTTGCTGTGCAAGATCAAGGAGCTGACCAACTCCAGGTATCTATACCTGCGGATATTCCTCAGTACGTTCTTTGCGGTGATTATCGACAGCTTCCTGTTCTGCTTTATCGCCTTCTACGGGGCGATGCAGACCAGCGACATCCTCAGCATGATCTATGTACAGATCGCGATCAAAGTCGGCTTCGCGTTCTTCAATATCCTGCCCGCCTATGGCGCACGCTCATTGTTCAAACGCTATCAATAATCCTGTAGGAGCGAGCTTGCTCGCGAAGAACGTCAACGATCACGCAGCGCATCTGGTGGAACGCGGCGCTCTCAGGTTTTTCGCGAGCAAGCTCGCTCCTGCAAGGGTTATTTGAGTTGCAACTTGTGCTTGAGGCTCTGCATGACAGGTGTCTTGTTCTGCAGGTAGTCATTCAAGCCCCGAGCGCGCAGGTTGCACGCGTCACACTCGCCACAGCCGGTACCGATGATGCCGTTGTAGCAAGTCAGCGTCTGCTCGCGCACCAGCTCCAGTTGCCCGTGGTAATCGGCCAGGGCCCAGGTCTCGGCCTTGTTCAGCCACATCAACGGCGTGTCCAGGCGCACGTCGTATTCCATGCCCAGCTTGAGGGCCTGGTTGAGTGCTTTGACAAACTCATCCCGGCAATCGGGGTAGCCTGAGAAGTCGGTTTCGCACACACCGGTGATGACGGTCTCGGCCTTCACTTGATAGGCGTAGATCGCAGCCAGGGTCAGAAACAGGATGTTGCGCCCCGGCACAAAGGTGCTCGGCAGGCTTTCACCCGAGCTGTTCACGGTCGGCACCGGGATGTTGTCGCGCGTCAGGCTACTGATCGCCAGCTCATTGAGCAGGGACACATCCATCACTTTGTGCACAGTGGCACCCAACTGCTTGGCCAGCTTCTGGGCCACTTCGATTTCTGCCACATGGCGCTGGCCGTAATCAAAGGTAATGCAGTGCACTTCGTCATACAGCGGCAGGGCCTGGATCAGACAGGTGGTCGAATCCTGCCCGCCACTGAAGACCATCACGGCTTTTTTACTCATTGCATTGCTTCCTGCATTTGTAGAATGGGGGGTAGGAGCGAGCTCGCTCGCGAAAAACGTCAACGATAACGCAGCGTATCCGGTTTAGCGCAGCGCTCAATAAAAAACCCCGCGCGACTTTCGAAGGCGGGGCTTTTTTACTGCAAGACCACTCAGTGGGCGTAGGTCAGCAACAGCTCTTTCGGCACTTGGAAATCCAGGGACATCATCACGCTGAGCGCGGTGATGGTGAAAATCGAGAACACGAACAGCTTGCGCGCCCAGACGGTGTCATCCACCGCCTTGTAGCCGGTCCAGGCCATGTACAACCAGTACATACCCATCGCGGCGGCGACGGCGAGGTAGCTCATGCCGGCGTAGCCACTGAAGGTCAACATCAAGGTCGCCACGAGGAAGGCCAGGATGTAGAGCAGGATGTGTTTCTTGGCCACCTGGATGCCACGCTTGACCGGCAATACCGGAATCGACGCAGCCAGGTAGTCATTGAAGCGGAAAATCGCGATGGCGTAGGAATGCGGCATCTGCCACAGGCTGAACATCACCAGCAGCGTCAGCGCGGCCATGTCGAAGCTATTGGTCACAGCTACATAACCAATCACCGGCGGCATTGCCCCCGACAGACTGCCCACCAGCGTGCCGTGAACCGACTTGCGCTTGAGGTACAGGCTGTAGAGGCCGACGTAGATGACAAAACCGATCACGGCAAACAGCGCCGCCAACGGGTTGGCCACCTTGTACAACAGGGCCACACCGGCAACACCCAGGACGGTCGCATAGATCAGTGCCAGCTTCAGGGAGATGAGGCCCTGGACCAGCACGCGATTCTTGGTGCGCTCCATCTTGATGTCGATGTCACGGTCGATGCAGTTGTTGAATACGCAACCGGAAGCAACCACCAGGGACGTACCGATCATTGCAGCCAGGAAGATGGCCAGATCGACATGTCCCTTGGAGGCCAGGAAGAAACCGCCCGCCACAGAAAGCACGTTACCGAAAATGATCCCCGGTTTGGTGATTTGGATAAAGTGCTTAAGCGACATCGGGTCTTACCTCACTTCGCCATCATGTAGGTGTGGATGCTGAACATGATCCACAGCGACAGACCAACCAGCAGAACGATCACCAGGCCTGCGAACACAAACGCGATCACGTTCTCGCGCTGCTCTTTGGAGCGGTCCAGGTGCAGGAAGTACACCAGGTGAACCAGAACCTGAATCACCGCGAACGCCAGGACGATCATCAAGGTGATCGACTTCGGCAAGGTTGGGTACATCACCAGGCCGAACGGGATCAGGGTCAGGATGACCGACAGGATGAAGCCGATGGCGTAAGACTTTACGCTGCCGTGGCTCGAATCGTGGCTGTCATGGGAGTGTGCATTAGCCATTACAGAGTCCCCATCAAGTAAACGACGGTGAATACGCAGATCCAGACCACGTCCAGGAAGTGCCAGAACAGGCTCAGGCAGCTCAGGCGGGTCTTGTTGGTGTTGGTCAGGCCGTGCTTATTGACCTGATACATCATCACTGCCATCCACAGCAGGCCAGCGGATACGTGCAGACCGTGGGTGCCGACCAGCGTGAAGAACGCCGACAGGAAACCGGAACGGTGCGGGCCGTAGCCTTCGGAGATCAGCAGGTGGAACTCGTTGATCTCCATGCCGATGAAGCCCAGGCCGAACAGGAAGGTCAGGCCCAGCCAGCTCAGTACGCCCTTCTTGTTGCCCTTGTAGAAGGCCAACATGGCGAAGCCGTAGGTGATCGAACTGAACAACAGCAAGGCGGTTTCGCCGAGCACGTAAGGCAGTTCGAAGATGTCGTGGCCCGACGGGCCACCCGCTACGTTGTTTACCAGCACCGCGTACACCGCGAAGATCGACGCAAACAAGATGCAGTCGGTCATCAGGTAGAGCCAGAAACCGTAGACGGTTATCGGCCCCGAGTCGTGGTGGTGGTCATCGTGCCCATGGTCATCGACATGGGCGTGTCCAGCATTGGTCACTAAGTTCGACATGGTTTAAGCCTGTTCCAACGAGGTTTCTACACGGTTGGCCGGGATCTTCTTCTCGGCTACCAGGCGAGCGTGTTGCTCGGCTTCGATGCGTTCGATCGTTTCGACCGGCACCATGTAGCCTTGATCATCACGGGCAGCGTGAATGATGAAGTAACCGATAGTGCCCACCAGGCTCGCGATTGCCAGCCACCAGATGTGCCAGATCATCGCGAAACCGAACACGGTCAACAGCGCACCCATCACCACGCCAGTGGCGGTGTTGTTTGGCATGTGGATCGGCTCGTAGTGCTTGGGCTTCTGGTACGCAGTACCGTCTTCCTTGGCTTCGGTGAACGCATCAATGGTGTTCGCAGTAGGGATCACGGCGAAGTTGTAGAACGGTGGTGGCGACGAGGTCGACCATTCCAGGGTGTGGCCGTTCCATGGGTCGCCGGATTCGCACATGTTCTGCTTGCGATCACGCACGCTGACGTACAGCTGGATCAGCTGGCAGGCGATACCCACAGCGATCATCACCGCACCGAACATGGCAACGTACAGGTACGGTACCCACTCAGGGTTGGTGGTGGCGTTCAGACGACGGGTCATGCCCATGAAGCCCAGTGCATAGAGCGGCATGAACGCGACGAAGAAGCCCGAGATCCAGAACCAGAACGCAGCCTTGCCCCAGCCTTCGTGCAGCTTGAAGCCGAACGCTTTCGGGAAGTAGAAGCTGAAACCAGCGATGTAGCCGAATACAGCACCACCGATGATCACGTTGTGGAAGTGGGCGATCACGAACAGGCTGTTGTGCAGCACGAAGTCAGCACCCGGGATGGCCAGCAGTACGCCGGTCATGCCGCCGATGGCGAAGGTCACCATGAAGCCCAGGGTCCACAGGACCTGGCTGGTCATGCGCAGACGACCGTGGTAGATGGTGAACAGCCAGTTGAATAGCTTCACCCCCGTCGGGATGGAAATCAGCATCGTCGCCAGGCCGAAGAAGGCGTTGACGCTGGCCCCCGAACCCATGGTGAAGAAGTGGTGCAGCCAAACCATGAAGCCCAGTACGGAGATCGCGCCAGAGGCGTAGACCATCGAGTGGTGACCGAACAGGCGCTTGCCGGTAAAGGTCGAGATCACTTCGGAGAAAATACCGAACGCTGGCAGGATCAGGATGTACACCTCAGGGTGACCCCATGCCCAGAACAGGTTCACGTACATCATTGGATTGCCACCAAGTTCATTGGTGAAAATGTGGAAATCCAGGTAACGGTCAAGCGACAGCAGCGCCATGGTAGCGGCCAGGATCGGGAACGAAGCCACGATCAGCACGTTTGCCCAGGTGCAGGTCCAGGTGAAGATCGGCATGTCCATCAGTTTCATGCCAGGGGCGCGCATTTTCAGGACGGTGGCCAGGAAGTTGACCCCCGTCAATGTCGTCCCGAGCCCTGATAACTGTAGCGCCCAGATGTAGTAGTCCACACCCACGCCCGGACTGTATTGCAGCCCCGACAATGGCGGATACGCAACCCAACCGGTCTTGGCGAATTCGCCGACGCCCAGGGAAACGTTGATCAGCACCACGCCGGACACCAGCAGCCAGAAGCTCAGGGAGTTCAGGAACGGGTAGGCAACGTCACGCGCACCAATCTGCAGCGGCAAGGCAAGGTTCATCAAGCCGGTGAAGAAAGGCATCGCCATGAAGATGATCATGATCACACCGTGGGCGGTGAAGATCTGGTCATAGTGTTCAGGTGGCAGGTAGCCAGGCGAACCCTCGGTGGCCATGGCCAACTGGGTACGCATCATGATGGCGTCGGCAAAACCACGCAGCAGCATGACCATGGCAACGATGACGTACATGACGCCGATTTTCTTGTGGTCGACCGAGGTCAACCACTCGGTCCACAGGTAGGACCACTTCTTGAAATAGGTGATACCCGCAACCAGCGCCAAACCACCCAGCGCGATCATGGCGATAGTCACCATTACGATCGGCTCGTGGAATGGGACCGCGTCCCAACTTAATTTACCAAACATCGTTTACTCCTCTGCCCCAGCAGTTGAATGCGCGCCCGTATCAGAACCTTCAACCACGGCCACTTCTTTCTTCTCGTGCTTGACCGGCTTGCCTGGCTTCATACCTTCGTACTTGTCGACGATTTTCTGAAACAGGTCCGGCTCATACGCGGAGTACAAGGCGACAGGGTTGTTCTGGCTCGGTTTGGTCAGAGCGTCGTATTCAGCTTGATCAAGCTGTTTAGGTGCGGCCTTGACTGCAGCTACCCAGGCGTCGAAATCTTCCTGGCTTGTCGAGATCGCTTTGAATTTCATGCCGGTGAAGCCAGCGCCGCTGTAGTTGGCGGAGATGCCTTCCATTTCAGCTTTCTGGTTGGCGATCAGGTGCAGGCGGGTCTGCATGCCTGCCATCGCGTAGATCTGGCCACCCAGTGCAGGGATGAAGAACGAGTTCATCACGGCGTCGGAAGTGATCCGGAAATTAAGCGGGGTGTGCTCCGGGAAGCGGATCTCGTTGACAGTGGCGATACCCAGGTCCGGGTAGATGAACAGCCACTTCCAATCCAGCGCGACCACCTGGATGTTCACAGGCTTGACGTCGGACTCCAGCGGACGATACGGGTCCAGCGCGTGGGTCGACTTATAGGTGACGTAACCCAGGGCGATGATGATGAGGATCGGAACCAACCACACCGCGATCTCGATCTTGGTGGAGTGCGACCACTTCGGCGCATAGGTGGCGCTGGTGTTGGACGCGCGGTATTTCCAGGCGAAGGCGAAGGTCATCACGATCACAGGCACCACAACCAGCAGCATCAGCAGGGTAGCGGTGATGATCAGGTTTCGTTCATCCAGACCGACCTGTCCTTTTGGGTCGAGCAAGGTCCACTTGCAGCCTCCCAGCATTAACATCATGCCAAGCAGCGGCAAAAAGCCTAGTAATCGGGGGTACCTGTTTTTACTCATCTCACGACCTCTAAAGCAGCTTGCGCAATGCAGTTGGGTTTTGATCGCCAACACTTCACCCTGCCAAGGGTTGGCATTTCTCTTCGATTGAATAAGAGCCTGCCCGACACGTCATGACTGTACGTTTCACGGACCTGCAGTGAGTTCTTATTCGATTTCGTGGCTAAAGGCCTTGTTACAGACCAATTCCATTTGGTGCGGATAGTTGAAAGGCTGCCGGAACCTGGGGTCGCATTGAGCCTTCCATCTGCTCCTCGACCGCTCCAATGCTCAAATATTGAACAGCACCGGACATTCAGTGCGGGCGATTGTAGTTAGCTAGCGATGTATAAACCATGTCTTATAGAGAAATAATTTTTATCGATTCCAGCAACAATCCTTCACCAAAGTTGCAAAGATTCGCGATCTTATCGCGTTCGATTCTCAACAAAAACCACAAAAATTGCCGTGTTATTGGGCACAGTGCCACTTCCCTTACGGCCTGTAAGGGCATGCCGAGGGTATCCAAGTGCCCATAAAACAAGGCATTCATAGATGCTTCAGGGATTGGGGCCGCATACGAATCGGGCCGCCGTGGGAACCACGAACTGACAGCACAATTTGTACGTGGGGTGCAAATCCAAGGGCCGATTTGGCGGGTCAGAAACGTCCTGCGACAACGTTCATGTGACAACATGTCGCACGCTGCGCGCACCTTCCGTTGCCCCTCGTCACGGTGCTTTCACAAATCCCTACAAACAAAAACGCTCCGCCTTCATTCAGAAGCAACGGAGCGTTCGACAGGCGCGGCGGTTCAGGCTTTGGGATGACGGTTGCGATAGATGCACAGGGGCACCAGGATCGCCGTCAGCACGAATGCAACCAGCGCCCATTGGGCCAGGGACAGGCCGAGGACCGGTGGGTAGGGGGTGCTGCAAAAGCCGTCGACCTGGAAGCCCAGGGGAAACACCTTGGCCAGGGGCAGGTCGTCAACGATCGGCTGCAACACATCGATGCCGCAACTGACCTGGGGAAAGAACTGGGTGTACACATGGTGGCCGGCCGCAGCCACGCCACCCACGGCGCTGAGCACCACCAACCCTTCGAAGAAGGTCAGCGCGCCCTTGGTGCGCATGGCCGCGCCGATGAACGCGAAGAGCGCAATCAGCAGCAAGGCGTAGCGTTGCAGAATGCACAGCGGGCACGGTGCTTCGCCCAGTACCACTTGCATGTACAGCGCCCCGCCAATCAGCGCCAGGCAGATGATGCCCAGCAACACCAGAAAGCGCCGCTCCCTGCCTAAACGCATGTCGTCAATCATCCCCGTCTTTCCCTTTCTCTGATTATGGTTGTGCCTGATGGCAACAAGTTTACACACAGGCAGTGGTTAAAACAGAGGGGGGTTAACAGCGGATTAATCGTGGCAAATGTAGTGATTGTGCGGACGCCATCGCGGGCAAGCCCGGCTCCCACAATGCGATCCTCTGTGGGAGCCGGGCTTGCCCGCGATAATGCCGATAGGGTCAATTGGCCAAATTCTATTCCAGCGCCGCCGCCGGGCCAAAGAACTCATAGCGCGCCTGCTTCTCCGGCACACCCAGCGCCTTGAGATGCCGCTTGATCGCCGCCATGAAGCCCTTGGGGCCCAAGAAGTAGGCATCAATATCACGCTCCTCAGGCAACCAGGCCGCCAGTTGCTCCTGGTTGAGCATCCCGACCTTGTCTGCCGCCGGGCTGATGCCGTCATCCTCGGCGTAGCAGTAGAAACGCTTGAGCTGCGGATGCTTGGCCGCCAGGGTGTCCACCCAGTCACGGAACGCATGCACCCCGCCGTTACGGGCACAATGGATGAAATGCACCGGGCGCTCGGTTGCCAGGGCGGCTTCGAGCATCGGCAGCGTGGGCGTAATGCCTACCCCGCCGCTGATCAGCACCAGCGGTTTATCACTGGCGGCCAGGGCGAACTCGCCCGACGGCGGGAACAGGTCAATGGTCGCGCCGACATGCATCTGGTCGTGCAGGTAATTGGAGACCCGCCCGCCCGCTTCGCGCTTGACGCTGATGCGGTACAGCCCGGTGTCGGTGAGGGCCGACAGGGAATAGTTGCGACGCACTTCCTCGCCATCGAGCACCAGTTTCAGGCCGATGTACTGGCCGGGCGCTGCGGCCAGGATCGGGCCGTTGTCCACCGGCGCGAAGTAGAAGGAGATGATCTCGTCGCTCTCCTCCACGCGTTTGACCAACAGGAACGGCCGCGCCCCCCGCCAGCCGCCGGGCGCCTGGGCTTTTTCGTCGTAGATGGCCGCTTCGGCGCCGATCAGAATGTCCGCCAACTGGCCATAGGCCGCACCCCAGGCGCTCATGACCTCGGGGGTGGCAATCTCGCTGCCCAGTACTTCAGAAATAGCCCGCAGCAGGCACGTCCCCACGATGGGGTAATGCTCCGGCAAGATCTGCAAGGCCACGTGTTTGTTGATGATCTTGGCCACCAGGTCGCCCAGTTGGTCCAACTGGTCGATATGCCGCGCGTACATCAGCACGCCATTGGCCAGGGCGCGGGGCTGGTCACCGCTGGCCTGGTGGGCCTGGTTGAACAGCGGGCGGACTTCCGGGTACTCGGACAGCATCATGCGATAGAAATGGGTGATCAGCGCTTCGCCGCCGCTTTCCAGCAGGGGCACAGTGGATTTGATGATTGCACGGTCTTGGGCACTAAGCATGGGAGACTCCTGGGTCTTCTTACTGATTGCCTTATAACAGTCAGTAATCATGCCAACTTATAAATCCTTTATTTTCAACAAGTTAAATATTTTGTAGTCAGTATGACCTCCTACAATTTATAGTCATAAGGACTACAAGGAGTCATTATGACTGCACAACCCCTGCTCACCACCTTGCTGCCGCTGGTCGCTGACCTGTCCCGGGACTTGCCCGAAGGCGAGCGCTACCGGCGCCTGCTGCAAGCCATGCGTGCACTGCTGCCCTGCGACGCCGCCGCGTTGTTACGCCTGGACGGCGAGTGGTTGGTGCCGCTGGCCGTGGACGGCTTGAGCGCCGATACCTTGGGGCGACGCTTCAAGGTCAGCGAACATCCGCGCTTCGAGATCCTGCTGAGCAGCCCGGGCCCTACCCGCTTCGACAGTGACAGCCAATTGCCCGACCCCTATGACGGCTTGGTCGCCGGTTTGCACGGCCAGTTGGAAGTCCACGACTGCATGGGCTGCCCGCTGTTTATCGATGACCAGCCCTGGGGGCTGCTGACCCTGGACGCCCTCGATACCGAGCGCTTTGAACGGGTCGAGCTGGACGCCCTGCAAGCCTTCGCCAGCCTCGCCGCGGCCACCGTCAACGTGGCTGAACGCATCGAGCGCCTGGCGCTGCGGGCCGAAGACGAGCACCAGCGCGCCGAGATCTATCGCCAGGCCAGTGGCCAGCAGCCCAAGGAAATGATCGGCCAGAGCAAAGCGCACAAGCGCCTGGTCGAGGAAATCAACCTGGTCGGCGGCAGTGACTTGACCGTGCTGATTACCGGCGAAACCGGGGTCGGCAAGGAATTGGTGGCCCAGGCGATCCACGCCGCCTCCTCCCGCGCCGACAAACCGCTGATCAGCCTCAACTGCGCCGCCCTGCCCGAGACCTTGGTAGAGAGCGAACTGTTCGGGCATGTGCGCGGCGCCTTTACCGGCGCGTTGAACGAGCGCCGGGGCAAGTTCGAACTGGCCAATGGCGGTACCTTGTTCCTGGATGAAGTGGGTGAGTTGTCGTTGACCGTGCAGGCCAAGTTGCTGCGCGTGCTGCAAAGCGGCCAGTTGCAGCGCCTGGGGTCGGACAAGGAGCACCAGGTGGATGTGCGCCTGATTGCCGCCACCAACCGCGACCTTGCCGAAGAGGTGCGCAATGGCCGCTACCGTGCCGACTTCTACCACCGTTTGAGCGTCTACCCACTGCAAGTGCCAGCGCTGCGCGAGCGCGGGCGTGATGTGCTGCTATTGGCGGGCTTCTTCCTCGAACAGAACCGCTCACGCATGGGCCTGGGCAGCCTGCGCCTGACCGGAGATGCCCAGGCGGCCCTAACGGCCTACAACTGGCCCGGCAATGTGCGCGAGCTGGAGCACTTGATCGGACGCAGCGCGTTGAAAGCCCTGGGCAACTGCCGTGAGCGCCCGAAGATTCTCAGCCTGAGCGCCCTGGACCTGGACTTGCCCGGCGTGACTGCGGCTGCGGCCGAAGAAGCACCGGCCCCTGCCCTCCCGGTGGTCAGCGGCGACCTGCGCCAGGCCACCGAGCATTACCAGCGCCAACTCATCAGCGCCTGCCTGGAACGCCATCAGCACAATTGGGCCAGCGCCGCCCGCGAACTGGGCCTGGACCGCGCCAACCTGGGGCGCATGGCCAAGCGGCTAGGCCTCAAGTGATCGGTGATCGTTCCCACGCTCCGCGTGGGAATGCCTCACCCGACGCTCCGCATCATGGCCTCGAGAGCGGACGCGGAGCGTCCCGAGCGGTATTCCCACGCAGAGCGTGGGAACAATCGAGCGCACGGGCCTTACGAAACACCAGCACATTCCCCAGCATCACCAGCACCAGCCCCATCAACGCCGGCGCCGTCCACTGGTAACCCTCGGCCACGGCCGACACATTCAGCGCCACCACCGGAAACAGCACCGTGCAATACGCCGCTTTCTCCGGCCCCATGCGGCCCACCAGGGTGAGGTACGCGGTAAAACCAATCACCGAGCCTGGGATTACCAGGTACCACAGCGCGCCGATATACCGCGCACTCCAGTCCATCTCGAAGGGAATACCACGTACTGCGCAATAGGTCGCCAGCATCGCCGCCCCATAGGCCATGCCCCAGGCGTTGGTGGTCAGCGGCTTGAGCCCGGCCTTCTGTTGCAGGCTCGATAACAGGTTGCCCGCCGAGAAGCACAGGGTGCCCAGCAGGGCCAAGCCCAGGCCCAACAAGGTTTGCGGGCTGGCGGTATGCCCAACCAGCTCCGGCCAGAATAAAAAGCCCAGCCCCAGCAACCCAAGCGCCCCGCCCATCAGCACATTACGCGCCACCCGCTGGCCGAAAAACACCCGGGCATTGAGCGCGTTCCACAAGGTCGCCGTGGAGAACACCACCGCCACCAGGCCGCTGGGAATCCATTGGCTGGCGGTGAGAAAGCACATGAAGTTGACGCAGAACAGGCACAGCCCCTGCGCCAGGCAGATCATGTGCCCGCGCCGGTTCATCACCTGCAACTTGCGGCTGAGCAGCAACAGCACGAACAGCACCAGAGCGGCCAGGCCGAAGCGATAGACAATCGACACAGGAATCGCGACCACGCCCAACTGCCATTTGAGGGCGATCCAAGTGGTGCCCCAGATGAGTACCGTGAGTAGATACAGGAAAAGATTCATAGCCGGCTCCGTCGATTGAGCCACAGTGTGGCCTTCAACCCCGTGCAGGCTCTTGCACATTCTTGCGCTTTTGTCGGGCGATGGGCTCACAGCGCCAGCCGTGGAGCGTAGGATGCGGGGTGTCGGAGAACACACCATGCCAGAGCTGCAATCGCTGCACGTCTTCCAAGCCCTCAACCGCTCGCCCCACGCACGCCTGCAAGCCTGCGCCGAGCTCGGTGACGGGTTGGCTGCGGCCGTGTGGAGCAACCACCATGACGCCCAGGATTACCAGGCCCCCAGCCATCACACCTTGTCCTGCTACATCGGGGGTGGCACGGGCACCTTTCGGCGTGATCAGCCGGGCCTCAAAGGCGGCCCCGACAAACTGTGCATCCTGCCGGCCGAGCATCAGTCGGCCTGGGTGATCAATGGCGATATTCGCCTGGCCCACCTGTATTTCAGCCCGGAACAATTTGCCCTCGGCTGCGTCACCCTGCTGGACCGGGAGCCACGGGAGTTGCACTTGCGCGAGGGCACCTTCCTTGAAGACCCATTCCAGGCCCAGCGTTTTCGCCAGTTGGTCAGCCTCAACTGGCACGAGCCCGGCGAGCGCCTGCTGACCAGCAGCCTGGCCCACGAACTGCTCAGCCATACCTTGCTCAACCAGGTCGGCGCCCGCGAAGGCTTGCGCTTGAAAGGCGGGTTGGCCGCGCACCAACGGCGGCGGTTGGTGGAGTACATCGATCAACATATGGAAGACGCCATCAGCCTCGGCCAGTTGGCCGCCATGTGCGCGCTGTCCGAATACCATTTCGCCCGAATGTTCCGCCAAAGCTTCGGCGTGCCGCCCCATCAATACCTGCTGGCACGGCGTCTGGCGCGAGCGAAAAACCTGCTGCGCAGCAGCGTTTTGCCGATCAGTGAGCTGGCCTTGCTGTGCGGTTTTTCCAGCGCCAGTCATTTCAACCAGCGCTTTCGCCACGCCATGGGCGCCACGCCGGGCCAATACCGCCACGCATTCTGCGCCTAGACCATCAAGCCCAACGTCTTCGCCTTGGCCACCGCCTGGGTGCGTCGCTCTACCCCGAGTTTGCTGTGGATACGCCGCGCATGCGTCTTGACGGTATGCAGGGAGATATACAGGCGATCAGCGATTTCCAGGTTGGAGTTGCCCAGGGCGATCAGTTGCAGCACCTCCAACTCACGCTGGCTCAGCGGGTTCTGCGCCGCCCCGGCAGGCGCGGCCTGGGGCTCCAGGCCCAGCTCACTCAAAAGTCCCGGGGCGCGTAAACGCAACTCGCGGACCGCCTGCTGCACCTGGCAACGCTCTGCCAGCGCCAAGCCAGCTTGCAGCGACCGACGCGCCAACGCCGGGTCGCCAAGCTGCCAGGTCACTTCACCCAGCACCAGGTGCAATTCGGTTTCCAGGCAAAGCATGCCGCGTTGCCGTGAGGTGTCGAGCAAGGCATTGAGCCGTGCGATAGGTTGCTCGGCACAGCCCAGCTTGACCTCGGCCAGTACCAGCAAATATTCCAGGCGCGGGATCAGCTCCAAGGTGGCCGGCGGTGCCTGCTTGGCGCAAGGCCCGCGAAAGTGGCGCAACACCCGGCGCACGGCTTGCACCGTCAATTCGGCGCGGCCTTGCTGCAACCAGAAGTGCCCACTGACCAACAGCAGTACCGCACGGTACACCGTGTCGGGCACATGGCGCTGCTGCATCAGGCGTTCGGCGTCGCGTAATTGAATGAAGGCCTGCGCGTAGTCGCCACGATTGGCCGCCAATAGCGCCAGGCCCAGAAAGCCGTACAGAACGCGCTTGTCCTGGCTCTGCAGGCACATGCTCAAGCCGGCCTCGAAACATTCGGCGGCCAGGCCGTCCTGGCCCTGACGCAAGGCCAGATGCCCGCGGCGCAGAACAATACGCCCCACCAACGGCCCGGCGTTGAGCCGTTGCCCGGCCAACATCGCTTGCACCGTTTCCAACAGGCTTTGCGCCCGGTACGGCGCGCCACGCTGCTCCAGCAATTGGGCGTGGTCCAACTCCAGCAGGGCCTCCAATACCAGCGAACCGTGGACCCGGGCCAGGCAAAGCGCTTCACGGTTCAAGCGTTGGGCGGCCTCCAACTCACCGCGCAGCAAGGCTTGCTGGGTCAGGCCCGAGAGGCACATCAGGCGCGATGTCCAGGCGCTGTCGGGCAACGCTTGCAGGGCTTCGATAAAGTGCTCGCGGGAGCGTTCGGCGTCGCCGCTCAAATGCAGCAACCAACCCCACTGCGCCTGCCAGCGCGCCAGCAGATAGCGCTGCGCGGCGGGCGTCGGTTGCGGGGCGAACCGGGCCAGTTGGTCGATGCACAAGGCCGCCTGTTCGAAGCGCCCGGCAAACAACAACGCGGCCGTGAGCAGGCCCACCAGTTGCGCCGACCCCAACATCAATTCATCGCCCTGCTGTTCATGCAGGCGCAACAGCAGCACGGCGTTCTGCTGGCGAAACAAATCCTCGAAACTGAAGTGCTGCAACAGGCTCACCGCCACTTCATATTCCTGCGCCAGCAACGCCTGCTCGAACGCGGCCTGCCAGTCACCCTCGGCGCTGAACCATTGGCACGCGCGTCGGTGCCAGGAGCGTTTGGCCGGCCAGGGTTCGTCGCGCAGCAGTCGCGCCAACGGTGGGAAAATGTGGAGCCAGTCGCTGGTGTCTTCCCAGGGCTGGATAAACGCACCCAGTGCCTGCAATTCGCGCAAATGCTCAGCGCCGTCACCACCACCGAACAAGTACTCACACAGGTTCAGGTTGAAACGCGGCAGATGGGCCAGCACGCGCCAAGCCTCAGCCAATGGCGCCGACAAGGTGTTGAACAGCTCATGCTGCAGGTAATCGAGCAGGGTCTTGTCGGGGTGGCCGTCGCCCAGCAAGGCGATACGCACACCGGCGCACCAACCGGCGCTGAACTGCATCACGCTGTCGACGCTATGCCCCGGGGCGAGCAGTTGCTCGACTTCCTCAGCGCTGAAAAACAACTCGCTGCACTCCAGCAACTCATCGTCGAGCAACAGGCGTGGCCAATTGCACAACGGGCGCCGTCGCGCGCCCAGCCACCAGGTCAACTGCGGGCTGCCAGCGGCGAGCAAACGGTCCAGCAGCGCATCCAGCTCAGGCGCAGGCGAGCGACAGAAATCATCCAGAAACAACCACGTGGTGTGTGGCCAACGGCCCAAGTCGAGCAATAACGTGGCTTCATCCACAAACGGCAAGCCAAGCTGCTGCGCCAGCCGTGCGCAGAATTCCAAGGGGCTGAGCGCGGCACCGTTGAGTGGCATCCACACCACCTGACAGCCCTTCGGCGCCTGCAGCGCACACTCGGCGAGCAACGCGCTCTTGCCACTACCTCCCGGTGCGCACAGCAACCTTACCCGCGCCTGCGCCGTCAGCAGAGGCACAGTCAGCCGCGCACGCAATGCATGGTGGGCGGACAGCCGTGGCATAAATCCAGGACGGTCCAGGCAGCGGGTCATGGCGGTCATTGCTGCATCCTGCTGTTTTTATTGTTGCGTCACCCTAGACCTGTGGTTGGCGGTTGTTGAAGAAGTATTCAGCGGGTTGATTGAAGACCATAAAAACCAAGGTATACGCCCTTCAGTGTGGGAGCTGGCTTGCCTGCGATGGCCATAGGTATCTACATAACTCTGTAAGCTCAACGGTAACCACGATGCGAAGCGAGCCGCTCTTGATCTGCTTTTGATCTTAGGCGCCCCGTTAAACCACGCTGGCCGGAATTCGACAGTGATTTGGGGGGTAAACCGGCAGGGATGCCGGTTTAGCCGCCCCGCGCCATGGATGGCGCGTGGCGGCGGCCCCCCAAATCACTGGCGGATTACGGGCACACCGAGCCTAAGCGAGGTGCCGAGTGGTGGGGCAAGAGCGTTTTGCTTACTTTTGCGCTTTTCAAAAGTGAGCCGCTGTAAAAGCGGAACCCTAAGTGGCCGTTACCGCAGGAATGGATATGTACTCGGTATAGCTGTGTCGGCTGGAAGGCCGTCATCGCAGGCAAGCCAGCTTCCACATTTGGATCCTGGGGTGTCAGGTAGAGATGCGTCTGCTGTCAGGCCGTCACGGGAGCAAGCTCCCTCGCCACAGGTCCAGCGTCGCCCCAAAGTTGTGTAGATACCTATGGCCATCGCAGGCAAGCCACACATTTTCAACCTCACTTAGGTGTGGAATCAGCGAAC
Source organism: Pseudomonas sp. SWRI22 (assembly GCF_014268395.2). Classification (NCBI taxonomy): domain Bacteria; kingdom Pseudomonadati; phylum Pseudomonadota; class Gammaproteobacteria; order Pseudomonadales; family Pseudomonadaceae; genus Pseudomonas; species Pseudomonas sp. SWRI22. The sequence goes on along the minus strand of NZ_JABWQK020000003.1, from coordinate 735,926 downwards.
GCCCTCCGATCTCAGTGCAGCCGGGGTGTAGTCCGCCGCCTTGGCCGCGAAGCCGAACACGAAGCTGCTCTTCTCCTCGTTCTTCATGCCCAGCGCGATGTAGCGCCCTGCAATCAGGTCGTACAGGGTTTCCACGGTGTAGGCCGGCACCTGGTGGTCGTAATAGAACTGCGCATGGCCTTCGGCAACGCGCCACAGTTGGCCGCGGCCGTCGTAGTGGTCCACCAGGGCGACTTGCCAGCTGTCTTCGTCGATGAACATATGGCGTTTGGCATAGATGTGCCGCTCGCTGGGCTTGACGGTGCCGACCACTTCCCACACGCGGTGCAACTCATAACGGGTCAGGTCCTGGTTGATATGGCCGGCCTTGATGATGTCGTCGTACTTGAGGCTCGGCGAATCGAGCTTGTAGCTGTTGTAAGGGATGTACATCTCCTTCTTGCCCACCAGTTTCCAGTCATAACGGTCGGGTGCGCCGGAGAACATGTCGAAGTTGTCGGTAGTGCGCAGGCCGTCGGAGGCGGTACCCGGGCCGTCGTAAGACACCTGCGGTGCACGCCGCACACGGCGCTGGCCGGCGTTGTAGATCCAGGCCAGGCGCGGTTCCTTCACCTGGTCGAGGGTTTCATGCACCAGCAGCACGTTGCCCGCCAGCCGCGCCGGCGCGGTGACCGACTGCTTGAAATAGCTGAGCACGTTGGCGGCCTTGGCCGGGTCGATATCCGGGATGGCTTGCGGCACCGCTACTTCTTCTTCGAAACGGATCGGCGTGTAGCTGCCATTGGTCTGGGGCGTGGCCTGGGTGATGATGCGCCGTAGGTTGCCGCCGTGGTAACGGGTGATGTGATTCCACAGCACCTCCACGCCATTCTTGGGGATAGGAAACGCGTAGTAACGGTTGCCGGTGAAGTTCTCCAGGCCGTTGCCATCGTTGATCGCCTTCACATTCACGGCGCTGCGCTTGATCGACTCGTAAATGTCCGCCGGCAAGTTGACTGTGCGGTGGCTGGGGTACACCGGGATCTTGTAGGTCTCGGGGTAGCGCTTGAACATCGCCACCTGGCCGTCGGAGAGTTTGTCCTTGTACTTGTCCACCGTGGCGGCGGTGATCACGAACAGCGGTTTTTCGTTAGCGAAGGGGTCGGAGAGGAAGCCCTTGCTGTCCACCGTGCCTGCATTCTTGGGGATGCCACCGGTCCAGGCCGGGATCGAGCCATCGGCATTGCCGGCTTTTTCGGCGCCGACCGGGGTCAGGGAAGTGCCGAGCTTGGCTGCTTCTTCGGGCGATACCGCCGCCATTACGTTGGCGGCCAATACGCTCAGGGCCAACACTGCAATCATCTTACGCATAGGGTCTTGTCCTTCTTTTAAGCCAGATCAGAAGTTCACGCCGAAGCTGAGGGCGAGGAAGTCGCGGTCGGTCAGGGTGTTGTAGTCACCGCCAAAAAAGTCGGTGTAGCTCAGGCTTGCGGTGTAGGTGCTGCGATAGTCCGCATCCACGCCGACGCTGATGGCCTTGGCGCCTTTGTTGAACAGGCCGTTGGGGCCGTAGCCCGCGACGTCATGGGACCAGGACAGGTTGGGCTTGAGGTTCACGCCGGCAATCGCGTTGTTGTAGTCAAGGATCGCCCGCGCCCGGTAGCCCCAGGAGGTGGAGGTGACGAAACCGTCGGTGTCACCTTGAAAACCGTAGGCGCCGTACACCGAGTCTCGGCCATAGCGCAGTTTGGTTTTGTCTTCCAGGCCCGCGACGTGCACCACCGCCGCTTCGCCCACCAGGGTCAGGCGCTCGGCGCCCAGTACCTGGTCGAAGAACTGGGTCATGGTGCTCTGGATCTGGGTGATTTCCTTGCGGCGATAGCCTTTGTTGTCATCGCCGAAATTGCTGCGGATGGGTGAGGCGAGTTGGCCCGCAATGGGGTTGACCAGGGCCAGGGTCAGGTCGGTGGTGTTGAGCTGCACCGGCGCATTGGGCCGATAGCTGATTTCGCCGGTCCACGCCGTGCCCGTGGGCAAGGTGGTGGAGAAACTGGCGCCGAACAGGCGGATGTCTTCCGGGTAATCCAGGTAGTACTGGCCGCGGCCGAGCATGGTGCTTTGCGCCAAACCGCCCCCGGAACCGGGCGCCAGGGCGTTGGCGGTGTTGATGATGCGCCCGATGGTGGCCAGGTTAGTATTGGCGGTCAGGGTGCCGACGGTCGGTGTGCGACTGTGGTAGTTCATGAAGTACAGGCCGTATTCAGTGTCATCGCCCAGCCAGCGCAGGGCTGCGCCGAACTGGCCGGAGTCGCGCGCATCGCGGTCACCGGCACGCCGCACAATCACACCTTCATTGGTCACGCCAAACCCTTGGCCAAAGGCAGCCGCCACCGGTTGCAGCGGTCGGATCGCCGGGCTGCCCACGGTGTAATTATTGGTGCAACCGTCCGCCGCCACGTCCCCGCCGAAGAAGGTGCCGCAGTTGTCGAGCACCGTCTGGTCCCATTCCAGTTGGTAGAAACCTTCCACGGTCAGTTGATTGGTCAGGCTCTGGGAGGCAAACAGCATGTTCACCGGGATCAAGCCTTCCTTGATCTCGGCACCGGGCCTGCGGAACGCCGACACGTCGATCGGGTTGATGCTGTTGATGGAGTTACCGATGAAGGTACTTTCGCCCCAACTGACCACCTGCTTGCCGGCGCGCACGGTGCCGGGCAGGTCGCCCAGGGAGTAGTTGTGGTAGACGAAGGCATCGAGGATCTGCGCACCGCTGGACTTGGCGCCTTCCTTGCGGTTGTGGTCGCTGATGGGCTTGAACTCGCGGTCTTCGTCCTTGAGCTCGAAGTCGTACCAATACTTGCCACGCACGAATACCCCGGTGTCGCCGTACTTCAACTCAAGGTCGTGCAGGCCCTTGAAGATCTTGGAGAAGGTCTCGCCCTTCTTGAAGTTGAGGCGCCCGTCATCCCCGGTGGACGCCTGGCCCGTCCCGCCATTGACCGTGCCGACCAGGCTTTTGTCGGCATCGCGCATGCCCCAACTGGCGCCGACCGACAGCGAGGAGTCGAATTGCCCTTCGATCTCGCCGATGTTGAACGAAACAGCCTGCGCCTGGGCACAGCAGCCCAGCGCAACCGCAGTGGCCAGCGCCTGTGGCGTGAAGATGGCGCGCATTATTGTTTTTGTCATGCGTCTTCCCCGGTGAGTGACAGAAGGCTCCACCCTACTGCCGCCCTTGAGGGGCGATAAGCGCACCAAGGAGGTATTCGTGTTGTCGCTCGAAAGGATGACGGGGTTCTCTGGCCGGGCGCTGGACCGGGCCATGCATGCGATGGATGAAGGCTTATCAGAGGCATCGATGGTGCCGGGCAATTATTGTCGATTTGGTAACAGTCCTTGTCCCGAACTGCTATTACTCATTCTGTTACAACCGATTATTCTTGCCTGGCTTTCAGGGCAAACGGCCCGCTCCCGCATTGGGGAGAAAAGCTGATTTATAACGGATTGATCCTGTAATCAGTCTGTTCCCGGTGTTCACTGACGTTGATTTGTCGCTCCTTGATCCAACGTCTTACTTCGGCCGCTGCCTATGCAGCGGCCTTTTTTATGCCTGCAATAAAACGGGGCGTCATCGACGCCCCGTGGGATTCATTGATTTACCGGCAATGATCAGAGGCTGAACTTCTGCAAGTTGGCCATCATTTCCTTCAGCGCCTCAATATTGTCCTTGGGGTGCGCAGCCCCTTCGAAATCGCAGATCTGCTGCCAGTGCGCGGCCACATCCTCCGGCGAAAAACCGGCCTCGGGATCAAAACCCACACCCAGGCTGCGCTCCCAACGGGTCTTGCCGATCCAGCCGCCACCCACTTCAAACAAGCCTGCGGTTTCCTCACAGGCGTCACTGCCCAGGTACACCACCAGTGGGCTGACCAGTTCCGGCTTGAGGCGCTCGAACACCTGCGGCGGGATCAGCCCTTCGGTCATGCGTGTGCCACCGGTGGGGGCAATCGCGTTGACCAGGATGTTGTTCTTGCGCCCTTCCAGCGCCAGGGTACGCGTCAAGCCATACAGGCCCAACTTGGCCATGCCGTAGTTGGACTGGCCGAAGTTGCCGTAGATACCGGACGTCGACGCCGTGAAGATCACCCGGCCATAACCCTGCTCGCGCAAATGCGGCCAGGCGGCGCGGGTGACTTTGTAGGCGCCTTCGACGTGCACCCGGTAAACCAGGTCCCAGTCGCTGTCATCCATTTTATGGAAGGTCTTGTCGCGCAGGATGCCGGCGTTGTTGACCACCACGTCGACCCGGCCGAAGACATCCAGGGCGTTCTGTACGATCTTGTCGCCGTCGGTGACGGAGTCATGGTTGGCTTCGGCAATGCCGCCCGCCGCGCGGATCTGCGCCACCACCCGGTCGGCCGCCGAGGCGTTGGCGCCCTCGCCTTGGGTTGACCCCCCCAGGTCGTTGACCAGCACTTTGGCCCCGTGCCTGGCGAACAGCAGCGCATGGGCCTGGCCCAAGCCACCACCGGCGCCGGTGACGATCACCACCTTATCCTGGAACTGCACTGACTCACTCATACCGAACTCCGCTGGCGACAATGGGAATAGGCAGAGTGTCACGCAAGCAGCCTTTGGTCACAATAAAGACGGCCAGGGCTGAATGGTGCTTGATAAGGCAGCGGGATGATGCGCAGGCTCAGGAATAGGCCGCGCGCGGTGAAGGCTGGCTGATGCGCTCACGAAACGCCTGGTAATGCTTGAGCACTTGGACCGGCGCCTCGATCTGGGGGTAATGGCCGATATTGGCCAGTCTTATCGTGTCGGGCTGGGGCACCAGTTGGCGATAGCGCTCGACCATATGAGCCCCGGAAATCGGGTCTACTTCGCCGTCGATCACCCGCAGCGGCACTTCGCCTCGCTGCATGGCCGTGAGCCAGCGCTCGCGCAGACGACGGCGCTGGGGGATGTAGGCGATCAGTTTGTGCAGGATACGCGGGCCGTCGTTGCAACTGATCAAACTCCAGAAATCATCCAGCACGCTTTCACTGGGCCGCGTCTGGGGGCCGAAGATCTGGTTGAAACTGCTGGCCAAGGCATTGCGCCCAAAGGCCCGACCGATCATCCAGCCCAACGGGCTGAGCAGCAGCTTTTGCACCAGCGCCGGCCGATGGGTTTCCGGAAACAGCCCGCCGTTGAGAAATACACAGCTCGCCATCTGGAACCGGCCCTCGTAATGCCGAGCCAATAATTCCTGGGCGACACTGTCGCCGTAGTCATGAGCCAACACATGCACCGGCTGCTCTACGCGCAGGTGCTCAAGCAGCGCCTGTTGCAGATCGGCCTGTTCCAACAGGCAATAGTCGTGGTCCAAGGGTTTGGCCGAGTCGCCAAAGCCGAGCATGTCGCAGGCAATCACCAGGTTGCGCTGGGCCAGGGGTTGCCACAGGTAGTGCCAGTCCCAACTGGCCGTGGGGAAACCATGAATCAGCAGCAACGGCTCGCCCTGCCCGGCCACCCAATACCGCACGGTGTGGCCACGAAAGACGAAGTCCTGGCCGCGTTTGCGCCAGGCTCTGAGCGGTATCTCGGCGAGTGGCATCAGCTTTTATACCCGGGGTCCTGATTATCCAATTTGCGCAGCAGTGCCGGCCAGGCCAGCGCACCCCCCATACCTTGGGCGCTTTTTGTGACAGCTGCCACCATCGCCTTGGCACCGGCGAGAATCTGCGGCTCGATGGCGATCAACTCGGTGCCGCCGCTTTGGGCCAGTACCTGAATCTCGCAGGCGCGCTGGAAGGTGAACATCATCAGGAAGGTGTCGGCGATCGTGCCGGCGCAGGTCAGCAGGCCGTGGTTGTGCAGCATCAGGAAATTGTTCTGGCCCAGATCCGCTTGCAGGCGGGCCTTTTCCTCGTGATTCAGCGCCACGCCCTCATAGGCGTGATAGCCCAGGCTGGACAGCACAAACAGCGATTGCTGGCTGATGGGCAATACACCCTGCTTTTGCGCACACACCGCCACGCCGGCAGCGGTGTGGGTGTGCAGCACGCAGGTCACGTCGTGGCGCACTTCGTGGATGGCGCTGTGGATGGTGTAGCCCGCAGGGTTGATCTCGTAGGGGCTGTCCATTTGCTTATTGCCGGCCTGGTCAACCTTGACCAGGCTCGACGCGGTGATCTCATGGAACATCAGCCCATAGGGGTTGATCAGGAAATCTTCAGTGCCTGGCACCTTGGCCGAAATATGCGTGAAGATCAGGTCATCCCAGCCGTGCATGGCCACCAGGCGATAGCAGGCCGCGAGGTCCACGCGGGTTTGCCATTCGGCGGCGCTGACCTGGGCTTTGACGTTTTGTGGCGATGGTGCAGGGGCTAGGCTCATGGCAATGACCTCCTTGGCGCACTTCTTATGGTGTCTAAAGTGAGAGCCAGTCTAGTCAGACGCCGAGGTGCGAGGAGTTTCCTTGGCAGCCAGCTTGATGACTGAGCGAGTCAGTCAAGAGAATAGTACAAATACGTGTCAAACAAGCGCCGTCAATAACGGCGCTCCCTGGGGTTCAACCGCGCAGCGCGGTGATCAAATCGGCCAGCCAAGGCTCGGCGTCAGCTTCCGGAGTGACGCTTTCGCTGGCGTCCAGGCGCAGCATCGGCTGCACTTCGCGGATGCCCAGTTCGGCGAACAATTCGCGCATTTGTTCACCGCCGCCACAGAAAGTATCGCCATAGCTGGCGTCGCCCAGGCCGATGACCGCTCCCGGCAGGCCGCGCCAGGCGGCGGGCAGTTGGTCGCGGATGGTTGAGTACAGAGGCTGCAGATTGTCGGGCAGCTCGCCCATGCCGGTGGTCGAGGTCACTGCCAGGAATGCATCGGGAGCAAAGGCCTGCACGTCTGCCAGCGTGGCACGTGCGTTATGCCAGGCGTTGAAACCTGCGTCCTTGAGGATTTCTTCCGCGTGGCGAGCGACTTCTTCAGCCGTACCGTAGACCGAGCCGGAGAGGATGGCGACTTTCATCAATCTGATCCTGTAGTTGAGTGAAAGCATGGGATATTAGCAGCCCGTGCCAATATTTCAGTGCGCACCGTGCAACATTCCAGACTTGCCATAAACTGGCAAGGTCAAAACCAGGCCATGGACCGCTCTATGATTAACGCCAAACTGCTGCAAATGGTCGTCAATGCGTCCAACGACGGAATCGTTGTTGCCGAGCGCGAAGGCCGGGAAAAACCACTGATCTACGTCAACCCGGCCTTCGAAAGGATGACTGGCTACACGATGGACGAAATCCTCTATCAGGACTGCCGCTTCCTGCAGGCGGGCGACCGCGACCAACCGGCCTTGATCGCCATTCGTGATGCGCTCGACAGCGGCGGCACCTGCCGAGAGATCCTGCGTAACTACCGCAAGGACGGCACGCCTTTCTGGAACGAGCTATCGCTTTCGACCGTGTACAACGAGGTCGACAAGCAAACCTACTTCGTCGGTGTGCAGAAAGACGTCACCACTCAAGTCAAGGCACAACAGCGTGTCGCCCAACTGGAAGCCCAGTTGGCCGAGCTCAAGAGCGAGCTCGCCGCACTCAAGGCGACGAGTGGATTTAACAAACTGTAAAAAATGCGGTCTTTAGAGCGATAATGGCTTTTTAATGCCTCAGCCTTGAGCCAGATCAATGCAACGCGACACGCTATTGACGCAGGACGAGCTGGATTTTATCCAGGACATGACGCACAACCCGCAGCTCAACCTGCGGGATGCATGGTCGAGCCTGACGGTTAATGGCGGGGCACAGATTCGCGATCTGCTCACGCGGCTAGCGGCTCACGACCAGGTCACCATCCAGGCGCAGTTCGACAACCAGCAACTCACCTTCCCGTTGCACCTGGTGGAAGATGAGTTTCATGCCGTGCATTTGCGCCTGGGCGTACCGAGCATTTTTGAAGATGGGCCGATGATCCGCCCGTGGCGCCTGGCGCTTGAAACGCCGGTGGCGCTGGAAAACATCAAGGGCTACTCCAGCGCGCTGTGGGTGCACGAAGTGTCATTCAAAGGGGTGCTGGTAGAGGTGCGTGGCCGGGTCAAACCGCCAAAGACGTTTTCCCTGTGGTTCAGCCCTTCCGGCTACGAACGCATCGCCCTGCGCGGTACGCTGGAGCGGGTAACCGCCCGCGGCCTGTTCGCCTACCGCCTGAGCCAAAGCGATGCTGATGAGATCGAACGGTTACGCCAGTTCATCCTGCACCAACATCGCCTGGTGCATCCTCACGTTCATGCCTGAGACTCCAGATGGCCGCTGAGCATTTGCTGCAAGCGGCGCGGCATCCAGCGTCCGTCATTGCCCAGGCAACCAATCGACGAACCTGCGAGGCTGTGTTCCGCCAGGTCCGACGCCTCACCAGCCAGCAACAACGGGCAATCGAGGGTGAAGGCCAGGCGATTGAGCCGTGACGCCAGCTCTGCGCCAGGGGCATGGTTGGAAAACAGCACCAGGGCTTGCGGCCGAGTGCGCTCGCAGATCAGCGTCAACTCATCCAATGGCTGGCCAACGCCCAGGACCTTGACCGCCAGTTTCTCGCTCGACATCAACAAGCCCGCCACCAGCAACTCCAGCTCACGGCACTCTCCGGCAATGGCTGAGAGCAACACCCTGGGCACTGGCGAGGCACAGGCCATTTGCAGGCACCGTGCGACGCGCGAGCGCAGGAAATTGTCGAAGAACAGCCACTCGCTGGCTTGGCCAAAGCGGCCTTGGTGACGTAACAATTGCTGCCACAGCGGTACCAAAATGTCCTGGAACACCACGGTCGTCGAATAGACGCTGAAGATCTGGCCGTACAACCGGTCGAGCTCACGATCATCAAAGGCACTGATGGCCTGCCGCAGTTGCGCCTGCCATTGGCGCCACTCCAGCTCGGTATCGCTGCGTGACGCTGTAGCCGGCTCGTTGGGCTGTGGGTCGCGCGCCAAAAGCTTGCCGACTTTGCTCACCGCCACGCCACGCTCGATCCAGTCGAGGATGCGGTGCACGGTTTCGATATCGGTGCGTGAGTAAAGCCTGTGCCCACTTTCGGTGCGCACAGGCTGGATCAAACCGTAGCGACGCTCCCACGCACGCAACGTCACCGGGTTTACACCTGTGAGTCTTGCCACTTCACGAATCGGAAACAGCCCCTCGCAGTCAGTGTGGCTGTCGGGTGTCGTTTCGCGAAGAGGCGCAGTGATTTCAGGCATCAGCAGTCAAAAAACTTGTATGAATTTGAATCCTATTTAACGCCGATTGAACTGCATGATTCAAGATCTACGGCGATCCATCCGAAGTTTCTGGCGTATTTGGGCAAAACCGGAATAATCCTTGCCTGTTCTTTTGCGTCGCTGCACCACCCCGCAGCTTCGTTCGTGCGCCGCCTACCCGGCTCGGCGCACTTGCTGATTTGGAGATATACGATGTCTACCTCACCCGTCACCTTGATGGTTGCGCGCCGCGTGGCCAAAGGTCGCTACGAAGAACTGATGGCCTGGCTGCGCGAAGGCGAGCAATTGGCGACTGACTTCCCCGGTTACCTGGGCTCCGGCGTGCTGGCGCCACCACCCCATGATGATGAATTCCAGATCATCTTCCGCTTCGCCGATGAAAAAACCCTGCACGCATGGGAGTTCTCCGCTTCGCGCAGCGCGTGGCTGAGCCGTGGCAGCGAGCTATTTGCCAACCCGTCGGAACACCGTGTCAGCGGTATCGATGGCTGGTTCGGCGCAGCGGGTGCCCGCCCGCCACGCTGGAAACAGGCGGTGGCCATCTGGTTGGCTTTTTTCCCGGTATCGTTGCTGTTCAACTTCGGCCTGGGGCCGCTGCTCAGCGAGTTGGACCTGTTCAGCCGCGTACTGGTCAGCACCGCAGCCCTGACTCCGCTGATGGTTTACCTTTTTATACCGCTGTCGACCCATCTGCTGGCGAACTGGCTGCACCCTTCGCCCCCTCGCAAAGTCACTGAAGCCGCCGCTTGAGTACAGGGAGGCCGGGGCGCTGGTATAGTTTGAGCCTGCCAGCGACTTGAGCCTCCCATGAATGCAACCAACGCTCCGATCCTGATCACCGGTGCCGGCCAGCGTGTCGGCCTGCATTGTGCCCAGCGCCTGTTGGATGAAGGCCAATCGGTGATTTTCAGCTACCGCAGTGAACGTCCCGGCGTGCAGGCACTGCGTGAGCGGGGCGCCATCGGCGTGTTTGCCGACTTCTCCAGCGAAGCCGGCGTACTGGCTTTCATCGCCGTAGTGAAAACCCATACTCAAAGCCTGCGAGCGATCATCCACAACGCTTCAGCCTGGGTCGCCGAAACCCCGGGCGACGAAAGCCGTGCCTTTATCGACATGTTCAGCGTGCACATGCTTGCGCCGTATCTGATCAACCTGCATTGTTCACCTTTGCTGCAACGCTCGACACCCGCCGATATCGTGCATATCAGCGATGACGTGGTGCGCAAGGGCAGCCAGCAGCACATCGCCTATTGCGCCACCAAGGCCGGGCTCGACAGCCTCACGTTATCGTTTGCCGCACAGTTCGCGCCGCTGATCAAGGTCAACGGTATCGCACCGGCGATGGTGATGTTCAACGAAGGCGATGACGCGGCCTATCGCGCCAAGGTCCTGGCCAAGTCGGCCCTGGGCATCGAACCCGGGCCCGAGGTGATCTACCAGAGCGTGCGTTACCTGCTGGACAATCCCTATGTCACCGGTACCACCCTGACCGTCAACGGTGGGCGGCATATCAAGTAAGCCGTTTACGAGGATGTTGTATGACCTTATCCCTGCCCCACCACTACCGCGAGATCCTCAAGGGCCTGGGCGAAGACCCGCAGCGCGAGGGCCTGCTCGATACGCCCAAGCGTGCCGCCAAGGCCATGCAGTACCTGTGTCATGGCTATGAGCAGAATCTGGAGGAAATCGTCAACGGCGCGCTGTTCGCGTCCGACAATGACGAGATGGTGATCCTCAAAGACATCGAGTTGTACTCGCTGTGCGAGCATCACTTACTGCCCTTCATCGGCAAGGCCCATGTGGCCTATATTCCGACCGGCAAGGTGCTGGGCCTGTCAAAACTGGCGCGCATTGTCGACATGTTCGCCCGGCGCCTGCAGATCCAGGAGAACCTCACGCGGCAAATCGCCGACGCCATCCAGGACGTGACCCAGGCCGCCGGCGTGGCGGTGGTGATCGAAGCCAAGCACATGTGCATGATGATGCGCGGCGTGGAGAAACAGAATTCAACCATGAACACCTCGGTGATGCTCGGCGCCTTTCGCGAGTCGAACACCACCCGCATGGAGTTCCTGCAACTGATTGGACGGAGCAAGTAGCAATGCCACAACTTCAACCAGGCATGGCGCGTATCCGGGTCAAGGACCTGTGCCTGCGCACCTTTATCGGCATCAACGAGGACGAAATCCTCAACAAGCAGGATGTGCTGATCAACCTGACCATCCTGTATGCCGCCCAGGAAGCCGTGCGTGACAACGACATCGACCACGCCCTGAACTACCGCACCATCACCAAGGCCATCATCGCTCACGTCGAAGGCAATCGCTTTGCCCTGCTGGAGCGCCTGACCCAGGAATTGCTGGACCTGGTGATGAGCAACGAATCGGTGCTGTACGCCGAAGTCGAAGTGGACAAGCCCCACGCGCTGCGCTTTGCCGAGTCGGTTTCGATAACGCTCGCGGCGAGCCGCTCAGCCTCAAGCGATAAGCTTAAAGCCACAAGTTAAAGCCAGCCTCATTCCAACTTGCAGCTTTAAGCTTACCCGCTTGAAGCTGTCTCGAAGAGACCGCCATGACCGACCAACAACGCCTCGAACTCGAAGCCGCCGCCTTTCGCCGATTGGTGGCCCACCTGGACAGCCGCAAGGATGTGCAGAATATCGACCTGATGAACCTCGCCGGCTTCTGCCGCAACTGCCTGTCCAAGTGGTACAAGGCCGAAGCCGACGAACGCCAGATCGAGGTCAGCCTCGATGACGCCCGTGAAGTGGTGTACGGCATGCCGTACGCCGAGTGGAAAGCCCAATACCAGCAAGAAGCCAACGCAGACCAACAGGCCGCGTTCGCCAAAGGCAACCCCCAGGCTTAGGCGCTAAGCCCTCGCGACGTGGGGCCAGCCCACGGGAAAAACCAGGAAAGCAAAAGCATGCAGATTCAAACCTTTGATACTGCGGATGTGGATCAGCAACTGGCGATTTCCGGCTGGCAGGAGCACTACCAGCAAATGTCCCCAGGGTATTTTCGGGGCAAAGTTGTGTACATGCAGTTGGACGGCATCGAGGTGTATGAAGAGCAGATGAACACGCGGGTAGAGCAGCATTTCCATGCGCCCGCCGGTTCATTGGTCTTCAGTTTTGATACCGGTGACGGATCGCTGTACCTGCTCAACGAGGATAGCCAGAACACCTGGGTGACCCCGCAAAACTATAAAGAAGTCGCGGTGGTGATCGGCCCTCAATACCTCAAGCAACTTGATTGCCTGAACTTGAGCAGCCTGGATGGCATGCTCCTCAAGCAACTTGATTGCCTGAACTTGAGCAGCCTGGATGGCATGCTCCTCACCCCGCTGGTTTCCCGGCAGAGCCAGGTTTTTGGCCACTGGTTGAGCAGTACGCTTCAACGGTTGGCAGTGGGGCAATCCCCGGTGCCTGAAGAAGGGCTGGCACAACAGCTGGTCGACGATTGCCTGTATATCCTCGATTGCCCGAGCCAGACGCCAGACCTGGCAAGCCTGAAACACCGAGCCCATGACCGCCGTCTTATCCAACGGGTTTTCGACCTGGTCATGGCCAGCCCGCAAGAACACTTCAATGTATTGCAACTGGCCAACGGCGCCGGGGTGTCTGTTCGTCAGTTGCAACAACGCTTCACGTCTTCTATCGGTGTATCACCCAGCCAATGGCAGCGGTTACGCCGATTGAACTTTGCCCGCCGCGACTTACTGCGCAGGGTGCCAGCAGAGACGACCGTGGCGGAAGTCGCCATGCGCTGGTCATTCTGGCACCTGGGCCGTTTCTCCCAGGCCTATTACCAGCTTTTTGGTGAACTCCCCAGCCGCACACTCTTACGTCCCCGCTGAATCGGCCCCCAAGCGCTTGCGCACCAAAATGAGGCTCGCACGCAAGCGTAAATCGGATAGAGGCCAGCCTCCTTGCCCCCGCATTATCGACTTCAAACAAGGAACCGAGCGTTCGCCGGCCATTGATGTGCTGCGTCGCTAAAACCTCAATAGAGCAAAACCAATAAAAGGACCTTTGAATGAAGCGATTTACCTCCTGTGTTCTGGCCGCGATGTTAACGGTGCCCTCACTGCAGGCCATGGCAGCAGCCGATCTGGTATTCACCAATGGCAAGGTTTTCACCGGTGTCCCCGGCCAAGCGCTGGCTCAAGCCTTGGCGGTGGAAAATGGAAAAATCCTCGGCGTCGGTAGCGACGCGCAGATCAATGCCCTCGCCGATGCCAACACTCAACGGTTCGACCTTGCGGGCAAGGTATTGATGCCCGGCATGATTGATACTCACAGCCATCCGGTGTCTGCAGGTCTCGCGAGCCTGGGCGCCAACTTGCTGGATGAAGAAAAGCCATTGCCCGAGCTTGAGCAATGGATCATCGAGCAAGATAAGGCAGGCCGGGCGAGATCCGGGGACGTCATCTTAATTGCCGGCACCAGCTCGGCCTATTGGGATAAAAGCCGCGAACTGGGCAAGATCTTCAACCAGGGCCGCTGGGCCGATCAACCGCTGGTGCTCAGTGGCATCGACGGCCACACCGGCTGGGCCAACAACGCGATGCTCAAGCGTGTGAAAGTCGATGCAGCACTGGTAAAAGGCCTGCCTGCGAACGAGCGTGACTACATCGGTCACGAAAACGACTTCACCCCCACCGGTTATTTTGCCGAATCTCGCTGGGATCAGGTCCGCAATAAGGTTCCTGCACCGAGCAGAGAGACCATGCTCAAGGCCGCCCGCGAAGCGGTGAAGGTCAACAATGTTATGGCGTCACCGCGTGGATGGATGCGGCATCAAATGCCGGCAATGGCGACTCGCTGTTCGACTTCACCGCCACGGAGCAGAGCTACGGCGTGCTGCCGTTCTACCGCGAACTGGCCGAGATGGGCGAACTCAGTGCCCACGTCGCCGCCTTGATGCTCACCAACTCCAAAAGCAAGCCGGCCGACCTGGAAGTCGTGGCCAAGGTGATGAAAAAATTCGAGGGTGTGCCCAACCTGACATTCCCCGGCATCAAGATCTTTGCTGACGGCATCATGGAGTTTCCAGGGCAGACCGCAGCGGTCATCGTCCCCTACAAAAACACTAATAAACGCGGTCAGTTGCTGATCGATCCGAAGCATTTCGGTGAGTTGGTGGTGGCTGCAGAAAAGCGCGGCTGGATCATGCATGTGCACGCGGACGGTGACCGTGCCGTACGTGAAGCCCTCAATGGCGTTGCTTATGCGCGCCGCCTCAACCCGACGCCTGTGGCCCATAGCCTCGCCCACTTGCAAGTGGTCGATCCAGAAGACTTCCCTCGCTTCAAGCAACTGGGGGTCATTGCCTCCATGCAATTGCTGTGGGCCACCAGCGAGAGTTACACCGAAGAACTGGTCAAGCCTTACATCACTACGTCTGCCTACGATCACCTGTACCCCGCCAAATCCCTGCATGACGCGGGTGCAACCATCGCGGGCGGCAGTGACTGGCCCGTCTCTGGCCCCAACCCGTGGAATGCCATTGCTCAGGCCAGTACGCGTAAGGGCCCATTGGGGGTGCTTAACGCCAAGGAAAGCCTTGATCGCCAGACCATGTTCTACGCCTACACCCTCAATGCCGCCAAAACCCTTCGTCTGGATCAACAGATCGGCTCGCTGGAACCCGGTAAGCAGGCTGACCTGATCGTCCTTGATCGCGATGTGTTCAAGGTCAGTGACGACGAGCTCTTCGAAACCAAGGTCCTGAACACCTTCTTCTCCGGCAAACAGGTTTACGCCCCCGGCGCCTGACTCACTCGCTCAATATTACGCAAACACCTGACGCCGCTCCCAGAGCGGCGCTGGGCACGGTCGCGCCTGGAATAACTCACACACTCATAACAATAAGAGACTCCTATGAACGCACTTTCCGTCTTCATGC
Source organism: Pseudomonas sp. SWRI22 (assembly GCF_014268395.2). NCBI lineage: Bacteria > Pseudomonadati > Pseudomonadota > Gammaproteobacteria > Pseudomonadales > Pseudomonadaceae > Pseudomonas > Pseudomonas sp. SWRI22. Next base: position 720,788 of record NZ_JABWQK020000003.1, on the reverse strand, counting down.
TAGCAGCGCTCGCCTTGACGCCCCTGATCAACGCTCAAGCCGTCGAGCTCAACGACAGCTTCGAGCTCATCATCAACCCCGCGCTGGTCAGCGACTATCGCACCAGTGGTATCTCGCAAACCCTGGGTGACCCTGCCGCACAACTGGGGATTACCCTCAACCACGCCAGTGGTTTGTACGCCGGCGTCTGGACCTCGAATGTCGACTTTGGCAATGGCTCCAAAACGCGCCAGGAAATCGAATATTTCGCCGGCTACTTTTGGCAAATCCATGACCGCATCAGCCTGGACAGCTTCTACACGCAGTATGAATACCCGCGCGAAAGCGATTACAACCAAGGCGAAATCAAGACTGTCCTTGATGTTTACGGCGTTCTGCTCGGTGGCAAATACGTGCGCAACATGAAAGGCCCTGACTACGAGGATGAACATGGCGAGTTCCACAAGGGTAAACAAGACGAGGACTTGTCATCGTGGTTCATCGGTTACCACACCGTGCTGCCCGCAGAGGTCGGCCTGGAAGCTCGCTATGAATACGTCGACTACAAAGACGATGTATTTTTCAGTAACAACGGTAACGGCCGTGCCGATTATCACAACTGGGAAATCAAGCTCAGCCGCGAGTTGGTCGGCGTTAACTGGTCGCTGAGCTATATCGACACCGACCTTTCGAAAGCCGAATGCACCAGCTTTACCGGCTTCGATAACCTGTGCAGCGCAACAATAGTGGTCGGCGCGAGCAAGACGTTCTAACCCGCCCGTCAGCTTGCATGTGGTTCGAAATAACCCTGAAAAAGTTACTATAGGTAATCTCACCTACACCCGTTAAGAAAGAGCCAGAACCGATGACAGATTTGAATACCCTGCGCGCCAACCTCAACAGCGGCGAACATGTCTTTGCCGACACCCTGGCCTTTATCGCCGCCGGTTACGACTACCAGCCGCAAGCCTTCACCAACGGCGGTGTGGAAAATGCCGCCGGGCAAAATGAAGGCTCGTGCAAGACCTTGGGTCTGGCACTGCTGGAAGGGTTAAGTGATCAGGAAGCACTGCTGGCGTTTGGTGAGCATTACCGGTCGGTGGTGGCCACTCCGGACGGCAGTGACCATGGCAATATTCGGGCACTGATTGCCCATGGGTTGGCCGCAGTGAAATTTGCTGAACAGCCTCTGACCCGCCGCTGATTGCATAGCCGACCCCGCTCAATGTGGGAGCCGGGCTTGCCGTAATGCCTGTAGGAGCGAGCTTGCTAGCGAAAAACTTACAGGCGCCGCGTTCATTCAGCAAGCACGCGTTATCGTTGACGTTTTTCGCGAGCAAGCTCGCTCCTACAGAAAGCGATGACCGCTTAACTGACCGGTAACCACGATGCGAAGCGAGCCGCTCTTGATCTGCTTTTGATCTTAGGCGCCCCGTTAAACCACGCTGGCCGGAATTCGACAGGGATTTGGGGGGTAAACCGGCAGGGATGCCGGTTTAGCCGCCCCGCGCCATGGATGGCGCGTGGCGGCGGCCCCCCAAATCACTGGCAGATTACGGGCACACCGAGCCTAAGCGAGGTGCCGAGTGGTGGGGCAAGAGCCCTTTTGGTTACTTTTGGCTGGACCGGCATTCCGGGCTCTTTTCCAAAAGTGACCCGCTGTCAGAGCGGAACCCTAAGCGGCCGTTACCGCAGCAATGGATATGTACACAATCCAACTGTGTTGACTGCCAGGCCGCCTTCGCAGACAAGCCAGCTCCCACATTTGTTTAGCGGTGTAGGTTAGATCGCAGGCATAAAAAAACCGGCTTTCGCCGGTTTTTTTGAGTCAACGGGTTTAGAACGAAGCGTCCTTCAAACCGTCGAGGTAACGCTCGGCATCCAGGGCCGCCATGCAACCGGCGCCGGCCGAGGTGATGGCCTGGCGGTAAACGTGGTCTGCCACGTCGCCGGCAGCGAAGATACCTTCGATGTTGGTCGCAGTTGCATTGCCTTCGCGGCCGCCCTGCACCACTAGGTACCCGTCTTTGGCTTCCAGCACGCCTTCGAACAGTGAGGTGTTCGGAGTGTGGCCGATAGCGATGAACACGCCGTCGACTTTCAGCTCGTCGAAACTGCCGTCGTTGTTTTTCAGACGGGCACCGGTCACACCCATGTTGTCGCCCAGGACTTCATCCAGGGTGGCGTTGAGCTTGAGGATGATCTTGCCTTCAGCGACACGGGCGTGCAGCTTGTCGATCAGGATCTTCTCGGCGCGGAAGGTCTCGCGGCGGTGAACCAGGGTCACGGTGCTGGCGATGTTGGCCAGGTACAGCGCCTCTTCCACGGCAGTGTTGCCACCGCCGACCACGGCAACCGGCTTGTTGCGGTAGAAGAAACCATCGCAAGTGGCGCAGGCGGAAACACCCTTGCCCATGAACGCTTCTTCCGACGGCAGGCCCAGGTAACGCGCACTGGCACCAGTGGCAATGATCAGTGCGTCGCAGGTGTACACACCGCTGTCACCGGTCAGGCTGTAAGGCTTTTTCGAGAAGTCGACCTTGTTGATATGGTCGAAGACGATCTCGGTTTCAAAGCGCTCGGCGTGCTCTTTCATACGTTCCATCAGCACCGGGCCGGTCAAGCCGTGGACATCGCCCGGCCAGTTGTCGACTTCAGTGGTGGTGGTCAATTGGCCACCCGCCTGCATACCGGTGATCAGCAGCGGCTTGAGATTGGCTCGGGCAGCGTAGACGGCAGCGCTGTAACCGGCAGGGCCGGAACCGAGAATAATCACTCGGGAATGACGGGTATCAGACATGACTCACTCCTACCGACCGCCCGGACCACAGGGCGGCGGGAATAAAAAAGGACCGCGAAGCACTTGGGGAAGGCTTTGACTCGCCAGGTCCTGAAAAATAATGGGTGCAGCGTATCGAGGGGGGCAAGATTAAGGAAATACGCAATAACAATCCAGCTCATAGGTGTTCTCTATGCGTGCAATCAAGCTAATCGACACCTTTGTAACCCTGGATGTCGCCTACCTGCCCGCGCTTTCACATCAGGTGCAAAGCCGGTAAGGTCGGCGCGTTCGCCATTTTGCTCGGAGTACCCCATGCCCGCCCCTGCTCTTTCCGGCCCGCAATACCTGCGTGAAGGCCTCAAACTGGTGTTGAGCCCAGGCCTGCGCCTGTTTGTGCTGTTGCCGTTGGCGATCAACCTGGTGCTGTTCGTCGGATTGATCTATTTCGCCGGCCATCAGTTCAGCCTGTGGGTCGACAGCTTGATGCCGACGCTGCCCCACTGGCTAGGCTTTTTGAATTACCTGTTGTGGCCGCTGTTTGTCGTGCTGGTGGTGCTGATGGTGTTTTTCACCTTCACCATGCTCGCCAATATTATCGCCGCGCCGTTCAACGGGTTTCTCGCCGAGAAGGTCGAGGTCGTGGTACGTGGCACCGACGACTTCCCGCCGTTCAGTTGGGGTGAGCTGGCTGCCATGGTCCCGCGCACCCTGGCGCGGGAGATGCGCAAGCTGGGTTACTTCCTGCCACGTGCCATCGGCCTGTTCATCCTGTCGTTCATCCCGGTGGTCAACCTGATCGCGGCGCCGTTGTGGCTGCTGTTTGGCGTGTGGATGATGGCGATCCAGTACATCGACTACCCGGCCGACAACCACAAGCTGGGCTGGAACGAAATGCTCGCGTGGCTGCGCCAGAAACGCTGGCAGAGCATGAGTTTTGGCGGCATTGTCTACCTGGTACTGCTGGTGCCGGTGGTCAACCTGTTGATGATGCCAGCGGCGGTGGCCGGGGCGACGTTGTTCTGGGTGCGGGAGCAAGGCGCCGAGGCGATGGCGCAGCCGGCGGTGGCCAAGTCATAAATCCATCATCGCCCTGACACAATGACGACATGGCCCACGCAGACACTGTGGGTCATGACGACAGCCTCGCTTCACATCACCCTCATTACCGAAACCTTCCCGCCGGAAATCAACGGGGTGGCCAATACCCTTGGCCGCCTGTGCGAGGGTTTGCGTTCACGCGGCCATCAGGTCGAGCTGGTACGCCCACGCCAGAGTGCCGACCAAAACCGCTCCAGCGACGATGAACTGTTGCTGTGCCGCGGCTGGCCACTGCCGGGCTATCCAGGCTTGCAATGGGGCCAATCGTCAATGCGCAAGTTGCTGCGCCGCTGGACGCGGCAACGCCCGGATGTGCTGTATATCGCCACGGAAGGGCCGCTGGGGCTCTCGGCGCTGCGCGCTGCGCGGCGCCTGGGGATCGGCGTAGTCAGCGGCTTTCATACCAACTTTCAGCAGTATTCGAACCAGTATGGCTTGAGCCTGTTGAGCCGCGTGGTCACCCATTACCTGCGCTGGTTTCATAACCGCTCGAGCCTGACCCTGGTACCGAGCGCCAGCCAGCGCCTGGAGCTGGAGCGCCGGCATTTTGAGCGTCTGGATATGTTATCCCGGGGTGTCGACAGCCAATTGTTCCACCCGGCCAAACGCGATAACGCCATGCGTGAAAATTGGGGGTTGGAGAACCACGATATTGCTGTGCTGCATGTGGGACGCCTGGCCCAAGAGAAGAACCTGAGGCTGCTCAAGCGCTGCTTTGATGCCTTGCAGGCTGCCTATCCAATGCGGCGGATGAAGCTGATTGTGGTCGGTGATGGCCCCCAGCGCTCGTCGATGGAACACGATTTGCCCGATGCAGTGTTCTGCGGAACGCAGCGCGGCGAAGAGCTGGCAAGGCATTACGCCTCAGGGGATTTGTTCCTGTTCCCCAGCCTGACCGAAACCTTCGGCAATGTGGTGCTTGAAGCGATGGCGTCTGGCCTGGGCGTGGTGGCTTACGACCAGGCCGCCGCGAGCCAGCATCTGCGCCATGGCTATAGCGGCGCACTGTCGATGCCTGGGGATGAAGACGCATTTTGCGACGCGGCCATCTGGCTGCTGGAGGAGCGCGAAACGTTGCGCAGAGTGCGCTTGAACGCCCGACAACATGCCAGCCGTCAGGGCTGGCCGGCGATTATCGAGCAGTTCGAGCGCCAGTTGCGCGGGGTATGCGAGGACGGCCAACCGGTGCCCGCCCTCTTACCGCTCACACCAGAGTCATCAACGCCTCACGACTGAAGGGCAAGATGTCACTCTCGCGCCCTTCGCGCACCTTCACCGCCCAATCCGGGTCCACCAGCAAGGCACGGCCCACTGCCACGAGGTCGAACTCATCGTTGTTCAGGCGCTCCAGCAGTTTCTCCAGGCTGGCAGGCTGGGCAACTTTGTCGGTGTTGACCATGAACTGCAGGAACTCGCCATCCAGGCCCACGCTGCCTACCGTGATGGTTGGCTTACCGGTTAGCTGACGCGTCCAACCGGCGAGGTTAAGGTCGGAGCCTTCAAATTCCGGCTCCCAGAAACGACGTGTGGAGCAGTGGAAAATATCCACGCCAGCGTCAGACAGTGGCTTGAGAAACTCACCCAACGCCTCAGGGGTTTGCACCAGGCGCGCGGTGTAGTCCTGCTGCTTCCACTGGGAGAAACGCAAGATGATCGGAAAGTCCGGGCCGACAGCGGCGCGGGTGGCCTGGATCAGCTCAATGGCGAAGCGCGAACGGTTGGCCAGGCTGCCACCGTATTCGTCGGTGCGCTGGTTGCTGCCTTCCCAGAAGAACTGGTCCACGAGGTAGCCGTGGGCACCGTGGATTTCCACGCCGTCCATGCCGATGGCCTGGGCATCCTTGGCGGCCTGGGCGAAGGCGTTGATCACGTCCTTGATGTCCTGTTTGGTCATGCCGTGCACAACGACATTGCCGTCCTTGAGCTTTTCCATCGGGCCATAAGCCGGCACGCTGGCATCAGGCTCAGTGCCCATACGGCGCACACTGCCCACATGCCACAGCTGCGGAACAATCTTGCCGCCTTCGGCGTGGACTGCATCGACCACTTTCTTCCAGCCAGCCAAGGCGGCTTCACCGTAGAAATGCGGCACGTTGGGGTAGCCATTGGAGGCTGGGTGCCCGACCACGGTGCCTTCAGTGATGATCAAGCCCACACCGGCAGCGGCACGGCGGCGGTAGTACTCAATGACTTTGGAATTGGGTACGCCGCCAGGGGAGAACGAGCGGGTCATGGGCGCCATGACCACGCGGGTCGACAGTTGCAATGCACCGAGCTGGAAGGGTTTGAACAAGGCTTGGACGGGCATGGAACGCTCCACGGGAGAGTGAATTTATGATGCGGATAATATGGAGAGCCTGCAGCGCTGAGTAGCACTATTGATCTAAATGATTAAGGAGTAAAAGCGGGACGCGGAGCGCCCAGGGTGGCATTCCCACGCAGAGCGTGGGAACGATCAACGATCAACGCAGAGCGTAGGAACGATCAGGCCTTCACTGACGTCAGCTCAAGGCTTTTTCGATGGCCTGGATGATGGAGGGGTCTTCCGGGGGCGTGCGTGGTGAGAAGCGCGCAAGTACACGGCCATCCTTACCCAACAGGAATTTCTCGAAGTTCCAGGTGATATCCCCGGGGAATTCAGCGCCCTCGCCCGCCAGCAAACGGTACAACTGGTGCCGATCAGGCCCGTTGACCTCGATCTTGCTGCCCAGTGGAAAGGTCACGCCGTAGTTCAGGCTGCAGAACTGCTGAATCTGCTCCTCGGTGCCCGGCTCCTGGCCTGCAAACTGGTTGCATGGCAAGCCGAGCACTGTGAACCCTTGGTCCTTGTACTGCTGATAGAGGTTTTCCAACGCCGCGTATTGCGGGGTCAAACCACATTTGGACGCAACATTGACCACCAGCACAACTTGGCCCTTGAAAGGCGCCAGCGGTAGCGCTTGTCCGTCCAGGGCTTTGAGTTTCAGATCGTGGAAAGCACTCATGACGAACTCCAGATATCCCATGTTCTTTGCATTGCAGCCCTTCGGAGCTTACAACCGGCAAAGCTGCAATCATAGACGCCGGTGACAAAACTCGCCTGCAGGTTACTGAGCGGTCGGCCAGGGCAGAATCGGAATTGCCGTCACCGCATTCTGCGGGCTGCCTTCGATCAAACGGTCGCTATAGACCAGATACACCAGGGTGTTGCGCTTCTTGTCAAGGAAACGCACCACCTGCATGGTCTTGAATACCAGCGAGGTGCGCTCCTTGAACACTTCGTCGCCGTCCTTGAGCTCACCCTTGAAGTGGATCGGGCCCACCTGGCGGCAAGCGATCGAGGCTTCGGCACGGTCTTCAGCCAGGCCCAGGCCGCCCTTTACCCCGCCGGTCTTGGCACGCGACAAGTAGCAGGTCACGCCATCGACCTTGGGGTCGTCAAACGCTTCAACCACAATCCGGTCGTTGGGGCCGACGAACTTGAACACCGTCGACACCTGGCCGACTTCTTCGGCCGAAGCCAGCAGCGGTATGGCCAACAGCAGGCCGAGCAATCCCTTCATCACGCGCATCGTGTATTTCCTATGGTTAAACCAGGATCAGGTTGTCGCGGTGAACCAGTTCCGGTTCCGCCATATAGCCCAAGAGTCCGACAATGGCGTCGGAAGATTGTCCAATAATCTTCTGTGCTTCCAGGGCGCTGTAATTGGCCAGGCCGCGCGCAATCTCGCGACCGTCTGGCGCAACGCACACCACCATCTCGCCACGGCGGAAGCTGCCCTGCACCAACTTCACACCCACCGGCAGCAAGCTCTTGTTGCCTTGGGACAAGGCCGATACGGCCCCCGCATCCAGCACCAGCGTGCCACGGGTTTGCAGGTGCCCGGCCAACCATTGCTTGCGCGCCGCCAGCATGCCGCGTTCCGGCGACAGCAGCGTACCGATGCGCTCACCGGCCTTGAGGCGATCAAGCACGCGCTCCAGGCGCCCGCCGACGATGATGGTGTGGGCACCGGAACGCGCGGCCAGGCGAGCGGCGCGCAGTTTGGTCTGCATGCCGCCACGGCCCAGGGCACCACCGACACTGCCGGCGACCGCATCCAGCGCCGGGTCGTCGGCGCGGGCTTCATAGATAAGCTGGGCATCGGGGTTGTTGCGCGGGTCGGCGTCGAACATGCCATCGCGGTCGGTGAGGATCACCAACAGGTCAGCCTCTACCAGGTTGGCCACCAGGGCGGCCAGGGTGTCATTGTCACCGAAGCGGATTTCGTCGGTGACCACAGTGTCGTTCTCGTTGATGACCGGGATGACCTTGAGCTCCACCAGCGCGCGCAAGGTGCTGCGGGCGTTGAGGTAACGCTTGCGGTCGGACAGGTCGTCGTGGGTCAGCAACACCTGCGCCGTGTGGCGGCCGTGCTCGGCAAAGCTGGACTCCCAGGCTTGCACCAGGCCCATCTGGCCGATGGCGGCAGCGGCTTGCAGTTCATGCATCGCGCTGGGTCGCGCGGTCCAGCCGAGGCGGCTCATCCCGGCGGCAACCGCTCCGGACGACACCAGCACCAACTCAACGCCTGCTTCATGCAAGGCCACCATCTGCTCGACCCAGACGCTCATGGCTGCGCGATCCAGACCTTTGCCATCCGCCGTCAACAGCGCACTGCCGATTTTCACGACCCAGCGCTGCGCACCTGTCACTTTGCTCCGCATCATCTTCAACCTTAGAGTGAGGGCCGCGCGACCCAGCGCTGCCCATAACGTTATACCCGGATACCAAAACGCCGCTCCAGAGAGCGGCGTTCAAGTTTATCGCAACGGATCAGTCACGCACGTAAATGATTTCCGGACCGTCTTCATCATCCACGTCTTCTTCGTCCCAATCATCGTCGCCGATGTCGTGGACCGACTTCACGCCGCTGCGGCGCAGAGCACGCTGGTCGTCCAGGGCCTGCAACTGGGCGCGGGCTTCGTCTTCGATCTGCTGGTCGAGTTCGGCGAGTTCGGCCTTGTACACCGGGTCGGCCGCCAGGCGGTCGGCACGGTCTTCCAGGTAACGCATGATGTCGCGGGTCAGGCGCTCGGTGCCTTCTTTGGCGATGGCCGAGATGACGTAGACCGGACCTTCCCACTCCAGGCGATCAACGATCTCCTTGACGCGCTCTTCGTGCTCTTCTTCAAGAATCTGGTCGCACTTGTTCAGTACCAACCAGCGATCGCGCTCGGCCAGGGCCGGGCTGAACTTGGTCAGCTCGCTGACGATGACTTCGGCGGCGTCTGCGGCGCTGGTGTCATCCAGCGGCGCCATGTCGACGAGGTGCAGCAGCAAACGGGTGCGGGACAAATGCTTGAGGAAGCGAATACCCAGGCCCGCGCCGTCGGAAGCGCCTTCGATCAAGCCAGGAATGTCGGCGACTACGAAGCTTTTCCAGCGGTCGACGCTGACCACGCCCAGGTTTGGCACCAGGGTGGTGAACGGGTAGTCGGCGACTTTCGGCTTGGCAGCCGACACCGAGCGAATGAACGTACTTTTACCCGCGTTCGGCAGACCCAGCAGGCCCACGTCCGCCAGTACTTTCATTTCCAGCTTCAGGTCGCGCTGCTCGCCCGGCTTGCCCGGCGTGGTCTGGCGCGGTGCACGGTTGGTACTGGACTTGAATCGGGTGTTACCCAGACCGTGCCAACCGCCCTGCACAACCATCAGCTTCTGGCCGGCCTTGGTCAGGTCGCCAATCACTTCCTGGGTCGCAGAGTCGATGATCGTGGTGCCGACCGGTACGCGCAGTACCAGATCTTCACCTTTTTTACCGGTGCAGTCGGTGCTGCCGCCGTTGGAGCCACGCTCGGCATCGAAGTGCCGGGTGTAACGGTAGTCGACCAGGGTGTTGAGGTTTTCGTCGGCCATCATGTAGATGGAACCGCCGTCACCGCCGTCACCGCCGTTTGGACCACCGTTTTCGATGAATTTTTCGCGACGGAAACTCATGCAACCGTTACCGCCGTCGCCTGCTTTTACTCGGATGGAAACTTCATCAACGAACTTCATAACAAAACGCCTCTCGCCGCATGGACGAGCTTAAGAAACCAAGACATAAGACTCTTGCAAAAATGAGCGCAGCGACCTCAATCAGCGACCGCAAACCTGCGCCTGAGCTCATCACAAACAGCTTTGCAAGAGACTCACTCCACAAACGAAAAAGCCCCGTCGCAAGACAGGGCTTTTCCAGCGATCTCGCAATTAAGCTGCGACAACGCTCACGTAACGGCGGTTGAACGCGCCCTTTACTTCGAACTTGATCACGCCTTCGATTTTAGCGAAGAGGGTGTGATCTTTACCCATGCCAACACCGTAACCGGCGTGGAATTGGGTGCCGCGCTGACGCACGATGATGTTGCCCGGAATGATTTTCTGGCCGCCATACATCTTCACGCCAAGGCGTTTGGCTTCTGAGTCGCGACCGTTACGGGTACTACCACCAGCTTTTTTGTGTGCCATGAGTCAATTCTCCTAGTGAGGAATTAGGCTGAAATTAAGCCTGAATACCGGTGATTTTGATCTCGGTGTACCACTGGCGGTGGCCCATACGCTTCATGTGGTGCTTACGACGACGGAACTTGATGATGCGGACTTTATCGTGACGACCTTGGGAGATCACTTCAGCCACAACGGTAGCGCCAGCAACAACTGGAGCGCCGATGTTCACGTCATCGCCATTGGCGACCAACAGAACGCGATCAAAAGTAACGGATTCGCCAGTAGCGACTTCCAGTTTCTCGATCTTCAGGTATTCACCTGGGGCGACTTTGTATTGCTTGCCACCAGTAACAATTACTGCGTACGACATGGTATTTCTCCGATAATCCTGCTCACCCAGCGCTTTATAAGAAGAGGTATTGGCTGGCATGGCTGCATGGGATGGACGTCCCGAATGCAATTGCGTAAGGCAGGTGCTGCCCAGGAAGTTCAGGGTGCGCGATTGTACGCAAGCTATGGGAGGCTTGCAAGGGGCCGTCTATCGCGCCTTGACACCCGGGGGTCAGGGTCCTAGCATGCCGCGCAACCCTTCTGGAGCGACTGTCGCTGATGCAACCCCAAGCTTTCTACCGCGCGGTCGCGGACGATTTTAGCGCCGTCGACGGCATCATCAAGCAGCAGCTGACGTCTAAAGTGCCGCTGGTCTCCAAAATTGGCGACTACATTACGTCGGCGGGCGGCAAACGCCTGCGTCCTTTATTAGTGTTGCTGTGCGGCAAGGCCCTGGGCCGTCAAGGCGATGACCTGCGCCTGCTGGCCGCCACGATCGAATTCCTGCACACCGCCACCCTGCTGCATGACGACGTGGTCGACATGTCCGGCATGCGCCGTGGTCGCGAGACCGCAAACGCGATGTGGGGCAATGCGCCCAGCGTGTTGGTGGGCGACTTCCTGTATTCGCGCTCGTTCGAAATGATGGTCGAGCTGGGCTCGATGCCCGTGATGAAGATTCTTTCACAGGCCACACGCATCATCGCCGAAGGCGAAGTGTTGCAACTGTCCAAAGTCCGCGATGCCAGCACCACTGAAGAAACCTATATGGAAGTGATTCGCGGCAAAACCGCGATGCTCTTCGAAGCCTCTACCCACAGTGCAGCCGCGCTGTGTGGCGCCACCGCCGAACAGGCCGAGGCCCTGCGCACGTTCGGTGATCACCTGGGCGTGGCGTTCCAACTGGTGGATGACCTGCTCGACTACAAGGGCGACGCTGAAACCCTGGGCAAGAACGTCGGTGACGACCTGGCCGAGGGCAAGCCGACCTTGCCGCTGATCTACACCATGCGCGAAGGCACGCCGGAACAGGCTGCCCTGGTGCGCAAGGCGATCCAGAAAGGCGGGATCGAAGACCTGGAAGCCATCCGTGCCGCCGTAGAAGCCTCGGGCTCCCTGGAGTACACCGCGCAACTGGCGCGTGACTACGTGGCGCGGGCGATCACATGCCTGGAAGCGCTGCCGGCCAGTGAATACCGGGATGCTCTGGTTGAGCTGAGTGAGTTTGCGGTCGCCCGTACTCACTGATTCCGCGCTGTTTAATGTGGGAGCTGGCTTGCCTGCGATGACGGGAGTGAATTCACTGCCGCTATCGCAGGCAAGCCAGCTCCCACATTAGGACGAGTCCAACCCCACCCGCGTTTAAAACCCTATATAATGTGCGACTTTTAGCCATCCCTGACTTTCTAGGAGCTTTAGTGAGCACGTTGCCACCCTGCCCAAAATGCAATTCCGAATACACCTACGAAGACGGCGCCCAACTGGTCTGCCCGGAATGCGCCCATGAGTGGTCCGCCAACGGCGAGGCCGAAGTGGTCGGCGATGAGACCGTGAAGAAAGACTCTGTGGGCAACGTCCTGCAGGATGGCGACACCATCACCGTGATCAAGGACCTCAAGGTCAAGGGCACTTCCCTGGTGGTCAAGGTCGGCACCAAGGTCAAGAACATCCGCCTGTGCGACGGCGACCACGATATCGACTGCAAGATCGACGGGATCGGCCCGATGAAACTCAAGTCCGAGTTCGTGCGCAAAGTCTGAACCTGCTGCATTCCATCCCGCGCCCGCCGCGGGATGGCGTTTCGCCCTCTGCGTTGATCGAACGCAATACCCACACAGAAAAACCCAGAAATTGCCAATAGACGCTTGCTATTCTACGAATAAGAATTATTCTCATTGAAACCCATCAAGGAGAACGACCATGACTTATTTGATAGATGCCTGGCTGGATCGCCCCCACCCTTACCTGCGAATCCTGCATCGGGAAACCGGTGAAGTCTGTGCGGTGCTTGAGGAAGAAGCGCTGAACGAGCTGCAGGACCAGGGCGATCTGGACGTGAACGGCCTGAGTTCCAGTGAGCCTGGGGTGCTGAAGGAAGTGGTGAGGAATCTGTTTCTGTTCTGCTATGCACGAGCGTTGCGCCCGGCGACCGACTTGAATGGCAAGTTCCATCCATGAAGAAACTGGCAAATACCTGTTGGGGCGAACGCGTTCGTCCCAACAGGTAACCAGCAGGCCTTACAGAACGTCGAGCAGCTCGACGTCGAATACCAGAACGCTGTGCGGCGGGATGCTGCCAACGCCTTGAGCGCCGTAAGCCAGTTCGCTCGGCACGTACAGGCGCCATTTGCTGCCGGCATTCATCAGTTGCAGGGCTTCGGTCCAGCCGGCGATCACGCCACCCACCGGGAATTCTGCAGGCTGGCCGCGCTCGTAGGAGCTGTCGAACACAGTGCCGTCGATCAGGGTGCCGTGGTAGTGAGTACGCACTTGGTCTTCACGGGTCGGCTTGGCGCCGGTACCGGCCGTCAGCACTTCAAATTGCAGGCCGGAAGCCAGGGTGGTGATGCCATCACGCTTGGCGTTTTCTGCCAGGAAAGCCAGGCCAGCGCCCGCTGCAGCTTCGGCCTTGGCAGCGGCTTCGGCTTGCATGATTTCGCGGATCACCTTGAAGCTGGCCGCCATTTGTTCTTGGTCAACACGGCTTGGCGAGCCTGCGAAAGCGTCGGTCAGGCCGGCCAGGATCGCGTCCAGGCTGACGCCCGGTGGCGGGTTGTCGCGCAGTTGGTCGCCCAACTGACGGCCGATACCGTAGCTGACGCGGGTTTCGTCGGTGGACAGATTAACTTCGGACATGAAGAGGCTCCGCTGTAGGACGCCACGGTTTCCCGCGCCGCCCAGAACTAAAAGGGCCCGCAGACTAGCACACATGAGCGGGCCGTGATCAGCCCCACCCCGGCATCGCCGTTGCGCGCCGGCGACCCTTCGTCGACGAACAATAAAAGTATTTCAGAATCATCCTTTCCCGCCGATACAGCCCTACACATCTTGGCTGGCTCAAACAAAAACACACCGTCCAGCAGACAGACATCACTCTTCAAGGAGCTTTCGATGAACAGCTGGTTCGGTAACATCAGCGTCAATCTCAAACTCGGCCTGGGCTTCGGCCTGGTGCTGGTCCTCACCTCGATCCTGGCACTCACTGGCTGGACCAGCCTGGGCGGCTTGATCGACCGTAGCAATTGGATGAGCGACATCACCCAGCTCAATGCCTCGCTGACCAAGCTGCGTATCGTCCGCTTGCAATACATGCTGGCCAATGGCGACGAAGCTGTGGCGCAGAACGTGCAGACCAGCCTCGATGCCTTCGCCGCCCAGCAACAGAAGCTGCTCGACAGCTTCAAGAGCCCGGAAAACCTCAAGCTGCTCAATGAGCAGAAAGCCGTCATTACCGCTTACCGCCAGTCCCTGAACAAAATGCGCGAGGCCTACCGCAATGGCAACGCTGCGCGCGATGTCATGGGCGCCAAGGCCGACATTGCCAACGCGCAAATCAATGCGCTGGAAACCAGTGTGCAGCAGTCATCCGACAGCCCGGAACGCTTCACGCAGTTCCTGGCCGTGACCCAGGCCAAGAACGAATTCATGCAGGCTCGCTACGAAGTGCGCGGCTATACCAATAGCCCCAACGCAGAAACCGAAGCCCGCGCGGCTACACAGCTGGAAAAAGCTGTCGCCGGTTTGAAAGGCCTCAGCGTTGCCTTCGGTACTGGCCAGCAAAGCGCATTGTCCGCACTGGAAACCGCGCTAGGCGCCTACCGCAGCGCCGTGCAGAGCTACAAGGCGGCCAATGCCAATATCGTCACCGCCCGTGCCGAAATGACCACCCAGGGCGCCGACATCGTGACAATCAGCGACAAGCTGTACGACATCCAACTGGAACGTCGCGACGCCGAAAGCACCCAGGCCCGCAGCCTGCAACTGATCAGCACCTTGCTGGCCCTGTTGGTCGGCGTGATTGCCGCGTGGGTGATCACCCGCCAGATCACCCGCCCGATCCAGGACACCCTGGCCGTGGTGGAGCGCATCGCTTCGGGCGACCTGAGCCACAACATCCAGGTGACCCGTCGTGACGAACTGGGCGTGTTGCAGCAAGGCATCCAGCGCATGGGCACCACCCTGCGCGAGCTGATCAGCGGCATTCGCGACGGCGTCACTCAGATCGCCAGCGCCGCCGAAGAGTTGTCAGCGGTGACCGAGCAGACCAGCGCCGGCGTGAACAGCCAGAAGATCGAGACCGATCAGGTCGCCACCGCCATGCATGAAATGACCGCCACCGTGCAGGAAGTTGCACGCAATGCCGAACAGGCTTCCCAAGCCGCTTCCGACGCTGACGGCCAGGCCCGCGAAGGCGATAAAGTGGTGGCTGAAGCCATCGCCCAGATCGAACGCCTGGCGGCCGAAGTGGCGCGCTCCACCGACGCCATGACGCACCTGCAACAAGAGAGCAACAAGATCGGCAGCGTGATGGACGTGATCAAGGCCGTGGCCGAACAGACCAACCTGTTGGCACTTAACGCCGCCATTGAAGCTGCGCGTGCCGGGGAAGCTGGTCGAGGCTTTGCCGTGGTCGCCGACGAAGTGCGTGGCCTGGCGCAGCGTACACAGAAGTCCACCGAAGAAATCGAAGACCTTGTAGCCGGTTTGCAGAACGGTACCCAACAAGTGGCCAACGTGATGAACAACAGCCGCAGTCTCACCGACAGCAGTGTCGAGCTGACGCGCAAGGCGGGTGTGTCCCTGGAAAGCATCACCCGCACGGTGTCCAATATCCAGTCGATGAACCAGCAAATTGCCGCGGCCGCCGAACAACAGAGCGCCGTGGCGGAAGAGATCAGCCGCAGTATCGTGAACGTGCGTGACGTGTCTGAGCAGACCGCTACGGCCAGTGATGAGACAGCCAAATCGAGTGTTGAACTGGCACGCCTGGGTAGCCAGTTGCAGCAGATGGTCAGTCATTTCCGGGTGTAGCCCCACAACTATTGTGGCGAGGGAGCTTGCTCCCTCGCCACAAGGGCCTTACCTGCGAACAGCCCATGGGATAATCAGCCCTCGCTCTCCTCAACAAACACCAACCGATTCCCAAACGGGTCTCTGATGCTCATCTCCCGCGTCCCCCACGGCGTGTCTTCCACCCCAGGCTTGGCATACCGGTATTCCTTGCCCAGCAATTGCTGCTGATACGCATCGACCCCTTGGGCCTGGATCCGCACAGCCGCCCCTGGCGAAGCATCGCCATGATGCTCGGACAAGTGCAGCACACACTCCCCCAGCGACACTTGCACGTACAACGGAAAATTCGCCTCGAAGCGATGCTGCCAATCGACCTTGAACCCCAGGAAATCGACGTAGAACTCCAACGCCTTGGCCTCGTCGAAAATCCGCAGGATGGGGGTGACTTTTCCTAAGTGCATATAACTCTCCAAGTGCCGGTCGCTCGTTGCTGGCGAGCGACCACCCTAGCTCAGCAAGCGCTCAAAGTGAACACGCTCAATGATGGTGAATTTCCCTGATCCTTGCGCTCGACAGTTGATCATTGTCCACATGCACTTCATCGAACTCATAGGAACTTTCTTCAAACTGATTCAAGTGGCCCGACTTGCGCATCCGCTCGATGGTGCCAGGCGCCACACACTGGCGAGCCTCGACGAACTGCGGGTTTACCTCGATATTTTCGTTGAAAGAGACGACGGGAACACCGCGACTGTCGATTTCGTAAAGGTGGTACTTGCCGCCGAGTGCAGCATCACCAAAATGTATCGCCGCCGCCTTTGAGCGAGACGCCATCACAACATTGCCGTCCATCATTTTTGCAGGCCCGGAAAAGAAGTTTGAGTCCCGAAAACCATAATTTGCCGGATCACCGCGACGCTCTACGCGATCCGCCTTTTCGACGCGGTACAACTTGGGTATATCGGTACGTTCAATCATGCCTCGACTGTTGAAATACCCACCATCAGGCACCTGGACACCGGCCTTGAACGGATTGACCTTGAGCACGTTGCTATCGTCGTACGGCTCGTAATCCCCGGATGACGTGGCATCGGAAACCACCGAAGACGGCGACTCCTCATTCTCCGACAGTTCGTTTTCCGAGTCCTCGAGTTTGGGCTCCTTCGCCGTAGACGGGCCCTCCTCGACGATCTCATACCGGGGCTGCACTGAGGGACGCTTGGCCCCCCCTTGCAGGTAAATCTCCATGGATGGGTCCCACGCAGGATTCAACCCGTTTGCTGGTTTTTCGGGTAGCCGCGCAGGTTCGGTCGGACTCATCAGCACACCGATCTGCCCGTTCACGCGGCGATAGTTGAAAAACGGTTTTTGCGCCGTCGTCGGTTGAGCGCCGGACTCGACAGCGGGGTCGGCCGTGGAAGGGCCGGCCTTGCCGAGGGCGTGAAAAAAAGCCATCGTCGCGACGTCCATCACCGCCGAATGCAGCCCGTTCTTGCGCTCGGCCTGAGTGTCACCCTCCACGGCCTGTTCGATTTCCATTCCTACCTGTGCCGTGTAAGAGACGGCGCCAAGCGCCAGCCCAATAGGCCCGAGCAAGGCCATGGGGATGGAGAATATTGCGTTGCCGGCTTGCAACAGAGCCAGTGCGTCGTCCTTGCGCACTTCGGCGTTGGATTTCATTTCGGTATCCGCATCATTGTCGATGCGTTGTCGTGTCTGGCTGGCCATGAAGGAAAACACGTCCCCGCCGATTGGATAATTCAAAGTATCGATAACACTGTCATTCGCTGCCTGGGTGCCTGCACCCAGCTTGGCCAGGGTGACGTCCACGCCGTTGGCACTCAGGGCGCCAAACACGCCCTGCTGACGATCACGCAGCGAGAAATGCTCCTCCAGCGCTTTGGCTTTGGCGGGGTCCTTGCTTTGTTCGAGCACCCACTGGTCCACGGCGGCTCGGTCCTTGAAAGTCTGGATCGCGGGTTTTGCGCCGGGGACATAGAGGGTTTCGGTACCACTCTTGGAGATGAAGCGCAGGATGTCATTGGACTTATAACCATTGATGTCGAAGCAAAACACCCTGGTGTCCGGACCCGGCGTCGTCTGCGCCTGTAACTGGGCCTTGGACATCGGCCCCTCGAGCGGTACACCTGACGCCGCCGCTTTCATCACCTCGGCATAATCCTGCGGGCTCAGGCCCTGGCTGGAGTCTTGTTGGTTGAGGGCGCGCGCGGCACGGGCCTCCATCACGAACTGTTGCTTGGCCAGCATCCGCCACTCGTCGCCGTGCTGCATCCAAAAATTGTCCAGCCTGGTCATCACCTTTTTCTGCAGGTCCCCCTCACGCACCAGGTTCAACAGCTCGCTGGGCTTCATGCGCAGTTGGTTGCCGGCGTCGTAGGTACCTTTTCCCGGCCCATCCAGGTACAGGCCATAGGCGGCGTCCAGATCACGCCAGGTCTCCACGGCGTTGGGCACGTCATCGTGAATTTTCGAGTAGAGGTATCCCGGCCCCGTCCGGTCGAAAATGAACTTGCCCAGCCGGCTGAAAAAATCCGGCACACTTTCGCTGTCCAGCAACGAAAACGGGCTGGTATTCGAAGACACGAAATGCGCCAGCGCCTGAGCCTTGCCGGCCGTGCCGTAGCGTTCCGCCGAGAAAAAATCACTGGCCACGGCATCGGTCAGCGTCATGGACGACTCGGGAACTCCGCGATGTTCCCACCCGGTCACGGCGCTGCCAGTGTGGGTACTGTTGGCAGGAGAAAACTGATGCAGGTATACCTTGTCGGGGTCGATCCATTGATTGGTCAGGTTCCAGACTTTTTCCTGGATCCAGCCTTTGATCGTGTCACGCGGAAAAGGGAACGCCGACATCGCATCGACGCCCTCATTCACCGCGGCGTCAGGCGACGTGACGGTAGATGAAATGACGGCGTTGCCGGCCCGGTTAGCGAGTTGGCTGGGGCTTACAGGCTGAGTGTTCATACAGGCTCTCCGTAATAAGACCTGCACATGCTAGAGAGCCGTCCTTTGCAATCAATTAGCTTTTTGTAAGCGCTGATTGGCCATATTCAGACACGCTATCGGGCCGAGCACTGTCAGATCGCATCCCGCGCACCAAGCTGAAAACCTCGGCGCAAATCACCGCTGCGCGCCAGAAAACGACCCGCACGCCGTGTGTTCGACTGCCCTTCGCTGTAGCTCAAGACGCCGTTTACCCACACACGCTCAATCCCTTCGGCCGCACGCTGAGGCGTCTTGAAATCCGCCATGTCACGCACCCGCGCAGGGTCGAAGAGCACCAGGTCAGCCCAGTGCCCCTCGCGAATTTCTCCTCTTTGGGCCAAGCCGAAACGCGCCGCCGACAGCCCGGTCATTTTGTGTATCGCCGTGTACAACGGGAACAATCCGACATCCCGGCTGAAATGCCCTAGCACCCGTGGGAAAGCGCCCCACAAGCGCGGATGAGGAAACGGATCTTCAGGTAACCCATCCGACCCCACCATCGACAACGGATGCGCAAGAATGCGCCGCACATCCGCCTCATCCATGCCGTAGTACACCGCCCCCGCAGGTTGCAAACGGCGGGCGGCATCCATCAGCGAAACGCCCCACTGGGCGGCAATCTCTTGCAAATCACACCCGCCCATTTCCGGGTGCGGTGTGGACCAAGTGATGGTGATGCGAAACGCGTCAGTCACCTGCTTGAGGTCCAGGGTCGAGGAGCTGGCGGCATAGGGGTAGCAATCACAACCCACCGGATGATCTTTTGCCGCTGCTTCCAGGGCCGCCAACAGCTGCGGGCTGCGCCCCCAGTTACCGGCACCGGCGCATTTAAGGTGGGAAATGATCACCGGCACCCTGGCGTGTCGACCGATCAGAAACGCCTCATCCATTGCTTCCAGCACTGGCTCGAACTCACTGCGCAAATGCGTGGTGTACACCGCGCCGTAGGCCGTCAGCTCCTCAACGAGCTGCAGCACTTCATCGGTCTTGGCGTTGAAGGCGCTGGCGTAGGCCAGGCCTGTGGATAACCCCAGGGCACCGGCCTCCAGGCTCTCTTGCAACTGCACGCGCATGGCCGCGATTTCATACGGTGTGGCGGTGCGATGCAGGTCGTCCATATGGTTGCTGCGCAGCGCCGTGTGACCGATCAATGCCGCGACGTTCACTGCCGGATGGGCGCCCTGCACCGCGTTGCGATAATCGCTGAACCGCGGATAACAGAACTGCTCACGGTTGCCCAATAAGTTCATCGGGTCCGGCGGGTCGCTGCGCAAACTGACCGGCGAAGCGCTGATACCACAGTTGCCGACAATCACCGTGGTCACGCCCTGGCTGAGCTTGGGCAGCATCTGCGGCTGGCGAATCACTACCGTGTCGTCGTGGGTGTGCACGTCGATAAAACCCGGTGCCAATACCCGGCCATGGCCGTCGATGATCTGCTCGGCCTGGGCTGTGGACAAGTCGCCAATCGTACGGATGCGCCCTGCCTGCACGCCCACATCGGCGACATACCCTGGGGTGTTACTGCCATCGATGATCAGCGCCTGGCGAATCAGCGTGTCGTACTTCATATCAATCTCCAAGCGGCAGGCTACCAGGGCCGCCGCGGTAATCGTCCAGCGCCAGTTTGATCCGGCGCAGGCGTTCCTGGTTGTCGTCCGGCAGGGCCAGCGCCAACTCGGTGGCGAGCAGGTCGATAGCCAGCAGCATGCCGTAGCGGGCCGCAGTGGGCTTGTAGATAAAACTGGTTTCCGCCGATTGCAGCGGCAGCACGACATCCGCCAACTGCGCCAGCGGCGAATCGGCAAGGGTGATGGCAATGATCCGCGCGTCGTAGTTGCGCGCCAGCGTCACTACCTCCAGTAACTCCGGGGTCAGGCCCGTGAGTGAGCAGGCGATCACGGCATGTTCGGGCCCCAGGGTCGCCGCCGTGACACGCATCATCACAGGGTCGTGGCTGGCGGCAATCGGATAGCCCAGACGCACCAGGCGCACCTGCAACTCATCGCTGCACAGGCTCGACGGCCCGCCCATGCCGAACGCATGGATCATCCGGGCCTTACCCAATAGCTTGACCGCATCGCCAAAGCTGCGCTGATTGAAACCCGAAAGGTGCTGACGCAACGTCGCCTCGATATCCCCCAGAATCTGCCGATGAAACGCTGACTGTTCTGGCTTGCCCGCCGGGTCCAGGAAGCGGCTGCCCACGCCGTTGGCCTGGGCCAACTGCAGGCGCAAATCGCGCAAGTCACGGCAGCCCACGCTGCGGGCGAAGCGTGACAAGGTGGCGGTACTCACCTCAGCCCGTTGCGACAGTTCCTCCAGGCTGGCGGACGCGGCAAAGCCCACATCCTCAAGCATCAGCTTGGCAATACGCCCTTCGCCGGCACTGAAAGTGTCCTGGCGGGCGCGGATCTGATAGAGGATGTCCATGGGGGCTCCGGGTTACAGGCTCATAACACAAGGGACAGACCGTAGGTCAGGCCGAAGGCGACCAGCGAAATCAGGGTCTCGAGTACGGTCCAGGTCTTGAAGGTCTGGATGACCGTCATATTGAAGTATTCCTTGATCAGCCAGAAGCCGCCGTCGTTCACGTGGGAAAAGATCACCGAGCCTGCACCGGTCGCCAACACCAGCAATTCAGGGTGTGGATAACCCAGGCCCAAGGCGACCGGCGCGACCACTCCGGACGCGGTGGTCATGGCAACCGTGGCCGAGCCCGTGGCGATACGCATCAACGCCGCGAACAGCCAGCCCATTACCAGCGGCGACAAGTGAAACGCATGGGCCAGGCCGAGGATTTCATTGGTCACGCCTGCGTCCACCAGGATGCGATTCAAACCACCGCCCGCGCCCACCAGCAAGGTAATGCTGGCGGTCGGCGCCAGGCACTCGTTGGTGAACTTGAGGATCGACTCGCGGTTGAAGCCCTGGGCCAGGCCCAAGGTCCAGAAACTCACCAGGGTCGCCACCAACAGGGCGATCACCGAGTTGCCGATAAACAACAGGAACTGGTTGAAACCGCTGCCCGGCGTAGAAATCACGTTGGCCCAGCCGCCGATCATCATCAGCACCACCGGCAACAGGATGGTGCCTATGGTCAGTGCAAAGCTGGGCAGGCGCGTACGCGGTTCACGCTCGATGAACTGGCGCTCCAGCGGGTTTTCCGCTGGCAAATGAATGTGCGGCACGATGAACTTGGCGTAGACGGGCCCGGCAATGATCGCCGTGGGGATGCCAATCAAAATCGCATACAGCACCGTCTGCCCGACCGAGGCGTTATAGGCCAGCACCGCCATCATCGCCGCCGGGTGCGGCGGCACCAACGCATGCACCACCGACAGGCCGGCGACCATCGGCAGCCCAACCATCAGGATCGACACGCCCACGCGTCGCGCCACGGTAAAGGCAATCGGCACCAGCAGTACAAAGCCGACCTCGAAAAACAGCGGCAGCCCCACCAGAAACGCAATACACACCATCGCCCAGTGGGCATTGCGCTCACCGAAGCGGTTGATCAGCGTGCGCGCCACCTGTTCGGCGCCGCCCGACTCGGCCATCATCTTGCCGAGCATGGTGCCCAGCGCCACCACCAGGGCGATATGCCCCAGGGTCTTGCCGACACCCGCCTCGTACGAGCCCATGATGGTGTCCGCCGGCATCCCGGCCATCAGCGCCAGGCCGATGGACACCAGGGTAATCACGATAAAGGGGTTGAGTCGGTAGCGTGCGATCAGCACGATCAATGCAATGATGGCGATGGCAGCGTATGCCAACAGCCCGAAGCCCGGTGATGCGGCCATGCGGTACTCCTCGGAAAGGGTCACGTCGAATTGGTTGTGAAACTCATAAATCATTCCCGAGGAGCATTTTCAATTTTCATGAAAGTAATTTTCGCCCACGGATAAGCGCTGTCGCTTGGGGATATGCCCGACATGGGTGGATGAAAATTCGGGGGGTGTTCTTACATGAAGATCAGAGAAGGCGGAAACTCAGTCGCTGCCCTTGAGTCATAGAATGCGCATCCATTGCCCAGGAACCCGCTCATGATTCGCACCACAATTGCCGCCAGCGTCCTGCTCTTGTGCAGCAGCGCTTATGCCGCCGACAACCCTGCCTTGAAAAAATGCATGGACAGCGCCAATACCACCGCAGACATGGTCAATTGCAACGCCCGGCAAACCAAGGTGCAGGACGACCGCCTGAACCGCGCCTACAAGACCGCCCTCGCCGCCCAGGAAGGGCCGCGCAAACAGCAACTGCAAGACCTGCAGCGCCTGTGGATCAAATACCGCGACGCCAACTGCGCCTTCGCAGGCAGCGCCACCGGCGGCACGATTGATCAGGTAAACGGCTCAGGCTGCGTGCTGGACATGACCCAGACCCGCGCCCAGGAGCTGGAAGACCTGGTCGGCCCGTAACTGCTACAGCTCTCCCCCTGTGGCGAGGGAGCTTGCTCCCGCTGGGCTGCGCAGCGGCCCCAAAATCCTGGGCGCGCTTCGCACGCCAGCGGGAGCAAGCTCCCTCGCCACAGGGGCTCAATCAGTCGTGATGAACCTTGGCGCGCTTGAGCAGTTTTTTGCAGCGCTCGGATAAATGCAGCACCCGCAGGTGCTTGCCAGCCTTGGTGTAGCGCTCGCGCAGGGTCATCAGGGCGGCAATCGCCGAATAGTCGACAAAGCTCAGGTGACGGCAATCCAGTGTGACCTGGGCCGGGTCGTTGGCCGGGTCGAACTGATTCAAAAACGGCGTGGTCGAGGCGAAGAACAACGTGCCATGCAGCCGATAGAGCTTGCTGCCATCGGCCTCCAGGTGTTCATCGGCGTACAGTTCCCGCGCCTGCTGCCAGGCGAAGTTCAGCGCGGCGATGACGATACCGCACAGCACGGCGGTGGCCAGGTCGGTGAACACCGTAATGATCGTCACCGCCATGATCACCAGCACATCATTGAGCGGCACCTTGTTGATCACCCGCAACGACGCCCAGGCGAAGGTCTGTTGCGACACCACGAACATCACGCCCACCAACGCCGCCAGCGGGATCCGCTCGATCAGTGGCGACAGAAACAGAATGAACAATAGAATCATCACCCCGGCAAACACCCCGGAGAAACGCCCACGCCCGCCGGAGCTGAGGTTGATCACGGTTTGCCCGATCATCGCGCAACCCCCCATGCCGCCAAACAGGCCCGAGACCATATTCGCCGCGCCCAGGGCCACGCTTTCGCGGTCAGGATAACCACGGGTCTCGGTGATTTCGTCGGTGAGGTTGAGGGTCAGCAAGGTTTCCAACAGGCCAACCATCGCCATCAAAAACGCGTAGGGCGCGATGATGCCGAGGGTTTCCAGGGTCCAGGGGATCTGCGGCAGGGCGAAAGTCGGCAAGCCACCGGCGATGTGCGCCATATCGCCCAAAGTGCGGGTCGGCAGGCCAAGCAGGTACACCGCCAGGCCCACACCGAGAATCGCCACCAGCGCGGGCGGTACAGCACGGGTCAGACGAGGCAACAGATACACAATGGCCATGGTTGCCGCCACCAGCCCGGTCATCACGTACAACGGCGTGCCGCTGAGCCAGGTTTCACCGCTCTTGAAATGCTCCAGTTGCGCCAGCGCAATGATGATCGCCAGGCCGTTGACGAAGCCGAGCATCACCGAATGCGGCACCATGCGCACCAGCTTGCCCAGGCGCAGCAGGCCGAAAGCGACCATGATCAACCCGCCCAGCAACACCGTCGCCAGCAAATACTCCACGCCGTGTTGCACCACCAGCGCGACGATCACCACCGCCATCGAACCGGCGGCGCCCGAGACCATGCCCGGGCGGCCGCCGAACAACGCGGTGAGGGTGCAAATGATGAAAGCACCGTAGAGGCCCATCAGCGGGTTGAGATGAGCCACCAGCGCAAAGGCGATGCATTCGGGCAGCAAGGCGAAAGACGTGGTGAGGCCGGCCAAGGCGTCGGCGCGCAGACGGGTGAGGTTCATGGAGTACCACGGAATTGCGGGGAATTAGGCGGGGGATGGTACGGAATTGCGGCGGGTGGGGCTAGTGAAGTGTCAGGTCCGATACACCGAGTCGCCCCTTTCGCGAGCAAGCCAGCTCCCACATTTGACAGGGTTCACGCCTGAAAAATGTGGGAGCTGGCTTGCCTGCGATGACCGCACCGCGGTGCTAAGCGAACATCACACCATCTCGTCGCGAATCCACTCCACCACCGAAGTACGCTTGGGCACCCAACCCAACAGCTCACGAGCGTGCTTGCCGCGCACTCGGCTATTGGAGCCCAAGCCATAGTTGGCCATTTCATAGCCCCACTCGGCCTCAGCCTCGGCCAATGGCCAATCCTGTGGTTTGCCCAGGTTCAGCGCTTGGGCAATCGCCGTGGTCATGTCGATGAATGCTGCTTCGCTGCTTTCCACAAAGTAGAAAGTACCCGGGACGTTTTTGGTCAGCGCCAGCAGATACAGGGCGACCACATCTTCAATATGCACATTGGACCAGATGTTTTGCCCGCTGCCCACATGGCGCACTACCCCGCTTTTGCGCGCCTGCTTGAGCAAGCGCGGCAATTGCACGCTGTCACGCTTCACGCCCAGGCTGTGGCCGTAGATCAGGGTGTTGCAGATCACCGCCGAATTCACGCCGTCATTGGCCGCCGCGAGGATCAGGTTGTCGATGGCCACGCGGGCAGCCTTGTCGACGGTCGGCTCAGGCAGGTTGTCTTCAAAGTAGATGACTTCACTGGCTTTACCGCCCGACGCATCGCCGACGATGCTCGAACCGCTGGTATGCAGGAACGGCTTGTTCGAGCCTTTCAAGGCGGCCAGCAAAGTTTGCACGGCGCCTCGGTGGTCGCTGCTGGCGGCGTTGATCACCGCATCGGCCTTCTGCGCCTGCTCGGTCAATACCGCTGCGTCGTCGAGGGTGCCGATCACCGGCGTGATGCCCAGGGCAGTCATTTCGGCGGCTTGCTCGGCGCTGCGCACGAGGCCGGTGACGTGATGGCCGGCGTTGACCAGGCCGGTGGCGATCGAACCGCCGATAAACCCTGCTGCACCGGTAACGAATACATTCATGGAGGTTGCTCCTGACTGGGTAAGTGATGCGCCCAGTATCCAGCCCCCACTACTGCCGAATAAGCCCGTGCGGCCCAATTCACTCTTGCGCTCAGGTCACGAATCAGCGCGCATACCGCGCCAGCTTGGCCTGAATAAAGTCCAGGAAGCACTGGATGCGCAGTGCCAATTGCGAGTTGCGATAGAACACCGCGTGGATCGGCTGGCGATAACCGCTGTTGAATACCTCCAATATGGGCACCAGACGGCCGGCGTCGATGTCATCGACGGTCATGAAATTCGACAGGCAACAAATGCCCTGCCCCTGCAGCGCCAAATGACGCAGGGTTTCGCCACTGGACGCGCTGACGCCGGGCTGAATCAGCCAGCGGTCACCTTCGCCGTGACGCAGCGGCCAGTGGTTGAGGGTCTCGGTGTGGGTGAAGCCCAGCAAGGTATGATCAGCCAACTCGGCAACGGTCGTCGGCGTGCCGTATTGCTTGAGGTATCCGGGGCTGGCCAGAACATGGAGCGGCGTGCTGCCCAGGAAACGCGCATGCAGGGTCGAGTCGGCAAGGGCGCCGATGCGAATGGCGATGTCGGTGCTTTGCTCCAGCAGGTCGATGATCAAATCATCGCTGTTGAGCTCCAACTGGATATCCGGGTAAAGGCTGCGAAATTCGGCGATATACGGCACGACCCCATGCAGCATGAACGGCACAGCGGCATTGATACGCAGGCGGCCGGCCGGTTTTTTCTGGCGCGATGACAGGCGCTCTTCCAGCTCATCCATCTGCGCCAGGATCAGCTTGGCCTGCTCGAAGAAGTACTTGCCCTCCTCGGTCAGGTCCATGCGCCGCGTGGTGCGGTTGATCAAGGTGGTGTCGAGCTTGGCTTCCAGGCGCGACAAGGTGCGGCTGACTGCCGATGGCGTTTGCCCGACTTTTTCGGCGGCGGCGGAAATCGAGCCGCATTCAATCACGCTGACGAAGATCTGTAGCTCATCGGAACGGGCTTTCACGGGCGGTCCTTCATTTATCGGCTGACACGTGCCCGCTCATTATTAACCAGCCAGCAACAAATGGCCTCCCAGCAACGCCATGCCGGTGAAAAATCCACGTTTGAACCACAGCGCACTGATGCGTCGGCGCACCACCTGACCCAGCCACATCCCCAGCAATGCCGGCACCAACGCCAGCAATGACGCGCCCATTTCACCGCCGCCCAGTGCCCCGCGCCAGGCCAGCCCGGCGGCAAGTGCCAACGTCGACACGGTGAACGACAGCCCCAGCGCCTGCACCAACTGATCACGGCTCAAGCCCAGCGCTTGCAGGTACGGCACCGCCGGGATCACGAAGACACCGGTGGCCGAGGTAATGATGCCGGTGATCACCCCGCACAAGGGGCCCAGCCAGCGCTCGGTTCGAGGCGCAACCTTGAAGGTTGGCAGGAATAACCCGCTGAGCGCATACACCAGTAAAGCCGCGCCCAGGGCACGCACCACCCAAGGTCCGCTACCCATGCCCAGCCACAAGGTGCCCAGCCCGGTGCCGAGGAAGATCAGCAACAGCATCGGCCACAGGCGTTTGAGCAAGGCACCCAAGTGCCCGCCAAAGGACAGTTGCCACAGGTTGGTCACCGTCGAAGGAATGATCAGCAATACCGCAGCCTGCGCCGGCAGCATAGCCAGGCCAAGCATGCCCATGGCTACAGTGGGCAAGCCCAGGCCGATGACGCCCTTCACCGTACCGGCCAGCAGGAAGGTAGTGATGACCAGCGCTGTCAGTGCGGGACCGAGGTTTTGGTAGAAGGAGAGGAAGGTATTCATGCACCGATTGTGCAGGGCTGGAGAGTGGCTGAAAATTCGCCATATACTGAGCCAGCCTCTTGTTTTGCGTGAGGCTGATGACGCTATCGCAGGCAAGCCAGCTCCCACATTTGGAATTGTGAATACATTCAAGTGTGGGAGCTGGCATGCCTGCGATGAGGCCCTTCCAGTCACAGGGAAACTTCATGCACTTTGACCTCATCGACCTGCGCCTCTACCTGCACATCCTGGACAGCGGCAATATCACCGCCGGCGCGGCCCGCAGCCACCTGTCCCTGGCTGCCGCCAGCGCACGCATCCGAGCCATGGAGTCCTCACTGGGCATCGCGTTTCTCGAGCGCGGCCGCCGTGGCGTGACCCCGACACCCGCGGGCAAAGCCCTGGCGCGGCATGCCCGCCTGCTGTTGCAGCAGGCCGACCATCTGCAGCAAGACCTGGCCGAATACGCCAATGGCGTCAAAGGCCAGGTACGCCTGCTGTGCAATACCACCGCTCTCAGCGAGTACCTGCCTGAACTGCTCGCTCAGTTTTTGCGCGAGCACCCCAACCTCGATATCGACCTGCAAGAATTGCCCAGCCTGCGCATCACCCACGCCTTGCGCCAGGGCACCGCCGAGCTGGGGATTATTTCCGATGCGGTAGACACCCACGGCTTGCAGACCCTGGCGTTTCGCGACGACCCGCTGGTGCTGATCATGCCCCTGGACCACCCGTTGACCAGCGCGAGTTTTATCGAGAGCTTGCAATACGACTACGTGGGCCTGGCGGCCAACAGCGCGTTGGCGGTTTACCTGGAAGAACAGGCACTGCACGCGGGCTTTCGCTTGCAGACGCGCATTCGCGCCGACGGTTTTGATGGGGTGATTCGCATGGTCGCCGGCGGTGCGGGCCTGGGCATCGTGCCTCAGGCCGCCTTGGACCGTTGGCCACCTGCACGGCGCTTCAAAGCCCACCCCCTGCAAGAAGAATGGGCCTGCCGCAAACTGTTGTTATGCGCACGCTCGTTCGAGCAACTGCCCGGTTACGTCAGCACATTACTCGCTGCGCTCACCGCCCCCCCCTTGTAGGAGCGAGCTCGCTCGCGAAGATCGCCAACGATAACGCGAGCTATCAGGTTTAACGCGGCGCTCTCGGGTTCTTCGCGAGCAAGCTCGCTCCTACAGATGATGCGCGTTTGTGGAAGAAGGTGTAGTAAACCGCCGACAAGATCAGCAGGAACGGCACGCCAAACACCAGTGTCATCTTGAAGGCGTCGGTGAAATAGGTGGTGATCATCACCGCCCCCATCAGCACCAACCCCAGCAACGTGCTGTAGGGAAACAGGCGCAACTGGAACGACAACTTCGCCCCGCCATGACGCTTGCGATAGCGGCGGAAAAACAGGTGAGTGAGGAAGATCATGAACCAGGTGAAGATTGCGCCAAACATCGAGATCGCCATCATCAGGGTGAACGAACTTTCCGGGTACACCACGTTGAGCAACGTCGCCAGGGCAATGCCCGAACTGGACAGCAGCAATGCGTTGAGCGGGATGCCGTTCTTGCTCAGCGCGCCCATGGACTTGGGCGCAAAACCAGCGCGCGACAGGCTGAACATCATGCGCGTGGTGATGTAGAGCTGACTGTTCATGGCCGACAGCGCCGCGATCAGGATCACGAAATTCATCACCCCGGTGGCACCGGGAATGCCGATGGTCTGCATCACTGTGACAAACGGGCTCTGGGCCTGGCCGGCCTGGTTCCACGGCACGATGGCGAGCATCAGCGCCAGGGTCAGCAGATAGAACACCACCAGCCGCACGATGGTAGCGCGGAAGGCTTTCTTCACTGCCTGCTCCGGGTCGGCGGCTTCACCGGCGGCCACGGCGATCATCTCGACACTGAGGTAGCTGAAGATCGACACGATCACCGCGATCCACATGCCACTCAAGCCATGGGGGAAAAAGCCGTCGTGGGCCGTGTAGTTCTGCACCCCGTAGTCAGGGTTACCGGAGCCGAATGCCACATACACCGCCAGGATGATGAAACCGACAATGGCGCTGATCTTGATCGTCGAGAACCAGTATTCGAAGTTGCCGAAGGTCTTCACGCTGATCGCATTGAGCAGGATCAGCACACTGGAAAACGACACGATCCACACCCACTCCGGCACGTTGGCGAACCAGTACTTCATGTACATAGCCACCGCCGTGACCTCGGCCCCCACCGCCAGCACAATCGCCGCCCAGTAGGCATATCGCACCAGGAACCCGGCCAACGGGCTGATGTAGAACTCGGCGTAAGCGCCAAAGGAGCCGGAGGTGGAATGGGCCACCGTCATCTCCGCCAGGCAGCCCATCAGCAGCAAGGTAATCAACGCACCGATGGCGTAGCTCACCAGCACGCTCGGCCCGGCATAACCGATGGCGTAGGCGCTGCCCATGAACAGCCCGGTGCCGATGGCGCCACCGATGGCGATCATGCTCATCTGGCCGGAAGTGAGCTGGCGCCTCAGGCCCAGTTCACGGTGGGTAATTTCTGCAAAGCCGTTGTCTGGCGTGGTCACTGGTGTGCCCCTTTATTATTGTGATTGCACAGTAAGCGCTTGTTTTCTGTAGGAGCGAGCTTGCTCGCGAAAAACCTGAGAACGCCGCGTGCATTCAGCATTCGCGCGTTATTGTTGACGATCTTCGCGAGCAAGCTCGCTCCTACAGTGGGTTTGTGTTGTTACGTGACGCTGTTGCGCACTTTGAATTGCGCCTGGTCCCACGTGCGCTTGTCGAGTATTTCTCCGAGGATTTCCACGGCGTCCCACACTTCGGTAAAGCTGGTGTACAACGGCGTGAAACCAAAGCGCATGATCCGCGGTTCGCGGTAATCGCCGATCACGCCTCGGGCGATCAGGGCCTGAATCACTGCATAGCCTTCAGGATGTTCGAAGCTCACATGGCTGCCGCGCCGGGCGTGTTCACGCGGGGTGATCAGCTCCAGCCCGTGGGCGGCGCAGCGGCTTTCGACCAAGGCGATAAACAGGTCGGTCAATGCCAGGGATTTGCTGCGCAGGCTGGCCATGTCGGTCTGGGCAAAAATATCCAGGCCGCATTCCACCATGGCCAACGACGTGATGGGTTGGGTGCCGCACAGGTAGCGCGCGATACCGGCGCTGGGGGCGTAGCTCGATTCCATGGCGAACTGCCGGGTATGCCCGAACCACCCGGACAACGGCTGGCGCACCACATCCACCAACGCCGGGTTGACCCACACAAACGCTTGGGAGCCCGGGCCGCCGTTGAGGTATTTGTAGGTGCAGCCAATCGCATAATCCGCGCCGGCCTGGTGCAGATCGACAGGCACCGCGCCCGCCGAATGCGCCAGGTCCCAGATGCTCAGCGCGCCGCACTCGTGGCTCAGTGCGGTCAGCGCCGCCATGTCGTACATATAGCCGGTCTTGTAGTTAACGTGGGTGAGCATCACCACCGCCACGTCCGCATCAATGGCCTGGGGCAGTTCGGCCGGGCTGTTCACCAGGCGCAGGGAATAGCCTTGTTGAAGCAATTCGGCCAAGCCTTCGGCGATGTACAAGTCGGTGGGAAAGTTACTCGCTTCGCTGACGATGACCTTGCGCGCAGGTGTACGTTGGCGCTGCACACTCAAGGCGGCGCTGAGCACTTTGAACAGGTTGATCGAGGTGGTGTCGGTGATCACCACCTCGCCCTCACGCGCACCAATCAATGGCGCCAGGCGATTGCCCAGGCGCAGGGATAAATCCGCCCAGCCGGCGCTGTTCCAGCTACGAATCAAGCCATTGCCCCACTCCTCGGCGATCACCTGTTGTGCCCGCTCCAGCGCCGCCACCGGGCGAGCGCCGAGGGAGTTGCCATCGAGGTAGATCACGCCTTCGGGCAAGGCGAATTGGGCACGCAGGTGGGCCAACGGGTCCTGGGCGTCGAGGGCTTGGCAATGGCTTCGAGTGGTCATGGGTCGTCCTGGTTTTTATAAGTGAGGATGGACCAAATAATGAACGAACTTTTAGAGAATTTTCGTGCAAAGTAGTGGGTGAACGGCTATTTAAGCTGTAGAAAATTCGAATTTAACCTCCAAACACGCGGATATCTTCCAAGCATGATTCTCGACGCTACCGACCTGCGCCTCCTGCATTTCCTGCAACAGGATGGCCGCATCAGCAACCAGGAATTGGCGGAAAAAGTCGCGCTGTCGCCGTCTGCATGCCTGCGCCGTTTGCGCCTGCTGGAGAGCGAGGGAATCATCAGCGGTTACCGTGCGGTATTGAACGCCGAACAGCTGGGAATCGAGCTGGAAGCCATCGTGCACCTGTCGCTGCGCCAGGATGTGGAGGACTGGCATGAGACGTTTATCAAGAAGGTGCAAGGCTGGCCAGAGGTGGCGAGCGCCTATGTGATCACTGGCGCCAGCAACTATGTGCTGCGGGTGCAGGCGCGCAACCTCAAGCACTTTTCGGACTTTATCGTGAACCATCTGAACCGCACGGCGGGGGTGATGGATATCCGCTCGGAGATTGTGCTGCAGAAGATCAAAGACCGGGATGAGGTGTTGGACCTGGTCGTGCGCAAATAACTAGATCACCAAAAAACCAATGTGGGAGCTCCCTCGCCACTGCAAGCCAGCTCCCACAGTTGACCGAGTTGATCAGTCTTCCAGAGCACGGACTCGTTGCATGCGCTGCTGCTCTATTGGCGCATCCGCCACCTGCAACTCAAAGTCAAAATCAATCTGCGCAAACCGCCCTTGCACGCCAAATTCGCGCGCCAGTTGCGGATCGTCGCTGAAGCGAATCTCGGCAATCAGTTCATCCCGGGTGGCATAGGCAAAGTCATCATGCAGATACGGGTCATCCGACAGGTTGATCTGCGTGGTCAGGTGCCGGTGCCCAGGCGCCGAGATGAAGAAGTGGATATGCGCCGGCCGTTGCCCGTGGCGACCCAATTGGTCGAGCAACTGTTGCGTCGGCCCGCTCGGTGGGCAGCCGTAGCCTGAAGGTACGATGCTGCGAAAACGGTAGTTGCCCTGGGCGTCGGTCTCGATGCGCCGACGCAGGTTGAATTCCGATTGCGCCGGGTCGAACCACGAATAGGTCCCGCCCGTGTTGGCCTGCCACACATCGACAATCGCTCCTGCCAACGGCTTGCCCTCGGTGTCGCGTACTTGCCCGCGCATGAACAACGGCACCGCGTCGTCCTTGCCGTCATCCAGCCGTGCCTCGTACTTGGACAGCGGCGCACCGGCCACGTACAACGGGCCTTCGATGGTGCGCGGCGTGCCGCCAGACTTGCCGGCCTCCTCGTCGGCGGCATCCATCAACAGGTCCAGGTAATGCTCCAGGCCCAAGCCGGCGGCAAGCAGGCCGGCCTCCTGGTTTTTGCCCAGTTCATTGAGGTAGTTGACCGCCTTCCAGAATTCTTCCGGGGTCACTTCCAGGTCTTCGATGATGTTCACGGTGTCACGCAGGATCCGGTAAATCAGCGCCTTGGTGCGCGGGTTGCCCGCGTCATTGAGATTACCGCTGGCTTCTTCGAGAAACTGTTGGGCGTGGGCAGTCTGGGACAGGCGGATGGACATGGTGCATTCCTCATCTTGTAGTTATAGGTGGAAGCCGGCTCAGCGGTCGTCCGCATGGATCGACGACGGATGGCGGCACAGCGCGTTCACTTCGATGGCCATGTAGGGGAACAACGGCAGTTGCATCAGCAGGTCGTGCAGCTCCTGCACGCTGTCGACATCGAACACGCTGTAGTTGGCGTAATGCCCGGCGATGCGCCACAGGTGGCGCCATTTGCCCTCCTCTTGCAGGCGCTGAGCCAAGGCTTTCTCCTCGGCCTTGAGGCTGGCGGCACGCTCGGGGTGCATATCGAGGGGAAGGTTCACGGTCATTTTTACGTGGAACAACATGGCAGAGGCCTCTTAGTGTTTGTCACGGCGAAAGAACGCCAGGCGCTCTTCATCGAGCGCCAGGCCCAGGCCCGGCGCGCTGGAAACGTGCAGTTGGAAATCGCGGTACACCGGTGGCTCGGTGAGGATGTCTTCGGTGAGCAACAGCGGGCCGAACAATTCGGTGCCCCACGCCAGGGTGTTCAGCGTGAGAAAGGCATGGGCCGAAGCCAGGGTGCCAATGCCGCCTTCGAGCATGGTGCCGCCGTACAGGCCGATGCCAGCCGCTTCGGCAATCGCCGCCGTGCGCAATACGGCACGCGGGCCGCCGTTCTTGGCGATCTTGAGGGCGAACACTGTGGCCGAGCCTTCACGGGCCAGGTTGAATGCATCCTCGACACACTCGATGGACTCATCGGCCATGATCGGCACCGGGCTCGACAGGTTGAGCCGAGTCATACCACCACGGTTGTTGCGCGAGATCGGTTGTTCGATCAGGTCGATACCGTTGTCGCCGAGCACCTTGCACGCCCGCAGGGCCACGGCTTCATCCCAGGCCTGGTTGACGTCGACGCGCACACTGGCGCGCTCGCCCAGGGCTTTTTTGATCGCGATCACATGGGCCAGGTCGCGGTTGACTTCACCGGCGCCGATCTTCAATTTGAAGATGCGATGACGGCGCAGGTCGAGCATTTTTTCGGCCTCGCTGATGTCCTGTTCGGTATTACCGCTAGCCAGGGTCCAGGCCACCGGCAACGCATCACGCACACGCCCGCCCAGCAGCTCGCTGACCGGCAGGCCCAGGCGTTTGCCGAGGGCGTCGAGCAAGGCGCTTTCGATACCGGACTTGGCAAAGGTGTTGCCGCGAATACTGCGCTCCAGGCGCAACATCGCCGCGTTGACGTTACTCGCGTCCTGGCCGATCAGCAGCGGCGCGAAGTGACAGTCGATGTTGACCTTGATGCTGTCGGGGCTCTCGTTGCCGTAGCTCAGGCCACCGATGGTGGTGGCTTCACCGATGCCTTCGATGCCGTCGGTGCAACGCAGGCGAATGATGACAAGGGTCTGGTTTTGCATCGTGTGCATCGCCAGCTTGTGCGGGCGAAGGGTGGGCAGGTCGACGATGACAGTTTCAATCGACTCGATGGTGCAAATCGGCATGGCAATACCCATTGGGTTCTTTATAAATTTACGTCGATTCTGTTCCGCATTTTTTTGGGCTTCCAATATAGAATTGGTCTCGTGCGATACCCTCAAGGTATGAAAGGAGTCGATATGGAACTGCGTCACTTGCGCTATTTCCAGGTGCTGGGCGAGACCCTCAACTTCACCCGAGCTGCCGAACGCTTGCATATCGCCCAGCCGCCTTTGAGCCGGCAGATCCAGCAACTGGAGGACGAACTGGGGGTGGTGCTGCTGGAGCGCAGCCGGCCCTTGCGGCTGACAGAGGCCGGACGGTTTTTCTATGAGCATGCCAGTGTGCTGCTCGAACAACTGGGCAAGGTCTGCGACACCACCCGGCGCATCGGCCAAGGCGAGAAAACCTGGCTGGGCATCGGCTTTGCGCCGTCGACCTTGTATGGCGTGCTGCCGGAGCTGATTCGGCGCCTGCGCACTCACGAGGCCCTGGAGCTGGAGCTGGGTTTGTCGGAGATGACCACTTTGCAGCAGGTCGAAGCGCTCAAGGCTGGCCGCATTGACGTAGGCTTCGGGCGGATTCGCATCGACGATCCGGCCATCGTCCAGCGCGTACTGGTGGAGGACCGCCTGGTAGCAGTGCTGCCCAGTGGTCACCCGTTGCTGGGCGCCCCGGCCACCCTCGCCCAGTTGGCCGGCGAACCCTTTGTGCTCTACCCCGGCAACCCGCGCCCCAGTTATGCCGACCATGTGATCGCGCTGTTCGACGCCCATGGCTTGAGCCTGAAGGTGGCGCAGTGGACCAACGAATTGCAGACCGCTATTGGCCTGGTGGGCGCAGGTATGGGGGTGACGTTGGTGCCGGCGTCGGTGCAGGTGCTGCATCGGGCGGATATTGGCTATACGCCGATTGTGGAGGCCACTGCGACTTCGCCGATCATTCTGAGCCGGCGGGTGAATGACCAGTCGCCGGGGCTGACTCATTGCCTGCAACTGGTTGAAGAGTTGATCTGAGATTTTCCCAAACACCGCAATTCCCTTGTAGGAGCGAGCTTGCTCGCGAAAAACTCACAGGCGCCGCGTTCATCCAGCAAGCACGCGTTATCGTTAACGTTTTTCGCGAGCAAGCTCGCTCCTACATTTGATCTTCATTGGTTTCAAAGGCTGCGCAGGCGCTTGCGTTGCAATGTCTGGCTGGGCGACTCATCGAACAGCTTGCGGTATTCCGCCGAAAACCGCCCCAGGTGCGTAAACCCCCAGCCCAGGGCGATTTCAGAAATAGTGCGCATTGAGCCCTGCTCCAGAATCTCCTGGCGCACCGCCCCCAACCGATGCTTCTTCAGATACGCCATGGGCGACAGTGCGAAGTACTTGCGAAACGCATCGAACAGTTTGAACCGCGACACGCCCGCTGCCGCTTCCAGGTCTTCCAGGTGCAGCACTTCACGGGCGTTGTCGTGGATGAATTGCCGCGCACGGATCAAGTAGTGCGGCAGTTTCACCCCCAGAACCTCGCGCAGTTCTTCAGAGTAGTTATTGGGTTGGGCCAGGATCAGCCCCTTGATCAGCGAGCTTTCCAGGTCACGGGTAAACGCCGCCTGCTCGTACAACTCGCTGCTGCATTCCAGTTCGGCGATGAAGTATCGCGCCATGCGCCACCACGAGGCCGGTGCTCCGTCCACAGCATCCATCACCGACTCAAACCGCAGCGGTGCATCGATGGGCCGTTGCAGCAAACCTTCCAGTGACTCGCTCATCGCCGCGCGGGTGATCACCACCTGCAACTTGCGGCAGTCACCGGAAATCGCCAGCACCTGATGCTCATTGGGTGAAATGATCACGCCCTGATCGCGGTTGGAACTGAGGCGCTCACCGTTCTTGCTCAGCTCCTGCTCGCCCACCAGCGGCAGGCTCAAGCTGTAGCTGCTGAAGTGCTCGGCGTCTTCGATGTCGATGGTCACATCGGTACCGTACTCGATCACGCCCAGGGTGGTGGCGCGGGATTTGAACACGTTGGCGCTGTGGTGAAAGCGCAGGCGTTCGGGGGTGGCCGTCGCCAGGCGATGGGGCCCGCAGATGCCGGACATCCAGCTGCGCGCGCCTTCCAGGTCGAAGCGTTGAATATGAATATCGCGTGTCTGGCTACTCATCAGGGTGCACCCACGGCGGTTAGGCATTTACGCGCTCTGGCGGCGCGTCGTTGAACCTCGACAGCAAGTTCCAGGCCACGCCAGCAGCGTGGCCACTGGGTGGATAGTAAGGGTCGACTATGTGGATAAATCCCAGGGTTCTACGACCATCGCCCACCATCACAGTAGCGCATGCCGTCACCTGCGCGCACCGCCATGGGTATTTGTTGCCCAACTTTGCGGCCTGCGTTCCCCCATTAAGCGGATAGCCCGCTACCGCATTGCAGCCGCTTAATGGCTCACCGTTTAGCCATGATCAAAAGGTGCCTCCCATGAGTGGTGCAAGAACCGTCGAGCAGTGGAAAACCTTTATCGAAAGCTGCCTGGACTTTCGCCCGGCAGATGAAGTGTTCCGCATCGCCCGCGACATGTTCACCGAGCCCGAACTGTTCGACCTGGAGATGGAGCTGATCTTCGAAAAAAACTGGATCTACGCCTGCCACGAAAGCGAACTGGCCAATAACCACGACTTCGTGACGATGCGCGCCGGGCGCCAGCCGATGATCATCACCCGTGACGGCGAAGGCCGGCTCAACGCGCTGATCAACGCCTGCCAGCATCGCGGCACTACCCTCACCCGCGTGGGCAAGGGCAACCAATCCACCTTCACCTGCCCGTTCCACGCCTGGTGCTACAAGAGCGATGGCCGACTGGTGAAGGTCAAGGCGCCCGGGGAATACCCGGAAGGTTTCGACAAGGCCACCCGCGGCCTGAAAAAAGCGCGCATCGAGAGCTACAAGGGCTTTGTGTTTATCAGCCTGGACGTGAACGGCACCAACAGCCTGGAAGATTTCCTGGGCGACGCCAAAGTGTTCTTCGACATGATGGTGGCGCAATCGGCCACCGGTGAGCTGGAAGTGCTGCCGGGCAAGTCCGCCTACACCTACGACGGCAACTGGAAGCTGCAAAACGAAAACGGCCTGGACGGTTATCACGTCAGCACCGTGCACTACAACTACGTGGCCACCGTGCAGCACCGCCAGCAGGTAAACACCGAAAACGGCACGGGTTCCAGCACCACGCTGGACTACAGCAAGCTCGGCGCCGGAGACGCGAATACCGATGACGGCTGGTTCGCCTTCAATAACGGCCACAGTGTGTTGTTCAGCGACATGCCCAACCCCAGCGTGCGCTCCGGCTACGCCACCATCATGCCGCGCCTGGTAGAGGAACACGGCCAGCAGAAGGCCGAGTGGATGATGCACCGCCTGCGCAACCTGAACATCTACCCCAGCCTGTTTTTCCTCGACCAGATCAGCTCGCAGTTGCGCATCATCCGCCCGGTGGCCTGGAACAAGACCGAAATCATCAGCCAGTGCCTGGGCGTGAAAGGTGAGTCCGACGCCGATCGCGAAAACCGGATTCGCCAGTTCGAGGACTTCTTCAACGTCTCGGGCATGGGCACGCCCGACGACCTGGTGGAATTTCGCGAAGCCCAGCGCGGCTTCCAGGGCCGCCTGGAACGCTGGAGCGATATTTCTCGCGGCAGCCATCGCTGGGAGACCGGGCCGACGCCCAACAGCGAGGCCATCGGCATTCAACCAGCCATGACCGGCACTGAGTTCACCCACGAAGGCTTGTACGTCAACCAGCACCGCAATTGGCAACGGTTTCTGCTCAAGGGTTTGGACCAGCGGGCCCTGAGCCTGCGGGAGGTGAAGTGATGAATGCGCAATTGCAGTACCAGATCGAGCAGTTCTTCTACCGCAAGTCCGAACTGTGCGATGCCCAGGACTGGGACGCCTACGTGCAATTGTTCGACCCGCAGAGTGAATTCCACCTGCCGCAATGGGATTCCGAACACGTCTACACCCAAGACCCCAAGCGCGAGATGTCGTTGATCTACTACGCCAACCGTTCGGGCCTGGAAGACCGCATATTCCGCCTGCGCACCGGCAAAGCCGCCTCTGCCACGCCGATGCCGCGCACCTTGCACCTGATCAACAACGTGCGCATTGCCGAGCAGGCCGACGGCACGTTGGAGGTGCGTTTGAACTGGCACACGCTGTTTTATCGGCTGGCTACTTCCGAGCAGTTCTATGGGCACGCAACCTATCGCCTCAAGCCCGAGGGCGACAGCTGGCTGATCACGCGCAAGCACGCCCTGCTGCTCAACGACACCATCAACTCGGTGCTGGATTTCTATCACCTTTAAAAACCAGCACCCCCCCTGTGGCGAGGGAGCTTGCTCCCGCTGGAGTGCGCAGCGCTCCCAGTTTTTTGGGGCAGCTTCGCAGCCCAGCGGGAGCAAGCTCCCTCGCCACAGGGGCACGCTTGGAGTTTCATCAATGAATCACAAAGTGGCCTTCAGCTTTGCCGATGGCAAGACCCTGTTCTTCCCGGTGGGCGCCCATGAAATCCTGTTGGATGCGGCCCTGCGCAACGGCATCAAAATCCCGCTCGATTGCCGCGAAGGTGTGTGCGGCACCTGCCAGGGGCGTTGTGAGTCCGGCGAGTACAGCCAGGACTACGTGGACGAGGAAGCGCTCTCCAGCCTCGACCTGCAACAGCGCAAGATGCTCAGTTGCCAGACCCGGGTGAAGTCCGACGCCACCTTCTATTTCGACTTTGATTCGAGCCTGTGCAACGCCCCCGGGCCCGTGCAGGTACGCGGCACGGTGAGCGCGGTGCAGCAGGTGTCGACCAGCACCGCCATCTTGCAGGTGCAACTGGACCAGCCACTGGATTTTTTGCCGGGCCAATACGCGCGTCTGTCGGTGCCCGGCACCGATAGCTGGCGCTCCTACTCCTTCGCCAACCGGCCGGGTAATCAGTTGCAGTTCCTGGTACGCCTGCTGCCCGATGGAGTCATGAGCAACTACCTGCGTGAACGCTGCCAAGTAGGTGATGAAATGTTGATGGAGGCGCCCTTGGGTGCGTTTTATCTGCGGCACGTCACCCAACCGTTGGTACTGGTGGCGGGCGGCACCGGGTTGTCGGCGTTGCTGGGTATGCTTGATGAGCTGGCCGTCAACGGCTGCACGCAACCTGTGCACCTGTACTACGGCGTGCGCGGCGCCGAAGATTTATGTGAAGCGGCGCGTATCCACGCCTACGCGGCAAAAATCCCGAACTTTCGCTACACCGAAGTGCTGAGCGACGCCTCAGCCGAGTGGACCGGCAAACGCGGGTACCTCACCGAGCATTTCGAGCTGGCCGAACTGCGGGACAGATCGGCGGATATGTACGTGTGCGGCCCCCCTCCGATGGTCGAATCCATCCAGCAATGGCTGGCGGATCAGGCACTTGATGGCGTTCAGCTGTATTACGAAAAGTTTACGCAGAGTAATATCTGACCCTCAGCAGTTCTGAGGGGCCGATGCGGCGTGCAATCACCCTTGAGAAAAACAAGTAGAAGGGAATGTTAATGGCGGATGACATGGTTAACCCGGTGGGCCTCAAGCGAGGCCTGAAGAACCGGCACATTCAGCTGATCGCCTTGGGAGGTGCGATTGGCACAGGCTTGTTCCTCGGCTCGGCCGGGGTACTCAAGTCGGCGGGGCCGTCGATGATCCTGGGTTATGCGGTAGCCGGGTTTATCGCGTTCCTGATCATGCGCCAGCTCGGCGAGATGATCGTCGAAGAGCCGGTGGCCGGTTCCTTCAGCCACTTCGCACATAAATACTGGGGCGGTTACGCAGGCTTCCTGGCGGGCTGGAACTACTGGGTGCTCTACGTGCTGGTGGGCATGGCCGAGTTGACGGCGGTGGGCAAGTACATCCAGTTCTGGTGGCCAGAGATCCCAACCTGGGTCAGCGCGCTGGTGTTCTTTGTCGCGGTGAACCTGATCAACACCCTGAACGTGAAGTTCTTCGGTGAAGCCGAATTCTGGTTTGCGATCATCAAGGTGGTGGCGATTGTCGGCATGATCGTGCTCGGCTGCTACCTGCTGTTCAGCGGTACCGGCGGCCCCCAGGCCTCGGTCAGCAACCTGTGGAGCCACGGTGGTTTCTTCCCCAATGGCGGCATGGGGCTGTTGATGTCGATGGCCTTCATCATGTTCTCGTTCGGCGGCCTGGAACTGGTCGGTATCACCGCTGCCGAAGCCAGCGAACCACGCAAGGTCATCCCCAAAGCGATCAACCAGGTGGTGTACCGCATTCTGATTTTCTACGTCGGTGCGCTGACCGTGCTGTTGTCGCTGTACCCGTGGGATCAACTGCTGCAAACCCTCGGCGCGTCAGGCGATGCCTACAGCGGTAGCCCGTTTGTGCAGATCTTCTCGCTGATCGGCAACGACACCGCCGCCCACATCCTCAACTTCGTGGTGCTGACCGCGGCGTTGTCGGTGTACAACAGCGGCGTGTACTGCAACAGCCGCATGCTGTTCGGCCTGGCCGAGCAAGGTGACGCGCCCAAGGCGCTGATGAAGCTCAACAAGCAAGGCGTGCCGCTGCGGGCGTTGGCGATTTCGGCGTTGGTGACGATGCTGTGCGTGGTGGTCAACTACGTCGCGCCGCACAGTGCGCTGGAGTTGCTGTTTGCCTTGGTGGTTGCTTCGTTGATGATCAACTGGGCGCTGATCAGCCTGACCCACATCAAGTTCCGCAAGGCCATGGGCGAGCAAGGCGTGACGCCGTCGTTCAAGACCTTCTGGTTCCCGTTCAGCAACTACCTGTGTCTGGCCTTCATGGTGATGATCATCGGGGTGATGCTGGCGATTCCGGGAATTCGTGAGTCGGTGTACGCGATGCCGGTATGGGTGGGGATTATCTATATCGCCTACCGGTTTAGGATCAGAAACGGGAAAGTTGCCGTGGCGCAGTAACCCCTGTGGGAGCGGGCTTGCCCGCGATTGCGGCGTGTCAGCTAATGGATGAGCCGACTGATACACCGCAATCGCAGGCAAGCCAGCTCCCACAATTGACTGTATTTCACCTAGAAAAAAGCCCCGGTAATCCGGGGCTTTTTTATTAGAGCGTGGAACGTACTCGCCAGAGTTCAGGGAACAGTACCGTGTCGAGCATCTTGCGCAGGTACCCCACGCCTTCAGTACCACCAGTACCCGGCTGGAAGCCGATGATGCGCTCCACCGTGGTGACATGCCGGAAGCGCCACTGGCGGAACGAATCTTCCAGGTCGATAAACTTCTCGGCCAATTGATACAAGTCCCAGTAGCGATTCGGGTCGCGATACACCTCGCGCCACGCCGCTTCCACCGATTCATCGTGCACCGTGGCCGCCGTCGGGTCGCGTTCGGCGCGCTGAGGGTCAATCGCCAGCCCTGCCTTGATCATCAGGTTCACCGCCTCGTCATACAACGACGGCGTGGCAATCGCCACCTGCAATTGCTGCAGCAACTCCGGGCGATGAGCATGGGGCCGCAGCAGCGCCGCGCTTTTGTTGCCGAGGATGAATTCGATCTCGCGGTACTGGAACGACTGGAACCCCGACGACTGCCCCAGGAACGGGCGAATTGCCTTGTATTCCGAGGGTGTCATGGTCGCCAGCACCGCCCAGGCGTGCACCAGTTGATCAAAGATCCGCGACACCCGCGCCAGCATCTTGAACGCCGGCGGCAGCTCACCCAGGCGCACATGTTCGCGGGCGGCCTTGAGTTCGTGAAGCATCAGTTTCATCCACAGCTCAGAGGTCTGGTGCTGGATGATAAAGAGCATTTCGTTGTGGTCTGGCGACAGGGGGTGCTGGGCGCTGAGGACTTTGCCCAGGTCCAGGTAATCGCCATAGCTCATGGACTCGGAAAAATTCAGTTCGGCGTTATGCCATTCTTCCGGCGGTTGGTAATCAGCTGAAAAAGGACATTGGCTCATCGCGTGGGCTCCTTGAGCGGGCGGAGAATGGCGCGCACGGGGCTCGCGTCCAGGTTGGCGAAGCGCAGCGGCAGCGCGATCAGTTCATAGTCGCCCTCCGGTACGTCATCGAGCACGATGCCTTCGAGGATCGCCATGCCATGGCGCGCCACGGCGTTGTGCGAATCCATGGTCTTGGATTGCTGCGGGTCCAGGGACGGCGTATCGATACCGATCAGGCGCACCCCCAGGCTGGCGAGCAGTTCAATGGTCTGGGGCGCGATGGCGGTGAAATTCGAATCCCAGTCGGTGAGTGGCGCTTGTGGATAAGTGCGCAGCAGCACGCGCTCGGGCAGGTTATCCACACGCCCTTGCAACTGATGCGGCTGCACCAGGGCGCCGCTGCCGAGGCAGTGCAATACCCGGCACGGCCCCATATACACATCCAGCGACACCTCGCCAATCGGCGCGCCATCAGCGCTGTAATGCAGCGGCGCATCCACATGGGCGCCGGTGTGCGGCGACAGGGTCACGCGCCCCACATTTACCGGACACTCCGGGCCGAACTGCCACACGCGCTCTTCCTGGAACGGTGTATCGCCCGGCCAGGTCGGGGTGGCCGTGCTCAAGGGCGGGCTGATATCCCACCACGTTTTTATTGGGTTCATTGCAAGGCTCTCACTCGTTACTGAGGTGAATGATACGAGGGAGGGGTGTGAATTTTCTTGCGAATTCTGGCGCGACACGGGAAATCTTTCGCAGTTACTGCGAGGAAACATCGGTTTGATGCACAGATCTGTCGCTCAGATACGCCACGACCTCTCGTGGGAGCCTGGCTTGCCCGCGATAGCGGAGCGTCAGGCAATGGAGATGCTCGCTGTGCCACTGCCATCGCGGGCAAGCCCGGCTCCCACAGGGGACCGCGGTGTTCAGACTGCGCTTCTGGGCATCCCAATGTCGAGTTCAGACCATCTGCGCAATGCCCAAGGCCTTAGGGTGCATCTTTTCCTTCTCTGCCTCGGAGTCATCATGCCCAAGCCCATCACCGTACTGCGCGACACCCACCCACTGCCGGTCCTGGATGCCTGCAAATGGGAAAAGCTCGAAGGCGACCCGCACACCGTCAACCTCAACGCCTACACCAGCGAAGACGGCAGCAAGATCATGGGCACCTGGATCTGCACGCCGGGCAAGTGGTACGTGGAATACGTGAAGTGGGAATACTGCCATTTCCAGGAAGGCTACTGCGTGATCACGCCTGAAGGCATGGAGCCGATCCATCTGCGCGCTGGGGATATCTTTGTAGTGGAGCCAGGGATGAAGGGGACGTGGGAAGTGGTCGAGACTGTGCGTAAGTATTTTGTGTTTGCCTGACCCATCCCCGTCCCTGTAGGAGCGAGCTTGCTCGCGAAGATCGTCAACGAAAACGCGCTCATCCAGGATGAACGCGTTGCTCTCACATTTTTCGCGAGCAAGCTCGCTCCTACAGCTTGCGATAGCTGTTGATGATCGCCGAGAAGTCCTTGCCCCCTTCCCCACGCTGGCTCATCGATTGATACAGCTGCTGGGCCACTGCGCCGAGGATCACCGGCTGGTGCACCTGGCGTGCGGCTTCGGTGGCCAGGCCCAAATCCTTGAGCATCAGGTCGGCACCAAAACCACCGGTATAGCCACGCGATGATGGCGCGGTCTCGATCACGCCTGGCCAAGGATTGTAGGTATCGGAACTCCAGCAGCGCCCCGTGGAGCTGTTGATGATGCCGGCCAGCACTTGTGTATCAATGCCAAGTGCATCGCCCAGGGCCATGGCTTCACTGACGCCGACCATGCTGATACCCAGCAGCAGGTTGTTGCAGATCTTGGCGATTTGCCCGGTGCCGACATCACCACAGTGCACGATGTTGCGGCCCATCTGCGCCAGCACCGGTTGCAGGGTGGCGAACAATTCCGGGTTGGCGCCGACCATGAAGGTCAGCGTCCCGGCCTGGGCACCGCCGGTGCCACCGGAGACCGGCGCATCGGCCACGTCCACGCCTTGTTTGGCTGCCGCAGCCGCTACTTCACGGATGGTTTGCGGGTCAATGGTGCTGCAATCCACGGCGGGGATGCCTTTGCCGATGCCGGCGAGTACACCGTCTTCATTCAGCCACACGCTGCGCACATGGGCGGCTGCCGGCAGCATGGTAATCACCAATTCGGCGCCTTGGGCGGCGTCACGCGGTGAACTGCTGATAGTGCCGCCCAGTTCGGCAAGTTCCTTGAG
This sequence comes from Pseudomonas sp. SWRI22, assembly GCF_014268395.2. NCBI lineage: Bacteria > Pseudomonadati > Pseudomonadota > Gammaproteobacteria > Pseudomonadales > Pseudomonadaceae > Pseudomonas > Pseudomonas sp. SWRI22. Next base: position 676,021 of record NZ_JABWQK020000003.1, on the reverse strand, counting down.
TACCGCCTGGTTCAGGTCGAACAGGTTAAGCGCGTGCCCAGCCTTGATCAGGTTGCGGGCCATGGGCGCGCCCATGTTGCCCAGGCCGATAAATGCAATTTTCATGGTCGTCTCCCGGGTTCAGCGCAGGTTGATGGTGGTGTTGACGCCATCGTTGACCGTGTCATCATCAAACCAGCGGCTGGTGACGGTTTTGGTCTGGGTGTAGAACTGCACCACTTGCTTGCCGTACGGGCCCAGATCGCCGAGCTTGGAACCACGGGAGCCGGTGAAACTGAAGAACGGCACTGGCACCGGAATCGGGATGTTGATGCCGACCTGGCCCACATCGATTTCGCTTTGAAATTTACGCGCCGCCGCACCGCTCTGGGTGAACAGGCCTGTACCGTTGCCAAACGGATTGGCGTTGACCAGGGCGATGGCTTGATCGAGTGTCTCGACTTCCAGTACCACCAGCACCGGGCCGAAGATTTCCTCGGTGTAGATGCGCATGTCGGTGGTCACGCCCGAGAACAGGGTCGGGCCGACAAAGTTGCCTTGCTCGAAGCCCGGCACCTTGATATCGCGGCCATCGAGCTCCAGCTTGGCGCCTTCCTTCACACCGCTTTCAATAAGCTCCAGGATACGCGCCTTGGCACGCTTGGAGATCACCGGGCCGACATCCGTGCCCGCTTCACTGCCGGCGTTGACCTTGAGCTTTTGTGCCAGCGCTTTGAGGTCTGGCAGCCACTGCTTGGCCGCGCCCACCAGCACTACCACCGAGGTAGCCATGCAACGCTGGCCAGCCGCGCCGAAACCGGCACCGACCAGGGCGTTGAGGGTGTGTTCTCGGTTAGCATCCGGCAGCACCACCGCGTGGTTCTTGGCGCCCATCATCGACTGCACACGCTTGCCGTGTTTGCCGGCCAGGTCGTAGACATGGGTGCCCACAGCCGTCGAACCGACGAAGGACACCGCCTTGATGTCTTTGTGAGTGCACAGCGCATCCACCACGTCCTTGCCGCCATGCACCACGTTGAGCACGCCGGCTGGCACACCGGCTTCCAGCGCCAGCTCCACCAGCAGCATGGTCGACAACGGGTCTTGCTCGGAAGGCTTGAGTACAAAGGTGTTACCGCAGGCAATCGCCATCGGGAACATCCACAGCGGAATCATCGCCGGGAAGTTGAACGGGGTGATGCCGGCGCACACGCCGATAGGCTGGCGCAGGGTGTAGGTGTCCACGCCGCCGGCCACGTTCTCGGCGAACTCACCCATTTGCAGGGTGCCAATGGAACAAGCGTGCTCCACCACTTCCAGGCCACGAAAAATATCGCCCTCGGCATCGGCAATGGTCTTGCCCTGCTCGGAGCTGAGGACTACAGCAATGCGCTTGGAATGTTCGCGGATCAAGGCTTGGAGCTTAAGCATGATGCGCATGCGCGCGCCGATCGGCGTGAGTTTCCAGGTCTGGAACGCTTGATGGGCAGCGTCGATGGCCGCGTTGACTTCATCGGCGGTGGCAAACGGGACTTTGGCCAGCACTTGCTGGGTGGCCGGGTTGACGATGTCATGCCACTCGGTGGTCTTGGACTCGACCCACTCGCCGTTGATCAGCAACTTGACCTGTTGCACGGAAATATCGGCAGATGCGTTCATGTGGTCTCCAGAATCTTGTAGTTATGCAGAGAACCAAGGCGTTGAATCGCCTTGAAGAATGAGGCGTTCGGACTGTTTTTGGAGTATAGATGTGCAAATCTCTAATAAGAACGCACATAAAAGCCGGTCCAATATGCAAAAAAACATCACCTCCCTGGGCGCCCTGAACTGGGATGACCTGAAGTTTTTTCTCGAAGTGGCGCGCACCCGCAAGGCCAGCGTGGCCGCCAAGCGCCTGGCGGTGGACTACACCACCGTGTCGCGGCGCATCAGCTCTCTGGAAGTGTCCCTCGGCACGCTGCTGTTCGAAAAATCCCGGACCAACGGCTTCGTGCTCACCAGCGAAGGCCAGCGGTTGCTGGGTTATGCCGAATCCATCGAAAGCACGCTGCACATGGCCTGCGAACAGGTATCCGGCTCCGGCGTGGCGCTGTCCGGCCATGTGCGCATGGGCTGCACCGAAGGCTTCGGCAGCTTCTTCGTCACCCCGCAACTGAGCCACTTCGTCGACACTTATCCTGCGATCTCGGTGGATATCCTGCCCCTGCCCCACTTCATCAGCCTGTCCAAGCGCGAAGCCGACATCGTCATCGCCCTGGAACGCCCGGAACACGGACCGTATGTGTGCTGCAAACTGTGCGACTACAAATTGCAGTTGTACGCCACCCAGGACTACCTCGACCAACACCCGCCGATCCGCAAACCTGCGGATCTGTCCGAACATCCGTTTATCAGCTATGTGGATGATTTGGCCTTTAGCTCAGAGTTGCTGTACCTGGCCAATGTGGTGCCCGGCGCCAGCGCCAGCCTGCGCAGTACCAGCGTGATCGCGCAATACGTGGCGGCCCAGCAAGGCCGGTCGATGGCGATATTGCCGTGCTTTCTGGCCGCGCAGGACCCGCGCTTGCTGCCGGTGCTGGGAGAGCAGATTGCGATTACGCGGCAGTTCTGGATGTATTGCCGAGAGGATTTGAGGAAGTTGAAGCGGATTACGTTGTTGTGGGATTACATTCGGGAAGTGACGGAGCAGAATCAGGGGTTGTTAATGGGGCAGACGCGGGAGATCAGGTTTGCGAAGTGAGGTGCTAAAAGGAGCAACGGAGGCTTCCTACATTTAGACCGCTCCTGCTGCAGCAATTTGCGGATGCCGAAGCCGAACTTCGCGCAGAAACTCACCCGCGCTGTTCTTGAGCCATTCAATCAGCCGAGCAATCTCCGGCTCCGACTGACGCCCGTTTCGACAAATGATGTAGTAGGCCGCAGGGGACATCATCACAGGGCTATTCAACGCAACTAACGCACCGTCTTCCAGTTGGTCATACACCAACGCAGTCCTGCCCAGCGCAATCCCTCCGCCCTTCACCGCCAGGCTGATCGCCAGGCTCGAATCCGGAAATCTCGGCCCGTGGTGATAAGGCGGCGGCGCCAGCCCCTGAAACGCAAACCAGCTTTCCCACCCCGGACATACCTGATCGTCCACCCGATGAATCAGCGGATAGCGGGCGACATCCTCCAGAACAATGCCGCCCTTCAACCGCAGAAAATCGGGCGAACACACGTGGAATACGGCGTCGCGCATCAACAATTCGACATAATGATCCGGATAGTCACCGTACCCCATCACCACGGCGACATCGTATTGATGGGCCTCCAGGCTGGTGCTGCTCATGTCGGCGCTGGTCAACACCAGATCCAGGTTGAATGAAGCCTGCGTGTGAGAGCCGTGCATCCTGGGGATTAGCCACGTCGAACAGAGGGAAGACGTGCATGATAGGTATAACGGTTGGGGCTTACCGGGATTGAGTGAATGCAATACCCCATCCAGCGCCTTGAAAAACTCATCGGTAACTGGCAACAGAGCCTGCCCTGCTGCAGTCAGCTTGACGCCGCGTGAGTGCCGCTCAAACAACGACACGCCCCACCATTCCTCCAAGCCCGCGATTTGATGGCTAATGGCACTGGCGGTGAGGTTAAGCTCAGACGCTGCACGGGCGAAACTACCGGCTTGCGCTGCGCTGACGAACGCCTGAAGCATAGGTGTGGGGGGCGGACGCTGGGCCATCAGGTGCTCACTTTGATCAAAATGATCCCGCAAACAATGACGAACGCCGAAAGCATCCGTCGCCAACCGAACCGTTCGTGAAAGAACAGCGCAGCAATAATGGCGCCGATAATAACACTGGTTTCCCGCAGAGCTGAGACCTTGGCCACCGCGTCCAGCGACAAGGCAAACAACACCAATCCGTAAGACGCCAGGTAAAAAACACCGCCTAATAGCCCAACTCGCCAGTGCCCACGTATCGCACGAGCCAAGGTTGAACGTTCTTTGGAAAACGCCAGCATCGGGATCGGGATACTTTGGAATACTGTCAGGTAAATAATGTACTGCAGCACCGTCTCACTGGCTCTTACACCTTTAGCATCCACCACCGTGTAAGACGCAATAAACGCACCGGCGCACACCGCCATCAGGATCGGCTTGAACATCTGCGCCGTCATCCTGCGCACAAAGGTCAAGCTGATAATCCCCACACAAATCAGCAACACTCCCGTCAACGCCTGGGAGGACAACTGTTCATGCAGCAGAAAGTAAGAAAACAGCACGACCAATACGGGCGGCACCCCACGCATCACCGGGTAAACCTGACCGAAGTCACCCGTTTCGTACGCTTTAATCAAAAATAGCCGGTAGACCGTATTGAGCACCACAGAGACGAGTATATAGCCCCATACCTCCAGGCTAGGCACACTTACAAACGGCAACGCCAGCAGGCATATCACTAGCGCGGTGCCGTCGACCATGGCCAAGGTCATGAAGCGACTGCTACCGGCGCGAACTACGGCATTCCAAGTGGCGTGCATAAAGGCAGAAATCAAGACCAACGTGATCGCGATATCGGAGTTGTCCATGGGGCTCGGCTTATGGCGGATATGGGAGGACATACGTTATGAATACCGATGCATCATCGTTTGCGTAACCACAGCCGTAGCATATAACGATTAAGATCACTCAAAGGCTCAGCATCATTGATCTCGGAACGTGGAGCGTTCATATCAATGAAGTGCGTGCGCGTATGCAGAAACTTGTTATCGGCTGAAATAAGCATTTGCCCTGGCTCCAGCAGTACTCGATGCTGAACCGATGACTGATCGAGAACGGTATCCAGAAAGTCCAGTGCCTGGGTTTGAGCTGCTGTTAAAGGCACTCCTGCCTTAAGGTGAGCTGACTCAATGTAGACTCGAAAGTATCTGATCAGTGGAATACCTTCACTGGAAAAGCTGAGGATGGGGGGCTTTAAACAGTTTTTCATCCTCTGACATGCCGCGATTCTCAAAAAAGAAGTCGCATTTGAGCGCTTCCAATACTTCTGGGAACGCCATCAGCTCGGCGTATACCGCGCTTGCATCGATGAGAATGCTCTCACCTCCTAAAAGTGCTTTCTGTCCACAGGCCAGGATCAAGTAATCGATAGGCAACGGGTCGCTCACACCATCGTTATGTACATAGGCGCCTTGACGGGTCTGATGGTATCTCGCACCTTCCTCAATGCTTTTGCCACCTCGGTCATAAACCTCAATCACTTTATGACCAAGATGATTCTGTACCATTGGGACACCGAGTAAGGAACCGAATGGCCACACCAGAGATTTGAACGTTGAAAGTTTATCCACCTTAAAGCCATCGAGAATCAAGACATGACTTTCATGATCGATCATATTTCGTATTCTATTCAGCTCCTCTCTCAGCACGCTTGACTGTAAAGGATTAATGTAAGCGACCTTGGTATCGAATCTAACACCTTGACTTACCGTCTCGAACAACTCTCTTATCGTCAATAGCTCAGCAAATGCATCTTTTGAAAGCCTGACTTTAGATACTTCCTGGCGAAAATGACTGACATTTATAGTCATCGCAATCCTTTACGGTAGTTACTTATAGCGTCCATTTAACTAAGCCCACCATTTGCGAAAAAGCGAAACTTCATCAGCCCAGCCATTAAAATTCGTCATGACAGGTCTTTCCTACAGAGAAAACTCCTAATGGTCGTTGGTAGGTTTTCGCGGCGACCAATACGCATGGGCCGCGCATTATATGTATGAGAGGGGCAAGGCCGTGGTGGATGACTTGACGCAGGCGATGACACCGAGCCGTTGAGCGAACATCTTGCTAGCACATCGCAGAACAACTGTGAGAGGGGCTTGCCCCCTCCCACATTGGATTGCATTTCAGCTTGGGAAAGGTGAACCCGCTTAGTCTGCGATCACTACGATCGACACCCGGCGATTCTCGGTGCGGCCTGCTGTGGTCGTATTCGGCGCTACCGGCTCGCTGCTGCCCAGGCCGCGCAGTTGGATGTTTTCTTCTTTCATGCCCACGCGGGTCAGCACCTTGCCCACGCTTTTGGCGCGGCGCAGGGACAGGGCCACGTTGTACGGCTCTTTGCCCGAGGCGTCGGTGTGGCCGTCGACACGCACACGCTCGATACCCGCGCCTACCAGGGCCTGGCCGATGCGTTCGACGATGTCGGTGCTGGGTTTGTTGAGGGTTTCGACGTCGCTGCCAAACAGCACTTTGCCGGACAGGCCGAAGGCCCAGCCTTCATCGGTCAGCTCGAAGCCTTGCTGCTTGAGCACGGCGACTTGCGCCGGGGTCAGGCCTTTGGGTGGCGTCTGGCAGCCGCTGAGGGCCAGGAAGGCCACGAGCAAAGAAATAAATAAAACGCGTGTGTTAGCGAACAAGGGAATCAACTCCTGTGTTGAACGTTGGCGACGGGGTGCTCCGACTCCGCCGTTTGCTGGCCGCCCGAAGACAATCGTTTGGCCTGGTACATCGCCGCGTCGGCAGCGTTGAGCAAGGTCCCTGGCGTGGCACCATGCTCGGGATAAATCGCAATGCCGATACTGAGGGAGGTCAACACCTGGGTGTCTCCAGGCAGTGGAATCGGCATGTCCATGCTGGCAATGATTTTGTCGGCGATGCGCTGGGCGTCTTCGGCCTTGTGCAGGGGCGCCAGCAATACCGCGAATTCATCACCGCCCAGGCGCGCCACCAGGTCGTCCTCGCGCAGTTGCGCCCGCACGCGGTCGGCAACGGCCACCAGCACGGCATCGCCAGCGGCGTGACCGAAGCTGTCGTTGATGTCTTTGAAACGATCGCTGTCGAGGAACAGCACTGCCACCCGCTCGTTGACCTTGGCCGCGCTGCGCAGGGCACGGATCAGCCGGCCTTCGAAGAACGCGCGGTTGGGCAGGCCCGTGAGGCTGTCGTGGCTGGCCTGGTGGGCCAGGGTTTCGTTTTCGCTTTGCAGGTGGCTCTGCCAGGCTTCCATCTCACCGAGCAGGGCGTTGAAGTCGCTGCCCAGACTGTCGAGTTCGGCGATCTGCGCCGAGGGTACGCGGCGGTCGAAGTCTCGCTCGCTGCGGGCGGCGTGGGCGACGGCAGCCAGGCGTTGCAATGGCACGGTGATACCATTTAACAGACGCCGTGACAGATGCAACGCCACCCAGGCGCTGAGGGCGGTGCAGATCAGAATCCCGATCAAGCCACTGAGCAAGAAGCGCAACAGGCTGCCACCGTGGCCGACCAGATGGATGCTGCCGACGGTTTGCCCTTGCCGCAGGATCGGCTGGCTGATGGGCTGTTCGAGCAGGGCGTGCGCTATTTGCAGCTCGACCCGTGACAACATGCCGGTTTCCGGGCGAACCCAGCGCGCCAGCAGCTTGCCGTTGATATCGAATACTTCTGCCTGGGCCACTTCTTCGGTAGAGGCAATCAGGCTCAGGGCTTCGGTGGCCGCCGCACTGTCGTTGAACACCACGGCTGCTTCCACGGTGTAGTTGATCGAGCGGGCGATCAGGTGCAGGTTGTGCTCGGCGTAAACCCGCAGGGCAAGTACGCCCAGCAGGGTCAGGGACACACTGGCCAGGGTCACTGCTACCAGCGCCAGGATCATATGCCCGCGGGCAATTACCGAGCGCAGGGTCGGCCGCACTTTATCGCGACTCATGAGCCAGGCGCTCGACGACGGGACAACTGCAACACACTGGGATGGATGCGCACGCCGCTACGAGCGACGGAATCCAGGTTGACCTCGAACGACACCTGCTCATCGCTGACGCGCAGGCAGAACAGGCTACCCACCGTGCACTGGTCGCCCCCTTCGCTGATGCTGAGTACGGGATGGCCGATCAATGAGGTAAACAGGCGGTTGCGTTCGTCGGGGGTGATTTTGCCGATGTAGACGGCATCACAGGCATTGACGATATCCGGATGATCGACCAGCAGGCGCCGCACCAGCACCGGACGACCGGTGGCCTGGGTGGTGCCTTTGACCAGGTCATCGGTGTACTGAGTCGGCCCGACAATGCACAGCCGCAATTGCGCAGGCTCAACCGGCCAACGGGCGTAGCTGAGGATACCGAGCACCACTTGGGTGACCGCCTGCGCACGGTGCTCGGCCAGGCTGGGCGTCTGCGCAAATAGGCGCGGCGCAAGCAGGCACAGCACCGTCACCAGTAACAGGCGTCTCCAACTCAAACTGCGCGCTTTGGGCGAGACAGCCACGTTCATGCAGCGATACTCTCAAGTGTTTTCCAGGATGATGCCGCAACGATAGCACAGCAGCGGACATCCCCACGAAGCACAGCATTCGAGGGGTTCGCTATTTTTTCAGAAAAATCAGACATCTGAATAAGAAATATCGCCTGACCTACCAGTCATTTTTTTTAGACGGAAGGTCCAACTCCAACATCAATCCGCTCAGACGCTTGACCTTGCGCCGCACCGCCTCCTCAAACACGCCGCCGCGCGGCTCAACCAGGCTGAACCAACGTTTGGCACGGGTGATACCGGTATAGATCAGCTCTTTGGTCAGCACCGGGTTGAGCGCATCCGGCAGGATCAGCGCGGTGTGAGTGAACTCCGAGCCCTGGGATTTGTGCACGGTCATGGCGTACACGGTTTCCACATCATTCAAGCGGCTGGGCAATACAAAGCGCACGCCGCCCTGGCCATCGTTACGTGGAAAGGCCACCCTCAGGACGTGGGGGCCACCGTCGCTTTCGGGCAATTTCAGGGCGATGCCGATGTCGCCGTTCATCAGGCCGAGCCCGTAATCGTTGCGGGTCATCAGCACCGGTCGGCCTTCGTACCACTGCTCGTCACCTTCGATCAGGCGTACCTTGCGCAACGCCGCGGTGATGCGCAGGTTGAGCCCTTCGACGCCCCACGGGCCCTTCCGCACGGCGCAAAGCAGTTGAAACGCGTCGAAGGCGTGCAGCAGTTGTTGCGCCCAAGCAGTCCAGGCTGGACCGTCACGCGGTGTGTCCGCAGAGGGGCGCGCCGATTGCAGCAGGTTCAGGTAGTAGCGATAACCTTGGGCGCCATCGCCCTGCCCGTCCAGTACCAGGCGCTCAAGGGCGTGGTCATGCTCACCCTTGAGGCTGACGCAGAACAGGTCGTCGTGACGGCCTGCGGCTAACAGCTGGCGGGCCTCTTCGGCGTTTTGCTGGTTGACCCAACGCGCCAGTTGACCAATACCGCTGCCCTCGCCGAAGCGGCGCGAATAGCGCAGCATCACCACTTGCTGGGCCAGGGGATGGCTGCCATCGAGGTCTTCTTGCAAGCCGCTGCTGCTGAGGTCTTCACCGCTGACGGCTTGCAGCCAGTGGCGAGTCTGCGGGCTGTACCAGCCGGCTTCGGCATCGCGGCACAAGTCGCCGAGTACGGCCCCCGCTTCTACCGAGGCCAGTTGGTCTTTGTCGCCCAGCAATACCAGGCGTGCATGGGGCGGCAGGGCGTCGAGCAGGTTGGCCATCATTTCCAGGTCGATCATCGAGGCTTCGTCCACCACCAGCACATCCAAAGGCAGCGGGTTGCCCAGGTGGTGACGGAAGTGACGGGTGCCCGGACGGCTGCCCAACAAGCGGTGGACCGTGGTGACCTGGGTGGGGATTTTTTCCCGCACGTTGTCGGGCACTGTCAGTGACAGCACTTGCTGGCTGATGGATTCGGTCAGGCGCGCAGCGGCTTTACCGGTGGGCGCAGCCAGGCGAATACGCAACGGGCTGCCGGACTCCACGGCGGGCGCCTGCAATAGCGCGAGCAGGCGCACGACGGTGGTGGTTTTACCGGTACCGGGGCCGCCGGTGACGATGCTGAAGGCGCCGCGGGTCGCCAGGGCGCAGGCGAGCTTTTGCCAGTCAATCACCCCATCGGGCGCCGGTTGGTCGAACAGACCATTGAGCCGTTGCGGCAGATCGGCGGCGGCGTCTTCCACGCTGGCAAGGCGCAGGCGCAGGGCGCGGTCGATACGCCGCTCGTAGGCCCAGTAGCGGCGCAGGTACAGGCGCTTGCCGGACAACACCAACGGGCGGCTACGAGCCTCCTCGCTGCCATCGACGGCCAGCGCAACCAACGGGCTTGAAGCCAGGGCATGGCACCAATGCGCGCCATCCAGGCCGTGCAGCAACTGTGAGGGTAGCAGCATTGCGCCGGTGTGCAGGTCGCCTTCGGGCGGCAATGACAGGGCGAAATCCGGCGCCTTGAGGGTTTCGAACACATCCAGGCAGACGTGGCCATGGCCCAGTTGATGGCTGGTCAAGGCCGCCGCCAGCAGCACCAGGGGATCGGCCTTTGGGTCCAGCTCGTACAGGAAGCCGACGAAGGCTTTGTCCAAGGCCCGCAGCCAACCCCGCTCGACCCAACGTGCAAGCAACTGCAGCAGGTCGGCAGCACGATCGAGGGGCAAAAGCGCCTCCAGCGGTAACGGCGACAGGCTCATAAGAGCACTCCTTGTTCCCAGGCGGGCTCAACCTTGGGTGGGATGGGCTTGCCCTGGAACAACAGGTCCAGGCTCTCGATCAACTCACGAGGCGGTCGGGTAAAATACGCGCCCTGGCTCACCGACTGGCTACCGCGCAGGAACAGGTACAGGGCACCGCCGACGTGCTGGTCATAATCGTAATGCGGCAGGCGCGCCTTGAGTTGGCGGTGCAGGGCCAGCAGGTAAAGTACGTATTGCAGGTCGTACCGATGCTCGAGGATCGAGTGTTCCATGGCGTCCTGGGTGTAGGCAGAGTCGTCAGGGCCGAGCCAATTGGATTTGTAGTCGGCCACGTAGTAACGGCCATCGTGCTCAAACGTCAGATCGATAAAGCCTTTGAACATGCCGTTGAGCAGCACCGGTTCGGCGGCCACACGGGACACGCCGCCATGGGTGTGCTGGCACACCAGTTTGTCGAGGGCGAGTACGTCGACGGTGTGGCTGGCAAACCAGAATTCCATCTCGATCTGGTACTGCTGCAGGCCACTGAGGGTGAAGCGCTCGTTGTACAGGGGCAGTGGCGTGTGCAGCAGGTGCTCCAGCCAGCCGCTGAGGGTGACGATCCAGCCTTCCCAGTTGCGGCGGTTACAGCGCGCGCCCACGGCTTTTTCGATCGCCTCCGGGGTCACGTTGAAACCTTCTTCACCGGCCCATTCCAACAAGCCGTGAAGGAAGGTGCCTGGGTTGGGACCGCGTGGGAAACGGTGAATATCCCCGCCGGCCGCGACCGTTTCCCGAGGGGCATCGGGGTCGAGGCGTTCGTCATCGAACAGCTTCTGGGCCTGTGGGCTTTCGGGGGCTTCGAGGTTGGCGGCGCTCATGCTGTCGCCAATGCGCAAGGCGCTATAGGAGGCAATCCACCAGTTTTCTGCGGCCTTGCGTGCAGGCAGCAACGGCGCGAGCAGGGTCGCTTGGTTGCGCGGCGGGTGGAACAAGATGTCTTGGGCGTCCGGCACAAGGTCATAACCGATGGCCGCGCAGCCTTGCTGCAAGTCCAGCAACCAGCGCGCCAGACCCGCTGATTCGCTCAACGACGCGCCGGCACCGAGCAAATAGCCCAATGCAGACAGGTGCAAGACCGAGCTGCTGTTATTGCCGCGTTTGAGATCGGCGATGCCCAGCCAGCAGGCGTGTTTGGCGCGGGTCAAGGCCACGTACAACAAACGCAGGTCTTCGGCCAGGCGCTCATCGTCGGCTTGGGCGATCAACTCGGCCGTGGGTCGCAGGCTGACGTGGGACTTGCCGTGTTCATCGTGGTAATGCAGCGGCAAGCGACTGCCATCCACGGGCTTGGCCGAGCAGATGAACGGCAGGAACACCAAGTCGTATTCCAGGCCCTTGGATTTGTGGATGGTCACCACTTTGACCAGTTGCTCGTCACTTTCCAGGCGCAGGATCTGTTCTTCACCGGCCTGCCCCGACAGCGCCAGATGCTCGGCCAAATGACGGATCAACGCCTGCTCGCCATCCAGTTCCGAGGCGGCCTGTTGCAACAATTCACTGAGGTGCAACAGGTTGGTCAGCACACGCTCGCCATCACTGCGGGCGATGAGGGTTTGCGGCAGCTTGAAGTCGTGGAGCAGACGACGCAGCATCGGCAACACGCCTTGGGTACGCCAGATGGCACGGTAGCCACGGAACTGCATCACCCGCGATTCCCACGCCAGTTCGTCCTGATTCAGACGCTCCAGCTCCGACAGGGACAGGTTCAGGGTGACGCAGGCCAGGGCTGCACGCAGCGGGCGTTCGACATCCGGTTCCGCGCAAGCCTTCAACCAGGCCAACAGGTCATGGGCTTCCTGGGCGGCAAACACCGAGTCTTTATCAGACAGGTACACACTGCGCACGCCACGGCTGGCCAGTTCGGCACGTACGGTTTGGGCTTCCTTGCCATCGCGCACGAGGATGGCGATGTCTGACGGCAACACGCCCTTGAGGGTGCCCTCTTTTACAAAGCCCGCGGTGCCTTGCTGCCCACCATTGAGCAGCGCAACGATTTGCGTGGCGCAGGCGGCGGCCAGGTGTTGACGATAAACCGCGTTGGAAATCGGCTGGTCGGTGGGCAGGTGCCAAAGGTTCATGGCCGGTAGCGTATGACCGTCGACCTGCAACTGCTCGCTGCGGCCTTGGGACAGTACCGAATGGAACGGCACCGGGTTATCGCCATCAGGCTGGCGAAACAGGAACGCACCACGGCCGGTTTCCGCACGCTGGAACACATGGTTCACCGCCTCGACCATCGCATGGCTGGAGCGGAAGTTGGTGCCTAGGGTGTGATGGCGGCCGGTGGTGGCCTGCCGGGCGCGCAGGTAGGTGTAGATGTCGGCGCCGCGAAAGGCGTAGATCGCCTGCTTGGGGTCGCCGATCAGGAACAGGCCGCTGTCGAGGTGGTTTTCTTCGATGCGGTAGATGCTGTCGAAGATGCTGTATTGCACCGGGTCGGTGTCCTGGAATTCATCGATCAGGGCCACCGGGAATTGCTCGCGGATCACACTGGCCAGGCGCTCGCCACCGTCTGCCTGGAGGGCGGCGTTGAGGCGGATCAGCATGTCGTCAAACCCCATCTCGGCGCGGCGACGTTTCTCTTCCTCGAAACGTTTGCCGACCCAGCCGGCAGCGTGTTGCAGCACCGCCGCGTCGGGCGTTGGCAAGGCGTCGAGGCTGGCTTTGAGGCTGGCCATAGCCTCGATGCCAGGGTGCTGCGGCGGCTCGCCTTTCCACGCTTCGGCCATTCCGTCGGGCGTCAGGCGGGTGAAGCCGGTGCCGATGTCCAGTTGTTCCAGGGTTTCGTCAGCGGCCCAGGCGCTGATCTTTTCGAACCAGGGCTCGAAGTAACGTGCTTGCATCTTGCGCCCATCGACCGCTTTGGCAGCGACGGCTTGCAGGCAGATATCCCGCAGCTCGGCAGCCCATTGTTGCCAGGGTGCCTTGAGGGCAACCAGCGCGGCGCGGCGTTCTTGCAGGCAGGCGCTGATCAGTTCGGCTGGCTCGCGGGTTTCGTCGGTGGGCCGCTCGCTGCCGAACAACGCACGCACCCGTGGCATCAGCGCCGCGGGGCCACCCCAATTATTGCGCACCCAGTTGAGCGCATCGTCGTGCATTGGGTAGCAGAACAAGCGCCAGTAGTCGCGCAGCACTTCGCCCAGCAGGTCGCTATGGTCGGTTTCCAGGGTTTGTGTGAACAGGCTGCCGCTGTCGAACGCATGTTCGCGCAGCATGCGCTGGCACCAACTGTGGATCGTGGAGACTGCGGCTTCATCCATCCATTGCGCGGCGATGTCCAGGCGATTGGCACAGGCGGGCCATTGCTGCGGATCATATTGCTCGCGCAGGTCGGCAATCAGCGCATCAGGCTGTTCGATTTCGTCACGGAAGAAGCGCGCGGCTTCGGCCAGGCGGATGCGGATACGTTCACGCAGTTCCTTGGTAGCGGCGTCGGTGAACGTCACCACGAGGATTTGCGGTGGCAGCAGTTCGCGGCCGAAACCGGATTCATCACCGCCGTGGCCGAGCACCAGACGCAGGTACAGGGCGGAGATGGTGAAAGTCTTGCCGGTGCCAGCACTGGCTTCAATCAACTGGCTGCCTTTGAGCGGGAACGCCAGGGCCAAGGGTTTGCCGATCATGCGTCAGCCTCCGTGCTGGAAAGCGATCGCCAGGGGGCGTTGATCAGCGGGCGATACAGGGTTTCGCACCAGCCTTCGAATTCTTCACTGGCGACCAGGGCCGCGTAGTCGGGAAATTGCCGCGTAAGGGCAGGCGTTTCGCGGCGTTCGCCGTCAGTGGTGATGCCATCGCCTTCATAGGCTTTGCTCGCAGCCGCTTGGGCCTTGGCGGGATCAGCCTGGCCGAGCCAGGCGAACGCGGTTTTCACTGCGACCGGAAGCGGCGCGCTCATTCCCGTGTGCCAGGCCAACAGCAGGTTACCGAGAATGTCCTCGGCGCCGGCCTTGTCCAGTGGGGCCAACAACAAGGTGTCGTCACTGGCTACCAGGCCGGTGCTCAAGGGCAGGCCACAGGCGCAGGCCACCACGTGATTGACCCAGGGGCGGATGAGGCGGTGCCACTTACGTGTCTTGATCGAACCAATGCTGTTGGGGATGGTGGTGACGCTTAAAAGTCCGCCATCACTGCGTCGGTGCAGACCGCTGATCCAACCTTCCAGCTGGATGCCTTGGTACGCAAAGCTGACCGGTTCAGCGCCAGTATGCGGGGTGGGCCACAACGCCAGAAGCTGTTGATAGCGTTGCACCAGGTCCGGCAGCGGCTCGATCAGTTCGTTACGCAGGCATTCACCGAAACCCACCATCGGCAGCAGGCCGCTGCCTTGCAGCCGCAGGGCCTGGGCGGTGAGCGCCTGATCGAGTTGGTCGGGTTGGGTGAGTGCCGCGTTCAGCAGGCTGTCGCTCAAGCTGTAGCGTTGCAATGCGTCCAGCACGAAGGGTTCTTCGTCAGCCAGGGGCACTTCAGCGGCTTCGAAGAATACTTTCAGGCGCTGGCTGAAGAAGTGTTTGACCGGATTGCGCAGGAAGTCCTGTAACTGGCCAAGGCTCAGGGGTTCTTCCTGTTGGTGAGGAGTCAAGCCTTGCTCTTGGGTGATGACCGCCGGTGCCTGATGCAGCAATTGCCATTCGCGCGCATAGCTGAACAACGAATCGCCTTCGTGGAAATAGCGAGCGCTGAAAGGTTGCAGCGGGTGCTCCTGGGTCATTGCGTCGATCAGCGGCAGATCGTTGCTGGCGTGCTGCCAGCCGCTGGCGAGGTGGTCGCGTAGTTGGCCGATCAGCACCGAGGCCGGGCGATCGCTGTTGTCACGGATGCTGCGGCCTACCCAGCTGATGTACAGCTGGTCACGGGCTGACAGCAGCGCTTCGAGCAGTAAGTAGCGGTCGTCTTCGCGGCGAGAACGGTCGCCGGGGCGGTAATCGCTGCCCATCAGGTCAAAATCCAGGGGTGGCTGGGCCCGCGGGTAATCGCCGTCGTTCATGCCCAGCAGGCAAACCAACTTGAACGGGATCGCACGCATGGGCATGAGCGTACAGAAATTGACCGCCCCCGCCAGGAAGCGCTGGGACAGGCGCCCCTGATCCAATCCGGCCAACCATGCCTCACGCACGACCGTAAGGGGTAACTCGTCTTGCAGACCAACGGACTCGCAGGTTTCCAGCCAGGTTTCTCTTAATTGTTCGAGCTGGGCCAGCAGGTAGTCATCGTGCTCGCTGCTGGGCAGGAAAAACAGCTGCATCAACCGTTGTAGACGCTCGCCCCAGGTTTGTGGCGACGCGGGTTCCGATAACGCTTGATGGGCATCGTTCAAGGCGTCAAGCAAGGCGACCAGTGGGCCGATCAAGGCCGCATCTAGGCCACCGATTTCGTCATAAGGTTCAATACCGTCGCAGGCCGTGCCGGTACCGACGGCATAGCCCAGCAGCATACGGCGCAGGCCGAATCGCCAACTGTTTTGCTCCAGTTCCGCGGGCAGGCCCAAACCGGCGCGTTGCTCGGCATTCAAGCCCCAGCGGATGCCGGCGCCTTCGATCCAACGATGCAAGGTGGGCAGATCACGTTCTTTGATGGCGAAGCGTTCGCGCAGGGCCGGGACGTCGAGCAGGTCGAGGATTTCGCTGACAGGGAAGCGGCTGTCGGGAAGTTTGAGCAAGTGCTCGACGGCGATCAACAGCGGGTCGCGACCACGTTGGCCTTGGTCTGTAAGGGTGAAGGGGATGAAGCGTGGGTCATGCCGTTCGAGCTGGCCGAAGACCGCGCGAATATGCGGTGCATAGCTGTCGACGTCGGGGACCATGACGATGATGTCCCGAGGGCGCAGGGAGGGGTCAGCGCTGAAGCGATGAAGTAATTGGTCGTGGAGGATTTCCACTTCGCGTTGGGCGCTGTGGGCGATATGGAAACGGATCGACGTATCGCGTTGCAAGTCGACAGCGGGCCAGAGCTCACGGGTTTCATTCAACGGGCGCAGTTCGAGGATATCGTCCTGGAGTTGGTTGAGGAGCGTGGTGGGTTCGCTGTCGCTGAACAAGTCAATACGGCCGTCGCGAAATGCGGCGCGGTAGCTGTTGGGGTCATCGTAGCTGTCCAGCAGACTGATGTAATCACGGCCCTGCTTGCCCCAGGCAGCGAGCAGCGGATGGGCGTGCTGGTGCAAAGTTTGTGGGTCGATAGTGACGGGCATGCCCGTTTTGCGCGCCTGGCGTTTGTATTCGTTACGCAGCAAGTCCTTGTCGGCGACGATGTCCGACCAATGATGGCGGCAGGGGTTATGCACGCAGAGCAGGACCTGGCTGAAACGGGCCAGACCCGCCAAGGCTTCCAGCGCCTGGGCCGGCAGCGATGAGATGCCGAAGACGATCACCCGGGGAGGCAAGCCGGGCGGAGCTTGTTCAAGGCTGTTGATGCGCTCGATGAAGCGCTGATGTACGCCGGCCCGGCTTTCGGCCATGCCTGCTTCACCCACATCCAGCAGGAGCGCGCGCCACAGCTCGGCTTGCCAGCAGTTGGCTGGGTTGAGCGGTTTGGACTCGCCTCGACCATTGCGCAGTTGGTGCCGGCCTGCGGCCCAATCTTCCAGCCAGTCGGCACGGTAGACCTGGTATTGGTCGAAGAGGTCAGCCAGGCGCTCGGCGAGTTGGTAGCGTTTGCGCAGGTCGGTGTCTTGCGTCAGGAAGCGTTGCAGCGGCTCGAAGTGCGGTTGGTCGATCAGCTCGGGTAACAGGCGCATGAGGCGCCAGGTCAGCGGGGCTTTATCAAGCAGGGACTTGGGCGGGATTTCGTCACGGCCCAAAACCATACGATAAAGCTGCCACATAAAGCTGCCAGGCAGTTGCACGTCGATGGCTGCGGCAATGCCACAGCCGCCCATATCATCGGCTTGCGGGTCTTCGGCCAAGGCCAGCTTGAGCCATTGGGCGATGCCGTTGCTTTGTACCAGGGCGATTTCGTTTTCCAAAGGCGCCAGTGGGTAACGGCGCATCCAACTGACCACCAGGCTTCGCAGCTCGTCCAGGCGGTTGCCATGAACCACCATGAATCCAGGACTGAGGGACGTCGCGTCCGGCATAACGGTTTCCTTGGGAAAAGCAAAATCGAGGGATGGACTTTAGCACTGTGGTGCACGGGGCGAACACAAGGCGAACAAGTGTACGGCGACAAGGCGGACACTTTTCGAGCGCGCAAAACAAAACCCCAACTGCTTTCGCAATTGGGGTTTTGGAATTTAATCTTGACGATGACCTACTCTCACATGGGGAAACCCCACACTACCATCGGCGATGCATCGTTTCACTGCTGAGTTCGGGATGGGATCAGGTGGTTCCAATGCTCTATGGTCGTCAAGAAATTCGGGTACTGAGTCGTGGCCAGCTGGCCTCGCTTCAGCAAATTGGGTATGTGATAGATCGTGGTGTTTTGTGAGCGTCGAACTTTCGGTTCATTGCGTCTTCACACACCGCAATCTGGCCTTTCGACTCAAATTGCTTGGGTGTTATATGGTCAAGCCTCACGGGCAATTAGTATTGGTTAGCTCAACGCCTCACAGCGCTTACACACCCAACCTATCAACGTCGTAGTCTTCGACGGCCCTTCAGGGAACTCAAGGTTCCAGTGAGATCTCATCTTGAGGCTAGTTTCCCGCTTAGATGCTTTCAGCGGTTATCTATTCCGAACATAGCTACCCGGCAATGCCACTGGCGTGACAACCGGAACACCAGAGGTTCGTCCACTCCGGTCCTCTCGTACTAGGAGCAGCCCCTCTCAAATCTCAAACGTCCACGGCAGATAGGGACCGAACTGTCTCACGACGTTCTAAACCCAGCTCGCGTACCACTTTAAATGGCGAACAGCCATACCCTTGGGACCGGCTTCAGCCCCAGGATGTGATGAGCCGACATCGAGGTGCCAAACACCGCCGTCGATATGAACTCTTGGGCGGTATCAGCCTGTTATCCCCGGAGTACCTTTTATCCGTTGAGCGATGGCCCTTCCATACAGAACCACCGGATCACTAAGACCTACTTTCGTACCTGCTCGACGTGTCTGTCTCGC
>NZ_JABWQK020000003.1:0-652500 GCF_014268395.2 Pseudomonas sp. SWRI22 | reverse complement strand
CCCGCACTATCCATAGCATGTGCAGCAAACCGAGCCCAAGAATCACATAGACCAGACGGTGCAGCTTCTTCCATCGACTCCCCAACCGACGCTGGCTATAGCGGTTCGACGTAACGGCCAACATAAGGAGAGCAACAAACCCCAGCGCCCCCACAATGATGTAGGGCCGCTTGCTCAACTCTACGCCGAGCTGCGACCAATCCAGCCCCAGGACAAACACACAATAGGCCGCCAGGTGCAGCACAACATAAGCAAAGCACCACAGCCCCAACTGTCGTCGCACTGCTATCCACCCCGCCCAACCGCTCAACTTCTGCAGCGGCGTCATAGCAAGCGTGATCAGCAATAAAATGAGCGTCCCCAAACCCAGGCGATCAACGAGCACCTTGCCTGGATCAGGCCCCAGCGCAGAACTCCACGCTTCATACAACCAGAGCAATGGCCACACTGCTGCGGCTACAAACACGCCGATGCGCCAGATGGGATAGCGCATCAGTAGTTCTTCCGCAGATCGAGGCCTGTATATAAAGAAGCGACCTCATCCGAATAGCCATTGAACATCTGCGTCTCGCGCACATTCGGACTAAACAGGCCGCTCGGCAGACGGCGCTCCCGCGCCTGGGTCCAGCGCGGGTGATCGACCGTAGGATTCACATTCGCATAAAACCCATACTCATCAGCTGCAATACTCTGCCAGGTCGTTTTCGGCTGCTCACTGACCAGACTGATACGCACGATGGACTTCACACTCTTGAAGCCATACTTCCACGGCACCACCAAGCGCAACGGTGCACCGTTCTGGTTAGGCAACTCCCGCCCGTACATGCCCACAGCGAGGATCGCCAACGGATTCATCGCCTCATCCAGGCGCAGCCCTTCCACATAAGGCCAATCGATCAAGCCGAAACTTGAGCGTTGCCCAGGCATGCTCTTGGGATCCTGAAGGGTTTCAAAACGGATGTACTTGGCTTTGGAGGTTGGCTCGACCTGCTTGAGCAACGCCGAGATGGGAAAGCCTATCCACGGAATCACCATGGACCATGCCTCGACGCAACGCAGGCGGTAGATGCGCTCTTCCAGCGCATAGGGTTTCATGAAGTCTTCCAGGGCATAGCGCCCAGGTTTTGCGACTTCACCATCAATCACCACACTCCAGGGCTGCGTCTTGAGCGAGCCCGCATTCGTTGCCGGGTCGCCCTTGCCTGTCCCGAACTCATAGAAGTTGTTGTAGTGAGTTGCGTCCTTGAATGGCGTGATGGCCTCATCCTTGACCGTCACCGACTGCCACTTCGCATTCGGAAGTTTTTCCGTAAACCAGTTGGGCGCGCTGCCCGGCTCGACGTCGGCATACCGCGAAGCATCTCCGGCACTGGCCCAACGCGGCAAGCTGCTGGCGGCAATACCGGCAAGCGCACCACCGAGCAGGCTGCGGCGAGAGAGATAGAAAGATTCAGGCGTGACATCCGATTCGTGACAATCGGACGCTTTGGGCAATTTGATTAACATGGTAACTCCGCAGCGTTGGAGAACTGATGCACCAATAGACTGCGGAGTATGGGGGAAATTACATTAAGACAATGTTTTGTCCCGACGCAGACGCAACAAGTACTGAATCGGGCCAGAAGCCGCGTAGGCCAGGAACGCCAGCAGCAGGATACGCGGTGGATCACTGAACACGACCGCGAACACCAGCACCACCACAAGGATGGCCACGAAAGGCACGCGCCCTTTGAGATCAAATTCCTTGAAGCTGTTGTACTTGATGTTGCTGACCATCAGCATGCCGGCCGCTGCCACCATCAGGGCAACCAGGAACGACATCTTCGATCCCTGAATCCCGTAGTCACTGAACGCCCAGACAATACCCGCGACAACACCCGCCGCTGCCGGGCTGGCAAGGCCGATGAAGTAGCGCTTGTCGGCAGTCCCCACCTGGGTGTTGAAGCGCGCCAGGCGCAAGGCGGCACCCGCGACATAGATGAAGGCAACCATCCAGCCAACCTTGCCCATGTCACCCAATGCCCAGGCAAATGCCAGCAATGCGGGGGCAACACCGAAGGCGACCATGTCCGACAGCGAGTCGTACTCGGCGCCGAAGGCACTTTGGGTATTGGTCATGCGCGCCACGCGCCCGTCCAGGCCGTCGAGCACCATGGCCACGAAAATTGCGATAGCAGCAAAGCCAAAGTATTTGCTGGCACTCGCCGCATCACCGGCCGCCAGCGCACTCTGGGCACTCATGGAGTTGATGATGGAATAGAAACCGGCAAACAGGTTCGCCGTGGTGAACAGATTGGGCAGCAGATAGATGCCACGATGCCGGACTTTGCGGCCTTCGGCGTCATGCCCTTCTTCGACATGTTCATCGATCGGCAGCATGCTTTCGGCGTCGGAAGCCTGGTTTGGCTCTTCGGGACGTTCGCTCATGGACTTTACCTTGCAACGGTGTGAAAAAATTCGACAGATACTTGCAGCGAGTGTTCGCCTGCAAACGATGCAGCTTTATACCAGAACCAACCCCTCAAACGAAAAAACGCGGCCTAAGCCGCGTTTTCCCTTGATGCGTACGACTTAGTTCTTGGCTTTGTCGACGATCTTGTTGGCACCGATCCACGGCATCATGGAGCGCAGTTGCTCGCCGATGACTTCGATACCGTGAGCGGCGTTGTTACGACGCTTGGCGGTCATCGAAGGGTAGCCGGTAGCGCCTTCGCTGATGAACATTTTGGCGTATTCGCCGTCCTGAATACGTTTCAGGGCGTTGCGCATGGCCTGACGGGACTCGGCGTTGATCACTTCCGGACCGGTCACGTACTCGCCGTACTCGGCGTTGTTGGAGATCGAGTAGTTCATGTTGGCGATACCGCCTTCGTACATGAGGTCAACGATCAGCTTGAGTTCGTGCAGGCATTCGAAGTAGGCCATTTCCGGCGCGTAGCCAGCTTCAACCAGGGTTTCGAAACCAGCTTTTACCAGCTCAACGGTACCGCCGCACAGAACGGCTTGCTCACCGAACAGGTCGGTTTCGGTCTCGTCCTTGAAGGTGGTTTCGATGATGCCGGTACGACCGCCACCCACGCCAGCAGCGTAGGACAGTGCAACGTTCTTGGCGTTGCCCGACGCATCCTGGTAGATCGCGATCAGGTCAGGGATACCGCCGCCTTTGACGAACTCGGAACGCACGGTGTGGCCCGGTGCTTTCGGCGCGATCATGATCACGTCGAGGTCAGCGCGCGGCACGACCTGGTTGTAGTGAATCGCGAAGCCGTGGGAGAAGGCCAGGGTAGCGCCCTTCTTGATGTTCGGCTCGATTTCGTTCTTGTACAGCGAGGACTGGAACTCGTCCGGGGTCAGGATCATGACCAGGTCGGCAGCCGCAACAGCAGAAGCAACGTCGGTCACTTTCAGGCCATGGGCTTCAGCCTTGGCGACAGTGGCCGAGCCTTTACGCAGGCCAACGGTCACGTCAACGCCGGAATCTTTCAGGTTGCACGCTTGAGCGTGACCCTGGGAACCGTAGCCGATGATGGCGACTTTCTTGCCCTGGATGATCGACAGGTCACAATCTTTATCGTAATAAACTTTCATGAGGTTCCTCTATATATCCAGGCCGTAAGGCCATTCGCTAATTGGGTTAGATGCTGAGTACTTTGTCGCCACGGGCAATCCCGGTGACACCACTGCGTACGGTTTCCAGAATCGAGGCCGTCCCGATCGACTGGATGAAGCTGTCCAGTTTGTCGCTGGTACCGGTCAGTTGAACGGTATAAACGCTGGCGCTCACATCGACGATCTGCCCGCGATAAATATCGGTAGTGCGTTTGATCTCGGCACGCTGGGCACCGGTGGCCTTGACTTTGACCAGCATCAGTTCGCGCTCGATGTGGGCGCTTTCCGACAGGTCGACCAGCTTGACCACTTCGATCAGCTTGTTGAGGTTCTTGGTGATCTGCTCGATCACCTCATCGTGGCCTACGGTGGTCAACGTCAGGCGCGACAGGGTCGGGTCTTCGGTCGGGGCCACGGTCAGGCTTTCAATGTTGTAGTTGCGTTGCGAAAACAGGCCGACAACACGGGACAAGGCGCCGGGTTCGTTCTCCAGAAGCAGGGAGATAATATGCCGCATGATTAAGTACGCTCCGTCTTGTTCAGCCACATGTCGCGCATAGAGCCGTCTTTGATTTGCATCGGATAGACGTGCTCGCTGGTATCGACCTGAATATCGATGAACACCAGACGGTCCTTCATGGCAAACGCTTCTTCCATTTTCGGCTTCAGATCTTTCAAATCAGTGATGCGAATGCCGACGTGGCCATAGGCTTCAACCAACTTGATGAAATCCGGCAACGATTCCATGTAGGAATGGGAGTGACGGCTACCGTAGCTCATGTCCTGCCATTGACGAACCATGCCGAGCACGCCGTTGTTCAAGCAGACGATCTTCACGGGAAGACCGTATTGCAGGCACGTCGACAGTTCCTGGATGTTCATCTGGATGCTGCCTTCACCGGTGACGCAGGCAACGTCGGCATCCGGGAAACTCAGTTTCACACCCATGGCCGCAGGGAAACCAAAGCCCATCGTGCCCAGGCCACCGGAGTTGATCCAGCGGTTAGGCTTGTCGAACTTGTAGTACTGCGCCGCGAACATCTGGTGCTGGCCCACGTCGGAGGTCACAAAGGCGTCGCCCTTGGTCACTTCGCACAGGGTTTCGATCACGGTTTGTGGCTTGATGATGCTGCCGTCGCCCTTGTCATAAGGGAACAGGCCGCGATCACCGCGCCATTCGTCGATCTGCTTCCACCAGCTGGCAACGGACTCCTTGTTCGGCGTTTCGCCGATGTCCTTGAGTGCAGCGACCATTTCGGTCAGTACACTTTCTACAGGCCCCACGATTGGCACATCGGCCTTGATGGTCTTGGAGATGGACGCCGGATCGATGTCGATGTGGATGATCTTGGCATTCGGGCAGAATTTGCTCGCGCCGTTGATCACTCGGTCATCGAACCGCGCGCCCACGGCGAGGATCACATCGGCGTGGTGCATGGTGAGGTTGGCGGTGTAGCTGCCGTGCATGCCGAGCATGCCGACAAACTGACGGTCCGAACCCGGGAATGCGCCGAGGCCCATCAGGGTGTTGGTCACCGGCAGGTTGAGCAGCTTGGCCAGTTCGGTGAGTGGCGCGGAACCGCCGCCCAGAATCACGCCACCGCCGGAGTACAACACGGGGCGCTTGGCCGCCAGGAGCATTTCTGCCGCCTTGCGGATCTGCCCCGAGTGCCCACGGACGGCCGGACTGTAGGAACGCAGCTTGGCTTTCTTGGGAAAAACGTATTCGAATTTTTCGGCCGGGTTGGTCATGTCTTTCGGGATATCGACCACCACAGGGCCCGGGCGACCGGACTGTGCGAGGTAGAACGCCTTTTTCATGACTTCCGGGATTTCCGACGCGTGCTTGATCATGAAGCTGTGTTTCACGATCGGGCGGGAAATACCGATCATGTCGGTTTCCTGGAAAGCGTCGGTGCCGACCATGGTGCTAGGCACCTGGCCAGAGATGATCACCATCGGGATGGAGTCCATATACGCAGTCGCGATGCCGGTGATGGCATTGGTTGCGCCTGGGCCGGAGGTTACCAGTACCACGCCGGCTTTACCGGTGGCACGGGCGTAACCGTCAGCCATATGGGTCGCGGCCTGTTCGTGGCGAACCAGGATGTGGGTAACAGCCGGTTCCTTGAACAGTGCGTCGTAGACATGCAGCAGAGCACCACCTGGGTACCCGTAGATATAGTCGACGCCTTCGTCACGCAAAAAGCGGACGAGCATCTCACCGCCAGATAAAAGCTCCACGTTGTTCACCTCTAAAACGCCAGAATACCGTCCGTTAAAAAACCGACGGGTCTTAATAGGTTTACTTCTCAACAGAGCATGAGCGACGGTGGTCGCCGACTACGTCAGCACTGACTGAGCAAGTATTGGGATCGTCCCAAGTGTTGCGGGCTTTTCCCACCCAGCGCGAGGTAACGCGTTGCGGGTGTTACAGGTCGGCGCGGATGTGCGCCTCATGATCTGCTGAGCGGGCCTGCTTCTGGCAGTCCCGATACAGCGGACTTTGGATTCTTCTGTTTCACGCCCTTCAAGTCAAGCAATAATTGCGCTTTTTTCCAACTAAGCGCATGAGAACGCAGAAGAAAGGGCTTTGAGGAGGGATAAAACTCGCCTGAATGTCGTCAAGCGGTAGAAATGTGCGCAAGACTGCCGAAAAAACCGGCAGTCAGGCAATTAACGAGCGTCGGCGATCAATTGATCGAACTTTTTCAGCGCGTTACGCAAGCCGAGGCTCTCCCGCGGCCGGTCGGCGTAGACCATCTCGGCCATTTCCAGGATCCCCGACGCATTCGGCAAGGGCAGGTCCTGTTCCAGGATCTGCTTCATACGCGCGAGGAAGATCCACTGCAGCCACTGGTGGAAGTCCAGAGTATCGACAGAAAAGGGTTCGACGCTGCTGAGGGCTTCAACACCGGGGGATACTTCATCCCACCAGCCCTGCACGCGCAGTTCGCGCTCGATCAGCAATAACTGCTCGGCAATCGCGGGAAAACGCGCATCCATCAGAGGCTGACCTTGGCTTTTTGCCGCGCCTGGGCGGCACCCGCTGCATCGCCCTGGGCGGCACGTGCATCACCGATCAAGGCCCACAGGCTGGCTTGCAGGTCTGGGCGCCCATTGGCCAGGCTCAGGCCACGGCGAGCGAATTGCTCCGCCTGGGGCGCATCGCCCTGAGCCATGCGCACCTGGGCCAGGCGATAGAGCACTTGTGGCTCACGCGGCGCCACGCGCTGGGCACGTTCAAGGCTCGACGAGGCGCCATTCAAATCGCCACCCGCCTGCTGCTGCTGAGCGGTGGTGAGCAACGCCAGCACCGGGCCATCAAGTTGTTCGTCCGCCGACAACCCGCCCGCACTGGACGATGACGGAATACCGCTCGGCGTCGAAGGCATGTTGTAGGTGCCCTGATTGACCGGCGCGGTTTGAATCGGCGTGGAGTTCACCGGCCCGGAAGTGCTTGGGCCTGGGGTCCATGGCTCGGCACTGATAGGCGCCGAGGTTGCAGCCCCACTGCCGGGCACCATCACTACGACGCCGGAATCCTGGGGAATTGCCTGGGTTGCAGCTTGGGCAGGCCGTTTGACCACGGTCTGACGGAAGCCGCCATTGGCCGAAATGCGGTCGTTATTGGAAACGGACGTGCTTGAGTCCACCACAGGGATAGAGCCGCGCTGCACGCTGGAGCAACCGCCGAGCAAAACCAGAGCCGTAATTGCTGGAATCCACAACTTGTTCACTTGAAACCCTCTTTGCTTAATTCATCCAGCCCTTGACCCAATCCATCACCGATTCCGCGTCAGCAGGTGTACTGCCACCGCACGCGGCACCGGGTGGTGGTTCGCTGCCGCGAATATACGGCATCTGCACCGCGCCCGGACAGTTGGCATCGGAGCCTTGGCCGGTGTGCGGATCAATCCAGGCCTGCACAATATTGTCCGGCTGCGGCATGTTGAGCGGCAACGGGTCAGCCTTGCGCATGAAACTGGTCCATACCTGCAGCGCGCCGGTGGCACCGGTGAACGGCGTCTTGCCATTGTCGTCGCGCCCCAGCCATACCACGGCCAGTACATCCTGGCCGAACCCTGCGAACCAGCTGTCGCGGGAGTCGTTGCTGGTACCGGTCTTGCCCGCCAGGGTCAGGTTCGACGGCAGCACGCTGTAGACCGAACGCCCGGTACCCTCGCGCATCACGCGCTGCATGGCATTCTGGATCAGGTAGATGGAGCCGGCGTCGAAGCGCTGCTGAATCTGGAACGGGTAGCGCTTGAGCGGTTCGCCATCGGCGGTCAGCACACTGCGAATACCGCGCATCGGCGTATTGAAGCCACCATTGGCCAGGGTCTGGTACATGGTGGTCACTTCCATCGGCGTCATGGCCGCAGCGCCCAGAAGCATGGACGGGAACGCCGGAAACTCACGTTCGATCCCCAGTCGCGCCAGCGTCTTCAGCACATTCGGCACACCGACTTCAAGCCCCAGACGCGAGGTCGAGATGTTGTAGGAATGCGCCAATCCTTGATACAGGAACACCGTGCCATGGGAACGACGGTCGAAGTTCTTGGGCGTCCATACCTGGCCATCCGCGCCTTTGATCGACAGCGGGTCATCGGACAGCCAACTGGTCAGCGTGTACTTGCTGGGTTTTTCCAGTGCAGTGAGATAAACCGCAGGCTTGACCAGCGAGCCAATCGGCCGCACGGCATCCAGTGCGCGGTTGAAACCGGCGAAACTGGCCTGGCGGCTGCCGATCATGGCCTGGACCTCGCCGGTTTCCGGATTGGTCACGACCATGGCGGCCTCGACTTCATCCGAGCCCTTACGGCCAGTCAGGCGCTTGAAGGTGTCGTTGACCGACGCTTCGGCCTTCATCTGCAAGATGGGGTCGAAGCTGGTGAAGATCCGCAGCCCCTCTTCGGTCAAGTCTTCGTCGCGGTAGTCTTCGCGCAGTTGGCGCTTGACCAGGTCGATAAAGCCCGGGAATGAGCTATCCGCCAGCTTGCCGCGGGTTGTCACACCCAGTGGCATTTTCTTGGCAGCGGCCACTTGCTCAGCGGTGGCGACACCCTGCTGCTCCAATACATCGAGCACCAGGTTGCGACGTTCAAGCGCACGCTCCGGGTTGCGGCGCGGGTTGTAATAGGACGGCCCCTTGACCATCCCCACCAGCAACGCAACCTGATGCAATTTCAACTCGGACAACGGCTGCCCGAAGAAGAACTGGCTGGCCAGGCCGAAACCGTGCACGGCGCGCTGGCCATCCTGACCGACGAATACCTCGTTGAGGTAAGCCTCGAGGATTTCCTGCTTGCTGTAATGCAGCTCCAGCAACATCGCCATCATGGCTTCGGTGAGTTTACGGGTCAGGCTGCGTTCGTTGGTCAGGTAGAAGTTCTTGACCAGTTGCTGGGTCAGCGTACTGCCGCCCTGGGTCATCTTGCCGCCGGACGTGTTGACCCAGATAGCACGGGCGATCGACTTCGGCGACACACCCCAGTGGCTATAGAAATCGCGGTCTTCGACAGCGACCAGGGTTTCGAGCAGATACGGCGGTACCTGATCGAGCTTGATCAGGATGCGATCTTCAAGGTTCTTCGGGTAAATACCGCCGATCAGCAACGGTTCGAGACGCACCACCGGCAGCTTGGAGCCATTGAGCGAGGACAGCTCAGCCACATAATCGCCAGAGAAACGCACGCGCACCGGCTGGGCTTTTTCCAGGCCTTCGTAGAACTGGAAGCCACGGGTGTTCAGGTCGACGGTATTACCGCTGACCGCCGCAGCGCCAGGGCCATTGCTCACGGGTTCGCGGCGGTAGCCCAGCGCATCGAGCTCGGTAAGGAAGTCTTCCTTGCTCAGCTTCTGACCAGAGAACAGCTCCAGCGGGCGTGCATACACCTTGGCCGGAATCGTCCAGCGCTTGCCGGAGAATTTTTCCTGCACCACGGCATCGAGGTACACCGCAAGGCCGGCGACCGCCACAAGGCCCACAAGGCCAAGCTTGATCACCCAGCCCAGCCAAGGGCGCGGGCCGCGGGAAGGAGGTTTTTTACGGGAACGGGGAGATCGGGTTCGAGTCATGGCGGCGGATTATACGCACTTTATTGATGATCAACATGAGCCGGACAGCGGTTTGCACGACTGGCATCAGCAGCCATAATGCCCCCCATGATTTTCCCCCGACTTTGAAGGATCGCCCGTGAGCCAGACCCTGATCGCTGCCCTACAAAACCCGGCCTTGTACCCTCATCCGGTTGACGCGTTTCAAGTCATCGAGACCCATATTTCCTGGGTGATACTGACGGGCCCCTATGCATATAAGCTGAAGAAACCGATGAACTTCGGCTTCCTGGACTTCACCAATCTGGACGACCGCGGGCATTTCTGCCACGAGGAACTGCGCCTCAACCAGCGCCTGACCGAAGATTTGTATCTTGAAGTGTTGCCGATTACCGGCACTGCCGAGGCGCCGCAACTGGGTGGCGATGGCCCGGCCATCGAGTACGCGCTGAAAATGCGCCAGTTCCCGCAAAGCCAGATGCTCAGCACCCTGCAAGCCAACGGCGAACTGACCAGCGCGCACATCGATGAGATGGCCAAGCAGATTGCGCAATTCCACCTCAGCGCCCCCAAAGTCCCGCAAGATCACCCCGCCGGCACGCCGGAAGAGGTGATGGCTCCGGTACGCCAGAACTTTGACCAGATCCGCCCGTTCCTCAGCGACAAGGCCGACCTGACTCAGCTGGAGGCTCTGCAAGCCTGGGCTGAAAGCAGCTTCGAACGCCTCAAGCCTTTGCTTGCGCAGCGCAAGCTCGATGGCTATACCCGCGAATGCCACGGCGACATTCACCTGGGCAACGCCACGCTGATCGATGGCCGCGTGGTGATCTTCGACTGCATCGAGTTCAACGAGCCTTTCCGCTTTACCGACGTGTACGCCGACACCGCTTTTTTGGCGATGGACCTGGAAGATCGCGGCCTGAAATGCCTGGCACGGCGCTTCATAAGTCAGTATCTGGAATTGACCGGCGACTACCAGGGCCTGGAGCTCCTGAACTTCTATAAAGCCTACCGTGCATTGGTGCGCGCCAAGGTTGCGCTGTTCAGCATGCCGAGCGAAGCCAACCCCGTGCAACGCGCTACCACCCTGCGCCAGTACCGCAACTACGCCAACCTGGCGGAAAGCTACAGCACCATCCCCTCGCGCTTCCTGGCAATCACCCATGGCGTTTCAGCGGTGGGCAAGAGCCACGTGGCCATGCGCCTGGTCGAAGCCCTGGGCGCGGTACGCCTGCGTTCGGATGTAGAGCGCAAGCGCCTGTTTGGCGAACAACAGGTAGAGAACACCCTGCAGGCCGGTATCTACAATCAGGACGCCAGCGCTGCCACCTACGCACGCCTGAACGAGATTGCCGACACCGTGCTGCGCGCCGGCTACCCGGTGGTGCTGGATGCCACTTTCCTGAAACGCGCACAGCGTGAGGCCGCCGCTCAGGTTGCCGAAGCCACTGGCGCGCCGTTCCTGATCCTCGACTGCAACGCCCCGCAAGCCGTTATCACCAGTTGGCTGGCACAACGTCAGGCGGATAAAAAGGATCCGTCTGACGCCACACTGGCCGTTATCGAAGAACAACAAGCCAGTCGTGATCCGCTGACTGCCGAGGAGTTGCTGCTCAGCAAGCGTGTGGAGACCAATGAAAGCGGGACGCTCGACGCGTTGGTCGGGCACATTCGCCAGCGCCTGCCGGGCCTGTAAGGAATATTTCTTGGTCGCGTCGTCGTCTTCGGCGCGCGACCCAGCGATAGTGGCACTATACTGGCTCCATAACGCCATCCAGAGTTGCGATCATGAGTCAGCCCAAGCTTCTTGATACCCCGCTCTATGCCCTCCTGCACAAGGACGACATCCACGGCTTCAACCAGGAGCGCCCTGAAAACGGCACGATCGACATGCGCGGCGGCGACTTTCGAGGGCTGGACCTGCGCGACCTGAACGCCACCGGTATTGACTTCACCGACGCCTATTTTCGCTCTGCCGACCTGCGTGGCCTGGACTTGCGTGGCTGCTCACTGGAAGGTGCCAGCCTGGCCCATGCGCAGATTTCGGGTGCTTATTTCCCGCCCGAACTCACCGCTGACGAAATACTCATGTCGGTCAATTTCGGTACTCGCCTGCGCTACCGCACCAAGTAACCCCACACACCGAGTTCCGGCCAGCCCCCCCTGCCTGCCGGGCACTTTGCGCCTGCCTGCGAGCAAGCGCCGTCGCGCCATCCTTATAAGCTTTTCAGCCCTTTCTGACCAAAGAACCACGCTTTTCCTACTGAGCGCTACACTCATTTTCAGGCTGCCTGGTCACGACACCCACCGCACCATTCGGCCAACGCAAGGAGGCTTGATGAACGATGAGCTGCAACACCTGAAAAACCTTGGCAAGACGTCAGCGCAGTGGCTGCATGCGGTGGGCATCCACAGCGCGTCCGACTTGCGTCGGCTAGGGGCGGTCGATGCCTACCGAGCCGTGCGCACGCGCGGGTTTCGAGCTTCGAAGGTTCTGCTGTATGCCATTGAAGGGGCATTGATGGATGTGCACTGGAACGACATACCCACGGAGCGCAAGGAGGCCTTGAACCGTCAGTTGGAAGCGATTTCAGTACATCAGAAGAACTAGAGCGGCACTCAAACCCGGTGTTTATGGGCATTACAAACGAGCGTTTGAGAAAACTGGATGAAGCAGAAAAACAAATGTTGACTCTCAAATGAGAATCGTTATGATTATCACAACTGGTCGCGAGATCAGCCGATAACTGAAAGACCATTGGTTCGGACTCTCAGATTATCTCCTCATCAGGCTAATCACGGTTATTTGACCCGGCTCTTGCCGGGTCTTTTTTTGCCTCCGAATTAACCTGCCTCAGCGCGCAATGATCAACGGATGCCCACGCTCCGGATGCGGCTGTACCAATACATCCAGACCGAATACAGCCTTCAGTGGCTCTGGCTGCAGGACTTTAGAGGGCGTATCCAACGCGTGGGGGCGGCCGTTTTCCAGCAACAGGATCCGGTCGCAGTAGCGCGCCGCCAGGTTCAAATCATGCAGGATGACCAGCACCGCAGCGCCTCTGTCGGCAAAATGCCGGATAGCTTGCAAGGTGGTGTGTTGGTGCAGAGGGTCGAGCATTGATGTGGGCTCATCCAGCAGCAACGTCTGCCCTGCCTCACCCGGCCATAACTGCGCCAATACCCGTGCCAGGTGCACACGCTGCCGCTCGCCACCCGACAAAGCCAGGTAACTGCGGCCACTCAGATGGCCTACATCAGCAGCCTGCAGCGCGGCGTTGATGATTTCGTCGTCGCGCACTCGCCCGGTCTGATGAGGCAATCGGCCCATGCCCACCACCTCTTCGACACGAAAGGCAAAGTCCAGGGTGGAGGATTGTGGCAGCACCGCCAGGCGCTGGGCACGTTGCACACCGGTCATGTGCTTGAGCGCCTGCTGATCCAGCCACACCTTGCCCTGATCCGGCTGCAACTCCCCGCACAGCGCCCCAAGCAAGGTACTTTTGCCGGCGCCATTGGGGCCCAGCACGCCCAGCACTTCGCCCGGCAATAGGTCCAAGGTGACATCGGCCAGCACAGTCTTACCACCGCGCCGGATCTGCAATGCTTCTACCCGCAACATCAGGCGCGCCCTCGTAACAATAAATAGAGGAAAAACGGCGCACCGATAAACGCAGTGACAATACCGATCGGCAGTTCCGCCGGCGCCAACGCCAGGCGCGCCACCAGGTCCGCAAACAACAGCAGGCTCGCGCCCGCCAACACCGAGGCCGGTAACAACACCCGATGATCCGGCCCCGCCAGCAGCCGCACCAGATGCGGCACCACCAACCCGACAAAACCAATCATGCCCGCCGCTGCCACTGCGGCGCCAACGCCCAAGGCCGTGCAGAAGACCAACTCGCGCTTGAGCCCCTCGACATCAATACCCAAATGGTTGGCCTCGGACTCACCCAGCAACAGCGCGTTCAGCGCCTTGGCCCGGCGCGGCAACCACAGCGCCACCCCTGCACTCACCAGCAGCAAGGGCCACAACCGCGAATAACTTGCGCCATTGAGGCTACCCAGGTTCCAGAACGTCAGGGTGCGCAAGGTGGCATCGTCCGCCAGATAGGTAAATAGGCCCACGGTCGAACTGGCCAGGGCCGTCAGCGCGATACCGGCAAGCAACATCGTCGCGACATTGGTCTGGCCATTGCGACGCCCCAGGCGATAGACCAGTGCCGTGACGCCCAGGCCACCGAGGAAGGCGCACAGCGACAACAGGTACGGCCCGAAAGCATCCGGCAGCCCGCCAAAGAGCGAACCACCGACAATCGCCACCGCCGCTCCCAGCGCCGCCCCGCTGGACACGCCGACCAAGCCAGGGTCGGCCAGCGGGTTGCGGAACAACCCCTGCATCGCCACGCCCGACAACGCCAGCACACCGCCGACCGCCAGCCCCAACAGGGTTCGCGGCAGGCGAATCTGCCCCAGGATCAACTCGGCCTGCTCCAACCCCTGGGCCTCAATCGGTAAGCCCATCAGCCTTAACGCAGCCCTGAGGGTGTCCACTAACGGCAGGCTGACCGGCCCCAGTGCCAATGAGAGCCAGATCGCCAATACACACAGCAGCGACAGCCCGATAAACAGCGTTTTTGGCTTAACCAGAGTGGTCATGGAGCAGGCTTAGGCTGGGACGGATAAAAACCGGCAGACAGTTTCTCCAGGCTTTGCGGCAATCGGGGCCCAAGGCCGCCTACCAGCAAGGTCGGATCCAACTCAAATACGCGGCCACTCTTGGCTGCCGGCGTAGAGGCAAGGATCGGGTTTTCTTTGAACAAGGCTGCGCGCGCCGCGTCACCGGTCAGGGCGCGATCAGCAAATACCAGCACCTCAGGGCTCAACCCTGCCAGCGATTCGACGGAAAACGGCTTGTATCCCACATGCGTGGCGAGATTACGCCCCCCAGCCTGCTGCAACATCCAATCAGCGGCGGTGTCCTTGCCCGCGATCAGCGGCTTGCCACCGGCATGGCCGAGCAGCAACAGCACGCCTGGAGCTTTTTGTGTGGCCTGGGCCTTGGCCACCCAATTTTTTTGCTGTGCCAGCGCCTGCTCATACACGGCAAACAAGGCATTAGCCTGGTCCTCACTGCCGAGTAGTTTCCCCAGGTGTGCAAGGTTGCCTTTGAGCGTGGGCAAATCCGGCTGGGCCGAGAACATATCCACCTGCACCCCGGCACTGCGAATCTGCGCCAGCACCGGCGGAGGCCCCATTTCCTCCGTGCCCACAAGGATTTGCGGACGCAGGCTGAGAATGCCTTCGGCCGACAACTGCCGCTGGTAACCAATGCTCGGCAAGGCCTTGAGCGAGGCGGGATGCTGACTGGTGGTATCCACTCCCACCAACTTCGATTCACCGCCCAGGGCCGTCACCCACTCCGACAGCGCCCCACCGGCACTCACCCAGCGTTGCGGCAGTTCAGAGGCGTGCGCCCCAGGGTTGACCAGCAGTGAGGCAACAAGCGCAATAGCGCTGGTACTCAGGCGCATAACAGGGTTTCCTTCCTAGGGCAGGGCCACTCAAGCACTCATTGATGTGACAGATAACCCCTGCCAGGCATCGTATTGAGCACCCAGTCAGCTGACGGGCGAAGCGGGCATTTGATAATTGTTTGCATTTGAACGTCAAGGCACTTAAGGATTGAAATGAAGTTTCTCTGCACCTCAGGCGACCTCGCCCCCAACAGCAGCCGCGGTTTTGATATCGATGGCCACAGGCTGTTGGCGGTGCGTCGGGACGGCATTGCGTACTTCTATCTCAACCGCTGCCCCCATCGTGGTATCCCGCTGGAATGGCAACCTGATCGCTTCCTCGACGACAGCGCCAGCCTGATCCAATGCGCCACCCATGGCGCGTTGTTCCTGATTGAAAGCGGCGAGTGCATCGCCGGGCCCTGCGCAGGCCAACACCTCACTGCCCTGCCCGGCCGTGAAGACGAACAAGGATTGTGGGTCGATCTCTAATCGCCCAGCAGCACTTTCAGCCGACGCTCGACGTAAATCTCCTGAGGCGTGACCCGTACGCCGTAGGCCAGCACCTCCACACCTGCGGCCTTGGCCTCACGTAGCGCCGTCGCATAACCAGCGTCGATTTCCACAGCCGGGCGCACCGCGTCGATCCCCGACAGGTTCACGCAATACAGCTGCACCGCCCGTATACCGTCGCGCGCCAGGTGGGCCAGCTCACGCAAGTGCTTGGCACCGCGCTGCGTCACCGCATCGGGGAAAGCCGCCACTGAGCTGCCATCAAAGCCCAGGGTGACGCTTTTGACCTCGACAAACGCAGCGCCCTGAGGGTAATCCAGGCGAAAGTCGATGCGGCTTTTCTCCTGGCCATAAGGCACCTCACGCTTCAACGCAGTAAAGCCGTTGAGCTCAGTGATCACACCGGCCAGCAAGGCTTCTTCCACCAACTGGTTGGCACGCGCGGTGTTGACGCACGCCAGCCGGCCCTGGGGCGTTTCGGCAATTTCCCACGTGCCCGGCAGCTTGCGCTTGGGATCCGTAGAACGGCTGAACCAGACCTGGCCACCTTCGACCATGCAGTTGAGCATCGAACCGGTGTTAGGGCAGTGAATGGTGAGTAACTCGCCGGTAACGGTTTCGATATCGGTGAGAAAGCGCTTGTAGCGGCGGATCAGCCGCCCTTCTTCAAGAGGAGGATTAAAACGCATCAGCCTTGCCAACTCCGCAAACCACGGGCAATCCGCTCCACCGCTTCTTGCAGCCGATCAAGGTTTTGCGTGTAGGCAAAACGCACATGGTGCCCCGCCTGGTAGCGACCGAAATCCAACCCGGGCGTAAAGGCCACATGTTCGGTTTCGAGGAAATGCCGGCAAAACGCGAAGGCATCGCCGCCGAACACGCTGATATCGGCATACAGATAAAAAGCACCTTCGGGCTCCACGGCGATACCGAACCCCAGCTCACGCAGGGCCGGCAGCAGGAAGTCACGGCGGCGACCAAATTCGGCACGGCGCTGCTCCAGAATCTCCAGGGTTTGCGGGGTGAAACAGGCCAAGGCGGCATGCTGGGCCATGCTTGGCGCACTGATGTAGAGGTTTTGCGCCAATTTCTCCAGTTCACCCACCGCTTCAGGGGGGGCCACCAGCCAACCGAGGCGCCAGCCGGTCATGCCGAAATACTTCGAAAAACTATTCAGGACAAAGGCGTCATCATCGACTTCCAGCACGCTGGCGGCGTCGGTGCCGTAGGTGAGTCCGTGATAAATCTCGTCGACCACTAGGTGACCGTTGCGCGCCTTGATGGCGCCCGACAGCCCAGCCAACTCGTCCCGGGTGAGGATCGTGCCGGTGGGGTTGGCGGGCGATGCCACCAATGCACCGACACTGTCCTGGTCCCAATGCCTGGCCACCAGATCGGCGGTCAACTGGTAGCGTACGTCTGGGCCGACCGGCACCAACTGCGCCGCGCCTTCCACAAGGCGCAGGAAGTGTCGGTTGCAGGGGTAGCCTGGGTCCGCCAGCAGCCAGTGCTTACCCGGATCCACCAGCAAGCTGCTGGCCAGCAATAACGCGCCGGAGCCACCGGGGGTGACCAGGATGCGCTGCGGGTCGATGCTCAAACCGTAGCGTTGCTGGTAGAAACCACTGATGGCTTCGCGCAACTCCGGCAAGCCACGGGCGGCGGTGTAGCGCGTCTTACCGCTTGCCAACGCAGCTTGGCCGGCCTGGATGATCGGTTCGGCGGTGGTGAAGTCAGGCTCGCCGATTTCCAGGTGGATCACGTCGTGACCGGCGGCCTGCAGCTCATTGGCACGCGCCAGTAACGCCATGACATGAAAAGGTTCGATGGCGCGACTACGCGCACTGTAGGGCTGAGCCATTAGCCTTCCTTAGACGGTGAGGACAAAATCTGGATTCTACCGAACCCTCACGGTAAAACATGCTCTATTGCCTGATTGGGGCTGCAAGTGCACCCTGCGCGCGCTCGTAAAACAGCTAAAATCAACATTCGAGGCGATACATACCCAGTCATGGCGGGCTGCTGCGGTTTACAACCCCTTTGCCTTGGGCCTCGACAACCGGGAGTAGCGCACCCTGAATCTATCTGGTAAGTTCGCCCGCTTGCAGCCGCAGGGCCGGCAGGTGTCGGTGACGTTGCAATCCTGCGCAATGGATTAGAAGAGTGAGAGGCGGTCTATTCATGTCCACCCAAGCAAAGCAACAGCAGACTCAAGGCCTCGGCGGCTTCGAACCCTATGTCGAAAAAAAGGGCGAGGAGTACATGGGCGAGCCCATGCGCGAGCACTTCACCAAGATCCTCAACAAGTGGAAACAGGACTTGATGCAGGAAGTCGACCGTACGGTTGACCATATGAAGGATGAAGCGGCCAACTTCCCTGACCCGGCCGATCGCGCCAGCCAGGAAGAAGAGTTCGCCCTCGAACTGCGCGCCCGCGATCGCGAGCGCAAGTTGATCAAGAAGATCGACAAGACCCTGCAACTGATCAAAGACGAAGAATACGGCTGGTGTGAATCCTGCGGCGTCGAAATCGGTATTCGCCGACTGGAAGCCCGTCCAACCGCGGACCTGTGCGTAGACTGCAAGACCTTGGCTGAAATCAAGGAAAAACAGGTCGGCAAGTAACTTTGCCGAGCTGAACGAATGGAGCGTGCGAACGCTCCATTTTTGTTTCTGGCGTTTACCGGTTATGCAGTAGTATCCGGGCCATGACAGCCTCTACCTATATTGGGCGTTTCGCCCCCACACCCAGCGGCCATTTGCACTTCGGTTCCCTGGTTGCCGCCCTCGCCTCCTACCTCGATGCACGCGCCCACCACGGCCGTTGGTTGATGCGCATGGAAGACCTTGACCCTCCCCGTGAAGAGCCCGGCGCTCAGGCGGCGATCCTGCATGCGCTGGAAAGCTACGGCTTTGAATGGGATGGCGAACTGGTTCGCCAGAGCGAGCGGCATGATGCCTACGCTAAAGTGCTCAACGACCTGTTCAACCACGGCCTGGCCTACGCCTGCACCTGCTCGCGCAAGCAATTGGAGCCCTACAACGGGATTTACCCAGGCTTGTGCCGCAATGCCGGCCACGAACAGCAGGATGCCGCGATCCGCCTGCGCGTGCCCGAGTTGGAATATCACTTTGTCGACCGCGTCCAGGGCGAGTTCCGGCAACATCTGGGGCGCGATGCCGGCGACTTCATCATTCGTCGGCGCGATGGCCTCTACGCCTACCAACTGGCGGTGGTGCTCGACGACGCCTGGCAAGGTGTAACCGATATCGTACGCGGCGCCGACCTGCTCGACTCCACGCCGCGCCAGCTTTACTTGCAAGAACTGCTCGGCCTGCGCCAACCCCGTTACTTGCACGTGCCGCTGATCGTGCAGCCAGACGGCAACAAGCTGGGTAAGTCCTACCGCTCTCCACCGTTGACAGCCGACCAGGCCACGCCTTTGCTGCTCAGAGCGCTGCGTGCCCTTGGCCAACAGCCCGACGCGCAGTTGCAGTACGCCAGCCCACGAGAACTGCTGGATTGGGGCATTGCACACTGGGACGCCACCCGCATCCCACGCACACTGACCCTGGCCGAAGCGCAATTGAGTTGAAGGCGCTTGCAGGTTGCCCATCATCCGTTAACATCGCGGCAGATTTTTAATCAGAGGCCAACATGTACATCTATCGTTTGGTCCTGCTGCTGGTCGTCGGGATCTACCTGTTCTCCCCCGCCATCATGGATTGGTGGATCGACGCCACGGGCGCCTGGTATCGCCCTTATCTGCTATGGCTGATCCTGATCGTCGTGACCTTCATCCTGCAGAGCCAAAAAGATGCCGATGAGCTTTAGTCTCACCCAGATGCTGCTGATCAGCGCCGCCTACCTGGCTGCGTTATTCGGCGTGGCCTGGATCAGTGAGCGCGGAATGATTCCGCGGGCGATCATTCGCCATCCGCTGACCTACACCTTGTCCCTGGGCGTCTACGCCAGTGCCTGGGCGTTCTACGGCACGGTTGGGCTGGCCTATCAGTACGGCTACGGCTTTCTCTCCAGTTACCTGGGGGTGTCCGGCGCGTTCCTGCTGGCGCCGGTACTGCTGTATCCGATCCTGAAAATCACCCGGACTTACCAACTGTCCTCCCTGGCAGACCTGTTTGCCTTTCGCTTTCGCAGCACCTGGGCCGGCGCGCTGACCACCATCTTCATGTTGATCGGCGTGCTGCCGTTGCTGGCCCTGCAGATCCAGGCGGTGGCCGACTCCATCAGCATCCTGACTCGCGAGCCCGTGCAACATCGGGTTGCCCTGGCGTTCTGCGCGCTGATCACCTTGTTCACCATCTTCTTTGGTTCTCGCCATATCGCCACCCGTGAGAAACACCAGGGCCTGGTGTTTGCGATTGCCTTTGAGTCGGTCATCAAGCTGATCGCCATCGGCGGCGTCGGCCTTTACGCGCTTTACGGCGTGTTCGACGG
The DNA here is from genome assembly GCF_014268395.2 of Pseudomonas sp. SWRI22. Taxonomy (NCBI): domain Bacteria; kingdom Pseudomonadati; phylum Pseudomonadota; class Gammaproteobacteria; order Pseudomonadales; family Pseudomonadaceae; genus Pseudomonas; species Pseudomonas sp. SWRI22. The sequence goes on along the minus strand of NZ_JABWQK020000003.1, from coordinate 632,343 downwards.
GCCGCAACAGCTGGAACTGTGGCTGCTGCAAAACCAGACCGCCCTCGCCGCCTTGCATACGCCCTTGCAGGAGGGACCATGGCGTACGCTGCTGCTGGTGTTCTTCGCCTCGGCGATCGTGATGCCGCACATGTACCACATGACCTTCACCGAGAACCTCAACCCGCGCTCGCTGGTCAGCGCCAGCTGGGGCTTGCCGCTGTTCCTGTTGCTGATGAGCCTGGCGGTGCCGCTGATCCTGTGGGCCGGCCTGAAACTGGGGGCCACCACCAACCCTGAGTATTTCACCCTGGGCATCGGTATTGCCGCCAACAGCCCGGCTCTGGCGCTGCTGGCCTATGTCGGGGGGTTGTCGGCCGCCAGCGGGTTGATCATCGTCACCACGCTGGCACTCTCAGGCATGGCGCTCAACCACTTGGTACTGCCGCTGTACCAGCCGCCAGCCGAGGGTAATATCTACCGTTGGTTGAAATGGACCCGACGCGCGCTGATCGTCGCGATCATCATGGCCGGCTACGCGTTTTATCTGCTGCTGGGCGCCGGGCAAGACCTGGCCAACCTCGGCATCGTCGCGTTTGTCGCCACCTTGCAGTTCCTGCCGGGCGTGTTGTCGGTGCTGTACTGGCCGACCGCCAATCGCCGTGGCTTTATTGCCGGGCTGCTGGCCGGGATCCTGGTGTGGACCGTGACCATGCTGCTACCGCTGGTCGGCAACTTGCAGGGCTTCTATATCCCGTTGCTGAACATGATTTACGTGCTGGACGACACCAGTTGGCACATGGCTGCCATCGCCTCGCTGGCCGCCAACGTACTGATGTTTACCCTGATCTCGCTGTTCACCAACGCCAGCGCCGAAGAAACCAGCGCCGCCGAAGCCTGTGCGGTGGATAACGTGCGCCGCCCGCAACGCCGCGAACTGCATGCGGCCTCGCCCCAGGAGTTCGCCACACAACTGGCCAAGCCCCTGGGTGCCAAGGCCGCACAAAAGGAAGTTGAACAGGCGCTACGCGACCTCTACCTGCCATTTGACGAGCGCCGCCCCTATGCCCTGCGCCGCCTGCGTGACCGTATCGAAGCCAACCTGTCTGGGTTGATGGGGCCGAGCGTGTCCCAGGACATGGTGGAAACCTTCTTGCCCTACAAGGCCGGTGGCGAAAACTACGTCACCGAAGACATCCACTTCATCGAAAGCCGGCTTGAGGATTACCACTCGCGCCTCACGGGCCTGGCGGCCGAACTCGATGCCCTGCGCCGTTACCACCGCCAGACCCTGCAGGAACTGCCGATGGGCGTGTGTTCCCTGGCCAAGGACCAGGAAATCCTGATGTGGAACAAGGCCATGGAAGAGCTCACCGGCATCGCCGCCCAGCGGGTGGTGGGTTCGCGCCTCAATACCCTGGGCGATCCCTGGAAAGAGCTGCTGCAGGGTTTCATCAACCTGCCAGACGAGCACTTGCACAAACAGCACTTGGCCCTCGACGGCCAGACCCGCTGGCTCAACTTGCACAAAGCGGCCATCGACGAACCTCTGGCGCCGGGTAACAGCGGCCTGGTGCTGCTGGTAGAAGACTTGACAGATACACAGATGCTCGAAGACAAGCTGGTGCACTCCGAACGCCTGGCCAGCATTGGGCGCCTGGCGGCCGGCGTTGCTCATGAAATCGGTAACCCGATCACCGGTATCGCCTGCCTGGCGCAAAACCTGCGGGAAGAGCGTGAAGAAGACGGGGAAATCACCGAAATCAGCGGGCAAATCCTTGAACAGACCAAGCGGGTTTCACGCATCGTCCAGTCGTTGATGAGCTTTGCCCACTCCGGCGCCCATCAGAATCAGGACGAAGCGGTGTGCCTGGCCGAAGTGGCCCAGGATGCCATTGGGCTGTTGGCCTTGAACCGGCGCAATTTCGAAGTACAGTTCTTTAACCTGTGCGATCCGGAGCATTGGGTCGATGGCGACTCACAACGCCTGGCCCAGGTGCTGATCAACCTGCTGTCCAACGCCCGCGACGCGTCGCCGGCCGGCAGTGCTGTACGCGTCAAGAGCGAGGCTTTCGAGCACACGGTCGACCTGATCGTGGAAGACGAAGGCAGCGGCATTCCACAGAACATCATGGACCGATTGTTCGAACCCTTCTTCACCACCAAGGACCCCGGTGAAGGTACCGGTCTGGGCCTTGCACTGGTCTATTCCATCGTTGAAGAGCATTATGGACAAATCACCATCGACAGCCCGGCTGACACACAAAGCCAACGCGGCACCCGTATCCGGGTGACCTTGCCGCGTCATGTCGAAGCGACGTCCGCTGTGAACTGAGACCGTCGAGAGAATTGAATCAATGCCGCACATTTTGATCGTCGAAGACGAAACCATTATCCGCTCTGCCTTGCGTCGCCTGCTTGAACGTAATCAGTACCAGGTCAGCGAAGCCGGCTCGGTGCAGGAAGCCCAAGAGCGATTCAGCATTCCCACGTTCGACCTGATTGTCAGTGACCTGCGCCTGCCAGGCGCCCCGGGCACCGAGCTGATCAAGCTGGGCCAGGGCACCCCGGTGCTGATCATGACCAGCTACGCCAGCCTGCGCTCGGCGGTGGACTCGATGAAGATGGGCGCGGTGGATTACATCGCCAAGCCTTTCGACCACGACGAGATGCTCCAGGCCGTGGCCCGCATCCTGCGTGACCGTGTGTCGGCCAGCAGTGCGCCTGCCGAGCCACGCCCCACCGGCAAGACCAGCGGCGCCGAAAAACCAGGCGCCAGCAACAGCAATGGCGAGATCGGCATCATCGGCTCCTGCCCTCCGATGCAGGACTTGTACAGCAAGATCCGCAAGGTGGCGCCGACCGACTCCAATGTATTGATCCAGGGCGAATCGGGCACCGGCAAAGAACTGGTGGCCCGCGCCCTGCACAACCTGTCCAAGCGCGCCAAGGCGCCGATGATCTCGGTGAACTGCGCGGCGATCCCCGAATCCCTGATCGAATCCGAGCTGTTCGGCCACGAGAAAGGTGCATTCACCGGCGCCAGCGCCGGGCGTGCGGGCCTGGTGGAGGCCGCGGACGGCGGCACCTTGTTCCTCGATGAAATTGGCGAGTTGCCCCTGGAAGCCCAGGCGCGTTTGCTGCGCGTGCTGCAGGAAGGCGAAATTCGCCGGGTCGGCTCGGTGCAATCGCAGAAGGTCGATGTTCGATTGATCGCGGCGACACACCGTGACCTCAAGAGCCTGGCCAAGATCGGCCAGTTTCGTGAGGACTTGTATTACCGCCTGCATGTCATCGCGCTCAAACTGCCGGCCCTGCGCGAGCGTGGCGCCGACGTCAACGAAATCGCCAACGCGTTCCTGTTGCGTCAAGGCGCACGCATTGACCGCACCGACCTGAAGTTTGCCGCGGACGCCGAACAGGCGATCCGTCACTACTCGTGGCCAGGGAACGTGCGCGAGCTGGAGAACGCCGTCGAGCGCGCCGTGATTCTGTCGGAGAGCCCGGAGATTTCCGCCGAGTTGCTGGGCATCGACATTGAGCTCAGCGACCTGGATGACGACGACTTCATTGGCCTGTCCCCGCAGCAGGGCAGCGGTAGCAATACCAGCCATGAACCGACGGAAGATTTGTCACTGGAAGACTACTTCCAGCACTTCGTGCTCGAGCATCAGGACCATATGACCGAGACAGAGCTGGCACGCAAGCTGGGCGTGAGTCGCAAATGCCTGTGGGAACGGCGTCAGCGCCTGGGCATTCCGCGGCGCAAGACCGGGGTGGCCAGCGAAAGCTGAGGGTGCAGCCCCACAGGTAACACCTGCTGATGTGAAAAAACTGTTACCGCTGAATTTTCACGTAACAAAAGCCGGGGCTTACGGTAACGAAGCCCCGGCTTTTTTTTGGCCCTCAATCTGGCGAAACCAGCCCAAACCCCCGGTTTTGCTGGACGGCGCAAAAGTTGGCACGCACCCTGCTATATGCTTAGTACAAAAACAATAACAAGCTTTGTACAAGACAATAAAAATAAGACGAATCGACTCACGCATAACAAAAACAACACGGCGGAGGCGCAGCTAACTGATTCTTTTGGAGAGGCGTTGCATTTGGGGCTTGCCCCGCAACCAGGCCGAGAACAACAAAAACTGCCCTAAGGCAGAGCCTGAACTGGTTGGATCGTAGATCAGCAACACAGCGACCAAAGCAATCCGTTTGCTCTTGGCTCCCGATTGGGAGTGTCATGAAGGAAGCTTCGTGGCGAGGGCGATCAACAAAAACAAGAAGCCCGACATCAATAATAAAAATAGAGCACGCAACTACTTCTGGGGGAGCTTCGGCTCCCCTTGTAGTTTCCGGGATTTGACCTTCAAACGCTTATGGCGCAATGCCTTTAGCTTGTTCCTACACCATCCCCTGACTAAATGCTAGAATCCCCGCCCATCATGCGGTCATTCTTCGTTATGGCCGAACATTCCTTCAAACAGTGCATCCCATGCTGAAGAAGTTGTTCCAGTCATTCCGTTCTCCCTTGCGTCGAACGCAACACAAACGCAGCACGCCTGAAGTGCTCAATAGCAGCCAGCATTCGCTGCAGCGCGCTCAATTCAGCCGTTATGCAGTGAACATCGTCGAACGTTTGCAGAACGCCGGCTACCAGGCCTACCTGGTGGGTGGTTGCGTACGCGACATGCTGCTCAACATCACGCCCAAGGATTTCGACGTCGCCACCAGCGCCACGCCTGAACAAGTGCGCGCCGAGTTTCGTAATGCACGAATCATCGGCCGGCGCTTCAAGCTGGTGCATATCCACTTTGGTCGCGAAATCATCGAGGTCGCAACGTTCCGCGCCGGTCACCCGCAAAACGATGAAGAGGAGGACACTAACCAGTCTTCCCGCAACGAGAGCGGGCGCATCCTGCGCGATAACGTGTATGGCACCCTGGAAGAGGACGCGCAACGTCGCGACTTCACCATCAACGCCTTGTATTACGACCCGGTCAGCGAGCGCATCCTCGATTACGCCAACGGCGTACACGACATTCGCAACAACCTGATCCGGCTGATCGGCGATCCTACGCAGCGCTATCAGGAAGACCCGGTGCGCATGCTGCGTGCCGTGCGATTCGCCGCCAAGCTCAACTTCGGCATCGAAAAACACACCGCCGCGCCGATTCGCGAACTGGCGCCGATGCTGCGGGAAATCCCCTCGGCACGCCTGTTTGAGGAAGTACTCAAGCTGTTCCTTTCGGGCTACGCCGCCGACACCTTTGAAATGCTGGTGGACTTGCAGTTGTTCGACCCCCTGTTCCCGGCCAGCGCCGAGGCCTTGGAGTACAACCCGACGTACACCCACACCTTGATCAGCGAAGCCTTGATCAACACCGACCTGCGCATCAAGCAGAACAAACCAGTGACCCCGGCATTCCTGTTTGCCGCCTTGTTGTGGCCGGCCCTGCCCAAACGCGTACTGCGCCTGCAGGACCGTGGCATGCCGCCGATCCCGGCCATGCAGGAAGCGGCTCACGAGCTGATCGCCGAACAGTGCCAACGCATCGCCATCCCTAAACGTTTCACCATGCCGATCCGCGAAATCTGGGACATGCAGGAGCGCCTGCCACGCCGCAGCGGCAAGCGCGCCGATCTGTTGCTGGACAACCCGCGTTTCCGTGCCGGCTACGACTTCCTGCTGCTACGTGAAAGCGCGGGCGAGCAGACCGATGGCCTGGGCGAATGGTGGACCGATTATCAGGACGCCAATGACAGCCAGCGCCGCGAAATGATTCGTGAGCTGGGCAGCAAAGGCGATAGCGCCGGCGAAGGGCCGAAAAAGCGTCGCCGTAGCGGCACCAAGCGTAAACGCAGCAGTGCCGATGCCTCGGGCGCTGCGGGCGAATAAACGTGGAACGTATCTACATCGGCATGGGCAGCAACCTGGCTGCCCCGCAACAACAATTGCGCAGCGCGATCGAGGCGCTGGCGCAACTGCCTGGCACCCACCTCGCCGGGGTGTCCGCCTTCTATCAAAGCGATTCACTGCTGCCAGGCCAACCGCGCTACACCAACGCCGTTGCGGCGCTGGACAGTCGCCTGGCGCCATTGGACCTGCTTGATGCGCTGCAAGCCATCGAGAACGATCAGGGCCGCGAACGCCTGGAACGCTGGGGCCCGCGCACCTTGGACCTGGATATCCTGCTGTTCGGTGATCGCCTGATCGACGAGCCGCGCCTCAAGGTGCCGCATTACCAGATGCATCTGCGCGCGTTTGTGCTGTATCCGTTGGCTGAGTTGGCGCCCGCCGACCTGCAGCTACCTGACGGCCAGCGTTTGAGCGACCTGCTCACCGCCTGCCCGTTCGTCGGCCTGGAACGCCTACCTCTGTAGGAGCGAGCTTGCTCGCGAAAATCACCAACGATAACGCGCTCAGCCTGACTAAACGCGGCGCCTATGGTTTCTTCGCGAGCAAGCTCGCTCCTACAATCGCGTCAGTAACAGCGGTAACACCGCCATCGTAACAATGCGGTAACACATCCAATTGACTTCCCGTGTCCTCCTCACGACTATAGGCGTCCCGCTGCCGCCAACCCGGCGCGACAGGGCGCAATCCAGGCCTTATAAGCACTGCTTTCAAGACAGTGCGCCTGTATAAACGAAGACTCACGCGCGTTACTCGCTGTTTCCAAGCGCCTGAACGAGGACCCTTTCATGCCAGACATTACCCTGACCACCTTGCAGAGCCTCAAGCTCAAAGGTGAAAAAATCACCATGCTGACCTGCTATGACGCCACTTTCGCCCACGCCAGCTGCCAGGCTGGAGTCGAAGTGCTGCTGGTGGGCGACTCCTTGGGCATGGTTCTTCAAGGGAATGACAGCACGCTGCCTGTGACCACCGATGAACTCGCCTACCACACCGCCAGCGTCAAGCGTGGCAACGATGGCGCCTTTATTATCGCGGACCTGCCGTTCATGGGTTACGCCACCCTTGAGCAAACCTTCCTGAACGCCGGCAAGCTGATGCAGGCCGGCGCGCACATGATCAAAGTCGAAGGTGCCGTGTGGCTGGCCGAGTCGATCCGGCTGCTGGCCGAGCGCGGCGTGCCAGTGTGCGCGCACATGGGCCTGACACCGCAGTCGGTGAATATCCTCGGTGGCTACAAGGTTCAGGGCCGCAATGAAGCCCAGGCCCGCCAGATGCGCGCCGATGCCATCGCCCTGGAACAGGCCGGTGCAGCGATGATTCTGCTGGAGTGCGTGCCTAGCGAACTGGCTGCCGAAATCACCCAGGCCGTCAAAGTGCCCGTGATCGGGATTGGCGCCGGTTCCGCCACCGACGGCCAGGTGCTGGTCCTGCACGACATGCTCGGCCTGTCGATCACCGGCCACGTGCCCAAGTTCGTGAAGAACTTCATGGCTGGCCAGGACAGCATCCACGCCGCCCTGAGCGCCTACGTCAGCGAAGTCAAAAACGTGACGTTCCCAGGCGTTGAACACGGATTCTCGGCATGAACACCGTTAAAACCGTCCGCGAACTGCGGGCTGCCGTAACCCACGCCCGTAGCGCCGGCAAGCGCATCGGCTTTGTACCCACCATGGGCAACCTGCACAGCGGCCACGCCACCCTGGTGACCAAGGCCGCGCAGCAAGCGGATTTCGTGGTGGCGAGCATTTTCGTCAACCCGCTGCAATTCGGTGCTGGCGAAGACCTGGACAAATACCCGCGCACGTTGGCCGCCGATCAGGAAAAACTCCTGCAGGCCGGCTGCAACCTGCTGTTCGCGCCCACGGTCGAGGAAATGTACCCCGACGGCATGAACGGCCAGACCCGCGTCAGCGTGCCTCAGCTGTCCGAAGGCTTGTGCGGCGCCAGCCGCCCAGGGCACTTTGAAGGGGTGGCCACGGTGGTCAGCAAGCTGTTCAACATGGTCCAGCCGGACATGGCCGTATTTGGCCAGAAGGACTACCAGCAGTTGGCGGTGATCCGCGCCATGGTCCGCGACCTGAACATGCCGATCCAGATCATCGGCGAGCCCACCGTGCGCGCCGAGGACGGCCTCGCGCTGTCATCACGCAACGGTTACCTCACCGATGAGCAACGGGCGGTCGCGCCAGTGCTGTACCGCGCGCTCAGCCAGATCGCCACGGCCATCAAAAGCGGCGATCACGATTTTGCCAGGCTTCGCGCCGAGCACATCCAGCAGATTGAAGCCGCGGGGCTGCGCATGGACTACCTGGAAGTGCGCCAAGGCGTACATCTGCGCCCGGCCACGGCTGAAGATCGTGATGTGGTGATCCTGGTCGCCGCTTATCTGGGGGCAACACGCCTCATCGATAACCTGCACCTGAACCTCGCCTGACCCCCGCTTTACCCTCAACCTGTTGCCCCGACGGCTGTGCCGGTATAAAAAAGTACCGGCCACAGCGCAGACAAAGCCAAGACATATCCACACGCTAGGTTTAATGTAACTGCCCTGCGCTATGGTTAGCGCTGTCTGGAACCCAATCCTTGCGATAAGACTGGATGTTCCGGGCTTTGAAGTGTCCTAAAGGCAGTCCCCGTAATAAAAGGAAACCCGCAGCGATGGCGTACTACCGCACCCCTCATGACGTTACCGCGCTGCCCGCCTGGCAAGCGCTTGTTCAACATCGCCAAGCCATGCAGGATTTCAGCATGCGCGAGGCGTTCAATGCCGATCCTCAGCGTTTTTCCCAGTTCACCTTGAGCAGCTGCGGACTTTTCCTCGATTACTCGAAAAACCTGATCACCAGCGAAACCCGCGACCTGTTGGTGGGCCTGGCCAAGGAAGTCAATCTCAAGGCGGCGATCGACGCGCAGTACGCTGGCGAACCGGTCAACTCCTCCGAGGGCCGCCCTGCCCTGCACACCGCCCTGCGCCGCCCGGTGGGCGACAAGCTGTCGGTCAACGGCGTGAACATCATGCCGGACGTGCACAAGGTGCTGAACCAGATCACTGACCTGGTCGGCCGTATCCACGACGGCCTGTGGCGCGGCTACACCGAGAAGCCGATCACCGACGTGGTGAACATCGGTATCGGTGGCTCATTCCTCGGCCCGGAACTGGTCTCGGAGGCCTTGCTGTCCTACGCCCATAAAGGCGTGCGTTGCCACTACCTGGCGAACATCGACGGCAGCGAGTTCCACGAACTGACCATGAAGCTGCGCGCCGAGACCACGCTGTTTATCGTCTCGTCCAAATCCTTCAACACCCTGGAAACCCTGAAAAACGCCCAGGCCGCCCGCGCCTGGTACCTGGCCCAGGGGGGCTCGGAAGCCGAGCTGTATCGCCACTTCATCGCCGTCTCGAGCAACAATGCCGCGGCCGTGGCTTTCGGTATTCGCGAAGAAAACATCTTCCCAATGTGGGACTGGGTCGGTGGGCGCTACTCGCTGTGGTCTGCCATCGGCTTGCCAATTGCCCTGGCTATCGGCATGTCCAACTTCAAGGAACTGCTGTCGGGTGCCTACACCATGGACCAGCACTTCCTGAACGCGCCGTTCGAAGCCAACATGCCCGTGCTGCTGGGCTTGCTGGGGGTGTGGTACGGCAACTTCTGGGGTGCGCAGAGCCATGCGATCCTGCCGTACGACCATTACCTGCGTAACATCACCAAGCATTTGCAGCAGTTGGACATGGAATCCAATGGCAAGAGCGTGCGCCAGGACGGTACGCCAGTGTCCACCGATACCGGCCCGGTGATCTGGGGCGGCGTAGGCTGCAACGGCCAGCACGCTTACCACCAGTTGCTGCACCAAGGGACTCAATTGATCCCGGCCGACTTCATCGTGCCGATCGTCAGTTTCAACCCTGTGTCCGACCACCATCAGTGGCTGTACGCCAACTGCCTGTCCCAGAGCCAGGCGCTGATGCTCGGCAAGACCCGCAGCGAGGCCGAAACCGAGCTGCGTGAGAAGGGCCTGCCGGAAGCCGAAGTACAGAAGCTGGCACCGCACAAGGTGATCCCGGGTAACCGTCCGAGCAACACCCTGGTGGTCGAGCGCATCAGCCCGCGTCGCCTTGGCGCACTGGTGGCTATGTATGAACACAAGGTGTTCGTGCAGAGCGTGGTGTGGGGCATCAACGCCTTCGACCAATGGGGCGTTGAACTGGGCAAGGAGCTGGGCAAAGGCGTGTACAACCGCCTGACCGGCGCCGAAGAAACCTTGGCCGAAGATGCGTCGACCCAGGGCCTGATCAACTACTTCCGCGGTCGTCACCGCGGCTGAAGCCGTTCATTCAAGGTCAACGTCCGTTTGGACGCTGGCCTTGAACCCTCCCGTCCCAGGGTGCATCTTTATGACTTGTCGCAAAACAAGAATAAGGAGCGCTCATGTTCGATATCAGCACCTTTCCCACCGCCGATGCCGTCCGCCGGGCTGCGCAGCTCAGTCAAGAGGACTACCAGCGCCTCTATCGCCAATCCATCGACCAGCCAGACACCTTCTGGGCCGAACAGGCCAAGGGCTTTCTCGACTGGATAAAACCTTGGCACAGCGTCCAGCAGTCAGACATCCACACCGGTGCCGCCCAATGGTTTGCCGGCGGTCAGTTGAACGTCAGCTATAACTGCATCGACCGCCACCTGGCGCAACGCGCCGATCAGCCGGCCTTCATCTGGGAAGGCGACGATCCGTCAAAATCCTGCACGATTACTTACCGTCAACTGCACCAAAACGTCAGCCGTCTGGCCAATGTGTTGAAAAGCCGCGGCGTGAACAAAGGTGATCGGGTGTGCATCTACATGCCGATGATCCCCGAGGCGGCCTACGCCATGCTGGCCTGCACGCGAATTGGCGCAGTGCACTCGGTGGTGTTTGGTGGTTTCTCTCCTGACGCCCTGCGCGACCGCATCCTCGACGCTGATTGCCGCACCGTGATCACCGCCGACGAGGGCGTACGCGGTGGCAAGCCCGTGGCGTTGAAACATAACGTCGACAAAGCCCTGGCCAGTTGTCCGAACGTCAGCACGGTACTGGTAGTGGAGCGCACCGGGGCGAGCGTGAATTGGCACGAGGGCCGCGACCTCAAGTACCAAGCTGCCCTGGACGCCGCCAGCGACAACTGCCCACCCGAGCCGATGGACGCTGAAGACCCGCTGTTCATCCTCTATACCTCCGGCAGCACCGGCAAACCCAAAGGCGTGTTGCACACCACCGCTGGCTACCTGCTGCAAGCGGCGATGACCTTCAAGTACGTGCTCGATTACCAGGAAGGCGAAGTGTTCTGGTGCACCGCCGACGTGGGCTGGGTCACCGGCCACAGCTATATCGTCTACGGTCCGCTGGCCAATGGCGCCACCTCGCTGATGTTCGAAGGCGTGCCGAGTTATCCGGACAGTTCGCGCTTCTGGCAGGTCATCGATAAACATCAGGTGAATATTTTCTATACCGCGCCCACCGCCCTGCGCGCACTGATGCGTGAAGGACACGGCCCGCTGCAGAGCACATCCCGCGCCAGCCTGCGCCTGCTGGGCAGCGTGGGCGAGCCGATCAACCCGGAAGCCTGGGACTGGTATTTCAACGCCGTCGGCGAACAGCGCTGCCCGATTGTCGATACCTGGTGGCAGACCGAAACCGGCGGCATCATGCTCAGCCCGCTGGTCAGCGCCCAGCGCATCAAACCGGGCTGCGCGACACAGCCCATGTTCGGCGTACAACCAGTGTTGCTCGATGAACAGGGCAAGGAAATCAGTGGCGCCGGCAGTGGTGTACTCGCCATCAGATCAAGCTGGCCGGGGCAGATTCGCAGCGTCTACGGCGACCCGCAGCGCATGATCGACACCTACTTCAAGCCCTACCCCGGCTACTACTTCACCGGGGATGGCGCACGGCGCGATGAAGACGGCGACTACTGGATCACCGGGCGGATCGACGATGTGATCAACGTCTCGGGCCATCGCATCGGCACCGCTGAAGTGGAGAGCGCCCTGGTGCTGCATGATCAGGTCGCCGAAGCCGCCGTGGTGGGCTACCCCCACGACGTCAAGGGCCAGGGTATCTACGCTTTTGTCACCCCCATGAATGGCGTCGAACCCAGCGACGCGTTGAAAAAGCACCTGTTGGAATTGGTCAGCAAGGAGATTGGCAGCTTCGCCAAACCGGAATTGATCCAATGGGCCCCTGCCCTGCCGAAAACCCGCTCCGGCAAGATCATGCGGCGCATCTTGCGCAAAATCGCCTGTAACGAACTGGACAGCCTGGGCGACACCTCGACCCTGGCAGACCCCAGCGTGGTGGACGGTTTGATCGACAAACGCCTCAACCGATAGCGCCAGGATTATCCCCGGCCTGTGCAGGCCGGGGTTAGCTGTTAAACTTCGCCCCCCATTTTTCTTATTCATCTACCAGCAAGGCGCGCTCCATGACTCCCTTGAATCAGGCGCTGCGCGCCGCCCTCGATCACCGCCAAGACCTGATCAACACACTGCACGCCCAGGGTACGGACTGCTATCGGCTGTTTCACGGCAGCCAGGAAGGCGCCGGCGGCTTGACCATCGACCGCTACGGCCCGCAATTGCTGGTACAAAGCTTCCACCAGTCCCTGGAAACTGCAGACCTGCTGGACCTGCACCAACTGATCAACCAATACATGGGCCTGGAATTGTTGCTGGTGTACAACGACCGTGCCCGCGGCAACTCGCGCATCGACCGCGAAGACACGGTGTACCGCGCGGAGCCTGGCGCCTTGGAAGACCTGGTCGGCCACGAGTGGGGCCTCAATTACCGTGTGCGTGGGCGCCACGCCGGGCAAGACCCACTGCTGTTCCTCGACCTGCGCAACACCCGGGGCTGGGTCAAGGACCACAGCGCCGGCAAAAGCGTGCTGAACCTGTTCGCCTATACCTGCGGTGTAGGTTTGAGCGCGGCAGCGGGCGGCGCACGCGAGGTGTGCAACCTGGACTTTGCCGAGGGCAACCTGGCAGTGGGGCGTGAAAACGGCCAGCTCAACCCGCAGTTGCCGAGCATGGAGTTTGTACAATCCGATTACTTCCCGGCCATTCGCCAACTGGCGGGCCTGCCCATCACCCAGCGGCGCGGGCAGAAGCTGCCGAGCTATCCGCGCCTGGAGCAACGCCAGTACGACCTGGTACTGCTCGATCCTCCCGCCTGGGCCAAGAGCGCCTTCGGCACGGTCGATTTGTTGCGCGACTATCAAAGCCTGCTCAAACCCGCACTGCTGGCCACCGCCGACAATGGCGTGCTGATTTGCTGCAACAACCTGGCAAAAGTCAGCATGGAGGACTGGCGTGAGCAGGTGCTGCGTTGTGCAGAAAAGGCCGGGCGCCCGGTGCGCGAATGGCAGGTTATGACACCTGGAGGCGACTTTCCCTCCAGGGACCAACAGCCTCCGCTGAAGACGCTGATCCTGCATTTGTAGGAAGTTTCCCAGCGCCCACGGTTCTTCGGAACCGAATTCCCGTGCCATACTCCAAGGCACTCCCGTTCGACATAGATGGCGTTCACCCATGCCCAAAGGATTGATCCGCGCCGTAGGCGCCTTGTTGACCGCCCTTGCTTTGTACAGCTTGCTGGGCTTTCTGATATTACCCGGCATCGCCCTTCGCATTGCCAACCAACAGTTGGCCAATTACGCCACGGTGCCGTCGCGAATCGAGCGCATCGAACTCAACCCCTTCAGCCTGGAACTGACGCTGTGGGGCCTGAAGATCGGTGAGCCAGGCAAAGAGCAAGTAGGTTTCGAACGCCTCTACGCCAACCTGCAGATCGACAGCCTCTGGACCCGCGCCCTGCACCTGGCCGATGTGCAACTGGACAAGCCCAAGACCGAACTGCTGTTCGACAAGTCCGGCCAACTGAACCTGGCGCAGTTGTTCAAACTGCCACCGAGCGAGCCAACCCCGGCCGATCCCGATGCCAAGCCGTTCCCACTGCGTATCGACAGCATCAAGCTGGCGGGCGGTAACCTGCACTTCCAGGACCTACGCCCCAGCGAGCCCATCGAATTCCTCTACGACGAACTCGACTTCGAGCTGAAAAACCTGAGCACCTTGCCTGACGACAATGCCGACATGACGCTGGTCGCCGCCGGCCCCGAAGGTGGCCAGATCGACTGGAAAGGCAACTTCAGCCTGGTACCGATCACCTCCGAAGGCACCTTGAAGGTGACCGACGGCAAGATGAAAGCCTGGTGGCCGTATGTACGTGACGCCCTGCCACTGGTGCTGGAAGACGGGGTGCTCAACTTCAGCACTGACTACAAATTCAGCCTGGCCAAAGAAACCGAGCTGAACCTGACCAACACCGCCGCCAGCATCGCCCCCTTTGCTATAAAGGCCCCCGATGGCCGGCCACTGGCGCGCCTGGAGCGCCTGGACGTCAGCGAAACCACGGTAGACCTGGCCAAGCAGCAGGTCATTGTCGGCAAGATCCGCAGCAACAAGCTGGAAACCTGGGCCGCCCGTGAGGCCGATGGTCAATTGGACTGGCAGAAGCTGTTCGCCAGCCAACCGAGCAAACCGGCCAAGGCACCGGAACCAACCGCTGCCGACGCGCCGTCGGCGCAACCGGCGGCCCCGAGCAAACCGTGGCAAGTGCTGCTCAAGGATGTGCAACTGCGTAACTATCAGGTGCACCTGGCCGACCGCCAGGCTAAACCAGCGGTCGCGCTGGAACTGGGCCCGTTGAATGTCGACGTACAGAACTTCGACAGCCTCAACCAGAGCCCCTTCGCCTTGAAGGTCGACACCGGCCTGGGCAAGCAAGGCAAGATCCAGGCAACCGGCGAAGTTAACCTCAACCCGGTCAGCGCCAAGCTGAAAGTGAACACCCAGGACATCGACCTGCGGGTCGCCCAGGCCTATATCAGCCCGTTTATCCGCCTGGAATTGCGCAGCGGCATGCTCGGCAGCAACCTGGACGTAAACCTCAAAAGCACCGAGCCACTTGCCCTTCAGATCACCGGCCGCGCCCAGGTTGACCAGTTGCATACCCTGGACACCCTCAAGACCCGCGACTTCCTCAAGTGGCAGCGCCTGGTGTTGGAAGGCCTGAACTACCAGCACGGCCAAAGCCTGTCGATCGACAAGGTCAACCTGTTGCAGCCGTATGCGCGGTTCATGATCAACGAAGATCGCACCACCAACATCGACGACCTGCTGATTCCGCAGCCGGCCGACAGCGGCAGCAAGTCGGCAGCCAAACCTGCCGCCAGCAACGAAAAGCCCCTGGGCATTCATATCGGGCAGATCGCGATCAACGACGGTTCGGCCAACTTTGCCGACTTCAGCCTCACCCCCAACTTTGCCACCGCGATTCAACAGCTCAACGGCCAGATTGGCACCATCGACAGTCGCCAGGCCAAACCGGCCAGCGTCGATATCAAGGGCAAGGTGGACCGTTACGCGCCAGTGACGATCAAAGGCAGCGTGAACCCGTTTGACCCGATGGCCGCGCTGGACATCGCCACCAGCTTCAAGCGTGTCGAGCTGACCAACCTGACACCTTACTCAGGTAAATTCGCAGGCTTCCGCATCCGCAAGGGCCGCCTGAATCTCGATCTGCACTACGTGATCACCAAAGGCCAGTTGAAGGCTGAAAACAAAGTGGTGGTCGAGCAACTGCAGTTGGGTGAAAAAGTCGACAGCTCTGATGCCGTCGATTTACCGATTCGCCTGGCTGTCGCCCTGCTCAAGGACTCCGACGGCAAGATCTCCATCGAACTGCCGGTAAGCGGCGACCTGAACAACCCGCAATTCAGCGTGATGCCGATTGTGTGGCAGACCCTGCGCAACCTCGTGGTGCGTGCGGCAACCGCGCCCTTCAAGTTCATTGGCGGGCTGGTCACTGGTGGTGGCTCTGAAGACTTGGGCAATGTATCGTTCGCCGCAGGCTCCAGTGAACTGAACAAAGACGCCGAAGGTGCCCTGAACACCCTGGCCAAGGCGCTGAAAGAGCGTCCAGCCCTGCGCCTGGAAATTGAAGGCACAGCCGCCGCCAGCAGCGACGGGCCGTTCCTGGCCGCACAGCGACTGGAACGTGAATACCAATACAACTATTACAAGATCCTCCAGCGCCGTGGCGACAAAGTCCCGGCTCAGGCCTCGTTGCTTGAGGTGCCCGAGAAGGAAAAAGCACCATTGCTGGAAGGCATCTACCGCACCCGCCTCAAACAGCAACCCCCGGCCGAATGGAAAGACCTGGGCAGCGATGAGCGCTCGGCGAAGCTCAAGGACGGTGTGATCAAGTTTTGGAGTGGCAGTGACGTGCTACTGCGCCAGTTGGGGCAGGACCGAGCCAGCACGATCAAGGATTACCTGGTGGACAAGGGCCAGTTGGAAGATGACCGCGTGTACTTCATCGATGCGCAGCTGGGGCAGGCCGAGAAAGATGGTCGGGTGATCACTCCAATGCACCTGGATGCTGAGTAACTTCTAAGCACCACCCATCCTGATGTGGGAGCTGGCTAGCCTGCGATGCTGTTACCTCGGTGCAACTGAATGACCGAGGTGCCAGCATCGCAGGCAAGCCAGCTCCCACATTTTTTTGGTCTGATCATTCTGTTTCAGCCTGAAATAGAACAGGCCCCGACACAAGTGCCGGGGCCTGTAATGACCACATCCGTGTGGCCGGTCGCATGAACTCCAGAGGTGCGTCAGGTGGATATCTAACTCACCCTAAGCCGCCGCTATTCAGTTCAAACGAAACGTCAGCGTTACTCTGCTTTCAGGCCGTCGGCCGATACAGCTTTAACGCCTTTGATTTTCTTGGTGATCGCTACAGCCGTTTCTTTCTGCGAAGCGGTCACAGCGGTAGGCGACGACAGGGATACAACACCTTTGTTGGTTTCAACCTTGATGTCGGTGCCAGGAATGCCTTTTTCAGTTACCAGGTCAGCCTTCACTTTGGTAGTGATCCAGGTATCGCTGGTGGTCTCTTTAGCGTCGTGGGCAGCGCCTTTGGTTTTGTCGATGCCGTCAGCTTTGGTAGCACCGCCAGCCAGCAGGCCGTCAGCAGAAACCGCAGTCACACCTTTGATTTTCTTGGTGATGGCTACAGCAGTGGCTTTCTGCGAATCCGAGATAGCGACGTCGGAGGACAGGGAAACCACACCTTTGTTGGTCTCAACCTTGATGTCCGAACCTGGAATGCCTTTTTCGGTCAGCAGGTCAGCTTTGACTTTAGTGGTGATCCAAGTATCCGAAACGCTTTCCTTAGCCTTGGTCGCTTCACCCGCCGCCAAAGTCATAGGGGCTTGGGAAGTCTGAGCAAAGGCTACGTTAGCACCCATGGCCAGGGTCAGAGCGGTAGCAGTAGCGAGAGCGAACTTCTTCATACGAGTAACTCCTGTTTTATTAAAAGTCTGCAGGCGTAAACCTTCATGCTGCAGCGCTACCAGGGATATTGCAGACAGTGTGCCAACTGGCTGAACAGATTAAATCCCTTATTAAACAATGACTTATGAAAAACTTAAATTTTCGAAATCGTGCAACTTGCATGAAGCTCATCGTGCCTGCATGCAAGTTGCGGCTTTTGGGCGGCGCTAAACAGCTGATTCTGCTTCATTTTCTCGCGCCCATAAAAAAAGGACTCCGAGGAGTCCTTTTTTCAGCGTGAAGCCTGCGGGTGATTAAACGCCCGAAGCCTTGGCTGCTGCTACGTCCTTGATGGACAGCTTGATACGGCCGCGGTTGTCCACGTCCAGTACCAGCACTTCCACTTCCTGGCCTTCTTTCAGAATGTCGGTCACTTTCTCAACGCGAGCATCGCTCAGCATGGAGATGTGAACCAGACCGTCTTTGCCCGGGAGGATGTTGACGAACGCGCCGAAGTCGACGATGCGCTCAACCTTGCCGACGTAGATCTTGCCGATCTCGGCCTCAGCAGTGATACCCAGTACGCGCTGGCGTGCTGCTTCAGCCGCTTCCTTGGTTTCGCCGAAGATCTTGATCGAACCGTCGTCTTCGATGTCGATCGAAGCCTTGGTTTCTTCACAGATCGCACGGATGGTCGCGCCGCCTTTACCGATGACATCACGGATTTTGTCGGTGTCGATTTTCATCGCGATCATGGTCGGAGCATTTTCCGACAGTTCGGTGCGGGACTGACCAATGATCTGGTTCATCTGGCCGAGGATGTTCAGGCGCGCTTCCAGGGCTTGGCCCAGGGCGATTTCCATGATCTCTTCGGTGATGCCCTTGATCTTGATGTCCATCTGCAGCGCGGTCACACCTTTGGCGGTACCGGCCACTTTGAAGTCCATGTCGCCCAGGTGGTCTTCGTCACCCAGGATGTCGGTCAGGATGGCGAACTTCTCGCCTTCTTTAACCAGGCCCATGGCGATACCGGCAACCGGCGCCTTCATTGGCACACCGGCGTCCATCAGAGCCAGGGAAGCACCGCAGACCGAAGCCATGGAGCTGGAACCGTTGGACTCGGTGATTTCCGATACGACACGGATGGTGTACGGGAACACGTCAGCGGCAGGCAGCATGGCCTGAACCGAACGACGGGCCAGACGGCCGTGACCGATTTCGCGACGACCTGCACCGCCCATACGACCACACTCGCCCACCGAGAACGGAGGGAAGTTGTAGTGCAGCATGAAGGGGTCTTTTTTCTCGCCTTCCAGGGTGTCCAGCAGTTGTGCGTCGCGGGCAGTACCCAGGGTCGCAACGACCAGGGCCTGGGTTTCGCCACGGGTGAACAGCGCCGAACCGTGGGTCTTCGGCAGAACGCCGACTTCGATGTTCAGCGGACGCACGGTGCGGGTGTCGCGACCGTCGATACGTGGCTTGCCATTAACGATGTTTTCGCGAACGGTGCGGTATTCGATCTCACCGAAAGCAGCTTTGACTTCGCTGGAGGAAGGCTGGCCTTCTTCGCCGGACAGCTTGGCGACGACCTGGTCCTTCAGCTCACCCAGGCGAGCATAACGGTCGGCCTTGACGGTGATGGTGTAGGCGTCGGAGATGGCAGCGCCGAACTCGGAGCGGATAGCGCCCAGCAGTTCGGTGGCTTCCGGGGCAGCAGCCCAGGACCAGGTCGGCTTGGCAGCTTCGGCGGCCAATTCTTTAACCGCGTTGATCACAACCTGGAACTCGTCGTGAGCAAACAGTACGGCACCCAGCATCTGGTCTTCGGTCAGCTCTTTGGCTTCCGACTCAACCATCAATACGGCTTCGGACGTACCGGCAACGACCATGTCCAGGCTCGAGGCTTTCTGTTGCTCGTAAGTCGGGTTCAGCAGGTAGCCGGTGCTTTCGTGGAACGCAACGCGGGCAGCGCCGATCGGGCCATCGAAAGGAATACCGGAGATGGCCAGGGCAGCCGAGGTACCGATCATCGCAGCGATGTCCGGATCGGTCTTCTTGCTGGTGGAAACGACGGTGCAGACAACCTGCACTTCGTTCATGAAGCCTTCTGGGAACAGCGGACGGATCGGACGGTCGATCAGTCGGGAAGTCAGGGTTTCTTTTTCGGAAGGACGGCCTTCGCGCTTGAAGAAACCGCCAGGGATCTTACCGGCAGCGTAAGTCTTTTCCTGGTAGTGAACGGACAGAGGGAAGAAGCCCTTGCTCGGGTCAGCGGTCTTGGCGCCAACAACGGTCACCAATACGGTCACGTCGTCGTCAACGGTAACCAGCACTGCGCCGGAGGCTTGACGGGCGATACGGCCTGTCTCGAGGGTAACGGTCGACTGACCGAACTGGAATTTTTTGATAACCGGGTTCACGGTGTCCTACCTTCTTTGTGGCTCTTGGGGGAACTTGTCTTCTTGCGAAATTCTTGGGCAATGCCGGGAATCGGCCCGACGCTCGTCCAGGGTAAAACGTGTATCCAGATAAAACTTGAGGCTGGGAGCCTACCACGGGCCAACGGGAATCCCGATGACACGCGGCAGACAACCAACCTCTAGCGCAATCGCTTATTAGCGACGCAGACCCAGGCGACCGATCAGAGTCTGATAACGACCCAGATCCTTGCCTTTCAGGTAGTCCAGCAGCTTACGGCGCTGGTTTACCATGCGGATCAGACCACGACGGGAGTGGTGGTCTTTACCGTTGGCCTTGAAGTGACCTTGCAGTTTGTTGATGTTGTGGGTCAGCAGTGCAACTTGCACTTCTGGCGAACCAGTGTCACCAACAGCTTGCTGATAGTCAGCTACGATTTGTGCTTTTTCTTGAACGTCGAGAGCCATGAGGCAATCCTTTTTTCAGGAAACCACCCAAAGGGCAGTTTCAACAGGCCAGGGACAAATCCCTGTATCTAAAAATGAGTGTTGACCATGCCTGTTAACAGCCACACTCGTTCGGTCATTCTGACCGAATCAGCCGACGCGGCGCGATGCGCCCGTCTTCGCTCACTTCACCGATACCGATAAAGCGACCGTTATGATCCTGTACTCGCACCATGCCGAACTTCGGGGCATCCGGGGCGCGTACCGGCTGGCCGTTGAGCCAGTAGAACGCGCTGTGCTCCGAAAAGTGCAGCAATGGCCAATCGAGCAAACCGCTGTCCGATGGCATGAGGAAGCGATCAACCGCTTCATTGCCGCCCTCGGCGTGTACCGCTTCCAACTCTTCCAGCGTGACCGTCTGGGCCAGGCTGAAAGGCCCGGCCTGTGTGCGTCGCAGTTCTGCAACGTACGCGCCGCAACCGAGCCTTTCACCAATATCTTCCACCAGGGTACGAATATAGGTGCCTTTGCTGCAGTCCACGGCCAAACGGGCAGTGTCGCCTTCACAAGCGAGCAATTCCAAGCGCGTAATAGTAACAGAACGCGGTTCGCGCTCCACTACTTCACCCGCACGTGCCAGCTTGTAAAGTGGCTGGCCATCGCGCTTGAGTGCCGAGTACATCGGCGGTATCTGACTGATTTGCCCACGAAAAGCGGGTAAGGCAGCTTCGATATCCGCACGACCAACGGTCACGTCGCGAACCTGCAAAACATCACCTTCGGCATCTGCCGTGGTGGTGGTCTTGCCCAGTTGCATCAGGGTTTCGTAACCCTTGTCGGAATCAAGCAGGTATTGCGAAAACTTGGTGGCCTCGCCAAAGCACAACGGCAATACACCGGTGGCCAATGGATCAAGGCTGCCCGTATGCCCGGCCTTCTCGGCATTGAGCAGCCAGCGCACCTTCTGCAACGCGGCATTGGAGGTAAAGCCAATGGGTTTGTCGAGCAGAATGATGCCACTGACGTTGCGACGGATACGTTTGACCTGAGCCACCGCTTACTCCTTGGCGTCTTCAGGTGTGGACGGATGCTGGCTGTCTTCAGCCACGGCGCGTTCGATCAGTGCCGACAGGTGCGCGCCACGCACGACGCTTTCGTCGTAATGGAAGTGCAGCTGTGGAACGCTGCGCAGCTTCATTTCACGGGCCAACTGCATACGCAGGAAACCTGCGGCGGAGTTGAGCACCTTGATGCTTTGCGCGATTTCTTCGCTGTTGTCCTGCCCCATCACAGTGATGAAGATCTTGGCGTGACCCACGTCACGGCTCACTTCAACAGCGGTAATGGTGACCAGGCCAACGCGTGGGTCTTTGACTTCGCGGCGGATCAGTTGGGCCAGCTCACGCTGCATCTGATCGCCGATACGCTGGGTACGGCTGTATTCTTTTGCCATGTCTTGTTACCTGTTACTGCCACACGGTGAAACCCGTGGGGTCTGAAAGCGGCAAACGCCCGGCCTGACAAAAGCCAGACCGGGCGTTGCGTTTAGAGTCCTGACGCTACGCGGGGCATCTGCATGCCCACACGCTGCGCGGCTCCTGAAGTGCGCGAGTTAGAGGCTGCGAGCAACCTGAACCTTCTCGAAGACTTCGATCTTGTCGCCAACCTTGACGTCGTTGTAGCTCTTGACGCCGATACCGCATTCCATGCCGGCACGTACTTCGGCAGCGTCATCCTTGAAGCGGCGCAGGGATTCCAGCTCGCCTTCGAAGATAACGATGTCTTCACGCAGTACACGGATTGGACGGTTACGGTACACAGTGCCTTCAACCACCATGCAGCCGGCGATCGCACCGAATTTCGGCGAGCGGAACACGTCACGCACCTCGGCGATACCCAGGATGTTCTCCCGGACGTCGCTGCCAAGCATACCGGTAAGGGCTTTCTTGACGTCTTCGATGATGTCGTAGATGACGTTGTAGTAACGCATGTCCAGGCCTTCCTGCTCGACGATCTTGCGAGCGCCAGCATCGGCACGCACGTTGAAGCCGAACAGTACAGCGTTGGAAGCCAGTGCCAGGTTGGCGTCGGATTCGGTGATACCACCGACACCGCCACCGACAACGCGCACTTGCACTTCGTCGTTACCCAGGCCGTTCAAGGCGCCGTTCAACGCTTCGAGGGAACCACGAACGTCAGACTTGAGGACGATGTTAAGCGTCTTCTTCTCTTCCTGGCCCATGTTCTCGAAGATGTTTTCCAGCTTGCCGGCGTGAGCACGGGCCAGCTTGACCTCGCGGAACTTGCCTTGACGGAACAGAGCCACTTCACGTGCTTTCTTCTCATCAGCCACTACGCTCATCTCGTCGCCAGCGTCCGGCGTACCGTCCAGGCCGAGAATCTCGACTGGGATAGCAGGACCTGCTTCCTTGATTGGCTTGCCGTTCTCGTCGAGCATGGCACGTACACGGCCGTAGTTCGAACCGACCAGTACCATGTCGCCTTGGCGCAGGGTACCGTCTTGGACCAGCACGGTGGCAACCGGGCCACGGCCCTTGTCGAGACGGGACTCAACCACGACGCCACGGCCAGGAGCCGATGGAGTAGCGGTCAGTTCCAGGACTTCGGCTTGCAACAGGACCGCTTCGAGCAGTTCGTCAACGCCGGTACCCATTTTCGCCGAGACCGATACGAATGGCGTCTCGCCACCCCATTCCTCGGACGTCACGCCGTGAACCGACAGTTCGCTACGGATGCGATCGAGATCGGCGCCCGGCTTGTCGATTTTGTTCACGGCAACGACCAGAGGAACACCGGCAGCCTTGGCGTGCTGGACAGCTTCAATGGTCTGCGGCATTACGCCGTCGTCCGCTGCAACCACCAGGATCACGATGTCGGTCGCCTTGGCACCACGGGCACGCATTGCGGTAAACGCGGCGTGACCTGGGGTGTCGAGGAAGGTGACCATGCCGCGCTCGGTTTCAACGTGGTATGCACCGATGTGCTGGGTAATACCACCGGCTTCGCCTGCGGCAACCTTGGCACGACGGATGTAGTCGAGCAGGGAAGTCTTACCGTGGTCAACGTGGCCCATTACGGTCACGACCGGCGCACGGGAAACCGCTTCACCTTCAAACTTCAGGGACTCGGCCAGGGAATCTTCCAGAGCGGTGTCGCTGACCAGGGTCACTTTGTGGCCCAGCTCTTCAGCAACCAACTGGGCAGTTTCCTGGTCCAGTACCTGGTTGATGGTGGCTGGAGTGCCCAGCTTGAACATGAACTTGATGATTTCAGCAGCCTTGACCGACATCTGCTGGGCCAGATCGCCCACAGTGATGGTCTCGCCGATCTTCACTTCACGCACGACAGGGCCGGTTGGGCTCTGGAAACCGTGGGCGTTGCGCTTCTTCAGCTTGGCCTTGCCGCGACCACCACGACGGAAGCCATCGCTTTCTTCGTCGGTGGTACGTGGGGCAACGCGTGGCGCAGGCGCTTTCTCTTTGACCGAGGCGCGGTGCGGAGCGTTTTTACGCTCGCCATCGCCACCACCACCGCGACGATTGTTGTCGTCAGCACGTGGTTTGTCCGGACGACGAGGCTCGTCGCGCTTGCGGGCGTCTGCTGCAGGAGCAGGTGCGGCGGCAGCCGGGGCAGCCTCACGCACAGCTTCAACAGGGGCGGCGACCGCGTCAGTGGCAGCAGGTTGCGCAGCAGCAGGCTGGCGACGCGCTTCTTCTTCGGCGCGACGCTTGGCTTCTTCTTCAGCCTTCTGACGTGCAGCATTTTCTACTGCGCGACGTTCTTCCAGCTCGCGTTTGCGCTCGGCTTCGATTTCTTCCGGGCTGCGCTGTACGAAGACTTTCTTCTTGCGTACTTCAACGCTGATGCTCTTGCTACCTGCAACCCGCAGGGTGCTGGTGGTTTTGCGCTGCAATGTAATCTTGCGCGGTTCTTCCACTTTCGCCTTGTGGCTGCTCTTCAAGTGAGTCAGCAAAGACTGCTTCTCACTATCGCTCACACCTTCATCGGCGGCGGTGTGCGGCAGACCTGCCTCACGCATCTGCTGCAACAGGCGCTCTACCGGTGTTTTGACCTCATCGGCCAGTTGTTTCACCGTGACTTGCGTCATGCACTTCTCTCCTCAGGCCGCGCCTAATTACTCGAACCAATGGGCTCGGGCGGCCATGATCAACTTGCCGGCACGATCTTCGTCAATGCCGTCGATGTCGAGCAGATCGTCAATAGACTGCTCGGCCAGGTCTTCGCGGGTAATTACGCCGCGCACCGCCAGTTCCATCGCCAAATCCTTGTCCATACCCTCAAGCGAGAGCAGGTCTTCGGCCGGATGGGCGTCTGCCAGCTTTTCCTCAGTAGCGATGGCTTTAGTCAACAAACGATCCTTGGCCCGAGCGCGGAGCTCGTTGACGATATCCTCGTCAAAGCCGTCGATGTTGAGCATTTCTTCCAACGGTACGTAGGCAATCTCTTCCAGGCTGGTGAAGCCTTCATCTACCAGCACCTGTGCCAGTTCTTCATCGACTTCCAACTCTTCGATGAAGTTGCGCAGGATGTCACCGGTTTCAGCTTGCTGCTTAGCCTGGATGTCCGATTCGGTCATCACGTTCAGGGTCCAGCCGGTCAGTTGGCTGGCCAGACGCACGTTCTGACCACCACGACCAATGGCCTGAGCCAGATTGTCTGCGCCAACGGCGATGTCCATTGCATGGGCATCTTCGTCAACGATAATTGCCGCCACTTCAGCTGGCGACATGGCGTTGATCACGAACTGCGCCGGGTTATCGTCCCACAGGACGATGTCCACACGCTCACCGCCCAATTCGCCCGACACTGCCTGGACGCGCGAACCGCGCATCCCGATACAAGCGCCTTGCGGGTCGATGCGTTTGTCCTTGGAGCGGACCGCGATCTTGGCACGCGAACCCGGGTCACGGGACGCAGCCATCACTTCGATCAGGCCTTCGGCGATTTCCGGCACTTCGATACGGAACAGCTCGATCAGCATTTCCGGCGCGGTACGCGACAGGATCAACTGCGGGCCGCGGTTCTCGGTGCGGATTTCCTTGAGCAGCGCACGCAGACGCACGCCGACACGGAAGGTTTCGCGAGAGATGATGTCTTCGCGGGCCAGCAACGCTTCGGCGTTGTTGCCCAGGTCGACGATCACGTTGTCGCGGGTAACTTTTTTCACGGTGCCAGAGATGATTTCACCCAGGCGTTCGCGATAGGCGTCAACGACTTGAGCGCGCTCGGCTTCGCGAACCTTCTGCACAATGACCTGCTTGGCGGTCTGTGCAGCAATACGGCCGAATTCGATCGACTCGATCTTTTCTTCGACAACATCGCCAACCTGAGCGCCCGGATGCGTTTGCGCAACCTTGCTTGGCCAGGTTTCGATGGCCGGATCATCAAGATCGTCCTCTTCGACCACCGTCCAGCGACGGAAAGTCTCATAGGCACCGGTGTGGCGGTTGATTTCCACACGCAGATCTACTTCGTCTTCAAAACGTTTCTTGGTAGCAGTGGCCAGGGCCAGCTCCAACGCTTCAAAAATCACGCTTGCCGGTACACCCTTTTCATTGGATACCGACTCAACAACCAGCAGTACTTCTTTGCTCATCGTACGCCTCGCCTTTCGCAAGCCATTGGATCCGCGGGATCCGCGTCTCAGTCAAAACTGGGAATAATGTTGGCCTTGTCGATCATATCGATCGGCAACAGGAACTCGTGGTCTTCTACCTGCACCACGACATCCTGCTCTTCTACACCGCGCAGAAGGCCCTGAAAGTTGCGTCGCCCTTCAAAGGGGGAGCGCAGCTTGATCTTCACTTGTTCACCGGCATATTTAGCAAACTGCTCGATAGTGAACAGTGGGCGTTCCATGCCTGGCGAGGAAACTTCAAGGGTGTATTCAACGGAGATTGGATCTTCAACATCCAGCACACCGCTGATCTGACGGCTGACAATGGCACAATCGTCCACCAGCACGCCGCCCTCTTTATCGATATAAACGCGCAACATTGAGTGGCGACCTTGAGCCGAAAACTCAATACCCCAGCATTCATAGCCTAGGGCCACGACCACCGGGGCCAACAAGGCCTGCAACTCTTCTAGCTTGCTCGACACCTGAACCCCCTCGTGCATGTATGTGCATGCTGTGCAAAATAAAAAAATGGGCGAAACGCCCATCCTTGAAACGCCGTCGAACAGCGGCGTTGAAAGTGTCCAGCTAACAAAAAGCCCCTTAAAAGGGGCTCCGCTAAAACTGGTTGCGGGGGCCGGATTTGAACCGACGACCTTCGGGTTATGAGCCCGACGAGCTACCAGACTGCTCCACCCCGCGACAAAGCTGGGGCGGAAGTATACGACCGATCCCTTACAGGGTCAATGTAACCTTCCACCTACAAGAAAGCCCGCAACAGCGGGCTCTCCTGATAATTGGTACCGAGAAGGGGACTCGAACCCCTACACCCTATGGGCACAACCACCTCAAGGTTGCGTGTCTACCAATTCCACCACCTCGGCAATACAGCGTTTACAACCCTTCTTACTTCTGCTCTTGAGCTGGAGGTACGTCAGTCGCTGGAGTAGCCGACTTTTGCTCTTGAAGCACCGGGACATCATCAGAAGCCGGTTTTGCTTTTGGAACTTCCAACACTGCCGGGTTTGGCAAACCTACTTGAGTCAGCACATGAGCTTTCTCTTTAGCAAAGTAACCTAACCCTAAGCTGGTTATGAAGAAACCTGCGGCAAGTATAGCAGTAAACTTACTAAGAAAGGTAGAGGAACCTTGGCTTCCGAACACAGTATTTGAAGCACCTGCACCGAAAGACGCACCAGCATCCGCACCTTTACCCTGTTGCAACAAAACCAGAGCAACTACGCTCAGGGCAGCCAACAGATGAAAAACGACTACGACTGTTTCCAGCATTTTTTCAGTTTCCCGCGGCGCGACAGATCGCACCGAACTCATCTGCATTCAGGGAAGCTCCACCAATGAGCCCCCCATCGATATCCGGCATGCCGAACAGTTCGACCGCATTGGCCGCCTTCACGCTGCCGCCGTATAGAAGCCGCACACCTTGTGCGACTTCAGAATTCTCTGCCGCCAACTGCGCGCGGATGGCTGCGTGCACATCCTGCGCCTGTTGCGGTGTAGCAGTCAGCCCGGTGCCAATGGCCCAGACCGGCTCGTAAGCAATAACTGCCTTTGCAAATGCACCAACACCCAGCTCCTCGATGATGCTGCCCAGCTGACGCGAGACAACTTCAAGAGTCTTGCCCGATTCGCGCTGCTCAAGGGTCTCCCCTATGCACAACACCGGAATCAAGCCACAAGCCTGTGCTGCGGCGAACTTGCGGTTGAGCGTCCCATCCCGCTCGCCCATCATCTGGCGACGCTCGGAGTGCCCGACAAGCACATAGGAACAACCCGCATCAACCAGCTGACTCGGCGAAATCTCGCCGGTCAACGCACCTTGCATCGGCTCTACCGCAGAGTTCTGCGCGCCGACCTGAATCGACTTGCCCTTCAAGCCATCAACCACTTGGTTGATATGCAAGCAAGGCGGGAACACCGCGACGTCAACACCGCTAGGCAAGGCCAAGTGACGAAGGCCGTTGATCAGCTCAGCGACACTGGCGCGGGTACCGTGCATCTTCCAGTTACCAGCTACCATAGTGCGACGCATGCTGTACCCCGTCGGTCAAAGTGGGCGCAGATGTTACCCAACCACATCATCACTGGCAAGCCGAATTCAGGCGCAAACTTCAGTTACCAGTTTTGCCAGGTCTTCGGCATGGCCGCGAACCTGTGTTTCGTCCTCGCCTTCGACCATCACACGCACCAGCGGCTCTGTGCCGGACTTGCGCAGCAACACACGCCCGCGCCCCGCCATTGCCTGGGTCACGCGCTCGCAAGCCTCTTTGACAGCAGGGTGCTCGATGGGGTTTTCGCCACCGGCAAAACGCACATTGAGCAGCACTTGCGGGCACTTGCGCAGGGCTTGACGCGCCTGGGCCAGGCTCTCCTCGCGGCGACGCAGGGCCAACAGCACCTGTAGCGCGGCGATGATCGCGTCACCCGTGGTGGTGTGCTGGAAGCAGACCACGTGCCCGGAGTTCTCGCCGCCGACCAACCAGTTACGCTCCAGCAGCTCGGCGATAACGTAGCGGTCACCGACATTGGCGCGAATAAAGGGAATCCCCAGTTCTGCCAACGCCAATTCCAGCCCGAGATTACTCATCAGAGTGCCGACCACGCCACCTTGCAGCTTGTTACGCTCATGCAGGTCACGGGCAATGATGAACAACAGGTCATCACCATCCACGATCGTGCCAGTGTGATCCACCATCAGCACGCGGTCGCCATCGCCATCAAAAGCGATGCCCAGGTCCGCATGCTCAGCCAGCACAGCAGCCTGCAGTTGCTCCATGTGGGTGGAACCGCAGTTGTCGTTGATGTTCAAGCCGTTGGGCTGAGCCGACAGCACGGTAACCTGTGCGCCCAGTTCCTTGAAGACGCTCGGCGCCACCTTGTAGGTCGCCCCATGGGCGCAATCGACAACAATCTTCAAGCCTGCAAAATTGGTGCTGCTCGGGACGCTGCTTTTACAGAATTCGATATAGCGGCCTGACGCGTCGTTAATGCGCGACACCTTGCCCAGCTTGCTGGACTCGACCACCGTCATCGGCGCATCCAGCAGCTCTTCGATCATCAACTCGATCTCGTCAGGCAGCTTGGTGCCCTGCCCCGAGAAAAACTTGATGCCATTGTCATCATGAGGATTGTGGGAGGCGCTGATCACAATACCGGCTTCAGCGTGGAAGGTACGCGTCAGGTAAGCGATTGCCGGCGTGGGCATAGGCCCCAACAGCATCACATCGGCCCCGGCGGCGGACAATCCGGCCTCCAGCGCAGACTCAAACATGTAGCCCGAAATACGGGTGTCCTTGCCCACCAGGATGCGACACGCGCCCATGCTGCGGAACGCCATGCCTGCCGCCCAACCCAGCTTGAGCATGAAATCACGGGTGATCGGGAATTCGCCGACCCGACCACGAATGCCGTCGGTGCCAAAATATTTTTTAGTCATAAGTACTCCATCATTCTTATTCGGCTGATTCTACAGCAGCGAGCATGCGCACCACATCGACCGTTTCGGCGACATCATGCACACGCAAAATACGTGCGCCCTTGGTCACGGCAAGCGCCGCAAGCGCCAGGCCGCCATACAGGCGTTCGCCGACGGGGCGATTCAAGGCGAGCCCTATCATGCTCTTGCGCGAAACGCCGACCAACAGCGGGCGACCAAGGGCGTGCAGCGCTTCCATGTGTTTGAACAGGCTTAGATTGTGCTGCAGGGTCTTGGCAAAGCCAAACCCCGGATCGAGGATGATCTGCTCAGGCGCAATACCCACAGCCACACACTTGGCAACCCTCTCAGCAAGAAACCCACCCACCTCGCCAACCAGGTCGTCGTAATGCGGATTGTCCTGCATGTTGCCGGGCTCACCCAACATATGCATCAGGCAGACGGGCAAGCCGGTCGCAGCGGCCGCATCAAGAGCACCGTCGCGCTGAAGCGAGCGCACGTCGTTGATCAACCCAGCCCCCAGACGCGCGGTTTCGCGCATCACTGCCGGGGTGGAGGTGTCTACCGAGATGATGACATCCAGCTCGCGGGCTATGCGCTCAACCACCGGTGCCACCCGCTCCAGCTCCTCCAATGGAGAAACAACGCGGGCGCCGGGGCGGGTCGATTCCCCACCCACATCAATCAGCGTCGCACCGGCAGCCACCATCGCCTCGGCATGGCGCAACGCGGCGTCCAACTGACTGAAGCGGCCACCATCGGAAAAGGAGTCAGGGGTTACATTGAGGATGCCCATGACATGCGTCCGGGCCAAATCAAGAACCCGGTTGCCGCAAGGCAACCGGGTAGAGGACAAAGCAGAAGTCATTTCAAACCTTAGTGATCAGCTGCCGGGCCGCCGATAGGCGTTTCAGGGCGCTCATTCTGCACCACAGGCGGAGTGCCCGAAGTACCCGAACCACCTTCCCAGTCGCGCGGCTCACGCGGCGTACGGCCCGACATGATGTCGTCGATCTGGTCGGCATCGATGGTTTCGTACTTCATCAACGCATCAGCCATGGCGTCCAGCTTGTCACGGTTGTCAGTGAGGATCTGCTTGGCAGTGCCGTAGCACTGGTCAATGATGCTGCGAACCTCGGAGTCGATCAGCTTGGCTGTCTCACCCGAGAAGCTGGCGCTTTGCCCACCGCCGCCACGGCCCAGGAACACTTCGCCTTCTTCTTCGGCGTACATCAATGGGCCGAGTTTTTCCGACAAGCCCCACTTGGTCACCATGTTTCGCGCAATCTGGCTGGCACGCATGATGTCGTTGGAGGCGCCAGTGGTCACACCGTCGAAGCCAAGGGTCATTTCTTCAGCAATACGGCCACCATACAGCGAGCAGATCTGGCTGATCAGCGCACGCTTGGAGAGGCTGTAGCGATCTTCTTCCGGCAGGAACATGGTCACACCCAGTGCCCGACCACGAGGAATGATCGACACTTTGTAGACGGGGTCATGCTCAGGCACAACGCGACCTACAATGGCGTGACCTGCCTCGTGATAAGCGGTGTTCTGCTTCTCTTTCTCGGACATGACCATGGATTTGCGCTCGGCGCCCATCATGATCTTGTCTTTCGCCAATTCGAACTCTTTCATCTCAACGATGCGCTTGCCAGTACGGGCAGCAAACAGCGAAGCCTCGTTCACCAGGTTCGCCAGATCAGCACCGGAGAAACCGGGAGTACCACGGGCGATCACAGCCGGAGCCACGTCGTCGCCCATTGGCACCTTGCGCATGTGTACTTTCAGGATCTGCTCACGACCACGAATGTCCGGCAGGCCGACCACAACCTGACGGTCGAAACGGCCCGGACGCAGCAACGCAGGGTCGAGAACGTCGGGACGGTTGGTTGCGGCGATGACGATAATGCCGTCATTCATCTCGAAACCATCCATCTCTACCAGCAACTGGTTGAGGGTCTGCTCACGCTCATCGTGACCACCACCCATGCCCGCGCCACGATGGCGACCGACGGCATCGATTTCGTCGATGAAGATGATGCATGGCGCGTGCTTCTTGGCCTGCTCGAACATATCGCGAACACGGCTGGCGCCGACGCCGACAAACATCTCGACGAAGTCAGAACCGGAAATCGTGAAGAAAGGCACCTTGGCTTCGCCGGCAATCGCCTTGGCCAGCAAGGTTTTACCGGTACCCGGAGGCCCCACCATCAGCACACCGCGAGGAATACGGCCACCCAGGCGCTGGAACTTGCCCGGATCACGCAGGAACTCGACCAACTCACCGACTTCTTCCTTGGCTTCGTCGCAACCTGCGACGTCAGCCAGGGTGGTCTTCACCTGGTCTTCGGAGAGCAGGCGCGCCTTGCTTTTGCCGAAGCTCATCGGCCCGCCCTTGCCTCCCGCACCGCCTTGCATCTGGCGCATGAAGAACATGAACACGGCGATAATCACCAGGATCGGGAAGCTGGCCACCAGGAGCTGGGTCCAGATGCTTTGCTGTTCAGGCTGCTTGCCTTCCACAACGACCTTGTTATCCACCAGGTCACCGATGAGTCCGTTGTCCTGAATGGCAGGACGAATGGTCTTGAAGCTGTCGCCATCGTTGCGCTTACCGGTAATCACGTAGCCATCAACCGCTACGCGCTCGACCTTGCCATCCTTAACTTGCTGGATGAAGTCGGAATAGTTGAGGGTCTGCGGCTCGTTAGGGCTGGAGAAGTTGTTCATCACCGTCACCAGGACAGCCGCGATGATCAACCACAGGATCAGATTCTTTGCCATATCGTTCAATTAACTACCCTCTGAAGCAAGCTCCGCTACTGGCGCGCGCTTCGCATGATATTCACCGGCCTAACTTACTACATTACCTACAACTCTGGCAGGCGCCGTCTGTAACCCTTTGTGAAACTTTGACTACGCAATATTCGTAAAGCTTCGTGACGAAAGCGATATAAAAAAACCTATCGCCCTCCTCGAATTTCTCAAAAACGCTCTTCGCTCGCAGCGCCTTCGACACCGCGGAAGCCACGGCACAGCAGATACTGCTCCCTGGACCGGTCACGGGATGAGTCCGGCTTGCGTGTCTGTACCTTGTCGAACAACTTGCGAATGTTCTTGTGGTACTCGTCGAAACCTTCGCCCTGGAAGACCTTCACCAGGAAATCGCCACCCGGACGCAACACCCGACCTGCCAGATCCAGCGCCAGCTCACACAGGAACATGGCACGCGGCATATCAACAGCCGGTAATCCACTCATATTGGGGGCCATGTCGGAAATCACAAGGTCTACCTGCGAATTTCCCACAGCCTCCAGGATCTCGGCCAATACTTTGTCCTCGGTAAAATCGCCGTGAACAAAGGTCACGTCCGGGATGCTGTCCATCTCGAGGATGTCCGAAGCGATCAGTCGACCTTGCCCACCAATCAGACGACTGGTCACCTGGGACCAGCCACCGGGGGCCGCGCCGAGATCGATAACGCTCATGCCTGGACGAATCAATTTGTCCTTGTCCTGGATCTCCAGCAACTTGTAGCTGGCCCGGGAACGGTAGCCGTCCTTTTGCGCCTTTTTGACGTAAGGATCATTGAAATGTTCTTGTAGCCACTTAAGGCTGGTTTTGGAACGGGCCACGGGCCACCTCGAAAAAATAAAACGGGTCGTGATTAACTGGGCGGTCCCGGACTCGCTCGGGTAAACTGGCCGCCGCTTTTTACAAGATCAGACGCAGGGGTCAGATTATGCCGCTCACTCAAGAGCAGAAGAAACAGTACAAATCCATTGGCCACCATCTGAAACCAGTTCTGATTGTGGCAGACAACGGTTTGACTGAGGGTGTGCTAGCCGAATTCGAGCGCGCACTGAACGATCACGAACTGATCAAGATCAAGGTCAACATCCTTGATCGCGAAGCGCGCCTGGCCGCCGTTGCAGAACTGTGCAAGGTCGGCAAAGCGGACCTGGTTCAGGTCATCGGCAAGATGGCGCTGCTGTATCGCAAGAACTTCAGCGTCAACAAGCAACTGTCGAACGTTCATCGCTTCAAATGATGAAAAGGGTCAAGGGCGTGCTTCGCGCGCCCCGCCACTCCATCCCGGCGCAGGTTGCATAACCAGCACCAGGCCAGAGAACCCTAGCACAAGATAGCTGAATAACTGCCAGCGCAACGCTTGCGGCAGCCACACATGCACCATACAAAACATTGCGCATGCATACAGCGCCATCAACAGCAGTTGCCCGCGAATATCCCGCCACAAACTCTTCAAGCCTTCGGCCGTGATCAGCACCAACGCTTGAAGCATCACGCACGCCGCCGCAAAACCCACCAGCAGCGCACTCAGCAATCCGTCGATCTCATCGATCAGCAGCGGCGCCAGGCCAATCAGGCCCAACGCCGGCAACACGCCAATATGTAACAGCCATAGGCCGCCCACCCAAAGCATCTGAGAGAGCTGCCAAAGCATGGCGCCCGCACGCAGCGGGCGCCGTCTTTCAGATGTGACGAACTTCGACAATCTCGTACTCAATGACGCCGCTCGGCGT
Source organism: Pseudomonas sp. SWRI22 (assembly GCF_014268395.2). Taxonomy (NCBI): domain Bacteria; kingdom Pseudomonadati; phylum Pseudomonadota; class Gammaproteobacteria; order Pseudomonadales; family Pseudomonadaceae; genus Pseudomonas; species Pseudomonas sp. SWRI22. The sequence goes on along the minus strand of NZ_JABWQK020000003.1, from coordinate 598,557 downwards.
TTTCACGGCAACCACGTCGCCTTCTTCCTTGGCAATCAAGGCGCGAGCAATCGGCGAGCCGACAGAGATCTTGCCTTGCTTGAAGTCAGCCTCATCCTCACCCACGATCTGGTAAGTCACGCTTTCGTCGGTCTCGACGTTGGCGATTTCCACGGTCGTCCCGAAAATTACCTTGCCGGTATGCGGGATGGTGGTGACATCGATGATCACCGCATTCTGCATACGGCCTTCGATGTCACGAATCCGCGCCTCGACCATACCCTGCTGCTCGCGAGCAGCGTGGTATTCGGCGTTTTCCTTCAAGTCACCTAGCTCGCGGGCCGTACCGATGTCCTGGCTCAGCTTTGGACGTACGACCTTGGTCAGATGGGCGTGCTCCTCTTCCAGGGCGCGCGCGCCCTGAACGGTCATCGGGTATTTGGTTATGCTCATGCCTTCAATCCTGCGTGTAGATCCTGCAAGCGACGCACGGTCTTTTCCGGACCGAACTTCAGCGCTTCACAGATAGCTTCGCCAGCAGCAATGGTAGTGGTGCAGTAAATCTTGTGCTGCAAGGCATTACGACGAATGGAATAGGAGTCCGCGATCGACTGGCGACCCTCGGTGGTGTTGATGATCAGGGTGACTTCGTCATTCTTGATCATGTCGACCACATGCGGACGGCCTTCCGTCACCTTGTTCACGCGACGTACTTTCAGGCCGGCAGCTTCGATCAGCTTGGCGGTCCCGGCGGTAGCCACGACTTCAAAACCCAAGTTGATCAGATCGCGGGCGACCCCTGCAACCAGTGGCTTGTCGTCATCACGTACGCTGATAAACGCAGTACCGCCGGTCGGCAGCACTTCGCTGGCACCCATCTGGGCCTTGGCGAACGCTTCACCGAAGGTATCGCCCACGCCCATCACTTCACCGGTGGACTTCATCTCTGGGCCCAGGATCGGGTCCACGCCAGGGAATTTGGCGAACGGGAACACCGCCTCTTTCACACTGTAGAAGTTCGGAATGATTTCCTTGGTAAAGCCGATTTCCTTCAGGGTCTTACCGGCCATCACACGCGCAGCGATCATGGCCAGGGACACACCGATGCACTTGGACACGAACGGTACGGTACGCGAAGCACGCGGGTTGACTTCGATGACGTAGATGTCTTCGCCTTGCAGCGCCAACTGTACGTTCATCAGGCCGACCACACCGAGTTCCAGGGCCATTTTCTTGACCTGCTCCCGCATCTCGTCCTGGATGTGCGCCGGCAGCGAGTAAGGCGGCAGCGAGCAGGCGGAGTCACCGGAGTGAACGCCGGCCTGCTCGATGTGCTGCATGATCGCGCCGATCACGACGTCAGTGCCGTCGCAGACCGCGTCCACGTCCATTTCGATGGCGCAGTTGAGGAAGTGGTCCAGCAGCACCGGGCTGTCGTTGGAGACTTTCACTGCATCACGCAGGTAGCGCTTGAGTTCTTCTTCTTCGTAGACGATTTCCATCGCCCGGCCGCCCAGTACGTAGGACGGACGCACCACCAGCGGGTAGCCGATCTTGCTGGCCGCGCGGATGGCTTCGTCTTCGCTGCGCACGGTGGCGTTCGGCGGCTGACGCAGGTTCAGGCGCTCAACCATCTGCTGGAAGCGCTCACGGTCTTCGGCACGGTCGATAGCGTCCGGGCTGGTACCGATGATCGGCACGCCGGCAGCTTCCAGGGCACGCGCCAGTTTCAACGGGGTCTGGCCGCCGTACTGGACGATCACGCCTTTAGGCTTCTCGACGCGGCAGATTTCCAATACGTCTTCCAGCGTTACCGGCTCAAAGTACAGACGGTCGGAGGTGTCGTAGTCAGTGGAAACCGTTTCCGGGTTGCAGTTGACCATAATGGTCTCGTACCCGTCTTCGCGCAGGGCGAGGGCGGCGTGTACGCAGCAGTAGTCGAACTCGATACCTTGGCCGATACGGTTCGGACCGCCACCCAGGATGATGATCTTGTCGCGGCCTGTCGGCGCGGCTTCACACTCTTCCTCGTAGGTGGAGTACATGTAGGCAGTGTCGGTGGCGAATTCTGCGGCGCAGGTATCAACGCGCTTGTAGACCGGAAAGATATCCAGCTTGTGGCGATGAGTGCGCAGGTTCTTCTCGGTCACACCCAGCAGCTTGGCCAGACGCTGGTCGGAGAAACCTTTGCGCTTGAGGCGGAACATCAGGTCGCGGTCGATAGACGACAGACCCAGCGTCTTGACCTTCTCTTCTTCCTTGATCAGATCTTCGATCTGCACCAGGAACCACGGGTCGATCATGTTCATGCCGAAGATATCTTCGACGCTCAGGCCGGCACGGAAGGCGTCAGCCACGTACCAGATACGCTCGGCGCCCGGCACGGTCAGCTCGCGCTTGAGGATGCTCATGCTTTCCGGGTTGCTCAGGTCGAGCTTCTCGTCCAGGCCGCAAACACCAACCTCCAGACCGCGCAGAGCTTTCTGCAGGGATTCCTGGAACGTGCGACCGATGGCCATGACTTCACCGACAGACTTCATCTGGGTAGTCAGGCGCGCATCCGCCTTGGCGAACTTCTCGAAGGCAAAGCGCGGCAGCTTGGTCACAACGTAGTCGATAGACGGCTCGAAAGACGCCGGCATAGCGCCGCCGGTGATTTCGTTTTGCAGCTCGTCCAAGGTGTAGCCGATAGCCAGCTTGGCGGCGATACGCGCAATCGGGAAGCCGGTCGCTTTCGAGGCCAGCGCCGAAGAACGCGATACACGTGGGTTCATCTCGATCACGACCATGCGGCCGGTGTCCGGGCAGATGCCGAACTGAACGTTGGAACCGCCGGTTTCGACGCCGATCTCGCGCAATACCGCCAGGGAGGCGTTACGCAGGATCTGGTATTCCTTGTCGGTCAGGGTCTGTGCTGGCGCCACGGTGATCGAGTCACCAGTGTGCACGCCCATCGGGTCGAAGTTTTCGATGGAGCAGACGATGATGCAGTTGTCCTTCTTATCGCGGACAACCTCCATCTCATATTCTTTCCAGCCGATCAGCGATTCGTCGATCAGCAGCTCTTTGGTCGGCGACAGGTCGAGGCCACGGGCGCAGATTTCTTCGAACTCTTCACGGTTGTAGGCAATACCACCGCCGGTGCCGCCCATGGTGAAGGACGGACGGATAATGCACGGGAAGCCCAGGGTCTCGAGGACCGCATTGGCTTCTTCCATGCTGTGGGCGATACCGGAACGCGGGCACGCCAGGCCGATGGACTTCATGGCCTTGTCGAAACGCGAACGATCTTCAGCCTTGTCGATGGTGTCGGCATTGGCACCGATCATCTCTACGCCGAACTTTTCCAGGACGCCTTCGCGCTCCAGGTCCAAGGCGCAGTTCAGAGCGGTCTGGCCACCCATGGTTGGCAGCAGCGCGTCCGGACGCTCTTTTTCGATGATCTTGGCAACGGTCTGCCACTTGATCGGCTCGATGTAGGTGGCGTCGGCCATGGCCGGGTCGGTCATGATGGTGGCCGGGTTGGAGTTCACCAGGATGACGCGGTAGCCCTCCTCGCGCAGGGCTTTACAGGCCTGGGCGCCGGAGTAGTCGAATTCGCAGGCCTGGCCGATCACGATCGGGCCAGCGCCGAGAATCAGGATGCTTTTTATGTCTGTACGTTTTGGCATGGGTTTGTCACTCAAATCCGCAGGTCAGTCGGCAAGCCGTCTTGAACAATCTTTGAAGAGCCTGCGGGGGCCACCGCAATCCGGGGCCGCCCGCTGGCCACTCAGTCAGCGTCGCTTGGCCATCTCATTGATGAAACGGTCGAACAGCGGTGCTACGTCGTTCGGGCCCGGGCTGGCTTCAGGGTGGCCCTGGAAGCTGAAGGCGCTCTTGTCGGTGCGCTCGATGCCTTGCAGGGAACCGTCGAACAGCGACTTGTGAATGGCGCGCACGTTGCTCGGCAGGGAGGCTTCATCCACCGCAAAACCGTGGTTCTGGCTGGTGATCATCACAACGCCGGTGTCCAGGTCTTGTACCGGGTGGTTGGCACCGTGGTGGCCGTGGCCCATTTTCAGGGTCTTGGCGCCGGAGGCCAAAGCCAGCAACTGGTGGCCAAGGCAGATGCCGAACACCGGAATCTCGGTCTCCAGTACGTCCTTGATGGCCTGGATAGCGTAGTCGCATGGCTCAGGGTCACCCGGGCCGTTGGACAGGAACACACCGTCCGGCTGCATCGCGAGCACATCGCTGGCAGGGGTTTGCGCGGGCACCACGGTCACACGGCAACCGCGCTCGACCAACATGCGCAGGATGTTGTACTTGACGCCGTAGTCATAGGCGACCACGTGGTAAGGCAGATCGGCAGCCTCGATAGTCGCGTGGCTGTCGGTCTTCAGATCCCACACAGTGGAACGCCACTCGTACTTCTCTTTAACGCTGACGACTTTCGCCAGGTCCATGCCCTTCAGGCCCGGGAAACCTTGCGCCGCGGCAATCGCCGCCTCTTCGGAGATATTGTCACCGACCATGATGCAGCCGTTCTGCGAGCCTTTTTCACGCAGGATGCGCGTGAGGCGGCGCGTATCGATACCGGCGATCGCCACAACGTTGTTGGCTTTCAGGTAATCGGACAGCGACATCGTGTTACGCCAGTTGCTCGCAACCAGTGGCAGGTCACGAATCACCAGGCCCGCCGACCAGACACGATCAGACTCGACATCTTCCGGCGTAGTGCCGGTGTTGCCGATGTGCGGATAGGTCAGGGTAACGATCTGTTGGGCGTAGGAAGGATCGGTAAGGATTTCCTGATAGCCGGTCATGGCAGTGTTAAACACCACCTCTCCAACGGTCTGACCGTCGGCTCCAATGGCTTCGCCGCGAAAAATGCTGCCATCAGCAAGGGCGAGTATGGCTGGCTTAGTCAAGAAGACCTCCCGTAAATAAAGCCTGAAAGGGCGATCGCAGGTTGTAAAAAAGCGGAGTGACGTATGGACACGTCACCCCGCTTCTTCACTGAATTATTCTGCGCGCTTTTAGTGGACACACTAAAGCTGTAGCTTACAGAAAAAGGCTTTTTTGGTCCACCGCTAATGAGCCTTAAAGGCAGGGGAATGCGACAGGACGTCGCCTAGCGGGTAAAAACGGGGGCACAGGATAATCCTGAGCCCCCGTTTTAGCTACTGCTTAGTGCAGGTCCAGCACGTCACGCATGTCGTACAGGCCCGGCTCGCGGCCGTCCAACCAAAGCGCAGCACGCACCGCGCCCTTGGCGAAAGTCATGCGGCTGGAGGCTTTGTGCGTGATCTCCAGGCGCTCGCCTTCGGTGGCGAACAGCACGGTGTGATCGCCAACCACATCACCACCGCGCACGGTTGCAAAACCGATGGTGTCGCGTGCGCGCTCACCGGTGTGGCCTTCACGCCCGTATACCGCCACTTTCGACAAATCGCGGCCCAGCGCATCGGCAATAGCTTCACCCATGCGCAACGCAGTGCCCGACGGAGCGTCGATCTTGTGACGGTGATGAGTCTCGATAATCTCGATATCAGCCTCGTCACCTAGCACGCGCGCCGCCAGGTCCAACAACTTCAGCGACAGGTTCACGCCCACACTGAAGTTGGCGGCGAAGACGATCGGAATATCCTTGCCCGCCTCCACTAGCAACTGTTTCTGCTCGGCACTCAAACCGGTGGTACCAATCACCATGGCCTTGCCCGCCTTACGGCAGAAGGCCAGATTTTTCAGCATCACTTCCGGCAAGGTGAAGTCGATCAGCACGTCGAATTCGTCCGCCACCTGCTCGAGGTTGCCAGACAACGAAACACCGATGCGACCCAACGAGGCCAACTCACCTGCGTCCGCGCCGATCAACGTACTGCCTGGGCGAACAATCGCCGCCGTCAGCCCGGAGGCCGGCGAGCGTTGCTGCACCGCCTCGACCAGCGTCTTGCCCATGCGCCCGGCAGCGCCCATTACGGCTATACGTCGCATATTCAGATCCTTACAGGTCGCCGAAGAAGCGTTTTACACCGTCGAAGAAGCCCGTAGTCTTCGGCGAGTGCGAGTCATCGCCTTCCAGCGAGCTGCGGAACTCTTCCAGCAGTTCACGCTGACGACGATTCAGGTTCACCGGGGTTTCAACCGCCACACGGCACATCAGGTCGCCAGCACCGCCACCGCGCACGGGCGCAACGCCCTTGCCACGAATGCGGAACTGCTTGCCGGTCTGAGTCCCCTCGGGAATCTTGAGCTTGACCCGACCATCCAGCGTCGGAATCTCCAGCTCGCCACCCAGGGCCGCATCAACAAAGCTGATCGGCACTTCGCAGAACAAGTGCTTGCCGTCACGCTGGAAGATCGAGTGCTCGCGCACATTGATCACCACGTACAGGTCGCCCGTAGGGCCGCCCTGGGCACCCGCCTCGCCTTCGCCCGACAGGCGAATACGATCACCGGTATCCACACCCGCCGGTACCTTCACCGACAGCGTCTTGTACTCTTCGACGCGGCCTTCGCCGTGGCAGGAATCGCACGGATCGGAAATGATCTTGCCCTGGCCATGGCAACGCGGGCAGGTTTGCTGCACCGAGAAGAAGCCCTGCTGCATGCGCACCTGCCCGATACCGCCGCAGGTCGGGCAAGTGATCGGCGAGGAGCCTTTCTTCGCACCCGAGCCGTCGCACGGCTTGCAGTTGACCAGCGTCGGCACACGGATATTGACGCTGGTGCCGCGCACGGCTTCTTCCAGGTTCAGCTCCAGGGTGTAACGCAAGTCACTGCCGCGCTGAGGGCCGCCACGCTGGCCGCCCCGGCCGCCGCCGAAGAAGTCGCTGAATACGTCGCCGAAAATATCGGAGAAGTTCTGGCCACCAAAACCGGCACCGCCGCCGCCCATGCTCGGGTCGACGCCAGCATGGCCATATTGGTCGTAAGCCGCACGCTTATTGGGATCACACAGGCATTCGTAGGCCTCGTTGGCCTCTTTGAACATCTCTTCGGATTCTTTGTTATCCGGATTACGGTCCGGGTGGTGTTTCATCGCCAGGCGACGGTAGGCCTTCTTCAGGTCCGCCTCGCTGGCGCCACGCTCCACACCCAATACTTCGTAATAGTCACGCTTTGCCATAAGTCTTTGCACTCTTAAGGACGTTCGACCTGGCCCTCCTGAACCCTGCCAAACTCGTTGAGCCCCAATACAGGCCCGGACCCAACTCACGTCAATTCAACGATCCTGGTCATTACTGCTTTTAGCCAGGGAGCCGGCCAAAAACGCGGTGACTGTCATTCGGAAAGCAGGAGCATTCCCGTTCACACCGCCAGCATCCGAGCGTTGTCGCATGCTGTAAAAATTCGCATACCCCAGACACGCCAACGCGGGAGCAAGCTCCCGCGCGGCGACATCCTACCAGTCACCGCTTGTGCGCGGTCAACCGGGCGACAACTTACTTGTTGTCTTTAACTTCTTCGAACTCGGCATCGACAACATCGTCGTGCTTGGCTTCAGGCTCTGCTTGTTGCGCAGCGCCGTCAGCCGGCTGGCCTTGCTCGGCGTACATTTTCTGAGCAACTGGCGCGGAGACTTTCGACAGTTCCTCAACCTTGGCTTCGATGGCAGCCTTGTCGTCGCCTTTAATAGCGGCTTCCAGGGCAACCACTGCTGCTTCGATTGCAGTTTTCTCTTCGTCGGTCACTTTGTCGCCAGCATCAGCGATCATTTTGCGAGTCGAGTGAACCAGCGCGTCACCCTGGTTACGGGCGCCTGCCAACTCTTCGAACTTCTTGTCAGCTTCAGCATTGGTTTCAGCATCACGGATCATCTGTTGAATTTCTTCATCAGACAGGCCGGAGTTGGCCTTGATGGTGATCTTCTGCTCTTTGCCGGTGGCCTTGTCTTTCGCGCCGACGTGCAGGATGCCGTTGGCGTCGATGTCGAAGGTCACTTCGATTTGTGGCACGCCACGTGGTGCTGGTGGAATCTCAGCCAGGTCGAACTTGCCCAGGGACTTGTTCTGTGCGGCTTGCTTACGCTCGCCCTGCAGCACGTGGATAGTCACGGCGCCCTGGTTGTCATCGGCAGTCGAGAACACCTGGGATTTCTTGGTAGGAATCGTGGTGTTTTTCTCGATCAGCGCAGTCATCACGCCACCCATGGTTTCGATACCCAGAGTCAGCGGGCTTACGTCCAGCAGCAGCACATCTTTCACGTCACCGGCCAGTACGGCACCCTGGATGGCAGCACCCATGGCAACGGCTTCGTCCGGGTTCACGTCTTTACGGGCTTCTTTGCCGAAGAACTCGGTGACCAGCTTCTGAACCAGTGGCATACGGGTCTGACCGCCCACCAGGATCACGTCGTTGATCGAGCCAACGTCGATACCGGAGTCTTTCAGCGCGATGCGGCAAGGCTCGATGGTGCGCTGAACCAGGTCTTCAACCAGTGCTTCGAGCTTGGAACGCGAGATCTTCACGTTCAAGTGCTTAGGACCGGTAGCGTCTGCAGTGATGTACGGCAGGTTCACGTCAGTCGACTGAGCGGAAGACAGTTCGATCTTGGCTTTTTCAGCGGCTTCTTTCAGGCGCTGCATGGCCAGCGGGTCGCCCTTGAGGTTCATGCCGCTTTCTTTCTTGAATTCGTCAACGAGGTAGTCGATCAGACGAATGTCAAAGTCTTCACCACCCAGGAAGGTGTCACCGTTGGTGGCCAACACTTCGAACTGGTGCTCGCCGTCAACTTCTGCGATCTCGATCACGGAGACGTCGAACGTACCGCCACCCAGGTCGTAAACGATCACGGTGTGGTCGCCCTTGGCCTTGTCCATACCGTAAGCCAGCGCGGCTGCGGTTGGTTCGTTGATGATACGTTTTACATCCAGGCCCGCGATGCGGCCGGCGTCTTTGGTGGCCTGACGCTGGCTGTCGTTGAAGTAGGCAGGAACGGTGATCACCGCTTCAGTCACTGCTTCACCGAGGTAGTCTTCGGCGGTCTTCTTCATCTTTTTCAAGATTTCAGCCGAGATTTGCGGCGGCGACATTTTCTGGCCGTTCACTTCAACCCAGGCGTCACCGTTGTCGGCCTTGGCGATTTTGTAAGGCACCATCTTGATGTCTTTCTGTACGACTTCTTCGTCGAACTTACGACCGATCAGACGCTTTACCGCGTACAGGGTGTTATGCGGGTTGGTCACCGCCTGACGCTTGGCCGATTGACCGACGAGGATTTCACCGTCGTTGGCGTAAGCGATGATCGACGGAGTGGTACGTGCGCCTTCGGCGTTTTCAATAACTTTTGCAACGCCGTTTTCCAGCACGGAGACGCAGGAGTTGGTGGTCCCCAGGTCGATACCGATAATTTTGCCCATGATTTACTCTCCCGAAACTTGAATTTGGTTGCCGCAGCAGTTTTGGCTAACTGCGGTAGCACTTAAACGCTTGACTTATAAATGGGGGCCTTGCGGCGAATTTCAAGCCTGCTCATCAATAGAAGGTGCAACGGGTGAAGGAGCCTTGCTCACCACCACCATTGCCGGACGCATCAGGCGACCGTTGAGCTGGTAGCCCTTCTGGAACACCTTGATGACGCTATTGGGTTCCAGGTCATGGCTTTCCTGCATGGCCATGGCTTGGTGATGTTCAGCATTGAACGGCTCGCCGGCTTGCGGATCGATCGCTTCCAACTGATAACGCTTCAGGGTGTCCTGGAACATTTTCAGGGTCAGCTCGATGCCTTCGCGCATTGGGCGGATGTTTTCATCGTCCGGGTTGGACAACTCAAGACCACGCTCCAGGCTGTCGATGATCGGCAGCAGGTCACCGGCGAATTTTTCCAGCGCGAACTTGTGAGCCTTCTCTACATCCTGCTCGGCACGGCGGCGGACGTTCTGCAGATCGGCGGCAACACGCAACGATTGATCCTGCGCAGCGGCCAATTGCTCTTCGAGCACTTGCACACGAGTCGCCAGTTCATCACCGGCAGCCGAATTGGCGTCTGGAGTTTGCGTATCCTGCGTCTGTTCGTCAGCCATAGATTTCTCCTTTCAAAATCATGCGCGAACTCAACTCGCGCTTCTGCTCCGGTATATGGGGCCACAATTTTCAGGTTCAAGGGCGCAGGCGTTACCAAAAGTCTTTCGATTGACCTGGATCATTTCCTTCTCGCTCATTCCACATCGCGCTAAAAAAATTCGAGACTCAAGCAAATCGAGCTAAGCGTCAGGATTGTCAGGCCTGAACAAAACACTGTATAAATAACCAGACCTAAAGCCTGGGAGCGGCCGTCATGCTCGTGCACCTGTCTGTACATAACTACGCCATCGTTGAACATCTGGATCTTGAACTGGATCGCGGGATGAGCGTAATCACAGGCGAAACCGGCGCCGGCAAGTCGATCATGCTCGACGCCCTCGGCCTGACGCTTGGCGACCGCGCCGACAGTGGCGTGGTACGCCCTGGCTCCGACAAGGCCGACATCCTGGCCACCTTCGACCTGGCGGACATCCCCGAAGCCGAAGCATGGCTGGCCGAGCGCGACCTTAATAATGAAGGCCCCTGCATTCTGCGCCGGGTGATCACCGCCGAGGGGCGCTCCCGCGGCTATATCAACGGCACGCCTTGCCCACTGGGCGACCTGAAAGCCCTGGGCGAATTGCTGATCGATATCCACAGCCAGCACGAACACCAATCCCTGCTGAAAACCGATACCCACCGTCGCCTGCTCGATGAGTACGCCGGCGCCACCGATCTTTCCCGGCAAGTTCAACTGGCCGCCCAACGCTGGCGCCAGACACGCCAGGAACTGGAACGCCTCTACAACTCCGGCGACGAACAACGCGCCCGCCACCAGTTGCTCAGCTACCAATTGGAAGAGCTCGAAAGCCTTGGCCTGGGTGAGACAGAGCTGGAGCAACTTGAGCAGGAACACAAGAACCTTACCAACGCCGAAACCTTGCTGGGCATCTGCCGCCAAGTGGTCGAGCAATGCAGCGAGAGCGACTCCGGCAATGTGCTCAACGCACTGACCGCCAGCCTCAACCGCCTGTCCAGTGTGAACAATGCTTCCGGCTCACTGAGCGAAGCGACCACCCTGCTGACCAGCGCACAGATCCAGGTCGAGGAAGCCGTGGGCGAACTCAATCGCTTCCTGGACCATTTCGACGCCGACCCAGCTCGCCTGCAGGAAATAGAAGAGCGCCTGGACACTATTTATACCCTGGCTCGCAAGCATCGAATCCAGCCGACTGAAGTTGCAACCATGCAGCAGAAACTGCTGGATGAAATCGAAACACTCAACGCGAACGACGAATCCATCGAACGACTGGGCGAGGAGCTCGCTTCGTTTGCCCGTCATTATCAGGAAAAGGCCCGGGAGCTGAGCGCTCTGCGCCAGCAGGCAGCGACTAGCCTGGCAAGCGCCGTTGAACTGGAAATACAACGCCTGGGCATGCCAGGCGGGCGCTTCACCATCGAGCTGCATCCCAACGCCAGCCAAGAATTGCAGCCCCATGGGCTGGAGCACGTCGAACTGCTGGTCAGTGCCAACCCCGGGCAACCGCTCAAGGCCCTGGCCAAAGTGGCCTCCGGCGGCGAACTCTCGCGGATCAGCCTGGCGATCCAAGTGATTACCGCCCAGACCTCACGCGTCCCCACCCTGGTATTCGATGAAGTGGATGTGGGCATTGGCGGGCCAACCGCAGAAATTGTTGGCCAATTGCTGCGTCGCCTGGGGGATCGCGGCCAGGTGCTTACGGTGACCCACTTGCCGCAAGTGGCAGCCCAAGGGCATCAGCACCTGTTTGTGCATAAGGTGCGCGGTAGCGACGCGACACACACCGCCGTCTCCAAGCTGAACAAGTCGGAACGGGTGGAAGAAGTGGCGCGGATGCTCGGCGGTATCGACTTGACCAAGGAGTCCTTGGCTCACGCGAAAAAAATGGTGGTGGCCGCGAAGGCTTGAAGCGACATTTTCCACTCTATAGAAAGCACGAAGGCGACCCGAGGGTCGCCTTCAATCGTTTCGCAAAGCAAAACTGCGTCGATTTTTACTTTTTCTTACGGATGTACAACACGAGATTATGGTCGACCAAATCGAACCCATGCTCTTCAGCAATCTTGTGCTGCAGCGCTTCGATTTCAGGGCTGGTGAACTCGATAACCTCATTGGTATCCAGGTCAACCATGTGGTCATGGTGACCACCGTCAGCCAATTCAAACACCGCATGACCGCCGTCGAAATTATGACGAACCACCAGCCCTGCGGCTTCAAACTGGGTCAGTACACGGTAGACCGTGGCCAGGCCGACGTCCTCGTTAGACTCCATCAGCGCCTTGTAAACATCTTCGGCACTCATGTGGCGCTGCTCAGCAGAATCGAGCATTTGTAGAATCTTGACTCGTGGCAGAGTCACTTTGAGACCGGCTTTGCGTAGTTCGCTATTTTCAACCATGGTTAGCTTTCTCGCGGATGCTGCTTCGCAGCTTCTCTTAATACGGGTATGATCGGCGTTTACGTTGTCCCAGCCAAGATAGTGGAAGTCGCCCACCGATGCAAAACACCAAGCTCTTGCTAACCAGTTTCACCTTTGTGGGACTGCTCGCACTCGCCGGTTGTTCATTCCCCGGGGTTTACAAAATCGACATCCAGCAGGGCAATGTCGTCACGCAGGACATGATAGACCAGTTACGCCCGGGAATGACCCGACGGCAAGTACGGTTTATCATGGGTAATCCCCTGCTGACCGACACTTTCCATGCCGATCGCTGGGATTATCTCTACAGCCTGCAGCCGGGTGGCGGTGAACGCCAGCAGGAGCGCGTCAGTGTCATCTTCAATGGCAATGACCAGCTCGTGAGCCTGTCCGGTGACTTCATGCCCGGCGTAAGCCGCGATGAAGCCTTGCTGGGCAAGGACAGCGGCACCAACGTGACCGCACCTGCGCAAGAAGCCGAAAAACCGAAATCCGAGGTACCGGCCAAGCCAGGTTCGTTGCTGGACACCATCCAGAAAGACATCGACAACGTGGAAACCGTGCCCGTCCCGACGCCTCAGCCTCTGGACACCAGCCCGCAATAATTTTGCGCTCGATAAAAAGCCCGGCATGCCGGGCTTTTTGTTGCCTGCCATCTACATAGGCATCTACATAACCTTGGTGCGACGCTGAACCTGTGGGAGCTGGCTTGCCTGCGAAAGCAATCTGACAGTCGACCAGGATCCTGGATCAGATCGAGTACATATCCGCTATCGGAACCGCCCCCTTCCACATTTGGATCGCGGGCATCAGGTAGATATGCGCTGGCTATCAGGGCGTCATCGCAGGCAAGCCAGCTCCCACAGTTGGATCGCGGCGCTCCAGATAGCTAGGCTGCCATTTGGCAAGCTCAAGAGTTCGCTTGCCTGGCCAATGCCGCCTTGGCCGCACGCAACCTGCGCACCTCTTTAGGGTCGGCCAGCAAAGGCCGGTAGATCTCAATACGGTCGCCCGCTTGTACGAAACGCGTCCCGGCATCCGCGACAACCTTGCCAAATATACCCACCGGGCAATCAGCCAGATCAACATCAGGAAAATGGGCCGCCATTCCCGACGCTCGCACCGCCTCGCGCAAACTAGTGCCTTCAGCCACCTTTACCCCCAGCAACACCTGGCGATCCTCGGCGGCGAACACCACCTCAATCTCAACCATGCAGTTGCTTGGCGCGCTGACAGAACGCGTCCACCAGGGTATTGGCTGCCTGATTGAACAAAGGCCCCAACGTCGCACGAACAATCGGCCCGGCATAATCAAACGAAAGATCCAGGCTGATCTTGCAGGCCTTGTCCGTCAGCGCCTTGAACACCCACACACCGTGCAGTTGGGTGAACGGCCCTTCCTGCAGGTTCATTTCGATGGATTGGCCCGGCACTAGCACATTGCGCGTCACAAAATGCTGGCTGAGGCCGCCCTTGGCCACCCCCACACTGGCAACCATGTGCTCGTCACTGCTCTCCAGAACCTCGGCTGTCGAGCACCAAGGCAGAAACTCCGGGTAACGCGCCACGTCGTTGACCAGGTCATAGAGCGCCTGCGCCGGATAGGGCAACAGGGCCGAACGTTGAATATGCGTCGTCATGTGAGCGTTACTTCCACTGCTTAAGGCAAACATCGCGAAAGAACAGCCCAATCCGCGAGAGAAAAAAACCAAAGAACTGCCCGCATTGTCCGGGATTCGTCCAACTCGCTCAAGCACACAGGTTGACCGTAGCCGACACGCTCGCAACTCCCTATAATGCCGCCCCTATGGCTAAACAAAAGAAACACCCCACAGGGACCATCGCGCAAAATAAAAAAGCGCGACACGATTACTTCATCGAACATCGGTTCGAGGCTGGTCTGGTCCTGGCCGGCTGGGAAGTAAAAAGTCTGCGTGCCAGCAAACTGCAGCTGGTCGACAGTTATGTGCTGCTCAAGGATGGCGAGGCATGGCTGCTTGGCAGTCATATCACTCCACTGACCACCGCGAGCACCCACGTGATTGCCGACCCGGTGCGTACGCGCAAGTTGTTGCTCAATGCCCGCGAGCTCGAAAAACTCGCCGCAGCCGTGCAGCAAAAAGGCTACGCGTGCGTCTGCTTGTCCTGGTACTGGAGCAAGCACCTGGTCAAATGCGAGATCGCATTGGGCAAGGGCAAGAAGGAATACGACAAGCGCGACACCGAACGCGAGCGCGATTCCAATCGCGAGCTGCATCGCGCCGTGCGCAACAAAGGCAAGGAAGAGTAATCCTTGTGACGGTGTAGCCCAGGCGGGCTACATCCCTTTGCGTCGCTCCGCCCGAGCCACGCGTTGAACCTCCTGACGCACCTCCTCCAACACCTCCTGCACATACAGCAAATGCCGTGTCGAGACTTCGCGCGCTTGCTCCGCCCGCCCCTCGATGATGGCCAGGTACAAGTCCCGATGCTGATTGATCAGCATGTCGCGGGTCTCGGTACGCTGCTGGTACATGCCACCAATATTCGTCACTACGTTACGCTTGAGCAGGTCGAACAGCCCGCGAATGGTGTGCAGCAACACGGCGTTATGACTGGCCTCGGCAATCGCCAAGTGAAACCTTGCATCCGCAGCACCCTCCTCCACTCGGCTCACCTCGTCGGCGCGCGCATAGCAATCCTGCAACGCTTCAAACGCTGCGGTCAGCCGTTCACGGTCAACCTCCGTGGCGCGTAACGCCGCGTAGTAGGCACACGAAGCCTCAAGGGTCTGGCGAAACTCCAGCAGATCGCGCTGCGCTTCGGGATTGCTTTCCAACAAGTGCAGCAGCGGATCGCTGAAGGTCGAACCCAGGGAGTCCACCACATAGTTGCCACCGCCCTGGCGACTGACCAGCAACCCCTTGGCCGCCAGCTTCTGAATCGCCTCACGCAACGAAGGGCGCGACACACCAAAGCGCTCAGCCAACGCGCGCTCGGCCGGCAAGCGCTCGCCCGACTTCAGCGTGCCCTCGAGAATCATCCCCTCAAGCTGCTCGACAATATCGTCAGACAAACGGCGCTGACGCACCTGATCAAACCCCATAACTCACTCTCCGCCATCCCGACCACTCGCCGGGGCCCCTATTCTGGCCTATCGACGTGCCGGCAGCACCTATCAGAACGCCTTCAATTTCGCCGATCAGAACACCCCGCCTACCGACCTACGACCAAAGTTTCGCAGGCGGCAAATTGACACACCCCTGCCCTGGCTCTTACTCTAGCCCACAGCGATTGTAAATTGGTATTACCAATTACCCAAGCTCACCAAACAACAACAATCAGGGGCCACCCCATATGCAAACCTGGCAACAGCTTTACAGCCCACTCGGCAGCCTCGGCCTGTCCGCACTGGCCGCCGTCATTCCTATCGTATTCTTCTTCCTGGCGCTGGCCGTGTTCCGCCTCAAAGGCCATGTAGCCGGCAGCATCACCCTGGCCCTGTCGATCCTGGTCGCCATTTTCGCCTTCCAGATGCCGGTAGACATGGCGCTGGCTGCAGCCGGTTATGGCTTTGCCTACGGCCTGTGGCCCATCGCCTGGATCATCGTCGCAGCGGTATTCCTGTACAAATTGACGGTCAAGAGCGGCCAGTTCGAAATCATCCGCAGCTCCGTTTTGTCGATCACCGACGACCAGCGCTTGCAGGTGTTGCTGATCGGTTTTTGCTTTGGTGCCTTCCTGGAAGGTGCGGCCGGTTTTGGCGCGCCCGTGGCGATCACCGCCGCGCTGCTGGTAGGCCTGGGTTTCAACCCGCTGTACGCCGCCGGCTTATGCCTGATTGCCAATACCGCGCCCGTGGCTTTCGGCGCATTGGGCATTCCGATCATTGTCGCCGGCCAGGTCACCGGTATTGATGCGTTCAAGATTGGCGCCATGACCGGCCGCCAACTGCCGCTGCTGTCGCTGTTCGTGCCGTTCTGGCTGGTGTTCATGATGGACGGCCTGCGCGGCGTTCGCGAAACCTGGCCGGCAGCCTTGGTGGCGGGCTTTAGCTTTGCCGTCACCCAATATTTCACCTCGAACTTCATTGGCCCGGAACTGCCGGACATTACCTCGGCACTCGCCAGCCTGATTGCCCTGACGCTGTTCCTGAAAGTCTGGCAACCCAAGCGCACCGCAGGCGCACAAATTGCCGGCGCCACCTCCAGCGTAGCGGTCACCTCCAGCGCCGGCGGCTTCGGCTTGCCGCGCAACACCGTGGTTTCGCCCTACAGCCTGGGGCAAATCTTCAAGGCCTGGTCGCCGTTCCTGATCCTCACCGTACTGGTGACCATCTGGACCCTCAAACCCTTCAAGGCCCTGTTCGCCGCGGGCGGTTCGATGTACGGCTGGGTGTTCAATTTTGCGATCCCGCACCTGGATCAACTGGTGGTTAAAGTCGCGCCCATCGTGACCAACCCAACCGCCATCCCGGCCGTCTTCAAGCTGGATCCGATTTCTGCCACCGGCACTGCGATCTTCTTCTCGGCACTGGTCTCCATGCTGGTGTTGAAAATCGACGTCAAAACTGGTCTTACCACTTTAAAAGAGACCTTCTTTGAGTTGCGCTGGCCGATCCTGTCCATCGGCATGGTGCTGGCATTCGCCTTCGTCACCAACTACTCCGGCATGTCCTCGACCATGGCCCTGGTTCTGGCCGGCACCGGTGCTGCCTTCCCGTTCTTCTCGCCATTCCTTGGTTGGCTGGGAGTTTTCCTGACAGGCTCCGATACCTCATCCAACGCCCTGTTCAGCTCATTGCAAGCCACTACCGCGCACCAGATCGGCGTCAACGACACCCTACTGGTAGCGGCGAACACCAGCGGAGGCGTGACCGGCAAAATGATCTCGCCACAGTCGATCGCCGTGGCCTGCGCCGCCACCGGCCTGGTGGGCAAGGAATCCGACCTGTTCCGCTTTACCCTCAAGCACAGCCTGTTTTTTGCCACCATCGTCGGGCTGATCACCTTGGCGCAGGCGTACTGGTTCACCGGTATGCTGGTGCACTGAGGACTGCACGTAATAGGGTAAGAATCGACGCCGGGGCACCCTTCCGGCGTCTGCTATTTCTGGAGGACCGATGAGCCTGCCTGCTGCTTTTTTGAGCGACGTCGCACAACTGATCCCGCAAGATCGCCGCTTCGACGATCCACTTTCCACCCTCGCCTTCGGCACCGACGCCAGCTTCTACCGACTGATCCCACAGCTGGTGATCCGCGTGGAGTCAGAAGACGAAGTGGTAACTCTGCTGCAACTGGCCCAGCGCGACCGCGTACCGGTGACCTTCCGTGCCGCAGGCACCAGCCTCTCGGGCCAGGCCATCAGCGACTCGGTGCTGATCGTGCTGGGTGATAACTGGAACCACCGCGAAATTCGCGGGCAAGGCACCCAGATCCGCCTGCAACCGGGCGTGATCGGCGCCCAGGCCAACGCCTGGCTCGCACCGTTCGGACGCAAGATCGGGCCAGACCCCGCATCGATCAACGCCTGCAAAATTGGTGGCATCGTCGCCAACAACGCCAGTGGCATGTGCTGCGGCACGGCGCAAAACACCTACCACACCCTGGCGGGCATCCGCCTGGTACTGGCCGATGGCAGCCGCCTGGACACTGAAGATGCCGCCAGCGTGCAAGCCTTCCGCCAGTCACATGGCGCACTGCTTGAACGCCTGGCCTTATTGGGCCGCGAGACACGGGCAAATACTGAGCTGGCGGCAAAGATCCGCCACAAATACCGGCTGAAAAACACCACCGGCCTGTCACTCAATGCCTTGGTGGATTTCGATGACCCGCTGGATATCCTCAGCCACCTGCTGGTGGGCTCCGAGGGCACCCTGGGGTTTATCAGTGCGGTCACCTACGACACCGTGATCGATCACCCCAACAAAGCCTCGGCGCTGATCGTCTTCCCGGATGTCGAAACCTGCTGCACTGCAGTCACCGTGCTGAAAACCCAGCCAGTCTCCGCCGTTGAACTGCTGGACCGTCGCAGCATGCGCTCGGTGCAGGACAAACCGGGCATGCCTGCTTTCGTACAGCACCTATCGGAAAACGCCTGCGCACTATTGATCGAGTCCCGCGCCGCTTCGCCATCGCTGCTGCACGAACAACTGACGCGCATCATGGCGTCCCTGGCGGCGTTTCCCGTGGAGAAACAAGTCGACTTCACCGAAGACCCACTGGAAAACGCACGCCTGTGGGCCATCCGCAAGGACACCTTCCCGGCCGTGGGTGCGGTGCGCAAAACCGACACCACCGTGATCATCGAAGACGTGACCTTCCCGGTAGAACAACTGGCGATTGGCGTGAACCGCTTGATCGCACTGTTCGACAAACATCACTACGACGAAGCCATCCTTTTCGGACACGCCCTGGAAGGCAATCTGCACTTTGTGTTCACCCAAGGCTTCAACAGCAGCGAAGAAGTCGCACGCTATCAAGCGTTCATGGACGACGTCGCGCAACTGGTGGCCGTGGAGTTCGGTGGCTCGCTGAAGGCCGAACACGGCACCGGCCGCAATATGGCCCCTTTCGTCGAACTGGAATGGGGCAGCGACGCGTATCAACTGATGTGGCAGCTAAAGCGCCTGCTCGACCCCAACGGCATCCTCAACCCGGACGTCGTGCTCAGCGAAGACCCGCAGATCCACCTCAAGCACCTCAAGCCATTGCCCGCCGCCGATGAGCTTGTGGATAAGTGTATCGAGTGCGGGTTCTGCGAGCCGGTGTGCCCGTCAAAAGGCCTGACCCTGAGCCCGCGCCAGCGCATCGTGATCTGGCGCGACATCCAGGCCAAAAACCGCGCAGGCGTGGACACCACCGAACTGGAAGCGGCCTACCACTACCAGGGCATCGACACCTGCGCCGCCACTGGCTTATGCGCGCAACGTTGCCCTGTAGGCATCAATACCGGCGACCTGGTGAAAAAGCTGCGCAGCCGCGAGGCCAACCGTACGAAAACCGCTGACTGGCTCGCCAGCCATTTCGCCACCGCGCTGCAAGGTGCGCGCTTTACCCTGCACGTCGCCAACGGTGCGCGCATGCTGCTGGGTGCCCCACGGCTGGCCAAGCTCTCAAGCACGCTGACCAAGCTGTCCAAAGGGCAAATACCGCAGTGGACCAACGCCATGCCACAGCCCGAAAAAGCCATCCGCTTTAGCCCTGCAGTGAGGGACGCACGCCCGCGCGTGGTTTACCTGGCCGCCTGCGTCTCCCGCGCCATGGGCCCGGCAGCCGGCGATAAAGAGCAGATGTCGCTGTACGACAAAACCCGCCAGTTGCTGGAAAAAGCCGGCTACCAGGTAGTCTTCCCCGACAACCAGGACAGCCTCTGCTGCGGCCAACCCTTCGCGTCCAAAGGCTACGCCGAGCAGGCCGAACACAAACGCCAGGAACTGATCGGCGCCCTGCTCCACGCCAGCCGCGGCGGCCTCGACCCGATCTACTGCGACACCAGCCCCTGCACACTGCGCCTAGTGCAAGAATTGGGAGAAACGCGCCTGGACCTCTACGACCCCGTGCGCTTTATCCGCACCCACCTGATGGACCGCCTCGACTTCACACCCCAGGAAGCGCCCATCGCCGTGCACGTCACCTGCAGCACCCAACACCTGGGCGAGAGCCAGGCCCTGATCGAACTGGCGCGACGCTGCGCAAAAACCGTGGTGATCCCCGAAGGCATTCATTGCTGCGGCTTTGCCGGCGACAAAGGCTTCACCACCCCGGAACTCAACGCCCACGCCCTGCGCTCGCTCAAGGATGCCGTGCAATATTGCAGCGAAGGCATCTCCACCAGCCGCACCTGCGAGATCGGCCTGAGCCAACATGGCGGCATCGACTACCACGGCCTGGTCTACCTGGTAGACCGCGTCACCCGCGCCCGCGCCCACTGACCCGGCAAAAAAACCGAACCCTCGCGCGCCGGCGCAGTCATCTGCATAGGCCTCGACAAACGAGGCCCATCAGTGATGTCGCTGGCAGCGGTTGCACGCCAGCAGCGTCGAGCCCTTTTGCGCAAGGAGACACCCTATGAAGCGTTCCGCTCTTGCTGGCTTGTTCATGACCGCTGCGATGCTCGCCTCCCCCGCTTTCGCCGCCAGTGACAAAGACCTGTGCCAGATCAACCTGGACAAAATCAACAACGGCAAAGCCCTGCTCGCCACCGACACCAGCGGTAAAAGTGGCGAAATAGACACCGCCGTCTCCCAGGCCAAGGCCGCCCACGCCGCCGGTGATGAGAAAAAGTGCATCGAAATCACCTCCAAGGCCCTGCAAGACCTGCAGAACAGCGAGAAAGGCGGCCAGTAAGCGAGAGGGCCAACCTTCGGGTTGGCCTTCGCTGACGTTTTGGCGTACACTGCACAGGCTTGTCACTCACTAAGAAACAACGAGTTACAAGCACGGGGCCGTTTAGGATTCGACGCCGGTCGCGAAACTTTAGGTGCATGCCGAGTTGGTAACAGAACTCGTAAATCCACTGTTGCAACTTCTTATAGTTGCCAATGACGAAAACTACGGCCAGGAATTCGCTCTCGCTGCGTAAGCAGCCTTAGCCCTGAGCTTCTGGTACCTTCGGGTCCAGCAATCACCAGGGGATGTCTGTAAACCCAAAGTGATTGTCATATAGAACAGAATCGCCGTGCAGTACGTTGTGGACGAAGCGGCTAAAACTTACACAACTCGCCCAAAGCACCCTGCCCTTCGGGTCGCTGAGGGTTAACTTAATAGAAACGGCTACGCATGTAGTACCGACAGCGGAGTACTGGCGGACGGGGGTTCAAATCCCCCCGGCTCCACCACTTCAACATCTAAAGACGTCCACGGATGTCTTTTTTTGTGCCTGGAATCCAGGCGTCAAAACGAACGACGACGAACCCAGACGCTCCCTGAGGAGGGGTCAGTCCACGCTCGATCAGATTGAGCAGCGTGGACATCCCAGCACCCCAGGAACCGAACATGCCTACGGCAACCGGACGCATGGACGGATCACGGATGACGTCCACAACAAGATCGGCCACTTCTGAGTAATTCAGAAAGTCGTTTTTGTGTCGACATCAGCCCACATCTGAGCCTCCTTGCTTGCGGACCATCTTTTGCTTACGAGCTGGACTTAATGCCACAGACACGCAGCATCGCCGTCATAACCGCTATCATTCGTTAAAAAGCGATTCAATGCCATCATTTAGACATCCAGTGGATAACACCATTTCTATCAATCCATCGGGCCGTGTAGTCGCAGGCAAAAGCTCAGGAATTAGAAAATGTAGAGCACAACAAGCTGCAGCGCGAAAGCCGGACCTGCAGATATCGTGCATACCATACTGACATCGGCAGTACCGCCACTTGCAGTTTGCGTACGCTCAGAGGAGCTTCGGGATCAGATAAGATCGATATCGCGCACTCGCGCACGGCATCGATCTAATCATCGCGATACTTCATCAGTATCTTTAGTGGACGAGGCGAGCCGAGTGGGGATCATAGACCACGTCGATAACCGACCCATCCCGAATGCGCTCAACCGCTTCGTCAATTACATGGAGAGGTACTAAAAACCACTCCCTGGGCTTGACCGGATGGCCGAAGCGATCTTCGATGGTCAAGTCGAGCTGAGCCCCACCGAACAGACGGTGGAAGATGCTTTCTAGCCTAGTGCGATTCAGGTTATGCAGCTTGTAGGTGGCAACAACCTCCACGTCGGCCAGCAGATACGTCGCATCTTTTTGCGCGTTAGCAATGCGCGTCTCCACTCTGCCGCCGGTCACGCCGATCTTGTGGATCAGCTCGCGGTGCTCGGCGACAAATGGGTGGCTAGACAGGCTCCGCAGCACATAAATTGTCCCATTTTCAATATCGTCTGGCTCTGAAGCATTGCCAAACAAAGGTCCCATGTCCGGATCGGTTACTCGCCGACCGGTTTCATCTTTGTAAAGCGCCCGTTGGAGCGAACGACGCAACAAGTTGCTTTCCGTTCCGTTGGCGTAGATGACACGCAGGCGTGCATCGCTTTCGCCATTGGGCGCTTTGATGGTTTCGCCGATTTCCGCCACGTAGGCCAACTGGCCGCCGACGATGAAGTAGTTCCCCGACTCAATGCTGGCATCGCGACCAAAGCGCAAGGTTTTGCGAACTTCAGATTTCAGATCCCTTTCAGCCAGCTCGAACAACGGTTGAAATCTGTCAAAATCCGCACATGACGTACGGTCGGCGATTTCCTCAGCTGCACGTTTTTCAGCGCTGGAGCGCACATGACGAAGCACGCTGATGTCGTCCTGGTCGGCGGGTTCACCGCCAATACCAAGCTCGGTCAACAAGGCGTCTTCATCTAGGTCGTTCACATCCAGCGTTACGGCCCCGGTCAGGAGATTGGGGCCATCCAGCTCAGCCAGTAGTATTTGCGCGTCCGGTAATTTGCGTAGCTGATCCAGGCGTACAGCGTACAAACGCTCGAAAACATCACGGTCCTCACCATGCAGTGGCGCACGACCGTAGGTCTGATAAAAGCGCAAAATGTCCTCGAAACCAGCAATGATGCGTTCTTCACGAGGGGTTCGAGTGACTGTTTTGAGAGAGGGAATCTCTACCCCTAGAGCATCCAGTAGGTCGTCATCATTCATGTTAGCGCTCCATCTTTATCGGCTTCTTTTGTGGTGCCGAACGATTTGGAGGGTTCATATTCTTCAGGGTAGTAGCGAGAGAAGTAGTTTGCCGCATCCTGCTCAGCCCGGTCAGCAAACCTAGGGTTCTCCGGAAAAATGCTTGTAGGCATATACTTATTTAAAATGTTGCTCTTCTGTTTGTGCAGCCGTGTGCGCTCACTATCTATTTTTTGAGCGTACATGCTTCCATCAGCAACAGATTGCCACTTATTCTCGGCCTCAATAAATAAAAGTTCAAGATCTTTGAGCATCAACGAAAACGTTTTTAGACGATCCGCGTAGGGGAGTAAAGGGTAGATGACTGAGAGCACCTGCGAGCCTGCGATAATAGCCCCCCAGAGCACAGCCAGTTCTTTCCAGACAACCCAAGCACCGATACTTGCGCTAGAAGTTATTGCTATGACTGCTTTAATGAGGCGCTCTTTTGCCTCAGCTTCAAGCAAGAGCCGCTGAACAAAACCAATATTGAACTTCAACTCATGAAGTTCTTTCCAAAATCGTTCTTGCGCCATTTTTACACTCCCGACACCGACATCAATAAACCAGTCAAGCTGAAACAAGTCGCTAATAAGCTTTTCTGCTCGGCTATTTTTCGGTCTTTTTAGGCGCTGCTACTTTTGGCATAGTTGGTGTTTCCTTAGGTATCGGCAGCCCCTTTTGGCCTGCTAATGCCTGAGCACGATAACGTGTTAAAGCAACTACACCTTCGGCCATGCGCTTTTCCCAGCCGTCAGCGGAATTTATGTCTGGTACACGACCACGCTCGTGCTTGAACTGCAACGCACGCTTCGCCAGGTCGCGTGCTTCGTCTTCCGGGATGCTAACCTTCTTGGCAGAAATGCTGGCCTGGACTTGACGCAGGGATCTTTCATCCATCGCTTTCGCCAGCACAGCATAGGCCGCATCGAAGGGATTGATGCGATCGATTAAATCAATGTCCAGCTCGCGCACGTTAACGAACTTACGTACACCATCCAATAGCGCAGTACTGCCCTGCAATGCATCGCCACCGTTTACATCGAGCTGGCCCAAGGCCAACTTGGCCTGCTGAGTAATGTTCATGGCGGAGATGGCGTGCTGGCGGACAGCTTCCTGATCGACGTCGCTCAAGTCAGGGTAACGCTCACGTACGATCTTGCCCATGCGCAATTGGGTCAGCTCTTCGGGCAGGGTATTTTCCTTGTCGAAAAGGCCGCGTTCCAGCACGGTTTTGTCCTGCAGGAAGTTGGTCACTACTTCATTCAAATCTTCCTTGCAGATGCGCGTAGCTTCTGCGCTTTGCGGCGTGATCAGCCCCTTTATCTCGACATGGTACTGGCCCGTGGTTTCATTTACACCCAAGTTGGTGCCGCCTGGTTGATAACCATCAGGCCCATAAATGAAACCCTCTTTCGGTCCTGTATCTTTCGGTGTGAACTCATAACGCGGGGATAACACCTGTTCCATCAGCAAGCTGGCGGAAATGGCCTTGAGCATATCGTTCACCGCCTCAGCAACAGCGGCTTGATCGGCTGCGGGCTCTGCGATCAGGTTGGTGAAGCGTGAGCGCTCCTTACCCTCGGCATCACGCGTTGCACGGCCGATAATCTGAACAATTTCGGTCAGGCTGCTGCGGTAGCCAATGGTCAGTGCATGTTCACACCAGATCCAGTCAAAGCCTTCCTTCGCCATACCCAATGCGATAATCACATCCACGTGGTCGCGGTTGTTCTTCTGCGCCGGGTCCTTCAGCGCGCCGAGCACTTTGGAGCGTCTGGTCGCGTCACTATCATCCACCAGATCTGCAACTTTCAGCGTGCGACCGTCCTTGGCTTTGATGAGATGGAAGCCTGTGGCCGGGTCGACACCCTGCCAATCGCCCAGCGCACTCATGATCTCGTTGACCTCGCGCTCCTTGTCTTTGAGGCTTTCGCGGGCAGCAGGATGGGGAATATGTACGATGGTTTTCAGCGCTGGATCCAGCACCTTGGCGATAGCATCCACATACTTGCCGGTGTAGAAAAAATACCCGATATCCAGCGACTTGAGCCAACGGTAGCCATTGAGCTGTTCGTAGTAGGTGTACGTCACCGTCTCAAACCTACTTTCTTCCGCCGGGGCCAGCACGGCTTCGCTGTCACCACGGAAATAGGAGCCAGTCATGGCCACCACATGCACTTTATCGCGGCTGATAAACGCGCTTAGCTGGCCGCCCAACTTGTTATCCGGGTTGGCGGAAACGTGGTGAAACTCGTCGATAGCGATCAGGCGGTTGTCGAAGGCTTCGATACCCAACTCTTCCACGGCAAATCGGAAGGTAGCATGGGTGCAGACGAGTATTTTGTCGGGGCTTTTCAGGAAAGCGCGCACGGCCTCAACCTTGGATTTGACCACACGCAGCTCGTCGATGCCTGGGACATTACATAAGTTCCACTGCGGAGCCACTTGCCAATCCCAGTAAAAACCAAACTTGCTCAGCGGCTCATCGGCGAAGCTGCCGCCAATGGAGCGCTCCGGCACGACGATAATTGCCTGTTGCAAGCCTTGGTTATGCAGCTTGTCCAGCGCGATAAACATCAGGGCGCGGGACTTACCTGATGCAGGGGGTGACTTGATCAGCAGGTACTGTTCACCGCGCTTGGTATAGGCGCGCTCCTGCATGGTACGCATACCCAACTCATTGGCTTTGCTGGAAGCCCCGGTGTGCGCCGTGGTGATGGATACCGATGGCACGGTGTAAGTGTTAGTTGGGTTGTGGTTTTGTTCGGTCATTGCGATTCGTCGTCCATGGATGCGTCATCACTTGCCAGTTCGCGCTCGATCTGTTCGATGCTGGGCAGGCTGATTTGCAGCTCCGCCGGCAGGGACTCCACCAATTGGTATTCGGCCACACCGATAGGGCGAGCATTATCACGTAGCGCGTATTCGCGGTTTCCCCCCAGTGTGGCACGCTGCAGGGCATTATGAATGCGGCCTTTGAGGTCGATCAGGCAGCCGCCGCAGCCCTCGGAAGGCATGCTCAGACCAACAGGGTTGTAGTTCATGCCATTTTTCCTCGTGGCTTTTTCGGCGTGGCCTTCGCTGCGTTTGCCGCCATTTTGGTGTACAGCTCAAACAACTTTTCCAACCGTTCGGTGTCGTTCTTGAAACGGCGACCAATATAGATGCGCTCCAGTACTTCATCGTTGCGCTCGTGGGCGTGACGCAGGTTGTCCGGCATTCGGCTGACGCCATCGGTGACCTCATAGAGATCGGCGATGGTGGCGGGGAAGTGGGATTCCCGGGCTAGCAGGATGTCCCCGGCACAGCGACTCAGATCGGCCTTGTTCTGTTCGGTAAGCAGTGGAACTGGGAAAGTGTTCCAGCCGAGGGTATTGGAGTAACGGTAGTCAGTTTTCATCTTCCCACAGATTGTGGCGACCCAAACTAAATGCAGGCGGCTAGCTATGAGGGCCATGCACCAGCGAGGGGCATCATAGAAAGCGAATGCCTCTGTTACGATGGTCCCGCGTGGAAATAGAGATACAGGTAGATAATCACGCTGTTCCGAAGATGTTTTAGCGACAATCATTACAACTTCATCACCGGTCTGACGCACCTCTCCGAATTTGTATGGCGCATCCCCAAGCTTTTTCGTTGCAGCTCGATCACTTGACTGGCGTTTTTCTTGAACGCTCTCAAAACGAGAACGGAGCCAAATGTTGGCAAAAGCATTCTCGCGATCTGCTTGGCGTACCCAGATGCAGCGACGCTCGATACCATTAATGAACTCTTTCGTGCCTAATACCGGACGAATAAATTTCGCTTGCACTTCATGTTGCTTAATCGCTGACGTTGCATCATCAAAGCTCATCAGCAGGTGACCGCCGTCATTCGGCATGCTGCCGAAGCTCATTTCCGAAAGGTCACTTATTGGGGCCGAGCTAGGCGCAACAATGACATTCTTGGCAGGAACCAGGTAAGGGTTGATATTTTCAACATCTTTTACGGTGAGCGTACCTTCCTTCTCTGCAACAAATAGCCTCCGACTTTTACTAGCCTGATTCGAAAGGCCAACAATCACCACCGTCACACCTGCATTCTTTGCAGCCAGATTTTTCCACTTGAACGACGTGTGCGCGAACTCTATTTCGTACCCTTCCGCCAAAATCAGCGGCCACAAAACCGGAACCTGCTGACCTTGGCAAATCGAATTAGTTGCCACGAATGCAGTCGCAGTTTTCGTCTGTTTGCCGTAATCAACGGCCTTCATAAACCAACCAGCGACATAATCCAATGTTCCAAATGTGCTCGCGCGCTTTTCAAAGACAAACTTCAAGTCCGATTTACGACTTTCAGCTTCCTTCTTCAAACGCTCCTTTTGCTCGTTGCTCGCGTCTTTAGGCGGCTTGACGTTTGAGCCAGCGTACGGTGGATTGCCGCAGATGTATGTTTCGCCACCTTCATTCTCGAAGTCTATCTCCGCCTGATTCAGCGGTGTGTCGAATAAATCATCAGCCAGTATCTTCACCCCTGTACCGGTTGGTGGGCAGATACTTAGCCAGTCCAAGCGGAGAGCATTGCCGCACACAATCCAGTTCTGCGAGTCCAATGGCAGAAACTCGGCCAGTGCATCTTGCTGACCGCGATACAATACGTCGCACTGAAATTCGGCAATGATAAGTGCCAGGCGAGCAATTTCTGCCGGAAAGTCTCGTAGCTCGATGCCGCGAAAACTGGTCAACGGGATTTCCGATTTATTGTTGGCCTCGCCTCGACGGCGATTGATTTCCGCCTCGATCTCGCGCATTTGTTTGTAGGCGATAACCAGAAAGTTGCCGGAACCGCAGGCCGGATCAAAGACGCGAATATGTGCCATACGCTTGCGCAGGTTCAGCAGCTTCGTTTTATTGTCGCCAGCTGCGGTCAGTTGCGCGCGCAGATCATCCAAGAACAGTGGGTTCAAAACCTTCAGGATGTTGGGTACGCTGGTGTAGTGCATACCCAATGCGCCGCGCTCTTCATCATCGGCCACGGCCTGGATCATGCTGCCGAAGATGTCTGGATTGATTTTTTGCCAGTTCAGATTGCCAGCGTGCAGCAGGTAAGTGCGCGCCATGCGTGTGAAGCGCGGTACCTCGGTACTGCCGGAAAACAGGCCGCCATTCACGTAGGGGAAGCTATTGGCCCAGCTGGGCAAGCGAGGCTGAACAGTGGCTCGCTCGGCCAACTTGATGTTCATTGCGCGGAAAATTTCTGACAGCACCTGATGCGTGTTGGAGCCATCGCGTTCACTGTACTGCTCAAGCGTTTTGGTAAACAGACCATCGCCATTAAAAATGTCGGTGTCTTCAGCAAAAAAACAGAACACCAACCGCGCCATAAAGTGGTTCATGTCGGTGCGGCGCTCGGCTTTGGCCCATTCCGGGTTCTCGTTCAGCAACTCGACGTATAGTTTATTCAGGCGGCTGGTAGCGCGCACGTCGATGGGGTTGTCCTTGATCTCCTTAATGGTGGAGATACCGGCCAAGGGCAACAGGAAGCCGAAATGGTTGGGAAAGTCCGGGTAGTCGCAGGCGATGGTTTCACCCGTAATGAGCTCTTCGGACTCCAGCGTTTGCCCGTCTGTGGCAAGGATGAACTTTGCTTTGGCCTTTGTGGTAGCCGGGCTGGCGCGCAATGCCTTGAGCGTTTCGCCCACGCTACCAGATTCGCATGCGGCGATATGAATGTTATTGCGCAGTAGCACGCCGCCAGGCACGTCGGAAGCGTTGTTGTTGCCGGCACGCAAGCGTTTGAGGGCTGTTTCCTTATTGCCAAAAGCGGCCAGGAAGACAAACGGAAATTCCACCGCATCAAAGGGCTCAAGGGCCAGGTCCGAAATAGCGGACTCAATTTCTACTGCATTCATGATTTACCACTGTCCAGATCGCATATGAACGAGTACGGCGAATTAAGCCGTTAATTTTGCGGATGATGACTAGGTCACTTGAGTGCTTCAACCTTCGTGCCGGCCACGGCCTGACATGATAACCCGATAGCCTCGAACAAGGTCGTATCGCGTATGGCGACAGCGGAACTACTAGAGCGGCGATGACCGCATTGCAGCTGGATCACAGCAGTGACAGAAGAAAAACCCATTTCTGAAATTTAGTGGGGATAGCACGTTTGGGCTATGCGCAGAGGGCAGTTCACTGCCAATCAGGGTAACGAAGCGTGCTGGTCAGATTGAATGAAAATGGGTGGCCAAGTGGAGTGCAGTATTCCAATTGGTATTCCAACAAAAATAAAAATCGATATTAATCTTATAAATCAATAGCATACTAAGCGGATTCAAATCACCCCGGCCCAAACGAACGAAAAAAAATGTCTATGGACGTCTTTTTCGTGCCTGAAGTCCAGTAAATACGGGAGGAAGTAAATCCGCCTCCTTCCTCCAGTCCCATTTCCAATGGGATAAAAAGCGGCTACCTATACTGTACCGATCAGGAGATCGCGCAATACCTTGAGAGCCAAACTTGCCGGGTTCAGTAATGGCTAATGGGCCCGCCGGTAGGATGTCACTACCCAGGGTTCAGCCTCAAAAAAACCGTAGGCTGAACACAGTAGAAAACTAAGGCTCGATTACCCATCGCCCGCGCAACATGCCTTTCAGCTCATCAACGCTCAGCGTCATATCCCGCTTGCGATGGACCACGGCGTGACAGTTGGCGCACAACGTGACGAGGTCGGTCTCAGGATTTACGGCTTTCTCACCACCATAGTCCGAAATCGGCACTATATGGTGAACGTGAATGAAGCCCTTCGCGTGCTCGCCGTACGCCTTTTCAAAATCAAAGCCACATGCCTTGCAGTCAAGCCCGTGGATAGCAATGGCCTTCATCCTCAGATCTTTCCGGCGTTCGTAACGGGTTCCAAAGTAACTTGATTTGCTGCCTTCATTGGCCGATTCAAAGGTTAATGGATCACCTTCGGAATTTGGCGCGACCTGGTCAGCCAGGGGAGACAGGAGCTTCGCATGACTTAGGATTGCATCGTAATCCAGTTGGGAAATGGACCGAACCCCGTCACGCCAATAGTTGTTCACGCGAGTAGCGGGGATCGTCTCCAAGTACGCTCCGTTAATTTTCGAGGGGATAGCGCTTTCAAACGGAGTGAAGTTTTCGATCAAAGCAAATAGGTCACCCTTATCACTCCTCAGGTCTGCGTAGACCTTACCGATGCGTGCCATACCAAAATAATGTGGATCGGCGCTGAGGCGGGCAGAAGCAAAGGTTTTGTCCTGGATGCGTCCTTTGTAATAGATCACTTCGGTTCCTTCAGCAAGCCAGGCTTGGTACCGCTTGGGGAAGTGATAGACAGCACCGGTTTCGTCTTGCCACTGCGATGTGTCGTTTTCCACGATGACTGCGGGCATTCCATTTCCTCTCGACTGATGGCAAAAGCCTACCAAAAATGAGGAAACTTCTTACAAAATATTCCGGCTCAATTTTTTAAGATTCTTATTCTTTAAATAAATTAATAAGATGAGAAAGCTTTTCGGCTTCCCCTGGCATCAACAAAAAAGAAGTCCAAAGACGTCTTTTTTGTACCTGGCGTTCCATCAACCACAATGCTAGCGTCAACCCATGACTACCCATTGCCTCACCCCGACAACCACCACCACGACCGCTTCAAGCGGAGCGTGCGAGGTGTCGTGAGCCAATAACAAACGAACACTTCAAAGGCCCGCCAGCGATGGACAGGGCCTTTTTTTATGCCTTGTGTCGCTGGTTCACACGCAAGGAGATGCACCCATGTACGCCCTGTTGATACTGGATATCCAAGTAGGACTCATCCACGGCCCGGAAAAACCATGGCGCTGCGACGAGCTGTTAGAAACCCTCAATACCCTGATGGACAAGGCCCGCAGCGCAGGCGCGCCGATTTTTCTCGCTCGCCACATCGGCCCCGCTGGCTCGCCAATCGAGCTGGGCAGCCCGCTTACGCTGATTGCACAGGAACTGAAGTTGCTGGGTGGGGAAGTGGTGTTCGAAAAGCGTCGGCCTAACGCTTTTGCAATGACTGACCTGGCGGACAATCTACGCTCCAGCGGCGCTACCGGCGTGGTAGTCACTGGGATGAAAACGCAATACTGCGTCGACAGCACCTGCCGCGCCGCGCGTGATCTTGGCTTTGATGCGGTGTTTATCGCCGACGGTCATACCTGTTCTGATACGCCCTTGATGAAAGCCGAGGCTATCGTGGCTCATCACAATGCCACGCTCAATGGGCCGTTCTGCCAGTTGGTTCAGGCTGAGGACTGGAGCTTTTAACAGAGCCTGAAGACGGGGGAAGGCCAACAGGGCCGGGCCTCGGAATTTTCCTGCAAGACGCCGCGCTATTGATGAACTAGCGCCCCCCAACCAACAAGCCTAGCCTCCCCCCGTCGCTGCAAAATCAGCGACCGGGTTTAGCAGCTCGGTTAATATCAAGGCCTGCAAAGCCACCATCCGTTCGAGCGATGCTTTCAGCATCCGCTGGTTCGTTTTATGGCGGCTGTGCGTGGGGCACTTTCGGGTGCGCCGGGTTCCTTGATTCCTGGTCTGCTAACCCGCGTACGGTCGCCACCCTTTTCGTTTAGCAGCGATGTCTGGCGACTCCATCAATCAAGGAGTTTGAGCCATGAAAAAAAACACCCCCAATCCCCCAACCACCCTCTTCACCCTCGCCGAAAACATCCACCCCGAAACCCTGCTAATCCAAGCCAGCGAAACCCTCGCCTCCCTCAACGCCATGACCACCGACCTGGCTTTCGAACTTGAAGGCGCGCACCGCCACAAGTTGCTGGCCGCCCAACAATTGATCGTTCTGGGTGAGCTACTGGTAGAACGAGTCTTGAACACCCAACCATTCACCAGCCAGACGCCACATCCCTAAAACACGCAAACGGGCGAGACGCCTCAGCGCATCTCGCCCGCTGGCATCCCCTCACACTTCCCATTACCCTGACGGCCTTTATCAGACAACCGGAAGTCAGATACCCGTGCTCAAGCCCTTCGCCGTCATCGCCCTCGCCGTCATCCCTTCACTCGCCACCGCTGCCGAGTTGGCCGGGGTTTGGCAAGGCACCTTGGGCAAATCCGCTATCACCGTCTGTTTCAACGGCGCCGACGGGGAGCATGGCAGTTATTACTACCAGCGCATCCGTACCCCGATTCAACTGACCCAGGCCAATGACAACGCCACCTGGGCGGAGGAAGGAAACACCGGTTTCTGGGCCCTGCAAAAACCTCAGGGCGATACTCTTTCTGGTGCTTGGAGCAAAACCGATGGCGGTGCGCCGCTGCCACTGGCCCTGCGCCGCATTGGCACGGACGGCTGCGGTAGCGATGCCTATAACGCGCCCATGGAAGCCGCGCCGCTGCCGATCAAGACTGAGAAGAAGACTTTCCACAACCACACCTACCAGCTCAAGACCCAAGGCCCCCGCGTCACGCTCAAGCTAGAAGGTGACGGCCCGGCGGTGCAGAAGATCAACCAGCAACTCGCCGCGTTGGCCGTCAATGACGAAGATCTAACCGACTATTTTTATGAGCGGCGTGAATACCTGGGTCGAAACGGCTCGGTCTATACCAGTGAGATCGAGGTCGAGCCTGCCTATTGGTCATCGCAATTTCTCACCGTGCGGTTCTACCGCTGGGCCGCAGGCCAAGGCGCCATGGGCATCAGTTGGGGCCTGCACTCCTGGAACCTGCAAACCGGCGAGAGTGTGGACCCATGGACCTGGCTCGGCGGCCATCAGCAATGGCATGACGCCTATTCCGGCCATTTGAAGCTGCCGGCCGCCTTCAGCGCTTGGCTGGCCAAGCAAACCACTGCCGACGAGGGCTGCCCGGCGATCACCGATTACTCCAACTTTCACCTCAGCTTCAACACTCAGGGCCTGCAACTCTCGACACCAGCCAATGGTGACGGTTGCGACAACGACTTGGCCTTCACTTGGGAGCAATTGGAGCCGGTGTTGACCGAACAAGGCAAAGCGGCGGTGCCCAGCTTGAAACTGCCTTGACGCGCCGGAGAAAAACCCTACGGCCGTTCACCAAAGGTTAAGAATCGCGCTCGTATACTCCCTGACTACCCATGACCGGTCGCCCGATCGGTCTCATGCCTCGGTAGCCAGACTCCATGACGCGCCCCGCTCCCCTGCTGCTCTTGCTTGCTGCTCTGTTGTTCTTCTTCGCCCTCGGCAACCACGAGCTGCAAGGCTCTACCGAAGCCCGGGTGTCCGGGATCGCCATGGCGATGCACCTGGACAATGACTGGGTGGTGCCGCGCCTGTTTCGTGAACCCTTCCTGGAAAAACCGCCCCTGAGCCTGTGGCTAGACGCCGGGGCGATTCGCCTGTTTGGCGCCAGCACCGGGGCGGTGCGCCTGGCGTCGGCGTTTGCCGGGTTGTTCAGTGTGATGCTGTTGTACGGGATGCTGCGGCGGTTTGGGCGGCCGCAGACGCTGGCGTTCAGCGCTGCGCTGGTCCTGGCGACCATGGCCAGTTACTGGGGCAATGTGCGGGGTGTGGGTGAGGATTCGTTGCTCAGCCTCGGTGTCACCGCGGCCCTGCTGGGATTTTACCAGGCGGTACGGCCCGAGCGTGAAGGTTCGAGTACCTGGGCCTGGGCGTTGTTTACCGCCGGGATGGTCATCGCCACGTTGAGCAAGGGCGTGTTGGGCCTGGCGATGCCGGGCATCGTGATCTTTGTGTACTTGCTCAGCACCAGCCTGATGGATAAACGCCTGCGGTTGGGCGACTGGCTCAAGCCGGCGCTGTTCACCTTGTTGGCGTTGGTGCCGTTGCTGATCTGGCTGGGCTTTCTGTTTCAGCGCGGCGGGATGCAGGCGGTGGGTGAAGTGTTATGGACCAATAGCGTCGGGCGCTTCAGTGGTTCGTTCGTAGAAGCCGGGCATTACGAGCCGTTTTACTATTACCTCGCCAAACTGCCCGAGGCTTTTCTGCCCTGGAATATCCTGGTGTACCTGGGCCTGTGGCACTTCCGTAAAAGTCTGGTGCGCAATCGCTATCGGTTGTTTTTCAGCGTGTGGCTGGTGGCGCAGTTCACCCTGCTGACCCTGGCTTCCAGCAAACGCACTGTGTATTTGATGGCGCTGACGCCAGCCGCCGCGGTATTAGCCGCCGAATATGCGCGGGTGCTGCTGGAGTGGGCCAAAGACCATAAGCCGGGGCTGTACCGCTACCACCGGCAGATCATCGGCGGGGTTTTCAGCCTGGCGATCGCCTGCTACCTGAGCGCGGCGTTCTGGTTTGCACCCAAAGCCGATGTACGCCATTCATTCGTACCGGTGATCAGCCAGATCCAGACCCTGCAAGACGAAGGCAGGACGGTAGCGATGTACCAACCCAACGAGCGCATCGACGGCGCCAGCGTGTTCTACCTGCAGGCCTACTTGCCGATCCTGAACACCGAAGCCGAACTGCGCGCCTTCCTCAGCGCCAAGCCCGGCAACGTTGCATTGACAGACCACACCGACCGGCTGAACGAGAAGGTTACGGTGATCAAACAAATGGCGGTCAACCGCCAGCCTTATTACTTCGTGGAGCAATAAGGCCAGCGCGGGGTATCAATGCTTGGTGAGTTTGTCCAGGTAGCCCATGGCAAACGCCGAGACCACGAACGTCATGTGGATGATCACGTACCACATCAGGTGCTGTGGATCGACGTTCTTGGCGTCCATGAAGATGCGCAGCAGGTGGATGGAGGAAATCGCCACGATGGAGGCCGCCACTTTCATCTTCAGCGACGAAGAGTCCATGGTACCCAGCCAGTTGAGCTTTTCCTTGTTTTCGTCGATATCCAGCTGCGAGACGAAGTTCTCGTAGCCGGAAATCATCACCATCACCAGCAAGCCACCGACCAGGGCCATGTCGATCAACGACAGCAGCAGCAGGATCACTTCGGCTTCCAACATGGTGAAGATGTTGGGAATCACGTGAATGATTTCCTGGAAGAATTTCAGCGCCAGGACCAGCAAGCCCAGGGACAGGCCCAGATAGATCGGCGCCAGCAGCCAACGCGAGGCGTACATTGTATTTTCGATAAAGCGTTCCATTGAATCTCACACAGCTTGGCTAAAAATGGCGCCGAGTATACCAGCCGCCACCCGGCCCCTGTCACCGCGAGAAAACTGACCCAAGTGGCATCTGTAAGAGAATTTTTCTGCTAGTGTCGAGGCCATTCACTCGGCTCGATGATGTCGGACAGGAAAACTCAGATGATGGATGTGCGATCCCCTTTGGCCACTCTCGGCCTGTGCGCGGCGTTGCTGATGGCCAGCGGCTGCTCCCCCAAAGAAGAGCAGAAGCAGGCGACCCTCGAAGAGAAAACCACGAAGTTCGAACAGTCCCTGGACACCATCCAGGACCCCAAGCTGCGCGATGCCATTGCGGACCTGGGCGGCTCGCTGCTGTTGCTGGAGCGTGCGCGCGTCAAGCTCGCCAGCAAGCCCATCGAAGCCGAGTACGGCGAAGATAGCCTGGCCCTGCTCAAGCATTACCCTACGCCCCAAGCGCTGGTGGACACCTACATCAATGGCCTGTTCGTGCTGCGCAAAACCTCGCACTCCGACTACCTGACGGATTTGCAGCCGGTCTTCCCGTTCAACTTCAACGCGCCGGACCAGTTCCCCTTCCCCCATGGCCTAGAATGGCAGTCGGTCACCCTGAGCAACAATAAAGTCATTCCCTTCCAGCCGGAATGGTCAGAAACCGACCCCGGCATCCAACTGAGCCCCAGCAGTTCCAACCTGACCAACCCCGATGACCTGACGGTGACCTACCCGTTTATCGAAGGGATCGAGACGGAAAACAAGAGCCAGCCACAACCCATCAGCCTCAAGGGCGCGGTGGAGGTGATCACCCCGGGCAAGGTGCTGAC
The DNA here is from genome assembly GCF_014268395.2 of Pseudomonas sp. SWRI22. NCBI lineage: Bacteria > Pseudomonadati > Pseudomonadota > Gammaproteobacteria > Pseudomonadales > Pseudomonadaceae > Pseudomonas > Pseudomonas sp. SWRI22. The sequence goes on along the minus strand of NZ_JABWQK020000003.1, from coordinate 562,567 downwards.
GTTCGACCTGACCAAACAAGACGTGGGCCATAAACGCACCGACGGCAACATCACCCTCAACCTGCTGACGCTGGAAAAGAACTACGCCGAGATCGAACTGACCAACAACCAGCCCCTGGCCGCCGAAGTGGGCGATGCGTCACCCAACCCGCTGCTGGTGCAGGCACGGGACAGCACCGGGCAGTTTCTGACCCGCTCAGGCTCGATCAACGAGAGTGCCGCGCAAGTGGCGTTCTATGAGAAACAACTGGCCGAGATGCAGAAACAAACCGCGTGGTCCGATGCCTTCGATAAACAGCTCACCGACGCGCAAAAAGCCTTCGAGCGCCAGCAGACCAGCCATTACGCCAAGGTGTATTTCAACGGGCTGATCGATAACCTGCAGGTGAATGTGCTGGATTTCTCCAAGGCCACGCTCACCCGTAAAGACCTGGACCTGCCGGTGATGCGCTTTGACAGGAACAGCCTGCAAAACACCGTACAGCCCCTGCCAATGCCGGTCACGGTGTATGACGACGGCGCCGCCAGTTGGCTCAAGGATGCCTCGATGACGGAGGACCAGCTGAAAAACAGCGTCACCATCAGCCAATCGACCGAAGACGCCAGTGCCGCAAAAATCGTGTTCGACCACCCGTTCACCTTCAATGACGACCTGGTCGGTGCCGAGCGCAACAACAGTGACGCGCCTATCACCTTTTTCACCGCCGATGACAAGGGCGAGCGCGGCGAGCCTATCGAGCTGCCGACCGAGGCTTTCGAGCTGAACGCAGTCAGCGGCACGCTCACCTACGACCTCAACCTGTTCCCGGAAACCCCGGCGTTTGTGGTGGGCTCGGTCCCGTTGTTTTTGGCCACCATCGAGAAAGCCACGATTGACGCCGCCAAGCTGCCCAAGGGCCTGTCGCTCAAGGACAACGCGCTGATCGTCGACCAGAAGGACTTCCCCGCCGACAGCTGGCGCTTCTACGCCAAGGATGCCAGCGGCAATTACCTCAAGGAGATTCTCGGTGTCAGCCACCGCGCCGAGGAATACGGCACGGCGATGTTTGACGTGCATTACTTCTACGGCCAGCCGACCACGCTGGAAAGTTACCAGCGCACCGACCTCAGCACCGTGCAGTACGGCTTTGAGGTGAAGCTGGACAAGCCTGAGAGCAAATAGCCCTGGGTGGACGCCGTGCGTCCGGGGCGGCGTTACCACGCAGAGCGTGGGAACGATCCTCAGAGGGCCAGCCGCTCCTGGCCGCCATTGAGTTGGCGCAGATGGGCCTGCAGGTGCAGGCACCATATCTGCGGCTCGTCCATTTGCTCGTAGCCGTGCAAGGTCAGGCTATCAACGATGGTGCCCAGCATGCGTTCTGCCACGAAGGGCCCATGGAACGGGCCCTGGGATTTGACAGTGGAAGGCTGCTCGCCCGACATGCCGGCGGCAAACAATAGCGTCCACATCCCGTTATCCCCGGCGAGAGGGCGAATGGAGCATTCGATACGGGTGACCAGGCCCAGGCACTGGCGGGTAAGGCAAAGGTTGCGCGACATGGCGGCGCCCCTCGGTAGATCGGTGTTCAGCCCCAGCGCAAGGCGAGGCTGTTTCTATCCTGCGACTCCTGTGGATATCCCTGACTCTGAGAATAGAATAAAAACGCGACAAACCAAGGTTGTAGGGACCAACGGGCGTTGGTCCCTGAGGGTGGAGTCAATTTTGTGGCACGCTAACCGTTCCCAAAAACACCACGGACCAGTGTGGGAGCTGGCTTAAGCGGTCATCGCCTTCTGTAGGAGCGAGCTTGCTCGCGAAAAACGGCAACGATAACGCGTGTTTGCTGAATGAACGCGGCGCCTGAAAGTTTTTCGCGAGCAAGCTCGCTCCTACAAAAAAGTCTTAACTGACTGGCCTTAAGGCAAGCCAGCTCCCACCTTGACCGAGTGATGACAGCAATCAGGTTGGCTTGGCTTCTGCCAACGCCTGCTGCGCCAGCTCCTTCTCCGCCTCCTTCAAATCCTCATCACTGATCATCTCGGCAATCGCCCGCAAGCGCTCCACCACCCGCGCATTCACGGTGCCTTCCGGAAACTGCCCCTCGGCGTCCGGCTCACCGGCATCCTCGCCCACCAGCAGGCTCAAGGCCTCATCCGCTTGGCGCACTGCATAGATGTGGAATTGCCCGGCACGCACGGCCTGCAACACCTTCTCGTCGAGCATCAGCGTGGCCACGTTGGCCTGAGGGATGATCGCACCCTGCTCACCGGTCAGCCCGCGGGCTTCGCAAAGACGGAAGAAGCCTTCGATCTTCTCGTTGACCCCGCCCACCGCCTGCACTTCACCAAACTGGTTGATCGAGCCGGTGATCGCAAAACATTGCTTGAGCGGCGTCTTCGACAAGGCCGAGATCAAGGTGCATGCCTCGCCCAAGGACGCACTGTCGCCGTCCACATACCCGTAGGACTGCTCCAGGGCAATACTGGCGGAGATGGCCAACGGGAATTCCTGGGCATAACGGCTGCCCAGGTAACCGGTGAGGATCATCACGCCCTTGGAGTGAATCGGCTGGCCGAGGTTAACTTCGCGTTCGATGTCGACAATACCGCTGCCGCCCGGGTATACCGTGGCAGAAATCCGCGCCGGCACGCCGAATGCCGAGTCGCCGACCTCCAGCACCGTCAAGCCGTTGCACTTGCCCACAGCGGCGCCGGCAGTGTCGATCAGGATGACGCCAGCGAGCATGTCGTCGAGAATCCGCGCCGACACGCGGCCGGTGCGCGTGGCCTTGGCCTTGAGGGCGCGCTCGATATGCCCGGCATCGGTCATCTCGTCGCCCGCCAGGTGGCGAATGAAATCCGCCTCGCTCACCAACTGGAACAAATCGCCAATACGCGCCGACAAGCGCCCCTGATGTTCGGCCAGGCGTGCGCTGTAGGTCGCCAGGCGCGCCACCGCGTCCGAAGTCAGCGGCGCCATGCCCTCTTCCGAAGTACGGGTTTTGAGCAACTGGGCGAACTGCTCCAGGCTCTCGTCGACCATGGGGATGTCTTCGTCGAAGTCCACCAGTACGCGGAACATCTCCTGGAAGTCCGGGTCGGCGTCTTGCAAGGCGTAATACAACTGGCGCGAGCCGATGATGATCACCTTGACCTGCAAGGGAATCATCTGCGGGTTGAGGGTCACGGTGGCCAGGCGGCCGAGTTCGCCCAGGGGCGATTCCATCTTAAGCTTGCGCGATTGCAGAGAGCGTTTGAGCGCATCCCACACAAAGGGCTCGCTGAGCATTTTTTCGGCTTCCAGGATCAGGAAACCGCCGTTGGCGCGGTGCAACGCGCCGGGACGCAACTGGCGATAGGTGGTGTAGAGCGCGCCCTGGTCGGTGCTGTATTCGATACGGCCGAACAGGTTATCGTAGGTCGGGTGCGGCTCAAACACCACCGGCGCGCCACCGTTGACCGAGTGGCCCACTACCAGGCTCGGGCAGTATTGCTCCTCGAGCAGCTTGCGCGCCTGGGCGTCGGTCTTGGCGTCGTCCACCAATTGCTCCACCACGGTTTTGAGCAGGTACACCTGCATGGCCTGCAGGTAGCCACAGACGCCCGCATTTTCTGCGTATTTTTCCGACAACGGCGCCAGCAAAGGCTGCAGGGCCAGGGTGATGGTTTCTTCGTTGAACTGGCGCAGCTGGTTGTTGGACTCACGCTTCCACTGCGGGAGGCTGGCCAGCTCTTCGTTGAGGCGTTCTTCCAGCTCGGAGATATCGGTGTGGAAGCGCTCGCGATCGGCTTCCGGCAGTTGCGAAAACTCGGCTTCGTCCAGCGCCTTGCCGTCGAGCATCGGCGTAAAGGCGATATTGGAGCTGTCGCGGTACAGCGCCACGTCTTTTTCCAGGGCCAGGCGCTCGATCACGTCCAGCGCTTTGTCGTAGCGCTGGTTGAACGCCCGGTCGATGGCGCTTTTACGCTGTTGATAAGTCGGGTGCTCGAACACCGCCGGGAAGGTGGCGACCAGGTTATCGACCAGGCCGTTGATATCGGCAATAAACGCCGCGGCGGCGCCACCTGGCAATTCCAGGGCGCGGGGCTCGCGGGGCTCATCGAAATTATTCACATAAACCCAGTCCGCCGGGGTTTGCAGGCGCTTGCCTTCGGCTTTGAGGTAGCGTTTGACGAACGAAAAGCGGCCGGTGCCCGGCTCGCCCATGACAAACACGTTGTAACCGGGGCGTGGCATGGCCACGCCGAACTGCAAGGCTTCAACCGCACGTTCCTGGCCAAGCACACCGCGAAAGGGCTCCAAATCATTGGTGGTCGAGAAGCTGAACTGTTCAGCGGAGAAAGGGCGAGTCAGCGCTTCGGGCGCTAGACGCAAGCTGGCAGCAACAGGATCAGGCATCGGGCTTCCTTACATCAGGCGGGGCAGATGGGGCATTCTGGCTCCCGGTTGAGCGCTCTGGCAAGGCGCGCTTTCGGGAAAGCATAGCCATCGCATGCGTCCTGCAAAAAAATCGCCCGCCACTGAATGTTTATAAAAAAACACGGAACCCTGGGAACGTGCCTAAACTCCAAACTGCGCGGGTTGGACTAATAACTGGCCCCTAGGGTGCGTTGAGCACCTGAACCCTTGTCCATTGGTTTGCACACAAAGAGAACAAAGCTATGAAACGGATCCTTCTTGGTACTCTCTTCACCGTCGTCTCCCTCAATGCAATGGCAGAAGCACCAGGTGGCCCGAACTGCGGTTGGGGCAACATGTTGTTCGAAGGCCAGCGCGGTACTCCGGCCCACTTCCTCGCCTCCACCACCAACGGTACTTCGGGTAACGCCACCTTCGGCATGACCTCGGGCACCAACGGTTGCAGCACCAACAGCGCCCTGACCTACGGCGGCAAGTCCTGGATTGCCATGAATGGCATGATGAACGAGCTGTCCGAAGACATGGCCAAAGGCAACGGCGAAGCGCTGACCACCTACGCGGTGGTACTGGGTGTTGCGCCGGAAGATCGCGATCACTTCGCGGCCGTGACCCACGAGCACTTCCAGCAGATCTTCAGCAAGGCTGACGTGACCGCTGACGACGTGCACAACAACACCATTGCTGTACTGAAAAGCGATGCCCGTCTGGCGAAATACGCAACCCAGGCTTAAGCTCGACCTGCCCGCGCCTTTCGAGGCGCGGGTTTTATTTTTTCGACCCGCCCACCTTGGGTCTTTTTTTCCGTCCGACTTAAGTAGCCCCCATGCTCAAACGCCTCGCTTGCCTGGCTCTCTTCGCCTGCGCCCCGCTGCATGCGGCACCGCACCTCGACGATCAACGTTTGCAGCAACTGGCCAATGATCCGTTCTGGCTGTCGCTGGGGCACTACGAAGCCGGCAAAGTCAGTGGCTGGCGCAGCTACGTCAGCGACAAGAAATTCTTCCTCGCTCCCGATGGCGCACACCATCCGGACGCCGAACTCAAGGCCACCGTTGATGCGCTGTATGCACCGGCCAGCCTGGGTGAAAAGCACGCCCAGTGCGTTTACCCCGCCCGTACACGCTGGCTCAAGGCGCAGTTGCAACTGAACGACCTGCCCGCCCTGGAGTGCAAAGAGTTCACCCAGTGGTTCAAGGATGTCGCGCCCCATAGTGCGGTGATGATCTTCCCGGCGGCCTACCTCAACAGCCCGTCGTCGATGTTCGGCCACACCCTGCTGCGCATCGACCAGGCCGACGTGCAAAGCAACAACACCGCGCTGCTCAGCTATGCGATCAACTTCGGCGCCTATATCGAAGGCTCCGACAACAGCATCCTGTATGCCTGGAAGGGCCTGATGGGTGGTTATCCGGGCCTGTTCGCCCTGGTGCCCTATCAGGAGAAACTCTCCGAATACCGCAGTCTCGAAAACCGCGATTTGTGGGAATACCGCCTGAACCTCACCGAGGTCGAGACCAAGCGTATGGTCGAGCACGTGTGGGAGCTCAAGCAGATCCAGTTCGATTACTTCTTCTTCGACGAAAACTGCTCCTACCGCCTGCTCGAACTGCTGCAAGTGGCCCGCCCTGGCCTGCGCTTGACTGAGCAATTCCCACTCACCGCGATCCCTACCGATACCGTCAAAGCGGTAAAAGATGCAGGCCTGGTGGAAAAGATCGACTATCGCCCCTCCCGTGAACGTGAACTGCTGGAACGCGCCAAGCCACTCGATAGCGATGAGCAACAGTGGGTATTGAAAGTCAGCGATGACCAGAAGCAACTGCAAGAGCCTGCATTCAAAGCACTGCCCCGCGAGCGCCAGGCACTGATCGTGGATGCCGCTTACCGCCTGGGCCGCTACCGCGCCAATGGCCTGGAGCGCGACGCGACACGCTCCCAGCGCAGCTTCGAACTGCTGCGCGCGATCAACCAGAACCCGGCGCCAGACCTGAAGATCACCCCGCCTGGCCTGCCGGAAAACGGCCACGAGTCGCGCACCTGGCAAGCCGGCATCGGCACCCGCGGCGACAAAGCCTTCGGCGAATACGGCCTGCGCATGGCCTACCACGACCTCAACGACAACGCCGAAGGCTTCCCCCTGGGCGCGCAGATCGAAATCCTGCAAATGAAACTGCGCCAGTACGAAGGCAATCACTGGCAGCTCCAGCAACTGGACCTGGCCACCATCCGCTCGCTGACGCCGCGCAATGCGCTGCTGCAACCCTGGTCGTGGCAAGTCACCGGCGGCCTGGAACGCGTACCGGGCAAACACGACGACGAAACCCTGGTCGCCCACGTCAACGGCGGCGCGGGCGGCACCTGGCAACTCTCCGACGACATGCTCGGCTTCGCCCTCGGCACCGTGCGCGTGGAGCACAACAACGACTTCAGCGAAGCCATCTCCCCGGCCGCTGGCTTCAACACCGGTGTGCTGTGGAAAAACCCGTTGGGCAACCTGAGCCTGGAAGCCAAGGGTGATTTCTTCACCAATGGCGAAGTGCGGCGCAGCATCAGCCTCAACCAGCAGTGGGAACTGTCGCGCAACCTGGGCCTGCGCTTGAGCGCCCAGCGTGAATACAGCCACCTGTCCACGCCAGTCAATGAAGTGATGCTTGAGCTGAAGTGGTACCACTACTGACTCAAGCGCTCGCTCCTACAGTTAAGTCCGGCACATCCCTCTGACACCCCTTTCACATACAGCTGACAAATCCCCTTCTAGACTCTCCTTATCAGCCGTTAACCGGCCAGGGAGTACGCCATGTGGCGGTATGCGGTCATGCTGTGCGCGGTGGTGGGGTTGTCGGGTTGCCAGTCAACTCATCAGGAATTGCTGGCCAAAGGTTACCCACCCGCCTTCGCCGATGGCTTCGACGACGGTTGCAGCAGCGGTCGCCAGGCCGCTGGGGTGATTACCGGGGCGTTTCGCAAGAATGTGCCGCGCTACCTCAAAGACCGGCCATACGCCGAAGGCTGGGAAGATGGCTTTCGCCAGTGCAAGGCCATGCGCGAGAGCCAGGAACTGCGCGATTACGAGGAAAACCGCAGGGACGACCGCGAACACGATTGGCAGCAGGAAAAAGATCGTGACGCCGCCAAAGCCTATCGCTCACGCTGATCGTTCCCACGCTCCGCGTGGGAATGCCGCCCTGGACGCTCCGCGTCCGCTCGCGAGGTCGTGACGCGGAGCGTCACAGGATGCATTCCCACGCGGAGCGTGGGAACGATCAGCGCCGGTGGGAACGATCAGGCAGCGAACGTGGCCCAACCTTCATAGGAAGGAGAACGCCATGAGCCGAGCTTTTGTAAATGAAGATAACGCGGCGGCCCAGGCTGATCAGCCGGTGGAGCGTCAGGTCAGCGCGCAACCTAACCGCCTGACCGCGCAAGGGTTGGCGCAGTTGCAGGCCAGGGTGGCACAGTTGCAAGGGGAGCACAGCGACGAAGCCGCCAAGGGCGAACAGGCTGATAAACAGCGTCAGGCTGACCTTGAGCGGGACCTGCGTTACTTCAACCAGCGGGTGCAAAGTGCTCAGGTAGTCGCGCCGGCCACGTCCACCGACAAGGTACAGATCGGCAGTTGGGTTACGTTCGTCAACGAGCAGGACGAACAGCAGCGCATCCAGTTAGTCGGTGAAGACCAGGCCGATGCCAACGCAGGCTTGATCAACTGGGGCTCGCCCCTGGGCCGTGCCTTGTTGGGCGCCCAGGTGGGCGACGAGGTGCTGTGGCAGCGCCCCGTCGGCGATCAGTTGATCGAAGTGCTGCGCATCGAAGCCGAGGCCTAGACGATACCCTGGGCCAGCATCGCGTCAGCCACTTTCACGAAGCCCGCGATGTTCGCGCCCTTGACGTAGTTGATACGGCCGTTTTCTTCACCGTAATGCACGCAGGCATGGTGGATCGACTGCATGATGTTGTGCAGCTTGCTGTCCACTTCCCCGGCGGTCCACAGCAGGCGCATGGCGTTTTGCGACATTTCCAGGCCGCTCACCGCAACGCCCCCCGCGTTGGACGCCTTGCCCGGCGCAAACAGGATGCCCGCGTCGATGAAGATATCCACAGCCTCCAACGTGGTCGGCATGTTCGCGCCTTCGGCCACGCAGAGGCAGCCGTTGCGCAGCAAGGTGCGCGCAGCGTCGGCATCGAGTTCGTTCTGGGTGGCGCAAGGCAGCGCGATATCGCAGGCCAGTTCCCACGGCGCCTGGCCTTTGCGGAACTCCAGGCCGAAACGTGTGGCCAGTTCACTGATACGCCCACGCTGTACGTTTTTCAGCTCCAGCAGCGCCGACCATTGTTCTTCGGTCAAACCACTTTCGGCGTACAGAGTGCCTTCGGAGTCCGACAGGGAAATCACCTTGCCGCCCAGGTCCATGACCTTGCGCGCCGCGTATTGCGCCACGTTACCGGAGCCGGACACGGCCACACGCTTGCCTTCAACGCGCTGACCTTGGCGTTTGAGCATTTCCTCGGCGAAATACACACAGCCGAAACCGGTGGCTTCCGGACGGATCAAGCTGCCGCCGTAGGTCATGCCCTTACCGGTCAGCACTGAGGTGAATTGGTTACTCAGGCGTTTGTACTGGCCGAACAGGAAGCCGATTTCCCGTGCGCCCACACCGATATCACCGGCCGGTACGTCCACGTCCGCACCGATATGGCGGTACAGCTCGCTCATGAACGCCTGGCAGAAGCGCATCACTTCGGCGTCGCTCTTGCCCTTGGGGTCGAAGTCCGAGCCGCCTTTGCCGCCGCCCATGGGCAGCGAGGTCAGGGAGTTCTTGAAGGTCTGTTCGAAGGCGAGGAATTTCAGCACACCCAGGTTGACCGAAGGGTGGAAGCGCAAGCCACCTTTGTAGGGCCCAATGGCGCTGTTCATCTGAATACGGAAACCGCGATTGACCTGGATCTTGCCATGGTCATCCACCCACGACACCCGGAACGTGATCGCGCGTTCCGGCTCGCAAATGCGTTCCAGAATGCCCGAGGTCAGATAACGGGGGTTGGCTTCAAGAAAGGGCCACAGGCTGCGCAGAACCTCTTCTACAGCCTGGTGGAATTCCGGTTGGTCCGGGTCGCGTTTCTTGAGGCGGGCAAGGAAGGAATCGACGGATTCGGTCATGAACAGTCTCGGCAAATTGATTGTTGTTAAACGGAGATTGAGCCGGACTTTATCAATTCGTTTCGCACCGTGACAGGGCAAAATGTCGCTTTTGTGAAATTAAATGGTGCAATAAGTATAAATAACTGCCTTTTTTTGCCCTTAAATGGGGATTTCACTCTGAGTTTTGCACCAACAGGTAGGCCGTTATCGCAGGCAAGCCAGCTCCCACATTGGATCGAGTACACCGGTCATGTGGGAGCTGGCTTGCCTGCGATAGCGGCGGTGCAGTTACAGATGCAGCGACTGACCCACCGCTTTCGCGAGCAAGCCCGCACAGCATTTGCCCACAGACTCGCGCAGGGCACTAGCGCGTGCCCGGCACCAGGTCGAGTATCTCGTCAATGCCCAGGCAACGTGGCTCCAGTTCCAGCGTCCTGCCATTGGCGAGGATTCCGACGGCGGTATCGCGCATGGCCAGGTAGGCACTGCGCAACATGTGATTGGCATAAATCACCGCGTTGAAACCTGCTCGCTCCAGCACCTCGAACTTCAGGTGAACATAGCTGGTCGGCACGCAAATCAGCGGTACCCTGGGCCGCTGCAGGCGAAACTGCCGGGCGAATTCCAGGATTTCCAGGCCATCCTGCTTGCGGCTGTGGATCATGATGCCATCCGCCCCCGCCTCCACATACGCCAGGCACCGCGCCATCGCCTCTTCCATGCCGCGATCCAGGATCAAGCTTTCACACCGGGCAATCATCATCAGCCCTGAGCCGGTGCGACTCGTGCACCCGGCCTGGAGCTTGGCGCAAAAGGCCTCGATGGACTCCTGCGCCTGGTCGACCTCGATGCCCAAGAGTGAATTCTTCTTCAGGCCGCATTTGTCTTCGATCACCACCGCCGAGACGCCTGCGCGCTCCAGCATCTTGATATGAATCGCGAAATGTTCGGCCTTACCGCCGGTATCGGCATCGAATATCAGCGGCAGCGAGCACACATCGAATATTTCGCGAATCCCCGGCAACCGGTTACTGGGCGAAAGGATTTCGATGTCGGGTAACCCGCGCTGGGTCGAGTCGGTCAGCGAACTCGACCAGATGGCGTCGTACCCCACCGTATGCCCTGGGCTGATCTCCAGCCTGGCGCGCTGCGCGAGCAACGCCGATATCGGGCTATGGGCTTCGAGTACACGCAGGCAACGGTTGCTATCCAACAGCGCCGACAGAGGGCGTCGGCGCGCTTCGGTATCCATCATAGGGTTCAGGCTCCTTATCAGCGGCACAACAAGGGTTATCGGACAGCCTCAATCCCAGGCGGGCTGTTCGCACTTGAGCACCGACGCCATCTTTTGCAGATGTTCGCAGGCCCTGGCCACGTACTCCCTGGAGAGCCGTGCGATACGCGCGTAATCCACGGCCTGCCCGGTGGCGCTGGCATACAGCCGCAACGCCTCAGCGGCATGCTTGAAGTGGCGTGCTTCCACGCTGCCGCAATGCACGCTGAGAAAACTTGCGACGCGGCTGGCCTCACCGGCGCTATAGCCCCGTACATCGCGCAACCACTGCTTCCATAGCGGGGTCATCAGGTTGTATTCGCCGGTATTGAACAACTCCGTCATGGCCATCATTTCCAGCGCTTCGATGAGTTGCGGCGCCAATGGGCGTTTTTCCCCCACCCAACCGGAGAACTCTTTGGTAATCGGGTTGAGGAATTTGTCTTGCAGGCGCCAATCATCGGAGCCGCAGATGGCCGAAGCCATGCGGTAATACAGCTTGGAATGGTGCGGATGCCCATGCATTTCACCCAGCCCGATGTCCTCGACAATGATCTCCCCACAATGGGCCGCCGCTTCGAGCATTTTCAACCGGGCGTCATCCGTCAACGATGCCGACTCCTGGAGGATGCGCACGATGATGCTCGATACGGCATGGGCGGCGCCGTCCGGGCTACGCCAGCCACAGAAGAACGTACACAGTGACGACTCGCTCCAATTACTGGAGGTCATGTCGACATAGGTCTCGCAGTACGTGTCCAGCGCGGCGGTTTGACTGTTGAAACCGCTGAGCAGGGCCTGGGCCAGATGTCCGTCCTCGACATCCACCAGCGCCTGGTTCACGTACCCGATAAATTGGCGGCTCAGATTTTCCACGGCTCATATCCTTTTAAGGTGGGGTTAATGCGCAACGATTTCTGACATGAAACGAGCGAAGCGTGTGAGGCCCTCAATCAGCGCTTCACGCTCAACGGCGTAGGAGATACGGATGCTGTTGCCGTCACCACAGCCAGAGCCTGGCACTACCGCGATATGGGCCTCGGTCAATAACAGATCGGCCAAGTGGTCGACGTCACGAATAACGGTGCCCAGGTAGCGCCCCCCCAACTTGCGGGACACATCGATAAACAGATAGAACGCCCCTTCCGGCGGGGCGCACCGAATGCCGTCGACATGCCCCAGGCAAGTGCAGGCCGCGAGCAATTGCTGGTCGAGGAAGGCATTGACCTGGCGGGTAAAGTGCGGCGCGTCCGCCATCAGGCTGCCGAGCGCGGCATATTGGGACAGGCTGCTGGGGTTGGACGTCGTATGCCCTTGCAGGTTGTGCATGGCGGCGATGACTGGGGCGGGCGCACACGCATACCCTACCCGCCAGCCGGTGACCGCGTGGCTCTTGGAAAACGAATCGACCAGTACCGTCTGATGTTTGAGCGGCGCAAACAGCGACACGATGTTGTGATGTTCATGGGGCGTGCGCACCAGTTTGCGGTAACACTCGTCGAACACCACCCAAAGCCTGTGTGCGAAGGCGAGCCGGGCAATACCCAGCAGTTCTTCGCGCTGATAAACCGTGCCCGTCGGATTGTTCGGGGTGTTGATCACAATCATCCGGGTACGCGGGGTCAGGGCCTTCTGGACCGCTGCGCAGGTGAGGCGATAGTCATCCGCAGCCGTGTCGACATAGACGGGAACACCACCGGCCAGTTGGATCTGGGTGGGGAAGGTTTCCCAGTACGGCACCGCGACAATGACTTCATCCCCCGGATTGAGCAGCACCATCGCGGCGTTATACAGCGCCTGCTTGGCACCCGCGGTCACCGCTATTTCATCGGCGGCGTAATTCACCCCGCAGCGCTGAGTGACCTGCTGCGCCAGCGCGTGGCGAAGCTGGGGCAGGCCAATGGGCGGCGTATAGCGGTTGCGGGCAGTGGCGAGCGCATCGGTCGCGGCGGCTTTCATCACCGGGCAGGCATCGAAGGACAATTCGCCAGCGGCAAAGTTGACCACGTTGACGCCGGCTTCTTTCAAGGCATTGGCTTTACTGCGCATGCTGGACGTGCCGGGTGCGCTGAGACGTTGCGCACGCTGGGACAACGGCAATGACACGGCAGAGGGTTCACTGTTATTCATTGTTATACCTGCCAGAACACGCTGAAAAATTCGTTCGCCCTACCGGGCTTGGGCCTCCAACCCTTGCTGAACCCGCCAGGACAGCGGCAAGGTCAGCAACAGGGTGGCGGCCAGCAACAGGACGGCCATGGGCACACCGGTGGCATCCCCAAGGCTGCCGAACAGCACCGGCGCCAAGGCGCCGCCACCGATGGTGCCGGTGTAGAACACGGCGAACGCCTGGTCGCGCCTGCCCGGCCCTGCCAAGTCCGGGACTGCGCCGTACAGCACCGACGACGTGCCGTTCAGCGCCAGCCCCAGCAGCGGCAACATCACCATCAAGCCGGCGTAGGGCAAGTACACCGCCATGACGATCAGCACGACCGTGGTGAACTCCGTGGCCCACACCGTTTTCATCATGCCGATGCGCGCACCGAGGTAACCGCACAGCAATTTGCCGAAGGCGCCGCCCACGAACAGCATCGTCAGCGCCAGGCCGATGCCCGCAGGCCCGGCGCCCTTGGCCTTGAGCAAGAACGGCAGGAACGTGAGAAACCCCATGCGCACGGCGCTGTCCAGCGTGCCGGTCACGATCAGCGCACGCAGGCCGCTCGCAGAGCCGGCGCCGGCGCTCGTACGGGCGGCTTTCACCGGCGCCGCCGAAGCCTCGGCGCGTGCCGGGATCAGCCACCACAACAGGCCTGCCGCCAGCAGCCCGAGTACACCCAGCAGGGTGACACTGGCGCGCCAACTGATGACCGCCAGCAACAGCCCGATCAACCCCGGGATCAGGGTCTTGCCGATATCGCCGCTGAAGTTGTACTGCGACAGCGCTTGTTTGACGCCCCCTCCGGCCTCGTGCGTATCGGTGATCAACGACGAGGCCAGCGGGTGCTGCGTACTCGCGCCGAGCCCGCCCAGCAGCAGCGCCAACAGCAACACGCCCAGCCCGCCAGCCTGGCCGGCCAGCAGGTAGGCCAGGCCCGCCAACGCAGTGCCACCTACCAGCAAGCGTTCACGCCCCCAGCGTGCGGCAGCACGGCTGGCCAGTAACTGAAAACCGGCCATCATGCCCGCGTAAGCACCACGCAACAGGCCGATCTGGGCGTAGCTGAGGCCGAACTGCGCTTGCCAGATCGGCAACAGCACATAAATCACATCGGTCAGCCCATCGTGCACGGCATGCGCGCCGCAGCCTGCCACCAGAGCGCGGCGACGCACGCTGACCGGGTCAGGCGGCGACAACGATGGCGTTGCGGTCTGCTTCAGGGTGTTCATCTGGGTCAGAGGCTCTCAGGCAAAAAGGCCGGGTTAACCCAGCAACTGCGCACAGTCGCTCATCACACTGGCTTTACGCTGCAGGTATTGAGCAAAAATGTCGCGCGCCGTGGCGGGGTCCACTTCAATCTGCATGGCAGTGGTGAACTCATTCACCGCCGCCACCGCATGGGCGAAATGGTTGCTCTCGGTACCGCCGGTGTGCACCGTGACCCAGGCCACCGTCGCCCGGGATTTCTCCGGCGGCACGCCCATGTCCCGCACGAACCACTGCGAGTACAACGGGTGGATGAATTCCACTTCGCCATGGGTGTACACCTCGTGGATCAACGTGGTCAGTAACCCCTGCAGCAGGTCGCGATCACGCAGGCGGCGGGTGTCGGTCCAGTCCTTGAACGCCTGTGCCGAGGGCAGGCAATTGTCCTTCAATATCCACTGGTCATCGCCGCACAGCGCGGTGGCCATGGTGTAGAACAGGTCTGCGTGCAAGGTGTTGCCCAACGCGCCCAGATCTTCATCGGTGATGCGTTGCAGGCTGCCGCAGGCGCGGTACAACTGCGCGGCGGCGGCGGAGCCTTCATCGGAGCGCGCCAGCAGGGTAATGCGGTTGGCCAGGCCGGACACACTGGCCGCCGAATTATTGGTCTTGGACCAACTGGCGAAGAACTTGCGCAGTACCGCCGGCGAATGCCGACGCGAGGTAAGTCGCGCAAAAGCGTCTTCGATATCCACCAGCGCGTCTTCCTGAGCCCAGAAGGCTTCGAACAGAGCGTGGCGCAAGGCGCCGGCCGGCATGTCGTTCAATACCGGTTCGATGAGCTTCAACAACTGGCTGCGCTTGATCACGGTGTTAGTCATGTTCACCTCTCATAGTCCTTTATTGGATGAAAAATCAGGCTGGTTTGCCGCGCTGTCCGGCGATCAGGGCCTGGGGCTTTACCGGTTTCCAGCCCAGCAGGGCAATCGCCAGCGACAACAGCTGAAAACCTGCGACCAACGCGACGCAGCCCGGCCAGCCCCATTGATTCCAGAGCATGGCCGGGGCCACGGCGCCGGCGCTGCCGCCCAGGTAATAACCAGTCAGGTACAGCCCCACGGCGCCGGACTTGTCCGGGCCTGCCGTGGTGGCGATATACGCATTGGCGGATGCCTGTGCCAGGAATACGCCGGTCGAACTCAGGGCCAACCCCAACACGATCAGCCACAGGGACGGCAACAATGTCAGCGCCGAGCCACAGATGCCGAGCGCAACAGCGCCGGTCAGTAACTGCGATTGTGGTCGCGATTTGCTCAAGCGCCCCGCAACAGGAATGACCACCAGCGCCAGCAGGAACACCGCATACAAAGTGCCCAAGGCGGCGGCGCCCAGGTTGAACGGGGCCTGGCTGAGATACAGCCCGGCATAGGTAAAGGTTGCGACTTGGGAGAACAGCACGCAGAAACCGACGCCATAGGCCGCCAGCAAGGGTTTGCGCAGAAGCCGGCGCACCCCGTGCATGCCCACGGCCGCAACGCCGGGCCGCGCCACCGGATTGGCCGGCAACAGCCACACAATCAGCAGGCCGACCAGCAGGCTGATCACCGCCAACAGTTCGAAGGCTTCGCGCCAGCCCACATATTGGGTCATGACACCCGAGACAAAGCGCCCGGCAAACCCACCGAGCACCGTCCCCGCGACGTACAAACTGGTGATCTCGGTGACCGTGGCCGCACGCCAGCGATCACCGATATAAGCCACGCTGGTGGCGAACACCACGGGAATCAACATCCCTTCGACAAAACGCCACACCAGTAGCTCGGCAAAACTGTCCACATAGGCCGTCAGCAGCGTCGGCAGCGCCAGCAGCAACGCGGCCACGGCAATCACCGTGCGCTGCTCGAAACGGCCGGTCAGGCGCCCGACAAACGGCGCGGTCACCGCCACCGCCAGCGTGGTCACCGTAATGCTCCACCCTGCCTGCCGGGCACTCACCTGGAAGCTTTCGGCAAACGCAGGCAGGATGCTCTGTGTCGCATAGAGATTCAGAAACGCCGCACAGCCACACAGGAACACGGCGAAGCGGGCGTGATGCATGCGCGGGTTCATGTGGCCTCTCGTCTTATAGTCGAGGATGTTTATAGAATACCCAGCGCAGCGAACACCAATACCGAATTCGGACCGATCAATACCCAGGAAACAGAATGCTTGATCTACGCAAGTTACGTTACTTCCTGACGGTCGCCGAAGAGCTGCACTTCGGCCGCGCAGCCCAGCGCCTGCACCTTGCCCAGCCGCCCCTGACGCGGCAGATTTCCGCCCTGGAAACCGAGCTTGGCTTTCGCCTGTTCGACCGCACCAGTCGCACGGTCACACTGACCGCCCAAGGCCAGCACTTTTTGCCGTATGCCCGCGCAGCGCTGGAACACGCCAGGCTTGCACAAGACATCGCCGCCAAACTGGCTGCCGGCTCGACCGGCCAACTGGTCGTAGGCTATGCCAGCTCGATCGCGTTGTCGGAACTCTTCAGCCAAACCCTGCAAGCCTTCGCCCAGCGTTTTCCCGATGTGCAACTGACCCTGGTGGAGAGCGCTTCCGGCAGCCTGCACACGCACGTGCTGGACGGGCGCATCGACGTCGGCATGAGCCGCCTGCTGCCGGAGGCTGGGCAAACCGGCGTCGAGGCTTTGTCGTTGGGGCAAGAACCGCTGGTGGCGGCTCTTTGCAGCGACAACCCGCTGGCGGAGCAGAGCGAAGTCACCCTCGCCCAGCTCAGTGAGTACCCGTTGATACTGTTCCCCAGCGATTACGGTTCGGGCCTCAACGGCTCCATCGAGCACCTGTATCAACGCCGTGGCCTGGCGCTGCGCCCGGGCCCTGCGGGGCGCCAGATCACCTCGATCATCGCCCTGGTGGCGGCAGGCCAAGGTGTCTCGCTCGTGCCACAGTGCACCCGAACCCTGGCCAGGAAAGGCGTGGTCTACCGCCCCTTGGCAGACCCCGAAGCCTGGGTACACCTGCTGATACTCACGCGCTCACCGTCACGCTCATTGTTGGTCGAGGCGTTCATGGGGGTGGTCGAAGAATTGCTGCGCAGCCGCCCAGCGCTGGCGCCCACGACGCTCCCGGCATAACGCGGGCAAAAAAATACCCCTGCGTGAGGGGTATTTTTTCAACAGGCTGTTGCGGCTATTGCAGCATCAGGCCAGTTTTTTGTGGCGTACGCGGTGCGGCTGGGCAGCGGCCTCACCCAAGCGCTTCTTGCGGTCGGCTTCGTACTCGGTGTAGTTGCCTTCGAAGAACACCGCCTGGGAGTCATCTTCGTACGCCAGGATGTGGGTCGCGACGCGGTCAAGGAACCACCGATCGTGAGAGATCACAATGGCGGCGCCCGGGAAGTCCAGCAGGGCTTCTTCCAGGGAACGCAGGGTTTCAACGTCGAGGTCGTTGGACGGTTCGTCGAGCAGCAGGACGTTGCCGCCCTCTTTCAGGGTCAGGGCCAGGTGCAAGCGACCGCGCTCACCACCGGACAGGTCCTTGACGAACTTCTGCTGGTCGCCGCCCTTGAAGTTGAAACGGCCGACGTAGGTGCGCGACGGGATTTCATAGTTGCCGATGCGGATCTGGTCGGAACCGTCGGAGATCTGCTGGAACACAGTCTTGCTGCCGTCGAGGTCGTCGCGGCTCTGGTCCACACAGGCCAGTTGCACGGTGTCACCGATCTCGATGCTGCCGGAGTCCGGCGTTTCCTTGCCCATCAGCATGCGGAACAGTGTGGATTTACCCGCACCGTTACCGCCGATAACGCCGACGATCGCGCCTTTTGGCATGGCGAACGACAGGTTGTCGATCAGCACGCGGTCGCCATAGCCTTTGGTCACGTTCTTGAACTCGATGACCTTGTCACCCAGGCGCGGACCGGCCGGGATGTAGATCTCGTTGGTTTCGCTGCGCTTCTGGAATTCCTGCGACTGCATTTCTTCGAAGCGTTGCAGACGCGCCTTGGATTTGGACTGGCGGGCCTTGGCGCCTTTGCGCACCCATTCCAGTTCTTCCTTCATGGCTTTTTCGTGGGCCGATTGCTGCTTGGATTCGGCGGCCAGACGGTCGGACTTGGCTTCCAGCCAACCGGAGTAGTTGCCCTCGTAAGGGATACCGGCGCCGCGGTCGAGCTCCAGGATCCAGCCGGCGACGTTGTCCAGGAAGTAACGGTCGTGCGTGATCGCAACCACGGTGCCCGGGAAATCGTGGAGGAAATGCTCCAGCCAGGCGACGGAATCGGCGTCCAGGTGGTTGGTCGGTTCGTCGAGCAGCAGCATGTCAGGGGCCGACAGCAGCAGGCGGCACAGGGCCACACGACGCTTCTCACCACCGGACAGGTGTTCAACCTTGGCGTCCCAGGCTGGCAGGCGCAGCGCATCGGCGGCGACTTCCAGTTGGCGCTCCAGGTTGTGGCCATCGCCCGCCTGCAGGATCGCTTCGAGCTTGGCCTGTTCGGCAGCCAGCTTGTCGAAGTCGGCATCCGGTTCAGCGTAGGCGGCGTACACCTCATCGAGGCGGGCCTGGGCGTCCTTGATCACGCTGACGGCTTCTTCGACCACTTCACGCACGGTCTTGGTCGGGTCCAGGATCGGCTCTTGCGGCAGGTAGCCGATGTTCAGGTCCGGCATCGGACGGGCTTCGCCTTCGAACTCGGTGTCGACGCCCGCCATGATTTTCAGCAGGGTGGACTTACCCGAACCGTTGAGGCCGAGCACGCCGATCTTGGCGCCTGGGAAGAAGGACAGCGAAATGTTTTTCAGGATTTCCCGCTTCGGCGGAACAACTTTTCCCAGCCGATGCATGGTGAAGACGTATTGAGCCATGGTGAACCTAGCGTCAGTGACTGATGAATTAAGCGGACGAAGCCCGTGCCAGGCCATGCGCCGCGCGGGCCTTTGACTATCATCAATGCCAGCGAGCAAAAAAAGCCTGAATGTCTGGGGCTGGAACGCCCCCGCGTAACCGGCAAAGCTACCTGAATGCGCTGGGGCAGTCCAGCCAGGCAGGACTGGCACTTTGCCACAACTCAAGGCATGCTAGCCGCCCTTCGGGCGTCCGGCTTATAGTGCACGTCGCGCGCCAGTCCAGCCAAACCGCAGGATCACAGTTTGTCCAACGTCACGCCGCCCACGCCCTTGCGCGCCGCTCATATTGCGCCGGGAGCGCCCCTGCACGGCACCTTGAAAGGCGCGTTGGCGACGCTTGTCCTGCTGTTGCTCGCCTTGTTGTTCTGGCAACTGCTGGACCAATTGCAGCAAAACCAGAAAAACCAACAGCAATACACCATCGACTACAGTGCCGACCTGGCCGAGCAGATCAGCCAGAGCATGGCCCTGAGCGCGCAGATCGCCCTGAACCTGTTGCCGATTGTCGAGCCGCCGCGCAACCCCGAACAGCAGCAGGCCCTGATGCGCACGTTGCAGCGCTCGCTGCCGGACCTGCGCAGCTTCGCCCTGCTCGCCCCCAGCGGCGCACTGATCAGCGACACTGCCGAAGGCAGCCAAGACAGTGCCCTGCTCGAAGACCTGGTCAAGCGCAGTCACGCCCAGTCCTACTACCTGAGCAACGACAATGACGGCACGGTCATCTATCTGTTGCTGCACCAACCCAGCGGTGGCTCCAAGGTGTACTGGGCCTTGCGCCTGGCGCCCAATTATCTGGCCAACCTCACGCGCCAGGATGTCCAGGGTCAACGCCCGATGTGGGCGATCGAGAACAGCCTGAACCATCGTGTGGTCAGCCGTGACAGCGGCATGCCGGCGCAGTGGTCCGGCGCCCTGACGCCGGAAGAATTGAACCGCAGCGTGCTGGTCACGCCCTTGAGCAAAAGCGATTGGCAACTGCGCGGCATGTTTGACCGCAGTGCGGTGCTGGAACAACTGCTGCCGGCCTTTATCGGCAAGTGCCTGCTCGGCCTGGCGTTTTCGCTGATCCCGGTGATCGTGCTGCTCAACATGCGCCGCCGCCAACGCCAGGTGAATGAAGGCCGGCGACGCTACCAGGACATCTTCGAAGGCACCGGCGTCGCGTTGTGCGTGTTGGACCTGTCGGGGCTCAAGGCGTTTTGCAACAAGACCCAGGTGCAAAGCCGCGAGCAGTTGCTCGCCTGGTTGCAGGCCAACCCCGCCGAGCGCAAGCAACTGCTCAAGGAGTTGCGCGTCACCGAGGTCAACCAGATGGCCGTGCGCCTGCTCAACGTCGCGTCTTGCGAGCAGGCGTGGGAGCGCCTGATCGATGATTGCCCGAGCAATGCCACGTCCATCGGCTATCAGGTGCTGGAGGCCGTACTGACCCGGCAAAAACAGCTGGAGCTGGAAATCCAGCTCAACGACGTGGCCGGCAACGAACAGTACCTGTGGCTGGTGATGCGTTTGCCGGAGCAGCAGGACGACGTCAAGGCCGTGATTCTCAGCATCAGCGACATCACCAGCCGCAAGCTGATCGAGTTGTCGCTGGTGGAGCGTGAAAGCTTCTGGTCGGATGTGGTGCGCACCGTGCCCGATCACCTGTATGTGCAGGACGTGATCAGCCAGCGCATGATTTTCAGCAACCATCACCTGGGTCACACCCTGGGCTACAACAAAGCCGAACTGCAGCAAATGGGTGAGTACTTCTGGGAAATCCTGCTACACCCCGAAGACGCCGAGCACTACCATGACGCGCGCGAACAGCAACGCCAGGTCGGCTATACGACCCAATTGCACTGCCAACTGCGCTTTCGCCACCGCAATAACCAGTGGCGCCGCTTCGATATCCGCGAACAGGCGCTGGCCCGCGATACCTCTACGGTGGTCACCCGGATCATCGGCGTGGCCAAGGACATTACCGACCAGATCGAGGCCAGTGAATCACTACGCGACAGTGAACAGCGCTACCGGATGCTGGCCGAAAGCATCAGCGACGTGATCTGCTCCACCGACAGCCAACTGGCCCTCAACTACATCAGCCCCTCGGTCAACACCGTCCTGGGCTATGACGTGGACTGGGTGTTCAAGAACGGCTGGCAGTCGATCGTTGCCAACCCTCAGCAGTTGACCGGCATTTACAGCCTGATGGAACAGGTCAGCCGCGCCCTCGGCAACCCCGACGCCTTGAACACGTTGCGCGATGAAGTCCAGACCCAACTGTTTCTGTTCGACTGCCTGCGCGCCGACGGGCGCAAAGTGCCGATCGAACTGCGCCTGGTACTGGTGTGGGATGAACATGGCGCGTTTGAAGGCATCCTCGGCGTGGGCCGCGATATCAGCCAGCAACGCCGCGCCGAAAAAGACCTGCGCATGGCAGCCACGGTGTTCGAACATTCCACTTCGGCGATCCTGATCACCGACCCAGCCGGTTATATCGTGCAGGCCAACGAGGCGTTCAGCCGGGTCAGCGGCTATGCGGTGAGCGATGTGCTCGACCAGTTGCCCAATATGCTCACCGTCGATGAGCAGCAGGAAGCCCATCTGCGTTATGTGCTCAAGCAATTGCACCAGCACAGCACCTGGGAAGGCGAGGTGTGGCTCAAGCGTCTCAATGGCGAGCATTACCCGGCCTGGGTCGGCATTACCGCGGTGTTCGACGACGAAGGCGACCTGGCCAGCTACGTGTGTTTCTTCAGCGATATCAGCGAGCGCAAGGCCAGCGAGCAGCGCATCCACCGCCTGGCCTACTATGACGCCCTGACCCACCTGCCCAATCGCACCCTGTTCCAGGACCGCCTGCACACCGCGTTGCAGTCCGCCGAACGGCAGAAGTCGTGGGTGGTGCTGATGTTCCTCGACCTTGACCGCTTCAAGCCGATCAACGACTCCCTCGGCCACGCGGCCGGCGACCGGATGCTCAAGGAAATGGCCACGCGCCTACTCGGTTGTGTGGCCGAGGACGACACCGTGGCGCGCATGGGCGGCGACGAATTCACCTTGCTCCTGCAACCACGGGTCAGCCGCGATATGGCGCTGAACCGCGCCATTCATGTGGCCGAGCAGATCCTCGCCAGCCTGGTCAAACCCTTTGTGCTGGAAGGCCGCGAGTTCTTCGTGACCGCCAGTATCGGCATCGCCCTCAGCCCGCAAGACGGCAACGAGCTGAGCCAATTGATGAAAAACGCCGACACGGCGATGTATCACGCTAAAGAGCGCGGCAAGAACAACTTCCAGTTCTACCAGGCCGACATGAACGCCAGCGCCTTGGAGCGCCTGGAACTGGAAAGCGACCTGCGCCACGCCCTGGACCAGAACGAATTCGTGCTCTATTACCAGCCGCAATTCAGCGGCGACGGCAAACGCCTGACCGGCGCCGAAGCCCTGCTGCGCTGGCGCCACCCGCGCCGTGGCCTGGTACCGCCGGGGGACTTTATCCCGGTGCTGGAAGAGCTCGGGCTGGTGGTGGACGTGGGCGACTGGGTGATCGGCGAAGCCTGCCGCCAGCTCAAGACCTGGCACCAGAACAAAGTGCGCGTGCCGAAAGTATCAGTGAACATCTCGGCGCGGCAGTTCTCCGACGGCCAGTTGGGCACGCGCATCGCCACCATCCTCAAGGACACCGGCCTGCCGCCGGCGTGCCTGGAGCTGGAACTGACCGAAAGTATCCTGATGCGTGAAGTCAACGAAGCCCTGCAGATCCTCGCCAGCCTGAAAAACCTGGGCCTGAGCATCGCGGTGGATGACTTTGGCACCGGCTATTCGTCGCTCAACTACCTCAAGCAATTCCCCATCGACGTGCTCAAGATCGACCGCACCTTCGTCGATGGCCTGCCCTCCGGTGAGCAGGACGCGCAGATCGCCCGGGCGATTATTGCCATGGCCCACAGCCTGAACCTGGCAGTGATCGCCGAAGGCGTGGAAACCCATGAGCAATTGGACTTCCTGCGTGAACATGGCTGTGATGAGGTGCAGGGTTACCTGTTCGGGCGGCCGATGCCGGCGAATCGATTTGAGGTGCAGTTCAGTAATGATGCGCTGTTCATGTTTGACTGAAGTCCCTGATCGTTCCCACGCTCCGCGTGGGAACGCAATTCTGGACGCTCTGCGTCCGCTTTTAAATGTGACGCAGAGCGTCACGGGATGCATTCCCACGCAGAGCGTGGGAACGATCATCCCCAGATGAACCCCACTTGTCCGCGACATGATGTCCTTTCATATGCCATCTAAAACCCATTGAGTTAGAATGCCCTCCTTTTCTGCCCCCGATCCTTGAGGACCGCCATGTTCAGCCGTGATTTGACTATTGCCAAGTACGACGCCGATCTCTTCGCCGCCATGGAGCAAGAAGCCGTGCGCCAGGAAGAGCACATTGAGCTGATCGCTTCGGAAAACTACACCAGCCCTGCGGTGATGGAGGCTCAAGGTTCGGTTCTGACCAACAAGTACGCCGAAGGCTACCCAGGCAAGCGCTACTACGGTGGTTGCGAGTACGTCGACGTGGTTGAGCAGTTGGCCATCGACCGTGCCAAAGAGCTGTTCGGCGCCGATTACGCCAACGTCCAGCCACACGCCGGTTCCCAAGCCAACAGCGCCGTGTACCTGGCCCTGCTGCAAGGCGGCGACACCATCCTGGGCATGAGCCTGGCCCATGGCGGTCACCTGACCCACGGCGCCACGGTTTCGTCCTCCGGCAAGCTGTACAACGCCGTTCAGTACGGTATCGATGCCAACGGCCTGATCGACTACGATGAAGTCGAGCGCCTGGCCGTCGAGCACAAGCCAAAAATGATCGTGGCCGGTTTCTCTGCCTACTCGCAGATCCTGGACTTCCCACGTTTCCGTGAAATCGCCGACAAGGTCGGTGCCTACCTGTTCGTCGACATGGCCCACGTGGCCGGTCTGGTGGCTGCGGGCGTTTACCCCAACCCAGTGCCTTACGCTGACGTGGTCACCACCACTACCCACAAGACCCTGCGCGGTCCACGTGGCGGCCTGATCCTGGCACGCGCCAACGCCGAGATCGAGAAGAAGCTCAACTCCGCCGTTTTCCCGGGCGCCCAAGGCGGCCCGCTGGAGCACGTGATCGCGGCCAAGGCGATCTGCTTCAAGGAAGCACTGCAGCCTGAGTTCAAGACCTACCAGCAACAAGTGGTCAAGAACGCCAAGACCATGGCCAGCGTGTTCATCGAGCGCGGTTTTGACGTGGTGTCCGGCGGTACTGAAAACCACCTGTTCCTGCTGTCGCTGATCAAGCAGGACATTTCCGGTAAAGATGCTGACGCTGCCCTGGGCAAAGCCTTCATCACCGTGAACAAGAACTCCGTGCCGAACGACCCACGTTCGCCGTTCGTCACCTCCGGCCTGCGCTTCGGCACCCCGGCAGTGACCACCCGTGGCTTCAAGGAAGCCGAGTGCAAGGAACTGGCGGGCTGGATCTGCGACATCCTGGCCGACCTGAACAACGAAGCCGTGATCGACGCGGTACGTGAGAAGGTCAAGGCCATCTGCAAGAAGCTGCCGGTATACGGCGCGTAATACCGAGAAGCCCACTGTAGGAGCGAGCTTGCTCGCGAAAAACGTCAACGATAACGCGTGCATCTTGGGTGCACGCGTTGCCTGTGAGTTCTTCGCGAGCAAGCTCGCTCCTACAAGTGGGCTTTTTTATGCCGATTTCAATTTGAAACAGGGTCAAGTGTGGGAGCTGGCTTGCCTGCGATGGTGGTTTTGCAGTCAGCCCATCAGTGATTGACCTGCCGCTATCGCAGGCAAGCCAGCTCCCACATTGGAGTGCATTTCAAGCCGGATTTATTGGTAGACCCGCTCAAAGCCTTGGCGGATCTTGTCTTCGGGCAGCTCATCGGCAATAAACACGATCACACTCTCCCGCGCCTCGCCCTCGGCCCATTCGGTATCCCAGTCGAAGCCATACAGCTTCAGCACGCCCTGGAACACCATGCGTCGGTCTTCTCCGGCAATGTTCAATACGCCCTTGTAACGCAGCAGTTGCTTGCCATGGTCTTCCAGCAGTTCGTTCATGAACTCGCTGAGACGGTCGATATCCAGCGGCTGGTCGGTGCGCAGCACCAGGCTGGAAATACGGTCGACCGAAGGCGCTGCACTGACCGGGCGCAGGCTCATGCCGGCATTGAGGTTGAAGCCGCGCACATCCAGCAATTCGGCCAGGTCAATCTTGCCGTGATCCACCACACGAATTGGAGCACGGCGGTTGATGCGGGTGAGGCGCTGGCTGAGGGCGTCGAAGCTGGCGTCGTCTACCAGGTCGCGTTTGCTCACCAACAGGCGGTCGGCAAAGCCGATCTGGGCCTGGGCGATGGTCTGGGTCAGATGATGCTCGGCGTGGGCCGCGTCCACCAGGGTGATGATGCCGTCGAGGATATAGCGTTCGCGCAGCTCTTCGTCGATGAAGAAGGTCTGGGCCACCGGCGCAGGGTCGGCCAGGCCGGTGCATTCGATCACCAGCCTGTCGAAGGCGATCTCGCCGCTGTCCAGGCGTTCCAGCAACAGGTACAGGGCTTTGGTGAGGTCGGTGTGGATGGTGCAGCACACGCAGCCGTTGGACAGGGTCATCACTTGCACTGGCTCGTCGCCCAGCAATTGGGTGTCGATACCGGCGTCACTGAATTCGTTTTCGATCACAGCGATTTTCAAGCCGTGCTCGGCTTTGAGCAGGTGGCGCAGCAAGGTGGTCTTGCCGGCACCGAGGAAGCCGCTGAGGATGGTGACGGGGATGGGAGAGGACAAAGAGATTCTCCTGAAATATGAGGGCGCAAAAACAACTGTAGGAGCGAGCTTGCTCGCGAAGAACGTCAACGATAACGCGTGCTGTCTGGATGCACGTGGTGTCCTTGGGTTTTTCGCGAGCAAGCTCGCTCCTACAGGTACAGCCGTTTTAACAACTTAGCAGCACTTGGGCCCACCCTTGCCGCCGTAACGGGCTTCCTGGCGTTCCCGGAAGAACGCCTTGTAGTCCATCACCGGCTTGTCCGGGTGTTTGGTTTGCATATGCTCGACGTAGGTATCGTAGTCGGGCATGCCGACCATCAGGCGGGCGGCCTGACCGAGGTATTTACCGAGGCGACTGATGTCATTGAACATGTCTGCAATCCTCGTTATGCGTCCGGTACAGCCTGGAACGGGGCTTCTTTATCCGTACGCTCTTTGTTGCCCCAGGCGGCGACGCCGACTTTGAGCGCATAGAACAGGATGCTGAACACCACGAACAGGAACAGCGCCGTCAGCGTTGCGTTGGTGTAGGCGTTCCAGATCACGTGTTGCATCTGGTCGATGCTCTTGGCCGGGGCGAGGATCTGGCCGTTAGCCAGGGCATCGCTATATTTCTTGGCCAGCGACAGGAAGCCGATCGCCGGGTTGGCGTCGAACAGCTTGATGAAGCCTGCGGTGGTGGTGCAGATCAGCAGCCAGACAGCCGGCAACATGGTCACCCAAATGTAGCGCTGACGCTTCATTTTGATCAGCACAACGGTCGCCAGCATCAGCGCGATACCGGCCAGCATCTGGTTGGAGATACCGAACAGCGGCCACAAGGTATTGATGCCACCCAGCGGGTCGATCACGCCCTGGTACAGCAAGTAACCCCACATCGCCACGCAGCCTGCGGTAGCAATCAGGTTGGCAGTCCACGACTCGGTGCGTTTGAGCGCAGGCACGAAGGAACCGAGCAGGTCTTGCAGCATGAAACGACCGGCGCGGGTACCGGCATCCACTGCCGTAAGGATGAACAGCGCTTCGAACAGGATCGCAAAGTGGTACCAGAACGCCATGGTGTTTTCACCTGGCAGCACACTGTGCAGGATCTGCGCGATGCCCACCGCCAACGTCGGCGCACCGCCGGCACGGGCCAGGATGGTGGTTTCGCCGATATCGTGGGCCACTGCAGAGAGCGCCTCAGGCGTAATGGCAAAGCCCCAACTGCTGACGGTTTGCGCCACAGTGACCACGTCGGTGCCGACAATGGCAGCCGGGCTGTTCATGGCGAAGTACACGCCAGGCTCGATCACCGAAGCGGCAACCATCGCCATGATGGCCACGAACGACTCCATCAGCATGCCGCCGTAACCGATGTAACGGGCGTGGCTTTCACTGGCCAGCAGCTTGGGCGTGGTGCCCGAGGAGATCAGCGCATGGAAGCCCGAGACCGCGCCACAGGCAATGGTGATGAACAGGAACGGGAACAGGCCGCCCTTCCACACCGGGCCGGTGCCGTCGATGAACTGGGTGAGTGCCGGCATTTTCAGGTCAGGCATGGTGACCAGGATGCCAATCGCCAGGGCGATGATGGTGCCGATTTTCAGGAACGTCGACAGGTAGTCGCGGGGCGCCAGGATGAGCCACACCGGCAGCACAGCAGCCACGAAGCCGTAGCCGATCAGCATCCAGGTGATCTGGATGCCGGTGAAGGTGAACGCCTTGGCCCACTCTGGATCAGCGGCAATCTGCCCGCCCAGCCAGATCGAACCCAGCAGCAACAGCACGCCGATGATCGAGATTTCCCCGATGCGGCCCGGGCGGATGTAGCGCATATAGATGCCCATGAACATCGCGATCGGGATGGTCGCCATCACCGTGAAGATGCCCCATGGGCTCTCGGCCAGGGCCTTGACCACGATCAGCGCCAGCACCGCGAGGATGATGATCATGATCAGGAAGCAGCCGAACAGCGCGATGGTCCCCGGAATGCGGCCCATCTCTTCGCGAACCATGTCCCCCAAGGAACGGCCGTTGCGACGAGTGGACAGGAACAGGACCATGAAGTCTTGCACCGCACCGGCCAGCACCACCCCGGCAATCAGCCAGAGGGTGCCGGGCAGATAGCCCATTTGCGCCGCCAGCACCGGGCCGACCAACGGGCCTGCACCGGCAATCGCCGCAAAGTGGTGACCGAAAAGAATGTGTTTGTTGGTCGGTACATAGTCCAGACCATCGTTGTTAACCACCGCAGGGGTTGCCCGCCGGGGATCGAGTTGCATCACGTTGTTGGCGATGAACAGACTGTAGTAACGGTACGCAACCAGATAGATGGCCACAGCAGCGACCACAATCCACAAGGCGTTGATCGCCTCGCCGCGGCGCAAGGCCACTACGCCCAGGGCGCACGCTCCTACAATTGCCAGCACCAGCCAGGGTAAGTGGCGTAGCAGGCTATTATTATTTTTCATTTTTATATTCCAGCCAGGGTGGACAGAAAGGACAGCCAGCCCGAGTTTAGCGCTACTGGCCTCAAAGACCAGCCCCCTACGTTGGTCTAGAGCCTTCAACCGCTAAAAAAAGCCGAAATAAACGCCCCTTGATGGCCCCGGGCTACACTCCTCCCATTCACAGAGGGCTTTACCATGACCGAGCATGCGTCCGAACGTCGTCGTTTTCGCCGGATCGCCTTTGATGCCACGGCCGAACTTCGGCAAAGCGGCAGCGAATGGCCGGTAAAACTGGTGGATTTATCACTCAAGGGATTGCTGGTGGAACGGCCTGACAACTGGAAGGGAAATAAAGCGCTGCCCTTTGACGTCGACATACGCCTGGACCAGAAGACGCATATAAAGATGCAAGCGCGGCTGACCCATGAAGAGCAGGGTCAATTGGGCTTAGTGTGCAAACACATTGATCTGGATTCGATCAGCCATTTGCGTAGGTTCGTTGAGTTGAACCTGGGTGATGAGCAAGAACTGGAGCGCGAGCTGGGCGCCCTGCTGGAGATCTGAAAACGCACATCAATCAAAATGTGGGAGCTGGCTTGCCTGCGATAGCGGCGGGTCAGCTTACCCATTCTTGCCTGATACACCGCCATCGCAGGCAAGCCAGCTCCCACAGGGGTTCAGCAGTGTTGCGGATTATTCGAACAGGGCATCCAACGCCTGCTCCAGCCGCGTCACAGCAATAATCTGCAACCCCGGCGGCGCCTCCTTCGGCGCATTGCCCTTGGGCACAATCGCCCGTTTGAAGCCATGCTTGGCCGCTTCCTTCAAGCGCTCCTGCCCACTCGGCACCGGGCGCACTTCGCCCGACAGACCCACCTCGCCAAACACCAACAAGTCATGGGGCAACGGCCGATTACGCAGGCTGGACATCACCGCCGCCATCAGCGCCAGGTCGGACGCAGTCTCCAGCACCTTGACCCCGCCCACCACGTTAAGGAACACATCCTGATCGTGGGTCGGAATGCCGCCATGTCGGTGCAGCACCGCCAGCAACATCGCCAGGCGGTTCTGGTCCAGGCCCAATGTGACCCGCCGTGGGTTGGCCAAATGGCTGTCATCCACCAGCGCCTGGACTTCCACCAGCATCGGCCGGGTGCCTTCCCACGTGGCCATCACCACACTGCCTGGGACTTCTTCCTGAGCGCGGGTGAGAAAAATCGCCGAGGGGTTCGAGACTTCTTTCAGCCCCCGATCGGTCATGGCGAACACACCCAGTTCGTTGACGGCGCCAAAACGGTTCTTCACCGCCCGCAGCAGGCGCAGGCGACCGTCAGATTCCCCTTCGAAATACAGCACGGTGTCGACCATGTGTTCCAACACCCGTGGCCCGGCCAGTGCGCCTTCTTTGGTCACGTGGCCGACCAGGAAGATCGCCGTGCCGCTCTGCTTGGCGTAACGCACCAATAGCGCCGCGCTTTCGCGCACCTGGGACACGCCGCCGGGTGCCGATTGCAGTTGTTCGGTGAAAATCGTCTGGATCGAGTCAATGACCATGACTTTAGGCTTTTCGATGCGCGCCGTGGCGATGATGCTTTCGATGCAGGTTTCGGTCATGACCCGCAGTTGGTCCTGGGGCAAGCCCAGGCGCCGGGCACGCATGGCCACTTGCTGCTGGGACTCTTCGCCGGTGACATACAGCGCAGGCATGCGGCTGGCGATGCTGCACAGGGTTTGCAGCAGGATCGTGGACTTGCCGATGCCAGGGTCGCCGCCGATCAGCACCACCGAGCCGTCCACCAGGCCACCGCCCAATACCCGGTCCAATTCGCCGGAGGCGGTGGAAAAGCGCGGGATCTCTTCGACGCTGACTTCGGCCAGGGTCTTGATCTGCGCCTGTTGCCCGGTCCAGCCGGCACGGCCGGTGGGGGCCGCGGCACCGCCACTCTCGATCATGGTTTCAGTCAGGGTGTTCCACGCGCCGCATTCGGAGCACTGGCCCGCCCATTTGGGAAAGGTCGCGCCGCACTCTGTGCAGCCGTACATGCGCTTGGCCTTTGCCATGTGAGAACCTCCAACCGAAAAACCGCGATGATAGCTCAGCGCGACGCTGGGGTCCGGATTTCGCCCTTTGCTAAACGTGAAGCACTGTTACCCACGGGGTCCTCGGCGTTCAGGTCTGCGCCTTTGGCTTGCAGCGCCCCCAACAATTCGACGCGCTTGAACAACCCGGCGTACATGGCGGCGGTCTGCCCTGCGCCGTTGCGCTGGTCGGGGTTGCAGTCGGTGGCCAACAGGCGCTGGGCGATTTTCAGCTCGCCTTTGAAGATGGCGCCCATCAACGCCGTGTTACCGCGTTTATCCTGGACGCAGGCGTCGGCGCCGGCATCGAGCAGACGCTCCACATACGGGCCCTGGCCGTGATAAGCAGCCAGGATCAACGCGGTGTAGCCCTTGTCATCCTGGGCATTGAGGCCGTAGCCGGACTCTATGAAGGTGTTGAGCGTGTCGAGGTCGCCACGACGGGCGGCGTCGAAATAGTAATCCTGCAACTGCGCCTTGAGCGCCACCGGGTCGGGGGACTCGGCATGAGCGGTAAAGGCCAGCATGGCCATCAGTAAGCCGATAGAGATACGCATAGGGTGTTCTCCTGCCAAAGGTCGACGCCCGTGAAGGCGCCGACCGCAACCAACGAATCAGTCAGTCAGTTTTTCCGCCAGCGCCTTTACGCGAGCCAGGTCGCCCTTGGCGACCTTGGCCACGCCGGTGCCGTATTCCGGATCCGCCTTGTAGAGGAACGACAGGATGATGTGCTTGCTCTCGTCATCGGTGGTGGCCAATGAGCCGCCAAAGTTGTTGATGAGGTCTTCGCGCTCTTTCTTGGTGTAGGAGCGGTACAGGTCACCGGCCTGCTTGAAGTTCTGCTCACGTTGAATCTTGGCCTGCTGGGTGCTGCCCGACAGCGGCGACTGGCTGTAGCGTGCGGTTTGCGGCTCTTCCCGCGGCAACAGGCGACTTGGCTGGTAGTTGACGCCGGTGGTGGTCTTGCCGACGTTCATCGCGCCGTCCTGGTTGCCGTTGTTGACGGTGACCCGTGGAGCGTTGATCGGCAACTGCAGGGCGTTCGCGCCCAGGCGGTACATTTGCGTATCGGCGTAGGAGAACACGCGCCCCTGCAGCAAGCGGTCTTCCGACGGCTCGATACCCGGTACCAGGTTGGCCGGGGCCATCGCGACTTGCTCGGTTTCCTGGAACACATTGGCCGGGTTGCGGTTCAGCACCATTTGCCCGACTTTGCGCTCGGGCACATTCGGCCAGATCTTGGTGGCATCCAGTGGGTCGAAATCAAACTTGGCCAAGTCTTCAGGCTTGAGCACCTGCACATACAAGTCCCACTTAGGGAAGTCGCCTTTGTTGATGTGCGTGACCAGATCATGGGTCATATGGCTGTAGTCACGCCCCTGCACCTCGGTAACTTGCTTGGGATCAAGGTTCTTGATGCCCTGCTGGCTCTTCCAGTGGAACTTGACGTAGTGCACTTCGCCTTTGGCGTTAATCAACTTGTAGGCATGTACGCCGTTGCCGTCCATTTCGCGGTAACTGGCAGGGGTGCCGGAGTCCGAGTACAACTCGGTCAGTGTACGAGTGGACTCTGGAACATGGGAGAAGAAGTCGAAACGGCGCGAGTCATCGTCCAGGTTAGTGCGTGGGTCCGGTTTAAAGGCATGGACCATGTCCGGGAACTTGATGGAATCCCGAATAAAGAACGTGGGGAAGTTGTTACCGACCAGGTCCCAGTTACCTTCGGCGGTATAGAACTTGGTGGCGAAGCCCCGTGGGTCACGCAGGGTTTCCGGGGAGTGGTTGCCATGCACCACGGCCGAGAAGCGTACGAACACTGGCGTGGTTTCACCGGCGGCGAACACTTTGGCCTTGGTCAGGTCGCTGAGGTTGTCGGTCACGGTGAAGGTGCCATGGGCGCCCGTGCCGCGTGCGTGCACCACGCGCTCTGGGATGCGTTCGCGGTCGAAGCGTTGCAGTTTCTGGATCAGTTGCACATCTTGCAGCACCACCGGGCCATTGGCACCGGCGGTTTGGGAGTTCTGGTTATCACCGACGTTGGCCCCGTTATCGCGGGTCAGGTTGGCGGCTTGTACGGAGAGGGAAAGCAGGCTGGCGGTCACCAGTGCCAGCGCGTGGCGCGCCGACACGGGCCTGCGGCTGATTGGAGTATTCATCGAGGTTTCCTCTGGTTTTTTTAATGCACATTCAGTTGTGCTTGCCAGAGGCTAGTGACCTGCGAGTCAGAAGATAAATAGAAAAACACCACAGGCCCGATTAAGAAAAAAATCTGGTAACCCGCTGAAATAGCGGCTAATTCGCGCGCGACTAGTGGCACTTTGCAAACTATTTGCGATTTGATGTGTCGATAAAAATCGACAGTGTTAACAGTTGTTTCGAGCAAGCGCTGTTCGACTGAATTACACTGACCTCCACCCTCCTCAACTGTAACAAGGAATAACCTATGGGCGTGATCAGTGAGTTCAAGGCCTTCGCGGTCAAAGGTAATGTGGTCGACATGGCCGTCGGTATCATCATCGGTGCTGCCTTCGGCAAGATTGTTTCCTCATTTGTAGGCGACGTGATAATGCCTCCCATCGGCCTGCTGATCGGTGGCGTGGATTTTGCCGATCTGGCCGTCACGCTCAAGGCAGCCCAGGGTGATGTACCCGCTGTTGTCCTGGCCTACGGCAAGTTCATCCAGAGCATCATCGACTTTATAATCGTCGCGTTTGCAATCTTCATGGGTGTGAAGGCGATCAACCGTCTGAAGCGCGAAGAAGCCGTGGCCCCAAGCTTGCCGCCGACGCCAAGCAAGGAAGAAGTGCTGCTGGGCGAGATCCGCGATCTGCTCAAGGCACAGAACAACAAGCCGCTTTAACCTGCGGATGCAAAAAAGGCGCCTCGCAAGGCGCCTTTTTTCTACCAATAATTTTCTACCGCCACCTGGCCAGGTCGTCGGCTCAGGCTCAGTTGCATGTCCCGCTGCTTGAGCAACTGGCGCGTGTCATCGACCATCTGCGGGTTGCCGCAAATCAGTACACGCGAATCCTGTGCCGTCAGTTCCACGCCGGCGGCCCGCTCCAATTCGCCATTTTCGATCAAGGCCGTAATACGCCCATTCAACGCGCCCGGATGCTGCTCGCGGGTGACGATGGGAATGTAGGTGAGCTTGTGGGCGTACTCGGCCAGGTACTCGCGCTCACCCAGCGTGTCGATCAGCGACTGGTAGGCCAGTTCCTTGGCTTCCCGGGCGCTGTACACCAGGATGATGCGCTCGAATTTTTCCCACACTTCGAAGTCCTGCAGGATCGACAGGAACGGCGCGACGCCCGTTCCGGTTCCCAGCAACCACAAGTCACGCCCGTCGACAAAGCGGTTGAGGGTCAGAAACCCGGTGGCCTGGCGCTCGACCAGCAAGGTATCGCCCACCTTCAGGCGGCTCAGTTCACTGGTGAACTCACCACCGGGGACCACGATGGAAAAGAAATCCAGATGCTCGTCAAACGGCGAAGACACGATGGAATAGGCACGCCAGACGGTGCTCCCATCCGCCTTGGTAACGCCCAGGCGCACGAACTGGCCGGCGGTAAAACGAAAACCGGCATCGCGTGTGGTGCGCAGGGTGAACAGGCTGGGGGTCAGCGATTGCACATCGAGCAGGGTCTGGCGGGTAAATTTCTCAGCACTGGCCGTCATGGGGGGCTCCGTTTTGCACAGGCCGTTAGTGTCCCTCAAAACAGACCGCGCAAACACTGATGATTGGTACTGGCTTTGCCGTCACTCAAGGTTCACGCGGGTGGCCTGCGCGTTTTTTAACCAGTCCAAGAGGTCAGCCATGGCTCCACGCTGGCACTAATTATTTGGCTATTAACGCGCCCTGAATACCTCACTAGATGAAGCGGTACTTAAAGCGACATCACTTTGACACTACCTTCAAGACATTAAAAGTATTGAAAAAAAGATACCTGCCTAGCGCTCTTATACAAAGCTCCAAGTCTTGTACAAAACCGGCCAACTAGACAAACCCTGCAAGTAAAATATTTTTCAAGCTCAGTTGTAGGACTTACCCTACACTTGTTTTCGAGCTGCAATGGGGGATCAGGACGTACCCAGGTCACATATACACGCATGGAGAGTCACCGATGGTCAATTGGCATAATGCCCGGCTGCCCAAGCTGGACGGCGAGAGTGAAATCACCAGTGTGTTTGAGATGGTGATAAACCACACTTATGAACTAGGTTTCGAATATTGCTCCTTTACCATGAGTTCCCAATCACAAAGCACTCAAACAAAACCCATTTTGTTTAATAACTATCCAAATGAATGGCTTAGCATTTATAAACAAGCGCACTTCTTCGATGTAGACCCCGTTGTAACCCACTGTAAGACCTCGGTACTGCCCATTCTCTGGGAACAAAAAACCTTTGCCAACACCCCCAAGCTTTGGGAGTTGGCCCAGTCATGCGGGGTGCATTTAGGCTGGACCCAAGCCGTGCATGACTTCCAGGGTGTATTCAGCATGCTGACCCTGGTTCGCAGCAAGGGCGAGGTCAGCCCTGAAGAGCTTTACGAAAAAGCCGGCCAGGTGTTGTGGCTTTGCCATGCGATGCATGCGGTCGTCGCGCAGAAGTACGCCGACGCCCCCGACATCAAAGCGCCCAGCAAATTGACTGCCCGGGAAACAGAAATCCTCAAGTGGTCGGCGATGGGCAAGACCGCCTCGGAGATTGCCGCGATTCTTTGCCTGTCCGAGCGCACCGTGGGGTTTCATATCAGCAGTACCTTCAAGAAACTGGGCGTGCATAACAAGATCCAGGCGGTGCTGCGCGCCGCTAAAGCCGGGCTGTTTTAGCCCACGTAAAACACCGCATGTCATCGCGTTGAAAAAAACGTAACATTTACGGCCAATTCTGAGTGTTGAGGGTGCGCTTTCCACGGTGGCCCCGCCGTTCACTCAGACGGTCCGTCGATTACCCAGAGCCTCGCCCCGCCATGCCCCTGCTTGACAGCCCTTTCGCCCAGCTCGACCTGATTCGTCAGCCAGAGCAACACAATGATCCGCTGCAAGCCTTCGATGCCGCCGACGAATACCTGCTCAGCCACCTCGCCGCGCAACAGCCCACTGCCGCCACCCGCGTGCTGGTGCTCAATGACAGCTTCGGCGCCCTGGCAGCCAGCCTTCAAGGCCAGGTGCAAGTGACCTCCAGCGGTGACTCGTTCCTCGCCGCTCAGGGCCTGGAGAAAAACCTGGTGCGCAACGGCAAGCCCTTTGATGCCGTGCCCTTCATACCGGCCAGCCAGCTCGCGACCGGGCCGTTCGATCGCGTGTTGATCCGCGTGCCGAAAACCCTGGCGTTGCTGGAAGAACAACTGATCCGCCTGCAAGGGCAACTGGCGCCCGGCGCCGAGGTGATCGCAGGTGCAATGATCAAGCATTTGCCACGGGCTGCGGGCGAATTGCTGGAGCGTTACATCGGGCCCATGCACGCCTCATTGGCGGTCAAAAAGGCGCGGTTGCTGATTGCCAGCGTCGAGCCGCGCCCTGCCGCGGTCTCGCCCTACCCGACCCGCTATACCCTGGATGCGCCGGTCATCGAGTTGTGTAACCACGCCAACGTCTTTTGCCGCGAAGGCCTGGACATCGGCACCCGTGCCTTCCTGCCGCACCTGCCAAAAAACCTGGGCAGTGCACGCGTGGCGGACCTGGGCTGCGGCAACGGCGTACTGGCGATTGCCAGCGCCCTGCAGAACCCCGACGCGCACTACACCTTGGTGGATGAGTCGTATATGGCAGTGCAATCGGCCGCCGAAAACTGGCAAGCCGCCTTGGGAGAGCGGGACGTCAGCGTACGTGCCGACGATGGCCTGGCCGGCCAGGAGGCGCAATCGCTGGAAGTGGTGTTGTGCAACCCACCGTTCCACCAACAACAAGTGGTCGGCGACTTCCTCGCTTGGCGCATGTTCCAGCAGGCACGCGAAGCGCTGGTGGTCGGTGGCGCCTTGTACATCGTCGGGAATCGTCACCTGGGCTACCACAGCAAGCTGGCGCGGTTGTTCCGTGGTGTCGAGCAAGTAGCGGCCACGCCCAAGTTCGTCATCCTCAAGGCGCGTAAATAAAAAAGCCCTGCTTTTCGATCAAGAAAAGCAGGGCTTTTTCGTAGGAGCGAGCTTGCTCGCGAAAAACTCACAGACGCCGCGTTTATTCAGGAAGCACGCGTTATCGTTGACGTTTTTCGCGAGCAAGCTCGCTCCTACAGTGTCAATGCGTGCTCAGGCCTGCCGCATTCATGAACATGCGCATCAGGCTGGCCACCACGAACAGGGCCAGCACGCTGCCGGTCCAGATCATCGCCAGCCACCCCAGGCGCCGCCACAACGGCTGCTTCTCGGCCTGTTCAATCTCATGCAACGAAGGTTTTGACATGTTTCAACCCTCCTAGTGATAGCCGTCTTCGTGGGTGACCTTGCCGCGGAACACGTAGTAGCTCCAGAAGGTATAGCCCAGGATAAACGGGATGATGAACAGCGTGCCCACCAGCATGAAGCCCTGGCTTTGCGGCGGCGCGGCGGCATCCCAGATCGACACGGACGGCGGGATGATGTTCGGCCACAGGCTGATCCCCAAGCCACTGTAGCCGAGGAAAATCAGCACCAGCGTCAACAGGAACGGCGTGTAGTGCGCATTACGTGCCACGGCGCGGATCAGCCCGTACATGGTGACCAGCACCAGGATCGGCACCGGCAGGAACCAGAACAGGTTCGGCAAGGTGAACCAGCGCGACGCGATTTCCGGGTGGGTCAGCGGCGTCCAGATGCTGACGATGCCGATCACCGCCAACACCACGAAGGCCAATGGCCGCGCCAGGTTGTGCATCTGCTCCTGCAACTTGCCTTCGGTCTTCATGATCAGCCAGGTGCAGCCGAGCAAGGCATACGCCACGATCAGCGCCACGCCGCAGAACATCGTGAAGGGTGTGAGCCAGTCCAGTGAACCGCCGGCGAACTGGCGATCCACCACCGGAATACCGTCGATAAAGGCGCCCAACGCCACCCCCTGGAAGAAGGTCGCCGCCAGCGAGCCGCCAATAAACGCCTTGTCCCACAGGTGACGCTTGTGGTCCTTGGCCTTGAAGCGGAACTCAAAGGCCACGCCGCGGAAGATCAGGCCGATCAGCATCAGGATCAGCGGCAGGTACAGCGCCGACAACACCACCGAATAGGCCAGCGGGAACGCACCGAACAACGCCGCGCCCCCGAGTACCAGCCAGGTTTCGTTGCCGTCCCATACGGGCGCCACGGTGTTCATCATTACGTCACGGTCGACTTTGCCCGGAACAAACGGGAAAAGAATGCCGATCCCCAGGTCGAAGCCGTCCATGACCACGTACATCATGATGCCGAAGATGATGATCACGGCCCAGATCAGCGGAAGATCAATACCCATCTCAATTCCCCTTGTGCTGGATGTGGTCGTGGTCGTTATCACTGCCATCGTCGGCAGCAGACAACGGACGCGCGGGGGTGCGTTTCTGGCCGGGGCCACCATGGGCGGGCTCGGTACTGTCGTGGGTCACGGGGCCTTTGCGCACCAGGCGCATCATGTAGCCCAGGCCCGCGCCGAACAGCGCGAAGTACACCACCACGAACAACACCAGGGTAATGGTCATCTGCATCAGGCTATGCCCGGAGGAGGCATCCGCCGTGCGCATCAACCCGTAGACCACCCAGGGCTGGCGACCAATTTCGGTGGTGAACCAACCGGCAAGAATCGCAATCAGCCCAGACGGGCCCATCCACAGCGCCAGGTACAGGAACGGTTTGGACGTGTACATCTTGTCGCCCCGGCGCAGCCACAGGCTGAACAGACCGGTGAAGATCATCAGGAACCCCAGGCCGACCATGACCCGGAACGACCAGAACACAACGGTGGAGTTGGGGCGGTCTTCAGGTGGGAACTCCTTGAGCGCCGGCACCTGCTTGTCCAGGGAGTGGGTCAGGATCAGGCTGCCCAGGTACGGAATCTCGACTGCGTATTTGGTTTTCTCGGCTTTCATGTCCGGCCAGCCAAACAAAATCAGCGGCGTGGGCTCGTTGCCGATATTTTCCCAGTGGCCTTCAATCGCGGCGATCTTGGCCGGCTGATGCTTGAGGGTATTGAGGCCGTGGAAGTCGCCGATCACTGCCTGGATCGGCGCAACGATCAGGGCCATCCACATCGCCATCGAGAGCATTTTGCGGATCGCCGGGTTGTCCTTGCCGCGCAGTAAATGCCAGGCCGCCGACGAGCCGACGAAGAAGGCCGTGGCCACGAACGCCGCCGTGGCCATATGCATAAGGCGGTAGGGGAACGACGGGTTGAAGATCACCGCCAGCCAGTCGGTCGGTATCACGCGGCCATCGATGATTTCAAAGCCCTGGGGCGTCTGCATCCAGCTGTTGGAGGCAAGAATCCAGAACGTGGAGATCAACGTACCCACGGCCACCATCACCGTGGCGAAGAAGTGCAGCTTGCGCCCCACCTTGTTCCACCCGAACAACATCACGCCCAGGAAGCCGGCCTCGAGGAAGAAGGCCGTGAGCACTTCGTACGTCAGCAACGGCCCGGTGACGGCGCCGGCGAAGTCCGAGAAGCGGCTCCAGTTGGTACCGAACTGGTAGGCCATGACCAGGCCCGATACCACCCCCATGCCGAAGTTGACGGCAAAGATCTTCGACCAGAAGTGGTAGAGGTCACGGTAGGTGTCGTTGTGGGTCTTGAGCCACAAGCCCTCCAGCACCGCAAGGTAACTGGCCAGGCCGATGGTGATCGCCGGGAACAGGATGTGGAATGAGATGGTGAACGCAAATTGAATTCGGGCGAGATCTAGCGCCTCCAAACCGAACATAAGTCTTCCTCTGTCAGGTAATACCGGCTGCTGGCTGGGAGCCTGCACCCACTGCCCCCACGGATATGGAGTGTGGCGAATTTCAATTCGTTTCTTTTATTACCCATCGCGTGGGGAATCTGGCCTTGCGGCCGCCAGAACAATCCCGGGGCAGGTTTTGATCTGGATCAAGCATCGTTGAAAGAGTAGTCCCATTTTTGCTGTAGGACTGTGTGGTCTTTTGCCGCGTGACAGCTTGCCTCAGCTCAGTTCTTGCAACTATTTGTTACAGCTTGATGCTAATCTCGCCATTCTCCCGTTGCCGACCTGATTGCCGATGCCCAGTGAACCTGCGTTGCTGTTACGTCACCACCGCCCTTTCATCGCGTTCTGGCTGGCGCGGATCTTTACCGCCAGCGGCTTCCAGATGCTCACCGTGGCGATCGGCTGGAACCTGTACCAGCTGACCGGCAACGTCTTGGACCTGGGCCTGGTCGGCCTGGTGGAATTCGTGCCGCGCGTGCTGTTCATGCTGCACACCGGGCACGTGGCGGATCGCTATGAACGCCGCCGGGTCGCTGCCATCTGCCAGACCTTGCAGGCGCTGATCGCCTTGTCCCTGGCCATCGGCGGCCTGACCGGCAACGTGACTCGCGAGATGATCTTCATCCTCGCCTTCCTGCTCGGCGCTGCGCGCTCATTTGAAATGCCCACCACCCAGGCACTGTTGCCGAGCATCGTGCCCAGCGCGCTGTTCCCCCGGGCCGTGGCGGCATCGCAATCGGCCCAGCAACTGGCGACCATCGTCGCACCGGCCGTGGGCGGTTTGCTTTACGCGTTTGGCAGCGTGTGGGTGTACGGCCCCACCGTGGCGCTGTACCTGATCGCCTGCGTGCTGACACTTAGCCTGCCCGCACGCCAGACTCCGCTGAACAAAGCCAAGGCCACCCTGGACTCGCTGCTGGCCGGCATACGCTTTATCCGCAGCCGCCCGGACATTCTTGGCGCCATCTCCCTGGACCTGTTTGCCGTGCTGCTGGGCGGCGCCACCGCGCTGTTACCGGTGTTCGCCAAGGACATCCTGCTGACCGGTGCCTGGGGCCTGGGCCTGCTGCGGTCGGCCCCGGCCGTGGGCGCATTGCTGATGTCACTGTGGCTGGCGCGGTTCTCAGTAGACCGCAAGGTGGGCCGCGTGATGTTCACCGCCGTCGGCGTGTTCGGGGTGGCAACCATCGCCTTCGGCCTGTCGACTTCGTTCTGGTTTTCACTGGCGGTGCTGGTGGTACTGGGCGCGGCAGACATGATCAGCATGGTGATCCGTGCGTCGTTCGTGCAGTTGGAAACGCCAGATGAAATGCGCGGGCGGGTGAGTGCGGTCAATGGCCTGTTTATCGGTGCGTCCAACCAGTTGGGCGAATTCGAATCCGGGATTACCGCCCACTGGTTTGGCACCGTGCCTGCGGTGGTGATGGGCGGGGTTGGCACCCTGGTGGTGACCGGGGTGTGGATCAAGCTGTTCCCGACCCTGGCCAACCGGGATCGCATGCATGTGCCGGTGGAAGAAACCAAGCCATAGGCTTCACCGCCATACCCTGTGGGAGCCGGGCTTGCCCGCGATAGCGGTGTACCAGGCAACTTTCTGGTGGCTGATACACCGCTATCGCAGGCAAGCCAGCTCCCACACTGGAACTTCATTGGTCTGACGGTTTGGGCTATAGCACCTTATCCAAGGTAATCGGAAACTCCCGGACCCGCTTGCCGGTGGCGTGGTAAACCGCATTCGCCACCGCCGCCGCCACCCCGACAATGCCGATTTCCCCCACGCCCTTGGACCCGAGCGCATTGACGATCTCGTCGTGCTCTTCGACAAACAGCACGTCAATCTCGCCAATATCGGCGTTCACCGGGATGTGGTACTCGGCCAGGCTGTGGTTCATGTAACGCCCCAGCTCATGGTCGACCTGGGTCTCTTCATGCAGGGCCATGCCAATGCCCCACACCACGCCGCCAAGGATCTGGCTGCGGGCCATCTTGGGGTTGACCACGCGCCCCGCGGCAATGGCGCTGACCACACGGCTGACCTTGATGGTGCCCAGGTCTTCATCAACCCGCACCTCGACAAACACCGCCGAATGGGTCGCGCAGGCATAGCCCTGGCGCTTCTTGTCCGGCTCGCTGTCAACCTGTGCTTGCAGCACCTCTTCACCGCTGTCCTTGACCAGTTGCGCCAACGAAACACTCACATCACCGGCATGCAGTTGGCCCTCTTCAAACCGCACGGCTTCGGCGTCCTTGAACACCGGGTAGGTCTGCCGGGCGACCTGCAACAACTTGGCATTCAGCGCTTCACAGGCTTGCTGCACCGCCGTACCCACCGAGGACACGGTAAACGAGCCGCCCTGCAACGGCGCCGTGGGCAACGACGAATCGCCCAGCACAAAACGCACGTCGGCCATCGCCACGCCGCTGGCCTGGGAGGCGATCTGGGTCATCACCGTGTAGGTGCCAGTGCCAATGTCGGTGGTGGCGCTACTGACGGTGAGCTTGCCCTGCGCGTCGAGGCGCGCCTTGGCGCTGGCTTTCATCTGCATGGCTTCCCACACGCCGCCGGCCATGCCCCAGCCGATCAGTTGGCGGCCGTCACGCATGCTGCGCGGTTCCGGGTTGCGTTGGTGCCAGCCGAAGCGTTCGGCGCCTTCGCTGTAGCACTCGCGCAGGGCCTTGCTCGACCAGGGTTTGTCTTCGTTCTGGTTACGTTCGGCGTAGTTGATCAGGCGCAATTGCACCGGGTCGATGGCCAGGGCACACGCCAGTTCGTCCATGGCGCACTCCAGGCCGAGCACGCCTAGTGCGGCGCCGGGGGCACGCATGTCCAGCGGGGTAAACACATCCAACGGCGCCAACTTGTACGTCAGTTGCACGTTGTCGCAGTGATAGAGCATGCCGCTCCACTCCACCACGTGCTCGCTGAAATCCTCAAAGCGCGACGTCTGGCCAATCGCGGTATGCCCCAACGCCAGCAAGCGCCCATTGGCGGCGGCGCCCATCTGCAAACGCTGCAAGGTGCGCGGGCGATAGCCGAAGGTGAACATCTGCTGGCGCGTCAGGGTAACGCGCACCGAGCGCTTGAGCGCCATGGCCGCCATCACCGCGAGCGGCAATTGGTATTGCGGGCGCAGGCCCGAACCGAAGGCGCCACCGACGAAAGCGGCGAAGATGCGCACCTGGCGCTTGTCCAGGCCGAAGACTTTTTGCACATAGGCCTGGCAGTTCTGCGGGCCCTGGGTCTTGTCGTGGATATGCAGAGTGCCGTCGGACTGATACAGCACGGTGCTGGCGTGGGGTTCCATCGGGTTGTGATGCTCGATGGGCGTGCTGTAGTGCAGGTCCAGACTGATTGCGGCACCGGCCCATTCAGCCTCGAAGTTGCCTCGCGGTTCGGGTGGGGTCTGGGGCGACGGGTGCGCCGCCGCTTGCTGGGTGAGCAGGTCGGTTTCGAAGGTTTCGGGCGCGTAGTCGATCTGCACCAGCGAGCCGGCGTGCCGCGCCAGTTCGAGGTTATCGGCAATCACCAGGGCCAGGGGCTGGCCGCTGTAGAGCACGCGGTCGTTATACAACGGGCGAAAAGGCGAGCCATCGGCCGCATCGGCATCGGCGAACGCCTCGTCATAGCTGGCGATTTTCGGCCGGTTGAGGTGATGGATCACGTCCACTACACCGGGCAAGGCCAACGCCTTGGACGCATCGATGCGCACCACCCGGCCTTTGGCGATAGTGCTCGACACCACGCTGCCATGCAGCAGGCCGTCCTCGGGAAATTCACCGGCATAGCGCGCTTGGCCGGTGACCTTGAGCAGACCGTCGACGCGGTCCAGGGGTTTGCCGATGGCGCTCATGGCTGTTCTCCTGCGACGGCGGCGTCGCTCAGGGCACGAATGATTGCGCGCCGGGCCAGCTTGACCTTGAAGCCGTTGTGTTCCAACGGTTCGGCGTCTTGCAGCAGGGCGTCGGCGGCGGCGCTGAAGGTTTCGCGGCTGACCGTGCGGCCAATCAGCAAGGCTTCCACTGCGCGGTCACGCCAGGGTTTATGCGCCACACCGCCCAAGGCCAGGCGGGCGTCGATGATTTCATCGCCGTCCAGTTCCAAGGCGGCGGCCACCGAAACCAAGGCAAAGGCATAGGAGGCACGGTCACGGATTTTCAGGTAATGGCTGTGGCGGGCCAGGTGATCGGCGGGCAGCTCAATGGCCGTGATCAGCTCATCGTCGGCCAATTGGTTGTCACGTTGCGGCGCATCGCCTGGCAATCGATGGAAGTCGGCGAACTCGATCACCCGCGCACCGCCACGTCCCTCTACATGCACCCGCGCCGCAAGCGCCGCCAGGGCCACGCACATGTCCGATGGAT
The DNA here is from genome assembly GCF_014268395.2 of Pseudomonas sp. SWRI22. Lineage (NCBI taxonomy): Bacteria > Pseudomonadati > Pseudomonadota > Gammaproteobacteria > Pseudomonadales > Pseudomonadaceae > Pseudomonas > Pseudomonas sp. SWRI22. The sequence goes on along the minus strand of NZ_JABWQK020000003.1, from coordinate 518,933 downwards.
GGGTGGCCACGCACTGTTCACTGGCGCCGAGGATCGCATGGATACGGTTCAAACCGTTGCGCGCCGGGCAGCCGCTGCCGGGCTGGCGCTTGTTGCACGGTACCGCGGCGTCGTAGAAGTAATAGCAACGGGTGCGCTGCAACAGGTTGCCGCCGGTACTGGCCATGTTGCGTAACTGCGGGGACGCCCCGGCGAGGATGGCCTGGGACAGCAACGGGTAACGCTGCTCAATGAGTGGGTGCCAGGCCAGGTCTGCGTTACTCACCAGCGCACCGATACGTAGGCCACCCTCGGCGGTCTCTTGAATGTCATGCAGCGGCAAGCCGGTGATGTCGATCAGGTGCTCGGGATGGCTGATGTTTTCCTTCATCAGGTCCAGCAGGTTGGTGCCACCGGCGATAAAGCGCGAGGCGGCGCTGCTCATCTGAACGGCCTGCTGGACATCGGTCGGCCTGCTGTAGTGGAAGGGATTCATGACTCACCTCCCTGGCGACGGCAGGCCGGCAGCGCGTCTTCGATGGCATCGCGGATGTTGTTGTAGGCGCCGCAGCGGCACAGGTTGCCGCTCATCAATTCCTGGATCTGCGCACGGTCGTGGGCGCGGCCTTCATTGGCCAGGCCCACGGCAGAACAGATCTGGCCGGGGGTGCAATAGCCGCACTGGAAAGCGTCGTGCTGGATAAAGGCCTGTTGCATGGGATGCAGTTGGTCGCCGTCGGCCAGGCCTTCGATGGTGGTCAATTCGGCGCCGTCGCACATCACGGCCAGGGTCAGGCAGGCATTCACGCGTTTGCCGTCACGCAGCACGGTGCAGGCGCCGCACTGGCCGTGGTCGCAGCCTTTTTTACTGCCCACCAGGTCCAACTGTTCACGCAGCAAGTCCAGCAAGGTGGTCCAGGGCAACACGTTCAGTTGGCGATCCTGGCCGTTGAGTGTCAGGCGTATCGGGTGGGCGACGAACGGCTGGGCCGCCGCGCCATTGGGGGTCGCGCTCATAAACACCTCACGGGTTGGTGTACGTCCGCGGCGTTCAGAAAAATCGCCGTCTTAGGGGTACGACTTCCCGGGGTTTTGAGCGTTCAAGATGATTGATCAGCGGATATTGAGCTGGGCTTTCAGGGTGTTTTGCGGCGGGTTGATCGAGGTATTGGTGAATTCGAACCAGCCCTGGGCCTGGACGTTCAGGTCGAACACATAGATGTAGCCCATCAGGGTGCCCACGCCGTTGCACGCCTCACTGATGTTGCCGACCTGGCACACCGCTGTGCGTTGCCCATTCAACTCCGCGCCGTTGAAGCGGCCCATGGGGCTGTTGCCCAGGCCCACTTCCATCACCGAGACCTGGGTGGGCCCGCGGTGCTCGCACATCTGGGTGGTGTTGACCCGCTCCGGGATCGCTTCGCTGCAGTTGGCCGATTCCACCTTGAACACCCGCACCTCGCTCAAGGCCGGTGCAGCCGCGCCCCATGCCGGTGCCGCGCCCAGCCACAGGCTGATACTGGCGATCAGAGCTAGACTCCACGGGTTGGCTTTTTTCATGCTGTCGGTGACCGGCTGTTGAACGTCGGCGCAGTATGCCTCAAGCCCATGCGCCACACAGCCTCGGCTGCTGGTATGATGCGCCGCTTTTTCCGATCCTCTCTGAAACCACAAGCGTTTGGCGCAGTTTGTGCTTTGACTTAGAGGTCAACAAATCACGACGCACACTAGCGTCACAGGGAGCCGGCATGCTGGAAAAGCTGTTTCAACTCAAAGCCCACAACACCAATGTGCGCACCGAGATTCTCGCGGGGATCACCACCTTCCTGGCCATGGCCTACATCCTGTTCGTGAACCCGAGCATCCTCGGCGAGACCGGCATGGACAAGGGCGCGGTGTTTGTCGCCACCTGCCTGGCGGCCGCCATCGGTTCGACCGTGATGGGCCTGATCGCCAACTACCCGATTGCCCTGGCACCGGGCATGGGTCTCAACGCCTTCTTCACCTACACCGTGGTCCTGCACATGGGCCACACCTGGCAGGTGGCGCTGGGCGCGGTATTCATTTCGGCGGTGCTGTTTTTCCTGCTGTCGATCTTCCGCATTCGTGAATGGATCATCAACGCCATCCCGCTGCCGCTGCGCTCGGCGATTGCCGCCGGCATCGGCCTGTTCCTGGCGCTGATCGCCCTGCATAACGCCGGTATCGTGGTGAGCAACCCGGCCACCATGGTTGGCCTGGGCGACCTGAAACAACCGGCGCCGATCCTGGCCACCTTGGGTTTCGTGCTGATCGTCGCGCTGGAAGCCCTGGCCGTACGCGGCGCGGTGCTGATCGGCATCCTGGCGGTGACAGTTGCCTCCATCGTCCTGGGTTTCACGCCTTTCATCGGTGTGACCTCGGTACCGCCGTCCCTGGCGCCGACCTTCCTGCAGCTGGATATCAAGGGCGCGCTGGACATCGGCCTGGTCAGCGTGATCTTCGCCTTCCTGTTCGTTGACCTGTTCGACAACTCCGGCACCCTGATCGGCGTCGCCAAGCGCGCCGGCCTGATGGGCAAGGACGGCCATATGCCGAAAATGGGCCGTGCACTGATCGCCGACAGTACCGCTGCCATGGCCGGTTCCCTGCTGGGCACCTCGACCACCACCAGCTACATCGAATCGGCTGCAGGCGTGAGCGCCGGTGGCCGTACCGGCTTGACCGCCATCGTGGTAGCGATCCTGTTTTTGCTGGCGCTGTTCTTCTCGCCATTGGCCGCCAGCGTGCCGGCCTATGCCACCGCGCCAGCCTTGCTGTTTGTGGCGGTGCTGATGAGCCAAGGCCTGGCCGAAATCGACTGGGACGACATTACGGTGGCAGCGCCGGTGGTGATCACCGCCCTGGCGATGCCCTTCACTTACTCCATCGCCAACGGCATCGCCTTCGGTTTCATCGCCTGGACCGCCATCAAGCTGCTTTCGGGCCGCTACCGTGAGCTGAACCCGGCACTGGTGATCCTGTCGATCCTGTTCGTGATCAAGCTGGGCTGGTTCAACGCATGACTTTTGACGCCGCAAGCTACACCGCTCAACTGCAAGACAAGGTCACGCGCCTGCGTGACCTGCTGGCACCGTTCGACGCGCCTGAGCCGCAGGTCTTCGACTCGCCGCTGCAGCACTTCCGCCTGCGTGCGGAGTTCCGCCTGTGGCGCGAAGGCGGCGAGCGCCACTACGCGATGTTCTCCCAGGAGGACAAGCGCACGCCGATCCTCATCGAAGACTTCCCCATCGCCAGCCAGCGCATCAACCAGTTGATGCCGCAACTCAAGGCCGCCTGGCAAGCCAGCGCTGCCCTGAGCCACAAGCTGTTCCAGGTGGAGTTCCTCACCACCCTGGCCGGCGACGCGATGATCACCCTGTGCTATCACCGCCCGCTGGACGAACATTGGCACACCGCCGCGAACAAATTGGCCGCTGAGCTGAATGTGAGCATCATCGGCCGTTCCAAGGGCAAGCGCGATGTGATCGGCCATGACTACGTGGTGGAGAAACTCGACGTCGGTGGGCGCACCTTCAGCTACCGCCAACCCGAAGGCGCGTTCACCCAGCCCAACGGCACGGTGAACCAGAAGATGCTCAACTGGGCCTACGAAGCGCTGGGCGATCGCCCGGACGATTTGCTGGAGCTGTACTGCGGCAACGGCAACTTCACCCTGCCGCTGGCGACCCGCGTGCGCAAGGTGCTGGCCACCGAGATCAGCAAGACCTCAGTGAATGCGGCCCTGAGCAACCTGGATGAAAATGGCGTGGAGAACGTCACCCTGGTGCGCCTCTCCGCCGAAGAACTCACCCAAGCCCTGAACGAAGTGCGCCCGTTCCGCCGCCTGCACGGCATCGACCTGAAAAGCTACGAGTTCGGTAGCGTCTTCGTCGACCCGCCCCGCGCTGGCATGGACCCGGACACCTGCGAGCTGACCCGGCGCTTCGACAACATCCTGTACATCTCCTGCAACCCGGAGACGCTGGCGGCGAATATCGCGCAACTGCACGACACGCACCGGATCACCCAGTGTGCAATGTTTGACCAGTTCCCGTGGACGCACCATATGGAGTCGGGCGTGTTGCTGACCCGTCGATAAACCTGTGGGTTGTAGGAGCGAGCTTGCTCGCGAAAAACGTCAACGATAACGCGTGCTTCCTGGATGAACGCGGTGCCTGTGGGGTTTTCGCGAGCAAGCTCGCTCCTACTGTTTATTCAAGTGTCTGTTGTCTCTGGGGGCTGCGGTACTTCCTTGCGTGGCCGGCCACCCTTCTTGCCATTGGCCCGGGCCGCTGCGGTCTTGGCCGCGCTGCTTTTGCGACCATTGCGCGATGCCACCAGGCTGGTTGCCAGGTCCATCAGCGGCTGGCTTGTAGCGATCAACCCTGTGATCGAAACATCCAGGTCCTGCGCTTCACAGCTAATCGCCTTGCCACCGAACGTCACTTCCAGTTGCTGGAAATCCTTCTCTGAAAACCCTTCGAACTCCGGCAGGCCAGCCACCGGCAACACAACGCGGCTGCCATCGCTGAAGCCAATGGAGAGGCAATCGTTTTCATAACGTACGTTACTGGCGTTGGCGTACAGGCATTTCAACCTGCGTCCTCGGGCGATTGCCTTGTCAACGTCGGCTTCAGTGAGAGGTACATAAGGTGTGACTTTGGCTTTTATGATTTTCATAAATTAATCCCCACGCAATCTGGCGCTCTTACCAGATTCAAAATAGTCCGTTGCGCTATGACATCGTGCCTGGCGCTGGCGATGACATAGACGCCGTGTCGAATGACCAATCCTGGAACCAACTCACCAGCGTCCCAATTCCAGGAATGATTCTCCAGGCAAACCGTCTGCAGTTTTTCCCACCAAATCCTGCGTGCCCGCGCCAAGTAGTGCCGCTGCATGATCGCCCCGCGTATCTCCTTCAGAAGTGCTATGGGTGGCCGCCTCCGTTCAGGCTCCACATCCCACAACTCAACTTCCCCATCCAGGAAACTGAAACGAAACCGCGCATCCCACCCCTTGCCTCTGACATGCACATGGGGCGGGCAATGCTCATCCCTGATAAACACCGAAATGACATAGCCTTTGTAAGCACCTACTCGCATCGTAACCCATCTGTTAGGTTATTTTCCGTCAGGTAACAATTTCCCTCTGCACACCCGACAACCGGCTCCTATTCCCGAAGCTGATTCACAGATTAGTAACCACAAAAAACCGGCGAATGCCGGGTTGTAACCAGTGATGCCAACGACTGGAACGACCCGGCCAATGCTCGAAAGTCCTCCTCGTTCAGCAACCTCCCGCAATACTTCAACCGAATGCACATCAGCCAGTGATCCAGCAATTGCATTGATTAAACGTTCGATCACCGAACAGATCCGCAGCCATCCATTGACCAAATTAACCAACCAGTACATTTTGACTCCACAACCAATAAGAACTGTGGAGAAGCCTCTATGCCGCCCATCGTGCTGGTGCTTAACGGCCCCAATCTCAACCTGCTCGGCACCCGCGAGCCTGCCACTTATGGCCATGAAACCCTGGCCGACATTGCCGCCCTGTGTGGTCGCAGCGCCGACAAGCTCGGGCTGAAGATCGAGTTTCGCCAGACCAACCACGAGGGCGAATTGCTCGACTGGATCCACGGCGCCCGCAACCGCTGCGCGGGTATTGTGATCAACCCGGCGGCCTGGACTCACACTTCGGTCGCGATCCGCGATGCCCTGGTGGCCAGTGAAGTGCCGGTGATCGAAGTGCATTTATCCAACGTGCATGCCCGTGAAGCCTTTCGTCATCACTCGTTTGTGTCACCGATCGCCCAGGCCGTGCTGGCCGGGTTTGGCAGCCATGGCTACCACCTGGCACTGGAACATTTCAGCCTGACGCTGAAGGGACGCACGTGATGAAACCACGCATTCTCGCTGGCCTGATCGGCGCCGGCATCCAGGCCTCACGCACCCCGGCACTGCACGAGCAGGAAGGCGACGCCCAGGGCTTGCGCTACCTGTATCGCCTGATCGACCTGGAGCCGCTGCACCTGGACCTCAACGCCCTGCCGGAATTACTGCGGGCCGCTGAGTTGATGCACTTCACCGGGCTGAACATTACCTACCCGTGCAAGCAGGCGATCCTGCCGTTGCTCGATGAGCTCTCCGATGAGGCCAAGGGTATTGGTGCGGTCAACACCGTGGTGTTCAAGGGCGGCAAACGCATTGGCCATAACACCGACTGCCTGGGGTTCGCCGAAGGCTTTCGGCGCAACTTGCACAACGTACCGCGCCAACGCGTGGTGCAGATGGGCGCCGGTGGTGCGGGCGCGGCAGTGGCCCATGCACTGTTGGCAGAAGGCGTGGAGTACTTGAGCATCTTCGATGTCGACCGCACTCGCGCCCAGGACCTTGTGGATAACCTTGCCCAGCAGTTCGGCATCGGTCGCGCTCAAGTCGGCAGCCACTTGGAAAACGCCATGGCCGAAGCCGATGGCCTGGTGAACACCACGCCGATGGGCATGGCCAAGCTGCCCGGCACGCCTGTGCCTGCGGCGTTGTTGCGGGCTGAATTGTGGGTGGCGGAAATTGTGTACTTCCCGCTGGAAACCCAACTGCTGCGCGACGCGCGCGCCTTGGGTTGCCGTACCCTGGATGGCGGCAATATGGCGGTGTTTCAGGCGGTGAAGGCGTTTGAGTTGTTCAGCGGCGAAGTGGCGGATGCAGACAGAATGCTGGCGCACTTCCAGAGCATGAATATCTAGGGATGCAACCCCATCATGATCGTTCCCACGCTCTGCGTGGAAACGCCTCACGTGACGCTCCGCGTCACGACTTTGACAGCAGACGCAGAGCGTCCATGTCGGCATTCCCACGCAGTGCGTGGGAACGATCAGTTCTCAGGCTTGCAGGTAGCGCAGCACCGACTCGCAAATCATCTCCCGATGGCGCTGCTTGATCGCCTCATCCGACAGCTCGATCTGGAAAATCTCGCTGAAGGTGTGCCGGTTGGACACCCGATAAAAGCTGAACGAGTTGATCAGCAAGTGCACATCCAGCGGCTCCAGCCCTTCGCGAAACAGCCCCAACTCAGCCCCGCGGCGCAAGGTCTCCCCCAGCCCTTCCAGGATTTTGCTGTTCATCGCCTTGATGGTCTCGGTGCGCTTGACGTACTCGGCGTTGTGGATATTTTCGATGCTGACGATGCGCACGAAATCCACGTTCTGGTCGTGGTGATCGAAGGTGAACTCCACCAACCGGCGAATCGCCTCACGCGGCTCCAGGGCCGTGAGGTTCATGCGGGTTTCGGTGTTGCGGATATCGCCGTAGAGCTTCTCCAATACCTCGACGTATAACTGCTCCTTGCTGCCGAAGTAGTAATAGATCATGCGCTTGGAAGTGTGGATGCGCTCGGCGATGGCGTCTACGCGAGCGCCGGCCAGGCCCTGTTGAACAAACTCGACAATGGCTTCCTGGAGAATATTCTCCCGGGTCTTTTCCGGATTGTTCTTGCGACTCTTGCGCGGTGCGTCAGCTACCGCGGGGAGATCGGGACTCGAGGTCATGGTGCGCTCACGGCCATTGTTGTGCAGGCGCTGATTATGGGCCGCGGCGCTCCCCGAAGGAAGCACCTGCCTTGCGGTTATAGCCGAGCCTGGCGTACCGCCCCACTGCGCGACTTGGCCATCGCCGCCAGACGCACCGCCACGTTGGCAGCGCCGTAGCCGGCATAGCCATTCTTGCGCTGGATGATCTCGAAGAAAAACCGCCCCTCGAACGCCTCGGTGTACACATGAAACAACTCACCGCCCTGGGCGTCGCGATCGTACAGCACGTTGTAATACGCCAACTCACTGAGGAACTCATCGTCGAAATCGAAGCGTGCCGCCAGGTCGTCGTAATAGTTGAGCGGGATATCCAGCAACGGCACACCGGCCTCTTTGGCCCGGCGTACCTCGGCAAAAATATCCGCGCAATCGAAGGCAATGTGGTGCACGCCCGAACCGCGATAGCTGGAGAGCGCGTGGGAAATCGCCGTGTTGCGGTTTTCGGAGATATTCAGCGGCAGGCGAATCGAACTGCAACGGCTGCGCAACGCACGGCTTTTCACCAGGCCGTAGGGGTCGGGCAGGACCACTTCGTCATCGGCTTCGAAATCCAGCAGGCTTTTGTAGAACAGCACCCAACTGTCGAGGCTGTCGGCCGGCAGCGCCATGGCCATATGGTCGATGCGCAGCAAGCCGCCACTGGCGGGTGCAGCCGTTTGCAGGTTGAAATCGGTGTCGTACAGCCCGCCTTCGCTGGGGTCGACCAGGTAAATCAGGCTGCCATCCGGTGCACGCACGGCGGCCAATTCCAGCTCGTTGGGGCCGACCAGGCCGCGATAAGGCTGGCCCTTGTAGGCCACCGCCCGCTCCAGGGCCTTGGCACTGTCCTTGACCCGAATTGCCGTGGCGCACAGCGACGGGCCGTGAGCCTCGAAAAAGTTGTGGGCGAAGGAATAGGGTTCGCAGTTGAGGATCAGGTTGATGTCACCCTGGCGCAACAGGCTCACATTCTTGGAGCGATGCTGGCCGGCCCTGGCGAAACCCAGGCGTTCCAACCAGTGGGTCAGTTTGGCGCCGAGGCTTTCGTCCACGGCAAATTCAAGAAACTCGATACCGTCGTATTCGCTGGCCGCCGGAGTTTCAAACAGGATATCCACGGGCGCAGCGGGGGCTTCTTCAGCCAGGCGCTGACGGGTTTTTTCTTCCAGGTACAACAGTGACCGCAAGCCATCCGCCGCATTCGCGCGGGTCGGCGCAGCACGAAAACCGTCATTGAAAATTTCCAGGGACAACGGCCCGGTGTAGCCACTCTGGATGATCGGCGCGAGAAAGCCCGCCAGGTCAAATTCGCCCTGGCCTGGGAAGCAGCGGAAATGCCGGCTCCACTCCAGCACATCCATGGCCAGGATCGGCGCGTCGGCCATTTGCACAAAGAAAATCTTGTCGCCGGGGATCTGCGCGATGCCACTCGGGTCGCCCTTGAGCGACAAGGTGTGAAAGCTGTCGAGCAACACGCCCAGGCTTGGGTGATCGACCTGGCGCACCAGGTTCCACACCTGTTGCCAGGTGTTCACATGCTTGCCCCAGGCCAACGCTTCATAGCCGATGCGCAGGCCGCGCTTGCCCGCATGTTCGGCCAGCAGGCTCAGGTCATCGAGCAGAATGCGTTCGTCGCCCACGCTGTCGGCCGAGGCGTTGCTGCACACCAATACCAGATCGGTGCCCAGTTCCTGCATCAAATCGAATTTGCGTTCGGCACGCTCCAGGTTGCGTGCCAGGCGATCACGGCGGCAGCCTTCGAAGTCGCGAAACGGCTGGAACAGGGTGATGGCGATGCCGAGGTCGGCGCACATTTGCCGGACTTCCCGAGGGCTGCCGTCGTAATACAACAAGTCGTTCTCAAAGATCTCCACCCCATCAAACCCGGCGGCGGCGATGGCTTCGAGTTTTTCCGGCAGGGTGCCGCTCAAGGACACAGTGGCAATAGAACGTTGCATGGAAGACTCCCGGCAATTGTTGTTTGTGGCAAATTATTCGCCCCCAGCCTACAGGCAGCAATTAAAATGTACGAACCGGTTAGTTTTTGGTGCGATTATCGAACACTAAGCCTCTTTGGCGAATTGACGACTTTTTAACCACTGCGCACCATCGACCGGGCAATTCGTTCACGTAACAAAGACCCAGAACACACCATAAGAATTTCAAAAAACGGGTACAAACCTCATGCCTCTGCAAAATTCAGCCCTGGCCGCGCGCCCGGGCAACCCGCACGCCGGCATCGGCGACAAGATCCGCGGTGCCCTGGCCGTGGGTAAAACGCGCTGGGGCATGCTGGCCCTGGTGTTCTTCGCCACCACCTTGAACTACATCGACCGCGCCGCCCTGGGCGTGATGCAACCGATCCTCGCCAAGGAAATGAGCTGGACGGCGATGGACTACGCCAACATCAACTTCTGGTTCCAGGTCGGCTACGCCATCGGCTTTGTGCTGCAAGGCCGCTTGATCGACCGGGTCGGCGTCAAGCGCGTGTTCTTCTGCGCCGTGCTGCTGTGGAGCCTGGCCACCGGCGCCCATGGCCTGGCCACCTCGGCGGTGGGCTTTATGGTCTGCCGGTTTGTCCTCGGGCTGACCGAAGCCGCCAACTACCCGGCCTGCGTCAAGACCACACGCTTGTGGTTCCCGGCGGGTGAACGGGCAGTGGCCACCGGCATCTTCAACGCCGGCACCAACGTCGGCGCGATGATGACGCCCATGCTGCTGCCGTTGATCCTGCACGTGTGGGGCTGGCAGGCAGCGTTCCTGTGCATGTCGGCACTCGGCGGTATCTGGCTGGTGCTCTGGGGCTTGAAGTACTACAACCCGGAAAACCACCCCACCGTTAAACAATCCGAACTGGACTACGTGCAACAGGAAGTCGAGCCGGAACAACCCCGCGTGCCGTTCAGCCGCATCCTGCGCATGCGCGGCACCTGGGCCTTCGCCCTTGCCTACTCGCTCACTGCGCCGGTGTTCTGGTTCTACCTGTATTGGCTGCCGCCGTTCTTGAACCAGCAATACAACCTGGGCATCAACGTGACCCAGATGGGCATTCCGCTGATCATCATTTACCTCACCGCCGACTTTGGCAGCGTGGGCGGTGGGATCCTGTCGTCATTCCTGATCGGCCGTGGGATGAACTCGATCAAGGCGCGGCTGTTGTCGATGTTGCTGTTCGCCTGCTGCATCGTCGGCGTGATCATGGCGGCCGGCTCCAGCCAGCTGTGGGTCGCGGTGTTCGCCATCTCCCTGGCCATCGGCGCGCATCAGGCCTGGACCGCCAACATCTGGAGCCTGGTGATGGACTACACGCCCAAGCACATGATGAGCACGGTGTTCGGTTTCGGCGGCATGTGCGCGGCCATCGGCGGCATGTTCATGACCCAGATCGTCGGCCATATCCTCACGGTGACCAACAACAACTACACGGTGTTGTTCACCCTGATCCCGGCGATGTACTTCATCGCACTGGTGTGGATGTACTTCATGGCGCCGCGCAAGATCCCCACGGTAGACGTTTAACTAACGCCGCCGCTGCTGCCAGGCAGCGGCCAACCCGCTCATGCAGATCACCCCGATACCCACCACCGTGGTCATATCGGGGGTATGGCTGAACACCAGCCAGCCCAACAACCCCGCAAACACGATCTGGCAATAGCCAAACGGCGCCAGCAAGGCCGGCGCCGCGAAGCGGAACGCCTGGGTGAGCATCAGGTGCGCGGTCATCCCGCAGGTGCCCAGCGCCAGCATCATCACCGCGTGCCACAACGTCGGCACTTGCCAGAAGAACGGCACCATCGCACTCATCACCAAGGTGTTGCACAGGCCGGCGAAGAAGTTGCTGGTAGTCGGGCTGTCGTATTGGCTGAGGATGCGCGTGAGCAACTGGTAGAAGCAGAAGAACAGCGCCGAGCACAGCGGCAGCAGTACCGCCGGGGTAAACAGCTCGCCGCCGGGGTGGATAATGATCACCACGCCGATAAACCCGCAGATCACCGCCAGCCACTGGCCACGGGTCACGTGCTCACCGAGCAACGGCACCGACAGCGCCGTCACCAGGATCGGCGCAAGGAAGTTCACCGCTGTAGCTTCGGCCAACGGGATGTAATGCAGCGCTGTGGTGAAGAACAGGCTGGTGCCCAACAGGCATAACGCCCGCACCACCTGCATGCCCGGCCGCTTGCTGCGCAACACGCGCAAGCCCGATTGCGGCAGGAAGATCCCGGCCATCAGCAAGGTGTGCACCATGTACCGCGCCCACACCACCATCACGATCGGGTAAAACCCGGCCAGGTATTTGGACAAGGCGTCGTGGCTGGAGAACAGGAACGTCGCCAGCACAATCAGCAGGATGCCTTTGAACGGATGGTTGACGCCGGAGAGCGGGGTACTGACAGTCATTGAATTCTCTTGTGTGGCGAGCGGGACGCTGAGCGCTGAACCAAGTCGCGCTCAACCCGGTAATCTAGCAGCCGGGCCGGAGTCTGCCCCAAGAGCATAACCAAACACCGGGCGAACAGCGCACTAAATCGATGGATCCGAGTCCAACGCTGCACGCTCGCCCCGGCGTTGCACACTTTTTAACCAAGGCCTTGCCGCTATGAAAAAAATCCTCTTTGCCCTGTCTGCCCTCGCCCTGCTCGCCGCCTGCGATAAAACCCCGAAAGAAGCCCCCAAGCCCGCGCCCGCCTCCGTGCAAGCGACCCTGGTGCCCGAAACCCCGCCCACCGATAAATGGGTCGGCAAGTGGGTCGGCGTCGAAGGCTTGCACCTGACCATCGCCAAGGACGACAGCATTGGCCGCGGCCACTACCTTCTCACCATGCAATATGGCCTGGACGCCGATGACGCCGGCACCTTCAAAGGTGAGGCCGCTGAAGACGGCATCGCCTTCACCCGCCCCGACGGCCCGCAGTTGTTGCGCGCTGGCGATGGCGCTGCCACCGGCTTGAAGTGGCTGGCAGATAAAAAAGACTGCCTGATCGTCGCCACTGGCGAAGGCTATTGCCGTTAATACCGACCATAATCAATCACGGTTAGCACACAGAGGATTGCTCCCATGCTATGGAAAAAAGGCCGACGCAGCGACAACGTGGTAGATGCCCGTAACGACAGTGGCGGCGGCGGTGGCGGTATGCGCTTCGGCGGCGGCAAGGGCCTGAGCCTCACGGCCATCGTGCTGATCGTCGGCATTGGCTGGCTGACCGGCCAGGACCCGATGCAGATTCTTGGCCAATTGACCGGCCAGATGGAACAGGCGCCGTCGGTCAGCACCCAGCCGCGTCAAGCGCCGCCAGCCAACGATGAGCAAGCCGACTTTGTGCGCGCCGTGCTGGGCGATACCGAAGACACCTGGGGCCAGGTGTTCCAGGAAAATGGGCTGGCCTATAAGAACCCGAAACTGATCCTGTTCCGTGGCCGGGTGAACTCAGCCTGTGGTGGCGCCACCTCGGCCAGCGGCCCGTTTTACTGCCCGGCTGACCAGCAGGTGTACCTGGACCTGGATTTTTTCCGGGAAATGTCGCAACGCTTCCAGGCCGCCGGTGATTTCGCCCAGGCCTACGTGATCGCCCACGAAATCGGGCACCACGTACAAACGTTGCTGGGCATCTCGTCCAAGATCCAGGCAGCGCGCCAACAGGGTCGGCAGATGGAAGGCGACGGTGGCCTGCTGGTTCGCCAGGAACTGCAAGCCGATTGCTTTGCCGGCGTGTGGGCCAACCATGCGCAAAAACGCCTGAACTGGCTGGAACCCGGTGATATCGAAGAGGCCCTGAACGCAGCCAATGCCATCGGCGATGACCGCTTGCAGCAACAGGGCCAGGGGCGCGTGGTACCAGACTCGTTCACCCACGGCACCTCGGCCCAGCGCGTGCGCTGGTTCAAGACCGGCTTCGCCCAGGGCCAGATCACTCAATGCGATACCTTCGCGGCCAAGAGTCTCTAAATGATCAAACGATTGGGGTTGCTGCTGGGTGTGCTCGTGTCCTGTTGCACCTTCGCGGCTGAACACGGCGTCAAGGTGGTCAGCCCCGATCGCTTTCATCTGGAGGCCGGAGACCTCAGCCTGGGCCTGAGCCAAAACTGGGGCCAGCCGCTGCCCAAGGTCACACGCGCATTGATCATCGTGCATGGCCGCCTGCGCAATGCACAAACCTACCTGCAAAGCGGGATCGACGCCGCCGAGCATGCCGGGGTGGGCGGCAGTACACTGGTGATCGCGCCGCAGTTTCTCAATCAAGCCGACGTGAAACGCAACCACCTGGGCGACGAGGTAGTGCGTTGGAAGGGTAACGACTGGATGGCCGGCGAAGCGTCCACCGGCCCAGGGCAGATCAGCTCTTATGGCGCTCTGGACCAGATCATCAAGCACTTGGGCAACCGCAAACTGTTCCCGGCACTGAAAGAAATCGTGGTCGCCGGGCATTCCGGTGGCGGCCAAGTGGTGCAGCGCTTCGCCCTCACCGGCCACGACCACCCATTGCTCAATTCCGAGGGCATCCGCCTGCGGTATGTGGTGGCTAACCCGTCGTCCTATGCGTACTTCAGTCCGCAACGCCCGGTGACGTTCGACATTGCCAATTGCCCAGGCTTCAACGACTGGAAGTACGGCATGCAAAACCTGCCGGATTACGTGGGGGGCCGAGGTGCCCAGCAGCTGGAACAAGACTACGTCTCACGCGACATCACTTACCTGTTGGGCCAGCAGGACACCGACCCCAACCACCCGGCATTGGATAAAAGCTGCGAAGCCGAAACCCAGGGTGCGTATCGACTGCTTCGTGGCCACAACTACTTTGACTACCTCAAGCAGCGGCATCCGCAGTTGGGCCACCGGCTGGTAGAAGTGCCGGGGGTGGGGCATGACGGGGATAAGATGTTTACCTCGCCAGAGGGAGAAAAGGTACTGTTCGCCCAGTAGCACCTGAAGGAACCCCATCAAAATGTGGGAGCTGGCTTGCCTGCGATGACGGACTGTCAGTTGATAAAGTGTCAGCTGACCCACCGCTATCGCAGGCAAGCCAGCTCCCACATTTGCTCTCTGTCGCCCGGCTTAGATCATTCGGCGCAGCGCCGCACAATCCTCGGCATGCCAATCCGCCAATTCCGGCCAAGGGTTCTCCGGCAAGTTCACCAACACCGTCCTGGTGCCCGCTGCCCGGCCACAATCCAGGTCAAAGCGATAATCCCCGACCATCACCATTTCGCGGGGTGCTACGTCCCAAGCCGCCGCCAGTTTCAGCAACCCACCGGGATCCGGCTTGTGCGGCGCATCATCGCGCCCCAGCACGTCCTCAATGGCAAAGCAGTCCGCCAGGCCTATCGCCTCCAGGGTGATATGGGCCAGCTCCCGCGCATTACGGGTCAGGATCCCCAAGCGATAACCGCGCCCGGCCAATTCGCGTACCAGCTCAACGGCACCTTCGGCCGCAATGGAACCCAGCGCCAGCTCGCGCTCATGCTCCAGCAACCAGGCATGTTTGGCCTCCGCGACATCTGCCGGCAATGTCGCGAGGTGCGTGAGAATGTCGTCTTCAGGCGGGATCTGCAGCGCCACGCGGATAGCCGCAAAATCATGCACCGCCACCGTGAGGGTGCCGTCCATGTCGAACACCCAGTGCTTCACGTCGCAGAGGCTCATGCCCAATCCTTGCGATGGCGAATCAAACCTTCCTGGGTCACCGACGCCACCAGTTGCCCGGCGCGGTTGTACACGCTGCCCCGGGAGAAACCCCGGGAGTTGCCAGCCCACGGGCTGTCCATGGCGTACAGCAACCAGTCATCGGCACGCAGGTCGGCGTGGAACCACAGCGCGTGATCGAGGCTGGCGACCTGCATGTCTTTCTGCCACACGGTCTTGCCATGGGGCAGCAACGAGGTGGTCAACAGGCCGAAGTCCGAGGCGTAGGCCAACAGGTATTTATGCAACGCCGGCGTGTCCGCCAAGGCACCGTCGGCACGAAACCACACGTACTTGACCGGGTCGGACGGCTGCGGGTTGAACGGGTCTTTTTCGGTGACCGGGCGCACTTCGATGGGCTTGGGGCACAGCAGCTTGTCGCGCATGTGCTCGGGGATCAGGTGCGCACGTTGCTGGGTCAGCTCCAGCTCCGACGGCAGGTTTTCCGGGCCCACTACCACCGGCATGGTGGTCTGGTGCTCGAAGCCTTGTTCGTCGTACTGGAACGAGGTCGTGCAGGTGAAGATCGGATTGCCCTTTTGAATCGCGGTGACACGACGCGTGCTGAAACTGCCACCGTCGCGCACGCGGTCCACCGAATACACCACCGGCAACGCGGCATCGCCAGGGCGCAGGAAATAACCGTGCAGGGAATGCACATGCCGCGCTTCTTCCACGGTCTGGCTGGCCGCCGACAGCGACTGGCCGAGCACTTGGCCGCCGAACAGTTGGCGAAAGCCCAGGTCCTGGCTGCGGCCGCGAAAGAGGTTTTCCTCGATCGGCTCCAGGGTCAGCAAGTCCACCAGATCTTCCAATACTTGGCTCATTGAAACTCTCCTCAAAGCAAAACGGTATCCACCTGTAGGAGCGAGCTTGCTCGCGAAGGTCGTTAACGATGACGCAGCGCTTCTGGTTTACCGCAGCGCTCTTGCGTTCTTCGCGAGCAAGCTCGCTCCTACGGGTTTCTGTTGAGCATGACCGCCTGCTTATCCGTGCAGCGTGTCCAACCATTGGGCGCGGGTGATGCGGTACAAAACATGCGGTCGCAGCGGGTCACCGGCTGCGACTTTCGGGTGTTCAAAATCTGCCTGCGGATCGTAATGCATACCGATGGCCTGCATGACTTTTTGTGAGGGCAGGTTGCTCTCGGTGGTGAAGGCCAGGATTTCGTCCAGTTGCAAGCGGTCAAAACCACAGCGCAACGCTGTCCAGGCGGCCTCACTGGCATAACCCAGCCCCCAATGTTCGCGGGCCAGGCGCCAGCCGATTTCCACCGCCGGGGTAAAGCCGGCTTCAAAGCTGACATTCGCAAGCCCGGTCAGGCCGATAAATTCGCCCGTGTCCTTGCGCTGCAATGCCCAAAAACCAAAGCCATATTCAGCAAAATGCCCGCGAATCCGGCCGATCAACGCGGCGCTTTCCAAGTGGCTCAATTGAGCCGGAAAGTAGCGCATCACCTGCGGGTCGGCGCACATGCGCGCAAAGTCCGGCAGGTCGCTGTCGCGCCATTGGCGAAGCACCAAGCGTGCACTTTCCAATTCCAGTATCGGCTCCATGGGGCCCCCCTGCCTTGCCATGTGCGTGAGTGTACAGCGCTGTTAAGATCCGTCGCAGGTTCCCGTCAGAAAATGCCATGTCCTTGCCATTGATCTACCACGAAGACTACAGCCCTGAGTTCCCGGCGGACCACCGGTTCCCCATGGACAAGTTTCGCCTGTTGCGTGACCACTTGGTGGACAGCGGCCTGACCGAAGACAGCCAATTGCTGCGCCCGCCGCTGTGCCCGGCAGACATTTTGGCCCTGGCCCATGAACCGGGGTATATCGAACGCTACATGAGCGGCGAACTGTCCCGCGAAGACCAACGCCGCCTCGGCCTGCCGTGGAGCGAAGCCCTGGCCCGGCGCACGGTGCGTGCGGTGGGCGGCTCGATCCTGGCCGCCGAACAGGCCCTAGAACATGGCCTGGCCTGCCATTTGGCGGGCGGCACCCACCATGCCCATTACGATTATCCGGCGGGTTTCTGCATTTTTAATGACCTGGCGGTGATCAGCCATTACCTGTTGGCCAACGGCCGGGTCAATCGCGTGCTGATCTTCGATTGCGACGTACACCAGGGTGACGGCACCGCACGCATCCTGCACGACACGCCGGACGCCATCACCGTGTCGCTGCACTGCGAAAAGAACTTCCCGGCACGCAAGGCCCAGAGCGACTGGGACATCCCGCTGCCCATGGGTATGGGCGATGCCGACTACCTCAAGGTGGTGGATGACGCGCTCAACTACCTGCTGCCGCTCTACCAGCCGGACCTGGTGCTGTACGACGCCGGCGTGGATGTGCACAAGGACGACGCCCTTGGTTACCTCAAGCTGACAGACAAAGGCGTCGCCGCCCGTGATGAAAGCGTGATGCGCCACTGCCTGGGCCGCGACATACCGGTGATGGGCGTGATCGGCGGCGGTTACAGCAAGGACCGCCCCGCCCTCGCCCGCCGCCACGGCATCCTGCACCACAGCGCGCAGCGGGTGTGGACGTCATCAGGCTGTCATTGAAGTGTGAGCGTTACCCACAATGCCTGTGGAACGGCCTGTGGATAACTTGAGCGTAAGCGGCTACAAGCGTTTGACCGCATGGCCTGTAGGAAAGTGTACGTTTTTTGATCAGGCAGCGGCGTCGTGGTCGGGTAGAATGCTCGGCCTATTCACATCACCGTAGCCCTGCCCATGCCTCAGACTTCTGCCCACCACGTCTCCATTATCGGCGGCGGCCCCGCCGGGCTGATGGCCGCCGAAGTCTTGAGCCAGGCTGGCGTGCGCGTGGACCTGTACGACGGCATGCCGTCGGTGGGGCGCAAGTTCCTGCTGGCAGGCGTGGGCGGCATGAACATCACCCACTCCGAGGCGTACCCGGCGTTCCTGTCGCGCTACGCCGAACGCGCGCCGCACATGGCGCCGCTGCTGCGCAGCTTTGGTGCCGAGGCGTTGTGCGAATGGATCCATGGCCTGGGTATCCAGACCTTTGTCGGCACCTCCGGCCGCGTATTTCCTACCGATATGAAAGCCGCGCCACTGCTGCGCGCCTGGCTCAAGCGTCTGCGGGAGCAAGGTGTGGTTATCCACACCCGGCATCGTTGGACGGGTTGGAATGATGAGGGCGATTTACTTATCCACAGCCCGGACGGCGAAAAAGTTGTCCACAGCGACGCCGTGCTGCTGGCCCTGGGCGGCGGCAGCTGGTCGCGATTGGGCTCCGACGGCGCATGGCTCAACCTGTTTGAAGGCAGAGGCCTGCCCTATGTGAGGCTGCAACCGAGCAACTGCGGATTTGAAGTGTCGGCATGGAGCGAGTTGATGGTCAGCAAATTCGCTGGCGCGCCGTTGAAAAACGTCGCCATTGGCCTGGGGGATGACAAACCTCGGCTGGGCGAATGCGTGATCACTGCCACCGGTATCGAAGGCAGCTTGATTTACGCCTTATCGGCGCCGATTCGCGAAGCGATCAACCGCGACGGTGCGGCCACGGTGCATATCGATTTGCTGCCCAGCAAGCCGCTGGACAAGGTGCAGGCCGCATTGGCCAAGCCCCGTGGCTCGCGGTCGATGAGCAAGCATTTGCACAGTCAGCTGGGGTTGGATGGCGTGAAAGCGGCGTTGTTGCGCGAGCTGACGCCTGCTGAACACTTCACCGACCCGGCGCAATTGGCGGTGGATATCAAGGCGTTGCCGCTGACGTTGGTGAAAACGCGGCCGATGGATGAGGCGATCAGCACGGCGGGCGGTGTGCCGTTTGAAGCGCTGGATGAACGGTTGATGCTCAAGCCATTGCCTGGGGTGTTTTGTGCGGGGGAAATGCTCGATTGGGAAGCGCCGACCGGTGGGTATTTGCTGACCGGGTGTTTTGCCAGTGGCCGGGCGGCTGGGCTGGGGATGTTGGAATGGCTCCAACGCTGATCGTTCCCACGCTCTGCGTGGGGATGCCGCCAGGGACGCTCTGCGTCCCGCTTTAGGTTCGTGACGCAGAGCATCACAGGATGCGTTCCCACGCGCGTGGGAACGATCAATCACTTCTTCTTACGCGGCCCAGTATTAAACACCGGCACCTTGCGCACCGGCTTGATCGACGGCTCAGCCGGGGCTACTTCCCCACTGTCCACCCACTTGCCCAGGTTGCGCTTGCCGCCACCGCCGGACGCCTTCGGCTTCTTCGGCTTTTTCGGTTTCTTCACCACCTGCCCGCTGGCATCGGTGTCCGGCACGCGGTGCTCCGGCTCGAAATCCGGTTCCATTTTGCGGGTGAGAGTCTGGCGGGTCAGCATCTCGATGGCCGAGAGCATGTTCACCTCATCGGCACACACCAGGGAAATCGCCTCACCGGTGTTGCCCGCACGCCCGGTACGGCCGATACGGTGGATGTAGTCCTCGGCCACGATCGGCAGGTCGAAGTTGACCACCAGCGGCAGGTCTTCGATATCCAGGCCACGGGCCGCCACATCGGTGGCCACCAGGATTTGCACTTCGCTGGCCTTGAAGCGGTCCAGTGCGCGTTGGCGGGTGGCTTGTGGTTTGTCGCCATGGATGCCGTCGGCGTTGATCCCCAGGCCCTGCAACTTGTCCACCAGCGCATCCACGCCGTTGCGGGTCTTGGCGAACACCAGCACTTGCTTCCAACGGCCCTTGCGCATCAGGTGCACAAACAGCTCCGGCTTGCGCTTCTTGTCCACCGGCACCACCCACTGCTTGACGGTGTTGGCGGCAACGTTGCGTGGGCTGACTTCGATGCTCAGCGGGTCGTTGAGCATCTGCCCGGCCAGCAGGCGAATGTCATCGGAGAAGGTCGCGGAGAACAACAGGGTCTGGCGCTTTTTCGGCAGCATGCGATAAATGTTGGCAAGCTCTTCGGAGAAGCCCAGGTCGAGCATGCGGTCGGCTTCATCCAGCACCAGGGTTTGCAGCTGGTTGAGCTTCAGCGCGTTCTGGCGGAACAGATCGATCAGGCGGCCAGGGGTGGCGACCAGAATGTCGACGCCTTTGCGCAGCTTCATCATCTGCGGGTTGATGCTCACGCCGCCGTACACCGCGTAAGTGGTCAGCGGCAGGTGTTGGGCGTACTCGGCAACGCTGGCATGAACCTGCTCGGCCAGTTCACGGGTGGGGCACAGGATCAGCGCACGCGCCGAGTTGGCGGCGACTTTCGGCCCTTCCATGGTCAGCAGTTGCAGCAGCGGCAAAGCGAAACCTGCGGTCTTGCCGGTGCCGGTCTGGGCCGCGGCCATCAGGTCGCGACCGGCCAGCACTGCCGGAATGGCTTGCGCCTGCACCGGCGTCGGGGTCTGGTAGCCAAGCGTCTCAAGGGCGCGCAGCAAGGGTTCGATCAGGCCAAGGGTGGCGAAAGTCATGTAGTTACCGTAGGAAAAATTCAGCGCAAGGGCGTAATGCGCGGCAGTTTACCTTATTTCGGGTTTGGGCTTGCGCCATTGGGGCAGGCTGATCAGCAACACCGCGCTGATGATCACCAGCATTGCCAGGGCTTCTTCCAGGCCGATGCTCTCACCCACGAACACAATCCCCAGCAACACGGCGACGGCCGGGTTCACATAGGCGTAGCTGGTCGCCGCCGCCGGGCGTACGTGCTTGAGCAGGTACATATAAGCGTTGAAGGCGATGATCGAGCCGAACACCGTGAGGTACGCCAGGGCCAGCCAGCCTTCCAGCGGCGGCATGGCCTTCAGGTGCTCGCCAGACAATGCGCTGACGATCAGCAGCGCCACG
The DNA here is from genome assembly GCF_014268395.2 of Pseudomonas sp. SWRI22. Classification (NCBI taxonomy): domain Bacteria; kingdom Pseudomonadati; phylum Pseudomonadota; class Gammaproteobacteria; order Pseudomonadales; family Pseudomonadaceae; genus Pseudomonas; species Pseudomonas sp. SWRI22. Next base: position 497,912 of record NZ_JABWQK020000003.1, on the reverse strand, counting down.
CCAGCCACGAGCATTTCCGCGGCGCTGGCCATGGCGCCTTGGGGCAGCGGCAAGTGGCGGCTCCACACCGAGCCGAAGGCCCAGGACGCCGCCGCCATCAACAGCAACACCGCGCCCAGTGGGCTCGACTGCAAGGTGCTGCCCATGTTGAGCATGGCGATGCCGATGATCCCCAGCAGCACCCCGGCCCATTCCAACCGCGTATTACGCGCGCCCCAGAAAAAACCACACAGCAAGGTAAACAGCGGCACCGTCGCCACCGCGAGCGCAGCCACGCCGGACGACACGCCCATATGTTCCGCCACGCTGACGCCACCATTGCCCACGGTGAGCAACAAAATGCCGATCATCCCGGCCGCCTTCCACTGCGGCCAGGTCGGCGCCGGCACCCCGCGCCATCTGAGGAAGCCATACATCAATACCCCCGCCGTGCAAAACCGAATCCCCGCCAGCAACAGCGGCGGCCAGTACTCCACGCCGATACGGATCACCAGGTAGGTGGAACCCCAGATCACATACAACGCAAAAAAGGCGGCGATCAACGGTAAGGGAAAGCGACGTGGGCCAGGCATTGGGCGGCTCTATGGCAGGAAATGGGAGACTTATTCTAGAAACGAAGGTGGATAAACTTAAGTTACAAAACCTGTTTAAAACGCCAATACACTTCTCAAACCATGGTTATCAAGGCTATAAACCGTGCTTTCGAAAGCCACGCGCAACCGGAGCCTTATCATGGACAAATACGACCGCATGCTCCTCAGCGCCCTGCTTGAAGATGGCCGTGCTTCCTACGCGCAACTGGCGCGCACCGTGAACCTTTCCGCCCCCGCCGTGGCCGAACGCGTGGCCAAGCTTGAGGCCAGCGGCGTGATCACCGGCTACCAGGCCAAGGTGGATTTATCCAAAGTGGGCTTGCCGATTCAATGCGTGATTGAGTTGCGGCTGACCAACCATGGCAGCCAAAAGGTGTACGACGCCCTGGCGGAGATACCCGAACTCACCGAATGCCACCGGGTCACGGGCGACCCATGCGTGATCATGCAAGCGGCGGTGGGCTCGATGCCCGAGTTGGAGAGCCTGATTAACCGCGTAGCGAAGTTTGGCTTCAGCAAGACCTCGATTATTCTGTCCAGCGCGATAGAGCGGCGGGTGCCGTTGGGGCAGTTGGACACCAATGGCAAAAATGCTGGCTGAGCGATCGTTCCCACGCTCCGCGTGGGAATGCATCCCGTGACGCTTTGCGTCACGACTTTAAGGGCGGACGCAGAGCGTCCAGGGCAGCATTCCCACGCAGAGCGTGGGAACGATCAGCCCGGCTGTTCTGCCCGAGCGACGCGGTTAACTGTAGGAGCTTGATCTGCGCTCGATCAAATCAACTATCTGCTTGATGGTCGTGATGTGATCCCAATCCTCCTGCGTCGCTTGCAGCTTGAACTGCCACTTGATCTGCATGACAAAGCAGGTCAGGTCGTCATCAATGATGTCGAAGTCATGGATGAAATCGGTTTGCTCCGTCACTTCGCTTCGGTCGATAAAACCGATGATATCGACGAATAGCTGGATAACTTTTTCGCTGATGTCGGCTCTTGCCAGGCTACCTTCCATTTCTCGCCTCATAGGCACACTTACCAATACTGACCAGGTCAAAGACTGCAAGCCCGGCAGCGACGAAGGGCATGCCTCTCCCGATGATGCCAAATACCCGGACCGTGCCAAACGTTGCCTTTGCCATTCTGGCCATGGTGGGGTGCTTGATCAACGTACGAGGGAAAAAGCGCATTCCGATCAGGCTAGCCAGGTTCGTGGTTTTGCTGGAGCCGACGTGAACCCAAGCACCCACCGCAATTTTGCTTATGGGTATGCCCGCCGCGCCAGTGATCACTGTGGCTGCCGTGAGGCCGTAGTGTTGCTGTGTACATTTCCAGAGTTCATCAAACGTCGTATCGGGCGCAACGGGGTCAGCGTGAATCGGCTTGAGTAACTGGTAATGAGGGCCATGACTCCAACCTGGCGAACTCGGCAACACCATGACTGCCGGGCAGCTTGTCATCGTGTTGCCCACATGAAACGCCATGCTTGAACTGGAACCCAGATCAATGCCATTTGATTCAAGTTCCAACTTGCTTCGCATGATCGCTGTATGAAGGTCGCTTTCCTGCATGTTCTTTGTCCCTGTGCGTGAATGACACACAGAATGGTAGGTCGCAGTAAAACGCGATGGATGAGTAAAGAAGAAAACCAGAAAGGTCCTAACTCATAGCCGGATTTGACCTACCGACCATTCAGCGCTCAGGTGCCTTGTTTGCGTCGGATTCGGTAGCCAGTCTCGCCCTGTCATCGAATACTTGGTGACCGGACGTGCAAGTCCGACGCCCAGGCCCACGCATCGGGCGGAGTGATGAGATGCGTTGGGTGGAGATGGCGAAGGGGGTGGTGGGCCAGGCGTTGGAGTGCCCACAGCCTCGATAAACGACGCATAACCTAAGTGGGAGCCGGGCTTGCCCGCGATAGCGGAGGGTCAGGCAATAAATGGCTGGCTGATACGCCGCTATCGCAGGCAAGCCAGCGCCCACATGGGAACTCCAGTGTTCTTGAGGCAGTAGCCGGATCAGAACCCGCACTGTTTACTGATCGTTCCCACGCTCTGCGTGGGAATGCCGCCCTGGGCGCTCTGCGTCCACTCTTAAAGTCATGACGCGGAGCGTCTCCAGATGCATGCCCACGCGGAGCGTGGGGACGATCAAACGACGCATAACCCATGTGGGAGCCGGGCTTGCCCGCGATAGCGGAGGGTCAGGCAATAAATGGCTGGCTGATACACCGCTATCGCAGGCAAGCCAGCTCCCACATGGGAAATCCAGTGTTCTTGAGGCAGTAGCCGGATCAGAACCCGCGCTGTTTGCTGATCGTTCCCACGCTCTGCGTGGGAATGCCGCCCTGGGCGCTCTGCGTCCACTCTTAAAGTCATGACGCGGAGCGTCTCCAGATGCATGCCCACGCGGAGCGTGGGGACGATCAAACGACGCATAACCCATGTGGGAGCCGGGCTTGCCCGCGATAGCGGAGGGTCAGGCAATAAATGGCTGGCTGATACACCGCTATCGCAGGCAAGCCAGCTCCCACATGGGAAATCCAGTGTTCTTGAGGCAGTAGCCGGATCAGAACCCGCGCTGTTTGCTGATCGTTCCCACGCTCTGCGTGGGAATGCCGCCCTGGGCGCTCTGCGTCCACTCTTAAAGTCATGACGCGGAGCGTCTCCAGATGCATGCCCACGCGGAGCGTGGGGACGATCAAACGACGCATAACCCATGTGGGAGCCGGGCTTGCCCGCGATAGCGGAGGGTCAGGCAATAAATGGCTGGCTGATACACAGCGATCGCAGGCAAGCCAGCTCCCACATGGGAACTCCAATGTTCTTGAGGCAGTAGCCAAATCAGAACCCGCGCTGTTTACTGATCGTTCCCACGCTCTGCGTGGGAATGCCGCCCTGGGCGCTCTGCGTCCACTCTTAAAGTCGTGACGCGGAGCGTCTCCAGATGCATGCCCACGCGGAGCGTGGGGACGATCAGCGCCAGGCCTTAAAACCCGCGATGCTTCTTCAGGTGCTCATTGATCTTCGCGGCCGGCACTTTTTGCAAGGTGCACAGCAAGTCATGGGACAGCTCCCGCAAGCCATGAGTCTGGCGCAGTTCCTGGGCCAGGTGCGCTGTGAGGTTGGCGGCCATTTCCGCATCCGCCAGCGCCCGGTGAGCCTGGCCGGTGTGGGGCAGTTTGGCGTAGGTGTTGAGGGTGCCGAGCTTGTGGTTGGGCGCCGCCGGCATCAGGCGGCGGGCCAGCAGCAAGGAGCAGGCGAATTTCTGCAGGCGGGTGCGGCGGATCAGGCCCAGCTCAAAGTCCCAGAACTTCTGGTCGAACGCGGCGTTGTGCGCCATCAAGGGCGTGGTGCCGACGAACTCATTGACTTCGTTCATCACCCGTTCAGCCGGTGGCGCGCTGCGCAGCATGGCGTTGCTGATGCCGGTGAGCTGTTCGATAAACGCCGGTACGCGCACACCGGCGTTCATCAGGCTCTGGTAGCGGTCCACGATCTGCCCACGCTCGAGGATGACCACGCCAATCTCCGTGGCCCGGCAGTGGCTGCTGGGGGTGATGCCGGTGGTTTCAAAGTCGATGACCGCTATACGTTCCAAACCTGTTCCAACTCCGTTCTACGATCTATTTGAGCAACAACGCGCCTTCGATCGGCACATAGTGGCTGGCGGCGCGTATCAATGAGTTGGCCGTCAGCCCCGGCACGCCGTAGGCCACGGCCCGCAAGCCATGCTTGTAGATGATGCGTTCGAGCAACATGTCGAAATCACCGTCACCGGAGGCCAGCACGACTTCGTCGACATGGTCGGCGGCGTCCATGATGTCGAGGGTGATGCCCACGTCCCAGTCGCCCTTGGCGGAGCCGTCGCTGCGCTGGATATACGGCTTGAGTTTTACCGTGAAGCCCAGGTTGCGCAGGATCTGCTGGAACTGTTGCTGCTTGCTGTCGCCGCGGTCAATGGCATAGGCGTACGCCTCGACAATCTGCCCGCGCGCGCTGATGTCAGCCCACAGGGCGGCGTAGTTGAAGTGGCAACCATAGGCCTGGCGCACGGTGTAGTAGAGGTTTTGCACATCGGCGAACACTGCAATTTTCTTCACCGCACTTCCTCATGGACAGCCAGGCGCCAGCGCCCGGAAAGGGCGTCAGTATGCCAGCCAAGGGAGCATTTCCGGGAAAAAATCAGACCGGAGCGCCGCAGCGCCCCGGCTTGGTGTGTCAGACGAAGGAATCGTCGTCGCCAAAGGATGAGGAGTCGTCGGAATAATCGCTGTCGGCGAAGTTGTCAGAGTTGCTGCCCCAGCTGTCATTGCCGGCAAACTTCTGGTCATCGTTGCCCCAGTTGCCTTGATCACTGGCCGGTGCCGGTTGTTCGATGATTTCTTCCACCACCTGCGGCTGCTGGTTGTGATGGAACAGGCTGCTGATGCCTTCGGCCAGCAACACGCCCCCTGCCACACCGGCAGCGGTTTTCATGGCGCCACCGAGGAAGCCGCTGCCGGCTGGCGCGGCGGCCGGTGCTTGCGGCGGTTGGTAGTTCTGCTGCGGCGCTGGCTGACCAAAAGCGGGTCGCGCCGGTTCACGCCAGCCGCCACCTGAGTTGCTCGGCGCAGGCTGTGGCTCACGGGAGCCGCCGCCAAAGATGCTCGACAGGAACCCACCACCGCTGGCCGGCGCAGGTTGCGTGGCCTTGGCCCGTTGCAGCTCGTCCTGCAATTGCTGAATCTGCTGGGCCTGTTGCTTGTTCTGCGCGTCAAGACTCTGCAGCGCATGTTCCTGTACCAGAATCGACTGGGTCATGTAGTAGCCGACGGCAGGTTGGCGAGCCATATGCTCCTTGATCCGCGCTTCGGCCTGGGCGTCGCGGGGGGCTGAGTCCGTTTCGGCTTGCTGCAACCGTGAAAACAGTCCATCGATCAGGGTTTGCTCTTCGCTGTTCATGGCGACCTCGTTAGATTGCCGATAAAAAATTCCGGTCCCGCCTGTGATCAGGCTGGGGGCTTTCCAGTTATGGGGATGTTACGAGTTGTTTCAATGGTCTTTACTCAAGGTTTACGTTTGCGCCCCTTGGACCCTGATCGGTTAAAGTGTGGCCCTCTGCTTCCAGGCCTGTGATGACCCTGATGAATCCGTTAGACGTTTTGCGCGACTCCTTCCGCTTTACCCAGCGCAACCTGGGCGCCATCGTCCAGCTGTGCCTGCCATTGGTGATCCTCGAAGCCTTGCTGCAACAGGTGCTGGACCACACGCTGGGCCCGGATGCGTTTCCCGGCTACAGCGTGGTCGTAGGTTTGTTGGTGTACCCGCTGTACACCGGCGCCCTGATCCTGTTTCTCGACGCCCGCACCCGGGGCGAGTCGCCGCGCACCAAGGACGTGTGGGCCATGGCCTTGAGCCTGTGGCCGCGTTTTGCCCTGCTGACAGCCATGAGCACCTTGCTGATTCTGTTGGGGCTGTCGCTGTATTTCCTGCCGGGCTTGTGGCTGATGGTGGTGCTGGCGTTTGCCGAATACCTGCTGGTGCTGCGCGGCATGCCCGCCCTGGAGGCGATGAAGGAAAGCTTTCGCCTGACCCGCGGGCATTTCTGGCGCATCCTGGTGTGCCTGCTGTGTGTGATGACGCCGTTGTGGCTGCTCAAGGGCGCCAGCGTGGCGGCGTACCCTGAGCCCGCGCCGTTGCTGGGGTTGCTGATGGACAGCGCCCACAGCTTCCTGCAACTGTTCACCAGCGTGGTGCTGTTCCGTTTATTCATGCTGATCGGTGGCGACGCCGACGTGCGGTGATATGCTCCGTGGCTCTTCTGACACGCATATAAGCCGAGCCGATGACCCGTTTATTGCGCATAACCCTGTTGAGCCTGTTGATCATCGCCGGCCTGCTGGCCGCGCTGATCTACAGCCTGACCTGGCGCCCTGCCGACAAAGAGACCCTGCCCGTCAGCTGCGTGGCACCCCGCGCCCCGACACTGTTGCCGGGGCAGGCGCTCAAGGTTATGACCTGGAATGTGCAATACCTGGCCGGCAAGAACTACGTGTTCTGGTACGACACCCCGGACGGCAGCGGCCCGGACGATCGCCCCACCGTCGAAGACATGGCCTTTAGCCTCGACGAAGTGGCGCGGGTGATTCGCGACGAACAGCCCGACATCCTGCTGTTGCAGGAAGTCGACGAAGGCGCCAAGCCTTCCCACTATCAGGACCAGCTTGCGCTGTTGCAGGAGCGTCTGGTCGACCTCTACCCGTGCAGCGCCCAGGCCTTCGACTGGAAAGCCGACTTTGTGCCCAGCCTGCATATCTTCGGTAGCGTCGGGCGCAAGCTCGCTACGCTCAGCCGCTACCAGATCGAACATGCCGAACGCCTGCAACTGCCAACCGCCGATGCCAACTTCGTCAGCCGTCAGTTCCAACCCAAGCCGGCCCTGCTGCTGACGTATCTGCCCTTGAGCGACGGAGGCCAACTGGCGGTGCTCAACACCCGCCTGGACGCCGGTGCGCCAGGGCGCAGTGCCCTGCGGGAGCAAGTGACGAGTACGGTAAGACTGCTGGATAAACTCGAAGGTCGCGGCACACCCTGGTTGATTGGCGGGGATTTCAACCTGCTGCCACTGGGCCAGTTCCTGCGCCTGGACGCAGAAAAGCGTGGCCAGTATTCGCCGGACAGTGAGTTGCATCTGCTGTGGGACAAGTACCCGATGATCCCCAGCAACAGCCAATCCAGTGGCATCGACCGCGAGAAATGGCTGACGCACTTCCCCAACGACCCAGGCCTTGATGGCCCGGATCGCACGCTGGATTACCTGTTCTACAGCTCGCGCGTCAAACGCGTGGAAGCCAAGGTGCGCCAGGAAGATACGTTGCGTATTTCCAATCACCTGCCGGTGATCGCCCGATTCCTGTTGCCTGCCGCGCAATAACCCCTAGGGTTTCAGGAGCGGCTTAAGCCACTCAAGGCTGGCAACCGTGGTGCCGGATGGGCGGTATTCACAGCCGATCCATCCTCGGTAGCCACGCTGCTCCAGCGCCGCGAACAAGCCAGCAAAGTCCATGGTCCCAGTGCCCGGCTCATGACGCCCCGGGTTGTCGGCGATTTGTACATGGACGGTCCTGTCGTAAAACTGCGCCAGCACCCCGGCTGGGTCGCCGGTCAACAACTGGGCATGGTAAAGGTCCAGAATCAGCCCGACACTCGTAAAGGTTTCCAGCACCTGCTGGGCCTTGCTGAAGTCAGACAGGTAATAGCCAGGCATCGCCTGCGGGCTGATGACTTCAATCAAAGTTCGCAAACCCTGATCTTCAAGGTACTTGATCGCGTATTCCAGGTTATTGGTGTAGGCAAGCGCGCTCTCATCCTGAGGCGTGGTCACGCCCGACATGATGTGCACATCCGAGCAGTTCAGCGCCTTCGCATAGCGGGCCGCCTCGCGCAGCCCCTCGCGAAATTCCTGTTCCTTGCCCTGCAAGGCAGCGATGCCTTTGGTCACGCCCGCTGGCGCCGCGAACTGAATCAACGGCAGGTTGTATTGGGCCAGATGGTCAGCGAGCAGGCTGGCGTCGAATTCATAGGGTGACGGGAACTCCACTGCCCTGAAACCGGCAGCGGCGGCGGCTTCGATGCGTTGCAGAAAAGGCAACTCGTTGAATTGGAAACCGAGGTGAGCATTGAACTTGAGCATTGGGTGCATATCCATCCTGGGAAAAAACGAAATCATCAGCCTTGGGTGTCGTTGGCGGCCGAATCCTTGATTCCAAGCCTTCAGGTAATGAGCCCAGCCTGCGTAAAGACTGGGAATGACTTGAACACTCAGGGCTTTCTGGGCTTGATCCTGGCCGTCGCTTCGGCCACCAACGGGTCATCTGGCCAATAATGCTTGGGGTATCGCCCCTTGAGATCCTTCTTCACCTCGGCATAGGTACTGCGCCAGAAGTTCGCCAGGTCCTGCGTGACCTGCACCGGCCGACGCGCCGGGGACAGCAAGTGCAACTTCACGGCCAGGCGTCCGCCGGCAATGCGCGGGGTGTCTGCCAGCCCGAACAGTTCCTGCAAGCGCACCGCCAGGATCGGCGGCTGCTCGCTGTAGTCCAGGCGTACCGATGACCCCGACGGCACTTTCACATGCTGCGGCGCCAGCTCTTCCAGGCGTTGGGGCAAGGGCCAGGGCAGCAGGTTGTGCAGGTAGCTGGAGATATCCAGGTTGGCGAAATGGCTGAGGCGCGAGACCTTGCCCAGATAAGGCATCAGCCAGTGTTCGAGGCTGGCGAGCAGGGCCTTGTCGCTGAGGTCGGGCCACTCGCTGGTGTTGCCGGCATCCAGTTGGCGCAGCAGCATCACACGGGCTTGCCACTGACGCAGTTCCGGGGTCCAGGGCAGCAGCTCCAGGCCTTTGCGGCGCACCAGGTTGACCAGCGCCTGGCTGCGGGCGGATTCGTCGAGGCCGGTCAGGGGTTCGCGGCTGAGCACCAGTTCACCGACTTTGCGTTGGCGCTCGGCACGCAAGACGCCTTCGCGCTCGTCCCAGTCGAGTTGGTCGACGTTGCGCACTTGCTCGGTCAGCACCGTGTCGAACAGTGCCGGATCAAAATCCGCCGCCAGGTAGATGCGTTCTTCGCGCTGGCCCTGGCGGCTGCCCAGGTCGGCGATCACCAGCCAGGGTTGTTTCATCAGGCTGTCGGCTTCGGCAAACAGCGCTGCGCGGCCATTGGCCAGGCGGTATTCAGCGCCACCGGGGCGACGTTGCTGGGCGACGCGGTCCGGGTAGGCCAGTGCCAGCAAGGCGCCGAGCCAGCGCGGGTGGTCGGGGTTGTCCACCGGCTGGGTCGCCTTGCCGCGCAGGTAGCCACGGTATTGCCGGGCCAGTTGCTTGGCGCGCTGCACGCCACCCTGGGTACCTCGCGCACGCTCCTCGCCAGACATCAGCGCCAGGCGGCTGTGCAAATCGGCACCGCCGCCGCGCAGGATATCGCGCTCGCCCAACAGCGCCGCCACGTCACAGGCGGTGGCGGCGAGCCCCAGGTCTTGGCCACGCAATAACAGGTGGGCAATACGCGGGTGGGCGGGCAACTCGGCCATCTTCTGGCCATGGGCGGTGAGGTTTTCGTCGTTCAATGCACCGAGGCGTTGCAACAGATCCTGGGCCTGGGCATACGCGGCTGTGGGTGGCGCATCCAGCCACACCAACTGGCTGGGCGTCACGCCCCAACGGGCCAGTTGCAAGGCCAGCCCCGCCAGGTCGGCGGCGAGGATTTCCGCGCTGCCATAAGCGGCCAGACCATCGTGCTGGTCTTCGGACCACAACCGATAACACACCCCCGGTTCCAACCGTCCTGCCCGACCGGCGCGCTGGGTGGCGCTGGCGCGGGAGATGCGCTGGGTGTCGAGGCGGGTCATGCCGCTGCCGGGGTCGAAACGCGGCACCCGAGCCAACCCGGCGTCGATCACCACGCGTACGCCGTTGATGGTCAGGCTGGTCTCGGCGATGTTGGTAGCCAACACCACTTTGCGCTTGCCGGCCGGCGCCGGGTCGATGGCGGCGCGCTGGGCATTGAGGTCCAGCTCACCGTGCAACGGGCACAGCAGCACATCAGGGCGATCACCCAGGGCATCGGCCAGTTGCTGGTTGACCCGGCGAATCTCCGCCTGCCCCGGCAGAAATACCAGCACACTGCCGAGCTCGTCATGCAGGGCTTCGAGGATGGTTTGCACCACGCGCGGCTCGATAAACTCCCCGGCATGGTAAGGGCGTCCCCAGCGCATCTGCACCGGGAACATGCGCCCCTCACTGCGCAGGATCGGCGCGTCATCCAGCAGACCGGCCAGGCGCTCGCCTTCGAGGGTGGCGGACATCAGCAGGATTTTCAGCGGCTGCTCGTCGCGAAACAGCTCGCGGCCGTTAAGGCTCAGGGCCAGCGCCAGGTCGGCGTCTAGGCTGCGCTCGTGGAATTCGTCGAAGATCAACAAGCCCACGCCGTCCAGCGCCGGATCGTCCTGCAGGCGGCGGGTGAGGATGCCTTCGGTGACGACCTCGATGCGCGTGTTGGGGCCGACTTTGCTGTCCAGGCGGATACGGTAGCCCACGGTCTCACCGACCTTTTCGCCCAGTTCACTGGCCAGCCGCTCGGCAGCAGCACGGGCAGCCAGGCGCCGGGGTTCGAGCATCAGGATGGTTTGCCCGGCAAGCCAGGGCTCATGCAACAAAGCCAAGGGCACGCGGGTGGTTTTACCGGCTCCGGGGGGCGCTTCCAGCACGGCTTCATGGCGATGAGCCAAGGCGTCACGCAAGGCGGGTAAAACATCATCGATCGGCAACGAATTCATACTGGCTCCAAAGCAGAGCGGCGAGTATAACGGCGAACTGCCGGATGCCGATGCGGGTCTCAAAAACAGCCACTCTTGGGACTGGGAATGCAGTCAAAGGTCGGAGCTGGCTTGCCTGCGATAGCGGTATGACAGTTGCCACTGTATTCCCCGAGCCGACGCTATCGCAGGCAAGCCAGCTCCCACATGGATTCATCGGCGCCTGGCCGATCTGGCTTATAGTCACCCTTAAATCTGTTCAGGAGACTTTTTCATGCGTATCGCTTCCCGTGTCATCGGCGGTGTCCTCGCCGTCACCCTGCTGAGCCAACTCACCGCCTGTGGGTCGATTTTCTACCCCGACCGCCGTGGCCAGATCGACGGCAAGATCGACCCAACCATCGCGGTACTCGATGCCCTCGGCCTGTTGTTTTATGTGATCCCCGGCCTGATCGCCTTCGGTGTCGACTTCGCCACGGGCGCCATTTACTTCGAACCGGGCAAGACCGCCCAGGTCGCCCCCGAGAAACTGCACGAAGCCATCGGCGCCGACGGCACGGTCGATAACGCCAAGCTGCAAAGCATCATCCAGAAGGAAACCGGCCGCACCTTGCCGCTGGATGACCCGCGCCTGATCCAGTTCAAGGGCAGCGTGCAGCAACTGGCGGCCCTGGGCCTGCAGCCTGCCGCGTAAGGACAGCTCATGACCAGCAGCCCCGAACACGCAAGGCTCTTGCGCCTGGCCACCCGCGCCTCGGTGGGCGTGGCCTGTGTGTTGATTGTGACCAAGGCCATCGCCTGGTGGCTCAGCGGCTCGGTGAGCATGCTCGCCGGGCTGACCGACTCACTGCTCGACGGCGTCACTTCGCTGTTGAATTTGCTGGCAGTGCATTACGCCCTGCGCCCGGCCGATGACGATCACCGTTATGGGCACGGCAAGGCGGAGTCGCTGGCGGGGATGGCGCAGGCCTTGTTTATCGCGGGCAGTGCGGTGCTGATTGCGCTCCAGGCCTATGAACGGCTCAAGCACCCAGAGCCGGTTGGCGCACCGTGGTTGAGTATCGGCGTGATTATCTTGTCCCTGGCGCTGACCGTGGCCCTGCTGGTGCTGCAACACCGCGTGGTGCGCGAGACCGGCTCCAATGCGGTGCGCGCCGACTCGCTGCATTACCGCTCGGACTTGCTGCTCAATGGCAGCATCCTGATTGCGCTGGTGTTGGCAGGTTTTGGCTTTCATCAGGTCGACGCCTGGTTTGGCCTGGGGATCGCCGCCTACATTCTGTGGAGCGCGATCCAGATCGCCCGGGAAAGCTTTGCGGTGTTGATGGACGAAGAGCTTCCGCCGGATGTCAGCCAGCACATGCTCGAACTGGCCCGTGGCGTACCCGGCGTGCTGGGGGCCCACGACTTGCGCACGCGGGTTTCCGGTAACCACTGGTTTGTGCAGTTGCATCTGGAGTTGCCGGGGGAATTGACCCTGTCGGTGGCCCACGGCATCAGCGACCAGGCCGCCGATGCCATCCACCGCGAATATCCGAAGGCCGAAGTGCTGGTGCATGCGGATCCGGTGGATCAGCTACAAGCTTCAAGTGACAAGCTTGAAGCTTGAAGCTTGCCGCTGCTACTGCTGCACCTGATACCCACGACTGCCCAGGCAGTTGCCTTGGGCCTGGCGGTAGGTTTGTACTACCGCAGGGTCCGGGGCGTAGGTAACGGTGCGCGGGTCGAAGCCACTTTGTTGCACCGCCCAGCGATAACAGTCGTAGCCGTCCTGCTGCACCTGGGCCGGGGACTGGCCATTGGCAGGATATGCCTCTACGTCATAGCCGTTGCCTTGCGGCGCTGGCTGGGGTGACGGCACCTGCGCCGGCGGCTGCACCACCACGTATTGCTGGGTGCTTTGCTCGTAGGCGTAATAGGCGCCTGCGGCGAGGAACAACAGCGAGCCGCCTACCCACACTTCACGTGCGTAGTCCGGCAGGTAATGCACGCGAATGCCATAGGGCGGCGTCACCACCACGTAGCGTGGGCCTTGGGGGCGATACCAGTAGCCGCCGGAGAAAAAGTAGTCCTGGCCACGGTAAGGCACGCGGTAATTGCGATCGGGGAAACGGTCGATGACATATCCAGGGCGATGCTGCGGGCCAGGGCCCCAGCCATTGCCATGCCCGTCGGGGCGGCCTGGCCAGCGGTTATCACCGGGGCGATCGTTACTCGGACGCGAACCGGGGCCGCCGGCCTCCCAATGCCGGTTATCGTCGGGGCGTCTGGGAATATCACGGTAATAACCCTGGCGCGGCTCCTGGGTCTGGCGCACGGTATCGGGCCGGCCCTGGATCGGCAGGTTATTGGAGGGTTGCGGTTGCGGTGCCGGTCGCCCCGGCTCATGACCTTGAGGCCGACCTTGCCATTGGCCGCCCTCGTGCTGGCCGCCACGATCACCCTGCGGGTTTTGTGGGCGTGGCTGATTGTGCTCAGGCCGTTGCCCCTGGCCCGGTGAGTTATCGCGTTCCTCGGCTATCGCCTGGGAGCCGACGCTGACCACCAGCAAACCAACACCTGCCATACGCCAGATGCGCTTCATGCTTTTCCTCACTGCGGATTGGGGCTTGATCATGAGACTGGAAAAGCCTCGCCCGGTTCTGAGACAGGTTATCAGTCACGAGAACTATTTTCTGAAGGCAAAACGCGCACAAAGAAAAAGGGGTGACCCGTCGGCCACCCCTTGAGAATTTCGTCCGTGCTCAACGCTTTTGACGTTGGCTCACCTCACGCCGTCTTGTGGACAGTGTGCAGCCTGGAGGCCGGCTCAACCCTGCTGGGGCGGCGGCCGCAACGGGCCTGATTGGGCGCGCTGCTGTGGACTGTTGTCCAGGCGGTGATTCTGTTGGTAATCATAGGCGTGCCGGGCGGGCAGAGGATTGCGAAGATTGCGTCAATAAACAGTGCTTGCGCAATTTTTAACCCTTCATGGATAATTCACCGCAATAGTTACGACAAAGGCCAACCCAATGAGCAAGCTTGACCGATACGACCTGAGTATTCTGGCGGAATTGCAGCGCGACGCGAGGATCTCCAACCAGGAGCTGGCCGAACGCATCGGCCTGTCGCCTTCGCCCTGCTCACGCCGGGTCAAGCAGTTGGAAGACGACGGCTACATCGCCCGCCAGGTCGCCCTGCTCGACCGCAAGATGCTCGGCCTGAGCCTTACCGCTTATGTATTGATCGGCATGGACCGACACACGCCGGAGCGCTTCGAGAATTTCGAAGCCGCCATCCGCACCCTGCCGCAAGTGCTGGAGTGCAGTTTGGTGACCGGCATGGATGCGGACTATCAGTTGAAGGTGGTGGTGCCTGACATGGACCATTATCAGAAGCTGCTGCTGGGCCACCTGACGCGGATTGAAGGCGTGACCAGCGTGCGTTCCAGCTTCGTGCTCAATCAGGTATTGAACAGCACCGAACTGCCCCTGACCCACCTGCGGACCTGAGAACAACGATGCTCAACTGTAGGAGCGAGCTTGCTCGCGAAAAACGTTAACGATAACCCGTGCCTCCTGAATGAACGCGGCGTCTGTGAGTTTTTCGCGAGCAAGCTCGCTCCTACAATGGCATCAGGCCCCCACAGTTTGACCGCGCAGGACTCAGGTCAATGTTGCGTCTGTGACGCTGCCGTATACTGCTCGCTTGTCTTGTCGGAAGAGCCCCATGAACAACATCGACCCCGCCCTGTTTGAAGAATGGATGATGACCGGCCTGGTCACTATCCTCATCATTTTCATGGGTTTCATCGTCTGGGACCTGGCAAAGAAATCCAAGGCCGGGCGCTTTGGTTCGTTCATCCTGTTTTTCGTGCTGGGCCTGGGCGTGGCGGCGTTCATCATCAAGAGCGTGGTGATCGGCCTGATTGAATCCGGCGCCTTATAAGCGCGCCGGCACTGCCTTCCACTGGCCTTGATCCAGGCCATCGATCGACCACTCACCAATACGCACGCGCACCAGGCGCAGCGTCGGCAAGCCCACTGCTGCGGTCATGCGCCGTACCTGACGGTTGCGCCCTTCACGAATCACCAACTCCAGCCAATACGTCGGCACGCTTTTGCGAAAGCGTACCGGCGGGTTGCGCGGCCATAATGCCGGCTCATCCAGTTGCCGCGCCTCGGCCGGCAAGGTCATGCCGTCGTTGAGTTCCACGCCTTCACGCAGGCGTTGCAGCTGCTCTTCAGTCGGCTCGCCTTCCACCTGCACCCAGTAAGTTTTCGCCAGCTTGTGCTTGGGGTCAGCGATGCGCGCCTGGAGCTGACCGTCGTTGGTCAACAGCAGCAGGCCCTCGCTGTCACGGTCCAGGCGCCCTGCCGGGTAAATGCCGGGGATATCAATAAAATCCTTGAGGGTGGCGCGCCCACCTTCGTCGCTGAACTGGGTCAGCACATCGAAGGGTTTATTGAACAGGATCAACTTGGGCTCGGCCGGTGGCGCCTTGGCAACGCGGCGAGCGGCAGAGTGTGGTGGTTTCACGCCAGGGCGGCGCGAATCGGGACGGGTAGGACGGGACATGGCAAAGGAACATCTAACGGTCAGGACCGACAATGCTAGTGGCCTGACCGCTAAATGACCATCCCAACCGCTTAGCGGAACGGCGGCTCGTCGAAGCTGCGCAGTTTGCGCGAGTGCAGGGAGTTGAGTTCGGTGCGCAACAGGTCGACCGCCTCGATGCCGATCTTCAAGTGCTGGCTGACCGCACGCTCATAGAAAGCGTTGGCCGAACCCGGCAGCTTGATCTCGCTGTGCAGCGGCTTGTCGGATACGCACAACAAGGTGCCGTAAGGCACGCGCAAACGGTAACCCTGGGCGGCGATGGTGCCGCTTTCCATGTCCACGGCCACGGCACGGGACAGGTTGATCAGCGGCCGCTCCTGGGCCCAGCGCAGTTCCCAGTTCCGGTCGTCATAGGTCAGCACGGTACCGGTGCGCAGGCGTTTTTTCAGCTCTTCGCCTTTTTCGCCAGTGACCTTGGCAGCCGCCTGCTGAAGCGCCAACTGCACTTCGGCCAGGGCCGGAATAGGGATGTTCGGCGGTACCACGCGGTCGAGAATCCCGTCGCGGCGCATATAGGCGTGGGCCAGTACGTAGTCGCCGATGGTCTGGGATTGGCGCAGGCCGCCGCAGTGGCCGATCATCAGCCAGCAATGCGGGCGTAGTACGGCCAAGTGGTCGGTGATGTTCTTGGCGTTGGACGGGCCTACGCCGATGTTCACCAAGGTCACGCCGTGGCCGTCAGTGGCCTGCAGGTGATACGCCGGCATCTGGTAGCGGTGCCAGACCACGCCGGCGGCAATGGCCGAGGCTTCGCCGTGGTCCATGCTCTTGTCGATCACCACGTTGCCGGGCAGCACCATACGGATAAACCGCGGGTCGCTGCGCAGTTGCTCCAAGCCATGCAGGATGAACTGGTCCACGTAGCGGTGGTAGTTGGTCAGCAGGATCCACGGCTGCACATGGCGCCAGTCGCTGCCGGTGTAATGCACCAGGCGACGCAGGGAAAAGTCCACGCGGGCGGCATCGAACAGGGCCAGGGGCAGTGGGTCGGTGTTTTCCCAGTCGTACAGGCCATCGGCAATGCCGTCGGTGGCGGCGGACAGGTCGGTACTGGGGAATACACGAGCTAGGGTCGCGGCGGTGACGCCGGAGCCGGCCAGTTCATCACCCTGCTCCACCACATAGGGGTACGGGATGTTCTGCTGGCTGACGCCCACTTCCACGGTCACGGTGAAGTCGTGCATCAGCGGCACCAGTTGCTCCAGCAGGTACTTACGGAACGCGGCCGGGTGGGTCACGGTGACGCTGTAGGTACCCGGCAGTTGCACCTTGGCATACGCCCGAGTGGTCTGTGGGACTTCGCCGTGGCAGTGGTAGGTCAGGCGCAGTTCCGGGTAGCGAAACAGTGCGCGTTGAGCGGCGTCGGGTTCGACGCGGTCCTTGAGGTATTGCTTGAGCGCTTGGTTGAGCGCGCCAGTCGCACGCTCATGCAGCGCCGCCAGCCGGTCCACGGCTTCTTCGGCGGTTTTAACGACAACAAAAGCTTCGGTCACGGTAAGCATCCTGTGTTCTGACTTGCAGGCCTTTATCTTGCCTGTATCCAGGCCTCACCGAAACACCGGAAGTGGAATGCTTTGATAGGTGGGAGCTGGCTTGCCTGCGATAGCGGTCTATCAGCCACATAATTGCTGGCTGGACCACCGCTATCGCAGGCAAGCCAGCTCCCACATTTGACTGTGTTTATTCAGAGGGATTGTGGGGTTGAGCGGGCGACAATAGCTTGCACATCCATCCCACGCGGCAAGGTGCCATATACCCGCCCCGACGACTCACCCAACCGACTGGCGATAAACCCGTCGCTCACCGCCGCATTACCCGCCTCCAACAACAACTTGGCCTGCAACGCCAGGGCAATGTCCTCGGTCAGTTGCCGTGCCCGATACTGGATATCCTGGGTGTCCATGAACGCCGCCTTCAACTGCTCGATATGCCGCGCCAGCTGTTTGTCGCCATGGCCATCCCCCAGCTCCACAAACAGCACCTCCAGCACACCCGGCTCTTTGGACAACGCACGCAGCACGTCCAGGCATTGCACATTGCCAGAGCCTTCCCACGTGGAGTTAACCGGTGCCTCACGGTAAAGACGCGGCAGGATGCTGTCTTCCACGTACCCGGCGCCGCCCATGCATTCGGCGGCTTCGTTGATCATCGCCGGCGCTCGCTTGCAGATCCAATACTTGCCCACCGCCGTGACCAGCCGGGCGAACTTGGCTTCATGTTCATCATCAAGATGATCCAGGGCGCGCCCCATGCGCAGGCTCAAGGCCAGGGCCGCTTCGCTTTCCAGGGCCAGGTCGGCCAGCACGTTCTGCATCAGCGGCTGCTCGCTGAGCTCGCGGCCACCCACCTGGCGATGGGCGCAGTGATGGCTGGCCTGGGTCAGCGCCTGGCGCATCAAGGCGCTGGAGCCGACCATGCAATCGAAGCGGGTCATGGCGACCATTTCGATGATGGTGGGAACGCCGCGGCCTTCTTCACCGACCATCCACGCCAGGGCGCCGCGAAATTCCACTTCGCTGGAGGCGTTGGAGCAGTTGCCGAGTTTGTTCTTCAAGCGCTGGATATAGAACTCGTTGCGCGTGTCATCCGGGCGGTGCCGGGGCAGCAAAAAACAGGTCAGACCCTTATCGGTCTGGGCCAGGGTCAGGAAGCCATCGCACATTGGTGCCGAGCAGAACCACTTATGCCCCACCAGTTCGTAGGCTTGGCCGGGGCCACCCGCGCCCACGGGATAAGCGCGAGTGGTATTGGCGCGCACGTCGGTGCCGCCCTGCTTCTCGGTCATGGCCATGCCGATAGTAACGCCGGCCTTGTGGGCGATGCCGACATTGCGCGGGTCGTAGTGAGTATTGAGCACTTTAGGCAGCCAGAGGTCCGCCAGCTCCGGTTGCAGGCGCAGGGCCGGAACGCAGGCGAAGGTCATGGTCAGCGGGCAGCCGCTGCCGGCTTCGGCCTGGCTATGCAGGTAGGTCATCGCCGCACGCGCCACATGGGCGCCAGGCTGCGGATGGGCCCACGGCAACGACGGCAGGCCATGCTCGACGGCGGTGCGCATCAACTCGTGATAAGCCGGGTGAAACTCCACCAGGTCGATACGATGGCCGTAACGGTCATGGCTACTGAACACCGGTTTGTTCTGGTTGGCCAGGAACCCGGCTGCCATCAACGGCCCACCGGCCAGCGCACCGTAGGCATCAATGCGCGCTTGTGCCCAACCGGCGCCGAAGCGGCGTGACCATTCCTGCAAAGGCAAGTCGATGCGATACAGGTTAGTGCCGTCCAGGGACGGTGGCTGGTTGGTGACGTCGTGGGTTTCGGCAAACTGATGCAGGTTCATGACGGGCCTCCTGGAAAAAAGGCCGTATGAACAGTGGCCCGGAATTCAGTTAAGCACCGTGCAAGACCTTAAAAAAGTGGCATACGCGCCGAATGTTCGGCGCTTTCACCCTCATCCGCGCACAGCACGCTACGTTCAAGTGCCGCCTGCAAGGCGTCGAAACGCACCGGTTTGGCCAGTCGGTCCGTCATGCCAATGCCATGGCAGCGCTCACGCTCCGGCCCATTGGGCGAAGCACTCAGGGCGATCACCGGCAATTCACCACAGCCGGGCAATGCGCGAATCTGGCAGCACAACGAAAAGCCACCCTCTGGCACATCCAGCAGCACGGCGTCGAAGCTGTGCCCCTGCAATGCAGCGAGCGCCGCCGGGCCGCTGTCTACGGTTTTGACCCGGTAACCGAGCTTGAGCAACATGCCACGCACCGCCAACTGGCCCACGCTGTTGTCGTCCACCAACAGCACCGTGCATTCCTGAGGCGCACGCTGTGCAGGCAAAGCCTGCGCGGCCGGCGTCACCTGCTGCGGCACGGCGCTGACGTCCATTTCCAACTGGAAGCGGCTGCCTTTACGGGGCTCCGAATGATGGGTCAGGCGCCCGCCCAGCAGTTCGATCAACTGCCGGCAAATCGCCAGGCCAATGCCCAGGCCGCCGTATTCACGCGTCATCGAGCCGTCCAACTGAAAGAAACGCTGATACAACGTGGCCTCATCGAGAAAGGCAAAGCCGATACCGGTGTCGGTGACGATAAAGCTCAAGTGCAAGGTCCCATCCCCTTGCGGCACGCCCACCACACGCAAACGAACCGCGCCGACGTGGGTGAATTTGAACGCATTGTCGAGCAGGCAATCCAGGCACTGACGCAACTTTTGGGCATCGCCGATGAGCCGGTCTGGCAGCTCATCCGCGACGTCAATGGAGAACGCCAGCCCCTTGGCCTGGGCGCTGCCGGTGAACTGCTGGCGCAAGGTATCGAGCTCGCCGCGCAGGCTGAACACTTGCGGCTGGGCCACCAGGCGACCGGCCTGCAACTCGGTGAGAGTGAGGATGCCGTTGACCATGCGCATCATGTCCCGCGCCGAGCCGGCGGCGGTTTGCTGGTACTGCGTCAGGTCATCGTCCAAAGGCACGGTTTGCATCAGTTCCAAAGAGCCGATCACACCGTTCATCGGCGTGCGCAATTCGTGGGTCAGGGTGGCGAGAAATTCGTCTTTGAGGCGATTGCTGCGAGCCAGTTGCTGGTTGAGCGCTTCCAGCTTCTGGCTGGCATCGAGGAGAATCTGCGCCTGCTGTTCGCGCATGCCGTTGATGCGGTCAGCCAGGGCCAGGGACAACAGCGCCACTTCAATGGCTGAGCCGAGCTGGCTGGCATACATGGTCAGGAACACGTTAGGCAGATAACCCAGCACCATCAGGGTATTGATCACCCCGCCGAGCAGGAAGGCCGACCAGGCGATGATGAAATAACGCGCCATGCGCTGCCCGCAATACCAGGCCTTGATGGCCGCTACGAAGATGGTCACGGTAAACACCAGCGCCAGCGCAGTGGCCAGGCGCAGGGCCACAGCGTAACTCGTCAACAGCGCCAGTGCCATCACCAACCCGCCACAGGCCGCCAGCGCCAGCAGGATGCGGTTGAGCCAGCGACTGTGCTGCGCAGTGTGCAGGAAACTGCGCGCGAACAGGCTGCCGAACAAGGCCGCCGAGCCGATCAGGAAGGGAACCGCGGCATTCGCCCACCAGGGGTTGTTCGGCCAGAAGTACTCCACCGCAACGCCATTGACCGACAGCTGATACAAGCCGAACGAAGCGATATAGAAGATGTAATAGAGGTAGCTGGTGTCGCGTACGCTCAGGTAGATGAACAGGTTGTAGATCAGCATGCCCAGCAACACACCGTAGATGGCGCCGAGCACGTACAAACGCAACGGTTGCTCTTCCATGTAGGCGGTGCCCGCCCACAACGTCAGCGGTGCCTGGATGGAGCCTTGGCTTTGCAAGCGCAGGTAGACGGTTTGTTGCTGGTCGGGCAAGAAGCTGAGCTTGAACAGGTAGTTGCTCTGGCTCACCTCACGGCTGGAAAACGGCAATGCGCTGCCGGTGCGGGCGGTGAGGCGGTAGTGGCCGGTGCCGTCGTTCTGGTAGAGGTCCAGGCGATTGAGCGGCGGGTAGGCCAGCTCCAGAAACCAGGTGCGCGGTGCGCGGGGATCTTTGGCGGTGTAGTGCAGGTTGACCTTCAGCCAGAACACCGAGCGTGAATAGCCGGCATTGAGCGTGTCTTTGTCGTGGGTCTTGAATTGGGCGGCATAGGCGGGGGAACTGACATCGGCGATGGTGAGGGTATCGGTTGGGTCTTCGAGCACTTGCATGACCCGGCCCAACGGGAGGCTGCGCGTGTCCTGGTTGAACTCGACAGCGCCGGCGAGCATCGGTAGCCCGCACAATATAAACATCAGCAAATAGCGCATAGAGCCCCAGCGTAGCCTGGTCCGGTTGTGTCAAAAGCCCCCCATTCCTTTTGAGAAGACGTACACCGGCGATACAGTAAGTTATTGGGATGCACTTTAGCATAGCCAGTAAAAGCCATTAGCCACTGCCGGAACTTTTTTTAGAACAGCTCTAGCGCAATGCTTTCAGACCACTGCGTTGCAGCGTTCGGCCACGCAAAGCGACGCTGCAGCAGCAAACTTCTGCCATCGCCAGGCAGCCACGCAAAAAGCGTTTGGTGGTAAGCTCGCGCACCATGAATATCTACAGTTCTCGCCCCGTTGTCCTCTGTCTCTCCGGCCACGATCCCAGTGGTGGCGCCGGCCTGCAGGCAGATATCGAAGCCCTGCTCGCCCAGGGTTGCCACGCGGCCCCGGCCGTCACCGCGCTGACCGTGCAGAACACCGTCAATGTCAGTGATTTCCGCGTGCTTGACCGTGAGTGGGTACTGGCCCAGGCCAATGCCGTGCTCGGCGACTCTGAAGTCGCGGCGGTCAAGCTGGGCATGCTCGGCTCCACTGCGATGGTCGACACCGTGGTCGAACTGCTGCAGGCGCACCCGCATTTGCCGGTGGTCTGCGACCCGGTGCTGCGCGCCGGCGGCGGCGGTAGCCTGGGCAAGGACGAGGTCGGTTATGCGATGCGCGAGCGGCTGCTGCCCCTGTCATTGATTGCCACCCCCAACCTGCCAGAAGCGCGCATCCTCGCGGAACTGCCCGACGGCAGCGCCGACGACTGCGCCGAGAAGCTGCTGCCGTACATCAAGCACCTGCTCATCACCGGCGGCCATGGCGATGAGCACGAAGTGCACAATCGCCTGTACAGCCGCGACGGCACGCGCCAGACCTTTACCTGCCAGCGCTTGCCCGGTAGTTATCACGGCTCGGGTTGCACCTTGGCCAGTGCGCTGGCCGGGCGCATTGCCCAGGGTGAAGGCCTGGCCAGCGCCGTGCAATCGGCCCTCAACTACACGTGGCGTACCCTGCGTGATGCCGAACAACTCGGCCAGGGCCAGTTCGTGCCGCGCCGATTGCCGCTGGATTTCTGCTCGTAACTTATCGCTCGTCAGCAAGGGGTTTGCCCGATGAAACTACGCGGCCTTTACGCCATTACCGACAGCCAGCTGTTGGCCGGCAAATTCCTCGCCTACGTCGAGGCGGCGCTGGACGGTGGCGTCACCCTGTTGCAGTACCGCGACAAAAGCAGCGACGAGGCACGGCGCCTGCGTGAAGCCGAAAAGCTGTACGAACTGTGCTCACGCTACAAGACCCAATTGATCATCAACGACGATGCCGAACTGGCCGCGCGCCTGGGCGTCGGCGTGCACCTGGGCCAGACCGACGGCCCGCTGACCTCGGCCCGGGCATTGCTCGGCGCCAAGGCGATCATCGGCGCCACCTGTCACAGCCAGATCGAACTGGCCGAACAGGCCGCCAAAGAAGGCGCCAGCTACGTGGCCTTCGGCCGCTTCTTCAATTCCACGACCAAACCCGGCGCACCTGCCGCCACCGTTGACATGCTGGCCCAGGCCCGCAAGCGCCTGCACCTGCCGATCTGCGTGATCGGCGGCGTCACCCTGGAAAACGCCGAACCGCTGGTGGCCCACGGGGCCGACCTGCTCGCCGTGGTCCATGGCCTGTTCGGTGCCGATAGCACCCAGGAAGTCACTCGCCGCGCCCGTGCGTTCAACCATCTTCTTAAATCTTCAGTTTAGAGAGCCCGATCATGTCCCGTTCCGAAACCCTGTTTGTCAACGCCCAGAAACACATCCCCGGCGGTGTGAACTCCCCCGTGCGTGCGTTCAAGAGCGTGGGCGGCACGCCGTTGTTCTTCAAGCATGCCGAAGGCGCCTACGTCACCGATGAAGACGACAAGCGCTATGTCGACTATGTCGGCTCCTGGGGCCCGATGATCCTCGGCCACAGCCATCCGGACGTGCTGGACGCGGTGCGCCAGCAACTGCAGCACGGCTTGTCCTACGGCGCCCCGACCGCGATGGAAACCGAGATGGCCGACCTGGTCTGCTCGATCGTGCCGTCGATGGAAATGGTGCGCATGGTCAGCTCCGGCACCGAAGCCACCATGAGCGCGATCCGCCTGGCCCGTGGTTTCACCGGCCGCGACAACATCATCAAGTTCGAAGGTTGCTACCACGGGCACTCCGACAGCCTGCTGGTAAAAGCCGGCTCCGGCGCGCTGACCCAAGGCGTACCCAATTCCGCTGGCGTACCTGCGGCGTTCGCCAAGCACACCCTGACCTTGCCGTTCAACGACATCGCGGCCGTCGAGCAGATGCTCAGCGAAGTCGGCCAGGACGTTGCCTGCATCATCGTCGAGCCAGTCGCCGGCAACATGAACTGCGTTCCACCGGCCCCGGGTTTCCTTGAGGGCCTGCGCGAGCAGTGCGACAAGCATGGCGTGGTGCTGATTTTTGACGAAGTGATGACCGGTTTCCGGGTCGCCCTCGGTGGCGCCCAGGCTTACTATGGCGTCACGCCAGACCTGAGCACCTTCGGCAAGATCATCGGCGGCGGCATGCCGGTAGGCTGCTTCGGCGGCAAGCGCGAGATCATGCAACACATCGCCCCGCTCGGCCCGGTATACCAGGCAGGCACCTTGTCGGGTAACCCGCTGGCAATGGCCGCCGGCCTGACCACCCTGCGCCTGATCAGCCGCCCGGGCTTCCACGCCGAGCTGACCGACTACACCACACGCCTGCTCGACGGCCTGCAACAGCGCGCCGATGCCGCCGGCATCCCGTTTGTGACCACCCAGGCCGGTGGCATGTTCGGCCTGTACTTCAGCGGCGCCGACGATATCGTCACCTTCGATGACGTGATGGGCAGCGATGCCGAGTTGTTCAAGCGCTTCTTCCATCTGATGCTCGAAGGCGGCGTGTACCTGGCACCGAGCGCCTTTGAAGCCGGCTTCACTTCGATCGCCCATGGCGAAGCCGAACTGAAATTGACTCTGGAGGCTGCCGAGCGCGCGTTCGCGGCCCTGAAATAAGTGACGGCAACCTCTGACGTTGCCCCTGGCAGCGTCAGATTTGCTACTTTGCTTACAGAGAATTCCTGGTTTTTTCGAGAATTGCCCTGCAATCCGGCAGATAACTTGCCCAAGCAGCAGAAAAACGAGTAAAGACTTTGTAAGCAGAGGCCTGCTTATTTCATAATGCGCGCTTATTGGACTCCCTGGAGGGTCCGCGCGCCCCGTCAGAGGTAAGTCGATTCCCATGAAACGCACCGGCCGCACCCTGGTTCTGGGCTGCCTGTTGCTCCTTCAACCGCTACTGGCACATGCCCAGGCCGGCGGCAACTCGTTGTTAATCCCAGCGATGGGTCGTTGCACCCTCAATACCCAGCCAGAGAGCCAGGCCGAAGCCCTGAGCGCGTGCCAGAAACAGGCCGAGGAAGGGGATGCGCAAGCGCAATACGAGTTGGGCGAGTACTACCACGACAGCAAGAACCCGGCCGTTGACCTCAACAAAGCGTTGAGCTACTTCGAGAAAGCCTCGCTGCAGGGCCACGCCCAGGCGCAATACCAGTTGGGCAACATGTTCTTCAAAGGCGAAGGCGTGCCGGCCAACAACGTCCAGGCGTACATCGTGCTGAAAATGGCCGCGGTCAACGGCGCCGAAGACGCACTGGACACTGCCGACGAAGTCGCCGAGCACATGCAGCGCGATGAACTGGAAGTGGCAACCCAGGTGCTGGGGCAGATTTTCCGCAACTACCTGCAAGAATTGCAGAGTGCTGATGGGCGTTCGCCGTTCTCACCCCTTCCCTGATTTTTTGTAGACCTTACATCGCTATCGCAGGCAAGCCAGCTCCCACAGTGGACCGCATTCCAGCATTGAAACGCGGTCGAGTGTGGGAGCTGGCTTGCCTGCGATAGGCACCCCTCGGTCTAAAGCCCTACTTCTCAGGCATCGGCATCGGAAACGGCATCACATTGCTCATGCCCCGAGCCTCACTGATCTTCGGCGTCCCCAGGCGCTCGACTTCATCGATGCGCACAATCGAATGCATCGGCACAAAGCTGCGCACCACACCTTCGAACTGGGCCTTGAGCTTTTCTTCGCCCGGATCGACCACCAACTGGGTGCGCTCGCCAAAGACGAACTCTTCCACCTCCAGGAAGCCCCACAGATCACTTTGATAGATCTGCTTGGCGTACATTTCGAACACCTGGCCCTGGTTGAGGAAAATCACCTTATAGATTGGAGCTTCACGTTTGGTCATGGTGGGCGAACAACACATGGGGATATAAAAGAGGGCGCGAACTATAGCATGGCACCCGATGCACAGCGCTAGGAACCAATGGGCATGCCCCCTATAATGCGCGGTTCTTTACCACCAGTTGACGATTCCCATGGCCAAGAAGCTTTACATCGAAACCCACGGTTGCCAGATGAACGAGTACGACAGCTCGCGCATGGTCGACTTGCTGGGCGAACACCAGGCCCTGGAAGTCACTGCCCGCGCCGAAGATGCCGACGTGATCCTGCTCAATACCTGCTCGATCCGCGAGCGGGCCCAGGACCGTGTGTATTCGCAGCTGGGCCGCTGGCGCGAATTGAAACTGGCCAACCCGGACATGGTGATCGCCGTCGGCGGTTGCGTGGCCAGCCAGGAAGGCGCCGCGATCCGCGACCGCGCGCCCTATGTCGATGTGGTGTTCGGCCCGCAAACCCTGCACCGCTTGCCCGAGATGATCGACGCAGCACGTATCACCAAGCTGCCGCAGGTTGACGTGTCGTTCCCCGAAATCGAAAAATTTGACCATCTGCCCGAACCGCGCATCGATGGGCCGAGCGCCTATGTGTCGGTGATGGAAGGCTGCAGCAAGTACTGCACCTTCTGCGTAGTGCCTTACACCCGTGGCGAAGAAGTCAGCCGGCCGTTTGACGATGTGCTGTCGGAAATCATCCACCTGGCTGAAAACGGCGTGCGCGAAGTCACCCTGCTGGGTCAGAACGTCAACGGCTACCGTGGCCAGACCGATGACGGCCGCCTGGCCGACCTGGCGGAATTGATCCGCGTGGTCGCCGCCGTCGATGGCATCGAGCGCATCCGCTACACCACCTCGCACCCGCTGGAGTTTTCCGACAGCCTGATCCAGGCCCACGCCGAAGTACCAGAGCTGGTCAAGCACCTGCACTTGCCGGTGCAATCGGGTTCGGACCGCATTCTCTCGGCGATGAAGCGCAACCACACCGCACTGGAATACAAATCCAAACTGCGCAAACTTCGCGCCGCCGTGCCGGGCATCTGCATCAGTTCGGACTTTATCGTCGGCTTCCCGGGCGAAACCGAGAAAGACTTCCAGCAGACCATGAAGCTGATCGAAGACGTGGGTTTCGACTTCTCCTACTCGTTCGTCTACAGCCAGCGCCCTGGCACCCCGGCTGCCGACCTGCTGGATGAAACCCCGGAGGCGTTGAAAAAAGAGCGTTTGAACGCGCTGCAACATCGCCTCAATCAGCAGGGCTTCGAAATCAGCCGACAAATGGTCGGTTCGATCCAGCGCATTCTGGTGACCGATTATTCGAAGAAAGACCCGGGTGAATTGCAGGGTCGTACCGAGAACAACCGAATCGTCAACTTCCGCTGCGACAATCCCACGCTGATCGGCCAGTTTGCCGATGTGCACATTGATGCGGCGCAGCCACACTCGTTGCGCGGCTCGTTGATCAACTGATCTCGCTGACCGGATGAAGATCAAAATGTGGGAGCTGGCTTGCCTTAATGCCAGTCAGTTAAGGCTTTTTTGTAGGAGCGAGCTTGCTCGCGAAAAACTCACCGGCGCCGCGCTCATTCAGCAAACACGCATTATCGTTGACGTTTTTCGCGAGCAAGCTCGCTCCTACAGCAGGAAAGCCAGCTCCCACAGGGGTTCTTCAGGGTTATCGAGAGTGGGGCCAGGCTATTTAAGTGCTTTCGCACACCAGCGCCTGGCGTTATTCTCTCTCTCACCTCATCAGCCAAAGGGCGGCTAAAAGCAACCTTGAACGCACCCATAGCAGAACCCCATCGTTTTATCCTCGAGCCTTTTGAGGCTCGCCGTTTCGCCAACCTGTGCGGACAGTTCGACGAGCACCTGCGCCTGATCGAACAACGCCTGAGCATCGAGATCCGCAACCGCGGCAATCAGTTCGAGCTCATTGGTGAACCCCAACACACCACGTCTGCAGAAAACCTGCTGCGCCGTCTCTACCGCGAAACCAAGGGTAGCGAGCTGTCGCCGGAGACCGTGCACCTGTACCTGCAGGAGTCGGCTGTGGAAGACCTGGCCAATAACCCGGTGGCCGAAGCCAGCGTAGCCTTGCGTACCAAAAAAGGCATGATTCGCCCACGCGGCTTGAATCAGCAGAAGTACGTCAAGGAAATCCTGGGCAACGACATCAACTTCGGCATCGGCCCGGCCGGTACCGGCAAGACCTACCTCGCGGTGGCCTGCGCCGTCGACGCCCTGGAGCGCGAGCAAGTGCGGCGTATCCTGCTGGTGCGCCCAGCGGTCGAGGCCGGCGAAAAGCTCGGTTTCCTGCCCGGCGATCTGGCCCAGAAGATCGACCCGTACCTGCGCCCGCTCTACGATGCGCTGTACGAGATGCTCGGTTTTGAATACGTGGCCAAGCTGATCGAGCGCCAGGTGATCGAGATCGCCCCGCTGGCCTACATGCGTGGCCGTACGCTCAACAACAGCTTCATCATTCTCGACGAAAGCCAGAACACCACCGTCGAGCAAATGAAGATGTTCCTCACCCGTATCGGTTTCGGCTCCACTGCCGTGATCACGGGCGACATCACCCAGGTCGACCTGCCCAAGGGCACCAAGTCGGGCCTGGGCCAGGTGATCGAGGTGCTCAAGGACGTGCCGGGTATCAGCTTCACGCACTTCATGCCCAAGGACGTGGTGCGCCACCCGCTGGTGCAGCGCATTGTCGAAGCCTATGAGCGTTTCGAACACCGCGACGACGCGCCCGCCAAGGACGCTCGCCACGATGCTTGAGCTAGACCTGCAACTGGCCACCGACGCGCCCGCCCCCAGCGAAGCCCAGTTCCGCCAATGGTGTGAACTGGCTTTGCGCCAGCGCACCGCTGACTCGGAGCTGACCATTCGTCTGGTGGACGAGGCCGAAGGCCGTGAGCTGAACCACACCTGGCGCCAGAAAGACTACGCGACCAACGTGCTGTCCTTCCCCGCCGACGTGCCCGACGAATTGCTGGATATCCCGCTGCTGGGCGACCTGGTGATCTGCGTCGCGGTGGTCGAGCGAGAAGCGGCGGAACAAGGCAAGGAACTTGAGGCCCATTGGGCCCATCTAGTCATCCACGGCTGCTTGCATCTCTTGGGTTACGACCATATAGACGATGACGAAGCCGAGGAAATGGAAGCACTGGAACGAACGTTGCTTGCAGAACTGGGTCACCGCGACCCATATGCAGACGATGAAAGCTGATCAACACTAAACTGTCATATCAAAGGATTTAGAGTAATCGCTATGAGCGAAGACCGATCGAGCAACGGGCAGAAGTCATGGCTGGGTAAACTGACCCAGGCTTTTGCCCACGAGCCGAAAAACCGCCAGGAGCTCTTGGAGCTGCTGCGCGATGCACACCAGAACAAGTTGCTGGACAGCGAAGCGCTGGCCATCGTCGAGGGCGCCATCCAGGTGGCTGACCTGCAAGTACGTGACATCATGGTCCCGCGCTCGCAGATGATCAGCATCAAGGCGACCCAGACCCCACGGGAATTCCTCCCGGCCGTGATCGACTCGGCGCATTCGCGCTACCCGGTGATCGGTGAAAGCCATGACGACGTCATGGGTGTCCTGCTGGCCAAGGACCTGCTGCCGTTGATCCTCAAGGAGAATGGCGACAGCTTCAACATCAAGGACCTGCTGCGCCCGGCCACCTTCGTGCCCGAGTCCAAGCGCCTGAATGTGCTGCTGCGCGAGTTCCGCGCCAACCACAATCACATGGCCATTGTGATTGACGAATACGGCGGCGTGGCCGGCCTGGTCACCATCGAGGACGTGCTGGAGCAGATCGTCGGCGACATCGAAGACGAGCACGACGTCGAAGAAGACAGCTACATCAAGCCGCTGCCCAGCGGTGACTTCCTGATCAAGGCGCTGACGCCCATCGAGAACTTCAACGAGTTCTTCGACAGCGAGTTTTCGGACGATGAGTTCGACACCGTCGGCGGCCTGGTGATGAGTGCGTTCGGGCACCTGCCCAAGCGTAATGAAACCACCGAGATCGGCGCCTATCGCTTCCGCATCCTCAATGCTGATAGCCGTCGTATCCATCTGATCCGTTTGACACCCATCGCCCGCTAAGGACTGACATGCGCCGTCTCACCTCACCCGGCTGGCCCGGTAACTTGCTGGCCGTGGTGGCCGGCGCCATCACAACCCTGGCGCTGGCGCCGTTCGATATCTGGCCGTTGGCGCTGGTAGCGGTCGGCCTGTTCTATATCGGCCTGCGGGAGCTGACACCCCGCCAGGCCCTGGGCCGTGGCTGGTGTTTCGGCTTCGGCCTGTTTGGTGCCGGCACCAGTTGGATCTACTACAGCATCCACCACTTCGGCGGCGCTTCGGTGCTGCTGGCGGGGTTCCTGATGCTGCTGTTCACCGCCGCCATCGCCTGGTTCTTTGCCCTGCCCGCCTGGCTATGGGCGCGCTGGTTGCGCCGTAACGAAGCACCACTGGCGGATGCATTGACGTTCGCCGCGTTGTGGGTCGGCCAGGAAGCCTTTCGTGGCTGGTTCCTTACCGGTTTCCCGTGGTTGTACTCCGGTTACAGTCAACTCGATGGGCCGTTGACCGGCCTCGCGCCATTGGGTGGGATGTGGCTGATTTCCTTCGCCCTCGCGCTCACTGCCGCATTGCTGTGCAACCTGCCGCGCCTGCTGGCCAGTAAGCGCAATGCCTTCATCGGCGCGGGCCTGTTATTGCTGGTTGCGCCCTGGGCGATTGGCCTGGCACTCAAGCATCACGCCTGGACATCGCCGTCTGGTGCGCCCCTGAGCGTGGCTGCGATTCAGGGCAACGTCGAGCAAAGCATGAAGTGGGACCCGGACCAGCTCAATGCACAGTTGGCGCTGTACCGCGACATGAGCCTGAGTTCCAAGCGCGTCGACCTGCTGGTCTGGCCGGAAACTGCCGTGCCGGTGCTCAAGGAGTCCGTGGAGGGCTACCTGGGCATGATGGGCAAGTTTGCCGCCGACCGGGACAGCGCGTTGATCACTGGGGTACCGATTCGCCAGGAAGTGCACCACCAGAAGCGCTACTTCAACGGCATCACCGTGGTCGGCGAAGGCGACGGCACCTACCTCAAGCAAAAACTGGTGCCGTTTGGCGAGTACGTTCCGCTGCAGGACATGCTGCGCGGGCTGATTGCCTTCTTCGACCTGCCCATGTCGGACTTCGCCCGCGGCCCTTCTGACCAGGCCATGCTGCAGGCCAAGGGTTATCAGATTGCGCCGTTCATTTGCTATGAAGTGGTGTACCCCGAATTCGCCGCCGGCCTGTCGGCCCAGAGCGACCTGCTGCTGACTATCAGCAACGACACCTGGTTCGGCCGCTCCATCGGCCCGCTGCAGCACCTGCAAATGGCGCAAATGCGTGCGCTGGAGGCTGGCCGCTGGATGATCCGCGCCACCAACAACGGCGTGACCGGGCTGATCAACCCGTTTGGGCAGATCACCGCGCAGATCCCGCAGTTCGAGCGTGGCATTCTCTATGGGGAGGTGGTGCCGATGCATAACCTCACGCCGTACCTGCAATGGCGTTCGTGGCCGTTGATCATTGTGTGTGTGCTGCTCTTTGGCTGGGCGCTGTTGGCGGCTCGGATGGCCAAAACGGTCTGACCTGTGGGAGCTGGCTTGCCTGCGATGGCGGTGTATCAGTGCCCTGAGTGCTCACTGACCCACCGCCATCGCAGGCAAGCCAGCTGCTACATTTGATCTCCTGTGTTGCACCTATCGGTAGAACAACCTATACCCCACCTGCCCCACCGCTTCATTGATCAACTGCCCGCTTTGCCACACCGCCTTGACCTCCGGCATCCAGCCACCCAGCGGTCGGCCATGGTCGACACCCAAAAAGCCCACCGGCCCCGGCACCACGGTGAAGCCGGCCTTTTCAAAACTCCACACCGAACGCGGCATGTGCCAGGCCTGGGTCACTACCACTACACGCTTGATGCCTTGCGGCAACAAAATCTCGGCGCTCATCTGGGCGTTTTCCCAGGTAGTACGGCTGCGCTCTTCTTTCCAGCGCACGGTGACACCGAAGTCATCCTGCATCGACACGGCCATCAGCTCGGCCTCACTGGGCGGCGTGCCGTAGTGCAAGCCGCCGCTGGTCAGCACTGGCAAACCGGATGCCTTGGCCAGCCGCGCGGCAAAACGCTCACGTTCCAGGCCAATACCGGTGGGCTGGTCGCTGCCCCACGCAATATCTCCACGCTCGCGCCCCGAGCCCAGCACCACAATCGCATCGGCACGCTGGGCCAGGGTGGCCCAGTCTTCCCGGGCCAAAGGCGGCTCTGTCTCCAGGGCACGGGCGCCCCATTGCACCATCACTGGCAGGCTGATCAACCACATTCCGCCCAGCCCCAGGGCAAAGCACAAGCCCGCCAGGCGCGGACGGCTGCGGCGAAACCACCAGGCACACGCCAACAACAGCAGAAAAATACCGGGCGGCAACAACAGTTGTTTAATGAAATAACGAAAAGGCATCGGGCATCTCCAAAGATGCCCGAAGCCTAGATGCATCGGGGTTTTGCAACAATCCTTACCGACAACATTTTGATAACGCTAACGGATAACGCGGGGCTCACTTGCACCGCACGGAGCGGAAGTTCTCTGGCCCGCGGCCGGTCGCCAGGTCTTTGAGCCAGATGACCTTGGCCGAATGAGCAGGCGGGGAAGCCTGCCCATGGGAGGCGCGGTCGTGATTCAACGCCAGATAGTTCTTGATCAATTCAAGCTCCGCCTGGCTCAAGCCTCGCAACTCCAGCTCCAGAGGCCGTTCATCACGCAATCGGCCTGCGGTTCTTGCGGCGTCCAATGCCCGACCCAAACGGTCGATCAATCCTTCATACAACTGCGGTTTCGTTAAAGTTCGCTGCGATTCAACCATCCCCTCACCTCATTGAAGAAATACTTGCTCCCCACTAAACAGCGTAGCCCCCGTTGCTGCGCCTGCCCGGTGCCGCGACAGACGGCCCTTGGCGCGCAATCAGGGTTTCCCTCGATAGAGTGGGGTCATGTATGCTACGGCGCTTCCTGTAACTCCACTTCCCGCAGGGTTTGGGCACGGACGCGCCGCTTCTTGGTGTCGAACAACCCGGACAGTGCACCGAAGAGGATTAGGCCACCCCTATCCAGTTCAAAAGTAGCCATGCACGAACAATATCAGCCCCGTGAAATAGAAAATGCCGCCCAAACCTTCTGGGACGAGCAAAAGTCCTTTGAAGTCAGTGAACAGCCAGGCAAGGAGACTTACTACTGCCTATCGATGTTCCCTTACCCCAGCGGCAAGCTACACATGGGGCACGTGCGCAACTACACCATCGGCGACGTGATTTCGCGCTACCAGCGCATGCTCGGCAAGAACGTGCTGCAACCCATGGGTTGGGACGCCTTCGGCATGCCGGCAGAAAACGCCGCGATGAAAAACAACGTGGCGCCCGCCAAGTGGACCTACGAAAACATCGCCTACATGAAGACCCAGTTGCGCAGCCTGGGCCTGGCGGTGGACTGGTCCCGCGAGGTCACCACCTGCAAGCCGGATTACTACCGCTGGGAACAATGGCTGTTCACGCGCCTGTTCGAAAAAGGTGTGATCTACAAAAAAAGCGGCACCGTGAACTGGGACCCGATCGACCAGACCGTACTGGCCAACGAACAGGTCATCGACGGTCGCGGCTGGCGTTCCGGCGCGCTGATCGAAAAGCGCGAAATCCCGATGTACTACTTCAAGATCACCGCCTACGCGGATGAACTGTTGTCGAGCCTTGACGATCTGCCGGGCTGGCCTGAACAGGTCAAGACCATGCAGCGCAACTGGATCGGCAAATCCAAGGGAATGGAAGTGCAGTTCCCGTACAACGTCGACTCCATCGGCGAAGCCGGCGCACTCAAGGTGTTCACCACCCGCCCCGACACCCTGATGGGCGCGACCTACGTCGCCGTGGCCGCCGAACACCCGCTGGCCACCCAGGCCGCACAGAACAACCCTGAGCTGCAGGCGTTCATCGCTGAATGCAAAGGCGGCAGCGTGGCCGAAGCCGACGTCGCCACCCAGGAGAAAAAAGGCCTGCCAACCGGCCTGTTCGTCGAGCACCCGTTGACCGGCGAGAAACTGCCGGTTTGGGTCGCCAACTACGTATTGATGCACTACGGCGATGGCGCCGTCATGGCCGTGCCGGCCCACGACGAGCGCGATTTCGAATTCGCCACCAAGTACAGCCTGCCTATCAAGTCGGTCGTGCGTACCAGCTCGGGTGATACCAACCCCGCTCCGTGGCAAGACGCCTACGGCGAGCACGGCACGCTGATCAACTCCGGCGAATTCGACGGCCTGGACTTCCAGGGCGCGTTCGACGCCATGGAAGTGGCCCTGATCAAGAAAAACCTCGGTGCCTCGCGCACCCAGTTCCGTCTGCGTGACTGGGGCATCAGCCGCCAGCGCTACTGGGGTTGCCCGATCCCGATCATCCACTGCCAAACCTGCGGTGACGTGCCGGTACCGGAAGACCAACTGCCGGTCGTGCTGCCAGAAGACGTGGTGCCGGATGGTGCTGGCTCGCCGTTGGCGCGCATGCCCGAGTTCTACGAGTGCAGCTGCCCTAAATGCGGCGCGCCGGCCAAGCGTGAAACCGACACCATGGACACCTTCGTCGAGTCCTCGTGGTATTACGCTCGTTATGCCTCGCCGCACTATGAAGGCGGCCTGGTGGAGAAATCCGCAGCCGACCATTGGTTGCCAGTGGATCAGTACATCGGTGGCATCGAACACGCCATCCTCCACCTGCTGTACGCGCGCTTCTTCCACAAGCTGATGCGTGACGAAGGCCTGGTGAGCTCCGATGAGCCATTCAAGAACCTGCTGACCCAGGGCATGGTGATCGCCGACACTTACTATCGCCGCGAAGCCAATGGCGCCTACACCTGGTTCAACCCGGCGGATGTCGAGCTTGAGCGTGACAGCAAGGCCAAGGTCATCAGCGCGAAGCTGAAAGCCGACGGCCTGCCGGTGGAAATCGGTGGCACCGAGAAGATGGCCAAGTCCAAGAACAACGGCGTCGACCCACAGTCGATGATCGATCAGTTCGGCGCCGACACCTGCCGCCTGTTCATGATGTTCGCCTCGCCGCCTGACATGAGCGCCGAATGGTCCGACTCGGGCGTCGAAGGCTCGCACCGTTTCCTCAAGCGTGTCTGGCGCCTGGCCCACGCTCATGTCAGCCAGGGCCTGCCGGGCAAGCTGGATATCGGCGCGTTGAACGACGAGCAGAAAGCCGTTCGCCGCAGCATCCACCTGGCTATCCGCCAGGCCAGCCAGGACGTTGGGCAGAACCACAAATTCAACACCGCCATCGCCCAGGTGATGACGCTGATGAACGTGCTGGAAAAAGCCTCGCAGGCGACCGAACAAGACCGTGCGCTGATCCAGGAAGGCCTGGAAACAGTTACCCTGTTGCTCGCGCCGATCACGCCGCACATCAGCCATGAACTGTGGAGCCGTCTGGGCCACAGCGGTGCCGTCATCGATGCCGCCTGGCCGGTGCAGGATGACAGCGCCCTGGTACAGGACACGCTGCAACTGGTCATCCAGGTTAACGGTAAACTGCGTGGCCAGATCGACATGCCGGCCAGCGCCAGCCGTGAAGAGGTTGAAGCAGCTGCACGTATCAATGAGAACGTGCTGCGCTTTACCGAAGGCCTGACCATCCGCAAGGTGATCGTGGTACCCGGCAAACTGGTCAATATCGTCGCCAGCTAAATCGGATCGGGCGCGGGGCTTGGCCCCGCGCCGAACTAAACCTTTAGGGCCCGATAAGGCCCACCTGGTTTCAAGGGGAGCAACAAAATGATCAAACGCAATCTGCTGGTTATGGGCCTTGCCGTGCTGTTGAGCGCTTGCGGCTTCCAGCTGCGCGGCACCGGCACCAATGAGCTGTCGCTCAAGGAACTCGACGTCAGCGCCCGCAACGCCTACGGCGAAACCGTCACCCAGCTGCGCCAGACCCTGGAAAACAGCGGTGTGCACGTGTACAACGGCGCAACCTACAAACTGATCCTGACGGATGAGCGAGAAACCCAGCGCAATATCAGCTACGCCAGTGCTGGCCGTGCGTCCGACGTCGAGTTGAACACGGCGCTGATGTTCGAAATACAAGGCCGTGATCAGTTGCCGTTGATGGGTGACAAGATCCAGGTGCAGAAAGTGGTGAGCCACGATGGCAACAACCTGGTGGGTTCGGACTCCGAGACCATCCAGGTGCGCAAGGAAATGCGTCGTGAGCTGATCCAGCGCATGATGACTCGCCTGCAAATGCTCACCCCGGAAAAACTGGCTGAGCTGCAGCAAGTGGCCGACAACAAGGCCAAGGCTGACGCCGACGCCCTGAAAGCCGCGCAGGAATATGAAGACAACACACCGAAACAGTCGCCTGTTGAAGTCCCTGTCGAGTAAGCCAGACGGGGCGCCTCTGGCGCCCCGTTCGCCCCGCCTATGAAACTTGCCCCCGCCCAACTCGCCAAGCACCTGCAAGGTGGCCTTGCGCCTGTGTACATCGTCAGCGGCGACGACCCGCTGCTGTGCCAGGAAGCAGCTGACGCTATCCGCACCGCCGCACGCCAGCAAGGCTTCGATGAACGCCAGGTGTTCAGCGCCGACGCCAGTTTCGACTGGGGCACCCTGCTGCAAGCTGGCGCGAGCATGTCGCTGTTTGCCGAGAAACGCCTGCTGGAACTGCGCCTGCCCTCGGGCAAGCCGGGCGATAAAGGCGCGGCGGCGTTGATGGAATACTGCTCGCGCCCCGCCGAAGACACCGTGTTGCTGGTCAGCCTGCCCAAGCTCGACGGCAGCGCGCAGAAAACCAAGTGGGGCAAGGCTCTGGTTGAAGGTCCACAGACTCAGTTCATCCAGATCTGGCCGGTGGACAGCAACCAGTTGCCGCAGTGGATTCGTCAGCGCCTGTCTCAATCAGGTCTCGCTGCGACACAGGATGCCGTGGAGCTGATCGCCGCTCGGGTCGAGGGCAACCTGCTTGCCGCCGCCCAGGAGATCGAAAAGCTCAAGCTGATGGCCGAAGACGGGCAGATCACCGTCGAAACCGTGCAAGGCGCAGTGGCCGATAGCGCGCGCTTTGATGTGTTCGGCCTGGTGGACGCCATCCTCAACGGCGAGCCCGCCCACGCCCTGCGCATGCTTGAAGGCCTGCGCGGCGAAGGGGTGGAACCCCCGGTGATTCTCTGGGCCCTGGCCCGTGAGCTGCGCGTGTTGGCGAACATTGCGCTGCAATACAGCCAGGGCACACCGCTGGACAAATGCTTCAGCCAGGCCCGGCCACCGGTGTGGGACAAGCGCAAACCCCTGATGAGCAAAGCCCTGCAACGGCACTCGGCGCAACGCTGGGCGCAACTGTTGCTGGAAGCGCAGCGCATCGATGCACAGATCAAAGGCCAGGCGGCCGGCTCGCCGTGGATGAGCCTGAGCCGTCTGTCGCTGTTGATGGCCGGCCAGCGCCTGGCGTTGCCTGCCGAATAACCACCTCTGTACAACGGCACAAAACCCTGTGGGAGCTGGCTTGCCTGCGATGGCGGTGTATCAGTGCCCTTTGTGCCAACTGACCCACCGCCATCGCAGGCAAGCCAGCTCCCACATTGACTCTGCCCACTGCTTATTTGCGACATTTCCCACCTATCGACGGGCTTTACAGCCGGCCCACTTCGGCAGATGATTTGCACCGCTGCATTCCACCCCAAGCGAGAGAATCCACCATGAGCAAAAAGCCATCCAAGCATGGCCCCAACAAAGCCAAATCCATCATCGCCCAGCCACTGTTCCGCAGCCGTCAGGAACGCGCCGGCAAAGGCAAAGGCAGCTACCGCCGCGAAGCCTTCCAGTCTAATAGCTGGGAGGCTTCTTACTTTCTGGCTGCCTGAAGGCAAGCGCCCCTCTGGCATGATAAGGTCTGTACCTGATTTGTAACCCCCTGGACCTGTGCATGCCCTCTCGTCTTTCTCGTCATTGGCACCTACGCCAATTGATCGCTGCCTCCAGCCTCATTCTGCTCGTCGCCTGCGCCGAAAAACCTACCGCTGCGGACGCTCAACCCCTGCCCAAGCTCCAGACGGCCCCGGCTATCGCGCCTGCCGTGGTGGCCCCGTTGGCGGTGGACAATCTGGATATCCAGCCGACCCAGACCTTTGCCGAATGGCAAGCTGGCTTCCGTGCTCAAGCGCTGCAAGCCGGGATCACTGCGACCGTGTTCGACAACGCTTTTGCCGGCGTCACCCCTGATATGGCGGTGATTCGCGCCGACCGCAGCCAACCGGAATTTTCTCGCCCGGTGTGGGAATACCTCGACGGTGCACTGTCGCCGGTGCGCGTGCGCAATGGCCAGGCACTGCTGGTCAAGTACGCCGATATTCTGCAAAGCATCGAGCAACGCTATGGCGTCGACCGCCAGGCGCTGGTCTCGGTGTGGGGCATGGAGAGCAACTTCGGCGCTTTCCAGGGCAATAACTCGGTGATCCGCTCCCTGGCCACCCTGGCCTATGAAGGACGTCGTCCGGCCTTTGCGCAAGCGCAGTTGCTGGCAGCGCTGCAGATCATCCAGCATGGCGATATTCAGGCCGACCAGATGAAGGGTTCCTGGGCCGGGGCGATGGGCCAGACCCAGTTCATCCCGACCACCTACAACACCCATGCCGTGGACTTCGACGGTGACGGTCGCCGCGATATCTGGAACAGCCCGTCCGACGCCCTCGCCTCCACGGCGCATTACCTGCAAAGCTCCGGCTGGCAGAAAGGCCAGCCATGGGGCGTTGAAGTGCAGCCGCTGCCGTCTGGCTTCGACTACAGCCTGGCCGATGGCGGCGTGCGCAAGACCGTGGCGCAATGGCTGCAACTGGGCATCCAACTGCCGCCTGGCGTGAGCCTGCCGGCCAATGTCGACCAGCTGTCCGCCGCCCTGCTGCTGCCGGCCGGCTACCGTGGCCCGGCGTTCCTGGTGCTGGATAACTTCCGCGCGATCCTCAAGTACAACAATTCGTCGTCTTATGCACTGGCGGTTGGCTTGCTGTCCGAGCGGTTTGGCGGTGGCGGTGTGATTCGGGGCAGTTGGCCAAAGGATGAGCTGCCGCTGAGCCGTTCGCAACGCATTGACCTGCAGACGGCGCTCAGCGCCAAAGGGTATGACGCGGGTAATGCCGACGGGATTATTGGCGCCAACACGCGCAAGGCGATTCGGGCTGCACAGCAGGCGTTGGGCTGGCCGGCGGATGGGTATCCGACGGTGAAGTTGCTGGAGTCGCTGCAGAACCGCTGAAGTGATCGCTCCCACGCTCTGCGTGGGAGCGCTGCCTTGGACGCTCCGCGTCGGCGACTGAAGAGGGTGACGCAGAGCGTCACTGGAGGAATTCCCACGCAGAGCGTGGGAACGATCAGGCCTTGAACACTACATCTTGCTCCAACACCACCCGCTGCTCTCCCGCATCCAGGCGCACCAAGGCGCCCATCGGCAATGTCAGGTTCGGGTCGCAATGCCCACTGCGCCAGCCTGCCAGCACTGGAATGCACAGCGGCTCAAAGGTCTGCTTCAGCAGATGCGCCAACGCCGCGCTATCCACACCGGCCACATCCCCTACCAGCACACCGGCGACCTGAGCCAGCTTCCCAGCCAAGCGCAGGTGGGTCAGCAGGCGGTCGATGCGATAGAGCGGTTCGTTGACGTCTTCGATAAACAGGATGATGCCGTCAGCGTCTATTTCGTACGGCGTGCCCATGACTGCGGCGATCATCGACAAGTTACCGCCCAGCAAGCGCCCACAAGCCACACCGGGCTCGATTGTGATCAACGGGTAGGCCATCGGGTGCGGCAGCACACTGCCGGCGCCCCGTTGGCCACGCAGCAGGCTGAACAAAGAGGATTCGGTGGGCGGCTGTTTGCCACCGAGCAGGTCGGCATTGAGCATCGGGCCATGGAACGTCACAAAGCCCGCATAGCGGTTGATGGCCAGGTGCAAGGCGGTGATATCGCTGTAGCCCACAAACGGCTTGGGGTTGGCGCGCAGCAGGTCGAAGTCCAGCGCATCGAGCAAACGGGGCGTGCCATAGCCGCCACGCAGGCAGAGGATGGCATCGATGTCGGGGTTGGCGAAGGCGGCATGCAAATCGCGCAGGCGCACTTCATCGCTACCGGCCAGGTAGCCGTCGCGCTCGTGCACACCAGGGAAAATGTGCAGGTCGTAGCCACGGGCACGCATCCATTGCCGGGCTTTTTCAACATCCAGCGCGGCGGGGCCGGCGGGGGCGATCAGGCCGAGGGTGCCTTCGGGGCGCAGTGCAGGTACGGCGGCGGTCATCCATGGTTCTCCCTATATGACGCAGAACGAAATGTGGGAGCTGGCTCGCCTGCGATGCAAGCGCCTCGGTGTATCAGTGACACCGAGGTGATGCTATCGCAGGCGAGCCAGCTCCCACACAAGCCCGCATTTCACATTGATTCTGGAGCGGCTTACGAAACCAGGCTCGCCTTGACCAGCTTGGCCTGCTCATCGGCATGATACGAAGACCGCACCAACGGGCCCGAGGCCACGTTCTTGAAGCCCATCTTGTAGCCTTCCTCGGCGAACCAAGCGAAGGTGTCCGGGTGCACGAAGCGCTGCACCGGCAAGTGGCTGCGGGACGGTTGCAGGTACTGGCCCAGGGTCAGCATGTCGATGTCGTGTT
Source organism: Pseudomonas sp. SWRI22 (assembly GCF_014268395.2). Taxonomy (NCBI): domain Bacteria; kingdom Pseudomonadati; phylum Pseudomonadota; class Gammaproteobacteria; order Pseudomonadales; family Pseudomonadaceae; genus Pseudomonas; species Pseudomonas sp. SWRI22. Next base: position 457,625 of record NZ_JABWQK020000003.1, on the reverse strand, counting down.
CGCGCATGCGCTTCATGACTTCGATGACTTCTTCGTCGGTTTCACCCAGGCCCAGCATCAAGCCGGACTTGGTCGGGATGTGCGGCATCATCTGCTTGAATTTCTGCAGCAGGGTCAGCGACCACTGGTAGTCCGAACCCGGCCGCGCAGCCTTGTACAGGCGCGGCACGGTTTCCAGGTTGTGGTTGAACACATCCGGCGGCTCGGCAGCGGTGATGTCCAGGGCGACGTCCATACGGCCACGGTAGTCCGGCACCAGGGTTTCGAGCATCACGTTCGGCGACAGCTTGCGGATCTCGCGGATGCAGTCGGCAAAGTGCTGGGCACCACCGTCACGCAGGTCGTCGCGGTCTACCGAGGTGATCACCACATACTTGAGCTTCAGGTCGGCGATGGCGATGGCCAGGCTTTCTGGCTCATTGACGTCCAACGGCTTCGGACGGCCGTGGCCGACGTCGCAGAACGGGCAGCGACGGGTGCAGATGTCACCCATGATCATGAACGTGGCGGTGCCGCCAGAGAAGCACTCGCCCAGGTTCGGGCAGGAGGCTTCTTCGCATACGCTGTGCAACTTGTGTTTGCGCAGCAGCGACTTGATACGGTCGACTTCCGGCGAAACCGGGATGCGCACGCGAATCCAGTCAGGTTTCTTCGGCAGTTCGGTGGTCGGGATGATCTTGACCGGGATGCGTGCAACCTTCTCGGCGCCGCGCAGCTTGACGCCGGCTTCCACCTTGGCACGCGGGGCCGGGGCTGGACGCTCAGTGATGTCCAGCGTCGGGATCATGGTTTGCACAACATCAGTAGTCATATCAATCGATTCCGCCCGTCAGGGTCGTCTGCTCTGCATAGTCGAGGTGTTTGACGAGCTGCGCGCGCAGCCGGGCACTTACCTCGGCAAATTCTATGGATGTTGCATGCTCACTCAACTGGGTCATCGCAAGCCCGGCGTAACCGCACGGGTTGATCCGTCGGAACGGCGCCAGGTCCATGTCCACATTCAAGGCCAGGCCATGAAACGAACAACCGTGGCGAATGCGCAGCCCCAGGGAGGCGATTTTCGCGCCATCCACGTATACACCCGGTGCATCGGGCTTGGCCACGGCGGTCACGCCGTAACTGGCCAACAGCTCGATCAGGCACGTCTCCATGCGGCTGACCAGGTCGCGCACGCCAAACCCCAGCTTGCGCACGTCCAGTAGCAGGTAAGCCACCAGTTGACCGGGCCCATGGTAAGTCACTTGCCCCCCTCGGTCGACCTGCACCACCGGAATATCGCCCGGAAGCAGCAAGTGCTCGGCCTTGCCGGCCTGACCCTGGGTGAAGACCGGCGGGTGTTCCACCAGCCAGATTTCATCCGGGGCCGAAGTGCCGCGCTCATTGGTAAAGCGCTGCATGGCATGCCAGACCGGCTCGTATGCCATCCGGCCGAGCTCGCGAAAGCCCAGGACTTGCGACATCACAGCACCATATGCACGAAGCCGGTGGCTCGCAGTTCGCTGTTGATGTTGTAGAGCTGGTCTTGATCGGTCGCAACGATGTGCAACTGGATCGTGGTGTACTTGCCGGTGGAGCTTTGGCGCTCGTCCACGCGGTTGTCGTTGATCGTCGCGTGCTTCCTGACGATCTCGAGAATCTTGTCCTTGCGGCCGACACCGGTATCGCTGATCACCTTGACGGGATAATCCGTCACAGGAAATTCGATCTTTGGCGCCTTTACTTCTACGTCTTTATCGGTCATGGCAGAACAGCCTCGTAAGCGCTAAGCCGTGGCGACGGGCAAAGCCCCGCGTTGGATCAACGCGGGGCTTTGCAGGTGCACACAATCAGTTGAACAAGCCGTAGAAGAATAGACGGATGCTATCCCATACGCGGCGGAAGATACCACCTTCCTCGACAGCGTCCAGCGCGATCAGGTCGGCGCTGTGCACCACCTTGTCGTCCAGCTTCACTTCGACCTTGCCGATCACATCACCCTTGGCGATTGGCGCAACCAATTGCGGGTTCAGGGTCATGCTGGCGGCGAGTTTTTTCAGCTGGCCCTTAGGCATGGTCAGGGTCAGGTCGTCGGCCAGGCCGGCCTTGACTTGCGAAGTCGAGCCCTTCCACACCGGCGCGGTCGCCAGTTCAGCACCCTTCTGGTAGAAGGTCTGGGTTTCGAAGAAGCGGAAGCCGTAAGTCAGCAGTTTTTGCGTCTCGGCCGCACGGGCCTGCTCGCTGTTGGTGCCGAATACCACGGCGATCAGGCGCTGGCCATCACGTACGGCGGACGACACCATGCAGTAGCCGGCTTCGTCGGTGTGGCCGGTCTTCAGGCCATCGACGGTCTTGTCGCGCCACAGCAACAGGTTGCGGTTAGGCTGCTTGATGTTGTTCCAGAAGAATTCCTTCTGGGAGTAGATCGCATAGTGCACCGGGTCAACGCGGATGATGGCGCGTGCCAGGATCGCCATGTCATGAGCCGACGAATAGTGCTCTGGGTTCGGCAGGCCGGTCGGGTTCATGAAGTGGCTGTTGGTCATGCCCAGCTCACCGGCGGTTTTGTTCATCATGTCGGCGAAGGCGTCTTCGCTGCCGGCGATGTGCTCGGCCAGGGCGACGCTGGCGTCGTTACCGGACTGGATGATGATGCCGTGCAGCAGGTCGCTCACGGTCACTTGCGAACCCACCTTGATGAACATCCGCGAACCACCGGTACGCCAGGCGTTTTCGCTGACGGTAACCGGGTCGTTTTCGCCGATCTGGCCGCGACGGATTTCCAGGGTCGCGATGTAGGCAGTCATCAGCTTGGTCAGGCTGGCAGGCGGCAGGCGTACATCACCGCCGTTTTCGACCAGCACGTTGCCACTGGCGGCGTCCATGAGGACCCACGACTTGGCGGCCAGTTGCGGGGAGGCCGGCACCATTTCAACCGCCCAGGCGGCCGGGGTGATGATCAGCGAGATAAGCAGGCACGTGCGTTTGGCTAAGGTGGTGATGTTCATCCGTCTCTCGAAATTGCTTATGGAAACTTGCCCTCGCGGGCAAAACTATTCAGACAGCCCGCTTCCAGACTGTCACGTGTTCGGTTGCCCGCTCACCCCTTGCCCCTGGGTTTTTATTGTTCAACGAGCCAACAACCAGGGCTCGGGCACGCAGACGCCCCCGAGCCATCAATGCGTTACTTATTCTGCGGTGACCACGCTAGGTTGCCCCAGGTTGGCCAGGCGTACGCTGTTCTGCACTTGCGCCACTTCGCTCGGCGAGCCGATCGGGCCCATGCGCACACGGTGCAACGTTTGCTGGTTACGCACGATGGAGCTGATGAAAACCGGCGCACTGACCATGCCGCTGAGCTTGGACCTTAACAGTTCTGCCGCATCCGGGTTGGCGAAAGCGCCGACCTGCAGGTATTGCCCGCCCGCCATCGAGGCGCCCGGTGCCGCGTGAGGGACGACGACGGTATCCGGAGCATGTTGCGCCGGCGGCGGCGTCCACTGCTCGATCTTGCCGGTCGAGGCCGTCACTTGCGGTTGCGGGGTAGCCGGTTCGTTGAGCATCAACGGCGCCGGCTTGCCGCGCTGGGCCCAGTACTGCGCCGGGTCGATGCCTTCGACTTTCACCCGGGCGGTGCCGGTTTCGGCGTAGCCAAGCTTCTTGGCGGCGGCGTAGGACAGGTCGATGATCCGGTCCGAATAGAACGGCCCACGATCATTGACCCGCAGGATCACGGTGCGATTGTTGTCCAGGTTGGTCACGCGCACATAGCTAGGCAGCGGCAGGGTCTTGTGGGCCGCGCTCATGCCATACAGGTCATACACTTCGCCGTTGGCGGTGTTCTGGCCATGGAACTTGGTGCCGTACCAGGACGCGGTGCCTGACTGCACGTAAGTCTTGGATTCCTGCAGCGGGAAGTAATTCTTGCCCAGCACGGTATAGGGGTTGGCCTTGTACGGGCCGGTGTGCAGGGTCGGCGTGGCGTCCGGGATTTTCGACACATCCACATCCCACCACGGCGCGCCGTCTTTGTGCGCGCGGTTGATGTCCAGGCCCGGCTGGGCACGTACCACCGCACCGCCCGCCTTTTTGGCCGGCGCACGGTTAGGGGTGGTGGAACAACTGGCTACCAACAAGGACAACGCGGCGAACGCCACCAGCTTGAGCGGTTTTTTGAACGGCGATACCCGCATTACTTGTTGCCCCGTGCTTGAACCAGCTCATCTGACAGCTGATGCACGGCCATGGCGTACATCACACTGCGGTTATAACGCGTGATTGCGTAGAAATTCTTCAGGCCCATCCAGTATTCAGGGCCATTTGCGCCTTCCAGGCGGAATGCCGTCACCGGCATGTCGTCGCGTGGCGCATTCTGACTCGACCAGCCCAGCGCTCGCAACTCCCCGACGGTCTTGACCGGTTCGATACCTTGGGTCAGGCCCTCGTCGGCGCGCTCGCCCGTGACATCGGCGCGGATAACCACCGGCTCGCCGGCGACCCAGCCGTGGCGCTTGAAGTAGCTGGCCACGCTGCCGATGGCATCGTCGGGGTTGCTCCAGATATTGATGTGCCCGTCACCGTCGAAATCCACCGCATAGGCGCGAAAGCTGCTCGGCATGAACTGCGGCAAGCCCATCGCCCCGGCGTAGGAGCCCTTGAGGCTCAGCGGGTCGACCTGCTCTTCGCGGGCCAGCAACAGGAATTCGCGCAGTTCCTTGCGGAAGAACTCGGCGCGGGGCGGGTAATCGAAGCCCAGTGTCGACAAGGCGTCGATCACCCGGTAGCTGCCGGTGTTGCGCCCGTAGAAGGTTTCGATGCCGATGATCGAGACGATCACCTGCGCCGGCACGCCGTACTCCTGCTCGGCGCGGGCCAGTACCGCCTCGTGCTGGCGCCAGAAATCCACGCCGCGGGCGATGCGCGCATCAGTGAGGAACATCGGGCGATAGTCCTTCCACTGCTTGACGCGTTCGGCGGGCCGGGAGATGGCGTCGAGGATCGCCTGCTTTTTCTGGGCTTCGCGGAACACGCCCATCAGTTGCTCACCGGCAAAACCGTAGTCGCGGGTCAGCTCACCGACAAATTCGGCAACCTGGGGAGAGCCATCGTAGTCACCGGCCTGCGCCTCTTGCGTTGCCCCCAGCAGCCCGATCAGGCCCATCCAGGTCGCATGCCGAGTCGCCCAGCCGCGCATTACTTGCATTGACATCTTCACCTTATTCAAACCTGTGCGATCCACTTGCGATGCGTATGAATCGACATCAAAACCCCAAACGCTGACAGCAATGTCACCAGCGAAGTTCCGCCGTAGCTAATGAATGGCAACGGCACCCCAACCACCGGCAGCAGGCCACTGACCATACCGATGTTGACGAAAACGTAAACAAAAAAAGTCATGGTCAGGCTGCCGGCGAGCAATTTGCCGAACAGCGTTTGCGCCTGGGCAGTGATCACCAGGCCGCGACCAATCAACAGCAGATAAATCAGCAACAACGCGCAAATGCCCACCAGGCCGAACTCTTCGCCCATCACCGCGATGATGAAGTCGGTGTGGCTCTCGGGCAAGAAGTCCAGGTGAGACTGGGTGCCCAGCAACCATCCCTTGCCAAACACCCCGCCGGAACCGATGGCCGCCTTGGATTGGATGATGTTCCAGCCAGTGCCCAGCGGGTCGCTTTCCGGGTCGAGGAACGTCAGGATCCGTTGCTTCTGGTAGTCGTGCATAAAGAAGAACCACATGGCCACGGCCACGGGCACGGCGGCTGCCAACACGCTGAGGATCCAGCGCCAGCGCAGGCCGCCCATAAACAATACGAACGCGCCACCGGCGAGGATCAGCAACGAGGTGCCAAGGTCCGGCTGGCGCACGATCAACACAAAGGGCACGCCGATCAGGATCAGGCTGATCGCCACGTGCTTGAGCTGCGGCGGCAAGGTGCGCTTGGACAGGTACCAGGCAATGGTGGCGGGCATCAGGATCTTCATGAATTCCGACGGCTGGAAGCGAATCACCCCGGGGATGTTGATCCAGCGTGTGGCGCCCATGGCGTTGTGGCCCATGACGTCCACCACCACCAGCAACAACACGCCGGCGACATACCCCAAGGGCACCCAGCGCGCCATGAAACGCGGCTCCAACTGGGCGATGACCACCATCGACAGCAGGCCCAGGCCAAACGAGGACGCCTGCTTGATCAGCAGGTCCCAGTTCTTGCCGCTGGCCGAATACAGTACAAAAAGGCTGCCGGCCGCCAGGGTCAGCAGCAGGATCAGCAGGGGGCCATCAATGTGCATGCGTTGCAGCAACGTCGCACGGCGACGCATCACATCTTCGCTGGAGAGGATGCGGTCAAAATTACTCTTCACGGGCCGTAACCTCGGGGCTTGAAGGGGGGCCGCCATACTCGGGCTTGAGCCGGCCATCGTCGGCCAGCAGCCAGGCGTCCATCACCTGGCGTACCACTGGGGCCGCGACGCCGGAGCCGGACTCGCCGTTCTCGACCATCACTGCCACAACGATCTTCGGGTCTTCCGCCGGGGCAAAGCCGACAAACAAGGCGTGGTCGCGGTGGCGTTCCTGGACCTTGGAGCGGTCATACTTTTCGCCCTGCTTGATCGCGACCACTTGGGCGGTACCACTTTTGCCGGCAATGCGGTATTGAGCGCCAATTGCCGCTTTGCGCGCAGTGCCGCGAGCGCCGTGCATCACCTGCTGCATGCCGTGGTTGACCTTGGCCCAATCAGACGGGTCACGTAGCACAATGTCAGGAATCGGATTGTCGTCCACCGGCTTTTCGCCTTCGATGGTCCTGGCCAGGTGCGGTCGATTCCACACGCCTTTGTTCGCCACCAGCGCCGTGGCCTGGGCCAGTTGCAGCGGAGTGGCCTGCATATAGCCCTGGCCGATACCCAGGATCAGCGTTTCGCCAGGGAACCACGCCTGACGTCGGGTCGCACGCTTCCACTCCCGCGACGGCATCAGGCCGGGGGATTCTTCGAACATGTCCAGGGAGACTTTCTGACCGAGGCCGAACTTGCCCATGTAGGCAGACAGCCGATCAATTCCCAGTTTATGGGCCAAGTCGTAAAAATAGGTGTCGTTGGAGCGCATGATCGCGGTGTCCAGGTCGACATAGCCGTCACCGGAGCGGTTCCAGTTACGGTACTTGTGGTCGTAGTTGGGCAGCATGTAGTAGCCAGGGTCGTACACCCGGCTTGAGGCCGTGACCACGCCAGCATCCAGGCCGGCAATCGCCACCGCCGGCTTGATGGTCGAGCCCGGCGGGTACAGGCCGCGCAACACACGGTTGAACAGTGGCCGGTCGATGGAATCACGCAGCTCGGCGTAGGCCTTGAAGCTGATGCCAGTCACAAAGGGGTTGGGGTCGAAGCTGGGCTGGCTGACCATCGCCAGCACTTCGCCAGTCTTCGGGTCCAGCGCCACTACGGCACCCCGCCGACCGCCCAGAGCCATCTCGGCAGCTTCCTGCAACTTGATGTCCAGGCTCAGGACAATGTCCTTGCCCGGCACCGGATCGGTGCGCTTGAGCACGCGCAATACGCGACCACGCGCATTGGTCTCGACTTCCTCGTTACCTACCTGGCCATGCAACTCGGCCTCGTAGAAACGCTCGATACCCGTTTTGCCGATGTGATGGGTGCCGCTGTAGTTGATCGGGTCGAGGGTTTTCAGCTCTTTCTCGTTGATCCGCCCCATGTAGCCAACGGAGTGGGCAAAGTGCGGCCCTTGCGGGTAATGCCGCACCAACTGCGCCACCACTTCCACACCCGGCAGGCGGAACTGGTTCACCGCAATCCGGGCGATCTGCTCCTCGGTCAGCTCGAACAGGATCGGCACCGGCTCGAACGGCCGGCGCCCCTGCCGCATGCGCTTCTCGAAGACCGCCCGGTCTTCCGGCGTCAGTTGCAGCACCTCGACGATGACATCGAGGACCTGCTTCCAGTCGCCGGAGCGTTCACGGGTCATGCTCAGGCTGAAGCTGGGCCGGTTATCGGCAACCACTACGCCATTGCGGTCGAAAATCAGCCCACGGGTCGGGGGAATCGGCTGCACATGCACCCGGTTGTTTTCCGACAGCGTGGAGTGATAGTCGTACTGGATCACCTGGAGGAAATACAGCCGCGCAATCAGCACGCACATCAGCACCACCACCAAGACAGCACCGAACACCACCCGCGCGCGTACCAGACGTGCGTCTTTCTCGTGGTCCTTGATGCGGATCGGCTGGGTCATCGGGGGCGGCGCAGACTATTTGTGGTAAGGGTGCCCGGACAGAACTGTCCAGGCGCGATACAGCTGTTCACCGATCAGAATCCTTACCAACGGGTGCGGCAACGTCAGCGCCGACAGCGACCAGCGCTGATCGGCCCGCGCACAGACTTCCGGCGCCAGCCCTTCCGGGCCGCCGACCATGAAATTGACCGTGCGCGAATCCAGGCGCCAGCGATCCAGTTCCACCGCCAGTTGCTCGGTGCTCCAGGGCTTGCCGTGCACTTCAAGGGTGACGATGCGCTCATTGGGGCCGACCTTGGCCAGCATGGCTTCGCCTTCCTGACGGATAAAGCGCGCCACGTCGGCGTTCTTGCCCCGGGTATTGAGCGGTATTTCCACCAGCTCAAGCGACAGCTCAGCGGGCAGACGCTTGGCATATTCGTGCCAGCCTTCTTCCACCCACTTGGGCATGCGTGAACCGACAGCGATCAGACGCAGGCGCACAGCCGTTCCTTATTCCTGGTCTTTGTTGAGCTTGTCGAAGTGCGCGTGGCCCACTTCCGGGCTGTGGTGCTTGCCATCAGCGGCACGGCTCTGCTCGGCGCCTTTCCACAGACGCTCCAGGTCGTAGAACTGGCGAGCGTTGGAGGTCATCATGTGAACGATCACATCGTCCATGTCCAGCAGCACCCAGTCGCTGTCGCCCTTGCCTTCTTCACCCAGTGGCTTGACGCCCTGGGCTTTGACGGCTTCGCGAACCTTGTCCAGCATCGCGCCGATCTGGCGGTTGGAGGTACCGGTGGCGATGATCATGAAGTCGGTGATGCTCTGCTTGTCGCGCACGTCCAGCACCTGGATGTCCTGGGCTTTAACGTCTTCCAGGGCAGCCACGGCGACTTTCACCAGCTCTTCGCCAGCCAATTCCGGGCCGACATGGGCTTCAACCGGCAGCGGCGCGCTTTTGAAGGTGCCTTTGCGCTTAACTTTGCTTACGTCTTTGTTCGTCATATAAAACTCGTTTTGCTCGTATGTTCGGGCGCTTGCTGCACGGTTCGTGCGTTCAAGCGCGCCTTTTCAGTTCGACGCACGGTACAGCCCGTGCGCATCGATGTAGGCCAGGACCGCGTCAGGCACCAGGAAACGTACCGACTTCCCGCTGGCCAGCAGTTGACGGATCTGGGTGGCGGACACCGCAAGCGGGGTCTGCCAGACGAATGCAATATTCCCGTTCGGCCCGGTCAGGGCCAAGGGGTCACTTACCGACCGCGCGGCCAGCAGGTTGCGCAAGGCATCCGGCGGTTCGCTGTCGGCATCCGGGCGTTGCAAAACCAGGATGTGGCAATGCTGGAGGAGTTCCTCCCAGCGGTGCCAAGAGGGCAGGCCGCAAAATGCGTCCCAGCCCAAAAGCAGAAACAGTGGGTCATCCGCGGCCAATTCGGCGCGCATCAGCTCCAGGGTGTCGATAGTGTAGGACGGTTTATCGCGCTTGAGTTCGCGATCGTCCACCACCAGCGGCGATATACCTTCCACGGCAACACGCACCATTTCCAGGCGTTGCTCGGCGGCCACCTGCGGCGTGTCGCGATGGGGCGGCCGGAAATTGGGCAGCAGGCGCAGCTCATCCAGCGCAAGGGCATCCGCAACTTCGAGGGCACTGCGCAAATGGCCGATGTGCACGGGGTCGAAAGTACCGCCGAGCAGCCCGATGCGTTTAGTCATCAAGTGCGCACATGACCGTCGCCAAACACCACGTACTTCTCACTGGTCAGCCCTTCGAGGCCCACCGGGCCGCGTGCGTGGAGCTTGTCGGTGGAAATACCGATCTCAGCCCCCAGGCCGTACTCGAAGCCGTCGGCAAAACGCGTCGAGGCGTTGACCATCACCGAAGCGGAATCCACTTCGTTGAGAAAACGCCGGGCATCGCTGAAATGCTCGGAAACGATGGCGTCGGTGTGCTTGGAGCCATAGGTATTGATGTGTTCGATGGCCTGGTCCAGGTCGTCGACGATGCGGATCGACAGGATCGGGGCCGTGTACTCGGTGTACCAGTCCTGCTCGGTCGCCTCGATGACGTCCGCGCCCAGCAGCGCACGGGTGCGCTCGCAACCGCGCAGCTCTACCGACTTGTCACGGTAGATGGCGGCCAGCGGCGGCAGCACACGCTCGGCAATGCCAGCGTGCACCAGCAGGGTTTCCATAGTGTTGCACGGCGCGTAGCGGTGGGTCTTGGCGTTGTCGGCAATGCGAATCGCCTTGTCGAGGTCGGCGGCGATGTCGATGAACACATGGCAGACGCCGTCCAGGTGCTTGATAACTGGCACCTTGGCATCACGGCTGACACGCTCGATCAGGCTCTTGCCCCCCCGCGGCACAATCACGTCGACGAATTCCGGCATGGTGATCAGCGCGCCCACGGCAGCACGGTCGGTGGTTTCCACCACTTGCACCACTTCAGCCGGTAACTCGGCCACGGCCAGGCCCTGCTGGATGCAGGCGGCGATGGCGCGGTTGGAATTGATCGCTTCGGAACCGCCACGCAGGATGGTGGCGTTGCCAGACTTGAGGCACAGGCTCGCGGCGTCGATGGTCACGTTCGGACGCGACTCATAGATGATGCCGATCACGCCCAGGGGAACGCGCATCTTGCCCACCTGGATGCCGGACGGCAGGTAGCGCATGTCGCGAATTTCACCGATGGGGTCAGGCAGCTTGGCCACCTGACGCAGGCCTTCGATCATGTCGTCGATACGTGCCGGGGTCAGCGCCAGGCGGTCCAGCAGGGCTGGCTCCAGGCCGTTAGCGCGCCCATTGGCCAGGTCCAGCTCGTTGGCGGCGGTCAACTCGGAGCGCGAAGCATCCAGAGCATCCGCAGCCGCCAGCAGCGCACGGTTCTTCTGCGCGGTGCTCGCACGGGCGATCAACCGCGAGGCCTGCCGGGCAGCGCGACCCAGGCGGGTCATGTAGTCAAGAACGGACTCAGTCATGGTCAGGGAGTCTTGGCAAAGAGGAAAGCGGCAGATTATAGCTGTGACGCCGCCCGACTGACAGCGGTGAGGGGCGGATGGTCGAAATGAACTGTAAAAACCCCAGGTTCAGCCGTAATTAAGGTGAGAGTTGTTATGATTCGGTCACATTTAGCCGTATCAACCCTTGACCGCCATGCCCGACTTTCCCTCGCTGCTCCCCGCCAGCCCGCTGCCCGATAGCTTCTTCGACCGCGATGCCCAACTGCTTGCGCGTGAATTACTCGGAAAAGTCATTCGTCATCGTGTGGGCGATCTCTGGCTTTCGGCGCGAATTATTGAAACCGAAGCCTATTACGTGGCCGAAAAAGGCAGCCACGCCTCACTCGGCTACACAGAAAAGCGTAAGGCTTTGTTTCTGGGTGGTGGCCATATCTACATGTACTACGCCCGTGGCGGTGATTCGTTGAACTTCAGCGCCCACGGCCCGGGCAATGCCGTGCTGATCAAATCGGCCTATCCCTGGGTCGACGAAATTTCCGGGGCGGCGAGCCTGGCGCAGATGCTGTTGAACAACCCCAATCCCGACGGCAGCCCACGCCCCTCGCAGAAGCTGTGTGCAGGCCAGACGCTGCTGTGCAAGGCACTGGGCCTGAAAGTGCCAATGTGGGATGCCAAGCGCTTCGATCAGGAACTGCTGTATGTCGAAGACGTGGGCCAGGTGCCCACGCAGATTATCCAGACTACGCGCCTGGGCATTCCCACTGGGCGCGATGAGCACTTGATGTACCGTTTCGTCGATGCTGGCTATGCGCCTTATTGCACGCGGAACCCGCTGCGTCGGGGGCAGGTCGAAGGCCGGGATTATTTTTTGATTTAACGCGCGACCATCCCATGTGGGAGCTGGCTTGCCTGCGATAGCGGTGTGTCAGGCAACTTCAATGCTGGCCACGCCGCAGCCATCGCCGGCAAGCCAGCTCCCACAGTTGAATTTCACCGTCTCAAATTCTGTTTTGTATGCATGGAGTGGATTGTATGGGCCAATGGCTCGATAGCATCACCGGCTGGTTGACCCTCAACCCACAATGGCTGGCAGCGGCGGTGTTTATTGTCGCGTGTGTGGAATGCCTGGCGATTGCCGGGTTGATCGTGCCAGGCACGGTATTGCTGTTTGCAATCGCCGCGTTGGCTGGCAGCGGTGCGCTGCCTTTGAGTGAAACCCTGCTGCTGGGCTTCCTCGGCGGCTTATTGGGCGACGGCGTTTCCTATTACCTGGGCCGCCATTTCCATCAGAACATCCGGCGCCTGCCCGGCCTGCGCCAGCATCCTGAATGGATGAACGGCGCAGAAACCTACTTCCACAAGTACGGAATCGCCAGCTTGTTGGTCGGGCGCTTCATCGGCCCATTGCGTCCCATGCTGCCCATGGTCGCCGGCATGTGCGACATGCCCTTCCCGCGCTTTGCCGCTGTGAGCATCATTGCCGCAGCGGGTTGGACCGTGGCCTATCTGCTGCCGGGCTGGGCTGCCGGCGCCGCGTTCCGTCTGCCCTTGCCGGAAGGCTTCTGGCCGGAAGCGGCGATTATCGCGGCGTGCCTGGCGGTACTGCTGGGGATGAGTTTGAACAGCAGTTGGCGCGGGCATCGGCGCACCACCTTGTGGATTGGTTGCGCCAGCCTGGTGTTGTTGATCGCGCTGTTTATCGGCTACCCCCATCTCAATGACTTCGACCAGGGCCTGAGCGCACTGGTGCAGGAACATCGCAGCCCGTGGCTGGACGAGGTGATGGTGCGGGTCACCCAACTGGGTGAGTTCAAGAAGATGTTTTTCGCCAGCGCCGTGTTCACTGGCCTGTTGCTGTTGGCACGGCAGTGGCGCCACGCCGTATTTGTCGGCGCCACCCTCGCTGGCGCGGCAGTGATTAACACCGGCACCAAGCTGTTTTTCGCCCGTGGCCGCCCGGAAATCCTAACGGACCCGCTGACCAGCTTCAGCATGCCCAGCGGCCATGCCTCCGGGGCCTTTGCCTTCTTCCTGGCGCTCGCGGTATTGGCCGGTCGCGGCCAACCTACGCGGCTGCGCCTGACCTGGATGCTGCTGGGCTGCATTCCCGCGGCGTTCATTGCCTTGTCGCGGGTGTACCTGGGCGCCCATTGGCCCACGGACATCCTGGCCGGCACCTTGCTGGCAATGACCGTGTGTGCGTTCAGCCTGACGGCAATCGAGCACCGCAGCCCATTGCCAGCCATGTCGCAAAAAGCCTGGTGGCTGGTGCTGCCCGCCGTGGTGGCCGTGCTCGGTTTCATCGCCTTTACCGGTACGCCCCACGCACTGCTCAGGTACGCCTATTGACCCTTGGCCGGGCCGATCCAGTCCACGGAGGCGCTGCGCCGTTCAGCGTAACGCTCGCGGCGCTCCAGCAGCATCTCATCGGCCATTTCGGCGGCGCGCTCGGTGATGTACTCCGCGCCACGCGTGGCTTCCTGCTGGAGTAATTGCGTGGTCACGCTGACAAAATAAGCGTCCCACGCGACTTGTTCCGAGGGGGTCAGCCGAATCATGGTTATCTCCGATCATTGTTGTGCGATCGGAAAATAGTGCAGGCGGCGCAGTGGAGGCGACCGAGCAAAGTCTGAAAGCTCTGTCAGGCAAATCCGAACATCAGGTGAACAGTTCGCCCTGCAATTCATCGAGCAACAGTTGGATCGCATCCAGGCGCTGCCCTGGGTCGTCCAGTTGCAGCAAGTCGATCTTGTCGGCCTCGCTAAATGGAAGCAGATAGGCCAACTGATTGCTCAGGGCTTGCTGGCCTTCGGCCTGGCCGCCCATGTCCAGCGAGGCCACCATCGGGTGTTCGGCCAGGGCCTCAAGCAACGCCAGCAAGTCGGCGTCCTCTTCGCCCAGCGGCTGGTCCGGCAATTCTTGCAGCCATTGCACATCAGCCACCAGCAACTGGTCTTTCTGCACGCCGGCCTCACGCACGCGGAAACGACGGCCACCTTCGACGCGAATGCCCAGCAGGCCGTTGTCCTGCTGTTTGAAGTCACGAATCAGCGCTTCACAACCGACAAGCGCATAACCGTCAGGGGCCGTGCCCACTTCCGAGCCATCCAGGATGCACACCACACCAAAGCCTTCGCCCTTTTTCATGCAACGGCCGATCATGTCCAGGTAGCGCGCCTCAAATATCTGCAAGTCGAGGGTGCAGCCCGGGAACAGCACAGTGTTGAGGGGGAATAGCGCCAGACTCATAACGGCTTCCTTAAAACCTGGGTTAAACAATGACCGACACCGCCAACGGCAGGAACACCGCCGTGGCCACGCCCATCAAACTCATGGCCAGCGCCGCGAAGGCGCCGCATTCTTCGCTTTCCTGCAGGGCCACCGAGGTGCCGACGGCGTGGGCGGTCATGCCCAGGGCCATGCCGCGCGCTTCGGGGCTGCGTACACCCAGGCGCGACAAGAGCGCTGGACCGATCATCGCGCCGACCACCCCAGTGATCAACACAAACACCGCCGCCAAGGCCGCCACGCCGCCGATCTGCTCGGCCACCAGCATGGCAATCGGCGAGGTGACCGACTTGGGCGCCATGGTCATCAGCACCCTGTGCTCGGCCCCGAACCACCATCCCAACGCCACACAAAGGCCGGTGGCCAATACTCCGCCTACCACCAGCGTAGTAAATATCGGCCAGAACAATTGGCGAATCCGTCGCAGGTTCAGATAAAGCGGCACCGCCAGGGCCACGGTCGCAGGCCCCAGCAGGATGCCCATGATCTCGGTGCTCTTGCGGTATTCGGCGTAGCTCAGCCCGCAGGTGAGCAGCACGCCGATCACCAGCAGCATCGACACCAGCACCGGCTGCAGGAAGATCCAGCGGGTTTTCTCGAACCCCGCCAGCACCAGTTGATAGGCACCCAGGGTGATACCGATACCGAACAGCGGGTGATGAATGACCGCCGTCCAGGCGCCCTGCCAGTCGAGGATCATTGGTCCTTCTCCTTGCGCTTGACCATCTGCTGCATCAGCACACCGACAAAGCCCATGGCGATCACCAGCGACAACACCAACGCCCCGACGATGGCCCAGAAATCCGCCACGATGTCTTTGGCATACACCATCACTCCCACGGCCGGCGGCACCAGCAGCAGCGGCAGGTAACGCAACAGGCTGCCGGCCGCCAGGCTCAGGGGCTCGCCGACTTCACCGCGCCACACCAGAAAGCCCAGCATCAGCAACAAGCCGATGATCGGCCCCGGCAGTACCGGCACCAGCAAATGATTGATCGCGGTGCCGATCAGTTGAAACAGCACCAGCCAGGTCAGGCCACGTAACAGCATCCCGCTCTCCCCCCCTCAAAACTCGCGCGCATTATAAGCATGCCCGCCCTATGCTCCGGCATTCGCCAAAAGCATGTTGGGTTGACCAGGCTGATTGCCCATGATGATCTACATTGGTTCTCTGTAACCCATAAAAACGCCCCTTATCAACGGGCACATAAGTGATGAACCAAGGAGAGACGCAATGCCCTATGTACCCGTAGCGCAGCTCAAAGATTACGTCGGCAAGGAGCTGGGACGTTCCGAATGGCTCACCATCGACCAGGCGCGTATCAACCTGTTCGCGGAAGCCACGGGCGATCATCAGTTCATCCACGTCGACCCGGTCAAGGCCGCGCAGACCCCGTTCGGCAGCACCATCGCCCACGGGTTCCTGTCACTGTCGCTGATGCCCAAGCTGATGGAAGACATCCTGATCATGCCCGAAGGCTTGAAGATGGCCGTCAACTACGGCCTGGACAGCGTGCGCTTTATCCAGCCGGTGAAAGTGAATTCCAAGGTGCGGCTGAACGTCACCCTCACTGACGTCACCGAGAAAAAACCGGGCCAATGGCTGTTCAAGGCCACCGCCACCCTGGAAATCGAAGGCCAGGAAAAGCCGGCCTACATTGCCGAGTCGCTGTCACTCTGCTTCGTATGATCGCCACACCCCCACTGTAGGAGCGAGCTTGCTCGCGAAGGTCGTCAGCGATAACGCGTGCTTGCTGAACAAATGCGGCGCCTGTGAGTTTTTCGCGGGCAAGCCCGCTCCTACAGGTGGTAGATCCTGCGCATAGACCACTAGGTTCGGCACCCCGGCTACGGCATACTCGGCGCTCAATTATCCGGATCCCGCTATGCGCCCACTCGCTCCCCTTGCCCTTGCCCTGTTGCTCACCGCTTGCGGAGACGGCGAATCGCTGTTGCCGCCCGATGCGCGCTTGCCCGATGGCGGCCGCTACCGTGGCGATGTGGTCAACGGTTTGCTGCAAGGCCAAGGCCGTGTGGATTACCCCAATGGCAGTTGGTACGCCGGCCAGTTCGACAAAGGCCAGTGGCACGGCCAGGGCGAATGGCATGGCAGCAATGGCGAAGTCTATAAAGGCGAATTCAAGCAGGGCCTGTTTGATGGCCAGGGCAGCCTGACCACCTCGGGCAGCAGCTACGTGGGCGGTTTCAAGAACGGCCGACGCAACGGCGAAGGCACCCTCAAAGAGGGGCAGATGACTTATCGCGGCGAATTCCAGGACGACCAGTACTCAGGCCTCGGCCGCCTGGAACTGGCCGACGGCAGTCAGTACCAGGGCCAGTTCGCCCACGGCAAGCCCAATGGCGAAGGCCAGCGCAATGACGACAGCGGCAACCAGTTCAGCGGCCGCTTTGTCGATGGACAACTGGAAGGCAATGGCACTTTCAATAGCGCCGAAGGCGATATCTATGTCGGCCAATTCAAGCAGAACCAGCTCAACGGTAAAGGCCGCTACGAGAACGCCGACGGTGATGTGTGGATCGGCCAGTTCAAGGAAGGCGCGCTGACCGGCAAAGGCGAATTGATCGGGGTCGATGGCAGCCACTATGTCGGCCAGTTCAGTGACTGGCGCTTTACCGGCGAAGGGCGCCTGAACCTCACAGATGGCAGTTTCTATATCGGTGGCTTCGACAGCGACAACTATCAAGGCCGTGGCACCCTGGTACTCACCGACGGCACCGTGCAGTCCGGCACCTGGGTCAACGGCCTGCGCGTGCGCGACGCCGAGGGCAAACTGCTGCCCGACCCTCTGGAGACCGGCATACTGGCTCAAGGCCGCTTGCTCGATGACGCCCTGGCGACAGTGCCCGCGTCCACTCCGGCCGTGGAGCTATACACCTTGGTGCTGGCCGGCGACGGCAAACAAAGCGTGTTCCTGCGCGAGGCCGATTACGTCAGCAACCTGCTCGCCACCCGCTTCGGCGCGCGCGGGCAGGTGCGCCTGGTCAACCACCGCGACCATATCGCCGACCGCCCCCTGGCCACCCGCGAAAGCCTGCGCCGCTCGGTGCAAACCCTGGCCGAACGGACCGGACCGGAAGACCTGGTGTTCATTTACATGACCAGCCATGGCACCCATGAGCATGAGCTGGTGCTCGACCAACCGCGCATGGAACTGGCCGACCTGCCCGCCGATGAGCTGGCCGCCGTGCTCGCACCGCTGAAAAACCGCGACAAGGTCATCGTGATCTCCGCGTGTTACTCCGGCGGTTTCATACCGGCGCTCAAAGATGAGCGCACCCTGATCATGACCGCCTCCCGTGCAGACCGCGTGTCATTCGGCTGCTCGGAAGAAGCAGACTTCACCTACTTCGGTGATGCCCTTTTCGCACAAGCTTTCAACCAGACGGATGATTTGCAACACGCCTTCAAACTGGCGCAACTGCACGTGGCCGAACGCGAACAGGCGGACAACTTCGAAGCCTCCGAACCGCAGATCTGGGCCCCTAAAGGCGTGATCGCCCATTGGCAATTATTACGTAAACAGCAGGCACGAAAGGCGCTCGAAAGCGTCTCAATGAATAGCAAGGAAGCCAAAGGCAACTAAGCTGTAACGTGTAACAAGGGGGAAACACCATGTACCTGACACCGCAGCATATCTTGCTGGCCGGGGCTTCCGGCCTCACTGGCGAACACCTGCTCGACCGCCTGCTCAACGAACCCACCGTGACCCGCGTGCTGGCACCCAGCCGCAAACCATTGGCTGAACATCCACGCCTGGAAAACCCGGTGGGCGACCCGGCGGTGTTCCTGCCGCAACTGAGCGGCCGCGTGGATATTGCCTTCTGCTGCCTGGGCACCACGATCAAAAAGGCCGGCTCGGAAGGGGCGTTCCGTGCGGTCGACCTGGACATGGTGGTGGCCTTCGCCAAGCGCGCACGGGAACTGGGCGCGCGGCATCTGATCGTGATCAGTGCGATTGGCGCCGACCCGAAATCCTCGGTGTTCTACAACCGGGTCAAGGGGGAAATGGAACTGGCGCTGAGAGCGCAAGACTGGCCGCAGTTGACCATCGTACGTCCATCGCTGCTGCTGGGGGAGCGGTTGGAACCGCGCCTGGCCGAGCAGTTGGCCGGGCCGCTGTCACGGCTGATTCCCGGTAAGTACCACGGTATTGAAGTCTGCGAACTGGCCCGCGCCATGTGGCGCCTGGCGCTGGAAGAACAGGATGGCGTGCGGGTGGTGGAATCGGACGAGTTGCGCAAGCTCGGTAAGTAATGGTGCAGCGCTTGTACTGATCGCTCCCACGCTCTGCGTGGGAGCGCCGGTTATGACGCTCTGCGTCATGCTTGGGACGCGGAGCGTCCCCGACTGCATTCCCACGCGGAGCGTGGGAACGATCCACCGATCCACATCCTATCTACAGCCCGCCCGTGGCGTTGAAGCCCACACCCAGCACCGTCAACACCGACAGTGGCAACAATAAGGTATCGAGCAACGCGCTGGCCGGCAGGTCGAGATGGGGATAGCTCGGGGCCTCGGCACCAAAGCGGTCCTTGGCGCAGCAGCCGCCATTGATCGCGTACAGATCCAGGCGTGTGCCGGCATACACCACCGGGGCGCCCGGTTGCGCGGCATCCAGAGTACGCGCGGTGGCACAGCCGGTGAGTTGCAGCGCCATCAACAGCAGCAGTGCTTTATTCATCGCCGCCCAGATGGTGCTCGCCCCAACGCGGCAACATGTCCTGGGGAATGTTCAACAGGTTGAGAATGCGCGCCACCACAAAGTCCACCAGGTCATCGATGGTCTGTGGCTGGTGATAGAAGCCTGGCGACGCGGGCAGGATGGTCACGCCCATGTTCGACAACTTGAGCATGTGCTCCAGGTGAATGCTCGAATACGGCGCTTCGCGCGGCACCAGGATCAACTGGCGGCGCTCCTTCAAGGTCACATCCGCCGCCCGTTCGATCAGGTTGTTGCAGGCGCCTGTGGCAATCGCCGACAAGGTGCCGGTGGAACACGGCACCACCACCATCGCCGCTGGCGCACCGGAGCCTGAGGCTACCGGCGACATCCAGTCCTCTTTGCCGTAAACCTTGATCTGCCCCGCCGCTGCGCCGGTGTACTCGGTGAGGAATGCCTGCATCATCTGCACCTTGGAAGGCAGCGCGACATCGGTCTCAGTCGCCAGCACCAATTGCGCCGCCTTGGAGATTAGAAAATGCACCTCACGGTCTTCACGCACCAGGCAATCGAGCAGGCGCAGGCCATAGGGCGCACCGGATGCGCCGGTCATCGCCAGGGTGATGCGTTCCGGCCCGCTCATTTCAGTGCCTCGGCCAGCTTGCCGTGCAGGCCGCCAAAGCCGCCGTTGCTCATGACCACCACGTGGGTGCCGGGCTGGGCCAAGGATTTCACATGCTCAATGATGCCTTCCAACGAATCGCAGACTGTGGAGGGCACGGTGCATAGCGCAGCAATCGCGGGCAAATCCCAGCCGAGGTTGGCCGGCGCATACCACACCACCTGGTCGGCATCGTTGACGCTCTCGGGCAGGCCATCACGGTGCGCGCCCAGCTTCATGGAGTTGGAGCGCGGCTCGACGATGGCAATGATCTGCGCATCGCCGACGCGCTTGCGCAGGCCATCCAGGGTGGTGGCAATTGCGGTCGGGTGGTGGGCAAAGTCGTCGTAGATGGTAATTCCATTTACTTCAGCGACTTTCTCCATGCGCCGCTTCACACTCTTGAACGCGCTCAAGGCGGCAATGCCCATGGCTGGCACCACGCCAACATGCCGAGCGGCAGCCAGGCTCACCAAAGCGTTGGCCACGTTGTGTTGGCCGGTCATGCCCCAATCGACGATGCCTTGGGGCTGGCCTTCGAACAGCACTTCAAACCGCGAACCGTCTTCGCTGAGCAACCTCGCCTGCCACTGCCCGTCCGCGCCGGTAGTTTGCACCGGGGTCCAGCAGCCCATGTCGATCACACGCTGCAACGCAGGCTCGGTGGTGGGATGAATAACAAGGCCCTCACTTGGGATAGTGCGCACCAAGTGGTGGAACTGGCGCTCAATCGCCGGCAGATCGGGGAAGATATCCGCGTGATCGAACTCAAGGTTATTCAGGATCGCTGTGCGTGGGCGGTAATGGACGAACTTGGAGCGCTTGTCGAAAAAGGCGCTGTCGTATTCATCGGCCTCGATCACAAAAAACGGGGTCTGGCCCAGGCGCGCCGATACCGAGAAGTTCTGCGGCACACCGCCAATCAGGAAACCCGGGCTCATGCCCGCATGCTCCAGTACCCAGGCCAGCATGCTGCTGGTGGTGGTCTTGCCGTGAGTGCCCGCCACTGCCAGGACCCAACGACCCTGCAGCACATGGTCCGCCAGCCACTGGGGGCCGGAGACGTAAGGCAAGCCTTTGTTCAGTACGTATTCCACCGCCGGGTTGCCGCGAGACATGGCGTTGCCGATGACGACCAGGTCCGGCACCGGGTCGAATTGCGAAGGGTCGTAACCTTGGGTCAGCTCAATCCCTTGCGCCTGTAGCTGCGTGCTCATGGGTGGATAAACATTGGCATCGGAGCCTGTTACGTGATGGCCCAGCTCTTTGGCCAGAACCGCCATCGAACCCATGAACGTACCGCAGATACCCAGAATATGAATGTGCATAGTCGACCTCGTAAACATCGAGGCAGGTTAGCGTAGGGTGGGAAAGTTCGCACGCTTTAGCTGAGCACGAAACGCTCGCCGGTAGGATCCGGCACAAGGAAGGTCTTAAACCGCGCTGCCGGCGTTTTTAAGCTCAGCGGCTTTCAAGGTAGAGCGTGAGACAAAAAACGAGCAGTTCGCAATAACCCGGTTACTCCGACAGCGCCCCTTACTGCATGGCGCCCCGTGAAATGCCATGCTTGCGTAACTTGCGGTACAGCGTATTGCGACTGACCCCCAACTGTTCAGCCACATGGCTCATATGCCAGCGCTGCTGCGCCAACGCGTTGAGCAATGCCTGGCGCTCGGCGTTCTCCAGCGGCGAGGCGCACGGCGCATCCACCCTCGCCCCTTGCGGCTGCGCTTGGCGAATCAGGGCCGGCAAGTCTTCAAGACCGACTCGCCCGCCCTCACAGAGCGCCACTACCGTGCGCAACACCGTACGCAACTGCCGCAGGTTGCCGGGCCATTGGAATGCTAACAAGGCCTGGCGCGCAGGTTCGTCCAGCATCACTTGCTCGGGGCCCGCTTCCTGGGCCAGGAGGAAGTCCAACAGTTGCGACTTGTCACTGCGTTCGCGCAACGGCGGCAGGGCCACTTCCAAGCCGTTCAAGCGGTAATACAGGTCTTCGCGAAAACTGCCATCGGCCACGCGCTCCAGCAAATTACGGTGCGTGGCGCTGATGATGCGCACGTTCACCGCTTGAGGTTCGCCGCCGATAGGCACCACCAGGCGATCCTCCAGCACCCGTAACAGGCGGGTTTGCAACGCCAGGGGCATGTCGCCGATTTCGTCGAGAAACAGCGTGCCGCCGTCGGCCTGTTGCAGTTTACCGCGCATGCCTTCTTTAAGGGCGCCGGTGAAACTGCCGGCGCGATAGCCAAACAATTCGCTCTCGATCAGGTTTTCTGGAATCGCCGCACAGTTCAGCGCAACAAAGGCCTTATCGCCCCGCTGGCTGCCCTGATGCACGGCCTTGGCGAAAGCTTCTTTACCGCAGCCGGTTTCGCCGTTGATCAGCAAGGGCACGTCGCGCTCGAACACTCGCGAGGCCTTGCGTAGCTCATTTTGCAACGCCGGGTCGCCCACGCAGATACCCAAAGGCCGTGGCGCCTGCGGCTTGATGATGGGTACCGGCACACTGCGCGGCTGGCCTCGCAGCGCTGCAAACAAAGGCCGGCCATCGCGGGTGCGCAGCGGCCAACTGGCCGTGGCATTCGCGCTGGCCCGCCCCAGCAACTGATCCAGGGAGCAGTCGAAAAATGTCTCCACCGGCTGGCCCACCAAGCCGCCGCGCAGCTGCCCCAACAGGTTCAGAGCGCTCTGGTTGACCGCACAAATGCGCCCTTCACCATCGAACGCCAGCAAGCCTTCGCTGAACAACCCGACCGACTCGGCCTGCAGGTGAAAACGCAGCAGCCAGTGGTGTTCGAAGTGGCGCAGGAAATAGCAACTTTCGATCATCTTGGCCGACAGGTTCACCAGCGCCATGGTGTGGAACTGGCTCTGGCGCGACACGGCTTCGCGGGCCGAGGACACATCCAGCACCGCCAGCAATTCACCATGAGGGTCGAACACCGGGCTGGCCGAACAGGTCAGCCCGGTATGACGGCCGCGAAAATGCTCGTCACGGTGGATCGTCAACGACTGCCGCTCCACCAGGCAGGTGCCGATGCCGTTGGTGCCTTCGCAGGCTTCGCTCCAGTCTGCGCCCAGCCATAAGCCGGCGCGCTCGAATATCTTGCGCTCGGACGGCGCGGTGACACAGTTGAGGATCACCCCACGCGCATCGGTGAGCAGCACCGCATGACCGGCGCCGGAGAGTTGCTGGTGCAGGCTGTTCATTTCGCTGCCGGCGATGTGCAGCACTTGGCGCAGGCGTTCGCGACTTTCCAGCAGGCGCCCGTGCTCGAGCACGGTGGGCGCGATGGTCAGCGCCGGGTCGAGGTGGTAATCCTCCACGCAGCGCAGCCAGGAACGGGCGATGGACGGGTCGCTGCCAGGCCCTTGGGAAAGCTCTTGGCCACGGGTGACGGTCAAGACTTGCTGGGCATGGCGACTGAAATGATCGTTATGCATGTTCTTATTATTCTCCCTGCGTGAGAACGCCCAGCATCCCCCAGCCATCCGGCCATTGCAATCCCGGCCCGACCCACCGGTCACAGGCTGTATCGTTTATGGCACAAACTGTCACCTTGCCTGTATCACTCCCGTCACGGCAAAGCCTTGCAACAAAGCCCAACCTCTTGATTCTGCTGGCCCGCACGGCGATGGCCCGACCTTTGCTCTACGCTTTATAACGCGCTCGCAGCGCTGTACTCCGATAAACATAAAAGCAGGAGATGCCCACCATGCGTTATGCACACCCCGGTACCGAAGGCGCCATCGTTTCGTTCAAGGCCAAATACGGCAACTACATCGGCGGCGAATTCGTGGCGCCGGTCGATGGCAACTACTTCTCCAACACCTCGCCGGTCAACGGCAAGCCGATTGCCGACTTCCCGCGCTCCACTGCCAAAGACATCGACAAAGCACTGGACGCCGCCCACGCAGCCGCAGACGCCTGGGGCAAAACCAGCGCCCAGGACCGCTCGCTGGTACTGCTGAAAATCGCCGACCGCATCGAGCAAAACCTCGAACTGCTGGCCATCACCGAAACCTGGGACAACGGCAAGGCCGTGCGTGAAACCCTCAACGCCGACATCCCTCTGGCCGCCGACCACTTCCGCTACTTCGCTGGCTGCATCCGCGCCCAGGAAGGCAGCAGCGCGGAAATCAACGAACTCACCGCCGCCTACCACTTCCACGAACCGCTGGGTGTGGTTGGCCAGATCATCCCGTGGAACTTCCCGCTGCTGATGGCCGCGTGGAAACTCGCACCGGCCCTGGCCGCCGGTAACTGCGTGGTGCTCAAGCCAGCCGAGCAAACGCCGTTGGGCATCAGCGTGCTGATGGAGCTGATCGGCGACTTGCTGCCACCGGGCGTGCTGAACGTGGTGCACGGTTTCGGCAAGGAAGCTGGCGAAGCCCTTGCCACCAGCAAGCGCATCGCCAAGATCGCCTTTACCGGTTCAACGCCTGTGGGCTCGCACATCATGCATGCCGCGGCCGAGAACATCATTCCGTCCACGGTCGAGCTGGGCGGCAAGTCGCCGAACATCTTCTTCGCCGACATCATGAAAGCGGAACCTGCATTTATCGAAAAAGCCGCCGAAGGCCTGGTGCTGGCGTTCTTCAACCAGGGCGAAGTGTGCACCTGCCCTTCCCGCGCTCTGGTGGAAGAGTCGATCTACGATGACTTCATGAAAGTGGTGATGAAGAAGGTCGAGTCGATCAAGCGTGGTGACCCGCTGGACACCGACACCATGGTCGGCGCCCAAGCGTCCGAGCAGCAGTTCGACAAGATCCTGTCCTACCTGGAAATCGCCAAGGGCGAAGGCGCGCAATTGCTCACCGGCGGCAAGGTCGAGAAGCTCACGGGCGACCTGGCCACCGGTTATTACATCCAGCCGACCCTGCTCAAGGGCACCAACGACATGCGTGTGTTCCAGGAAGAAATCTTCGGCCCGGTGGTAAGCATCACCACTTTCAAGGATGAAGCCGAAGCCCTGGCGATTGCCAACGACACCGAGTTCGGCCTGGGCGCCGGCCTGTGGACCCGCGACATCAACCGCGCCTACCGCATGGGCCGGGCGATCAAGGCCGGCCGCGTGTGGACCAACTGCTACCACCTGTACCCGGCGCATGCCGCGTTTGGTGGTTACAAGAAGTCTGGCGTGGGCCGTGAAACCCACAAGATGATGTTGGATCACTACCAGCAGACCAAGAACTTGCTGGTGAGCTACGACATTAATCCGTTGGGCTTTTTCTAACCCCACTGAAGCAACAACCGTCACTGTAGGAGCGAGCTTGCTCGCGAAGAACGCTAACGATAACGCGAGCAGCCTGACTCCCCGAGGCGCTCGCAAGTTTTTCGCGAGCAAGCTCGCTCCTACATTAGCGGCGTGTATCAGCCAAATAAGGGGTAGCTGACAGGCCGCTATCGCAGGCAAGCCAGCTCCCACATTTGATATCACAAGCAATTGCTACCTCGTTCGGCACACAGACGCCGAGTCAAAAACAATAAGAATGGAAGGTACTTCCCATGCCTAGCGAACCCACTGGTTCTTCTGTCGACTTCGAAAAAGTCGGCACCGATTATTTTCAACAACGCGAACTGAAAAAAGGCGCCGCCGGCTGGGTACTACTGGTTGGCCTTGGCGTCGCCTATGTTATTTCCGGCGATTACGCCGGCTGGAACTTCGGCCTGGCCCAAGGCGGCTGGGGCGGCATGTTCCTCGCCACTTTGCTGATGGCCACCATGTACCTGTGCATGTGCTTTTCCCTGGCCGAGTTGTCCTCCATGATCCCCACTGCTGGCGGTGGCTACGGTTTTGCTCGCAGCGCATTCGGCCCTTGGGGCGGGTTCCTCACGGGTACTGCCATCCTTATCGAATACGCCATCGCCCCCGCCGCCATCGCAGTGTTTATCGGCGCCTATTGCGAGTCGTTGTTCGGCATTGGCGGCTGGATGATCTACCTGGCGTTCTACATCATCTTTATTGGCATCCACATCTTTGGTGTGGGCGAAGCCTTGAAGCTGATGTTCGTGATCACCGCTGTCGCCGCGATTGCCCTGGGCGTGTTCCTGGTGTCGATGGTGCCGCACTTCAACGTCGCTAACCTGTTGGATATACCCGTGACCGAGGCCAAGGGCGCCAGCAGCTTCCTGCCGTTCGGCTACGTCGGCGTGTGGGCTGCGATCCCTTATGCCATCTGGTTTTTCCTGGCGGTGGAAGGCGTGCCGCTGGCCGCTGAAGAAACCAAGAACCCCAAGCGCGACCTCCCTCGCGGGCTGATCGGCGCGATTGTGGTGCTGACCAGTTTTGCCCTGTTGATCCTGGTGATCGCGCCGGGCGGTGCGGGGACTTACGCGCTGATCAAATCCGGCAACCCGCTGGTTGAAGCCTTGGCGTTGTCCTACGGCGGTTCCACCTGGATGGGCAGCTTCGTCAACCTGGTCGGCCTGGCCGGTTTGATCGCGAGCTTTTTCTCGATTATCTACGCCTATTCGCGGCAGATCTTTGCCTTGTCCCGTGCCGGTTACTTGCCGCGCAAATTGTCCGAGACCAACAAGAGCAAGGCGCCAGTATTGGCACTGGTGATCCCCGGGATTATCGGCTTTGGCCTGTCGCTGACCGGCCAGGGTGACTTGCTGATCCTGGTGGCGGTGTTTGGCGCCACGATTTCCTACGTATTGATGATGGCCGCCCACATCACCCTGCGCATCCGTCGCCCTAAAATGGAGCGGCCATACCGCACGCCGGGGGGCATTTTCACTTCAGGCGTGGCACTGGTACTGGCTTGCGTGGCCGTGGTGGCGGGCTTTCTGGTGGACCCGCGCGTGGTGATTGGCGCGGCGATCATCTATGGAGTATTAATTGCTTACTTTGCTTTCTACAGCCGGCATCACTTGGTAGCGGGCACGCCGGAAGAGGAATTCGCGGCGATCCAGGCCGCAGAGGCCGCTCTGCACTAACTGCCGAAAACCTCGACGCGGTGCCTTGCCCACGCCAGGCCCGCGTCATCAAGGAGACACTGTATGGCAAGCTTTTCCCACGCGGTGGGTGCTCAAACCTACCGCTTCGACAGCCTCA
This sequence comes from Pseudomonas sp. SWRI22, assembly GCF_014268395.2. NCBI lineage: Bacteria > Pseudomonadati > Pseudomonadota > Gammaproteobacteria > Pseudomonadales > Pseudomonadaceae > Pseudomonas > Pseudomonas sp. SWRI22. The sequence goes on along the minus strand of NZ_JABWQK020000003.1, from coordinate 430,755 downwards.
AGGACGTGATGGCCAAGGCCAGCCCCGCACGCTCCGGGGACTTCCTCGCCGGTGTCGCCGCCCAGAATGACGGCGAACGTGTGGCGGCGCAGATGGCGCTGGCAAATATCCCGCTCAAGCACTTCCTGCAAGAAGCACTGATTCCTTATGAAAGCGATGAAGTCACCCGGCTGATCATCGACACCCACGATAAACAGGCGTTTGCAGCGGTCAGCCACCTCACTGTCGGCGGCCTGCGCGACTGGCTGCTCAGCGACGCGGCCGATGAACAGGCCCTACGCGCATTGGCGCCAGGGCTGACACCGGAAATGGCCGCGGCCGTGTCCAAGATCATGCGCGTGCAAGACCTGGTGCTGGTGGCGCAGAAGATCCGCGTGGTCACCCAGTTTCGCGGCACCCTGGGCCTGCGCGGGCGCTTGTCCACGCGCTTGCAGCCCAACCACCCCACCGACGAACCGGCCGGCATCGCCGCGAGCATTCTCGACGGCCTGCTGTACGGCAACGGCGACGCCATGATCGGCATCAACCCGGCCACCGACAGCATCGCCTCGATCTGCGCCATGCTGGAGATGCTGGACGCGATCATCCAGCGCTACGAAATCCCCACCCAGGCCTGCGTGCTCACCCACGTCACCACCTCCATCGAAGCGATCAACCGCGGCGTACCACTGGACCTGGTGTTTCAGTCAATTGCCGGTACCGAAGCGGCCAATGCCAGTTTCGGGATCAACCTGAACGTGCTGCAGGAAGGTTACGACGCCGGCTTGAGCCTCAAGCGCGGCACCCTGGGCCAGAACCTGATGTACTTCGAAACCGGCCAGGGCAGCGCCTTGTCGGCCAATGCGCACTTTGGCGTCGACCAGCAAACCTGTGAAACCCGTGCCTACGCCGTGGCGCGGCACTTCAAGCCGTTTCTGGTGAACACCGTGGTCGGTTTTATCGGCCCGGAGTACCTGTACAACGGCAAGCAGATTATCCGCGCCGGCCTGGAAGACCACTTCTGCGGCAAACTGCTCGGCGTGCCCATGGGTTGCGATATCTGCTACACCAACCACGCCGAAGCCGACCAGGACGACATGGACACCCTGCTGACCCTGCTCGGTGTGGCCGGCATCAACTTCATCATGGGCATCCCCGGCTCCGACGACATCATGCTCAACTACCAGACCACCTCGTTCCACGACGCTCTGTACGCGCGGCAAACATTGGGTTTAAAACCGGCGCCGGAGTTCGAGCAGTGGCTGGCGAAAATGGGCATCTTCACGCAGGCCGATGGCAAGGTGCACTTTGGCAACAGCCTGCCACCGGCCTTTCGTCACGCCTTGGCGCAATTGGGATGAAGGAGCCGACTGTGCAACCAGAATTGCCTGACAACCCGTGGCTGGAACTGCGCCGCCTGACCCCGGCGCGTATTGCCCTGGGCCGCACCGGCACCAGCCTTCCCACCAGCGCCCAACTGGACTTCCAGTTTGCCCACGCCCAGGCGCGGGACGCGGTGCACCTGCCCTTCGATCACGCCGGGCTCAGCCACCAACTGGCCGAACGTGGCCGAGACAGCCTGTTGTTGCACAGCGCCGCCACGGACCGGCACATCTACCTGCAACGCCCGGACCTTGGGCGACGCCTGAGCGATGAGTCGGCGCAAACGCTGCGCGACTACGCCCTGGCCCAGCCCGGTGGCGTGGACTTGGCCATCGTGGTGGCCGATGGCCTGTCGGCACTGGCCGTGCATAAACATACAGCGCCGTTTCTGGCGCGCCTGGAAGAACAGACCCACGTCGAAGGCTGGTCCTTGTCACCGGTGATCCTGGTGGAGCAAGGCCGCGTGGCGGTGGCCGATGAAATCGGGCAGCTACTGGGCGCCAAGATGGTGGTGATCCTGATCGGCGAACGACCGGGGCTCAGCTCGCCGGACAGCCTGGGCCTGTATTTCACCTACAACCCCAAGGTCGGCCTCACCGATGCCTATCGCAACTGCATCTCCAATGTGCGGCTGGAGGGCTTGAGTTATGGCATGGCGGCCCATCGCCTGCTGTACTTGATGCGAGAGGCGTGTCGCCGGCAGTTGTCGGGGGTCAATCTCAAGGATGAGGCACAGGTTCAGACCCTCGAATCCGACGACCCGGACCTGATGAAGGGCAATTTCCTGCTCAGCCCGGCAGATGACCGCTAGCGGCACGATTGCGCTTTTTGGCGTCATTAGGCAGCATCGAGTCACGGCCGCTCGTGTGGTCATACCCCATTTGGAAGTTGAGGCCTGGCATGCGGATTACTCAAGCGACCCTGGAACACCTGGACCTGTTGACCCCGTTGTTCGTCAAATACCGCGAGTTCTACGGGGCCTTGCCGTTCCCGGACTCGTCACGGGCCTTCCTGGAGAAGCGCCTGCGGCGCAAGGAGTCGGTGATCTACCTGGCCCTGGCCGACGATGACGACAAGCGGCTGCTGGGGTTTTGCCAGCTGTATCCGAGTTTTTCTTCGTTGTCGCTCAAGCGAGTGTGGATCCTCAACGACATCTATGTGGCCGAGGACGCACGCCGGCAACTGGTGGCCGACAACCTGATGCGCACGGCCAAGAAAATGGCCAAGGACACCCACGCTGTACGGTTGCGGGTATCGACCAGCAGCGATAACGACGTGGCGCAGAAGACCTATGAATCAATTGGGTTTCGCGAAGACACCGAATTCAAAAACTACGTGTTGCCGATCAACGAAGACTGAAAACCAGTCAGCCAGACACCGCACTATCCTTGTGGGAGCTGGCTTGCCTGCGATGGCGGAGTGTCAGCGAGCATTTCTCATACTGACCCACCGCTATCGCGGGCAAGCCAGCTCCCACATTGGATCCGGCGACTGGCTTGAAGCCCAACCCCTTCACAATTTCGCGACACTCCCCGCTACAAAAGCCACACGCTTTTCACCTCTCAATCCGTATAATGCCGACCTTTCAGGGTTGTAAGAACCGCGACAATTACTTGTAGCCTTATTGCCTGAGCTTCCGCACAAGCCCGCTGAGTCGGGCTATTCACACAGGTGCCATCCATGGATTTCAACCCGCTCGACCTTATCCTGCATCTCGACGTCTACCTCGACATGCTGGTAACCAATTACGGTCCGTGGATCTACGCCATTCTGTTCCTGGTGATTTTTTGCGAAACCGGCCTGGTGGTCATGCCTTTCCTGCCGGGCGACTCCTTGCTGTTCATCGCCGGTGCTGTAGCGGCTGGCGGCGGTATGGACCCAGTCCTGCTGGCCGGCCTGCTGATGCTGGCGGCCATCCTCGGCGATAGCACCAACTACGTGATCGGACGAACGGCGGGCGAGCGCTTGTTCAGCAACCCGAACTCCAAGATCTTCCGCCGCGACTACCTGCAAAAAACCCACGACTTCTACGACAAGCACGGCGGCAAGACCGTGACCCTGGCGCGCTTCCTGCCGATCCTGCGTACCTTCGCGCCGTTCGTCGCGGGCGTGGCCAAGATGCCGTACCCGCGCTTCTTCGGCTTCAGCGTACTGGGCACCATCCTGTGGGTCGGTGGCCTGGTGACCTTGGGTTACTTCTTCGGCAACGTGCCTTTTATCAAGAAGAACCTGTCGCTGCTGGTGGTGTTCATCATCCTGCTGTCACTGGTGCCGATGATTATTGGCGTAGTGCGCAGCCGCTTTGGCCGCACGTCCTCCGAAGCCAACCCGCACTGACCGCCCGTGTGGGCCCTCAGCGCCTGGCGTCGCCGGCGCCTGCTGGCCAAGCACCCGATTGCCGATGACACCTGGCAACGGGTGCGCCACCACCTGACCTTCCTCGACGGCATCACGCCGGAGCAAGACCAGTGGCTGCGCGAAGCCTGCGTGGTGTTTCTCAGCGAAAAACACCTCACCGCCCTGCCCGGCGTCGAACTGCACCAGGAACAACGCCTGCTGCTCGCCGCCCAGGCGCAATTGCCGCTGATGAACCTGGGCGACCTCGACTGGTACCAGGGCTTCCATGAGATCGTGTTGTACCCCGACGACTTCCTCAGCCCGCAACGCCATCGCGATGCCAGTGGCGTGGAGCACGAATGGGACGGCGAACACAGCGGCGAAGCCTGGCAACAAGGCCCGGTGATTCTCGCCTGGCCTGGTGTGCTCGCCAGCGGCCAATGGGAAGGCTACAACCTGGTCATCCACGAGCTGGCGCACAAGCTGGACATGCTCAACGGCGACGCCAACGGCCTGCCGCCTCTGCACCATGACATGCGCGTGCAGGACTGGGCCAGCGTCATGCAAGGCGCCTTCGATGACCTCAATCGCCAGTTGGACGCCAACCCAGACGCCGAGACCGAGATAGACCCTTACGCTGCGGAAAACCCGGCGGAGTTCTTTGCCGTCACCAGTGAATATTTCTTCAGCGCCCCGGATTTACTGGTCAACAGTTATCCACAGGTGTACGCCCAACTCAGCCGCTTTTATCGCCAGGATCCCCTGGCCCGCCTGACTCAACTGCAAGCCAGCGACCCGCGCTACTCGCCACAGGGCGAATGACCGTACGACGCTTGGCGCATGGCATAGGCGTCAGAATATGCCTATAATCGCCGCCACTTTTAGGCCAATCCGGCCATGTCACATGGCCAACTAACGGGGGCAACGCCCAATGAGCTACAGCAAGATTCCGGCTGGCAAAGACCTGCCGAACGACATCTACGTCGCCATCGAAATTCCGGCCAACCACGCGCCGATCAAATACGAAATCGACAAAGACAGCGACTGCCTGTTCGTTGACCGTTTCATGGCCACCCCGATGTTCTACCCGGCCAACTACGGTTTCATCCCCAACACCCTGGCTGACGACGGTGACCCCCTCGACGTGCTGGTCGTGACCCCTTACCCGGTCACCCCAGGCTCGGTTATCCGCGCCCGCCCAGTCGGCATCCTGAACATGACCGACGACGGCGGCGGCGATGCCAAAGTCATCGCAGTGCCACACGACAAGCTGTCCCAGCTGTACGTGGACGTGAAGGAATACACCGACCTGCCGCCACTGCTGCTGGAACAGATCAAGCACTTCTTCGAGAACTACAAAGACCTCGAAAAAGGCAAATGGGTGAAGATCGACGGTTGGGGCAACGCAGACGCCGCCCGCGCCGAGATCATGAAGTCGGTTGCTGCCTACAAAGGCTGATACCCGCACCTCAGTGCCACGGCAAATAAAAAGCCCCGTTAATTCGGGGCTTTTTTATGGGCCAGACTAAACATCAAGTTCAATGTTTAGTTGCAGCGTTTAACCAAGTTGCATACATGAAAGATCAAGCCATAACTAAGCCAGATCCTACAACGGCAAATCAACGCATGGTTTATTTGATGGGACTTTCCGGCCAGTAAACTCTGCGTTTATGAATACATCAGGTGATCGTTTAAAAGCACTACTACGGGAAGTTCATCTTTCCGCCTCCGACTTCGCCAAGAACCGCGGCGTCACGCCTCAGCACGTGAACAACTGGTTCAAACGCGGCGTCCCCATGGGCCGACTCAACGAGATCGCAGAATTGCTGTGCGTCTCAAGTCGCTGGTTAAGCGACGGTAAAGGTCCCAAGCACCCGCCTGCCAACTACCTGTTGGAAGGCCCCATCGCAAGGATTGCAACTACCCGCGAAGACACAGGCAAATACCTTACAGGCCCCGCCTGCCGCCCGGAAAAAACCGACGTGGAGATTCCTCTCCACCCCACCTTCACCTCAACCGAACGCATCCGCGTCTCCCTGCATAATCTGGAAACCCTCAACGTCAACCCCGACCGCGCGATAGGCGCCTACATGGTCGACAACAGCATGATCGACATCATCCAACAAGGCGCCACCCTCGCCATCGACCGAGGCCGCACCCAAATCATCGACGGTGAAATCTACGCCGTCGAACACGACGGCATGCTGCGCATCAAGTACCTCTACAACCGCCCCGGCGGCGGCCTGCGCATGCGCAGCCACAACGCCAGCGAACACCCGGACGAATACCTCAACCATGAGGAACGCTTCGAACAAAGCTTCAAGATCGTCGGCTGGGTATTCTGGTGGTCCACCCTCAACAACCGCCGCCCACCGGTGCCACTGGATGAACACCTGCTGGGCTGGGAAGGCTCTAAATCGGAACCGGAGGTGGGCAACTGAGGTGAATGTGGGTATCATGCGCCGCACATTTGGCAGGGGTCGCTTTTAGCTGATTCCCTGCCGGCGAAGCGGAGGAGTTCCCGCGGATGCCCCTACTATTCAGCCTGACGCAATGTGGGCTGAGCGATTTGAAGGCTGGTGAGGTTTGTCAAAAACAAGCTGAGGCAGTCCCCGAGAAGCCGGCCACAAGCCGGCTTTTTAATGCCTAAACCCCGCGTAAAATGGACTCTGGGCTGGTTTCAGCACTCCAGCCCATACTCCTCAGCCACATTTGCCCTCTACCCAGCAATGAACCTACGACGCTGCCTTTGCAACTTCAAACAAGGCTGGATAGGGCTTAACCCTGTAAGTGACAGAGCAGCGCATTTTTGATAGCGTCAAGCCATTACTAACGGCAATGGGTAGCCGGATGCTAGCGCGCTCAGGTGGTTCGCGCAGGCTGAAGGACCAGCTGTTTGCGCCTGGATGCGCCCCATCAGTACCGTGACCTCACGTACTCAGCCCGAAACACGGGCTCCTTCCAGCGTATGCAGCGCCGCTTCTTCAGCAACACGTTTCGCTGCACTAGGGCCCAAATATCATGGCGTTTAAAAAAAACCCAACTCAAACCCCCGCTCCAGAAAGCCCGGATCGGCTATTTCGTGACCTTCCTCGTCGCAAACATCCAAGCCTGTACGATCATCAAGGCCAGATACTTAGGACGTACGTTTCGGACGCAGTTAATGTCAGCGACGTTGCATTGCAGCTACCGACTGGCAGCGGGAAGACTCTTGTCGGGCTCCTACTTGCTGAATGGCGGCGACGTAGGTTCAAAGAGCGGGTTGTCTACCTCTGCCCCACTCGACAACTGGTAAATCAGGTTGTCGAGGAAGCCTCAACGAAGTACGGCCTAACGGTCGAGGCATTCACAGGACAGGTAAAGCGTTATACGCCTGAAGCGAAGGCAGCCTACCTTAGTGGCCAGCGCGTTGCAGTGACCACGTACAATAGCCTCTTCAACGTGAACCCTTTTTTTGAAGCCCCAGACATCATCATCATTGACGATGCACATGCGGCGGAGAACTACATTGCTAGCCAGTGGACGATGCGTATCCAACGCTCCGAAGATCCGACGCTGTTCCAATCAGTGGTTAGCGTTCTGAGGAGCGTCATCTCAGATCAAAGCTACGCGCGCCTAACCGGCAATTGGAACAGCATGGACGACATTAATTGGGTGGATAAAATCCCCACTCACCAAATGGATGAGATTGCCAACGAGTTGCGCACTGCAATCGCCGAGAACGTTGGTAATGGCGACCACAAATTCGTGTGGCGGATGATTGGAGACCACCTGCAAGGATGCCAACTCTACCTATCCGCCACAGAGGTATTGCTCCGCCCACTGATCCCGCCCACTTGGACACACAAGCCATTCTCAGGCGCAACACAGCGTATCTTCATGTCGGCAACACTCGGAGCTGGAGGCGATCTAGAACGGCTAACAGGGCGCAACAACATAAAGCGCCTGCAGATCCCCGACGGATGGGATCGACAAGGCATTGGACGTCGATTCTTCGTGTTCCCAGAGATGTCACTAGACCAGGAGGACTGCCTAGGGCTCCGACGTAAACTTATGAAAGAAGCAGGGCGTAGCCTGGTGCTAACTCCTAGTGCCGGCAGTGCGGAAGAGATCGCAAAGGACGTAAAAGCGTCACTCCGCTACAAGGTGTTCCGTGCTGACGATCTGGAAGAGAGCAAAACGGCGTTTACCAACAGTAGTCCAGCCGTTGCGGTGGTAGCAAATAGGTACGACGGCATTGACTTTCCGGATGATGACTGCCGCCTACTCTTTGTCGAAGGCCTACCACGTGCCACAAATCTACAAGAACGCTTCCTCATGAATCGAATGGGGGCAAATCTCCTATTCAATGAGCGCGTTCAAACAAGGGTGCTCCAAGCAATCGGACGCTGCACCAGAGGACTTAACGATTACTCGGCCGTGATTGTGACAGGAGAAGATCTCCCAGCCTATCTCACGGACCGGAAGCGACGCAGTTATTTGCATCCAGAACTACAGGCAGAGCTTGAGTTTGGTATAGAGCAGTCCTCCAGTATCACGGCTGCCGAGATACTAGACAACTTCGACATTTTTCTCGAGCATGAAGAGGCATGGGAGGAAGCCAACCAAAGCATACTCGAAATGCGAGAAAGCGTGTCTCAGTTGGAGTTCCCAGCAATGGACCAACTAGCTGCCATCGTTCCAAATGAAATCGCATGGCAAGCCGCGATCTGGAATGAGGATTACGTAAGCGCGTATGAAGCTGCACGCGAGGTTCTAGGCGGCCTAAGTGATGCGGGTCTACGAGGTTATCGTGCTCTCTGGCATTACCTCGCTGGGAGCGCTGCAGAGCGCGCCTCGTCAGAAGGTGAGCCCGGCTTCGATGGCAATGCCAAACAGCAATTCAAGAAGGCAAAGGAATCGGCAGCCGGTATCCCGTGGCTCATTGCTCTTGCACGAGGATCCAAAACGGAGCCTTCTGTTATCGATTCAAACCACGCAGTTGTACAGCTACAAGTCGAGCAATTGGAGACTCATCTCGCCAATCTTGGAACTCTTCACAATAGGACATTTTCGGCCTTTGAGAAGCGAATTAGAGTGGGGCTGCAGGCAGCAGGAACGTTTGAGCAAGCACAAGTACTCTTAGGGCAGCACCTAGGCTTTAACGCAGGGAAGAAAGAAGTCGATGCCTCACCAGATCCATGGTGGATTATTGGCAGTATCGCTATCGTTTTTGAGGATCACGCAAATGCAAAAGGCGAAGGCAGCACCATTGATGCAACCAAGGCTAGGCAGGCCGCCTCGCATCCCGACTGGCTACGAGAGCATGTGGCTGGGGCCGCTACAGCATCTATATACCCTGTACTTATAACTCCTGCTACGAAAGCTAAACAGGGTGCTATCCCTCATCTTGGCCGCGTAGCTCATTGGAGTTTGAAAGATTTTCTGTCATGGTCTGAAGTGGCTCTTAGTAACATTCGAGAGCTACGGCGCAACTTCACAGAGCCGGGAGACCTAGCATGGAGAGCTCAAGCCGCTGAAGCCCTGGTTAACGTGCGAGCCGACGCTCCTGGGCTTACAGAGTGGCTCTCTAATCGGCCGGCACGAGAGCATCTGATAGCTGTGCCTTGATCAAGCAGTAGTGCCTTCTTAATACTACGTCGCTTAAGAAGGCACTGAGGGCGGCTATGTTAACTTCCGGTCAGTTCTATCCAGACGCTTCAAACGAATAGAAAAGGTTGCTTCAGCTACAGGTGAAAAAAAATCATCAGCGTCCAAACGACGCTTCTGACCGTCAATGAGCCCCATCAATCGATCGTGAATATCTTGCTCGACGCGTAAGTCGCGCTTGATTTTTCGCATTCGCAGAAAATAGCTATAGAGCAGAGATAGTGAGCCGCACACGAAAACTAATCCGAGTGCAGTGCTGACGACCCTCCAAGTGCCGGAAATTACGAAATCGTTTCCAGAATACAGTGCAAAATAGCCCAAAGATATAAGTAAAGCATAGAGCACAGCAGAGTTAAGCAGAACTTTCAAACGAGCCGCGTCGAGCCTTTCAACTAACTCATCAATTGCTTTTGCAGATTGCTCTGCGAGCGCCACTAGCTCATTCAACTCTTCGACAAGACGCTCAGACGCGGAGCCTAAAGGGTTCATGAGTGGGCCGTCGATATTGTAGCAACGCTCTTAGTAAACTCGAGCAGGATCTTATCTTGCTCCTGACGCTCGAGCGAGGAAGTTGCCACTTCACCATTCCATTTGAAGTCTTTCTCGTAGGCGCACACCTGAAGTACATATATTCCAATATTCTGAGCCCCAAGATCTCGCTGAAATTCGGAGAGCATACGACTGAAGTCACTTGTACCAGCCGGGTGGTAATGTGCCAGTGCATCGTCTCGCTCATTAGCAAAGAGGTCGACTTTATTAACGGCGATCACTATCCATTTAGGCTTAGAACATGTTGACCACATTCTTCTAATGTCGCTCAAGAAAACCCGCAGATCTTCTAATTCCAGCCGAAGATTACGCTGGCGCAACTTTTCGATTGTCGTTAATCCATCAGTATTTATCAGCGTCTTTATTAAAACCGAATCGCGAGGAGCCACATAACCAAAATCCACTACGTGGATTGCACCTTCGAGTTGTTTATTGTCCTGAAAGGACTCAATCGCGCCTTTCGATCGATAACCATCTTGACCCGGAAGAACCCTGACTAGCTTTGCCCAAGATCCGGCTGAGACTGCGGCAACTTCAACGTCCAGCGACTCCAAGGGTTGCTCCAACCCAAGTTCACGTGCTCGCCCATGCATTTGGGATGTGAGCAGGGTCTTGCCCGCACCAGCATGGCCAGTTACCACTATTTGGGTTGCGCCAAGGTCCATAAAAGCCTTTAGTTGCGTCAAATATTTCTGGATTGTATAACGATTGTCGTAGCTTTTTTTGCCAATGCGGGCCGCAAGTGAAATAGCAGTAGTCCATTCCATAAGAGTCTTTGTCTCAATGCCTAGGTGGAAGCTGAGGTTGCGCCCGAACGGTAGTAAGGGTCTGCTGGCGTTCCTCTTAGGCTATCACGACAAATGGCCCTTCGTATGCGGAGGCTGCATGCAATCGTTGATTGGTTGAGCATCCAACATGTCGCCAACAGCGACACGAGGATGAAACATGTCGCAAAAACACAAAAACAACGACACGTTATGCACGCGGGTTTACACTAGCGACATGACAAGGGCGCTTATAAAAGCGGCCTCACCTTTAATTGGACGTCCTAGTGAGTGAGCGTGCGCCCGTGACAAACCCCCAGCGGCCTTGGCAGGCGGATAGACCCTATAACCAGCTTCCACCCTTGCCACCAAAGGCAGAACTGGAAACCCGAGCAGTCCTCAAACGCTGCATCGAAGCTCGAGCAGCCTTGGCCGAATTGAAACAAGCAGCCGAGCTGATTCCTAACCAAACGATGCTGATCAATACGATCCCGCTGCTGGAAGCCAAGGACAGCTCCGAGATCGAAAGTATTGTCACTACTACAGATTTACTCTTTCAGCATGCCCAGGATGGCGCCAATCATGCAGATCCCGCGACCAAAGAAGCCCTCCGGTACCGCAAGGCTCTACATAACGGTTTCCAGTCGCTGGCTGAACGTCCACTCTCTACCGGCACAGCAGTAGAGATCTGTAGCACGCTCAAGGGTGTAAACATGGACATCCGTCGAGTACCTGGCGTCCAGCTAGCCAATGATCGGACCGGAGAAATTATCTATACCCCACCAGAGGGCGAAGATCGCTTACGCGACTTGCTCGCCAACTGGGAACGTTTTCTACACAACGAGACAGACCTCGACCCGCTGGTTCGCATGGCTGTCGGGCACTATCAGTTCGAGGCTATTCATCCATTCACAGACGGCAATGGTCGTACCGGGCGTGTGCTAAACACCCTGTATCTGATCCAGGAAGGTCTGTTGAATCTTCCGATTCTCTACCTTAGTCATTTCATCATTGCGCATAGAGCCGATTATTATCGACTACTGCTTGATGTCACACGCGAACAGGCCTGGGAGCCCTGGCTGCTGTACATGCTCACTGCGGTGGAAGAAACCGCTCGCTGGACCAGCGCCAAAATTGCCGCCATTCGCAGCCTGTCCGAACACACCAGCCAATTTGTTCGCGAGCGTCTGCCGAAAACCTATTCACGCGAATTGGTGGACGTGATTTTTGAGCAGCCCTATTGCCGTATTAGCAACGTCGTCGACAAGCAGATCGCTCAGCGCCAGGCTGCTTCTCGCCACCTCAAAGAGCTGGTCTCCATTGATGTTCTGCAAGAGGTTCAGGTCGGAAAGGAAAAACTGTTCATTCATCCAAAGCTGATGCAGTTGCTGATTCGCGACAGCAACGAATTCAAGCCCTATTTCTGAGCCGAAATTAATGAAATCGTGAATGAGTCGCCTGGACGATAACAACCGAACAGGCGACGTTGTATCACCTAGCCTGCAAACACTCCACAGCCCTATCCGCCACCATCTTCGCCATCTCCACCAAGTGCATTACCGCCCTCTGTGGTGCAGCCACTGACTCGCCGATCACCTGCGACGTAGCCAGCGCACAATGCAGCAGCTCAGCCACCTGCACCCAGGCATCCTCGAAGCTCAGTTCTTCATTGACCGTGAATGGGTTGGTCGGGTGTGACGACAGCGTATCTGAACGAACGTTATCCATAGCAAAACTCCTAGCAGTAAGTGACTACCACCGTCCTTTCGCGACTAAACGAGCAGAGGTGGCGGCTGTACGCAGGTTAGTCGACCGGCCGCTAGGCACCGGCGCACCCGAGGGTGCCCTGCGCACAGCCACCATAAAGTGCAGGCAAGAAGACACCTGTCTTTGGGATGGCGCGTGCGCCTAGCGAGGTCCGGGCGACTAAACCCGATCACTGAATTAGCAGTGACGGTCAGCAGCCTAGTCACCCAATTCCACTGGCGCAAGCGGTTGGGATTCTCTCGGAAACGTCCTGCAAATGAAAGGGATCGAACCTGCTGGCTACTCAAAATCAGGTAATTCATTCGCGTTATGCGCAGCAGTACGTGGCTTCCAATCGCTCGCTAGCAATTGTCCTATTTAAGTTGACAGTAAGACTCCTTTCATCCGATTTATCCCTCCTGATCTACCCATTAATCTGTGCCCATGTTGAACGCAACGCCCAACCAACCTAAACAAAAAAGGATTCAACCATGAGCACTGCAACCTACAACCGCTTGAACAAAGACGACGCCATTGTTCTGCTGGTCGATCACCAGACCGGCCTGATCTCCCTGGTGCAGGACTTCTCGCCCAACGAGTTCAAGAACAACGTGCTGGCCCTGGCTGACCTGGCCAAGTTCTTCAACTTGCCGACCATCCTCACTACCAGTTTCGAGCAAGGCCCTAACGGCCCGCTGGTGCCGGAGTTGAAGGAGATGTTCCCGGACGCGCCGCATATCGCTCGCCCTGGTCAGATCAATGCCTGGGACAACGAGGATTTCGTCAAGGCGATCAAGGCCACCGGGCGTAAGCAGATCATCATTGCCGGTGTGGTGACGGATGTGTGTGTGGCGTTCCCGACATTGTCGGCGCTGGCAGAAGGGTTTGAGGTGTTTGTGGTGACGGATGCGTCGGGCACGTTCAACACCACGGTGCAGCAGGCGGCGTGGAGCCGGATGACACAGGCCGGTGCACAGTTGATGAACTGGTTCTCGGTGGCGTGTGAGTTGCACCGCGACTGGCGCAACGACATCGAAGGGCTGGGGAATCTGTTGTCCCAGCGGATTCCTAACTATCGCAATTTGATGAACAGCTACTCGGCCCTGTCTGCTCGCCAGAGCTAAGACTGCCATGCTCCGTATTGAGCCTGCCTGAAAAGGCAGGCTTTTTTATGGGCGTAGATTGAGATGCGTGTGGGTGACGCGGAGCGTCACTGGATGCATTACCACGCGGAGCGTGGGAACGATCAAGCGGAGCGTGGGAACGATCAACTTCCTTAATCCAGGATCAAGTGCGGCAGAAACCGGCTTGAGTCCTTGGTGATCAAGCTATTGTCCTCTCGCACCCCAATCCCCGCCGCCTGGTCGCCAATGACCCAGGAGCCGATCAGCGTGTAGCTGTCCCCAAATTTTGGCAGCGGTGCGAACTCCTGAAGGATGAATGGCGCATCCGTGTAGGGGCCGTCTTCTTTTACGATCAGGCCGTCGGCGGTTTGTAGTTCGATGTTGGCGCCTTCCCGGGAGAAGAACGGCTTGCGCACCCAGCCTTTTGGCACGGCCTTGCCTGGGTCGGTGTCCAGGTGGGACGCGAGCAGGTTGGGGTGGCCTTGGTTGAATTCCCACAGCAGCGGCAGGATGCCTTTGTTGGAGAGGATCGATTTCCACGCGGGTTCGAAGAACTGCGTGTCGCTCTTGGCAATCGCGGCACCAAAGGGCTCGTGGAAGATGAACTCCCAGGCGTGCAGTTTGAACAGGTGGGGGATCCAGCGATCTTCAAGGTCGACGAAGCGGCCTTCGCTGGTCAGGCCGATGTCTTCGACGTCGATGTGGCGCGATTCGATGCCGACTTTTTCGGCAACCAGACGCAGGTAGTCGGTGGTGCCTTTGTCTTCGATGGAGTCTTTCATCGAGGCGAAGTAGAACGGCTGGTTGACCTGCAGTTGGGCGAAGGCCTGGTGCAGTTTGGTGTCGATGCTATTGAACTGGTCGGCGTGCTTGGGCAGCAGGCCGCGCTCGATGCATTGTTCCAGCCAGCCCCACTGAAACGCGGCTGCTTCATAGAGGCTGGTGGGGGTGTCGTAGTTGAGCTCCAGCAACTTGGCGGGCCCGCTGCCGTTGTAGGAGAAGTCCATGCGCCCGTACAGGTGCGGGTGACCTTCGAGCCATGAGGTTCGGATCATGTCGTAGAAAGGCGCGGGGATGCTCAGGCGTTCAAGCAGTTCTTCGCTGTGGACCACGCGGGCGACGAGGTCCATGCACATGTCATGGAGCTCGGTGGTCGGGTCTTCGAGGTCGCGCTCGATTTGCTTGAGCGTGAACTGGTAGTACGCGCTTTCGTCCCAGTAAGGTTCGTCGTCGATGGTATGGAACAGGAAGCCAAGACTCTCGGCTGTGTGTTTCCAGTCATGACGCTCTGCGCATTGGATCTTCTTCATGGCCGGTGTCCTTAGCTGCTCGACCCGCCGCCCCAGCCGCTGCGTGCGCTGGCTTTGCTGCCGAAGCCGCCGCGGGAGGTGGCCGATGAAACCGAGCTCGACTTAGGTGAAGAGCGCAGCGTGTTGGTGTAATTGCTGCTGCCGTACCGGGCCTGATTGGAACGGCCAAAGGTCGCGCCATTGGACACGCGCTGGTTGAGCGTCGAATTACCGTAGTTGCCGCGATCATCGCGATAGCGGTACACCGGTTCCGAACGGTAGCTGTTGCGGTTGTTGCTCAGCATGTTGCCGATCAGCAAGCCGGTCAGCAGGCTGCTGGTGGAGAAGCCTGAGCCGCCGCCGCTGGCCTGAGCGTTGGCCGCTTGCGCATTGGCAGCGTCGACCTGGGATTGGGTCACCTGGCCTTCGGCGGTCAGTTCGAAACCGCCCAAGCGCGGGATGAATTTGCCGGTGGAGTCTTGCTGGCACCAGTCAGCGACAAAGTCGGCGTCGCAATCGGTCTGGCTGTCATACACCGGCGCAATGCGGCGATGCTCGGCCATGGCCGTCATGTAGGCGTCCGAGCAGACGTCTACCGGAAGTTTTTCATCGGCGCATTGCTGTACCGATTGGAAGTTGTACTTCTTTTGCAGGTCGTAGGTTTTTTCCGTTGGGCCACAGCCGGATATCGCCATGGCGACCGACGCTGCCAGCGACAGCTGGACGTACTTGCTTCGTTTCATCGGGAGCTCCGTGGGCAATCAGTTCGAGGTGGGCGTCATGCACGCGGCATTCAGCATGCCGACGCTGATGGCCACCGCGGCCACGTAGATACCGGCCGCCAGTTCGCCCTTCTTGATGCGCTCGGACGTGCCTTTGAGCACCAGGCTGGTCAGCAGGAACGCCAGCAGTTGGACGACGGCGGCGATCACGGCCCAGACGATGAAGTCGAGAACGTTGATCGAGTAGGCAATCACATTGCTGGCCGGAATGGCGAAACCGACGATGGCACCGCCCAGGGCGACCGCTGCGGAGGTGTTGCCCGCACGGATCAGTTCGAACTCCTTGTGCGGGGTGATGCGGGTGTAGATGAACTGGAACAGCGCGAACAGTACCGCAGCCCCCAGGATGTAGAGGACAAAGCCGAGCACCGCAGCTTTGTTGAGGGAGATGGAGAGTGCTTCTAGCATGGACGGCTTCCTTTTTTTAGAGCGTAGTCAGGTCGGTGGTGTACAGCGAAATGCCCAGGGATGTGCTCAGGCTGATGGTGCCTTCGGCATCTTCTTCGACGGAGAACAGCAGGAACTCTCGGCGGTCGGTCAAGCCGGTGTCGCGGGCGTATAGCATCGAACGGTGCTCGACGCTGTAGGTGGCTTCTGGGCTGGTGACCTGTTCGCTCATCGCCACCAATTCGGTCTGGCCGTCCTCGCTGCCCCACTCCCGGAAGTACTCGACGCCGTCGTGGATGTAGGTCGGCAGCCCGATCAGGCTCTGTGGGCCCGCCAGCCTGCGCAGTTCCGCTTCACTGCTGATGGTGACGTAGCTGAGGTAGTTGAACAGAATCACTGACTCGACCTGGCCCGCTATCTGGCCGGTGGTGTGCACCTGCAACCAATAATCTTCGTCGTTCATGTAATAGCGCGACAGCCAGGTGGACTGGCCAAGATCGATGGTGCCATTGCTCCAGATTTCCTGGGAGCCGGGGATCACCACGTTGGTTTTTTCATCGAGCAGCAATTTCAGGGTCGTGTCAAACATCACGCCCTTGCCCGGCGCCAGGCCCAAAGGACCGGTAGCAGGCAGGCTTGGGCTGGCGGTTCGGCTCGAGTCGGTAGTGGCTTTTGGGGCCTCAAGCCCCATCAACTGTTTAAGCCATCCCATGGGAGATTTCCTTAAGGCGAGTGGAAGCGATGTAGAAGAGTTCGCCGCCTTTGACCTGTGTGGCACTGGGCGGATTGATCGACGGCTGCTGAACGCCTTTGGCGCGATAGCCGATGAGGGTGGCGTTGTGGCGCTCCTTCATCTGCGTGTACAGCTCGCCGAACGTTGCCTCAAAGGCATCGGGCAATTTCATCAGGTACTGGGTGGCGCCCTGCCCCACGCACAGCAACTCATTGATGACCACCGACGAGCCCGGATCCTGGGAGGCGCGCACCAGCATTTCGATCGCCATGCTGGACGTGCATTCAAGGCGCGGGGCGTAGGAGCTGGCCAGTGCAGCGATTTCACTTTCGTTGAAGTGGGCGACCACATGCCCGACGGGACTCAGTTGGTTCACCGCCAGCACGGTGGCCAGCGTCAGGTCATCAGACAGGGTTCGCACCAGCACACGCTCGGCACCGGGCACACCGGCACGCAGCAACAGTGCGGTGGAAGACAGGCTTTCGCCGCGGATGAACGCTGCTTTGCCCGGCATCGGGTTTTCTTCAAGGCTGCAATCGCAGATCACGATCAGGTTGTCGTTCGAGGTTTCGTCTTGCAGCAACAACTCAATCACCCGTTCGCTGGACGCGCCCTCCCAGCCGATCAGCACGGTATGGCCGACCTTGCCGGTGAAATCACCTTTGCCTTTCATGCCTTTTCTCCATGCATCGATAACACTGCTGGTGGTTTTGCCGATGGCGGCCGTGAGCAGCGCAATGCCCCCGAGCATGACCCAGGCCGCCACGAAAATTCGTCCCGCCGAGGTCTGCGGCGCGAGGTCGCCATAGCCGACGGTGAGTGTGGTGGTGAGATAGAAGTAGATAAACGTGGCGGGAGCAGTGAGGTGTTGTTCGCCCAGCAACACCAGGCCCAGGTAAGCCGTGCTCAGGTGGACACCCAAGGCAACGATCAGTCCTGCCCAACCGAAGCGGTGAAAGAGGGACGAGGCGTACATGCGTAACAGTAGGAAAATCGACATTTGGCCCCTGGCTCCCTGGGTACTTGAATCCTGACGACAGCATCGCCTCGGCGTCTGGATGCTCAAGTGCGTTCACCCGGCATTAAACCCGCTGCGCGGCGTGGATAGAAGTACCTTGGCTGCAATAAATCCGGCGAGCGCACCAAACAGATGCCCTTCGAAGGAAACGCCCTGCCGCGGAAGGAAGCCCACGACCAGTCCGCCATACAGCAAAGCCACGACAGCGGCTGTTAGCAGGTTGCCCCAGCTTCTATGGAACCAGGCGCGAGACAGCAGATAAGCCCATAGCCCGAACACCCAGCCGCTGGCGCCGACGTGTACGCCTGAAAAACCAAACAGCCAGACCAACAAGCCGCCCAGCAGAATGATGATGGCGCTGACGGCGATGAACCGGTTGACCCCTTCGATGATGACCAGAGAACCCAGGATCACAAAGGCAATCAGGTTGGCGCTCAGGTGGGCGAAGGAGGCGTGCAAAAACGGCGAGGAGAGGATGCCGAACAGACCCTGCACCGTTCTCGGGATTAGCCCGAATGCCATGAGGCTGTAACCGGTCGCCACATTGAGCAGTTGCAGCGCGACCATGAAGAGGGCCAGGCCTGCGATTGTCTTGAAACCCTTCAAGGCGTTCATCCTGACCTCAACATACAAAAGAAAGGCACTGCGACTGTGGCGAGGGAGCTTGCTCCCGCTGGGACGCGAAGCGGCCCCAAAAACAGGACTGCTGCGCAGCCCAGCGGGAGCAAGCACCCTCCCCACAGAGTTGCAGGCTTAACTGACCTGCGTTGATTACTCAGCCGACTTTTGCTTCAGACGCTCCAGAATCGCATTGGCACTGCCTTCGTTCGGCGTGATGCCGGCATCGCGCAGTTTGCGCTCCAGGTCCGTGCCCGTTGACGCATCAGCCAGCTCATCCTGGGCTTGCAGCTCAGCGGCACGTTGCTGCTGCTTGGCCTGCAAGCGGTTGAGCGTACCGACGGCGGTTTCCAGCTTGCCGTTGGCACCACCGCTGGCAATGGAGGCACTGACCTGGGCCTTTTGCACGCTGTCGCGAGCCTTGGCCATGTCCACTTGCTGGCGCAGGCTTTTGATGCGGCTCTCGGCCTTGGTGATGTCTTTGCGCATGCTTTCAGCGTACCCACCGAACTCGGTGGTCTGCTTTTGCTCCACGTCCCGCTCGTTGGTCAGGGTCGAAATGGCTTCGGCCACTTCCAGGGCGAGGTCTTCACGGTTGGCCTGGATAGCGGCCATCGCCTTGGATTCCAGGTCTTTGATCTTGGCGTCGTACTCGCCAACGCGATCAGCCGCCAGTTTGTGCTTGGCCATGATGCTTACCAATTCACGCTTGGCGTTGGCCAAGGCGCTGTCGGCATCGCGAATTTCCTGGTCGAGGATGCGCAGGGCCTGTTGGTCGACGATCGATTCGCCGACTTCGCTGGCACCGCCACGCAACGCGGTGAACAATTTGCTCCAGATGGACTGAGTCATTGGATTTTCCCGAATAATTAAATGAAGAAACGTTCGAAGGCTTCGCTGGCGCGCTGCACGTTATCAACCAGGGTTTTCACCTCGGTCACGATGTTGGTCAGGCTGGAGTCGGAGCTGAGCGCACCGAACATGTTGTAAACCACCTGCCCGTTCGGCATGGACTCGATACCGATGGACGACAACGGGAACATCTCCCGGCTGCGCAGCACGGCGTCGTTGAATTTCGCGACATCGTTGATGGACTCGGCGTCGACCAGGACGGTATCCACGATGATTTGCTCGCCCACCACCGCGATGTAAATCGGCAAGCCACCAAAGTCGTTCATCTCCAGCTTGATGCTGGACTCGGAGCCTTGGACGAGAGAAAGCGTAATGTCATTGGACGTCACGTCATCCAGCGCCTGAAGAGCACTGTAGAGACGATCAATATTCCAGTTGGTACCTGCGCTCATGAAATTCTCCGACATGAATGAGCCAGCCAGGATCGGTTGGCGTAGCTGTTTCTCCATTTGCTTGAGCAGGCTTCGGTTTTCGGGAAGCACCCAAGTCTCGTGTTTCACATAACCGGCCGCCGCCAGCCCCGCACGCATCTGCTTCATGTAAAAGCTCGACGGCTTTTTTGCGGACGGCTTCAAGCGCTCTCCCTTGAGGCTTGTTGAATCGGTATCGGGCCCAGTTGATGGGCTCGATGGAGAGCTGCTGTTCATGGTACTGACCTCGCTGTGAAAAACTCACGCGTGAGAAAATCTACAGGCAATCCGCAAGGTACTCAATAGCTCACGCGTGAGATTTTTCCTTACATTTTTCAACCATCGAAAAGACCCTGCCTACCCCGCCAACTCTCGCTCGATTTGCTCGTCTGCAGGGAAGTTTGTCCAAAAGCGCGACTTGATGGCACCAAGACAATTGTGCAGCAGCCTGTTGCACAATTTTCCGAATCCGACCACGCCTTAGCAAAAGCACGCCTGTACTTGAAATCGCGCGGCGAAGAACCCTGATGTCAGGGAAGGCAGGCTAGCCAGCCCACAGTACCGTCACAAGCGTTCATGAGCACTTCAGGAAGGGTCCTGCGCACCTCACAGAAAGGTCCTGCTGGCACTTGACTCTCCCCTATACGGCACCCCCTACCCTGAATGCCCTTTTCTCAGAACTTATCACCATGAGTCAGCGCATTTTGGTCATTCTCGGCCACCCGTCCTCCGATAGCTTTTGTTCCGCCCTCGCGCGCACCTATATCCACGCTGCGAAAACGGCCGGCCACGAAGTCCGCGTCCTGCGCCTGGGTGATCTCAGGTTCGACCCCGTCCTTAATGATGGCTATACCCAGGCACAGACGCTGGAGCCCGACTTGCTCAGCGCCCAGTCCGACATCCTTTGGGCCGAGCACCTGGCGTGGGTGTTCCCTGTCTGGTGGGGCGGTGTCCCGGCACTGATGAAGGGCTTTATCGACCGCGCTTTCCTACCCGGCTTTGCCTTCAAATACCGCGCAGGCAAGGCATTCCCAGACAAGTTATTAAAGGGCAGAACCGCGCACTTGTTAGTGACCCTGGACACGCCGCCGTGGTATTACCGCTGGGTTTATCGCATGCCGGCCATCCACCAGATGCGTCGTACCACGCTGGC
Organism: Pseudomonas sp. SWRI22; assembly: GCF_014268395.2. Taxonomy (NCBI): domain Bacteria; kingdom Pseudomonadati; phylum Pseudomonadota; class Gammaproteobacteria; order Pseudomonadales; family Pseudomonadaceae; genus Pseudomonas; species Pseudomonas sp. SWRI22. Next base: position 409,922 of record NZ_JABWQK020000003.1, on the reverse strand, counting down.
GCTTTGCGGTATCACGACCGGCAAGACGCTGCTGTTGGGGCCGGTGCTGGGCTCTTCGCTGACGCAGCGGGCCAAGTGGCTGAAACAGGCCGGCGCACTATTTGAAAAAGGGAATTTTCATGTACATCGGCAAAGCCGCGCAGTTGTCCGGCACGACCATCAAGGCGATTCGTCACTATGAGGCGATCGGGCTGATGCCAGCGCCTGCGCGTCGGGGCGGTTATCGCATTTATACCGAGCAGAGTGTCGAGCGGCTCATGTTTATAAAGTGCGCGCAACAACTGGGGTTCAAGCTCAAGGAATTACAGGAGATTTTGCAGGGGTACGAGGGTGATGCGCTTCCTTGGGACAAGGCTGACCAAGCCATCGCCAATAAGAAGCAAGCGTTAGCCATGCAAATTGTGGCATTGCAGAATATGCATCGGGGTTTATTGGTCTTCGAGGCCCAATTGAAAGCGGCGCAGGGGGAGTGCTCGGTGGCCACGAAGGCAAGCTGAGACTCTGTGAGCCGAATAAACCCATCAATCGGCTCACATCCTCGTGTGTGCGCCACTCATTTGCCCCAATCCCCCATGTCTGCTAGTGTCGCGCCGGTTTACCGTCTACCGGAATTGCCGCCATGGCCCGCAAAAAAGTTGCACTCGATTTCGAACAATCCCTCGCCGACCTGCAAGCCCTGGTCGAGCGTCTGGAGAACGGCGAGTTGTCGCTGGAAGACTCGTTGACAGCGTTTGAGCAAGGCATCGGCCTGACCCGCGACTGTCAGAGCGCGTTGGCGCAGGCGGAGCAGAAGGTCCAGGTGTTGCTGGAGCGTGACGGGGAGTTGGCCGAAGAACCTTTCGATGCGGAACAGCCGGAATGATCAGCGCGTATCAGGCCAGTAGCCAAGCCCGGGTGAATGCCGCGCTGGAGCCCCTGTTTGTTGCGCCAAGCCCGGAAATGACGCGCCTCTATGAAGCCATGCGCTACAGCGTGATGAATGGTGGCAAGCGGGTGCGCCCGTTGCTGGCCTATGCCGCCTGCGAAGCTCTCGGGGCGCCGGCAGCCGAGGCGAATGGTGCGGCCTGTGCGGTCGAGTTGATCCACGCCTATTCCCTGGTGCATGACGATTTGCCAGCAATGGACGATGATGATTTGCGTCGCGGCCAGCCCACCACCCATAAAGCCTTTGATGAAGCCTATGCGATCCTGGCCGGTGACGGCTTGCAGAGCCTGGCGTTCAGCGCATTGCTGGACCCGCGCTTGAGCAGCGTCAACGCCGAGATCCGCCTGCGCATGGTCACCGCCTTGGCCCACGCCGCAGGCCCGGCTGGCATGGTCGGCGGGCAAGCCATCGACATGGGCTCGGTCAGCCTCAAGCTGGATCAAAAAGCCCTGGAACACATGCATCGCCACAAGACCGGCGCGCTGATTGAGGCGGCCGTGCAGTTGGGCGCCCTGGCCAGTGGCCGCGCCGGCGCCGAGCAATTGGCGGCCCTGCAGACCTATTCCCGCGCTATCGGCCTGGCCTTCCAGGTGCAGGACGATATTCTCGACGTGGAAAGTGACACCGCCACCCTCGGCAAACGCCAAGGCGCCGATATCGCACGGGACAAGCCGACTTATCCTGCATTGCTGGGGCTGCAAGCCGCCAAGGCGTATGCCGTCGAGCTGCGCGACCAGGCCCTGGATGCCCTGCGACCTTTCGACGCGGCGGCCGAGCCACTGCGTGACCTGGCGCGGTATATCGTCGAACGTCGCCACTGACAGCCGCGGCCATTTGCGCCGCATATCGGCCAAGTTAGGCCCTCTGCGTGGGCAGTTTGCACGGCTTGAGGTAAACTGCCGCCTCTTCTATACCTATAACGATTCGCCTGATGCCCACGACGTTTCAAGAGATTCCCCGCAAACGCCCGTCTACGCCCCTGCTCGACCGTGCTGCCACGCCGGACGGCCTGCGTCGACTGGGTGAAGCCGAGCTGGAAACCCTGGCCGATGAGCTGCGCCTGGAATTGCTCTACACGGTCGGCCAGACCGGTGGGCATTTTGGCGCCGGGCTGGGCGTGATCGAGCTGACCATCGCCTTGCATTACGTGTTCGACACCCCGGACGACCGGCTGGTGTGGGACGTGGGCCACCAGGCGTATCCGCATAAAATCCTCACCGGCCGTCGCGAGCGCATGGCCAGCCTGCGCCAGAAGGACGGCCTGGCCGCCTTCCCGCGCCGTGCCGAGAGCGAGTACGACACCTTTGGTGTCGGCCACTCCAGCACGTCCATCAGTGCAGCGCTGGGCATGGCGATTGCCGCCCGCCTGCAAGGCAGTGAGCGCAAGGCGATTGCGGTGATTGGTGATGGCGCGCTGACCGCAGGCATGGCCTTCGAAGCGCTGAACCATGCGCCGGAAGTGGACGCCAACATGTTGGTGATCCTCAACGACAACGACATGTCGATTTCGCGCAACGTGGGTGGCCTGTCCAATTACCTGGCGAAGATCCTCTCCAGCCGTACCTACGCCAGCATGCGCGAAGGCAGCAAGAAAGTGCTGTCGCGCCTGCCTGGCGCTTGGGAAATCGCGCGTCGCACCGAAGAATATGCCAAGGGCATGCTGGTACCCGGCACCCTGTTCGAAGAGCTGGGCTGGAACTATATCGGCCCTATCGACGGCCACGACCTGCCCACCCTGATCGCCACGTTGCGCAACATGCGCGACCTCAAGGGCCCGCAATTCCTGCATATTGTCACCAAAAAAGGCAAAGGTTTCGCTCCGGCGGAAGTCGACCCGATTGGTTACCACGCGATCACCAAGCTCGAACCCCTCGATGCCCCCGCCGCCGCGCCGAAAAAAGCCAGCGGGCCGAAGTATTCCGGGGTGTTTGGCGAATGGCTGTGCGACATGGCCGCCGCCGACCCGCGTCTGGTAGGGGTTACCCCGGCGATGAAGGAAGGCTCCGATCTGGTGGCGTTCAGCGAGCGTTTCCCGCTACGTTACTTCGACGTGGCGATTGCCGAACAACACGCCGTGACCTTCGCGGCCGGCATGGCCTGCGAAGGCGCCAAGCCAGTGGTGGCGATCTATTCCACCTTCCTGCAACGCGGTTATGACCAGCTGGTTCACGATGTGGCGGTGCAGAACCTCGATGTGCTGTTCGCCATCGATCGCGCCGGCCTGGTAGGCGAAGACGGCCCGACCCATGCCGGCAGTTTCGATCTCTCGTACCTGCGCTGCATCCCCGGCATGCTGGTGATGACTCCGAGCGACGAGAACGAACTGCGCAAGATGCTCAGCACCGGCCACCTGTACAACGGCCCGGCCGCTGTGCGCTACCCGCGCGGCACAGGCCCGAATGCCGTGATCGAGAAAGACCTGGAGCCGATTGAAATCGGTAAAGGCATCGTGCGTCGCCAAGGCAGCAAGACTGCATTCCTGGTGTTTGGCGTACAACTGGCCGAAGCCTTGAAAGTCGCTGAGAAGATCGACGCCACCGTGGTCGACATGCGGTTCGTGAAGCCACTGGATGACGCGTTGGTGCGCGAGATCGCCGCTGGCCATGAGCTGCTGGTGACCGTCGAAGAGAACGCCATCATGGGCGGCGCCGGTGCGGCAGTCAGCGAGTTCCTGGCGCGGGAGAATATCCTCAAGTCGGTGCTGCACCTGGGCTTGCCGGATGTATACGTCGAGCACGCCAAGCCGGCGCAGATGCTGGCTGAATGCGGGTTGGATGAAGCGGGTATCGAGGCGTCCGTTCGCGAGCGCCTGGCGCTACTGAATCTGTAATCTGCCCCAGCTGTGGGAGCTGGCTTGCCTGCGATGACGGCGGCACATTCGCTAACAATGTGTCAGATACACCGCTATCGCAGGCAAGCCAGCTCCCACAGTGGTTTTGCATGACCTTCGAATGCTATGGACAGCCCATGAAACGCCTGTGCCTTGCCCTGCTGCTGCTACCCTGCGCTGACCTGCTCGCCGACACCCGCGACCAGGCCCTGAAGCTCTCCGACGTGGTCATCAGCGCCAACCGCCAAGTCCAGGCGCGTAATGACAGCAGCGCCGCCAACACCGTATTCACCCGCGCCGACATCGACCGCCTTCAGCCCACCAGCGTCACCGACCTGCTCAGCCGCGTGCCGGGCGTGCAAGTTGCGCCAACCGGTGGGCGTGGCAGTTTGCCGGGGATTTTCATTCGCGGCACCAAGTCGGCGCAGAGCCTGGTGCTGGTGGACGGCCAACGCATCGCCAACACCACCTCCGGCGACAGCGGCTTGCAATACCTCAACGTCGATCAGATTGAACGGGTGGAAGTGCTGCGCGGTTCACGTTCGGTGATTTACGGCAGCGATGCGATTGGCGGGGTGATTCAGGTGTTTACCCGGCGCAATGCCGAGCAAGGCTTGCAGCCGCGCTTGAAACTGGGCTTTGGCAGCAACCAGACCTGGGAGCGCAGCTTGGGCCTGTCGGGCGGCGATGAACACACGCGCTTCAACCTGGGCGCGAGCCTGGATGAAACCGCCGGTATCAACGCGAGCCACGCGTCGTTTCCCAGTGACGGCGACCATGATGCCTACCGCAACCAGTCCATCAGCCTGAACCTCAGCCATTCGTTCAGCGATGAGCTGGAGGCGGGCTTCAACCTGTTGGATAACCGTGGCAAGTCGGAGTACGACAACAGTTATGGCCGCTACGACGGTGCCACCGGGCAGAGCCTGGGCCAAAAACCCTACACCGACTACACCGTGAGCAGCGCCAGCGGCTATGTCGATGCCAAGCTCAATGACAGCTGGCAGTCGCGCCTGGAGCTGGGCCACAGTGAAAACCGCGACACCAAGCGCGATACCCTCAGCGATGATTACAGTGCATTCAACACCTACCGCGACTCGGTCAATTGGCAGAACGACCTGACCCTGGATGAGCAAAACAGCCTGATCGTCGGCGGCGACTGGTACGAAGATCGTTTCCACGGTTCTACCACCTTTACCGAGAACAGCCGCTGGAACCGGGCAGCGTTCGTGCAGCATCGCTTCCATAGCCAGTGGTTTTCCACCGAGCTGGGCCTGCGCCGCGACCAGAACCAGCAGTTCGGCGGCCAGAACAGTTGGAGCGGCACCCTGACCTTGCCGGTCAACCCTGACAATGACCTGCTCTTGAGCTACAGCGAAGGCTTTCGCGCGCCGACCTTCAACGACCTCTATTACCCCGACACCCAGTACAGCAACCCCAACCTGCAGCCCGAGACATCAAAGAGCTACGAGCTGCAATGGCGCAGCCAACTGAGCGACAGCACGCGCCTGGAAGCCTCGCTGTATCGCACCGACCTGAGCGACGCGATTATCCTTGACGCTGGCAAGCCGCAAAACGTGGCGTCGGCGCGGATCAACGGCTTTGAAGCGGCGCTCAAGCAGGAACTGTTTGGCTGGCAGGGCAACCTGGGCCTGTCGCTTATCGACCCGCGTGACCGTGACAGCGGCCACACCCTGGCACGTCGCGCCCGGCGAACGGTGAACCTGGATCTGGACCGGCAATTTGATCAACTCGGTCTCGGCGCCAGCTGGCAAGCGATCAGCAGCAGCTACGACGATGAAGCCAACCGCAACCGTCTGGGCGGTTATGCCTTGTTGGGGCTGCGCAGTAGTTGGGCGTTGAACCGGGAGGTGTCGTTGTCGTTGAAGGTGGATAACGTGCTGGACAAGTCTTACGCACGGGCGAAGTACAGCTACCTCGGGGAAAGCCAGAATTATCGTGAAGAAGGTCGGGTGTGGATGGTTGGGGTGACGTGGACACCTGAGATCTAAGTAGCCTGATCCGGCGTCATCGCAGGCAAGCCAGCTCCCACAATTGAAATGCATTCCCCAGTGGGAGCTGGCTTGCCTGCGATAGCGTTGTCACAAGTTCGGCGCAATCACCTGGCACAACCGCCCCACCGCCTCCAACATCTGCCCGCTGGGCCGCTCCAGGCCCTTGTCCGGCACCAACCGCACCCGAGCGGCCATCGCCGGCCATGCCTTCCAGGCCTCCTTCTGAGCCTGATCCCCCACCAGGATCACCTCGGGGTCTCGCGCCAGCACCGATTCGATATTCACCTGCGGCGCCGGCAACTTCAGGTCATCAAACACATTGCGCGCCCCGCACACGCTGAGGGCATCGCTGATGATCTGCCCACCGCCCACGGTGTACAGCGGCTGGTTCCACACTTGGTAAAACACCCGCAGCGGCTCGGCCCGCTGGTAGCGCTGGCGCAACTCGGCCAAGCGCTGGCGCAGTTGTACCGCGAGCTGGCGCCCCGCCTCAGCGCGGCCCAATTGCTCGGCAATGGCCTGCACCTGGGCGGTCAGTTGTTCAAGGCTGTGGGGTTCTGCGACGTACACCGGGATATTCAACCGCTGGAGCTGCTCGCGCTGGGCCGGGCCGACGCTGCCAGGCCACAGCAGGATCAAGTCGGGCTTGAGGCTGAGCAGGCGCTCCATGTCCAACTGGCCGTAGTGCCCGACCGAGGGCACCTTCGCCAACGCCGCCGGGCGCTCACCACCATCAAGCACGCCGACCAGCAAGTCCTCGGCACCCAGTTCAAGCACGATTTCAGACAGTGACGGCGCCAGGCTGACGACGCGTTCGACCGCCAACGCCTGGGCACTGAATACCAGCAGCAGCGCCAGCCAATAGCGCTTCATCCCAACTGACGCGGTATGCGATAGAGATAGAACAACACCAGCGTCGACAGCGCCAACAGAAACAGCGGCACCGCCTCCAGGCCGACGAATACCGCCAGCGCACCGATCCAGGCCGGTAACGCTGCAACCAGCAACGCCGTGCGCCGACGCGCCGCCAGGGTGATCCAGGCCGCGGGCTCGTCAGCAGTATCAAGGGCTTTGGAGGTGGCGATCAGCGCGTGTTTGTAGGCGTGAAAATAACGCAGGCTGAGAAACATCGAGGCCACGCCGGCGATGAAGAACGGCATGGCCAATACGGGCAACAAGGATTCAGCACGGCCAAACAGCAGGTTGATCACGAACAAGGGCAGCAACGCCAGGGCCAGGTACTGCCACCAGTTGAAGGACAGTCGCCGTTTCACCTGGCCACGGGTCACGCGCGGTCGACCTCGCCCTGGTGCTCGTTGCCCATCATGTGGTCGAGCTTGCTGGCTTTGGTGGCCAGGTAGAGTTTGTTGTGCGGGTTATGCCCGGTGTGCAGTGGTACGCGCTCGGCCACGGTGATGCCCATCTCGGTCAAGGCTTTGACCTTGCGGGGGTTGTTGGTCATCAGGCGCAGGGATTTGACCCCCAGGTGCTCGAGCATCGGCAGGCAGATGGCGTAGTCGCGCTGGTCGGCAGCAAAGCCCAGGCGCTCGTTGGCCTCCACGGTGTCGGCGCCGCCGTCTTGCAGCTCGTAGGCGCGGATCTTGTTCAACAGGCCAATGCCCCGGCCTTCCTGGCGCAAGTACAGCAGCACGCCACGCCCTTCACGGGCGATGGCCTGCAGTGCGGCCTCCAGTTGCGAGCCGCAGTCACAGCGCTGGCTGAACAGCGCATCGCCGGTCAGGCACTCGGAATGCACACGCCCCAGCACCGGCGCGCCATCGGTGATGTCGCCGAGGCTGAGCACAACGTGCTCGCGCCCGGTGGCTTCTTCAAGAAAGCCGTTCATGGTGAACGTGGCAAAAGGGGTAGGCAGCTTGGAAGCGGCGACGAAAACGACGGGCACCGTGTGCTCCTGATTTCAGATTTCACAGAGGCGGGCATTGTAACAGCACGTTCCTACAGACGCTTAAGCTGAATTATCGCTGATAAAGATCAATAGGTTCGATTGGCCTTTGAGTCAGTTCTATGGGCGTCAGAACGGATACGGCTGTTTCCAGCGTTCGAATATCGATTTCAACTCACCGGTCTGGACCAGGATACCCAAACGCTGGTCATACACGGCCATCAATGCCCTGCCGCGCTCGGTGTCGGCAAAGCCTACGTAGAGCGGTAATTCAGCGATATGGGTGAGTTTGAACAGCGCCGGGTCTTGCGCCTGGCTGAGCACGTATTTGGCTTCGGTGAGGGCGTCGATATAAAAATCGGCACGGCCGTGTTGCAGCATTGGCAGAATGCCGCTGCGCCGCTCGATCTGGTTGAAGCGGCGCACGGTGGGCAGGTATTCCTCGTATTTATAGCCGCGCACCCAGGCCAGGCGGTAGTTGCCCAGGGTCGCCAACGTCGGCGTGGGTGAAGTTGCCAGCCCGAGAGCGTAGACATGATCGGCGTCGAAGTTCCAGCGCGGGTACAGCACTGCGCTGACCTCATCGCGGTAGGTGCCGACACAACCATCCGCCTCACCACGCTGGGCCAGGCCGACCGATCGGGTATAGGGCACGCTGCGAGTTTCCAGGGTAATGCCTGCTGGCTCGAAGACGCGGCGCAGCAGGTCCCAGGCCAGGCCGCTACCATCTTTGTTGGTGTAGTCGTTCCACTCCTCACTGGCCAGCACGATTTTGCCGGGCACGGGAGTGTCCGCCTGGGCCAGGGAAACGAAGGTACACAGCACGATCAGCAGCCAGCGGCGTGCAGCCATAGTCACGGCCTCTTACTCGGGATAATCGTCTAAAGGGTAGCGCAGACCGCCGGCTCAGGGCGTCTGGCGAAAATGCTGGTAGCCGCGCACGGCCGGGGTGATGTCCTGGCCGTCGCCGTCGAGCAGCGTCACGCCGTGCCCCGTTTCGACCCGACCGACCACATGCACCGGCCAGCCATCCGCCTGCAACGGCGCCAACTCGGACGGTGGCAAGGTGAACGCCAACACATAGTCGTCGCCCCCGCTCAACGCCGCTACTTGAGCCTGGTCTTCACCGACAAACGCCAGCAAGGCCTCGGACAACGGCAACCGCTGGCGCTCAACCACCAGGCGCACCGCTGACGCCTTGGCGATATGCCCACAGTCAGCCAACAGCCCATCGGAGATATCCATCGCCGCTGTCGCCTTGCCCCGCAGCGCCAGCCCCAGGGCCAGCTGCGGTTGCGGCGACCAGTAATGCGCCAGCAGCGGCTCGGCGATTGCTACGTCAGCCGTGCGTTGCCCCAATACCAGCGGCAAGGCGCCAGCGGCATTGCCTAACTCGCCGCCCACACACAGCAAATCACCCGGCTGTGCACCGCTGCGCGTCAAGGCCTGGCCAGCCGGCACACGGCCGAACACGGTCAGGGTCAGGCTCAGCGGCCCACGGGTGGTATCGCCGCCCACCAAGCCTACGCCGCAGCTTTGCGCCATGGCGTTCAAGCCTTGGGCATAGCGTTGCAGCCAATCGGCTTCGACGCTCGGCGTGGTCAGGGCAAGGGTAAAGGCGAGGGGGTGGGCGCCCATGGCGGCCAGGTCGCTCACCGCCACGGCCAGCGAGCGCTGGCCGAGCAGGAACGGGTCACAGGGGTCGGCAAAATGCACGCCAGCCACCAGCGTATCGGTGGAGACTGCCAGTTGCTCCCCGGCGGGAAGCGCCAGCAAGGCGCAGTCGTCGCCGATCCCCAGGGCAATGCCTTCGCCGCCTTGCGCACAAGGCGCGGCGGCGAAGTATGTGCGGATCAGCTCAAACTCACCCATTGAGGAATCAAGCGCAGATTAGCGCTTGTGTTCCTTCACTTCGGCTTCACGCAGGCGCGGGGCCAGCTTGTCGAGCACGCCGTTGACGAACTTGTGGCCATCGGTCGAACCGTAGACTTTCGCCAGTTCGATGCCTTCGTTGATCACGACGCGGTACGGCACGTCGACGCGCTTGAGCAGCTCCCAGGTGGACAGGCGCATCACGCACAGCTCAACCGGGTCGAGTTCTTCGATGGTCAGGTCCAGGCATGGCGCCAGGGCTGTGTCGATCTCGGTCAGGTTGGCATGCACGCCGTGCAGGATGTCATGGAAGTAGCTCTGGTCGGCGAAGGTGAAATCGTTATCGACGCGAAACTGTGCCTCGATTTCGTTCAGCGAAGCGCCCGCCAGGTGACGCTGGTACAGCGCCTGGGTCGCGAGTTGACGCGCCTTGCGGCGCTTCTCGCTCTTGGACGGTTTGCCGGCATCGGCAGGACGCGGGTCCTGAGGGTTGAACTGATCGCTATCGTCGGAAATCACTTGGCCTCCAACTGCGACAGCAGGCTGACCATTTCCAGGGCGGACAAGGCAGCTTCAGCGCCTTTGTTACCGGCCTTGGTGCCGGAACGCTCGATGGCTTGCTCGATGGAATCCACGGTCAGTACGCCGAAAGCGACTGGCACGCCGAACTCCATGGACACCTGGGCCAGGCCCTTGGTGCATTCGCCGGCTACGTATTCGAAGTGCGGGGTGCCGCCACGAATGACCGCGCCCAGGGCGATGATCGCCGCGTATTCACCCTGCTGAGCAACTTTTTGCGCAACCAGTGGAATTTCGAAGGCGCCAGGGGCACGGATAAGGGTGATATCGCTCTCGCTCACACCGTGGCGAACCAGGGCGTCAACCGCACCGCTTACCAGGCTTTCAACCACGAAGCTGTTGAAGCGGCCAACCACCAGGGCATAGCGGCCTTTGGGGGCGATGAAGGTACCTTCGATGGTCTTCAGGGTCATTCGACAAATCTCTTAAAGAGCCGGGACGCGAAAAGTGCGTCCCTCAGTGATGATTTAACCGCGAACAAGGGGCAAAAATCGCCAGCCTTTATTCGGAGGGCACGTATTCTACAACTTCCAGGTCGAATCCGGATATCGCATTAAATTTCATCGGTGCGCTCATCAGGCGCATTTTGCGCACGCCCAGGTCGCGCAGGATCTGCGAACCGGCACCGACGATGCTGTAGGTGGTCGGTTTTTTCACCGGCACGGCGTCGGCGGTTTCGCGGATGTGCGCCAGCAGCACATCACCATCGAGCGGGTGACCGAGCAACAGCACCACACCGCTGCCGGCCTCGGAAACCGCAGCCATGGCGGCGCGCAGGCTCCAGCGACCGGGCTGCTTGACCATCAACAGGTCACGCAGTGGGTCCATGTTGTGTACGCGTACCAGGGTCGGTTCTTCTGCGCAAATGTTGCCCAGGGTCAGGGCCATGTGCACGTCGCCTTCCACTGAATCACGGTAGGTCACCAAATTGAATTGGCCCAGCTCGCTGTCCAGTGGCTGCTCGGCAATCCGCTGAACGGTACGTTCGTGGATCATCCGGTAGTGAATCAGGTCGGCGATGGTGCCGATCTTGAGGTTGTGCTCTGCGGCAAAGGCCTCGAGTTCAGTACGACGGGCCATGGTGCCATCGTCGTTCATCACTTCGCAGATCACCCCGCTTGGCTCGAAACCGGCCATGCGCGCCAGGTCGCAGGCGGCTTCGGTGTGACCAGCGCGGGCCAGGGTACCGCCCGGTTGGGCCATCAGCGGGAAGATGTGGCCGGGGCTGACGATGTCTTCGGCCTTGGCGTCTTTCGCGGCAGCGGCTTGCACGGTGCGGGCGCGGTCAGCGGCGGAAATGCCAGTAGTGACGCCCGTGGTGGCTTCAATGGATACGGTGAACTTGGTGCCGAAACCCGAGCCATTGCGCGGAGCCATCAAGGGCAGCTTGAGCAATTCGCAGCGTTCACGGCTCATGGGCATGCAGATCAGCCCCCGGGCGTGCTTGGCCATGAAGTTGATGTGCTCGGGCTTGCACGCTTCGGCGGCCATGATGATATCGCCTTCGTTCTCGCGATCTTCGTCATCCATGAGGATGACCATCTTGCCTTGGCGGATGTCTTCAACCAGTTCTTCGATGCTATTGAGCGCCACGCGGCACCCCCTTGGTCAGGATTTCAGGTAGCCGTTAGCGGCCAGAAAACTTTCGGTGATGTTGCCTGATGCAGGCTCTGCGGCCTTTTCGCCCAACAACAGGCGCTCCAGGTAACGGGCAAGCAAGTCGACTTCCAGGTTCACCCGGCGACCCGGCTGGTACGAGGCCATGATGGTTTCGCTGAGGGTGTGGGGAATGATGGTCAGTTCAAATTCAGCGCCATTCACGGCGTTCACGGTCAGGCTGGTGCCGTCGACGGTGATCGAGCCTTTGTGGGCGATGTACTTGGCCAGCTCTTTGGGCGCGCGGATGCGGAATTCCACCGCGCGGGCGTTCTCGCTGCGGGCCACCACTTCGCCGACGCCGTCGACGTGGCCGCTGACCAGGTGACCGCCCAGGCGCGTGGTCGGCGTCAGGGCTTTTTCCAGGTTGACCGGGCTGCCGGCCGCAAGATCGTTCATCGCGGTGCAGTCCAGGGTTTCCCGGCTGACATCGGCAGCAAAGCCGTTGCCCGGCAGCTCGATGACGGTCAGGCACACGCCGCTGACGGCGATGCTGTCGCCCAGCTTGACGTCGCCGAGGTCCAGCTTGCCGGTTTCAACCAGCAGGCGGACATCCCCGCCTTTGGGGGTCATTGCACGGATGCTGCCGATGGATTCGATAATGCCGGTGAACATTTCGTTCTCCTGAAAACGAGGGGGCTGACGCTCAAGCGCAGGCCGGGAATTATACGCTCACTGCTGGGACGGGGATGGCAGTGACTCGCCAGTCGTCGCCCACAGCGCGCATTTCGGTGATCTTGAGTTGGGGAGCATCGGCCAACTTATCAAGCGGCCAGTCCAGCAACGGGCGGGCAGCGGAGCCGAGGAACTTGCCGGCAATGAATATCACGTATTCATCCACCAGGCCTTGTTGGGCAAACGCGCCGGCCAGGCTTGGGCCGGCTTCCACCAACACATCGTTGACGCCACGGGCAGCCAGGGCGACCAATGCCGAGCGCAGGTCAACCTGGCCCTCCACACCTGGAACCACAAGGCACTCAGGGCCCCGGGGGAACTGGTTCTCCGGAGTCACGCAGGTGATGACCAATGCCGGGCCGGCCTTGAAGAACGGTGCGTTGAGCGGCACCCGCAGGCGGCCATCGATCAGCACGCGCAACGGCGGGCGCGACATGGCCAGGGCGGTGGTTGCGTCGTCCAGGCCCAGTTCGGCGGCGCGTACGGTCAAGCGGGCACCGTCGGCCAGTACCGTGTCGGCACCGGTCAACACCACACTGGCCTCGGCACGCAAGCGTTGCACCGCAGCACGGGCGGCGGGACCGGTGATCCATTGGCTTTCGCCGCTGGCCATCGCCGTGCGGCCGTCCAGGCTCATCGCCAGCTTGACCCGCACAAACGGCAGACCGTGCTCCATGCGCTTGAGGAAGCCGGGGTTAAGCGCCCGCGCTTCGGTTTCCAGCACACCGCTGCGCACCTCGATACCCGCCTGGGCCAGGCGCTGCATACCTCGGCCAGCCACTTCGGGGTTCGGGTCCTGCATGCCAGCCACCACCCGCGCGACGCCGGCGGTCACCAGCGCATCGGCACAGGGCGGCGTACGGCCATGATGACTGCACGGTTCAAGGGTCACGTACACTGTCGCGCCACGGGCCTTGTCGCCAGCGGCGCGCAGGGCATTGGGCTCGGCATGGGGCTCGCCGGTGCGCTCATGCCAGCCTTCGCCGACAATCTGCCCGTCACGCACTATCACGCAGCCGACCCGCGGGTTGGGGTGGGTGGTGTACAGGCCCTTGCGCGCCAATTCGAGGGCGCGGGCCATGTAGTGGGCGTCAAGCACAGCCTGTTCAGATGTCATTGTTTGGAGGGCTCACGGGCCAGGCGGTCGATCTCTTCGCGGAACTCATTGAGGTCCTGGAAGCGTCGATACACCGAGGCAAAACGGATATAGGCGACTTCGTCGAGCTTTTGCAGCTCGCCCATCACCAACTCGCCGACCACCAGGCTCTTGACCTCGCGCTCGCCGGTCGCCCGCAGCTTGTGCTTGATATGCACCAGCGCCGCTTCCAGGCGCTCGACACTCACCGGGCGTTTTTCCAGGGCGCGCTGCATACCGGCGCGCAGTTTTTCTTCGTCGAAAGGCTGGCGGCTGCCGTCGGACTTGATCAGACGCGGCAACACCAGTTCGGCGGTTTCGAAGGTGGTGAAACGTTCACCACAGGCCAGGCATTCGCGCCGGCGACGCACTTGGTCGCCCTCGGCGACCAGACGCGAGTCGATGACCTTGGTGTCGTTGGCACCGCAGAAGGGACAGTGCATGGTTGGCAGGCAACAAAAAATGGGAGGGCCATGGTAGCGCATCCCTGTGGCAAGACAAGCCATAGCCTTTACGGTATATAGGCAGGCTTATATGTTTGATATTTTTTAAGCCACGGATTTTGTCCTTTCTGGAGCCGTACATGCAGTTACGACCACTCGTTCTACTCAGCCTGTTCAGTTTTCTGGTCGCCTGCAGCAGCGAAGCCCCCAAGCCGGCCGCGCCTCAACCAACACCGGCGCAAGAGAAAAAAGTCCCGGGCATTGAAGACCTCGGCCCCCTGCCCGCCTATCAGCGCGAAATCAGCGGCAGCCTGACCAACGTGCCCGCCGGTGCCGAAGTCGAGATGGCGCTCTTGGTGATCGACGACCGTTCGCGCCCGCAGCAACTGCTCGCCAGCAGCGTACTGAGCGGCAACGGCAAGCCCTTGGCCTTCCGCCTGCGCTTCAACCCTGAAGCCTTCCCGGCCGGTGCCCGCGTGGAATTGCGCGGTCGCGCCAGCCAGTCCGGCCAGTTGATCCTGCATCTACCCGCCGTGCGCGTCACCCAGGCGATCACCCAGAGCACCGGCCCCTTGCAACTCGTCAAGGCACCATGACACCACCGCTGCACCTGCAGCGTGCCTTGAGCGAACTGATCGGCGACGCGCAATTAGTGCCCTGCCCACTGCCGGGCACCGAATTGTCGCTGTGGCTGCTCGACGCCGACAACATGGACCGCGCCTTCAGCCAGGAAGAAACCCGGCGCATCCTGCATGAGCCGCCCTACTGGAGCTTTTGCTGGGCCAGCGGCCTGGCGTTGGCCCGCTACCTGGCGGCGCATCCCGAGTGGGTCGCCGGCAAACGCGTGCTGGATTTCGGCGCAGGTTCGGGAGTAGCCGGGATCGCCGCCGTCAAGGCTGGGGCCCTGGAGGTGGTGGCCTGCGACCTGGACTCACTGGCCTTGGCCGCTTGCCGTGCGAATGCCGAGCTCAACCAGGTGTCGCTGAGTTATTCGGCAGACTTTTTTGCCGAAGCCGACCGCTTCGACCTGATCCTGGTGGCCGACGTGCTCTACGACCGCGCCAACCTGCCGTTGCTGGATCAGTTCCTCACCCGCGGCCGCGAAGCGCTGGTGGCGGATTCACGGGTACGGGACTTCCAGCATCCGGATTATCAGCGGTTGGAGATCCTCGAGGCTTTGACCCTGCCGGACCTGGCCGAGCCTTGGGAGTTTCGCAAGGTGAGCCTGTACCATTCGCGGCGCGCTTGAGGCCATCGCGGGCAAGCCCCAATGCCAGTCAGTTAAGGTTTTTTTGTAGGAGCGAGCTTGCTCGCGAAAAACTCACAGGCGCCGCGTTCATTCAGCAAGCACGCGTTATCGTTGACGATTTTCGCGAGCAAGCTCGCTCCTACAGTAGGCGATGGCCGCTTAACTGACTGCGACGGGACAAGCCCGCTCCCACAGGGGTATGCATTTCAAAGGTGAGAGCTGGTTTGCCTGCGATAGCGGTCTTGAATCCAGGATGCTTTCAGCCAACCTCGCCAGCCCTTATAGTTGCCCCATTCCCGCTTTATTCGAGACGCCCCATGAGTGAGCCCACGCCGTACATCTTCGACGTCACCACCGCCAACTTCGACCAGGCCGTTATCCAGAACTCCTTTGAAAAGCCCGTATTGGTCGATTTCTGGGCCGAGTGGTGCGCCCCCTGCAAAGCATTGATGCCAATGCTGGCGAAGATTGCCGAGAGTTATCAGGGTGAGTTGCTGCTGGCCAAGATCGACTGCGAAGCCGAACAGGACATCGTGGCGCGTTTTGGCATTCAAAGCCTGCCGACGGTGGTGCTGTTCAAGGATGGCCAACCGGTGGACGGTTTTGCCGGTGCACAGCCGGAGTCGGCAGTGCGGGCGATGCTGGAGCCCCATGTGCAAATGCCACCGCCGGCTGCGGCGGATCCGTTGGAGCAGGCTCAGGCGCTGTTCAGCGAAGGGCGTATCAGCGAGGCCGAAGCGTTGCTGGTGCAATTGTTGGGCGAGGACAATACCAACGCCGCCGCTCTGATCCTGTATGCACGCTGCCTGGCCGAACGCGGTGAATTGGGTGAAGCCCAGGCCGTGCTCGACGCGGTCAAGAGCGACGACCACAAGGCCGCCCTGGCCGGGGCCAAGGCGCAAATCACCTTCCTTCGCCAGGCTGCGGATTTGCCGGACGCTGCCGAGCTGAAAAGCCGCCTGGCGCAAAACCCGCAGGATGACGAAGCGGCCTATCAGTTGGCGATCCAGCAACTGGCGCGCCAGCAATACGACGCGGCACTGGAAGGTTTGCTCAAGTTGTTTATCCGCAACCGCAGCTACAGCGAAGGCCTGCCCCACAAGACCTTGCTGCAGGTGTTCGAATTGCTGGGCAATGATCACCCGCTGGTCACGGTGTACCGCCGCAAGTTGTTTGCCGCGTTGTATTAATCACCGATCCAACTGTACAGCGGCGTATCCCCGCCGCTGCTCACCTTCACCTTGGCGCTGTGGCGCAGGCGCACCAGCAGGCGCTTGCCCGCCCCGGCATCGCCAGCCAAGCCTTCGAGTTGATCGAGCAATTCCAGGCCATTGAGTTGCCCGGCCGTGCGTAGCAAATCCTGGGCGTTCTGCCACAGGTCTTCGTTCTGTTTGACCGGCGCCGCAGCCGGTGCGCTGGGCGTTGGAGCGGCCTGCAGTTGGGCGCCTAATCGCGCCCAATCGCCGTCGTCCAGCTCCAGGGTCAAGTCCACCGGCAGGTCGCCGATGGTTCCACGAATTCGCAACATCGTCCTTACTCCTGCATTTTTCTGACGGGCATGCTCCCATGCAGCTTGCGCAACACCAAGCGGGCGGTCAAACTCTTGGATCAATTGTTATAAGATCACATAACAAAACTTTCATCCTGGAGCCCTCTCATGCGCCGTTTGCTGCTTGCTTTGCCATTTGCCCTGCTGCCACTGGCTGTCGCTCATGCTCACGAAGACCACGACCACGAGCACGGCAGCCTCGGCGCCCATGAACATGGCGTCGGGCGCCTGAATGCAGTACTGGACGGCCAGGCCCTGGAGCTGGAACTGGACAGCCCGGCCATGAACCTGGTGGGTTTCGAACATGCCGCCACCAGCGCCGCCGACAAAGCCAAGGTCGCCGCCGTACGCAAGCAGCTGGAAAATCCATCGGCACTGTTCAACCTGCCCAAGGCCGCAGGTTGCGTGGTCAGCAGCCAGGAACTCAACAGCCCGTTGTTCGGTGACAAACCAGAAGCTGAGCATGACGACGATGACCACGCCACCGACGGCAAGGGCGCAGCCGCCCACAAGCATGATCACGACCACAGTGAAATCCACGCCCATTACCAGTTCACCTGCGCCACGCCGGCGGCCCTGGGCAACCTGGACTTGAGCCAAGTGTTCAAGACCTTCCCCGCCACGCAGAAAATTCAGGTACAACTGATCGGCCCTAGCGGTCAGCAAGGTGTTGAAGCGACGGCCACCGCCGCCACCCTGAAGTTCTGACTTGAAAGCACAGTCCCTGTGGGAGCTGGCTTGCCTGCGATACAGGCGATGCGGTGCAGCAGGCACACCGTAGCGATGCCATCGCAGGCAAGCCAGCTCCCACAGTGGATCGGCGCCATTTTCGACTACCAGGCGACACTGACTTCCCATGACTCAAGCGTTAATCGAACTGTCCGACCTGGGCTTCCACTGGCCCGGTCACCCGCAGTTGCTGGACATTCCCGCGTTCCGCCTGGAACCCGGGGAAACCCTGTTCCTCAAGGGCCCGAGCGGCAGTGGCAAGACCACTCTGCTCGGGCTGTTGGGAGGCGTGCAGAAGCCCAGCCAGGGCAGCATCTGCCTGCTCGGCCAGGAGTTGACCGAACTCTCGGCCGGTGCTCGTGACCGTTTCCGTGTGGACCACACCGGCTATATCTTCCAGCAGTTCAACCTGCTGCCGTTTCTGTCGGTGCGCGAGAACGTCGAGCTGCCATGCCACTTTTCCAAGCTGCGCGCGCAACGGGCCAAACAGCGCCACGGCAGTGTCGACCAGGCCGCGGCGACCTTGCTCGCACATTTGGGTTTGAAGGACCAGAGCCTGCTGGAACGCCGTGCCGATTCGCTGTCCATCGGCCAGCAACAACGGGTGGCCGCTGCCCGAGCGCTGATCGGACAACCGGAACTGGTGATTGCCGACGAACCCACCTCGGCCCTGGACTACGACGCCCGCGAAGCCTTCCTGCAGTTGCTGTTCGCAGAATGCCGCGAAGCGGGCGCCAGCCTGTTGTTTGTCAGCCATGACCAAAGCCTGGCGTCGCTGTTCGACCGCAACCTGTCGCTGGCCGAACTCAATCGCGCCGCCATGCCCGCAGAGGTTTGAGATGTATCTGTTCCGTCTAGCCATGGCCAGCCTGGCTAACCGCCGCTTTACCGCGATCCTCACCGCGTTTGCCATCGCGCTTTCCGTCTGCTTGCTGCTCGCGGTGGAGCGTGTGCGCGTCGAGGCGCGCAACAGTTTCGCCAGCACCATCAGCGGCACCGACCTGATCGTCGGTGCCCGTTCCGGCTCGGTCAACCTGCTGCTGTATTCGGTGTTCCGCATTGGCAACGCCACCAACAACATCCGTTGGGACAGCTACGAGCACTTCGCCGCCAGCCCTCAAGTGAAATGGGCGATCCCGATCTCCCTCGGCGACTCCCACCGCGGCTACCGGGTGATGGGCACCAACGAATCCTACTTCGAGCACTACCAGTACGGGCGCAAGCAAAACCTCGAGCTGGCCAGCGGCCGCGCCTTCGCCACCGACCCGTTCGAGGTGGTGCTCGGCGCCGAAGTGGCCGACGCGCTGCATTACAAACTCGGCGACAAG
Source organism: Pseudomonas sp. SWRI22 (assembly GCF_014268395.2). NCBI lineage: Bacteria > Pseudomonadati > Pseudomonadota > Gammaproteobacteria > Pseudomonadales > Pseudomonadaceae > Pseudomonas > Pseudomonas sp. SWRI22. Next base: position 391,034 of record NZ_JABWQK020000003.1, on the reverse strand, counting down.
CTAGTGCTGGCCCACGGCGTGGCGGTGGTCAGCCTGGTCAAGCATGACGACAAGCCGTTCACGGTGGTCGGTATTCTCAAGCGCACCGGCACGCCGGTGGACCGCACGCTGCATATCAGCCTCGGCGGCATGGAAGCGATCCATATCGACTGGCACAACGGTGTGCCGGCTCAGGGCAAAGGCCGCATCAGTGCTGACCAGGCGCGCAATATGGACCTGACGCCGCAGGCCATTACCGCGTTCATGCTCGGCCTGAACAACAAGATTTCCACCTTCGCCTTGCAACGGGAGATCAATGAATTCCGTGGCGAGCCAATGCTGGCGATCCTACCCGGTGTCGCGCTGCAAGAACTCTGGAGCATGATGGGCACTGCCGAAAAAGCCTTGTTTGTGATCTCGCTGTTCGTAGTACTGACCGGTTTGATCGGCATGCTCACGGCGATCCTCACCAGCCTTAACGAGCGTCGCCGCGAGATGGCGATCCTGCGGTCGGTGGGCGCGCGGCCTTGGCACATCGCAACGCTGCTGATCTTCGAAGCCTTCGCCTTGGCCTTGTCTGGCGTGGTGGCGGGCCTGGGGTTGCTGTACCTGTGCATCGCCGCCTCGCGGGGTTATTTGCAGGCCAACTACGGTCTGGACCTGCCGATGTCGTGGCCGAGCGAATATGAATGGACGTTGCTCGCCGGTATCCTGGCAGCCGCCCTGTTGATGGGCAGCGTGCCCGCGTGGCGCGCCTACCGCCAATCTTTGGCCGATGGCCTGTCCATCCGTTTATGAGGAAGGCTTCGATGCGTCGTGCCCTGTTTGCCCTGTTGTTGTTGATAGCCGTGCCTGCCTGGGCGCAGGAACAGCCCAAGGATCTGTCCTGGCAGGAGATGATCCCGCCGGATGCGCCACCTGAAGTGCCCAATATGAAGCCGCTGCACGACCTGTCGAACATGGCCGATGCCTTGTCCGTCGAAGCCGCGCCGGCGGCCAAGCAGGACATGCCTAACGCGCCAGTGGTACAGAGCCTGGATGGCCAGCACATTCGCCTGCCGGGGTATATCGTGCCCCTGGAAGTCAGCGAAGAAGGCCGCACCACGGAGTTTCTGCTGGTGCCGTATTTCGGCGCCTGTATCCATGTGCCGCCACCGCCGTCGAACCAGATCGTGCATGTGAAAAGCGAGGTGGGGGTGAAGCTCGATGAGCTGTATCAGCCGTATTGGATCGAGGGCGCGATGCAGGTCAAGCCATCGTCCAGCGAATTGGCGGACGCTGGTTACCAGATGGACGCTCAGAAGATTTACATGTACGAGCTCGAGGAATAACCCCACACACCGAAGCTCCCACAGGTTTAGATCAGTGGCGCAAGTGACTGATCACCCTTTCATTGAGCTGAGTCAAAAGACCGTACGGAACGATCTTTACCATTGGACGTACAACTTTTAAACGTCCTTTGGAGCTCCCATGAACAAGTCTCTGCTCGGCGCGTCCCTCTTCGCGCTCGCCCTCGTCGCCCCCGTCGCTCACGCTCACCAGGCGGGCGATATTCTGGTTCGCGCCGGTGCAATTACCGTGAACCCGAAGGCCGACAGCAGCAGCGTCAAGGTTGACCAGGGCCCATTGGCCGGCACCAATCTGGGCGGCAAGGCGACCATGAGCAGCGACACCCAACTGGGCTTGAACTTCGCCTACATGATCACCGACCACGTCGGCATCGAATTGCTCGCGGCCACGCCGTTCGAGCATGACGTGAAGATCAAGAACACCGCCCTGGGCGCCGCCAATGGCAAGCTCGGCACGCTGAAGCACCTGCCGCCGACCTTGAGCGTCGTGTACTACCCGCTGGATCACAAATCCGCGTTCCAACCGTATGTGGGCGCCGGTATCAACTACACCTGGATCTACGACGAGCACGTGGGCAGCCGCGCCGAACAGGCTGGTTTCAGCAACTTCAAGGCCGAGAACTCCTGGGGCTGGGCTGCACAGATCGGCGCCGACTACATGATCAACGACAAGTGGATGATCAACGCCCAGGCGCGCTACATCGACATCAGCACCAAAGCGACTGTGGATAACAACGCGCTGGGCCAGGGCACTCGGGCCAAGGTCAATGTGGATGTAGACCCGATGGTTTACATGGTGGGTATCGGCTACAAGTTCTGAGTTCGGTTTAAGCCACACCGCATAACCCATGTGGGAGGGGGCTTATGTGGGAGCCGGGCTTGCCCGCGATGCAGACACCACGGTGTATCAGTGATACCCAGGTGATGCTATCGCAGGCAAGCCAGCTCCCACATAAGTCCCCTCCCACATTTTGGTTTTGAGGGTGTCAGCTATGGCGGTAGAAGCGATCCAGAAGCGCCGGCAAGCCTGCCCGCCATGCCCTGGGCTTGATGCCGAAGGTGTGGAGGATTTTCTTGCAGGCCAACACCGCATGCTGCGGTTCATCCGCCGCATCCGGCCGCGCTGCGTGAGCCTGGGCGGTGGGGGACTCGATGGCCAGCGGATGGAAGTTGCGCGCTTCAGTCAGAATCGCCTGCCCCAGCGCCAACGGGGTAGTCGCCTCGTGGCCGGCGTAGTGGTAGGTGCCCCATAGCGGCGCAGCGCAATCGAGTTGCTTGAGCACCGAGATGATCACCCGCGCCGCATCGTCCACCGGCGTCGGGTTGCCCCGGCGGTCGTCGGCCATCAGTAGCTCGTCGGCGTTCTCGGCCCGGGCCAGGAAGCGCCCGAGCGTGCCGTCGACGCTGTCATCGAGCAACCAGCCAAACCGCAGCAGCACATGCTGCGGGCACGTAGCGCGCACGCTTTGTTCGATACGCCACAACGCCTGGCCGCGCAGGCCCAGGGGCACCGGCTCGTCTTTCTCGCTGTAGGCCGTGGCGCGGGAGCCATCGAATACGCGGTAGCTGGACGGTTGCAGCAGGGTGATGCTGTGATGCTGGCACAGCTCGGCCAGGCGTTCGATGGCGAACTCCTGGGCGGCCAAGCGGGTTTCGCTCACGGCTTCGGCCTGGAACCAGTCGAAATAGTAGGCGAGGTTGATCAAGGCATCGGGACGGGTGTCGTCGAGCAATTGGGTGAGGCTTGCGGCATCCCAGCCGTCTTGGGGCGGTTTGGGGGCGAGGAAACCGATGTCTTCCTCCGCACCGAGGCGAATCAGCGCCTGCCCGAGGGCATTCCCGCCGCCCAGTAACATAAGGCGCATTCGCATAGATTGAGCAGGCCCGGTCTGTTTGGAACGATGGTTATTATCGACAGGCATGTGCGCCTTGCCGTAGGTAGTTGCCAGAATCGTTGCATTTTGCGGGTTTGTAGCGCAACCGTCACGGATAAAGTGCGGGGTTGCAACTTGGCCCCGCCGGTTGCATATAGGGTGAATGAACCTTCCCGAATCAACGGACAAGGGTTTGCACGGCTTTCACCCCGCCGTCAGCACTTGGTTCCGTAGTACCTTTCCTTCGGTGACCAATGCCCAGGCCCAGGCGTGGCCGTTGATCCGCCAGCGCCGCTCGACGCTGATCGCCGCGCCCACCGGCTCCGGCAAGACGCTGACGGCCTTCCTGGCGGTGCTGGACGACCTGGTGCACCAAGGCCTGGCCAACGGCGGCGAACTGCCGGACCAAACCCTGGTGGTGTATGTGTCGCCGCTCAAGGCGCTATCCAACGATATCCAGATCAACCTGCAAAACCCGCTGGCCGGCATTACCGAACATCTAGAGAAGCGGGGGCTGCCGCCGCTGGTAATCCGCACCGCTGTGCGCACCGGCGACACCCCGCAAAAAGACCGCGCCCAGATGCGCAAACGCGCACCGCATATCCTGGTAACCACTCCTGAATCGCTCTACGTGCTGCTTGGCTCGGATTCCGGCCGGCACATGCTCGCCAGCACACGTACGGTGATCGTCGATGAGATCCACGCCATCGCCGCTGGCAAGCGCGGCAGCCACTTGGCCTTGAGCCTGGAGCGCCTGCAAGGGCTGTGTGCCGAGCCATTGACCCGTATCGGCTTGTCGGCCACGCAAAAACCCATCGAAGCCGTCGCACGCTTTTTAGTTGGCACCGAACGTGATTGCGCCATTGTGGATATCGGCCACGCCCGCCCCCGTGACCTGGCGATCGAAGTGCCGCCGGTGCCGCTCTCGGCGGTGATGGCCAACGACGTGTGGGAGTTGGTCTACGATCGCCTCGCGCAATTGGCACGTGAACACCGCACCACCCTGGTATTCGTCAACACCCGACGCCTGGCCGAACGCCTGGCCCGGCACTTGAGCGAGCGCCTGGGCAAGACCGCCGTGGCCGCTCACCACGGCAGTCTGGCCAAGGAGATGCGCCTGGATGCCGAACAGCGCCTCAAGGCCGGCGAACTGCAAGTGTTGATCGCCACGGCGTCCCTGGAGCTGGGGATTGATATCGGCGAAGTGGACCTGGTGTGCCAGATCGGCTCACCCGGTTCCATCAACGGCTTCCTGCAACGGGTCGGCCGTTCCGGGCACCAGGTCGGTGGCACGCCCAAGGGGCGCCTGTTTGCCACCACCCGCGACGACCTGATCGAGTGCGCCGCGCTGCTCGACTGCGTGCGCCGTGGCGAGCTGGATACCTTGCATATTCCGGTGGCACCGCTCGATGTACTGGCCCAGCAGATCATCGCCGAGGTCAGCGCCCAGGAATGGCCGGAACAGGCGCTGCTGGCGCTTATCCACCGCGCCGCGCCTTACGCCGAACTGGATGAACGCCACTACCAGGCCCTTTTGCAGATGCTCAGCGAGGGCTACAACGGCCGCCAGGGCATGCGCAGCGCCTACCTGCACCGCGACGCCGTGGCCCACACCCTGCGCGGCCGCCGTGGCGCCAGGCTCACGGCGGTAACCAGCGGCGGCACGATCCCCGACAACGCCGACTACAGCGTGTTGCTGGAGCCGCAAAGCCTGAATATCGGCAGCGTCAACGAAGACTTTGCGGTGGAAAGCATCGCCGGGGATATCTTCCAGCTCGGCAATACCTCCTATCGCATCCTGCGTGTCGAAGCCGGCAAGGTGCGGGTCGAAGACGCCCAGGGCCAACCCCCGACCATTCCGTTCTGGTTGGGTGAAGCGCCCGGGCGCAGCAACGAGTTATCGGTGGCCGTGGCCCGCTTGCAAGGGCAATTGGACAGCTTGCTCGGCGCCACGCCCGGCGACCTGCAACCGGCCCTCGACTGGCTTACCGGCACCCTGGGTCTCAATGTCGCCAGCGCCGACCAACTGTTGGATTACCTCGCCCGGTCGCGCCAGGCCTTGAGCGCCTTGCCGTCCCAGGACACATTGATCATGGAACGGTTTTTCGATGCGTCCGGCGGCACCCAACTGATCATCCACACGCCGTTTGGCAGCCGCATCAACCGCGCCTGGGGCCTGGCCTTGCGCAAGCGCTTTTGCCGTACCTTCAATTTCGAGTTGCAAGCGGCGGCCAGTGAAAATGCCATCGTGCTGTCGTTGTCCACCAGTCACAGCTTCGCGCTGGATGAGGTGTGGCGTTACCTCAACAGCAACAGTGCCGAGCACATCCTGATCCAGGCCGTGCTGGATGCGCCACTGTTCGGTGTGCGCTGGCGCTGGAATGCCGGCGTGGCCCTGGCGCTGCCGCGTTATACCGGCGGGCGCAAGGTGGCGCCGCAGATCCAGCGCATGAAGAGCGAAGACCTGATCGCCAGCGTATTTCCCGACCAGATCGCCTGCCTGGAAAACCTCTCCGGCGAACGCGAAATCCCCAACCACCCGCTGGTGGAGCAAACCCTCGACGACTGCCTGCACGAGGCCATGGACAGCGACGCCTGGCTGGCGCTGCTGCGGCGCATGGAACGCGGCGACGTGCGGTTGATCAGCCGCGACCTGCCCGCGCCCTCGCCCATGGCCGCAGAAATCCTCAGCGCTAAACCCTATACCTTCCTCGACGACGCCCCCCTGGAAGAGCGCCGCACCCAGGCCGTGCTCAACCGACGCTGGAGCGACCCGCAGAGCACCGACGACTTGGGCGCCCTGGATGCCGACGCCATCGCCGGTGTACGCGAAGAAGCCTGGCCGGCGCCCAATGGCCTGGATGAAATGCATGAAGCGTTGATGAGCCTGGCGTGCATCGCAGCGGGCGAAGTTGCGCCGCAATGGGCCCAATGGTTGCAGGCCTTGCGCAAGGCCGGGCGGGCCTATCAGTTGCCCAACGGAATGTGGGTCGCCGTAGAGCGCTTGAATTGTTTGCAGGCGCTGTATCCCAACGATCTGCCGTTGCTGCCGGGGTTCGATGAGCCCTGGTCCTTTGATGAAGCGCTGGTGGAAGTGCTACGTGCGCGCCTGAGTGGTTTTGGCCCACTGACCCTGGTCGAGATCGCAGCGCCCCTGGCATTACCGGTGGTGGCGCTTACCCAGGCCCTGGCACGCCTGGAACAAGAAGGCTATGTGCTGCGAGGTCACTTCAGCCCCGGCGTGGGTGAAGAACAATGGTGCGAACGTCATTTGCTGGCGCGCATTCATCGCTACACGGTCAAGCGCCTGCGCCGGGAAATCGAGCCGGTGGCATTGCAGGATTTCATGCGCTTTCTGTTCGATTGGCAACACCTGTCCGACAGCACCCGCGGCCAGGGCAGCGCCGTGTTGCCGCAAATCGTCGGCCAGTTCGAAGGCTATGCCGCCGCCACGTCAGCCTGGGACACAGACCTGCTCAGCGCCCGCATCAAGGATTACTCATCGACCTGGCTCGATGACCTGTGCCGCAGCGGCAAGCTGGTCTGGACGCGCCTGAGCAACAAGGCCGGCGCCATGGCATTGCGCAGCACCCCCGTGGTTTTGCTCCCCCGTAGCCAGGTAGCGTTGTGGAGCGGACTGACCGAGCCTACCGACAGCACCACGTTGTCGCCCAAGACGCAGAAGGTCCACCTGGCCCTGCGCGAGCATGGCGCGCTGTTTTTCGATGAACTGGTACACGAGGCCCATTTGCTGCCCAGCGAGTTGGAGACAGCCTTGCAGGAATTGGTAGGCGCCGGCTTGGTGAATGCTGACAGCTTCGCCGGCCTGCGCGCCTTGACCACCCCCGCGAGCAAACGCCAGGCGCGCAGCAGTCGACGTGGGCGCGGGGCGTTTGTCGGCGGTATGGACGACGCCGGGCGTTGGGCCTTGGTTCGCCGCTCGGCGACCGCCGCCGGCGCGCATACGGCCGAGACCCTGGAGCATGTGGCGATGACCCTGCTGCGCCGCTATGGCGTGGTGTTCTGGCGGCTGCTGGAGCGCGAGGCGGATTGGTTACCGAGTTGGCGCGAGTTGCTGCGCACCTTCCATCGGTTGGAGGCGCGAGGCGAGATCCGTGGCGGGCGGTTTGTCAGTGGGATGGCGGGAGAGCAGTTTGCATTGCCGGAGGCGATACCGTTGCTGCGCGAGGTGCGGCGGCGGCCCCATGATGGGAGTTTAATTGCGGTGTGTGGGGCGGATCCGTTGAATCTTGTCGGCACGCTGTTACCGGGAGCCAAGGTGCCAGCGGTAAGCGGTAATCGGGTTGTGTACCGTGATGGGGTGCCGGCGGCGGTGATGGTAGGGGGCAAGCAGCAAGTTTTGTTGGAGGTGGATCAGCAAGCGGTGCAGGAGAAGTTGATCAGGCGCTGACCTTGAGGGCCTCATCGGGAGCAAGCCCCCTCCCACACTTGAAACGTGTTCACAAATCTCAATGTGGGAGGGGCTTGCTCCCGATGGGGCCAGGACAGCCACCTTCATCATTGAGACCTGGGCTGCTCCGTCAACACCACCGCATCCTGCTCATGCTCCTGCGCCACACGCTTAGGCAACAACACCTGCTGTGGATAAGTTTGCGCAAAATGCACCTCATCACAGTTATCCACAAGCTTTTTCAAACGCTGATTAAACGCACGGCTGACTGCGTATTGGCCACCCGAAACCGTGCGGAACTGCGCCGTGAGCACCACGCCATTGAGGTCCATCTTGTCCACCCCGAACACTTCCAACGGCCCTTGCAGGTTGTACTTGAGGAACACATCGTCGCGGATCGATTGGCCGGCCTCGCGGATTAGCTCCACGGCCCTGTCCACGTCAGTGTCGTAGGTGAACTGCACCGAGAAGAAGGCATAGGCAAATTGACGGGACTGGTTGGTGACCGCCTTGATCTGCCCGAACGGCACCGAATGCACAAACCCCTTGCCGTCACGCAGGCGCAGGGTGCGGATGGTCAGGCCCTCCACGGTGCCAGCGTGACCAGAGTCGAGCACCACCCAATCGCCGATGGACAGGGTGTCTTCGATAATGATGAACAGGCCAGTAATCACGTCCTGCACCAGTTGCTGGGAACCGAAACCGATCGCCAGTCCCACCACCCCGGCGCCCGCCAGCAACGGCGCGACATTGATGCCCAGATTGGCCATGGTGGTGATCGCGCAGATCACCACCAGGATGATCTTCACCGCATTGCGCAGCAGCGGCAGGATGGTTTTCACCCGGGTACTGGGCTGGCGACTGGAGCGCTTATTCACCGGTGGTTTGAGGGCTTCCTGGATCGCGGTGTCGAGCACCACCCAGAACAGCCAGGTCACCAACAGGATCAGGCCGATACTGCTGAGGGAATCACTGATGGCCCGGCCCACCGAGTTGCGCTGGGCGAATTCGAACAGCGAAACGCCCCAGATACGCCCGAGTATCTCGATAAACGCGATGGCCATGACGATACGCAAAATTGCGTGCAGCAAACTCAGGAAGCGTTCCTTGTAGGCACTGCTGCGTTGGATCGATACCTGGCTGCGGGACTTGAACAGGTGTTGCAGCACGGTGCTGAGAAACACCGTGCCGATCAGTAACAAGGTGGTGAGCAACGCGCAGCGCAGGGCCTCTTGGTTGTCGTCACCGGCACCAATCAGGTTGACCGCCGACACCAGCACCATCAACAGAATCGGCCAGTACCAGAGCCCGGAAAACACCCGCAGCGACTGTTGCAATGCTGGATGTTTGAGACGCTGGGCCAACGGCCGATTGCGGATCAAATGGGCCACCGGCCGCCGCAGGCGTACCACCAGCACGCCAAAGATGACCGCGGCAAACAGGCCGGTAAACACGGCGATGCTGCTGGTGATATTGCCGCCCAACTGACGAGCGATTTGCGGGCTGGTCAGCGCATCGCTGAGGGCCGCGAGAAAGCCGATCAGGAACAGCGGCTTGGGGCAATAGTCACGAATGATCTGCACGGCAGGCCGCTTGTGCCCGACGTTGAACATGACAATGACGCACAGCAACAGCGAGGTGGAAAAGATGCCACTGCTGGTGGCGTAGGCAAAACACAGTGCCAGGGCTCGGCCGACAGACGCAGGTAAAAAGTGACTGACATAAAGGGTCAGCGGCAGGCAGATCAGCGCTGGAATCGTGTAGGGCACCACATAGCTCAGCAAGCCTTGCAGCCGTTGACGCCGCGCAAGGAACGGGCGGCGGCTCGATCGTTGCACAACCAGACGCCCAAGCATCGTCAACAGGGCAAAGGCACCGGCCCACACGCCGGACAACAGCAGGAAATCGCCGGCCACGCTCCAGGGCGAGCGTGCGGCTGTCTGGTCTACCAGGCGCCCTACTTCGTCTGCGGCGCGATCAGCACGCAGGCGCCAGGCGTCGATGAGGTTCTGGTCGAGGTCGAGCTTGTTCTGCACGTCGTCGATGCTGGAGCTGATGGCCCCGAGCAACCCGCCTTCTACCAGCAGTTCCGGCTTGGCGGGTGTGTCGGCAGCAGGCGCAGAGGCCGCCGCCAGCAATGCGCCATTGCCGCAGAGCAGCAGCGCGCCGAGCAGTAATGCAGTCTTTAAATTCAGCAAAACAGCAAGCTCCTTCAGCAGGGTCTGTAAGGAACTGACGAGCTGGGGCCTTTATCGTTCCCTGCATTTGCAATGCCCCTCCCGCATTTCACCCCTATTACCGCCTGTAGGAATGTGGAAACTTTCAGCCAAATAGCGCAGTCATCCCATAACGGAGGTCACCTCACCCACCATCCACGGGAGTAAACATGGCGGCGATTCACATCGGCATTTCCGGCTGGCGCTACACGCCCTGGCGCGGAGACTTTTACCCCGAAGGGCTGACCCAGAAACGCGAGTTGCAGTTTGCGTCACGCGCCGTCAACAGTATCGAAATCAACGGCTCGTTCTACGCGCTGCAAACCCCCAAGCGCTACGCCGAGTGGTATGCCGATACGCCCGAAGGTTTCCTGTTCAGTGTCAAGGCGCCCCGTTTCATCACGCATATCCTGCGCCTGCGGGACGTGCACAAGCCGATGGCGAATTTCTTCGCTTCCGGCGTGCTGGAACTCAAAGAAAAACTCGGCCCCATCCTCTGGCAGTTTCCGCCCAGCTTCAAATTCGACGCCACGCTGTTCGAAACCTTTTTGGCTGAATTACCTACCGATACCCAGCAGGCAGCCGCCCTCGCCCGCCAGCATGAGCCACGCCTGAACGGCAAGGCGAGCATGAAGGCCTATGCCAAGAAGCCTTTGCGCCATGCCGTGGAGATTCGCAACAAGACTTTTGCCGTGCCGGAGTTCATCCAACTGCTGGATAAGCACGGTGTGGCGCTGGTGGTCGCGGACACCGCCGGCAAGTGGCCGTACGTGGAAGACGTGACCGCCAACTTCATGTACCTGCGCTTGCACGGCGACAAGCAGTTATACGCCAGCGGTTATAGCGCCGAAGCGCTCCAGCGCTGGGGCGACCGCATCGAGCGCTGGGCCCAGGGCAAGCAGCCTGCCGATGCACACCTCGTCGACCCGCACCACACACCCCGCAGGCGTAAACACCGTGACGTGTTCTGCTTTTTCGACAACGACATCAAAGTTCGCGCCCCCTTCGATGCACGCCAATTGCTGCAACGTTTCGGGCTGGACCAACACCTGCTCACCGAACCTGGCCGGCTGCCGGAACCAGGAGTATTGCCATGACGCATCCAGAGCTGATCCCCACCCCGCCGACCACCGCCATCACCCGTTTCACGGTGCTGACGGTTAATATCCACAAGGGTTTCACCGCACTGAATCGCCGTTTCATCTTGCCCGAGCTGCGTGAAGCGGTGCGCAGCGTGGGCGCAGACATGGTGTTCTTGCAGGAGATCCATGGCACTCACGAACGCCATCCCCAGCGCTACAGCGACTGGCCAAAAATGCCGCAGTATGAATTCCTCGCCGACAGCATCTGGCCGCAGTTTGCCTATGGGCGCAATGCGGTGTACCCCCATGGCGATCATGGCAATGCACTGCTGTCGAAATTCCAGATCATCCGCTACGACAACCTCGATATTTCGCAAAGCGGCCATGAAAACCGCGGCCTGCTGCATTGCGTGTTGCGCCTGCCGGGCAGCGGCCAGCAGGTGCACGCGATCTGCATCCACCTGGGCTTGCGCGAGGTGCATCGCCAACAACAATTGCGCTTGCTGGAACAACGTATCAGCGAGATTCCCGCCGATGCGCCGTTGGTGGTCGCTGGCGATTTCAACGACTGGCGGCAAAAAGCCGACCTGAGCCAAAGCGGCCTGCAGGAAGTGTTCATGCACACCCTCGGCAAACCGGCGCGCACCTTCCCGGCACGCCTGCCGTTGCTGCCGCTGGACCGCATTTATGTGCGCAACCTGACGGTGCACAACCCTCGCGTGCTCACCACTCGTCCCTGGTCCCATTTATCAGACCATGTGCCGCTGTCGGTGGAGGTTGAGCTATGAACGTTGCGGTAGACCATATCGCCACAGACCAACCGCCAGATGACAGCAAGGCGCGAGATCTGGATTACGGCTGGCAGAGCGGCAATCAGGTGGTGTTGCTGGAGAACGGCGAGGCGTACTTTCCTGCCGTGTTCGAGGCATTGCGCAGCGCCGAGCGCGAGATCCTGCTGGAGACCTTCATCCTTTTTGAAGACAAGGTCGGCTTTGAGCTGCACAGCATCCTCATCGAGGCGGCCCAGCGCGGGGTGAAGGTGGTGGTCAGCCTCGACGGTTTTGGTTGCGGCGAGCTGAGCCCGGGCTTCCTGCGGGAGTTGGCCGAAGCCGGGGTGATGGTGCAAATGTTCGACCCGGCGCCCAAGACCTTCGGCATACGCACTAACTGGTTTCGCCGCCTGCACCGCAAGATTGTGGTGGTGGATGCCCGCGTGGCGTTTATCGGCGGGATCAATTTTTCTGCTGACCACTTGGCGGATTTCGGCCCCGAAGCCAAGCAGGATTACGCCGTGCAGGTGATCGGCCCGGCCGTGGCCGACCTGCACCATTTCGCCCTTGCCCAAAGTGGCCGCCAGGTGCGCAGCCGTCGCGGTTGGCGGCGGCGCCAGCAGCGGCCTTCACCCTGGACGAACGAGCCAGGCGACGGCCTGGTACGCCTGATCTACCGCGACAATATCCAGCATCGTGACGACATCGAAGACGCGTATATCCACGCCTTGAGCCAGGCCCGGCAGCGGGTGGTGATCGCCAACGCGTACTTCTTCCCCGGCTATCGCCTGCTTCGCGAGATCCGTAACGCGGCGCGCCGTGGCGTGCAGGTGCAATTGATCATGCAGGGCCAGCCCGACGTGCTGTTGGCAAAACTTGCCGCGCGCATGCTCTATGACTATCTGCTCAAGGATGGCGTGGTGATTCACGAATACTGCCAACGCCCACTGCACGGCAAGGTGGCGCTGGTGGATGACGAATGGAGCACCGTCGGTTCGAGCAACCTGGACCCACTCAGCCTGGCATTGAACCTGGAGGCCAATGTGCTGATTCGCGACCGGGCTTTCAATCAGCAGCTCTACGAACGCCTGGAAGCCCTCGCCCACAATCATTGCCAGACCATGCCGGAAAAGCGCAAGCCACGCCTGTGGCTCTGGCGCTTGACCGTGGGTTTCCTGGTGTTTCATGTGATGCGCCATTTCCCGGTACTGGCCAGTTGGTTGCCGGCCCACAAACCGCGCTTGAAACCTTTTGAGGCCACGCCCCATGACGTCTGAAGCCCGCCCCCAAACGCAAGCCTCGGGGTTCAAGCGCTGGAAGAAACCGCTGACGATTGCGTTCTTCGTGCTGCTGATCGTGTTGTTTACCCTGCTCGCCCGGCGCATCGACTGGAGCGAAGTGTTCCAGACCCTGAGCGAGTTCAAGCTACGCACATTGTTCATCGCCGGCGCGCTGACGCTGTGCAGTTTTATCGTCTATGCCTGCTTCGATTTGATCGGCCGCACCTACATTCGCCAGCCGTTGCGTTGGAAGCAGATATTACCGGTGGGCATCATCAGCTACGCGTTCAACCTCAACCTCAGCGCCTGGGTCGGCGGCATCGCCATGCGGTATCGGCTGTATTCACGCCTGGGCGTGAGCACCAGCAATATCGCCAAGATCCTCGGCCTGAGCCTGGCCACCAATTGGTTCGGCTATATGGTGTTGGCCGGGGTGGTGTTCAGCAGCGGGTTGGTGACCCTGCCGCCAGGCTGGAAGCTCAGCACCGGCGCCTTGCAAGGTGTCGGGGTGTTATTGGTGATCGCGAGCCTGGGCTACCTGGCGGCGTGCCGGTTTTCGAAAAAGCGTGCGTGGTCGATTCGCGGTATCGAGATCAACTTGCCGTCGTTGCGCATGGCCTGTTTGCAGTTGGCCCTGGGTGCGTTGAACTGGTCATTGATGGCCGCGGTGATCTTTACCTTGCTGCCGGCCAAACTGGATTACCCACTGGTGCTAGGCGTGCTGTTGATCAGCGCGATTGCCGGAGTGGTCACCCACATCCCCGCCGGGTTGGGGGTGTTGGAGGCGGTGTTCATTGCGCTGTTGCAACATGAGGCGTCGCGGGGGAGTTTGCTGGCGGGGCTGATCGCGTATCGGGCGATTTACTTTATCTGCCCGTTGTTGATTGCACTGGTGATGTATTTGGGGGTGGAGGCCAAGGCCAAGGCGTTGCGGGTTAAGAAAACAGCCTGATGAGACGGTGGTGATTGTTGAATCGCTATCGCGGGCAAGCCCGGCTCCCACAGGGGAATGCATTCCAAGGTGGTGCCAGGCTTGCCCGCGATAGCGATCACAAGGGCAACGACTATCGGGCCTGAATGATGCTCAACCGCTCCCCCACCACCATCTCGGTAATCCAGTCCACCAGGATCGAGGTGTACGCCTGCTGCGACACCGGGTCGCTCAGGGAATGGTCGGCGCCGTCGATGATGCGGTGGGTCAGCGAATGGGTCTGCTGGCACGCTGCGCGGTAACTCATGATGGTGGCGTGGGGCACATGGTCGTCGGTTTCCGATTCGACAATCAGCACATCGCCGGTAAATTGCGCGCAGGCATGCAGTGCACGGTTGGTTTCGGCGTGCACGAGGGTGCCACGGTAATCCATCAGGTCGGCTTTATCCAAGTCGCGCTTGGGCTTGAGCCATTCCTGGTCGCGGTACAGCGCCGGCACTCGCAGCGCCAGCCAACGTACCGGGCGCAATGAGGTGAGGATCGCCGCGAGGTACCCGCCATAACTGGTGCCCACCACTGCCACCGCCGAGGTGTCGATAGCCGGGTGGGACAGCAGGCGATCGTAAGCGGCCAACAGGTCGCGCAGATTGTCTTCGCGGGTGACGCGGGACAAGGGGATGCCGGTGCCAGCATGGCCACGCAGGTCGAAGGTCAGGCATACACATCCAAGGCCTGCGATGCCTTTGGCCCGCTCCAGGTCGCGCTCCTGGCTGCCGCCCCAGCCGTGCACGAACAACACGCCGGGCACTTTGGACTTGGGACTGAGGAATGTCCCGCTCATCTGTTCGTCGTCTATATCGATGGTGATGCTCTCGCTTCTAGCCGTCATAAGTCTTGACCGTCACATACTTGAGTAGAAAGTCGCTGTTTTCGGCCGGGCCTCGGTATACCTCGATGGCATCCGCCGGCAGCGCCTGGTCTACATAGGTTTCTACCGAGGACACACGGATGGCCTTAAGGCCCGGATGGTTGATAAAACTCTGCAACGCCGCGACTTCCGCGCTGCTGGCCCCGCCCATGCGCCAGGATTGTTCGAGCACACCACTGCGGCGCTGGCCTGTGCTGTCCAGGCCTTGGGCGATGTCGTAGTTGCGGCGCGAGGCGAAGAAGCCTGGGTAGGCCTCATTCGCAGCACGGTCGAAAACCAGCGCCTGTTCGATGGCCTCACGCACGTCTTCAGGCAGATCCAGTTTGAGCAGGGCAGCGTAATCACCGGGGACGACCAGCAGATCGGAACCGCCGTAGACCTCTTCCCCCTGCCCGTCTTGCGTCAGGTGCTGCTCGCCGCAGTAGCTGAAGAGGTGAGCGCCGATAAAGCTCTGGCCTACACTGTGGGTGACCACCGCGCGCAGGTCTTGTTCCAGCACCACACCTTCATTGAACATTCGGGCCGCTTCCGGGCGCGCCACTATCGCGTCGAACTCATCCAGGCTGTGGATAACTTCCTGCCCCCGCCCTGCACAGGCATTTACGGGTTTCAGACGAATCGGGCCGCTGTAGAGCAAGCGGGTCGCGGCAGGCCGTGCATCCTCAAGGGCGAACACACTCACACCGTCCAACACCACGTCACGCACACGCTCGCAGAATGACGGCGACCAGCCTTCGGGCGCCTTGGCCTCGGGACTCAGCAGCCCGTGACTGATGGCTTTGGTGCAGATGAACGCGTGATCGACATAGCCGCCCCACAGATCTTGTGGCCCCTTGATATTGAGCTGGCGCGCTTGGGCTGGCCCGACCAGGGTTTGCGTGGGCAGCAGATACAATTCCCGACCCGCATGCAGGGCCGGGTCGTAACTGCCACCGAACTTGAGACCCAGGATCTGCGCGAGCCAGCGTGCGAGGGCGCGGTTGGTTTCGATTTCATGCAGGGGCGCCCCCTCTCGCATGGAGTGGGCGACCACCAACTTCTTGCGACTTATGGGGGTCATGCGGTCCCCTTTTCTATCAACCTTTGTGTAGCAGTGGGGTTGCATGGATCAGGCCAACGCTGGGATTGAGGGAAGAGCTGTTAAATCAATCAGTTGCGCAAAAAGTGATGGCCGTTAGCCTGTTTTATTCTGCACGACCCGGGGCGAAGCCTGCGGCGTTCTGCACGATTCAAACCCCAAAGCGGTTGCGGTAATCACTGGGGGACAGGCCGGTGATTTTCTTGAAGATGGCGCGAAAGGCGCTGGGGTCCTGATAGCCCACGGTCCAGGCAATGTGATCGATCGTGCCGTTGGTGAACTCCAGCATCTGCCGCGCCTTGCCGACTCGCAGATGCTGACAGTACTCGGTGGGTTTCAGCCCGGTGGCGTTGCGAAAGCGGCGCAAGAACGTGCGCTCCTCGAGGTTCGCCTCCTGCGCCATCGCCGCCACGGACACATCCACCGCGCCACTGGCCTGCAGCCAATGCTGGACCTTGAGGACCGCACCATCACCATGCCTGAGAATCGGCGCAAAGTTGCTACCGCACTGGCTGGCACTGGCGCTGTGCTCGATCACCAGAAAGCGCGCAGTGTCAGCTGCAATGCTCGGCCCCATAAGCCGATCGACCAGGCGCAGGCCCAATTCCGACCAGGCCATCAGCCCAGCGGAGGTGATCAGGTCGCCGTCATCGACAATAGGTTTATCCGCTTCCAGTCGCACCGCCGGGTAACAGGCCGCAAAAGACTTCGCGGAGGACCAGTGGGTGGTGGCACTGCGGCCATCCAACAGGCCGCTGCGCGCCAGCATGATCGAGCCGATGCACACGCCGCCCAGCACGGTGCCGCCCGCATGTTGCAGGCGCAGCCATTCCAGCAGCGCAGGCGGCGCCTGGTCTTCGGTGAACTCTGCAATCGAGGGCGGCACCAACACGGCCATCATCGGTTGCTCGGGGCCTGGGTGGCTGTCGAACGTGCGCGCGGGCGTGCCGTGGGCATCTACCTGCCAGTGGCTGACCCGCAGCAGCGGTAATTGCGCAGATTCATGCTCGGCGGCGATGCGGTTAGCGACCCCGAACAGGTCGGTCAGCCCGTGGACTGCGGCGAGTTGCGCACCCTGGTAGATCAACACACCCAGCTCGACAGTGCTGCGTTGCGCGGCCATTGTCAGTTTTCCCCCTGTTATTGTCGGTGCAGCCAATTCTCGGTGTGATCGCCAGCTAAGATACTAGGCCCATCAACCCATCACGAGGCAACACACATGGCCAAGCAGGCGCTCATCCTAATCGATATCCAGAACGACTACTTCCCCCAGGGCAAGTGGCCGCTCGACGGCGTGGAAGCCGCAGCGGACAAGGCGGCGCAGGTGCTCCAGGCGTTTCGGCAGGCAGGCGATGCGGTGATTCATGTACGGCATGAGTTCGCTGGCGACGACGCACCGTTCTTCACACCGGGCTCCGAAGGCGCGCATTTGCATGCCAAGGTGCTCAACGAGGGCGATGAACCGGTGGTGCTCAAACACTTCGTGAATGCGTTTCGCCAAACCAACCTGCGCGAATTGCTGGAACAGCGCAGCATCACCGAGGTGGTGGTGGTGGGTAGCATGAGCCATATGTGCGTTGACGCCGTGGTGCGGGCGGCAGCGGACCTGGGCTACAAGGTTACGGTGATCCATGACGCCTGCGCGACCCGCGACCAGGAATTCAACGGCCAGGTGATTCCGGCGGCACAGGTGCACGGGGCGTACATGGCCTCCCTGGCATTTGGCTATGCGGGTGTAGTGTCGGCAGAGGAATATCTGAAAGCCCAAGCAGCGGCTGCGTGACCGCCACCTGGGCTGATCGCTTTAGCGTGTGGCAATGATGAACAGCCGCGGAAAGGGCAACAACACCGTGCCATCGGCCAGGGCTGGATAAGCCTGGGTAATTCGCGCCTGGTATTGCTGCAGGAAGGCGGCTTTTTCATCGTCCGTCAACGGCGCAAGAAAAGGCCGCAATGCCGAAGCCTTGAACCACTCCACCACCGCCGCGTGGTCCGCCAAGGGGTGTTGATAGGTGGTGCGCCACACGTCCACGGTACTGCAATGCTTGCTCAGCAGTTCGTAGTAGTGACTGGCGGTGTGCCGTTCATTGTGTTTGACCGCCCCTATCTTTGCCGACCATGGGCCATCGGCCGCGACTTCTCGGGCCAGGCGATGAGCGGGCTCGTCAAGGTTGTCCGGGGTTTGCACCGCCAGCGTACCGCCTGGATTCAGTTGGTGGACCAAATGCGGGTAGAGCGTGGCGTGGTCGGGCAGCCATTGCAGCGAGGCATTGGCCAGAATCACATCCAAGCGTTGCGCAGGATGCCAGGCGCCGATGTCCGCCAGCTCGAAGTTCAACCTGGGCAGGCGCTTGCGGGCATTTGCCAACATGTCATCGGAGCTGTCCATGCCAGTGACGTGCGCTTGGGGGAAACGCTCGGCCAGCACTTCAGTGGAGTTTCCCGGCCCGCACCCCAGGTCGACTGCGGTGCCCACGTCGGTGTTGGGAATTGCCGCAACCAGGTCACGGACGGGGCGAGTGCGCTGCTGTTCGAACATCGTGTACTGCTTGGCGGACCAGGTCATCACAGCCTTCCTTCTTTGTTAGAGGTGGCGCCAGCCTAAATCTTGTGAGCCATGAGAACAAATGCTGGGGTTGGTGTGCTGCCTGTACAAAGGCACCCCGCGCGCGACGCCTGCACGTCGACCATAAAAAACCCCCGATGCTTTCGCTATCGGGGGTTTTGTTTGTTCAGGGTCGGTCTTGGACCTTAGAACGGGATATCGTCATCAAAGCTGTCGAAATCCGGAGCCGGTTGCGGAGCAGCCTGTTGTGGTGCTGGGCGCGACTCCCGCTGTGGCTGCTGGCTTGGCTGCGGACGCGACTGCTGTGGGCGCGGTGCCGAGTTGGACATGCCGCCCTGGCCCTGTTGGTCGCCCTGTGGACGGCCGCCCAGCAGTTGCATGGTGCCTTGCATGTCGACCACGATTTCGGTGGTGTAACGCTTGATGCCGTCTTTTTCCCACTCGCGGGTTTGCAGTTTGCCTTCGATGTACACCTGCGAACCTTTGCGCAGGTATTCACCGGCGATCTCCGCAACCTTGCCGAACATCGACACGCGGTGCCATTCGGTCTTCTCGACCTTCTGGCCGGTCTGCTTGTCGGTCCACTGTTCGCTGGTCGCCAGGCTCAGGTTGGTCACGGCGTTACCGTTAGGCAAGTAGCGAACTTCGGGATCCTGGCCGCAAGTACCGACCAATATGACTTTGTTAACCCCACGGGCCATAACGTTCTCCTAGGCTGGGCGCGCTGTCGGCACTGGGTTGACCAGTTGCTCGAGCGTCGCGCGATCCAATAATTCGGTGTCCAATTTGATGTAAATGGCCGCCTCTTCAGCGACCACGACTGCATCCGTTACCCCTACGACAGCCTTCAGGCGCTCTACCAGGCCGGCTTCGCGGATCGCCTCGGGCGATAGCGGCAAACGCAGACTGGTGACGTAGGGAGGTTCGCGCATGGTAACAGCAAAGACCAGCCAAAGTGCAGCCAGCCCGGCGCATCCGAGGAACACAACCGACAAACCGCCATGCTGGAACATCCAGCCGCCCATGATGCCGCCCAACGCGGAACCCAGGAACTGGCTGGTGGAATACACCCCCATGGCCGTGCCCTTGCCGCCTGCCGGTGAAACTTTACTGATCAGTGACGGCAACGACGCTTCGAGCAGGTTGAAGGCGGTGAAAAACACCACCGTACCGATCACCAATGCTCGCAGGCTGTCGCCGAACTGCCAGAAGAATAGTTCAGTGAGCATCAATGTCGCGACGGCGCCGAGTAAAACTCGTTTCATTTTGCGTTTCTTCTCGCCATAGATGATGAACGGGATCATGGCGAAGAACGAAATCAACAGCGCAGTGAGGTAGACCCACCAGTGCTGTTCCTTGGGCAGGCCGGCTTTTTCCACCAGGGCCAGGGGCAAGGCGACGAAGCTGCACATCAGCATGGCGTGTAATACGAAGATACCTAAATCCAGGCGCAGCAAGTCCGGGTGCTTGAGCGTGGGAAGCAACGCCTTGCGTGCGACGCCCGATTCACGATGCTGCAGGGTACCGGTGGAGCGCGGCACCATAAAGGCAACTATCAGGATGCCAAACAACGCCATGCCGCCCGTGGCCAGGAACAGCCCATGCAAGCCGAACGCGCGCGTGAGCAAGGGCCCGACCACCATGGCCACGGCAAACGACAGGCCGATGGTCATGCCGATCATCGCCATGGCCTTGGTGCGGTGTTGTTCGCGGGTCAGGTCCGACAGCAGCGCCATCACGGCGGCGGAAATCGCACCGGCGCCCTGCAGGATGCGGCCGGCGATCACGCCCCAGATCGAATCGGATTGGGCCGCTAGCACACTGCCAAGGGCGAATACGATCAGCCCGAGATAGATCACCGGGCGACGGCCAATGCGGTCGGAAATAATCCCGAACGGGATCTGGAAAATTGCCTGGGTCAGGCCATAGGCACCAATCGCCAGGCCGATCAAGGCGGGGGTCGCACCTGCGAGATCCATCCCATAGGTGGCCAGCACTGGCAACACCATAAACATGCCCAGCATACGGAAGGCGAACACCAGGGCCAGCCCGCTTGCCGCTCGGGTCTCGCCGCTACTCATGCGTTCGCTGTGGGGATCGTGCATGGAAAAACCTCGTGTGAACCGGCGGCGATTCTACCAGTCCCATCGATTGAGAGGGTATATGCGGCGCTTTGCCGCGCAGCTTTCATGTAAGGCTGCAAGCGGCGTTTTGACAGTGTATATTCATCCAGTCTTTAGCCGTATACTCCGGCATCATTTACGCCCGCCGTGCGAGGCCATCTTGGACAAGATCCTGATTCGTGGGGCTAGAACCCACAACCTGAAGAACATCGACCTGACCCTGCCCCGGGACAAACTGATCGTCATCACCGGCTTGTCCGGCTCCGGCAAATCGTCCCTGGCGTTCGACACGCTGTATGCCGAAGGTCAGCGTCGCTATGTGGAATCGCTGTCGGCCTACGCCAGGCAGTTCCTGTCGATGATGGAAAAGCCCGATGTCGACACCATTGAAGGCCTGTCGCCGGCTATTTCCATCGAGCAGAAATCCACGTCCCACAACCCGCGCTCCACCGTGGGTACCATTACCGAGATCTACGACTACCTGCGCCTGCTCTACGCACGCGTGGGTATCCCCCGCTGCCCGGACCACGATATTCCCCTGGAAGCCCAGACCGTCAGCCAGATGGTCGACCTGGTGCTGGCCCAGCCCGAAGGCGCCAAGCTGATGCTGCTGGCGCCTGTCATTCGCGAGCGCAAGGGCGAACACCTGTCGGTCTTCGAAGAGCTGCGTGCCCAGGGTTTTGTACGTGCGCGCATCAACGGCAAGCTCTATGAGCTGGACGAAGCGCCGAAGCTGGACAAGCAGAAAAAGCACTCCATTGATGTGGTGGTCGACCGATTCAAGGTGCGCGCCGACTTGCAGCAGCGTTTGGCGGAATCGTTCGAAACCGCGCTGAAGCTGGCCGATGGCATTGCCCTGGTAGCGCCGATGGATAACGAGCCGGGCGAAGAGATCATCTTCTCCGCACGCTTCGCCTGCCCGATCTGTGGCCATGCCATCAGCGAGCTCGAACCCAAGCTGTTTTCCTTCAACAACCCGGCCGGCGCCTGCCCGACTTGCGACGGCCTGGGTGTGAAGCAGTTTTTCGACATCAAGCGCCTGGTCAATGGCGAGCTGACCTTGGCCGAGGGTGCGATACGCGGATGGGACAGACGTAACGTCTACTACTTCCAGATGCTTGGGTCGTTGGCCTCCCACTACAAGTTCAGCCTGGAAGTACCGTTCAACCAACTCCCGGCAGACCAGCAGAAGGTCATTCTAAATGGCAGCGGTTCGCAGAATGTCGACTTCAAATACCTGAACGATCGCGGCGATATCGTCAAGCGCTCGCACCCGTTCGAAGGCATCGTGCCGAACCTGGAACGCCGTTACCGCGAAACCGAATCGGCGAGCGTGCGCGAGGAGCTGGCGAAGTTCCTCAGCACACAGCCATGCCCGGATTGCCGTGGCACGCGCCTGCGCCGTGAAGCCCGGCATGTATGGGTGGGCGAGAAGACCCTGCCGGCAGTAACCAACCTGCCGATCGGCGATGCCTGTGAATACTTTGGCGTGCTGAAGCTGACCGGTCGTCGTGGAGAGATTGCCGACAAGATCCTCAAGGAGATTCGCGAGCGATTGCAGTTCCTGGTCAACGTGGGCCTGGACTATCTGTCGCTGGACCGCAGTGCCGATACCCTGTCTGGCGGTGAGGCACAGCGCATTCGCCTAGCCAGCCAGATCGGCGCCGGCCTCGTGGGCGTGCTGTATATCCTCGACGAACCCTCGATTGGCTTGCACCAACGGGATAACGACCGCCTGCTGGGCACGCTGAAACACCTGCGCGATATCGGCAATACCGTGATCGTGGTCGAGCATGATGAAGACGCTATCCGCCTGGCGGACTACGTGGTCGATATCGGCCCCGGCGCGGGCGTGCATGGTGGCCATATCGTTGCTGAAGGCACGCCTGCCGAGGTGATGGCACATCCTGATTCACTGACCGGCAAATACTTGTCTGGCCGTGTGAAGATTGAAGTACCCGCCAAGCGAACGCCGCGTAACAAGAAGATGGCGCTGCATCTCAAGGGCGCGCGCGGGAACAACCTGCGCAATGTCGACCTGGAGATTCCGCTGGGCCTGCTGACCTGCGTGACCGGTGTTTCCGGTTCGGGCAAGTCGACGCTGATCAACAACACCCTGTTCCCACTGAGTGCCACCGCCCTGAATGGCGCGACCACCCTGGAAGCGGCGGCTCACGACAGCATCAAGGGCCTGGAGCATCTGGACAAGGTGGTCGACATCGACCAGAGCCCGATTGGGCGTACGCCTCGCTCCAACCCAGCTACCTACACCGGGCTGTTTACCCCTATCCGTGAGTTGTTCGCTGGCGTGCCAGAGTCGCGCTCACGGGGTTATGGGCCGGGCCGTTTCTCGTTCAACGTCAAGGGTGGCCGCTGTGAAGCGTGCCAGGGTGATGGCCTGATCAAGGTGGAAATGCACTTCCTGCCGGACATCTACGTGCCGTGCGATGTGTGCAAGAGCAAGCGCTACAACCGCGAGACCCTGGAGATCAAGTACAAGGGCAAGAGCATCCACGAGACCCTGGAAATGACGATCGAGGAAGCTCGCGAGTTCTTCGACGCAGTGCCGGCGCTGGCGCGCAAGCTGCAGACGCTGATGGATGTGGGCCTGTCGTACATCAAGCTGGGGCAGTCAGCGACCACGCTGTCGGGTGGCGAGGCGCAGCGGGTCAAGCTGTCTCGCGAGCTGTCCAAGCGTGATACCGGCAAAACCTTGTACATCCTCGATGAGCCGACCACTGGCCTGCACTTCGCGGATATCCAGCAGTTGCTGGACGTACTGCACCGCTTGCGGGACCACGGCAATACCGTGGTGGTGATCGAGCACAACCTTGATGTGATCAAGACTGCCGACTGGCTGGTAGACCTGGGGCCAGAAGGTGGTTCTAAGGGTGGCCAGATCATCGCAGTGGGCACTCCGGAGCAGGTTTCCGAAATGCCTCAATCGCACACCGGTTACTACTTGAAACCGTTGCTGGAACGCGACAGGGCCTGATTTTTTCATCGCCCAATAAAAAGCCCCCGCCACTTTGCGGTGACAGGGGCTTTTTTTGTAACCGGAATCAGAACTGCGATTGCAGGTAATTTTCCAGGCCGATCAACTTGATCAGGCCCAACTGCTTTTCCAGCCAGTAGGTGTGATCTTCTTCGGTGTCATTCAACTGCACCCGCAATATTTCCCGGGTGACATAGTCGTTGTGCTGTTCGCAAAGCTCAATGCCCTTGCAGAGTGCGGCACGGACCTTGTACTCAAGGCGAAGATCGGCAGCGAGCATGTCAGGCACTGTGGTACCCACGTCTAGATCATCAGGACGCATACGCGGCGTGCCTTCGAGCATCAGAATGCGGCGCATCAGGGCGTCAGCGTGCTGTGCCTCTTCTTCCATTTCGTGGTTGATACGCTCATAGAGCTCGGTAAAGCCCCAGTCTTCGTACATACGCGAATGGATGAAATATTGGTCACGAGCTGCCAGTTCGCCCGTCAGCAACGTGTTGAGGTAATCGATTACGTCGGGGTGACCTTGCATCGCCCTACATCTCCCTGCTTGAAAGACTGTAGTTTGAACCATGCTGACTTGAAGGTCACGGGACAAACGGCAGAAAAGTGAAGATTTCCGGAGAAAAGTAGCTGAAATAACGCAAAAACCGCCCAAATGAGGGCGGTTCTGCTTATCGTTTAGAGTCAGTTAAGCGATACACCCAATGCCTTTGCAATTGCTTCTCCATAAGCCGGGTCGGCCTTATAGAAGTGCTGCAGTTGACGCTGGACCACATCGCTGGAAACCCCAGCCATTGCGCCCGCGATGTTATTGGTGAGCAACGCTTTTTGCTCATCATTCATCAGACGGAACAGCGCACCGGCGTGGCTGTAGTAGTCCGTATCTTCGCGGTGATCGTAACGATCGGCGGCACCGCTCAGGGCCAGTGCTGGCTCTGCATATTGCGGGGCTTGTTTTGGTGCGTCGGCATAGCTGTTTGGCTCGTAGTTCGGAGCCGCCCCACCATTGCTGCCGAAAGCCATGGAACCGTCACGCTGGTAGCTGTTAACCGGGCTACGTGGCGCGTTCACCGGCAGTTGCTGGTGGTTAGTGCCGACACGGTAGCGGTGAGCATCTGCGTAGGCGAACACCCTACCTTGGAGCATACGGTCTGGGGACAGGCCAACGCCTGGGACCATGTTGCTTGGGCCAAATGCAGCCTGCTCAACTTCTGCGAAGTAGTTCTGCGGATTACGGTTGAGCTCCAGCTCACCCACTTCAATCAACGGGAACTCTTTTTGCGACCAGGTCTTGGTCACATCAAACGGGTTCTCGTAATGGGCATTCGCCTGTGCCTCGGTCATGATCTGGATGCACACGCGCCACTTGGGGAAGTCACCGCGCTCGATTGCACCAAACAGATCGCGCTGGGCGTAGTCAGGATCGGTACCCGCCAAGCGGGCAGCCTCGGCCGGCGCCAGGTTCTTGATGCCTTGCTTGGTCTTGTAGTGCCACTTCACCCAATGACGCTCGCCCTGGGCATTGATCAGACTGTAAGTGTGGCTGCCGAAACCATGCATGTGGCGATAGCCGTCCGGGATGCCACGGTCCGAAAACAGAATGGTGACCTGATGCAGCGCCTCTGGTGAGTGCGACCAGAAGTCCCACATCATCTGCGCGCTTTTCAGGTTGCTCTGCGGCAGGCGTTTCTGGGTGTGGATAAAATCCGGGAACTTCAGCGGATCACGGATAAAGAACACAGGGGTGTTGTTACCGACGATGTCCCAGTTGCCTTCCTCGGTGTAGAACTTCAAGGCGAAGCCACGTGGATCGCGCTCTGTGTCGGCCGAACCGCGCTCTCCACCTACCGTGGAGAAACGCAGGAACGTAGGGGTCTGCTTTCCAACGGACTCGAACAATTTGGCGCTGGTGTATTGGGTAATGTCTTTTGTCACCGTGAAGGTCCCGAAGGCACCCGAACCTTTGGCGTGCACGCGACGCTCAGGGATATTTTCACGGTTGAAGTGAGCGAGCTTCTCGATCAGGTGAAAATCGTCGAGCAGCAAGGGGCCACGAGGGCCGGCGGAACGTGAGTTCTGATTGTCCGCAACGGGCGCGCCGCTGGCGGTGGTAAGGACTTTATTCTGGCTCATGCGCATCTTCCTCAGGTCGGGCTTGAAACTGCCGGCTAATCGGCTTGGAGGGAGTATTGACCATCCACATGACACCTACAAATTCATTAAATTGTAGGCTTCAATAGAAAATAACTACCAACATGCCCGACGCTCATAGTGAAGCGTGCCGCCTGAAGATTCTTGTACGTAACGCGCTTGTGTTACGCGCACAAAAAACCGGGCACTAGGCCCGGTTCTTCGTTGCAGCTTGTCGTATTACTCGGCGCTTACAGCTTCGCCGGCAGTAGCACGATCAACCAACTCGACGTACGCCATAGGCGCGTTGTCGCCAGCGCGGAAACCGCACTTGAGGATGCGCAGGTAGCCGCCCTCACGGGTAGCGTAACGCTTGCCCAGGTCGTTGAAGAGCTTACCAACGATAGCTTTCGAACGAGTACGGTCGAAAGCCAGACGGCGGTTAGCCAGGCTGTCTGTCTTGGCCAATGTGATCAGCGGCTCAGCAACGCGACGCAGTTCTTTAGCTTTCGGCAGTGTAGTTTTGATCAGCTCGTGCTCGAACAGCGACACCGCCATGTTTTGGAACATGGCCTTGCGGTGCGAGCTGGTACGGCTCAGGTGACGACCACTTTTACGATGACGCATGGTTCATTCCTTACCAAACTCACGTTCGGTGATTACGACGATCAGGCAGTCGCCTTGTCGTCCTTCTTAAGACTTGCAGGCGGCCAGTTGTCGAGGCGCATGCCGAGGGACAGACCGCGGGAGGCCAGAACGTCCTTGATTTCAGTCAAGGATTTCTTGCCCAGGTTCGGAGTCTTCAACAGTTCTACTTCGGTGCGCTGGATCAGGTCACCGATGTAGTAAATGTTTTCCGCCTTAAGGCAGTTAGCCGAACGTACAGTCAGTTCCAGATCGTCAACCGGGCGAAGCAGGATCGGATCGATCTCGTCTTCCTGCTCGATTACCACTGGTTCGCTGTCACCTTTGAGGTCGACGAACGCAGCCAACTGCTGTTGCAGAATGGTTGCAGCGCGGCGGATAGCCTCTTCAGGATCCAGGGTACCGTTGGTTTCCAGATCAATAACCAGCTTGTCCAGGTTAGTACGCTGCTCGACACGGGCGTTTTCCACCACGTATGCGATACGGCGAACCGGGCTGAACGAAGAGTCAAGCTGCAAGCGACCAATGCTGCGGCTTTCGTCTTCATCGCTCTGACGCGAGTCGGCCGGTTCATAACCACGACCACGAGCTACAGTGAGCTTCATGTTCAGGGCGCCGTTAGACGCCAGGTTAGCGATTACGTGATCGGGGTTAACGATCTCGACATCATGATCCAGCTGAATATCGGCAGCGGTAACCACCCCCGAACCCTTCTTCGACAAGGTCAGCGTAACTTCGTCACGGCCGTGCAGCTTGATAGCCAGACCTTTAAGGTTCAACAGGATTTCAATTACGTCTTCCTGTACACCTTCGATGGCGCTGTACTCGTGGAGCACACCGTCAATCTCGGCCTCGACTACTGCACAGCCGGGCATTGAGGACAACAGGATGCGGCGCAGCGCGTTGCCCAGGGTGTGGCCAAAACCACGCTCGAGAGGCTCGAGAGTAATTTTGGCGCGGGTTGGACTGACAACCTGCACATCAATGTGGCGGGGTGTCAGGAACTCATTTACCGAAATCTGCATGGATGCACCTATTTTCTAGCCCTTACTTGGAGTAGAGCTCGACAATCAGGCTTTCGTTGATGTCGGCGGACAGATCACTGCGAGCAGGAACGTTCTTGAAAACGCCCGACTTCTTCTCAGTGTCTACTTCTACCCATTCTACGCGGCCACGTTGGGCACACAGATCGAGAGCTTGGACAATGCGAAGTTGGTTTTTTGCTTTCTCGCGAACTGCGACCACGTCACCAGCACGAACCTGGTAGGACGGAACGTTTACGGTCTGACCGTTAACGCTGATCGACTTGTGCGATACCAGCTGACGGGATTCGGCACGAGTCGAACCAAAGCCCATACGGTATACAACGTTGTCCAAACGGCATTCGAGCAGTTGCAGCAGGTTTTCACCGGTTGCACCTTTCTTGCCAGCAGCTTCTTTGTAGTAGCCGCTGAACTGACGCTCGAGAACGCCGTAGATACGACGGACCTTCTGCTTTTCACGCAGTTGGGTGCCATAGTCGGACTGGCGACCGCGGCGTTGGCCGTGGATACCAGGTGCTGCTTCAATGTTGCACTTCGATTCGATCGCGCGCACGCCGCTCTTCAGGAAGAGATCGGTGCCTTCGCGACGAGCGAGTTTGCATTTTGGACCAATGTAACGAGCCATTCTTTACAATCTCCTGGATTACACGCGGCGCTTCTTCGGCGGACGGCACCCGTTGTGCGGGATTGGCGTCACGTCGGTGATGCTGGCGATCTTATAGCCACAGCCGTTCAAAGCACGGACAGCAGACTCACGACCTGGACCTGGACCTTTGACGTTAACGTCGAGGTTTTTCAGGCCATATTCCAGCGCAGCTTGACCAGCACGTTCAGCAGCTACTTGAGCAGCAAACGGGGTGGACTTGCGGGAACCGCGGAAACCCGAACCACCGGAGGTAGCCCAAGAAAGCGCGTTACCTTGACGGTCGGTGATGGTCACGATGGTGTTGTTAAAAGATGCATGGATGTGGGCGATGCCATCAACCACTGTCTTTTTAACTTTTTTACGAGGACGAGCAGCAGGTTTTGCCATGATAATTTTCCTGTCGATTCGCTGGGGCGATTACTTGCGGATCGGCTTACGCGGACCTTTACGGGTACGCGCGTTAGTCTTGGTACGCTGACCGCGTACTGGAAGACCACGACGATGACGCAGACCGCGATAGCAACCGAGGTCCATCAAACGCTTGATTTTCATGTTGATTTCGCGACGCAGGTCACCTTCAGTGGTGAACTTCGCCACTTCGCCACGCAGCTGTTCAATCTGCTCGTCGCTCAGATCCTTGATCTTAGCGGCTGGGTTTACCCCAGCAACTGCGCAAATTTTCTGCGCAGTAGTGCGACCAACACCATAGATGTAGGTCAGCGAGATAACAGTGTGCTTGTTATCTGGAATGTTAACGCCTGCAATACGGGCCATTCAGTGGGACTCCAATTGACAGCTACCTACGCCCCGGAAGCCAAGAAATAGGGCGCGAGATAATATCGCTGTAATAACAAATAATCAACCCGGCAGCGCACTAGCTGCCGGGCTTCAAGCGGATCACACTCAGCCTTGGCGCTGTTTGTGACGCGGTTCCGCGCTGCAAATTACTCGAACAACACCTTCGCGGCGAATAATCTTGCAGTTACGGCACAGCTTTTTCACCGATGCACGAACTTTCATCACCAACTCCTCGAACCTTATGGGGTACTCAGCGCAACATGCCGCTGCCGTAGCCCTTCAGGTTGGCTTTCTTCATCAGGGATTCGTACTGGTGCGAAACGAGGTGCGATTGTACTTGGGACATGAAGTCCATCACAACCACGACCACGATCAGCAACGAGGTCCCGCCAAGGTAGAACGGAACGTTTGCTGCAACCACCAGGAACTGGGGCAACAAGCACACGGCCGTCATATATAGAGCACCGAACAGGGTCAAACGGGTCAGAACGCCATCAATGTAGCGTGCCGACTGCTCACCTGGACGGATACCCGGAATAAAGGCACCGGACTTCTTCAGGTTTTCCGCTACGTCTTTCGGATTGAACATCAACGCCGTATAGAAGAAGCAGAAGAAAATAATCCCTGCACTAAACAGCAGAATATTCAACGGCTGACCAGGAGCGATCGACTGAGAGAGGTCCTGCAGCCAGCCCATATTTTCAGACTGACCAAACCAGGTACCCAACGAAGCCGGAAACAGCAAGATGCTGCTCGCGAAAATTGCCGGAATAACACCGGCCATATTCACTTTCAGCGGCAAGTGGCTGGTCTGCGCAGCAAAGACCTTACGGCCCTGCTGACGCTTGGCGTAGTGAACAGCAATACGACGCTGGCCACGCTCAATGAACACCACAAAACCGATAATCGCTACTGCCAGCAAACCGATGGCAACCAAGGCGAAGATATTGATATCACCCTGACGCGCAGACTCGAAAGACTGCCCGATTGCTCTCGGAAGACCGGCGACGATACCTGCGAAAATCAACATCGAGATACCGTTACCAACACCACGCTCAGTAATCTGCTCACCCAGCCACATCATGAACATCGCACCAGCCACAAACGTGGATACCGCGACGAAATGGAAGCCAAAGTCACCAGTGAACGCAACGCCCTGCCCTGCCAGGCCAACGGACATGCCGATAGCTTGAACCAGGGCGAGGACGACAGTGCCGTAGCGGGTGTACTGGCTAATCTTGCGACGGCCAGCTTCACCTTCCTTCTTCAACTGCTCCAGCTGCGGGCTGACGGCTGTCATCAGCTGCATGATGATCGATGCCGAGATATACGGCATGATCCCCAGTGCAAAGATGCTCATCCGCTCCAGCGCGCCGCCGGAAAACATGTTGAACAAGCTAAGAATGGTCCCCTCATTCTGTCGAAACAGGTCTGCGAGTCGGTCCGGGTTGATACCTGGAACCGGGATGTGTGCGCCTATTCGGTAGACGATAATCGCCAGGAACAGAAAACGCAGACGAGCCCAAAGTTCAGACATACCGCCTTTGCCGAGCGCTGAGAGAGCACCTTGCTTAGCCATTTATTCCTCGAACTTGCCGCCAGCTGCTTCGATAGCCGAACGCGCACCTTTGGTGGCGCCGATTCCCTTGCCGATAGTGACAGCGCGAGTCACTTCACCGGACAGCATGATTTTCACACGCTGTACGTTGACGTTGATCACGTTGGCATCTTTCAGGGTCTGCACAGTAACGATGTCGCCTTCCACTTTAGCCAGCTCGGACAGACGCACTTCTGCGCGGTCCATGGCTTTCAGGGATACGAAACCGAACTTAGGCAGGCGACGATGCAGCGGCTGTTGACCGCCTTCAAAGCCTGGAGCGATGGTGCCACCGGAACGGGAGGTTTGACCTTTGTGGCCACGGCCACCAGTCTTACCCAAACCGCTACCGATACCACGGCCCGGACGATGCTTTTCGCGACGGGAACCCGGCGCTGGACTCAGATCATTGAGTTTCATCGATTAACCCTCTACACGCAGCATGTAGTAAGCCTTGTTGATCATCCCGCGATTCTCGGGAGTATCCTGGACTTCTACAGTGTGACCGATGCGACGCAGACCCAAACCTTTAACGCACAATTTGTGGTTAGGGATGCGGCCGGTCATGCTTTTGATCAGCGTTACTTTAACGGTAGCCATGATCAGAAGATCTCCTTGACAGTCAGACCACGCTTGGCAGCGATGGACTCAGGAGATTGCATAGCCTTCAGACCCTTGAAAGTGGCGTGAACCACGTTTACCGGGTTAGTCGAGCCGTAGCACTTGGCCAGAACGTTCTGAACGCCAGCAACTTCGAGGACAGCACGCATAGCGCCGCCAGCGATGATACCGGTACCTTCAGAAGCAGGCTGCATGTACACCTTCGAAGCGCCGTGAGCGGACTTCATTGCGTACTGCAGAGTGGTGCCGTTCAGATCAACTTGGATCATGTTGCGGCGAGCAGCTTCCATTGCCTTCTGGATCGCGGCAGGCACTTCACGTGACTTGCCACGGCCGAAGCCAACACGCCCTTTACCATCACCCACCACGGTCAACGCGGTGAAAGTGAAGATACGGCCGCCTTTAACGGTTTTGGCTACGCGGTTAACTTGAACCAGCTTCTCAATGTAGCCTTCGTCGCGCTTTTGGTCGTTATTTGACATAACTTAGAACTCCAGCCCAGCTTCACGAGCAGCATCAGCCAGCGCTTTCACGCGGCCGTGGTACTTGAAGCCAGAGCGGTCGAAAGCCACTTGCGAGACGCCAGCGGCCTTAGCACGCGTAGCGACCAGCTGGCCAACCTTTGTGGCCGCGTCGATGTTGCCAGTGGCACCATCACGCAGTTCTTTATCCAAAGTCGAGGCGCTTGCCAGGACTTTGTTGCCGTCGGCCGAGATGACCTGGGCGTAGATGTGCTGCGACGAGCGGAACACGCAGAGACGCACGACTTCGAGTTCGTGCATTTTCAGGCGTGCTTTGCGAGCGCGACGCAGTCGAGTAACTTTTTTGTCGGTCATTTGCTATGCCCTACTTCTTCTTGGCTTCTTTACGACGGACGACTTCGTCCGCGTAGCGCACACCTTTGCCTTTGTACGGCTCTGGTGGACGGAAGTCGCGGATCTCAGCGGCCACTTGACCTACCAGCTGCTTGTCGATGCCCTTGATCAGGATATCGGTCTGGCTAGGAGTCTCAGCAGTGATGCCCGCTGGCAGTTCGTAATCCACTGGGTGCGAGAAGCCAAGGGCAAGGTTCAAAACCGTGCCTTTTGCTTGCGCTTTGTAACCAACACCGACCAGCTGGAGCTTGCGCTCGAAGCCTTGGCTTACGCCTTGGACCATGTTGTTTACCAACGCACGCGTGGTACCGGCCATTGCGCGAGTTTGTTGATCGCCATTGCGAGCAGCGAAACGCAGCTCACCAGCTTCTTCAACGATCTCAACGGACGAATGGATGTTCAGTTCAAGAGTACCCTTGGCACCCTTCACCGAAAGCTGTTGGCCTGCGAATTTGACTTCGACACCGGCTGGCAGCTTAACGGGGTTCTTAGCGACGCGAGACATGCTTATCCCCCCTTAGAACACAGTGCAAAGAACTTCGCCGCCGACACCGGCAGCGCGCGCAGCACGATCCGTCATCACACCTTTGTTGGTGGAGACGATAGACACGCCCAGACCGCCACGAACTTTCGGCAGATCTTCAGCGGACTTGTACTGACGCAGGCCTGGACGGCTAACGCGCTTCACTTCCTCGATGACCGAACGGCCTTCGAAGTACTTCAGCTCGATGGACAGCAGTGGTTTGATTTCGCTGCTGATCTGATAACCCGCAATGTAGCCTTCGTCTTTCAGGACTTTGGCAACAGCTACCTTCAACTTGGAAGATGGCATGCTTACGACGGACTTTTCAGCCATCTGGGCATTACGGATACGAGTTAGCATGTCCGCTAACGGGTCCTGCATACTCATGGGCTAGACGCTCCTAATACAAAAAAATTAGCCTTGCGGCTACATATGTCGCCGAGAATCTCCGAGCACAAAAAACACGGGCTCAGGCGAGCCGCGTATTTTAGACATACTCCAGAAATGAAACAAGCCCCAAAAGGGGCTTGATCCAGATTCAAGGTCACCGGCGGTCAGTATCTTGCGATTCCGACCACCTGGACGTTGAAAGTACTTACCAGCTGGCTTTAACCAGACCTGGTACGTCACCACGCATTGCCGCTTCACGCAGTTTGTTACGGCCGAGGCCGAACTTGCGGTAAACGCCGTGTGGACGACCGGTCAGGCGGCAGCGGTTACGCATGCGCGAAGCGCTTGCGTCACGTGGCTGCTTCTGCAGAGCAACTGTAGCTTCCCAACGCGCTTCTGGACTTGCGTTCAGATCAACGATGATTGCTTTCAGTGCTGCACGCTTCTTGGCGTACTTGGCAACCGTGAGCTGACGCTTCAGCTCGCGGTTTTTCATGCTCATCTTGGCCATGGTCCTACTCCAATCAGTTGCGGAACGGGAATTTGAACGCACGCAGCAGAGCGCGGCCTTCATCATCGTTCTTGGCAGTGGTGGTCAGGGTGATGTCCAGACCGCGGAGAGCATCGATCTTGTCGTAGTCGATTTCCGGGAAGATGATCTGCTCTTTAACGCCCATGCTGTAGTTACCACGACCATCGAAGGACTTGGCATTCAGGCCGCGGAAGTCGCGGACCCGAGGCAGGGAGATCGACAGCAGACGATCCAGGAATTCGTACATACGCTCACGGCGCAGAGTCACTTTGACGCCGATCGGCCAACCTTCACGGACTTTAAAGCCAGCGATGGATTTCCGAGCGTAAGTCACAACGACTTTTTGACCGGTGATCTTTTCCAGGTCAGCAACAGCGTGCTCGATGACTTTTTTGTCGCCGATCGCTTCGCCCAGCCCCATGTTCAGGGTGATTTTGGTGACGCGCGGAACTTCCATCACATTCCCGAGCTTAAGTTCTTCCTTAAGCTTAGGGGCGATTTCCTTCCGGTAAATCTCTTGTAGTCGTGCCATGGTCTAATCTACCTAGCAGTGTTCAAGCATCAACCGCTTTTTGGGTCGACTTGAAGACACGAATTTTCTTACCGTCTTCTACTTTGAAACCAACGCGGTCAGCCTTGTTGGTTTCGCCGTTGAAGATGGCGACGTTAGAAGCGTCCAGCGGAGCTTCTTTCTCGACGATACCGCCCTGCACGCCCGACATCGGGTTAGGCTTGGTATGACGCTTGACCAGGTTCAGACCACCGATAACCAGACGGTTATTGGCGAGAACCTTAAGCACCTTACCGCGCTTACCTTTGTCTTTGCCGGCGATCACGATGATCTCGTCGTCACGACGAATCTTTTGCATGTCGGATCTCCTTACAGCACTTCTGGGGCGAGCGAGACGATCTTCATGAACTTCTCAGTACGAAGTTCACGGGTCACTGGCCCAAAGATACGGGTGCCGATCGGCTCTTGCTTGTTGTTCAGAAGAACAGCAGCGTTGCCATCAAAGCGGATAATGGAGCCATCAGCACGACGTACGCCGTGACGAGTGCGGACTACAACAGCAGTCATCACTTGGCCTTTTTTCACCTTACCGCGAGGAATTGCTTCCTTCACGGTAACCTTGATGATGTCACCGATACCAGCGTAACGACGATGGGAGCCACCCAGCACCTTGATGCACATAACACGGCGAGCGCCGCTGTTATCGGCCACATCGAGCATGGATTGAGTCTGAATCATATAATTTCTCCGACCCCTAGTCCTTAGACTTCCACAGCGCGTTCGAGAACATCAACCAGTGCCCAAGACTTGGTCTTGGCCATCGGACGAGTTTCACGAATAGTGACTTTGTCGCCGATGTGGCACTGATTGGTTTCGTCGTGCGCGTGCAGCTTAGTCGAACGCTTAACATATTTACCGTAGATCGGGTGCTTAACGCGACGCTCGATCAAAACGGTGATGGTTTTGTCCATCTTGTCGCTGACAACACGGCCAGTCAGCGTACGGACAGTCTTTTCGGCTTCAGCCATGATCACTTACCTGCCTGCTGGTTGAGCACAGTCTTCACGCGAGCGATGTCACGCTTAACTTGCGAGAGCAGATGAGACTGCCCCAACTGGCCAGTTGCTTTCTGCATACGCAGATTGAACTGGTCGCGCAGCAGGCCGAGCAGTTGCTCGTTCAGCTGCTGTGCGGATTTTTCACGAAGTTCATTCGCTTTCATCACATCACCGTCCGTTTAACAAAGGAGGTGGCGAGCGGCAGCTTTGCAGCAGCCAGGGCGAAAGCCTCACGCGCCAGCTCTTCAGAAACACCCTCGATTTCATACAGGACTTTGCCTGGCTGAATCTGGGCTACCCAGTACTCCACGTTACCCTTACCTTTACCCATCCGAACCTCGAGAGGTTTTTTGGAGATCGGCTTGTCCGGGAATACACGGATCCAGATCTTGCCGCCACGTTTTACGTGACGGGTCAGAGCACGACGCGCTGACTCGATCTGACGAGCGGTGAGACGACCACGAGCTACAGACTTCAGCGCGAACTCGCCGAAGCTGACTTTGCTACCGCGCTGAGCCAGACCACGGTTGTGGCCTGTCATCTGCTTGCGGAACTTCGTACGCTTAGGTTGCAACATTTGGCGTACCCCTTACTTAGCAGCTTTTTTACGAGGCGCTGGTGCTTGTGGTTTCAGTTCTTCTTGGCGACCACCAATTACTTCGCCTTTGAAGATCCAAACCTTTACACCGATCACACCGTAAGTGGTGTGAGCTTCGTAGTTGGCATAGTCGATGTCGGCACGCAGGGTGTGCAGTGGCACACGACCTTCGCGATACCATTCAGTACGTGCGATTTCAGCACCGCCGAGACGACCGCTCACTTGGATTTTGATGCCTTTGGCACCAATGCGCATGGCGTTCTGTACGGCGCGCTTCATAGCGCGACGGAACATTACGCGACGCTCCAGCTGCTGAGCTACGCTCTGCGCAACCAGCATACCGTCGAGCTCCGGCTTGCGGATCTCTTCGATATTGATGTGCACAGGCACACCCATTTGCTTGGTCAGGTCCTGACGCAGTTTCTCAACATCTTCACCTTTCTTCCCGATAACGATACCTGGACGAGCGGTGTGGATGGTGATACGTGCAGTTTGCGCCGGACGATGGATATCGATACGGCTTACGGACGCGCTTTTTAGTTTGTCTTGGAGATACTCACGCACCTTCAGATCAGCGAACAAATAGTCCGCATAAGTCCGACCGTCTGCGTACCAGACGGAGGTGTGCTCCTTGACGATTCCCAGGCGAATGCCAATGGGATGTACTTTCTGACCCATCTCTTCGACTCCGTTACTTGTCAGCAACCTTGACAGTGATATGGCAAGACCGCTTGACGATGCGATCAGCACGGCCTTTGGCACGTGGCATGATGCGCTTCAGCGAACGCCCTTCGTTGACGAAAACGGTGCTGACCTTCAGGTCATCAACGTCTGCGCCTTCGTTATGCTCGGCGTTGGCTACGGCCGACTCCAGCACTTTCTTCATGATCTCGGCGGCTTTCTTACTGCTGAAAGCCAACAGGTTGAGCGCTTCGCCCACCTTCTTCCCGCGGATCTGGTCGGCGACCAAGCGGGCTTTCTGGGCGGAGATTCGAGCGCCCGACAACTTAGCGGCTACTTCCATTTCCTAACCCCTTAACGCTTGGCTTTCTTGTCTGCCACGTGCCCACGATAAGTGCGGGTACCGGCAAACTCGCCCAGTTTGTGGCCGACCATGTCTTCGTTAACGAGAACTGGGACGTGTTGACGACCGTTGTGTACTGCGATGGTCAGACCGACCATTTGTGGCAGGATCATCGAACGACGCGACCAGGTCTTAACTGGTTTGCGATCGTTCTTTTCCGCCGCCACTTCGATCTTCTTCAGTAGGTGAAGATCAATAAAAGGACCTTTTTTCAGAGAACGTGGCACTGTCGTATCCCTCTATTTACTTGCGACGACGGACGATCATTTTGTCGGTACGCTTATTACCACGAGTCTTCGCGCCCTTAGTCGGGAAGCCCCATGGCGATACCGGATGACGACCACCAGAGGTACGACCTTCACCACCACCGTGTGGGTGGTCAACCGGGTTCATGGCAACACCACGAACGGTTGGGCGAACGCCACGCCAGCGTTTGGCACCAGCTTTACCCAACGAACGCAGGCTGTGCTCGGAGTTCGAGACTTCGCCCAGGGTCGCACGGCATTCAGCCAGTACTTTACGCATCTCACCAGAACGCAGACGCAGGGTCACGTAGACACCTTCACGAGCGATCAACTGAGCCGAAGCACCAGCGGAACGAGCGATCTGTGCGCCTTTACCTGGCTTCAATTCGATGCCGTGTACGGTGCTACCAACTGGAATGTTACGCAGTTGCAGAGCGTTGCCCGGCTTGATCGGTGCCAGAGCACCTG
Organism: Pseudomonas sp. SWRI22; assembly: GCF_014268395.2. Taxonomy (NCBI): domain Bacteria; kingdom Pseudomonadati; phylum Pseudomonadota; class Gammaproteobacteria; order Pseudomonadales; family Pseudomonadaceae; genus Pseudomonas; species Pseudomonas sp. SWRI22. The sequence goes on along the minus strand of NZ_JABWQK020000003.1, from coordinate 353,685 downwards.
CGATCAGCTGGTCGCCAGCACTCACGCCTTTAGGGGCGATGATGTAGCGACGCTCGCCATCTGCGTACAGCAGCAGAGCGATGTGAGCAGTACGGTTTGGATCGTATTCGATACGCTCGACAGTGGCAGCGATGCCATCTTTGTCGTTGCGACGGAAGTCGACCAGACGATAATGCTGCTTATGGCCACCACCGATGTGACGAGTGGTAATACGACCATTGTTGTTACGACCACCAGACTTCGATTTTTTCTCGAGCAGCGGTGCGTGAGGAGCGCCTTTATGCAGCTCCTGGTTGACCACCTTGACCACAAAACGGCGGCCAGGGGAAGTCGGTTTGCATTTAACGATTGCCATGATGCACCCCTTCCTTACTCAGCACTGCTGCTGAAATCGAGATCTTGGCCTGGCTGAAGGGAGATAACCGCCTTCTTCCAGTCATTACGCTTGCCCAGACCGCGAGCAGTGCGCTTGCTCTTACCCAGAACATTCAGGGTAGTAACACGCTCTACTTTCACGCTGAACAGGCTTTCGACGGCCTTCTTGATTTCCAGCTTGGTTGCGTCAGTTGCAACCTTGAAAACGAACTGGCCTTTCTTGTCAGCCAGAACCGTAGCCTTTTCGGAAACGTGCGGGCCAAGCAGAACTTTAAATACGCGTTCCTGGTTCATCCCAGCAGCTCCTCGAATTTCTTCACGGCCGACACGGTGATCAACACCTTGTCGTATGCGATCAGACTAACTGGATCGGAACCTTGCACGTCACGTACATCAACGTGTGGCAGGTTGCGAGCAGCCAGGTACAGGTTCTGATCAACAGCTTCGGACACGATCAAAACGTCGGTCAGGCTCATGTTGTTCAGTTTGCCCAGCAGATCTTTGGTTTTTGGACTTTCAACAGCGAAGTCCTGAACCACGACCAGACGATCAGTACGCACGAGTTCAGCAAGGATGGAGCGCAGTGCTGCGCGGTACATCTTCTTGTTGAGCTTCTGAGAGTGATCCTGTGGACGAGCTGCGAAAGTGGTACCGCCGCCACGCCAGATTGGGCTACGGATAGTACCGGCACGAGCACGGCCAGTGCCTTTCTGACGCCAAGGGCGCTTACCGCCACCACGTACGTCGGAACGGGTCTTTTGCTGCTTGCTACCTTGACGGCCGCCGGCCATGTAGGCCACGACTGCTTGGTGAACGAGCGTCTCGTTGAATTCGCCGCCAAATGTCAGTTCGGAAACTTCGATCGCTTGAGCGTCATTTACATTTAATTGCATGTCAGCTTCCCCTTAACCGCGAGCCTTGGCCGCTGGACGTACAACCAGGTTGCCGCCAGTAGCGCCAGGAACAGCACCCTTGACCAACAACAGATTGCGTTCAGCGTCGACGCGCACTACTTCGAGGGACTGCACGGTCACGCGCTCAGCGCCCATATGACCGGACATTTTTTTGCCCTTGAATACACGACCAGGAGTCTGGCACTGGCCAATAGAGCCCGGGACGCGGTGGGAAACGGAGTTACCGTGAGTGTTGTCTTGACCACGGAAATTCCAACGCTTGATCGTACCCTGGAAGCCTTTACCCTTGGACTGACCGGTTACATCAACCAGTTGACCAGCGGCGAAGATTTCAGCGTTGATCAGATCGCCAGCCTGGTAGTCGCCGTCTTCAAGACGGAACTCCATGACAGTACGACCAGCTGCAACGTTTGCTTTAGCGAAGTGACCTGCTTGAGCAGCAGTCACGCGCGAAGCACGACGCTCGCCGACAGTGACTTGCACTGCACGATAGCCATCGGTTTCTTCAGTTTTGAACTGGGTGACGCGATTCGGTTCGATCTCAATGACCGTGACCGGAATGGAGACACCTTCTTCGGTGAAAATACGGGTCATACCGCATTTACGACCGACTACACCAATAGTCATGTTGTAAACCTCATGAGTGTACGGGGCTTTCACCCGCTATGGCCGCCCATTTCAGAGCGTTACACGACTAAGACCCAAGTCTTAGCCGAGGCTGATCTGTACTTCCACACCGGCCGCCAGATCGAGCTTCATAAGTGCATCAACGGTTTTATCCGTTGGCTGGACGATGTCCAGTACGCGCTTATGAGTACGGATCTCGTACTGGTCACGCGCGTCTTTGTTGACGTGCGGGGAGACCAGAACGGTGAACCGCTCTTTACGGGTAGGCAGTGGAATTGGACCACGCACTTGAGCACCAGTACGTTTCGCGGTTTCCACGATTTCCTGGGTGGATTGGTCGATCAGGCGATGGTCAAAAGCCTTCAACCTGATACGGATTTGCTGATTTTGCATTGGATTTCAGACTCCGGCTGCTATTCCCACCGGGCGCAATACGCCCGTTAAAAGGAGGCGCAATTCTATAGACGCCCTAGATAGGTGTCAACCCAATAAAAAAGGCCCCCGCTAAGCGGGGGCCTTTTCAAAACATCAGAGCTCACTCAAAAGAGAGATTACTCGATGATTTTAGCTACAACGCCAGCACCAACGGTACGGCCGCCTTCACGGATAGCGAAGCGCAGACCGTCTTCCATTGCGATGGTTTTGATCAGGGTAACAGTCATTTGAATGTTATCGCCTGGCATTACCATTTCAACGCCTTCTGGCAATTCGCAGTTACCGGTCACGTCAGTAGTACGGAAGTAGAACTGTGGACGGTAGCCTTTGAAGAACGGAGTATGACGGCCGCCTTCTTCTTTGCTCAGAACATAAACTTCTGCGGTGAACTTGGTGTGCGGCTTGACCGAACCCGGCTTAACCAGAACCTGGCCACGCTCAACGTCGTCACGCTTGGTACCACGCAGCAGAACGCCGCAGTTCTCGCCAGCACGACCTTCGTCGAGCAGTTTGCGGAACATTTCAACACCGGTGCAGGTGGTGACAGTAGTGTCACGCAGACCAACGATTTCCAGTGGATCCTGAACGCGAACGATACCGCGCTCGATACGACCAGTCACAACAGTACCGCGACCGGAGATCGAGAATACGTCTTCGATTGGCATCAGGAACGGCTTGTCGGTCAGACGAACTGGTTCTGGGATGTAGCTGTCCAGAGTTTCAACCAGTTTACGAACGGCAGTGGTGCCCATTTCGTTTTCGTCGTTGCCTTCCAGAGCCATACGAGCAGAACCGATGATGATCGGAGTGTCGTCGCCCGGGAAGTCGTAAGTGCTCAGCAGATCGCGCACTTCCATCTCAACCAGTTCCAGCAGCTCAGCGTCGTCTACCAGGTCAGCCTTGTTCAGGAAAACCACGATGTACGGAACGCCAACCTGGCGGGACAGCAGGATGTGCTCACGGGTTTGTGGCATCGGACCATCAGCGGCCGAGCAAACCAGGATAGCGCCGTCCATCTGGGCAGCACCAGTGATCATGTTCTTCACGTAGTCAGCGTGACCTGGGCAGTCAACGTGAGCGTAGTGACGAATAGTCGAGTTGTACTCAACGTGCGCGGTGTTGATGGTGATACCACGAGCTTTTTCTTCTGGTGCGCTGTCGATCTTGTCGAAGTCAACACGAGCCGAACCGAAAACTTCGGAGCAGACGCGAGTCAGAGCAGCGGTCAGAGTGGTTTTACCGTGGTCAACGTGGCCGATGGTGCCAACGTTTACGTGCGGTAGGGAACGATCAAATTTTTCTTTAGCCACGACAATTAACTCCTTGCCTAAAGGACTGAATCAGCCTTGTTTTTTGGATACAGTTTCAGCGATGTGCGCCGGAGCTGTGTTGTATTTTTTGAATTCCATAGAGTAGCTTGCGCGACCCTGGGACATGGAGCGAACGTCGGTCGCATAACCGAACATCTCACCCAACGGAACCTCGGCGCGAATCACTTTGCCGGAAACCGTGTCTTCCATACCCAAGATCATGCCGCGACGACGGTTAAGGTCGCCCATGACATCACCCATATAGTCTTCAGGTGTAACAACTTCTACCGCCATGATTGGCTCAAGCAACTCACCACCGCCCTTCTGGGCCAGTTGCTTGGTTGCCATGGAAGCAGCCACCTTAAACGCCATCTCGTTGGAGTCGACGTCGTGGTAAGAACCGTCAAAAACGGTTGCTTTCAGGCCGATCAGCGGATAGCCGGCAACAACACCGTTCTTCATCTGCTCTTCGATACCCTTCTGGATAGCAGGGATGTATTCCTTAGGAACAACACCACCTACTACTTCGTTCACGAATTGCAGACCTTCCTGACCTTCGTCAGCAGGAGCAAAACGGATCCAGCAGTGACCGAACTGACCACGACCGCCGGATTGACGAACGAACTTGCCTTCGATTTCACAGTTCTTCGTGATGCGCTCACGATAGGAAACCTGAGGCTTACCGATGTTGGCTTCGACGTTGAACTCACGGCGCATCCGGTCAACCAGGATGTCCAAGTGCAGCTCGCCCATGCCGGAGATGATCGTTTGACCAGTCTCTTCATCAGTCTTGACGCGGAAAGATGGATCTTCCTGAGCAAGCTTGCCCAGAGCGATACCCATTTTTTCCTGGTCATCCTTGGTCTTAGGCTCTACGGCAACCGAAATAACCGGCTCCGGGAAGTCCATGCGAACCAGGATGATTGGCTTGGCAGCGTCGCACAAAGTCTCACCAGTGGTGACGTCCTTCATGCCGATCAGGGCCGCGATGTCACCAGCGCGTACTTCCTTGATCTCTTCACGGGCGTTTGCGTGCATTTGCACCATACGACCCACGCGCTCTTTCTTGCCTTTAACCGAGTTGATCACGCCGTCGCCGGAGGCCAACACGCCCGAGTAAACGCGAACGAAGGTCAAAGTACCCACGAATGGGTCGGTAGCGATCTTGAACGCCAGAGCCGAGAACGGCTCGTTGTCATCGGCGTGACGCTCCATTTCTTCTTCCTCGTTATCAGGGTTGGAACCCTTGATAGCAGGAATGTCGGTTGGAGCAGGCAGGTAGTCGATAACGGCGTCGAGAACCAGGGGAACACCCTTGTTCTTGAACGAGGAACCGCAAACAGCCAAGACGATCTCACCAGCGATAGTACGCTGACGCAGAGCGGCCTTGATTTCCACGTTGGTGAGCTCTTCACCTTCGAGGTATTTGTTCATCAGCTCTTCGCTGGCTTCGGCAGCAGCCTCAACCATATTGTTGCGCCACTCGTCAGCCAGTTCCTGAAGTTCTTCAGGGATAGGCTTACGAACAGGAACCATACCCTTGTCGGAATCATTCCAGTAAACAGCTTCCATGTTGATCAGATCGATCTGACCCTGGAAGTTGTCTTCGGAACCGATAGCCAACTGGATAGGCACCGGAGTGTGACCCAGACGCTGCTTGATCTGACCGATCACGCGCAGGAAGTTGGCACCAGCACGGTCCATCTTGTTTACATAAACAAGACGTGGAACACCGTACTTGTTGGCTTGACGCCATACGGTTTCCGACTGAGGCTCAACACCCGAGGTGCCGCAGAACACAACGACAGCGCCGTCGAGTACGCGCAGGGAACGTTCAACTTCAATGGTGAAGTCTACGTGGCCCGGGGTATCGATTACGTTGAAGCGATGCTCGTCTTTGTACTGCTTCTCGGAACCTTTCCAGAAGGCGGTAATAGCAGCAGAAGTAATGGTAATACCACGCTCCTGCTCCTGAACCATCCAGTCTGTGGTCGCGGCGCCGTCATGCACCTCGCCCATTTTGTGACTTTTGCCGGTGTAAAACAGTACGCGCTCGGTGGTGGTGGTTTTACCAGCATCCACGTGAGCGACGATACCGATGTTACGGTAGCGGCTAATCGGAGTAGTACGAGCCATAAAGCCCTCGCAAAATTAGTGAAGCTAAAATTAGAAGCGGTAGTGCGAGAAAGCTTTGTTGGCTTCAGCCATACGGTGCACGTCTTCACGCTTCTTAACAGCAGCACCTTTACCTTCAGCAGCGTCCAACAGTTCGCCGGCCAAACGCAGAGCCATAGACTTCTCGCCGCGCTTACGGGCGAAGTCTACCAACCAGCGCATTGCCAGAGCGTTACGACGGGACGGGCGAACTTCAACCGGAACCTGGTAAGTAGCACCGCCTACACGGCGCGACTTCACTTCGACCAGCGGAGCGATGGCGTCGAGAGCTTTCTCGAAGATTTCCAGGGGGTCGCTGTTCTTGCGTTCTTTAACCTTTTCCAGCGCGCCATAAACGATACGCTCGGCAACGGCTTTCTTGCCGCTTTCCATCACGTGGTTCATGAACTTGGCCAGGATTTGGCTTCCGTATTTTGGATCGTCAAGCACTTCGCGCTTGGCTGCTACGCGTCTTCTTGGCATGGATAAGCCCTCAAACGGTCTTCAGGTTCGCTCGGAATCGGTGCCCTTTCGGGACGCCTCCGACCTTACTCTTATCGACTCAGAAAATAAGATGATTCAGGTTTACAAAAAGCCGCTACTACTTAGGCTTCTTGGTACCGTACTTCGAACGACCCTGGTTACGACCTTTAACGCCGGAAGTATCCAAGGAACCGCGTACGGTGTGATAACGAACACCTGGCAAGTCTTTTACACGACCGCCGCGGATCAGTACCACGCTGTGCTCTTGCAGGTTGTGGCCTTCACCGCCGATGTACGAGGAAACCTCGAAACCGTTGGTCAGACGCACACGGCATACTTTACGCAGTGCCGAGTTAGGTTTTTTCGGCGTGGTGGTATACACACGGGTGCATACGCCACGACGTTGCGGGCAGTTCTGCAGCGCAGGTACGTCGGATTTCTCGACGATACGCTTACGCGGCTGACGTACCAGCTGGTTGATAGTTGCCATCTACTAGCTCCACTGTTGTCTTGCGACGCTATTGTCTTGCAAGAAAAGCAAAATGGCAGGAACGAATTCCCGCCAAATTTAGGGGTACAAGAGTCTAAAGAGGATCTTGTCCCCAGTCAAGGCAAGGCCCCGACCTCCCCTCGCGTCGAACCGGGGCAAAAATGCCTCGATCCGACGAACGGGAGTGCCAGGGCCCAGACTCATCTATCGCAGAACTCAGTTACCGCTTGAGTTCAGCGCTTCGGTCAGTGCAGCTTCCACTTCACTGGCGCTTACGCGCAGCGGCTTGTCAGCATCACGGCGACGCTTACGCTCGCTGTGGTAAGCCAAACCGGTACCTGCCGGGATCAGACGACCCACGACTACGTTTTCTTTCAGGCCGCGCAGGTAATCGCGCTTGCCGGTTACCGCTGCTTCGGTCAGTACGCGAGTGGTCTCTTGGAAGGAGGCCGCCGAGATGAACGACTCAGTGGACAACGACGCCTTGGTGATACCCAGCAGCACGCGAGTGAACTTGGAGACAAACTTCTCTTCGTTCGCCAGGCGCTCGTTTTCTACCAGTACGTGAGTCAGTTCCATCTGGTCGCCCTTGATGAAACTGGAATCGCCGGATTCAGCGATTTCAACTTTACGCAGCATCTGACGCAGGATGGTCTCGATGTGCTTGTCGTTGATCTTCACGCCTTGCAGACGGTAAACGTCCTGGATCTCGTTAACGATGTACTTGGCCAGCGCACTCACACCCAGCAGACGCAGGATGTCGTGTGGATCGCTCGGACCGTCGGAGATAACTTCGCCGCGGTTTACCTGTTCGCCTTCGAACACGTTCAGGTGACGCCACTTCGGAATCAGCTCTTCATACGGATCGCTACCGTCGTTCGGGGTAATAACCAGACGGCGCTTGCCTTTGGTTTCTTTACCGAACGCGATGGTGCCGCTGACTTCAGCCAGAATCGACGCTTCTTTCGGACGACGAGCTTCGAACAAGTCGGCAACACGCGGCAGACCACCGGTGATGTCACGGGTCTTCGAAGTTTCTTGCGGGATACGCGCGATAACATCACCGATCGCGATCTTCGCACCATCCGCTACACCGACCAGGGCGTTGGCTGGCAGGAAGTACTGAGCGATTACGTCAGTGCCTGGCAGCAACAGATCCTTGCCGTTGTCATCGACCATCTTCACGGCAGGACGGATGTCCTTACCAGCAGCTGGACGATCTTTGGCGTCGAGTACTTCAATGTTGGTCATACCGGTCAATTCGTCAGTCTGACGCTTGATCGTGATGCCTTCTTCCATGCCCACGTAGGTCACGGTACCTTTCATTTCGGTAACGATTGGGTGAGTGTGCGGATCCCACTTGGCCACGATTGCGCCAGCGTCGACCTTGTCACCTTCTTTAACCGAAATCACAGCACCGTACGGCAGCTTGTAACGCTCACGCTCACGACCGTAGTCATCAGCGATGGCCAGCTCACCGGAACGGGACACAGCAACCAGGTGACCATCCACTCGCTCAACGTGCTTGAGGTTATGCAGGCGGACGGTACCGCCATTCTTCACCTGAACGCTGTCGGCTGCGGAGGTCCGGCTTGCCGCACCACCGATGTGGAACGTACGCATGGTCAGCTGGGTACCCGGCTCACCGATGGACTGGGCAGCGATAACGCCGACCGCTTCACCGATGTTCACCTGGTGACCACGAGCCAAGTCACGGCCATAGCACTTGGCGCAGATGCCGTAGCGGGTTTCGCAGCTGATCGGCGAGCGAACGATCACTTCGTCGATGCTGTTGAGTTCGATGAACTCGACCCACTTCTCGTCAACCAGGGTGCCGGCAGGAACGATAACTTCCTCGGTACCTGGCTTGAATACGTCACGGGCAATAACACGACCCAATACGCGCTCACCCAGCGGCTCTACAACGTCACCGCCTTCAATGTGCGGCGTCATCAGCAGGCCGTGCTCGGTGCCGCAATCGATCTCGGTTACAACCAGATCTTGTGCAACGTCTACCAGACGACGAGTCAGGTAACCGGAGTTAGCGGTTTTCAACGCGGTATCCGCAAGACCCTTACGAGCACCGTGAGTGGAGATGAAGTACTGAAGTACGCTCAAACCTTCACGGAAGTTCGCAGTGATCGGCGTTTCGATGATGGAACCGTCCGGCTTGGCCATCAGGCCACGCATACCGGCGAGCTGACGTATCTGCGCAGCAGAACCCCGTGCGCCCGAGTCGGCCATCATGTACATCGAGTTGAAGGACTCTTGGTCAACTTCGTCGCCGTGACGGTCGATGACTTTCTCTTTCGAGAGGTTGGCCATCATCGCCTTGGACACTTCGTCGTTGGCCTTGGACCAAAGGTCGATCACTTTGTTGTACTTCTCGCCCTGGGTTACCAGGCCGGAGGCGTACTGGCTCTCGATCTCTTTCACTTCGTCAGTGGCAGCACTGATGATGCGAGCTTTTTCATCCGGGATAACGAAGTCGTTAACACCGATGGAAACGCCGGAGATAGTCGAGTAAGCGAAACCTGTGTACATCAACTGGTCAGCGAAGATAACGGTCTCTTTCAAACCAACCACGCGGTAGCACTGGTTGATCAGCTTGGAGATCGCCTTTTTCTTCATCGGCAGGTTGACGACGTCGTACGACAGGCCTTTTGGCACAACCTGATACAACAGCGCACGGCCGACAGTAGTGTCGACGATACGGGTGTTGCTCACGCTGCCGCCGTCACGGTCGTTGACGGTTTCGTGGATCCGCACCTTGACCTTGGCGTGCAGTGCGGCTTCGCCAGCACGGAACACACGGTCAACTTCTTGCAGGTCAGCGAACACACGACCTTCGCCTTTGGCGTTGATCGCTTCACGAGTCATGTAGTACAGACCCAATACAACGTCCTGCGACGGAACGATGATTGGCTCACCGTTGGCTGGCGACAGGATGTTGTTGGTCGACATCATCAACGCACGCGCTTCCAACTGGGCTTCCAGTGTCAGCGGTACGTGCACGGCCATTTGGTCGCCGTCGAAGTCGGCGTTGTACGCAGCACAGACCAGAGGGTGCAGCTGGATAGCCTTACCTTCGATCAGTACAGGTTCAAACGCCTGGATACCCAGACGGTGAAGGGTCGGTGCACGGTTGAGGAGAACCGGGTGTTCGCGGATCACTTCAGCGAGAACGTCCCAAACCTCTGGCAGTTCGCGCTCGACCATTTTCTTGGCCGCTTTGATGGTGGTCGCAAGACCGCGCATTTCAAGCTTGCCGAAGATGAACGGCTTGAACAGCTCGAGTGCCATCTTCTTAGGCAGACCGCACTGGTGCAGACGCAGGGTCGGGCCTACGGTAATTACCGAACGACCGGAGTAGTCAACACGCTTACCGAGCAAGTTCTGACGGAAACGGCCTTGCTTACCCTTGATCATGTCAGCCAAGGATTTCAGAGGACGCTTGTTCGAACCGGTGATAGCGCGGCCACGACGACCGTTGTCGAGCAGGGCATCAACCGCTTCTTGCAACATACGCTTTTCGTTGCGCACGATGATGTCCGGAGCGGACAGATCAAGCAGGCGCTTCAAGCGGTTGTTACGGTTGATCACGCGGCGGTACAGGTCGTTGAGGTCGGACGTCGCGAAACGACCACCGTCCAACGGTACCAGCGGACGCAGGTCTGGCGGCAGAACCGGCAGAACGGTCAGCACCATCCACTCTGGCAAGTTGCCGGAACCCTGGAAGGCTTCCATCAACTTCAGACGCTTGGACAGTTTCTTGATCTTGGTTTCGGAGTTGGTTTGCGGAATCTCTTCGCGCAGACGACCAATCTCGTGCTCCAGGTCGATAGCGTGCAGCAGTTCGCGGACAGCTTCGGCACCCATGCGGGCATCGAAATCGTCGCCGAACTCTTCCAGCGCTTCGAAGTACTGCTCGTCGTTCAGCAGCTGACCTTTTTCAAGGGTGGTCATGCCTGGGTCGATAACGACATAGCTCTCGAAGTAGAGAACACGTTCGATATCACGCAGGGTCATGTCCATCAGCAAGCCGATACGGGACGGCAGCGATTTCAGGAACCAGATGTGGGCAACCGGCGAAGCCAGTTCGATGTGCGCCATGCGCTCACGACGAACCTTGGCCAGTGCGACTTCAACGCCACACTTCTCACAGATCACACCCCGGTGCTTCAAGCGCTTGTACTTACCGCACAGGCACTCGTAATCCTTTACCGGGCCAAAGATCTTGGCGCAGAACAGGCCGTCACGCTCAGGTTTGAACGTACGGTAGTTGATGGTTTCCGGCTTTTTAACTTCACCGAACGACCACGAACGGATCATCTCAGGCGATGCCAATCCAATACGGATGGCGTCGAACTCTTCGACTTGACCCTGGTTTTTCAGCAAATTCAGTAGGTCTTTCAAGGCCTTTCCTCCTGGCGGAGCAGAGAGCGGGCTAAACAGCCCCGCTCTCGATTCGCGTCACGTGTTATTCGGTTTCCAGATCGATATCGATGCCGAGGGAACGAATTTCTTTGATCAACACGTTGAAGGACTCGGGCATGCCCGGCTCCATACGGTGATCGCCGTCCACGATGTTTTTGTACATCTTGGTACGACCGTTCACATCGTCCGACTTCACTGTGAGCATTTCTTGCAGAGTGTATGCAGCACCGTATGCTTCCAGTGCCCAGACCTCCATCTCCCCGAAACGCTGACCACCGAACTGAGCCTTACCACCCAGCGGCTGCTGGGTAACCAGGCTGTACGAACCGGTAGAACGAGCGTGCATCTTGTCGTCTACCAAGTGGTTCAGCTTCAGCATGTACATGTAGCCAACAGTAACCGGGCGCTCGAACTTGTTGCCGGTACGGCCGTCGAACAGCTGCATCTGGCCGCTTTCTGGCAGGTCTGCCAGTTTCAGCATGGCCTTGATTTCGCTTTCCTTGGCACCGTCGAACACCGGGGTAGCCATTGGAACGCCGCCGCGCAGGTTCTTCGCCAGATCCAGGATTTCCTGGTCGGAGAAGGTGTCCAGCTCTTCGTTGCGACCGCCGATCTCGTTGTAGATCTCGTGCAGGAACTTACGCAGGTCTGCGACTTTGCGCTGCTCTTCGATCATGCGGTTGATCTTCTCGCCCAGACCTTTGGCCGCGAGGCCCAGGTGGGTTTCAAGGATCTGACCAACGTTCATACGCGAAGGTACGCCCAACGGGTTGAGGACGACGTCGACCGGGGTGCCATTGGCATCGTGCGGCATGTCTTCAACCGGCATGATCACAGAGACCACACCCTTGTTACCGTGACGACCGGCCATCTTGTCGCCCGGTTGGATGCGGCGACGGATTGCCAGGTAAACCTTGACGATTTTCAGCACGCCTGGAGCCAGGTCATCGCCCTGCTGCAGTTTGCGCTTCTTGTCTTCGAACTTGTCGTCCAGCAGACGGCGGCGATCAACGATATAGGCCTGGGCCTTCTCGAGCTGCTCGTTCAGAGCATCTTCAGCCATGCGCAGTTTGAACCACTGCCCGTGCTCAAGACCGTCGAGGATTTCGTCGGTGATGTCCTGACCTTTCTTCAGGCCTGCGCCGCCTTCAGCCTTGTGGCCTACCAGAGCGGAACGCAGACGTTCGAAGGTCGCGCCTTCAACGATACGGAACTCTTCGTTCAGGTCCTTGCGGATCTCGTCGAGCTGAGTCTTCTCGATGGACAGTGCACGAGCATCACGCTCAACGCCGTCACGGGTGAAGACCTGTACGTCGATGACCGTACCCTTGGTACCGGTAGGTACACGCAGGGAGGTGTCTTTAACGTCGCTGGCTTTTTCACCGAAGATGGCGCGCAGCAGCTTCTCTTCCGGCGTCAGTTGGGTCTCGCCTTTCGGAGTGACCTTACCGACCAGGATGTCGCCAGCGCCAACTTCAGCACCAACATAAACGATACCGGCTTCGTCCAGCTTGTTCAGTGCAGCTTCACCCACGTTCGGGATGTCTGCAGTGATTTCCTCAGGCCCAAGCTTGGTATCACGCGCCACACAGGTCAGTTCCTGGATGTGGATCGTGGTGAAGCGGTCTTCTTGAACCACACGCTCGGACAGGCAGATGGAGTCTTCGAAGTTGAAGCCGTTCCATGCCATGAACGCGATGCGCATGTTCTGGCCGAGAGCCAGTTCACCCATGTCGGTGGACGGGCCGTCGGCCATGATGTCGCTACGCTGAACGCGATCACCCTTGCTCACCAGCGGACGCTGGTTGATGCAGGTGTTCTGGTTCGAGCGGGTGTATTTGGTCAGGTTGTAGATGTCGACACCGGCTTCGCCAGTTTCTACTTCGTCATCGGCAACACGAACCACGATACGGCTGGCATCAACGGAGTCGATCACGCCGCCACGACGAGCCACGACGCAAACGCCGGAGTCACGTGCTACGTTGCGCTCCATGCCGGTACCTACCAGCGGCTTGTCAGCACGCAGGGTCGGTACAGCTTGACGCTGCATGTTGGACCCCATCAACGCACGGTTGGCGTCATCGTGTTCCAGGAACGGGATCAGCGACGCTGCAACCGAAACTACCTGCTTCGGAGAAACGTCCATCAAGGTGACGTCTTCCGGCGCCTTGACGGTGAACTCGTTCAAGTGACGAACAGCTACCAGCTCGTCGACCAGGACTTTCTTGTCGTTCATCGTGGCCGAAGCCTGAGCGATCACGTGATCAGCTTCTTCGATGGCGGACAGGAATACGATCTCGTCGGTGACCAGGGCGTCTTTCACCACACGGTATGGGCTTTCGAGGAAGCCGTACTGGTTGGTGCGCGCATAGGCAGCCAGGGAGTTGATCAGACCGATGTTCGGACCTTCCGGCGTTTCGATCGGGCATACACGACCGTAATGCGTCGGGTGTACGTCACGGACTTCAAAGCCAGCACGCTCACGGGTCAGACCGCCCGGGCCCAGTGCAGAAACACGGCGCTTGTGGGTGATCTCGGAGAGCGGATTGTTCTGGTCCATGAACTGCGAAAGCTGGCTGGAACCGAAGAACTCTTTCACCGCCGCAGCCACTGGCTTGGCGTTGATCAGGTCTTGCGGCATCAGGCCTTCGCTTTCAGCCATCGACAGACGCTCTTTGACCGCACGCTCAACACGTACCAGACCAACGCGGAACTGGTTCTCGGCCATTTCGCCCACGCAGCGAACACGACGGTTACCCAGGTGGTCGATGTCATCGACGATGCCTTTGCCGTTACGGATGTCAACCAGGGTCTTCAATACCGCGACGATGTCTTCCTTGCACAGCACGCCCGAACCTTCGATCTCGGTACGACCGATACGACGGTTGAACTTCATCCGGCCGACCGCAGACAGGTCATAACGCTCAGGGCTGAAGAACAGGTTGTTGAACAGGGTTTCGGCAGCGTCTTTGGTTGGCGGCTCACCAGGACGCATCATGCGATAGATCTCGACCAGCGCTTCCAATTGGTTGCTGGTGGAGTCGATCTTCAGTGTGTCGGAGATGAACGGACCGCAGTCGATATCGTTGGTGTACAGGGTCTCGATGCGAACAACCTGGGCCTTGGCGATCTTGGCCAGGATCTCGGTGTTCAGCTCGGTGTTGCACTCAGCCAGGATTTCGCCTGTAGCCGGGTGAACGATGACCTTGGCGGTAGTGCGACCCAGGACGTAGTCCAGTGGCACTTCCAGCTCTTTGATACCGGCTTTTTCGATCTGGTTGATGTGGCGCGCAGTGATACGACGGCCAGCCTCAACGATGACCTTGCCTTTTTCGTCCTGGATGTCCAGTACAGCAATTTCACCACGCAGACGCGAAGCGATCAGCTCCAGCTTGAGGGTTTCATCCTTCAGGCTGAATACGTTGGTGGTATAGAAAGCATCCAGCACTTGCTCAGTGGTGTAACCGAGCGCGCGCAGCAATACCGAGGCCGGCAGCTTGCGACGACGGTCGATACGCACGAACACGCAGTCTTTCGGGTCGAACTCGAAGTCCAACCACGAACCGCGGTACGGAATGATCCGCGCGGAGTACAGGAGTTTGCCGGAGCTGTGCGTCTTGCCGCGGTCGTGGTCGAAGAACACGCCCGGGGAACGGTGCAGCTGGGAAACGATTACACGCTCGGTACCGTTGATTACGAAGGTACCGTTTTCAGTCATCAGTGGGATTTCGCCCATGTAGACTTCTTGCTCTTTGATGTCCTTGATCGCTTTGTTCGACGATTCTTTGTCGAAAATGATCAGACGGACTTTTACCCGCAAAGGTACGGCGTACGTAACGCCACGCAACACGCATTCTTTGACATCAAATGCCGGTTCGCCCAGGCGATAACCGACGTACTCCAGCGCAGCATTGCCGGAGTAGCTGATGATCGGGAAAACGGATTTGAAGGCCGCATGCAGGCCCACGTCGCGGAACTGATCTTTGGTCGCTCCCGCCTGCAAGAATTCACGATACGAATCCAGCTGGATAGCCAGAAGGTACGGGACATCCATGACGTCCGGCAACTTGCTAAAGTCCTTGCGGATACGTTTTTTCTCAGTATATGAGTAAGCCATCAGCGTTCCCCAGCTTGGTCACCTGCTTGTTTGGCCCCTCCGACGGGAGCAGCCAGAAAATCTTGCAAACCCCATGGTTTGCACCACCGCTTCGGGTGGCTACAGCGCGTTAATGGCGGCGACCGAGTCGACAGCCAAGAACGGAAAAAGGCCGGTGGCAAGAGCCACCAGCCATCAGCCTTCAGCTTAACGCTTGGGCTGGAGACGCAAGGTCGATGCTTACTTCAGCTCGACTTTAGCGCCTGCTTCTTCCAGAGTAGCTTTGGCTTTGTCAGCTGCGTCTTTAGTAACAGCTTCCAGAACCATGGCAGGAGCGCCGTCAACTACAGCCTTGGCTTCTTTCAGGCCCAGACCGGTCAGTTCACGTACTGCCTTGATCACGTTTACTTTCTTCTCGCCAGCTTCGGTCAGCATGACGTTGAATTCGGTTTGCTCTTCAACAACGGCAGCAGCAGCAGCTGGACCGGCGGAAGCAGCGGCAGCGGAAACGCCGAATTTTTCTTCGAAAGCTTTGATCAGCTCAACAACCTGCAGAACCGACATTTCAGCTACGGCGTTGAGGATATCGTCTTGGGAGATAGACATTGCTGTATTTCCTGAATTGGGGGACGGCCTACGCGGCCATCGAAATAAACAAAAATACGCGAGAGAGGTTGCTCAGCCTTAGGCTGCGGCAGCTTCTTTTTGCTCGCGAACTGCAGCCAGAGTACGAGCCAGCTTGCTGGTAGCGCCTTGAATCACGCTCATCAGCTGCGAAATGGCTTCGTCGCGGGTCGGCAGTGTTGCCAGTACGTCGATTTGGTTAGCTGCGAGGAACTTGCCCTCGAACGCAGCTGCCTTGATCTCGAACTTATCCTGACTCTTGGCGAATTCCTTGAACAAACGGGCAGCAGCGCCTGGATGATCTTTAGAGAACGCGATCAGAGTCGGGCCAGTGAACACGTCGTTGAGAACACTGTATTCAGTGTCAGCAACGGCGCGCTTGAGCAGGGTGTTACGTACAACACGTACGTATACGCCAGCTTCACGAGCCTCTTTACGGAGTCCGGTCATAGCGCCTACTGTCACACCACGGGCATCAGCCACGACAGCGGACAGAGCAGCTTTGGCAGCCTCGTTGACTTCAGCGACGATGGCCTTCTTGTCTTCGAGATTAATTGCCACGGGTTTAACTCCTGCTTGTTACCGTTTCATCTGGCCTAGGCCTGATGTCGTTTTGGTGTCTGATTCGGTAAGGAACCGGGAGCACCATCTGCGTAGGCTTGTTGGTTTAAGACTTGCGTCGCCTACGGTCTTGGATAGCCCCCGCCAGGCAGGGACCCCAATCTTTCAATTGGCGCAATTGCTCGCGCCAATTTATGTCTTATACGTCCAGCGAGCCTTGGTCGATGACCAGACCTGGGCCCATAGTGGTGCTCAGGGTAACGCGCTTGACGTAGATACCTTTCGAGGAAGCAGGCTTGATACGCTTCAGATCAGCGATCAGGGCTTCAACGTTTTCCTTCAGCTTGACGGCATCGAAGCCGACTTTGCCAACGGAGGTGTGAATGATGCCGTTTTTGTCGGTGCGATAACGAACCTGACCAGCCTTGGCGTTTTTAACCGCGGTAGCTACGTCTGGAGTTACGGTGCCGACTTTAGGGTTAGGCATCAGGCCACGTGGACCGAGGATCTGACCCAACTGACCTACAACGCGCATTGCATCCGGGGAAGCAATTACGACGTCATAGTTCAGGTCGCCGCCTTTCATTTCGGCAGCCAGGTCATCCATGCCAACGCGATCAGCACCAGCGGCCAGAGCAGCTTCAGCAGCTGGGCCTTGGGTGAAGACGGCAACACGTACAGTCTTGCCAGTACCGTGTGGCAGCACAGTAGCGCTACGAACGACCTGGTCGGATTTACGTGGGTCAACGCCCAGGTTCACAGCAACGTCAACAGACTCGCTGAACTTGACAGTCGACAGCTCGGTCAGCAGGGCAGCAGCGTCTACGAAGTTGTAGGACTTGCCCGCTTCGATTTTGCCGGCGATAGCCTTTTGGCGCTTGGTCAGCTTAGCCATTACACACCCTCCACGTTAAGGCCCATGCTACGAGCAGAACCGGCGATGGTACGCACGGCTGCATCCATATCAGCTGCAGTCAGATCCGCGTTTTTGGTTTTCGCGATTTCTTCCAGCTGAGCACGGGTTACAGTGCCAACCTTAACGGTGTTAGGACGAGCGGAACCGCTGGTCAGACCGGCAGCTTTCTTCAGCAAAACCGAAGCCGGGGTCGACTTGGTTTCGAAGGTGAAGCTACGGTCGCTGTATACAGTGATGATCACTGGAGTCGGCAGACCTGGCTCAAGACCCTGAGTACGGGCGTTGAAGGCCTTGCAGAATTCCATGATGTTCACGCCGTGCTGACCCAGAGCTGGACCGACGGGTGGGCTAGGGTTGGCCTGAGCGGCCTTCACTTGCAGCTTGATGTAAGCGGTAATCTTCTTGGCCATGAGGCACTCCAATTACGGGTTCAAACGCCTCGAAAGGCTCCCCGGTTACTTGCGCGTTTATCCCAGTGACGACAAAACCCCACAGCCTAGGCTGCGGGGTTGGGATGCTTGCCCAGCTAGACCTTTTCGACCTGACTGAACTCCAACTCTACCGGGGTAGAGCGACCGAAAATGAGCACTGCCACTTGGATCCGGCTCTTTTCGTAGTTAACTTCTTCGACCGTACCGTTAAAATCAGCGAACGGACCGTCTGTAACGCGAACAACCTCACCCGGCTCGAACAATGTCTTCGGCTTGGGCTTGTCGCTACCGTCAGCAACACGACGCAGAATTGCTTCCGCCTCTTTGTCGGTGATCGGAGCAGGCTTGTCGGCAGTACCGCCAATAAAGCCCATGACGCGAGGGGTATCCTTGACCAAGTGCCAAGTACCTTCGTTCATGTCCATTTGTACCAGCACGTAGCCAGGGAAGAACTTGCGTTCGCTTTTGCGCTTCTGCCCATTCCGCATTTCAACCACTTCTTCAGTGGGAACCAGAATTTCGCCGAAGCCATCTTCCATGCCTGCCAGCTTTACGCGCTCCAGCAAAGAGCGCATAACATGCTTCTCGTAACCCGAGTAAGCATGCACAACGTACCAACGCTTAGCCACGGGACACCCTTAGCCAACAATCAAGGAAACAAGCCAGCCGAGCAGGGAATCAAGCCCCCACAACAGCAACGCCATAACCAGAACAACAGCCACGACAATCAATGTGGTCTGAGTGGTTTCTTGGCGAGTCGGCCAAACGACTTTACGGATTTCGGTGCGAGCTTCCTTAACCAGTACCGCGAAGGACTTGCCTTTGGCAGTCTGCAGGCCTACAAAGGCAGCTACAGCAGCGAGGGCAAGCAAAGCGAGTACACGGTACAGGATCGGCGAAGCAGAATAGTACTGATTGCCAACAACGCCTACGACCACCAAGGCGACTACAGCGAGCCACTTTACCAGATCGAAACGAGAGCTTTGAGCTTCAGCCTTAGGAGTCATCTATGAAGATCCTGTGAAAAGAAAGCCAGACACACCACGTGAATCTGGCAGGTCAGGAGGGAATCGAACCCCCAACCTACGGTTTTGGAGACCGTCGCTCTGCCAATTGAGCTACTGACCTAAAACAAAATCAGGCCGACCATTATGCAGGCCTGAAAAAGACTTTACAACAACCAACCCCACAAGACCTGAAACATCGAACAACATTCAAGCCGAGGCAGCTGTTAAAACAAAGGCAGATATTTTCATATCTGCCTTGTCATATGGAGCTCTTGAGCGGATTTGAACCGCTGACCTCACCCTTACCAAGGGTGTGCTCTACCAACTGAGCTACAAGAGCGAAACATCTTGCACAACCTGCAAACTTGGAGCGGGTAGCGGGAATCGAACCCGCATCATCAGCTTGGAAGGCTGAGGTTCTACCACTAAACTATACCCGCGGAGCTTGCAGCTCACGCTAAAAATGGTGGAGGGGGAAGGATTCGAACCTTCGAAGTCGTAGACGTCAGATTTACAGTCTGATCCCTTTGGCCGCTCGGGAACCCCTCCTAAGCGAGCCGGCATTTTACATCACGCCGACCTTCTGTCAAGCATTTTCTCATTTAAATTATGAGGTTAGCTGCATTGACGGTAGCTTTGCACTGTAGCCCTTAAAGGTCTTCACTGCGAAGCGGGCGCCATTCTATGCAAACTATTCGAGAGTTGCAATGCCTTCGCACAGCATTATTTTATGTTTTAACTCATTGAATTCATTAGCAAGGCTTTCAAAGGGCAGATCGTCAGCCAGGCGACGGCTTTCAGGGGCCACACGCAACCAATAACCCGAGGCGCTCTGTGCATTCAGCAACTGGACCGTGACCTTTATATCCAGGCTCGTGAGCCTCTGCTCAAGAGAAGAGGCTTGGCGTCGATCCGAGAAACCACCGATGTACAAGCAGGTATTCTGCGCCTCCGCCGACCTCTCTCGATCACGCCGAGCCACCGCATCTGCCGACTCACTCAAGAGGCGAATATCTTGCTGCGCTCCTCGATGGAGATTCAAGGGCGTGACATCCTTGGCCCGCAATGGCGCCTCTTGCTGATGCCAGACGTAATAAAAAACATTGAGAACCAGTAAAAGTAAAAACAGCCAGCGCATAATCACCTCAAGACAAAGGACACGCCATCGCCAAACCAACAAACACCAAGTCCGGGACCAGCCGAGCCTGCGGCGCAGCATCCCTGACCAGGTCGGCGTCGCCTCCAGTGAGGAAGACCGTGAAATCCTCCCCCCAATAGCCTCGCGCCAACTCGAGCTGAGTCAGCACGAAACCTCTAAGCATGAGCGTACAACCACGCTCGACGGCCTCTACGGTCGTGCGACCTGGAGAGAGACGCTCCAGCGCCCGCTCAGCGGCCGCGTCGTCGTAGCGTATCTTGCGAGTATGGGTTCGCAGTTGATTACGCATAAGCGGTATACCCGGACAAATAAAACCGCCCAGGTGCTCACCGTCCGGACCGATAAAATCTGCGGTCGCCGCCGTACCAAAATCGAGTATCAGGCATGCACCTGACGCCAACTTGAACGCGCCTAGCATGGCCAGCCATCGATCCATTCCTAGGCGCTGGAAGTCTTCGTAGCCGTTGCGCACTCCGCTCATTTCTCGAGCAGAGGTGGCACAGGAAACAGCAACGCCAAATGCCCCTACCAACGCGGCTATCAACTTATCGGTCTCCTCAAGCGCGCGAACACTCACCAACCGACAACGCGTGAGCAATAGACCAGGCAAAGCCACCAAACTGTCGATCAGCGCAATATCCGAACCTGCGATGCCTTCGGCGCGGACACTTGCATCACTCGACTCAAGAACACGCCACTTGATAAAGCTATTTCCACAGTCGAGCTCAAGAATCATCACGCAACCTCAGGCTTAGCTCACCACCGCTGTATATTTTCTCAACGCCACCGACATCCAAACGCAACGCGCCCTGACAATCCACACCGAGCACAACCCCATCAATCCGATTGACGCCCGCGATAAGCGACACACACTTCCCTTGCCACGCGTGATGCTGCTGCCATTCTGCTTGCAGCCCGGCAAAACCCGCAGCCTTGTGTCGCTCCAGGTAGGCTTGTAGTTGCAAGCCCAGTCGCGCCACCAGGTGATTGCGATCAACAGAAGAGCCCGTCTCGAGCTGCATCGAGGTCCACTGCTGATCAACCTCTACAGCCTTCTGCATATTCACATTGATACCTATCCCTAGCACAACGTGACAGATATCTGCGGGATCTCCCACCAACTCAAGCAAGATGCCTGAGATTTTCTTGTGCCCAACCAGGACGTCGTTTGGCCACTTCAAAGCTGCGCCCTCCACGCCCGACTCACGCAGAGCCTGCAGGACTGCCAACCCCACCACCAGACTCAGCCCTTCCAGTTGCCGCAGGCCGCCCTCAACACGCAATACAAGGCTGTAGTAAACGTTTTGCGCAAATGGACTGACCCATTTGCGGCCTCGTCGCCCCCTACCAGCCGTCTGCTGCTCCGCTAGCACAATAAAAGGAGCCGCACTGCCCGCATCGACAAGACGTAAAGCCTCAGCATTAGTGGAGTCAATGGAGTCGAAAATGTGAACGGGCCAAGCCAAGGAACCCGCCCTCTGAGAAATTTCCTGCGCATTCAAAAACATCAATGGCGCAGCCAATCTATATCCGCGCCCCCGGATCTTATGAATGGGGAGATTCAATTCTGCCTCAAGATGCTGAAGCTGCTTCCACACGGCACTGCGACTGACGCCTAGGGCGGCACCAAGCGCTTCTCCAGAATGAAAGCGACCATCTTTCAGAAGTTTCAACAACGTCAGCATGCACATATCGCCACAGAATGAGGCACGCATGATAGCCATGCGCAGGGTCATTGCATAGAAAGGCTGGATATCAGTCATGATCGACGCCCCACCAGATTTTCGAGCGCCCAAAACAAAACCCCAACTGCTTTCGCAATTGGGGTTTTGGAATTTAATCTTGACGATGACCTACTCTCACATGGGGAAACCCCACACTACCATCGGCGATGCATCGTTTCACTGCTGAGTTCGGGATGGGATCAGGTGGTTCCAATGCTCTATGGTCGTCAAGAAATTCGGGTACTGAGTCGTGGCCAGCTGGCCTCGCTTCAGCAAATTGGGTATGTGATAGATCGTGGTGTTTTGTGAGCGTCGAACTTTCGGTTCATTGCGTCTTCACACACCGCAATCTGGCCTTTCGACTCAAATTGCTTGGGTGTTATATGGTCAAGCCTCACGGGCAATTAGTATTGGTTAGCTCAACGCCTCACAGCGCTTACACACCCAACCTATCAACGTCGTAGTCTTCGACGGCCCTTCAGGGAACTCAAGGTTCCAGTGAGATCTCATCTTGAGGCTAGTTTCCCGCTTAGATGCTTTCAGCGGTTATCTATTCCGAACATAGCTACCCGGCAATGCCACTGGCGTGACAACCGGAACACCAGAGGTTCGTCCACTCCGGTCCTCTCGTACTAGGAGCAGCCCCTCTCAAATCTCAAACGTCCACGGCAGATAGGGACCGAACTGTCTCACGACGTTCTAAACCCAGCTCGCGTACCACTTTAAATGGCGAACAGCCATACCCTTGGGACCGGCTTCAGCCCCAGGATGTGATGAGCCGACATCGAGGTGCCAAACACCGCCGTCGATATGAACTCTTGGGCGGTATCAGCCTGTTATCCCCGGAGTACCTTTTATCCGTTGAGCGATGGCCCTTCCATACAGAACCACCGGATCACTAAGACCTACTTTCGTACCTGCTCGACGTGTCTGTCTCGCAGTCAAGCGCGCTTTTGCCTTTATACTCTACGACCGATTTCCGACCGGTCTGAGCGCACCTTCGTACTCCTCCGTTACTCTTTAGGAGGAGACCGCCCCAGTCAAACTACCCACCATACACTGTCCTCGATCCGGATAACGGACCTGAGTTAGAACCTCAAAGTTGCCAGGGTGGTATTTCAAGGATGGCTCCACGCAGACTGGCGTCCACGCTTCAAAGCCTCCCACCTATCCTACACAAGCAAATTCAAAGTCCAGTGCAAAGCTATAGTAAAGGTTCACGGGGTCTTTCCGTCTAGCCGCGGATACACTGCATCTTCACAGCGATTTCAATTTCACTGAGTCTCGGGTGGAGACAGCGCCGCCATCGTTACGCCATTCGTGCAGGTCGGAACTTACCCGACAAGGAATTTCGCTACCTTAGGACCGTTATAGTTACGGCCGCCGTTTACCGGGGCTTCGATCAAGAGCTTCGCGTTAGCTAACCCCATCAATTAACCTTCCGGCACCGGGCAGGCGTCACACCCTATACGTCCACTTTCGTGTTTGCAGAGTGCTGTGTTTTTAATAAACAGTCGCAGCGGCCTGGTATCTTCGACCGGCATGAGCTTACGGAGCAAGTCCTTCACCCTCACCGGCGCACCTTCTCCCGAAGTTACGGTGCCATTTTGCCTAGTTCCTTCACCCGAGTTCTCTCAAGCGCCTTGGTATTCTCTACCCAACCACCTGTGTCGGTTTGGGGTACGGTTCCTGGTTACCTGAAGCTTAGAAGCTTTTCTTGGAAGCATGGCATCAACCACTTCGTTACCTAAAAGGTAACTCGTCATCAGCTCTCGGCCTTAGAATCCCGGATTTACCTAAGATTCCAGCCTACCACCTTAAACTTGGACAACCAACGCCAAGCTGGCCTAGCCTTCTCCGTCCCTCCATCGCAATAACCAGAAGTACAGGAATATTAACCTGTTTTCCATCGACTACGCTTTTCAGCCTCGCCTTAGGGACCGACTAACCCTGCGTCGATTAACGTTGCGCAGGAAACCTTGGTCTTTCGGCGTGGGTGTTTTTCACACCCATTATCGTTACTCATGTCAGCATTCGCACTTCTGATACCTCCAGCAAGCTTCTCAACTCACCTTCACAGGCTTACAGAACGCTCCTCTACCGCATCACTTACGTGATACCCGTAGCTTCGGTGTATGGTTTGAGCCCCGTTACATCTTCCGCGCAGGCCGACTCGACTAGTGAGCTATTACGCTTTCTTTAAAGGGTGGCTGCTTCTAAGCCAACCTCCTAGCTGTCTAAGCCTTCCCACATCGTTTCCCACTTAACCATAACTTTGGGACCTTAGCTGACGGTCTGGGTTGTTTCCCTTTTCACGACGGACGTTAGCACCCGCCGTGTGTCTCCCATGCTCGGCACTTGTAGGTATTCGGAGTTTGCATCGGTTTGGTAAGTCGGGATGACCCCCTAGCCGAAACAGTGCTCTACCCCCTACAGTGATACATGAGGCGCTACCTAAATAGCTTTCGAGGAGAACCAGCTATCTCCGAGCTTGATTAGCCTTTCACTCCGATCCACAGGTCATCCGCTAACTTTTCAACGGTAGTCGGTTCGGTCCTCCAGTTAGTGTTACCCAACCTTCAACCTGCCCATGGATAGATCGCCCGGTTTCGGGTCTATTCCCAGCGACTAGACGCCCTATTAAGACTCGCTTTCGCTACGCCTCCCCTATTCGGTTAAGCTCGCCACTGAAAATAAGTCGCTGACCCATTATACAAAAGGTACGCAGTCACCCAACAAAGTGGGCTCCCACTGCTTGTACGCATACGGTTTCAGGATCTATTTCACTCCCCTCTCCGGGGTTCTTTTCGCCTTTCCCTCACGGTACTAGTTCACTATCGGTCAGTCAGTAGTATTTAGCCTTGGAGGATGGTCCCCCCATATTCAGACAAAGTTTCTCGTGCTCCGTCCTACTCGATTTCATGACTAAGAGATTTTCGCGTACAGGGCTATCACCCACTATGGCCGCACTTTCCAGAGCGTTCCGCTAATCTCAAAGCCACTTAAGGGCTAGTCCCCGTTCGCTCGCCACTACTAAGGGAATCTCGGTTGATTTCTTTTCCTCAGGGTACTTAGATGTTTCAGTTCCCCTGGTTCGCCTCTTGCACCTATGTATTCAGTACAAGATAACCATCTTATGATGGCTGGGTTCCCCCATTCAGACATCTCCGGATCAAAGTCTGTTTGCCGACTCCCCGAAGCTTTTCGCAGGCTACCACGTCTTTCATCGCCTCTGACTGCCAAGGCATCCACCGTATGCGCTTCTTCACTTGACCATATAACCCCAAGCAATCTGGTTATACTGTGAAGACGACATTCGCCGAAAATTCGAATTTCTCAATTAAGAGAACTCACAAATTTTACCTTAGCCTGATCCGTTACCAGTGAAAGTAACGTTCAGTCTATCTTTCTATCACATACCCAAATTTTTAAAGAACGATCTAATCAAAGACTAGAAATCAATATTCACTTCAGAATATTCATTTCTAAACTCTAACAAGTAGAAGCAGTTAATGGTGGAGCCAAACGGGATCGAACCGTTGACCTCCTGCGTGCAAGGCAGGCGCTCTCCCAGCTGAGCTATGGCCCCATAACAAAATTGGTGGGTCTGGGCAGATTCGAACTGCCGACCTCACCCTTATCAGGGGTGCGCTCTAACCAACTGAGCTACAGACCCAATTTCGAGCGCGTAACTGATTAGCTAAGAGCTATCAGCTTGGAGCTTAAAGCTGCTTCTATCGTCTTCTTCAATGAATCAAGCAATTCGTGTGGGAACTTATGGAGCAGCTGATGTCGTCGATTAAGGAGGTGATCCAGCCGCAGGTTCCCCTACGGCTACCTTGTTACGACTTCACCCCAGTCATGAATCACACCGTGGTAACCGTCCTCCCGAAGGTTAGACTAGCTACTTCTGGTGCAACCCACTCCCATGGTGTGACGGGCGGTGTGTACAAGGCCCGGGAACGTATTCACCGCGACATTCTGATTCGCGATTACTAGCGATTCCGACTTCACGCAGTCGAGTTGCAGACTGCGATCCGGACTACGATCGGTTTTATGGGATTAGCTCCACCTCGCGGCTTGGCAACCCTCTGTACCGACCATTGTAGCACGTGTGTAGCCCAGGCCGTAAGGGCCATGATGACTTGACGTCATCCCCACCTTCCTCCGGTTTGTCACCGGCAGTCTCCTTAGAGTGCCCACCATTACGTGCTGGTAACTAAGGACAAGGGTTGCGCTCGTTACGGGACTTAACCCAACATCTCACGACACGAGCTGACGACAGCCATGCAGCACCTGTCTCAATGTTCCCGAAGGCACCAATCTATCTCTAGAAAGTTCATTGGATGTCAAGGCCTGGTAAGGTTCTTCGCGTTGCTTCGAATTAAACCACATGCTCCACCGCTTGTGCGGGCCCCCGTCAATTCATTTGAGTTTTAACCTTGCGGCCGTACTCCCCAGGCGGTCAACTTAATGCGTTAGCTGCGCCACTAAAAGCTCAAGGCTTCCAACGGCTAGTTGACATCGTTTACGGCGTGGACTACCAGGGTATCTAATCCTGTTTGCTCCCCACGCTTTCGCACCTCAGTGTCAGTATTAGTCCAGGTGGTCGCCTTCGCCACTGGTGTTCCTTCCTATATCTACGCATTTCACCGCTACACAGGAAATTCCACCACCCTCTACCATACTCTAGTCAGTCAGTTTTGAATGCAGTTCCCAGGTTGAGCCCGGGGATTTCACATCCAACTTAACAAACCACCTACGCGCGCTTTACGCCCAGTAATTCCGATTAACGCTTGCACCCTCTGTATTACCGCGGCTGCTGGCACAGAGTTAGCCGGTGCTTATTCTGTCGGTAACGTCAAAATTGCAGAGTATTAATCTACAACCCTTCCTCCCAACTTAAAGTGCTTTACAATCCGAAGACCTTCTTCACACACGCGGCATGGCTGGATCAGGCTTTCGCCCATTGTCCAATATTCCCCACTGCTGCCTCCCGTAGGAGTCTGGACCGTGTCTCAGTTCCAGTGTGACTGATCATCCTCTCAGACCAGTTACGGATCGTCGCCTTGGTGAGCCATTACCCCACCAACTAGCTAATCCGACCTAGGCTCATCTGATAGCGCAAGGCCCGAAGGTCCCCTGCTTTCTCCCGTAGGACGTATGCGGTATTAGCGTCCGTTTCCGAACGTTATCCCCCACTACCAGGCAGATTCCTAGGCATTACTCACCCGTCCGCCGCTCTCAAGAGAAGCAAGCTTCTCTCTACCGCTCGACTTGCATGTGTTAGGCCTGCCGCCAGCGTTCAATCTGAGCCATGATCAAACTCTTCAGTTCAAACATCTTTGGGTTTTTAAGAAACCCTAAACTTGGCTCAGCAATCGTTGGTTACATCTTTGATTTCTCGCGGAGTAACTTGTGATGCTGATAATCTTGTTGACTATCAGTCTGACTCCACAAGCACCCACACGAATTGCTTGATTCAGTTGTTAAAGAGCGGTTGGTTAAGATCTTTCGTCTCAACCGAGGCGCGCATTCTACAGCAGCCTCATTTGCTGTCAAGTGGTTATTTTCAGAAGTTTTCGAAGATTTCTTCAACAACTTCAACCACTTGCGCTTGCGATCTCTCGTAAGCTGGAGGCGAATTCTACAGCGTTACACGCTGCTGTCAACACCTCTTTTTCAACTTCCTTTCGGCTTCGATGAACTGAAGCAACTTGCTGCCGAAAACTGCATAACTCATTGTTTACAAAGGAGTTTTCCGTTTCGACTGCGCCGGAAGTGGGGCGAATTATAGACAGTTATAATTCGCCGTCAACACCTATTTTCAGACTTGTTCGGATTTGAGCGTAATACGCGCAAATGCCTTCTTCCCCGCCTGGCAAACGTGAGTCGCGCCCAGCTCGTATATAAAGGTGCGATCAACCACCTCACCATCTATACGTACACCGCCCGAACCCAAGAGATCACGCGCGACCGCCGAATTCTTCACCAGGCCAGCCTTATTAAGCACAGCCGCAATCGGCATCGCCTCAGCAGCACTCAATTCAATCTCCGGCAGATCGTCAGGCAGCTCGCCGTCTTTCATGCGATTACCTGCCGCGCGGTGAGCGCTGGCCGCAGCCTCCTCACCATGGAAACGCGCAACGATTTCTTCAGCCAGCTTAATCTTCACATCGCGAGGATTAGCACCCGCCTCGACATCCGCACGCAGCGCATTGATCTCGTCCATCGAGCGGAAGCTCAACAGCTCGAAGTAGCGCCACATCAGCGCATCCGGAATAGACACCAACTTACCGTACATCACACCTGGTGCTTCCTGGATACCGACATAGTTCCCCAGAGACTTGGACATCTTCTTGACGCCATCCAAGCCTTCCAACAGCGGCATGGTCAGAATGCACTGAGCCTCCTGACCATAGGCGCGTTGCAATTCACGCCCCATCAGCAGGTTGAACTTCTGATCGGTGCCACCCAACTCAACGTCCGCGCGCAGCGCCACCGAGTCGTACCCTTGAACCAGCGGGTAAAGGAACTCATGGATGGCGATTGGCTGATTGGTCGAGTAGCGCTTGTCGAAGTCATCGCGCTCGAGCATGCGTGCCACGGTGTACTGGGACGTCAGACGAATGAAATCTGCCGGCCCCATTTTGTCCATCCAAGTGGAGTTGAACGCCACCTCAGTCTTGGCTGGATCAAGGATCTTGAATACCTGGGTCTTGTAGGTCTCGGCATTATCGAGCACCTGCTCACGAGTCAGCGGCGGGCGCGTAGCGCTCTTGCCGCTTGGATCACCGATCATCCCAGTGAAGTCACCTATGAGGAAGATGACCTGATGGCCCAACTCCTGAAACTGACGCAGCTTATTAATAAGCACGGTATGACCCAGGTGCAGATCCGGCGCAGTCGGATCAAAGCCAGCCTTGATACGCAGGGGTTGGCCACGCTTGAGCTTTTCGATCAGCTCGGCCTCGACCAACAGTTCTTCCGCACCACGTTTTATCAGCGCTAGCTGCTCTTCAACCGACTTCATAACAGACCCGCAAGGCTCAGATTCAAAAGGGAACCAACCATACAAGATCAGGGACTAATTACAAGTTTTGCCCTGCGCACGGACACCGTTCAGCAAGCCCAGCGTTCGCGAGCTTGCGCCACAGATGATTTGGTTATATTTTATACAGTTATTTCATCTTCATCATGTCATTCATCTTTTCCATTTCATCTTCAAAGTCAAAATTACTTATGACCACTGAACCGTCTAAAGCGCCGCCGCTTTACCCGAAGACCCACCTGCTCGCCGCAAGTGGTATCGCCGCCCTTCTCAGCCTGGCACTGCTGGTATTCCCTTCCAGTGACGTTGAAGCCAAACGAACATCCCTGAGCCTCGATCTGGAAAGCCCAGTTGAACAACTGACACAAGATCAAGACGCTTCCGACGCTCAACAAGCCACAAATGCTCCGGCCGAATCACCTTTCGCACAGATCGAAAGCACTCCAGAAGACACTCAACAAGCCACCCAGGAAGCACCTGCGGCAGCCGCAGCCAAGAATCCCCAGCACCGCGAAGTCATCGTGGGCAAAGGCGACACACTATCTACCCTGTTCGAAAAGGTTGGATTGCCTGCCGTTGCTGTAAATGAAGTGCTCGCCAGCGATAAGCAAGCCAAGCAATTCACTCAGCTCAAACGTGGCCAAAAGCTCGAGTTTGAGCTGACGCCAGACGGCCAGCTGAACAACCTGCACACCAGTATCAGCGACCTGGAAAGCATCAGCCTGAGCAAAGGCGCCAAAGGCTTCGCATTCAACCGAATCACCACCAAACCCGTCATGCGTTCCGCCTACGTACATGGCGTGATCAACAGCTCCCTGTCGCAATCGGCCGCGCGTGCGGGCCTGTCGCACAGCATGACCATGGACATGGCCAGCGTATTTGGCTACGACATCGACTTTGCCCAGGACATCCGTCAAGGCGATGAGTTCGACGTGATCTACGAGCAGAAAGTAGCCAACGGAAAAGTCGTGGGCACTGGCAACATTCTGTCTGCACGCTTCACCAACCGTGGCAAAACCTACACTGCTGTGCGCTACACCAACAAACAAGGCAACAGCAGCTACTACACAGCTGATGGCAACAGCATGCGCAAGGCCTTCATCCGTACCCCCGTTGACTTTGCTCGTATTAGCTCGCGTTTCTCCATGGGTCGCAAGCATCCAATTCTGAACAAAATTCGCGCACACAAGGGCGTCGACTATGCCGCGCCGCGTGGCACGCCAATCAAAGCGGCGGGCGACGGCAAGGTCTTGTTGGCAGGGCGCCGTGGTGGTTACGGCAATACGGTGATCATCCAGCACGGCAACACTTACCGCACGCTGTACGGCCACATGCAAGGCTTTGCCAAGGGCGTCAAGACTGGCGGCAACGTGAAACAGGGGCAAGTGATCGGCTACATCGGCACTACCGGCCTCTCCACCGGCCCGCACTTGCATTACGAGTTCCAGGTCAACGGCGTACACGTCGACCCATTGGGCCAGAAGCTGCCGATGGCTGACCCGATTGCCAAGGCCGAACGCGCGCGCTTCATGCAGCAGAGCCAGCCGCTGATGGCACGCATGGATCAAGAGCGCTCCACCATGCTGGCTTCGGCGAAGCGTTAAGGTATGCCGCTCTATATCGGTGTGATGTCCGGGACCAGCCTCGACGGCCTGGATATCGCCCTTATCGAACAAGGCGCGGCGGTCAATCTGATCGCCACCCATTACATCCCGATGCCTGACGCCTTGCGCACAGAACTGCTGAGCCTATGCGCCAGTGGCCCGGATGAAATCGCCCGCTCGGCAATTGCACAGCAACAATGGGTAATGCTCGCTGCGCAAGGCATCCACGCCTTGCTGGATCAACAGAACCTCAAGCCTCAGGACATTCGGGCGATTGGTAGCCATGGTCAGACGATTCGCCATGAACCCTCCCGAGGCTTTACCGTTCAGATCGGCAACCCCGCCCTTCTCACCGAGCTGACAGACATCACCGTCGTCAGCGACTTCCGCAGCCGCGATGTCGCCGCCGGCGGCCAAGGCGCTCCTTTGGTTCCAGCCTTTCATGAAGCCTTGTTCGGCGAACAGACGGGCAATCGCGCGGTATTGAATGTCGGCGGGTTCAGCAACCTCAGCCTGATCGAGACGGGCAAGCCTGTCGCCGGTTTCGACTGCGGCCCGGGTAACGTCCTCCTCGATGCCTGGATTAACCTGCAGCGCGGCGAACACTTTGATCGGAACGGGCAATGGGCGGCCAGCGGCAAGGTCCAGTCCCAACTGCTCAATACGCTGCTCAGCGATCCGTTCTTCATGACCAAAGGCCCGAAAAGCACGGGCCGCGAAGTGTTCAACCTGGCCTGGCTGCAGCAGCACCTTGGCCGTTTGCCCGCCTTTGAACCCCAAGACGTACAGGCCACCCTGCTGGAACTGACGGCCCTGACCATCGTCGAGTCCCTGCAAAGCGCCCAGACTGACACAACAACCTTGTTGATCTGCGGCGGCGGCGCCCATAACGGGGCACTGATGAGCCGGCTGACAACGTTGCTGCCTTCCACTCATGTCAGCACTACAGCGGCCTACGGCGTAGATCCTGACTGGGTAGAAGCAATGGCCTTCGCCTGGCTGGCACATTGTTGCCTGGAAGGCATCGCCGCCAATCGCCCCAGCGTCACTGGCGCACGTGGGCTTCGAGTGCTTGGCGCGATCTACCCCGCCTGACCCCAGACAGCAAAACGCCGCTTGGCCCGTAAAAGCCAAGCGGCGTTTTTGTACCTGCTACCGATCAGATCGAGAACGAAGACCCGCAACCACATGTCGTGGTGGCATTAGGGTTCTTGATCACGAAACGCGAGCCTTCCAGACCTTCCTGATAATCCACCTCGGCACCTGCCAGGTATTGGAAGCTCATCGGATCCACGACCAGGCTCACACCCTCGCGCTCAACGATAGTGTCGTCATCGGCCACATCTTCATCGAAGGTAAAACCGTACTGAAACCCTGAACAACCGCCGCCCGTAACGAATACGCGCAGCTTCAAGCGATCATTACCCTCTTCATCGACCAGGCTCTTCACCTTGTGCGCAGCACCGTGGGTGAATTGCAAAGCCGTGGGGGTGAAGGATTCAACGCTCATGCTGATAATCTCCCGGCGTAGCGCCGCCATATGCGTAATGGCCGGTATTATCCGCTTCTCCTAGAAAAGCGGTCAACTATTGTTACGGTATATCAATCCGCCCAGCGACCATTAAAAATGCAAAAGGCCCAATCAACGGGCCTTTTGCGCAACGGTGAGCCCGCGTTAAGGCAACATCCCCGCGTGGGACAGGCCCAACTTCTCGTCCAGGCCGAACAGGATATTCATGTTCTGCACCGCCTGGCCCGAAGCGCCCTTGACCAGGTTGTCGATCACCGACAACACCACCACCAGGTCGCCATCCTGCGGACGATGCACCGCAATACGGCACACATTGGCACCACGCACGCTGCGCGTTTCCGGATGGCTACCGGCCGGCATCACATCGACGAACGGCTCATTGGCATAACGCTTTTCAAACAGCGCCTGCAGGTCTACCGAGCGATCAGTGACGGTCGCATACAGCGTGGAGTGAATCCCGCGGATCATCGGTGTCAGGTGCGGCACGAAGGTCAGCCCCACATCCTGGCCGGCAGCGCGACGCAAGCCCTGGCGGATTTCCGGCAAGTGCCTATGACCTTTTACCGCATAGGCCTTCATGCTTTCCGACGTTTCGGAGTAAAGCGAACCTACCGCCGCACCACGGCCCGCACCACTGACGCCCGACTTGCAGTCCGCGATCAGGCGCGACGCATCCGCCAAGCCAGCCTCCAGCAATGGCAGAAAGCCCAATTGCGTCGCCGTCGGATAGCAACCCGGCACTGCAATCAGGCGCGCTTGCTTGATCTGCTCACGATTGACTTCCGGCAGGCCGTAAACCGCCTCTTCCAACAGCTGCGGCGCACCATGGGGCTGGCCGTACCATTTGGCCCACTCATCGGCGTCTTGCAGGCGGAAGTCTGCCGACAAGTCGATAACCTTGGTACCGGCCGCCAGCAGCTCACCGGCCAGAGCATGGGCGACACCGTGAGGCGTGGCGAAGAACACCACGTCGCAGGCACCCAGGGTCTTGGTGTCCGGCACACTGAACGCCAGACCGTCATAGTGGCCTCGCAGGTTCGGGTACATATCGGCCACGGCCAGCCCGGCTTCGGATCGGGAAGTGATGACCACCACCTCAGCTTGCGGATGCTGAGCCAACAGACGCAGCAATTCGACACCGGTGTAACCCGTGCCGCCGACGATACCGACCTTGACCATAAACCTGCCCTCAACGAACCCACTGGAAAGCCGTCGATAATAGGGGCCGTATCGTCCTGCGACAACCGTCAACGTGACGTACGGGCGCATGAGCCACTACTATCTTCGCTACCGTGAACCTGGGAATAACTAAAATGCTCTATCTATGGGTCAAAGCCTTCCATATCGTCAGCATCGTTTGCTGGTTTGCCGGGCTGTTCTACCTGCCGCGCCTGTTCGTCTACCACGCCCAAAGCGAAGACACCGTCAGCAAGGAACGCTTCAGCATCATGGAGCGCAAGTTGTACCGGGGCATCATGGGCCCGGCGATGGTTGCCACACTGGTCTTCGGCATCTGGATGCTGGCCCTCAACCCCGGCATTTTCCAGTCGGGCGCCTGGATCCACGCCAAGCTGACCCTGGTCGTCCTGCTGATTGGCTACCATCACATGTGCGGCGCACAGGTAAAGCGCTTCGCCCGTGGCGAAAACACCCGCAGCCATGTCTTTTATCGCTGGTTCAATGAAGTCCCGGTTCTGATATTGCTGGCTATCGTAATTTTGGTCGTGGTCAAACCGTTCTAACGTCAATTACTCGGGGAACCTCCAATGTCGCTGCCCGCTCTGCTGGAACAACGTCTGCGCCTGCCCGTGGTGGCCGCGCCGATGTTTCTGATCTCTAATCCGCAACTGGTCCTGGCCTGCTGTCGCAACGGGGTAGTTGGGAGTTTCCCGGCGCTCAACCAACGCGAAAGCAGTGGCTTCAAGGCCTGGCTGGAAGAAATCGAAGCGGGTCTGGCTCAGTTGGACAACCCTGCGCCCTATGCCGTGAACCTGATCGTGCACAACAGCAACCCGCGCCTGGAGGCAGACCTGGCGATCTGCGTCGAGCACAAGGTGCCCATCGTCATCACCAGTCTCGGTGCGGTAAAGGAGTTGGTGGACGCGGTTCATAGCTACGGCGGCCTGGTATTTCATGACGTCACTACCCGACGCCATGCCGAGAAAGCCGCCGAGGCGGGTGTTGATGGCCTCATTGCCGTCGCCGCTGGTGCGGGTGGCCACGCTGGCACCTGGAGCCCCTTTTCACTGATTGCCGAAATTCGCCAGTTCTTCGACAAAACCCTACTGCTGGCGGGCTGCCTTAACCATGGGCACGAAATCCTCGCCGCCCAGGTGCTGGGGGCAGACCTGGCATATTTCGGCACGCGCTTTATCGGCACCACCGAAAGCCAGGCACCGGATGCCTATAAGGAGATGCTGCTCACATCGCGCGCCGCCGACATCGTGCACACTCCAGCAGTCTCCGGCGTACCTGCCAGCTTCATGCGCCAGAGCCTGGAAAATGCCGGGTTTGACCTCGCTGCGCTTCAAGGCAAAGGTGAAGTCAACTTCGGTTCCAAGCTCAAGCCATTGAGCGATGAGGCCAAAGCGTGGAAAACTGTATGGTCTGCTGGCCAAGGCGTCGGTGAGATCAATGATGTACCCAGTGTGGATGACCTCGTTGCCCGCCTGGATGCCGAATACCGCAAAGCACGCGAGCACGCCGCGCAACTGCGCTGGCCACGCTGACCCACTGGCAGGCCTGCCGATTGGACAGGCCTGCATACTCTCCCTGATTACGTGACAAGGATGCCCGCATGAGCGACAGCCGTTTCAAGATTGTGTTTGACGGAGCCTTGCGCCCAGGTGTCGAAAGCACCACCGCCAAGCTGAACCTCGCCGAGTTATTCAAAAGCGATGTTGAAGCGATCGAAAAGCTCTTCACCGGCCGCCCCGTCGCGCTCAAGCGCGACCTGTCCCACCCCGACGCGCAAACTTACCTCACGGCACTGCACAACGCCGGGGTCGACGCTCGCATCGAGGCCGAACAACCTGTGGCATTCAGCCTGGCAGAAACCCACGAAACAAGCTCGTCAACCGCTGACCGCGCCGCCGCCTCACCTTATGCTCCCCCACGCGCTGCCGTTGGCGACGACCTGCCGGAGTTCGCAACCCTCAAGGTCTTCACCATCCACGGGCGCATCGGGCGCCTGCGCTACCTGGCCTGGACGCTGGCACTGACCGTCGCGATGTTGGTGGCAGCGGGCATCATCAGTACGGTGGGCTTCGCGGTGGCGACAGCCTCGCCAACCATCGCCATCATTATTGGCTCGCTGCTGGGTTTCGCGCTGTTTGTGGCATTGGTAGTGGTGAGCGTGCAAATCGGCGTGCAGCGCCTGCATGACCTGGGCTGGTCTGGCTGGCTGTACCTGCTCAACCTGGTTCCGCTGGTAAACAGCGTATTCCCACTCCTATTGCTGGTATTGCCAGGCAATACGGGCGCCAACCAGTACGGCGCGCCACCACCACGCAACTCCACTGCGGTGAAAATCCTGGCCTCGCTGTGGCTGGCGTTCATTCCCTTGATGCTCATCATCGTCGTCACCCTGGGTATGAATGGCTACCTGGACCAGCTTGAAGCCAACATGGACAGCAGCTACGAAAGCAGCTCCATTACCTCCGATGCAGACGCCGATCAAAGCGCTATCGTTGACGAAGCCGAAGCGCAAAGTGCTGACGATGCAGCCGAACCTGTAGACTCTCCAGAACAGTGAAGAAACGCCCGCCGCCTGTGACGCACTGTCATAGGCCGGTGGCGTTGCGATGGAGAAAGGCATGACCCGTTACGCTCTGATCACCGGCGCCTCCAGTGGCATCGGCCTGGCATTGGCCGAGGCCTTGGCACGGCGCGGCCGTAGCTTGATTCTGGTGGCCCGTCAGCGTGATCAGTTGGAAAGCATTGCATTGGAGTTGACCCAACGCTTCGGCGTCGAGGTGCTGTTTCGTGCCTGTGATTTGGGCGAGCCGCTGCGTTTGTCCGGCTTTTTGCTGGAACTCGAAGAGGGTGAGCGGCAGATCGACCTGCTGGTCAACTGCGCCGGCATCGGCACCAGCGGGCCGTTCCTGGCCCAGGACTGGATGACCGAGCAGGACCTCATCGAAGTCAACATCCTGGCCTTGACCCGCATGTGCCACGCACTGGGCAATGCGATGGCCCTGCATGGCGGCGGGCAAATCCTCAATGTGGCTTCGGTCGCCGCCTTCCAGCCTGGGCCGTGGATGAGCAGCTACTACGCCAGCAAAGCCTACGTATTGCACTTCTCCGAAGGGTTGCGCGAAGAATTGAAGACCTGCGGCATCAAGGTTTCAGTGCTGTGCCCCGGCCCCACGCGCACCGCATTCTTCGGCACCGCGCAGATGGATACGGCGAAACTCGACCGCAGCCAGCAGCTGATGAGCCCGGAAGAAGTCGCGCTGTACACCGTGCGGGCGCTGGAAAAGAACAAGGCCATCATCATTCCCGGGCGCCGCAATCGTTGGCTGACGTTCAGCCCACGCCTGAGCCCCCGCTGGCTCACCCGCATAATTGCCGGCGCCATCAACAAAGCCTATTGCCCACGCTGATGGCCTACGTACACTCACCTCACCTTTCACGATGGAGATACAGCTGTGGATACTCTGTTCACCAAGATCATCAACAGGGAAATACCGGCGAAGATCATCTATGAAGATGACCAAGTCCTGGCTTTTCACGATATCGCCCCGCAGGCGCCAGTGCATTTCCTGGTTATCCCGAAAAAGCCCATTCGTACCCTCAACGACCTGACCGAGGACGATAAGGCGCTGGCCGGCCATATCCTGTTCACCGCCCAACGCCTGGCCGTGGAACAAGGCTGCGAAAAAGGCTTTCGTGTGGTGATGAATTGCAATGAAGACGGCGGGCAAACCGTTTACCACATCCATATGCACGTGCTGGGTCAGCGCCAGATGAACTGGCCACCGGGCTGAGTGCACAAGGGCAAATTGACTCAGCACAAACGCTGGACGCTCTCTTGCGGTAAACTGGCCGCCGAGATTCTTCCCGGAGGTCAGCATGACTACCCAACGTCACTACTCGCCGATTGACCGTCTGTTGCTGCAAGCCGACATGGCCATGCGCACCCTGCTGCCATTCAGCGGCCAGCCCTACCGTCCATCGCCCGCCATCGTGCAGCCGGATGTACAGCTGAGCGAGACCGATACCCGTCACGTCGCTGGCCTGATGCGCATCAACCATACCGGCGAAGTCTGTGCCCAGGCGTTGTACCAGGGCCAGGCGCTGACCGCCAAGTTGCCACAGGTACGCACGGCGATGGAGCATGCGGCCGAGGAAGAGATCGACCATCTGGCCTGGTGCGAACAACGCATCCGCCAGTTGGGCAGCCATCCCAGCGTGCTCAATCCACTGTTTTATGGCTTGTCGTTTGGTATCGGCGCGGCTGCCGGGCTGATCAGCGACAAAGTCAGCCTGGGGTTTGTGGCCGCGACAGAACATCAGGTGTGCAAGCACCTGGACGAACACCTGGAGCAACTGCCGGCCGAAGACGAAAAGTCACGGGCCATTCTTGAGCAGATGCGCATCGATGAAGAACACCACGCAGAGAGCGCGCTGGACGCGGGCGGCTTCCGCTTTCCAGCCCCGGTACGGTTCGGCATGAGCCTGTTGGCCAAGGTCATGACCAAAAGCACTTATCGAATCTGAACCGAAAAAAAGGGCGCCCGAAGCGCCCTTTCTTTTGCCTGCTGCAATCAACCCAGCTCGATGATTTCGTAGTCGTGGGTAATGACCACGCCCGCG
The DNA here is from genome assembly GCF_014268395.2 of Pseudomonas sp. SWRI22. Classification (NCBI taxonomy): domain Bacteria; kingdom Pseudomonadati; phylum Pseudomonadota; class Gammaproteobacteria; order Pseudomonadales; family Pseudomonadaceae; genus Pseudomonas; species Pseudomonas sp. SWRI22. Next base: position 315,939 of record NZ_JABWQK020000003.1, on the reverse strand, counting down.
GCCCCCAGCATGATCGATGCTGAGCAGTACTTCTCGGCCGACAGCTCGATGGCACGCTTGACCTGGGCTTCTTTCAGCGCCCGGCCCTTGACCACGAAATGCATATGAATCTTGGTGAAAACCTTGGGGTCTTCAGTGGCGCGCTCGGCCTCCAGGAAGGCTTCGCAGCTTTCCACGGCTTGCCGGGACTTCTTCAAGATGCTGACCACGTCGAAATTGCTGCAACCGCCCACACCCAGCAGCAACATTTCCATGGGGCGTACACCCAGGTTCCGACCGCCGGCTTCCGGCGGGCCATCCATAACCACCACGTGGCCGCTGCCCGACTCACCGAGGAACATGGCTTCGCCCGCCCATTGGATGCGTGCCTTCATCGCCCAGACTCCACTGCTAAAAAAGGGTCGCCAGCTTAGCACAGGGCCTTGAAACAGCAGCGCTCTGCATAAATTCGATAAATGACAGCGTTTGCCGCTAAATTGGCTAATCGCGACAGAAGGTGTCTGGTAAGCTGGCGCCAAATGAATGGCGCATGGCCATGACTTGTACAGCGTATATCAATGAGATGCCGCTGGATAAAAACAACGCCAACGACACCGCGCAGTCTTTTCGGGATACAACCATGGTTGCTCTTACTCCCACACCCAAGATCAAGAACCTCGACAAGCTGTTGCTGCATTGCCAGCGCCGACGTCATCCGGCCAAGCACAACATCATCTGCGCCGGCGAGCGCTCAGAAACCCTGTTCTTCATCATCAAGGGCTCAGTCACCATTCTGATCGAGGATGAGGATGGCCGTGAGATGATCATTGCCTACCTCAACGCCGGAGACTTCTTCGGGGAGCTGGGTTTGTTTGAACAAGCAGGCAAAGAGCAGGAACGTAGTGCTTGGGTACGGGCCAAAGTTGAGTGCGAAGTGGCCGAAATCAGCTATGCGAAATTTCGCGAATTGGCCCAGCATGATCCGGACATCTTGTACGCCCTGAGCGGCCAGATCGCCCAGCGCCTGCGTGACACCACCCGCAAAGTCGGCGACCTGGCGTTCTTTGATGTCACCGGCCGCGTCGCTCGCTGCCTGCTGGAGCTATGCAAGCAACCCGATGCCATGACCCATCCCGACGGCATGCAGATCAAAGTCACGCGCCAGGAGATCGGACGTATTGTCGGGTGTTCGCGGGAAATGGTCGGCCGCGTGCTCAAGGATTTGGAAGAACGCAACCTGGTGCATGTCAAAGGCAAGACAATGGTGGTATTTGGTACCCGTTAAACCGGCAGGAAGCCAGTCAGCATCTGCCGGTACAACGTGTCGAGCCGACTGATCGCGTCCGGCGCGGGAAACGCTTCGTGCAGTGCGATATGGCTATCGGCGCGAACCCGCTGCTCCAAGCCGCAGGCTTGATTGAAGCGGTTGACCGCCGCAATCAATTCCTCCCGATCATTCTCCAGCAACATCGCCCCGTGCACCAACCCGACCGGGCGGCCACCGCTTTGTCGCCAACGCTGGGCAGTGCCCACCATTTTGCGGCCATTGAGGTTGACGTTGTAACGACCGTCGCAAAAAGCACCGTCAATTTCGCCGACGGACGCATCGCCACCCAACTCGATCAACAGATCACAGATCGGTTGGCACAAACGCTGATAGCCGGTTTCGATGCGCCCCTGGTCGCCTTCGCTACGCGGTGGGGCATAGACCAGGGCGATGTTGACCGTGGCGCCGGACTGCGGCACCGGCTCACCGCCGGTTTCACGCAGCAATACCGGCCAACCCGCATCGGCCGAAACCTGGCTCGCCACCGCGAATGCCGGCAGCCGGCTCAAACGGCGCGGCATGACCAGTGCTTGGTCACTGGGCTGCCAGAACAGCAATCCGAATGCCTGCTCACCCGCGCAAACGGCTGCCAATAGGTCTTGCTCGGCGGCAAGGCCAGCTTCGACAGTCATGATCACGGGCTGGAGCATCGAACACCTACCTGAATAAACACAAAACCAATGTAGGAGCGTATTTCAAATCAGTCTAGTGTCGAACCGCTGATCGTCGTACCGCGCTCCGGGAAGAACAAACGCTGCAGTTCCGCCCCCGGGTTCTCGGCGCGCATAAAGGTCTCGCCCACCAGGAACGAGTACACACCACTGATTTCCATCAATTCCACATCGGCGCGATTGACGATGCCACTCTCGGTAATCACCAAGCGATCGCGCGGAATACGCGGCAGCAGGTCGAGGGTAGTTTCCAGGCTGACGTCGAAGGTATGCAGGTTACGGTTGTTGACGCCCACCAGCGGAGTATCGAGGGTCTTCAATGCGCGCTCCAGCTCGTCGCCGTCATGCACTTCGACCAACACGTCCAGGCCGACGCTTTTGGCCACGGCCGCCAGCTCGGCCATCTTCACGTCATCCAATGCCGAGACAATCAGCAACACGCAGTCGGCACCCAAGGCACGAGCTTCGACGATTTGGTACGGGTCGATCATGAAATCCTTGCGGATCACCGGCAGCTTGCACGCAGCGCGCGCCTGTTGCAGGAACGGGTCGGAACCCTGGAAGTAGTCAATATCCGTCAGCACAGACAAGCAGGTTGCCCCACCCTTCTCGTAACTGACGGCGATCTCAGCGGGTACGAAGTGTTCGCGAATCACGCCTTTGCTCGGCGAGGCTTTCTTGACCTCGGCGATCACGGCCGGCTGCTTGAGCTTGGCCTGGGCGATCAAGGCATTGGCAAAGCCGCGTGGTGCCTCGGCGCTTTTCGCCTGCGCTTCCCACTCGGCCAGGCTCACGCGGGCGCGGCGCTCGGCCACTTCTTCAGCCTTACGGGCCAGGATCTTTTCCAGAACAGTTGGCACACTCATCCTTCATTCTCCATCTTGAATACGGCGGTGAATGCTCCCAGCTCTTCGAGCTTCTCACGAGCCAGGCCGGTGTGCAGCGCATCGTGGGCCAAGGCGACACCTTCCTTGAGACTATAGGCATGGTCAGCGGCGTAAAGGGCTGCGCCAGCATTAAGCACAATCATCTCCGCAGCTTTTTGACCGTTTTCGGTCTTGCGACGCCCCAGGGCATCACGAATCAATTCCAACGAAGCTGCCGGGCTTTCCACCGCCAGGCCGTGCAAGCTCTGGCTTTTCATACCCAGGTCTTCGGGCTCGACCCAATATTCGGTGACCTCGTCGTTCTTCAGCTCCGCCACGAAGGTCGGCGCCGCCAGGCTGAATTCGTCGAGGCCATCCTTGGAATGCACCACCAGCACATGCTTGCTGCCCAGGCGCTGCAAGACTTCGGCCAGCGGCCGGCACAGCGCCTGGCTGAACACGCCTACCACCTGGTGCTTCACACCGGCCGGATTCGTAAGCGGGCCGAGCATGTTGAACAGGGTACGCAAGCCAAGGTCCTTACGCGGGCCGGCAGCGTGTTTCATTGCGCCATGATGGGACTGAGCAAACATGAAGCCGATACCAACGCTGTCAATGCAGCGCGCTACTTGCACCGGCGTGAGGTTCAGGTAAATACCGGCCGCTTCCAGCAAGTCGGCACTGCCGCTCTTGCCAGACACTGCACGGTTACCGTGCTTGGCGACGGTGCAACCAGCGGCGGCCACCACAAAAGATGAGGCGGTCGACACGTTGAAAATATTCGCACCGTCACCGCCGGTACCCACCACATCGACGACGCCGTCGAGAGTCTTGAGCTCGACCTTGTCCGCCAGCTCACGCATCACCGACACCGCACCGACTATTTCGTCGATGCTTTCGCTCTTCATGCGCATCGCCATCATAAAGGCGCCGATCTGGGCATCGGTGCATTGGCCGGTCATGATCTCGCGCATCACATCGCTCATTTCCGCGGTGCTAAGGTCCAGATGGCCGACGATACGGCTCAGGGCAGTCTTGATATCCATGAAAAGTCCTTAGCGCGTGCCGCCGCTCTGCTTGAGAAAGTTGGCGAACAGCTCGTAGCCCTGCTCGGTCAGGATTGATTCAGGGTGAAATTGCACCCCTTCGATGTTCAGCGTCTTGTGACGCAAGCCCATGATCTCGTCGACCGAGCCGTCTTCCAATTGGGTCCAGGCGGTCAGTTCCAGGCATTCGGGCAAGGTTTCACGCTTGACCACCAGTGAGTGGTAACGGGTCACGGTCACCGGCAGGTTCAGGCCCTGGAACACACCCAGGTCACGATGGAACACCGGGCTGGTCTTGCCGTGCATGACCTCCCGCGCGCGCACCACATCACCGCCAAACGCCTGGCCGATGGACTGGTGGCCCAGGCAGACGCCCAAGATCGGCAGCTTGCCGGCGAAATACTGGATAGCTTCCAGAGAGATGCCCGCTTCGGTCGGCGTGCACGGGCCAGGTGAGACGACGATGCGCTCGGGGTTCAACGCGGCGATTTCGGCAACAGTGAGTTCATCGTTGCGCACCACCTTGACCTCGGCACCCAGCTCGCCCAGGTACTGCACAACGTTGTAGGTAAAGGAGTCGTAGTTATCAATCATCAGCAACATGTGGGTTCAAACCTCTTGAATTCACTGATTTCAAATGACCGCCTTCCAAGAGTGTGACCCGCTGCCAGACGCACGTTCCGGTTGCCAGGGTGAGTTGGCAAGGGGCGTCAGGCAACGGGTGAAGAAGGCAAATCGGTACAGGTCCGGCCAGGCCGGCAGAGAAAAATGTCAGGCGCGCCAACGCCAACGGGCGTGTGCCTTGACTACTCGCATCAAGAGTTTGCTGATGATCAACACGGGGAGGGTCTCATTCATACGTTCAGGCACAGTAACGTAGGCTCGCCAGCGGTGCAATATGGAGCCGCAAATACGGGGGCCAACGTAGGCAGATTCCACATATCCCTACAGAAAATGCTAGAAATTTTGCTAGTGTTTCACTTCCAACATAAAAACAACCGAATGGAATCTTGCATGCTCAGACCAGCGTTTTTCACGCCCCTTGCCGGCTGCCTCCTGTCATTGGCCTGCGCCCAGGCGTTCGCAGCCCCGTCACCTTATTCAACTATGGTGGTTTTCGGCGACAGCCTGGCTGATGCAGGCCAGTTTCCCGACGGTTCGGCCGGTGCCACGTTGCGCTTTACCAATCGAACCGGGGCGAACTTCCAGGGTGAGTACGGCCTGGTCTCCTCAACCCTATTGGGTGCCAAATTGGGGGTAGCCCCCAATGACCTGAATGCCTCCACCTCACCCGTTCGCGCAGCCCAAGGTTTGCCAGACGGGAACAACTGGGCAGTGGGTGGTTACCGTACCGACAATATCCTCGACTCTATTACCTCAGTCTCCGATGCTGCGATTCCCCCCGGCAATGCCGGTGGTGGCACCGTGTTGCGCAGCCGGCAGGGCTATTTGCCGGCCAATGGTGGGAGAGCTGACCCGAACGCGCTCTACTTCCTTTCCGGTGGGGGCAACGACTTCCTCCAAGGCCGGGTACTCAGCCCCGCTCAAGCGGTCGCCGCAGGTGGGCGTCTGGCGGACAGCGCCCAGGCCCTGCAACAAGCCGGCGCACGCTACATCATGGTCTGGATGCTACCCGACCTGGGGCTGACGCCGGCCATCAACGGCACCCCACAGCAAGCAGCGACCTCGGCCCTGAGCAATATTTTCAACCAGTCCCTGGTACAGCGCCTGTCACAAGTGGATGCGCAGGTCATTCCGCTGAACATCCCGCTGTTGTTGAACGAGGCTTTCGCCGATCCGGCCCGCTTCGGCCTCGCCACCGGCCAGAACCTGACCGGCACCTGCTTCAGCGGCAACAGTTGCACCGCCAACCCAACCTACGGCATCGGCGGTACCAATCCGGACCCAACCAAGCTGATCTACAACGACTCGGTCCACCCTACTGTGGCCGGGCAACGCTTGATTGCCGACTACGCCTATTCGCTACTCACCGCGCCGTGGGAACTGACCTTGCTGCCGGAAATGGCCCAAGGCACATTGCGCGCCCACCAGGACGAGCTGCGTAACCAATGGCAAGCGGACAACGGCAGTTGGCAAGCCGTCGGCCAATGGCGCGCCATAGTGGCCGGCGGCGGCCAACGCCTGGATTTCGATGATCAGAGCAGCTCGGCCAGTGGCGACGGCAGCGGCTACAACCTGAATATCGGTGGCAGCTACCGGCTCGATGAAAACTGGCGCGTGGGCGTTGCCGCTGGCCTGTATCGGCAGACCCTCGAAGCCGGTGCCAATGATTCGGACTACAAGCTCAACAGCTATATGGGCACGGCTTTCGCTCAGTATCAGCAAAATCACTGGTGGGCCGATGCCGCATTGACCGGCGGCAAGCTGGACTTCGACAGCCTCAAGCGCAAGTTCGCCCTGGGTGTCAGTGAAGGCTCGGAGAAAGGTGATACCGATGGCTGGCTCTGGGCACTGAGCGGCCGCGTGGGGTATGACATCGCCACACCGGGCAGCGACTGGCACCTGTCGCCGTTCATCAGCGCCGATTACGCGCGGGTTGAAGTCAATGGTTACTCGGAGAAAAACAGCCGCTCCACCGCCCTGACCTTTGATGATCAACAACGCGACTCCAAGCGCCTGGGCGTCGGCCTGCAAGGCAGCTACCGCATCGCGCCCCAAACCCAGGTTTTTGGCGAAGTTGCACACGAGCATGAGTTTGAAAATGACACCCAGAAGGTGAACATTTCGCTCAACAGCGTCCAGGGAATCGACTTCAAGCTGGACGGCTATACGCCTCGCAGTAACTCTGACCGCTTGAGCCTGGGTGTCAGCCACAAGCTGACTCAGGACCTGGCACTGCGCGCGGCGTATAACCTGAGGAAGGATGACAATTTGACCCAGCAAGGCATCAATGTCGGGGTCAGTCTGGATTTCTAAATACTGCGCAAAACAAATGTGGGAGCTGGCTTGCCTGCGATGGCGGAGTGTCAGTCATACAGGTATTGGCTGATCCACCGCTATCGCAGGCAAGCCCGCACATTTTTTATTCCAGCTTCAGTCTTGTGGAGTTTGCTCTGCCAATGCCACGGCGCGGAACATCGCTCGGCGCTTGTTCAGGGTTTCTTCCCACTCAAGGGCCGGCACCGAGTCCGCCACAATCCCGCCGCCAGCCTGCACATGAAGTTCGCCATCCTTGATCACGGCCGTGCGGATCGCAATGGCGGTGTCCATATTGCCGTTCCAGGCAAAATACCCGACGGCGCCGCCGTAGACGCCACGCTTGACCGGCTCCAGTTCGTCGATGATTTCCATCGCACGGATCTTCGGCGCCCCCGACAATGTGCCCGCCGGCAAAATCGCCCGCAGTGCGTCCATCGCCGTCAGCCCGGCCTTCAGCTCGCCGGTGACGTTGGACACGATATGCATCACATTGGAGTACCGCTCGATGACCATCTTCTCGGTCAGTTTCACCGAGCCGATTTCCGAGACACGCCCGGTGTCGTTGCGCCCCAGGTCGATCAGCATCAGGTGTTCGGCGATTTCCTTGTCGTCGCTGAGCAGGTCTTCTTCCAGCGCCACGTCGGCTTCTTCGGTCGCGCCACGGGGGCGCGTGCCGGCAATCGGGCGCACGGTGATCAGGTTGTCTTCAACCCGCACCAGCACTTCCGGCGAACTGCCGACGACGTGGAAGTCGCCAAAATTGAAGAAGTACATATATGGCGTCGGGTTGAAGCAACGCAGTGCGCGGTACAGGTCAATCGGCGCCGCATTGAAGTCGATGGACATGCGTTGCGACGGCACCACTTGCATACAGTCACCGGCGAGGATGTATTCCTTGATGGTATCGACGGCACGCTCGTAGTCATCCTGGGTAAAGCTTGAGCGGAACACCGGGTCGGCCGCCGGTGGACGGCTGAGGTCCAGGCCGCGACGCGGGGTGATCGGCTGGCGGAGTTTCTCAAGCAGCGCTTCCAGGTTGGCCTGGCCTTGCTCGAAGGCATCAGCCTGGGCCGGGTCGGCAAGGACAATCGCATGCATCTTGCCGGCGAGGTTGTCGAACACCACCACCGCGTCGGACACCATCAGCAAAATGTCCGGTACGCCCAGCGGGTCCGGGTTCGGGCATTTGCCCAAGCGCTTCTCCACATAGCGCACGCAGTCATAGCCGAAGTACCCCACCAGGCCGCCATTGAAGCGCGGCAGGCCAGCGATGGTCGGCACGTTGTAGCGCGCCTTGAAGGTTTCGACAAAAGCCAGCGGATCTTCTACGTCATGGCTTTCGATCTCCACGCCATCATGGGAGATGCTCACATGATGGTCGTGTACCCGCAGCACCGTACGGCATGGCAGGCCAATGATCGAGTAACGACCCCACTTCTCACCGCCCTGTACCGACTCGAGCAGGTAGGAGTTGGGCTCGTCGGCCAGCTTCAAGTAGATCGACAGTGGCGTATCGAAGTCGGCCAGGGTTTCGCAAGCCATGGGGATACGGTTATAGCCGGCAGCGGCCAAACGCAGGAATTCTTCGCGGGTCATGAGGTGCCTCGTGGTGTGAGGGTCAAACAGTCAGGTAGGCAAACGTGCCGCAAACGCGGCCAGGATCAGTCAGGCGCGCCAACGCCAGCGGGCCAGGGCCTTGATGACTTTCATCCAGAGTTTGCGAGTGACCACCACGATGGAATTTCCAGAAGGGGACGAATCAATGTCGGGCAACGTTATCTCAGCGCCAGCGCCCAAGCAACCGGGGATTAGCAGTCGCAGGTCATCAATCACCAGCGCGGGGGACTCCTCCGCAATCGGCCGGCCATGGTTGTAACCATAACTCAAGGCCACACACTGCACGCCCGCCGCCTTGGCCGCCAGCACATCACTGCGTGAATCGCCGACAAACAGCGACTGAGATGCCGGAATATTGGCCATTTTCATTACGAAAAACAGCGCCGCCGGGTCGGGTTTTTTCTGCGGCAAGGTATCGCCGCCGATGATCCAGCGGAAGTAGCGCCCGATTTTCATCTGGTCCAACAACGGCGCAACGAAGCGCTCCGGCTTGTTGGTGATCAGGGCCATTTCCACGCCCTGCTTGCTCAACCACTTGAGGGTGTCGCGAACACCGGGGTAGACCACGGTCAGTTCGTGGCTGCTTTCATAAGCGGCATTGAACAGTTCCAAGGCATGCTCTGCCTCTACCTCATCCACACCCGTGGCATCGATGTCGTTGGCCAGGGCCCGGCGCACCAACATCGGCGCGCCATTGCCGACCCACTCGCGCACCGACTCGATCCCTGCCGGCTTGCGCCCCAGCTTGAGCAGCATCTGGTCCACCGCGGCCGCCAGGTCAGGCACCGAGTCGATCAAGGTACCGTCCAGATCGAACATCACCAGCCGTGGCAATTTGCCGGGGAACAACTGCTCAAAACCGCTCATGGACGCGCCAGCGCCAGTTCGGCACGCATCTTGTCGATGACAGCCTGGTAGTCCGGGGCGTTGAAGATCGCCGAGCCAGCCACGAAGGTATCGGCACCCGCTGCGGCGATCTCACGAATATTGTTGACGTTGACCCCGCCGTCGATTTCCAGGCGAATGTCACGCCCCGACGCATCGATCAGCGCACGGGCCTCACGCAGCTTGTTCAAAGTACCAGGGATGAACTTCTGCCCGCCGAAGCCTGGGTTGACGCTCATCAGCAAGACCATGTCGACCTTGTCCATCACGTACTCAAGCACGCTCAACGGAGTAGCCGGGTTGAATACCAAACCCGCCTTGCAGCCGCCTTCGCGGATCAGTTGCAAAGTGCGGTCAACGTGCAACGTAGCTTCTGGGTGGAAGGTGATGTAAGTCGCACCCGCCTCGATGAAGTCACCGACGATACGGTCCACCGGGCTGACCATCAGGTGCGCATCAATCGGCGCAGTGATGCCGTACTTGCGCAACGCGGCGCACACCATCGGGCCGATGGTCAGGTTGGGTACGTAGTGGTTGTCCATGACATCGAAGTGCACGAAGTCGGCACCGGCGGCCAACACCTTGTCCACTTCCTCACCCAGGCGGGCGAAGTCGGCAGAGAGAATCGATGGAGCAATGACGAAGGGCTGCATGACGCACCTTTTTTGAGCTAAATCACGATGGCGCGCATTGTATACCTCATGCTTTGCTGCGCGCACCGTGACCTATCTCAACGGTTAGTAAGCTGCCCGGTAGATTTTTTCGATATCGGCGGCGCTGAGCTTGCGCGGGTTGTTGCGCATCAAGCGCTCAATGCCTGCGGCTTCGCTGGCCATGGCCGGGATGGCGTCCTCGGGCACGCCGAAACTGCGCAGGCCCGACGGGATTTCCACTGCTGCACACAGCCGCGTCATCGCCGCTACAGCCTGGTCGGCAGCGTCATTCACACTCAGCCCGGCGATATTGACGCCCATGGCCTGGGCGATGTCCTGCATGCGCTCGACGCAGGCCAATTTGTTCCAGTGCATCACATACGGCAACAACAGCGCGTTGCTTACGCCATGGGCAATGTTGAAGCGCCCACCCAACGGGTACGCCAGCGCATGCACGGCACCGACGCCAGCGTTGCCAAAGGCCATGCCGGCCATCAGGCTGGCGGTGGCCATGTCGTCACGGGCTTGCAGGTTGGCCGGGTTGGCGTAAGCCTTGGGTAACGCGCTGGCAATCAATTTGATCGCACCGATGGCCAGGGCGTCGGTAATCGGCGAGGCATTCAGCGACAGGTAGGACTCGATGGCGTGCACCAAGGCGTCCACGCCACTGGCGGCCGTGACACCGCGTGGGCAGGTCAAGGTCATTTGCGGGCTGATCAGCGCAACGTCCGGCAGCAAGTAATCGCTGACGATGCCTTTTTTCAGCTGTGCCGCCTTGTCGGACAGTATCGCCACGTTGGTCACCTCCGAGCCGGTGCCGGCGGTGGTGGGGATGGCGATCAACGGCGGGCCTTTGCGCGGCACCTGATCGACGCCAAACAAGTCCGCCAGCGCGCCGTGATAACCGGCATAGGCCGCCACGCTCTTGGCGATGTCAATGGCACTGCCGCCGCCCACACCGATCAGGCCGTCATGCCCGCCTTCGCGGTACGCACGCATGCAGTCTTCAACGATGGCAATTTCCGGATCGGGCAGCACGCGGTCGAAGATTTCGTAGGCTCGGTCCCCAAGATGCTCCAGGGCCAGCGCCACGGTGCCGGACTGGACCAGCGCGGCGTCGGTGACGATCAACGGATTATCCACATCCAGGCGCGTGAGTTCGGCAGCCAGTTGTTCGATGGCACCTGCGCCGGTCAGCAGTTTGTGGGCGATCTTGAATGAGGAAGTACTCATGTGCGCGGCCTCTTATGAATGATGGGCTGGCACAAGAATAGCCGCACCTGGCGTGTTGTCTGCCATTCACTGGTTGAATGGTCGCGCCGCGCCCATCAAGGCAGCCAACAAACCGCCGATAGCTTGTTGGTAACGAGAACCACGCCTCATCCCCCTGACAAATACCGACCAACCCATTAGGCTGCTGGAATCACTTCTGGCCGGGAATCAACGATGCTTTTTCTTCACCGTTCGGCACTGCCAGCACTGTGCCTGTCACTCCTGTTTACCAGTGTCTTGCCTGTTCAGGCCGAGGATGCGCCCTCGCCTGCCGTCGAAAAACCAGCTGAACGCCAGCCACTGTCCGAGCGTAGCCAACAAGAAGCCAGTGCGCTCGAACGGCAGGTGCCGCTGCAAGAGCAACAGCAATTGCAAGCTGGTAGCGAGTCGTTCCTGGCGCTGTGGAAACCCGCCAACAGCGCCGAAGCCGAGGGTGTGGTGATCCTCATACCAGGTGCTGGGGAGAACGCGGACTGGCCGCAAGCAATCGCGCCTCTGCGGCGCAAGTTGCCGGACGCAGCCTGGGGCACCCTCAGTCTGTCATTGCCTGACGTCAGTGTGGACACCCTGCCGCCACGGCTCATCGAACCGCCGAAAGCGGCGGTCGATACCAGCAGCAAGGAAGGCAGCACCGCAGCCAAGCCGGTCGAACAAGCCGCCAGTGCCGAGGCCGAGGGCACAGACCCGGCGGTGGTGCCGGGGGCGGATGAACAGGACAAGACCGACGCCAAGCGCATCTTCGACCGTATCGACGCCGCCGTCGCCTTCGCCCAGACCCAAAGCGCCCGCAGCGTGGTGTTGCTCGGCCATGGCACCGGGGCCTGGTGGGCGGCACGCTACCTGAGCGAGAAACAACCCTCCCAGGTGCAGAGGTTGATGATGGTGGCCGGCAAGACGCCTGCGGCTCGCCAACCAGACCTGCAACAACTGGCGCCGGTCTTGAAGGTGCCCACGGCGGATGTGTTCTATCAAGAAGACGCCCAGGACCGCAAAAACGCTCAGGAGCGACGCCAGGCGGCCAAGCGCTCGAAGAATGACAGCTATAAACAGGTGTCGCTCACGGCGTTGCCCGGTAATAGCGCGGCGGAGCAAGAGCAGTTGTACCGCAGGGTTCGCGGGTGGTTGAGCCCGCAGGGCGGCGCAGACTGACACTCCGCTATAGGGGGCAACATCGCTTTCTGTAGGAGCGAGCTCGCTCGCGAAAAACGTCAACGATAATGCGTGCTTCCTGAATAAATGCGGCGCCTGGGAGTTTTTCGCGAGCAAGCTCGCTCCTACAATTAGGGCTTGCCACTGCCACATAGAGTTGAGTGGCGATAGCCTCAGCGAAAATCGCGCCGCTCACGAATCAACGCATAGGCGTTATGCAATTCACGGGTTCGTTCAGTCGCTTCCCGCACTTGCGCGGGGCTGGCACCCGTGCCGGCGATCTTGTCCGGATGGTGACGGCTGAGCAGGCGGCGGTAGGCGCGCTTGATCACCGAAGGCTCAGTGGTTGCCGTCACCCCCAGGATACGCAACGCCTCCTGATAGGCCCCGCCACGATTGGCCACTGGCTTGCGCTCCGGCGTGTAATCGGTCGCCAATGCCTGCAGCTGCTGCGGCGTCCAGCCCAGCCACTTGCCCCACTGGTCGATCAGGTCGCGCTCGGCAGCATCCGCCCGACCGTCCGCCCACGCCATGCGCCAACAGGCGCGCAGCACGCCTTCCGCCGCATGGGGCTGCGTCTTGAGCACCCGCAGGTAACTGCGTACACGGTCACTGCCGGACTTGCCACGGTTGAAGGCGCTGATCGCGCGGCGCTGGGCCGGCTCACTCATGTCCAGTGCGCGCATTTCCTGGCGCGCTTGCTGGATATGCCCATCGACAACCCGGCCATTACTCTTGGCCAGGCGTCCCAGCAGCACGAACAACAGTTCGTCGTTGCGCAAGGCCGGACGCCCACCCAAGCGTTCACGTAACTGCGCCCAGCTGTGCAGTTGCAGACGGCGATCCAGCGCCTGCCCCAGCAATGCCCCCAACAGAGCCCCCGGAATACTGGCAATGGCAAAGCCAGCCCCGGCGCCGATCAGCGTCCCTGGCCACAACATCCTACTGCCCCGCTGTCAGCAAGGTTTCGACCTGCGCCAGTCGCTCCAGCGTCCCCACATCCACCCAGCGTCCTGCCATGTGCTCCCCCGTTACCAGACCTTTGGCCATGGCCTCGCGCAACAGCGGGGCCAGCTTGAAGGCACCGGCGCTACAACCCGCGAACAACTTGGGGTCGAGCACTGAAATGCCACTGAAGGTCAGGTTATCGGCACCGGGCGCGGCATCATGAAGCACACCGTGATCCAGGTAAAAATCCCCGCCCGACGGGTGGTGCGCAGGGTTGTCGACCATCACCAAGTGCGCCAGGCCCCGGATCGGCTGCTTGAGCTGGGTGAAATCGTAGTCAGTCCAGATATCGCCATTGACCACCAGAAACGGTTCGTCGCCCAGCAGCGGCAATGCCTGGAATATGCCGCCCCCCGTTTCCAGCGGTTCACCCTCCGGGGAGTAGCGGATGCGCAGACCGAACTGGGCACCGTCGCCCAGGTAGCTTTCGATCTGCTCGCCGAGCCAGGCGTGATTGATCACGATCTCGGTAAAACCGGCCTTCGCCAAGGCTTCAAGGTGATACTCGATCAGCCGCTTGCCGCCGGCTTGCACCAGCGGCTTGGGCGTATGCAGGGTGAGCGGGCGCATGCGCTCGCCCTTGCCTGCCGCAAGGATCATCGCCTTCATACGCTGGCCTCGGCAGGTTCGCGCAGGCTGGCGAGCAATTCGCCCAGGTCACTCAACTCAGGTCTGTCGGCCAGCACCGCTTCTATATAAGCGAAGAAACGCGGCACGTCGGCCAGGTAGCGTGGCTTGCCGTCACGGTGGCAGATACGCGAAAAAATGCCGATAACCTTGAGGTGACGCTGCACGCCCATCAGGTCGCTGGCACGCAGGAACTCTTCAAAGTCGTCCTGTACGGGAATCCCCAGCTGCCCGGCGCGCTGCCAATAGCCGCGCTGCCATTCACGAACGCGGGCCTGGGGCCAACTGAGGAAGGCGTCCTTGAACAGGCAGGTAATGTCATAGGTCACCGGGCCGTAGACCGCGTCCTGAAAATCCAGCACGCCTGGGCTTGGCTCACTGATCATCAGGTTGCGCGGCATGTAGTCGCGGTGCACCAGCACCTTGGGCTGGGCCAGCGCGCTGTCGATCAACTGCTGGCTGGCGCGTTGCCAGAGGGCTTGTTGCTCAGGGTCGAGGTCGATGCCCAGGTGACGGCGCACGTACCATTCCGGGAACAGTTCCAGCTCGCGACGCAATAAGGCCACGTCATAGCTGGGCAACGGCGCATCCATCGGCAATTGCTGGAAAGCCAGCAGCGCTTCGATGGCATCGGCAAATAATTGATCAGCATTTTCACCGTCAATCACGTCCAGATAGGTTTTTCTGCCCAGGTCATTGAGCAAAAGAAAGCCACGGGGCAAATCTTCTGCATAAATTTTTGGCACATTTATTCCCGATTTCGCGAGCAAATGCGCAATATCGACGAAAGGTTTGCAGTTTTCCTGGGGGGGTGGCGCGTCCATGACGACGAACGTATGGGCACCGCCCTCCCATCGAAAATAACGCCTGAAACTCGCGTCGCTGCTGGCCGCGGTCAATGTGGCCGGGGGCACGGGGCCCCAGTCCTGAGCGTTGAAGAGGATCGGCAACTGCTCATCCAGCCAGACTTCCAGCTGTTGTAAACGTAGATCTTGCTCGGGCATTACAAGGGTCTCCGACGGCGCTAGCCGTCAAGCGGGGCATGCTTTATTATCACGCATCTTTTTCAGACCATCGAGAGGCGTGCGGCCCAAACCGCGGGCAGATGGCACGCAGGAAGCCCGGACTAATAAGATGGCATTGAAATCCCCCGCGTTTCGTAGAAAATTTCCGTTGCTGGTAACCGGCAGTCTGCTGGCCTTGCAACCTTTCGCCACCTCATTCGTGGTCGCCGCGGAACAGTATGACTGCTCAGTCTCTGCTTCGGGTGCCTGGGATTGCGCGCCGAAGACCGCCGCCGCCCCATTGCCACCGCGCCCGGTGCATGACGGTGCTGCCGTCAGCTCGGCCAACAGCACGCCGCAAGGCAAAGCTGGCGGCAGCGTCGACGCCGAACCCAAGACCATGCTGGTCACCGAAGCCAAGGGCCGTGGCCTGCGTTCGCGCAGTGCCGACTACAGCCACCTGGACTGGGTACCTCGCGACAAGCTGACCGCAGCACAGTTGGCCGAAACCGGCCCTTACTGCGGCGGCGCGTACATCGAGCCGACTCGTCCTGGCATGAACGACAAGACGAACAAGAGCGATGCGCCGACCTTCATCGGCGCCAAGGCCTCGCGTTACGAGCAGGAGCAGCAGGTCGCTACCCTGGCCGGTGACGTGGTCATGCGCCAAGGCAGCATGCAACTGGAGTCGGACGAAGCCAGCCTGTACCAGGCGGAGAACCGTGGCGAACTGAATGGCAAGGTGCGCCTGCGCGATAACGGCGCCCTGATCGTGGGTGACCATGCCCAGGTCCAGCTCGACACCGGTGCCGCCCAGATCGACAATGCCGAATACGTGATGCACAAGTCACGCATCCGCGGTAACGCGCTGTACGCCAAGCGTGCAGAAAACGCGATCATCCGTCTCAAGGACGGTACGTACACCACCTGCGAGCCGGACAGCAACGCCTGGCAGCTCAAGGGCAACAACATCACGTTGAACCCGGCCACCGGTTTCGGTACGGCGACCAACGCGACGTTGCGGGTCAAGAACATCCCGATCCTGTACACCCCGTACATCTACTTCCCGATCGATGACCGTCGTCAATCCGGCTTCCTGCCGCCGAGCTTCAGCACCGGCAGCGAGACTGGCTTTACATTGGTAACGCCGTACTACTTCAACCTGGCACCGAACTACGATGCCACGTTGTACCCGCAGTACATGACCAAGCGCGGCTTGTTGATGGAGGGCGAATTCCGCTATCTGACCAAGTCGAGTGAAGGGCAGTTTGGTGGGGCGTATCTCAACGACGATAACGATGAGCGCAAGAACCAGACCGATTACGAAAAGACCCGCTATATGCTCAATTGGCAGCATAAAGGTGGGTTGGATTCACGTCTGACGTCACAGGTGGATTACACCCGGATCAGCGATCCTTACTACTTCCAGGATTTGAAGTCGTATGAGGAAGGGGTTGAGAGCCAGGACTTCCTGAATCAGCAAGGTTCCCTGACGTACCGGGGCGACTCATATCAGGCTCGCCTGAATCTCCAGGCATACCAGTTAGCGACGATTTCTCAGATCACACCGTATGATCGGTTGCCGCAGCTCACTCTCAACGGTCAATTGCCATTCCATCCGGGTGGCTTGAACTTTAGTTATGAGACTGAAGCCGTCCGCTTTGATCGTGACTTGGAAAATGGCACCTTTACCGACGAGAACGGTGCAGTGACACCTCGTTTGGATACCAATGTCAGAGGGCTCACCCGCGCAAACGGCACTCGTTTAAACCTTGCGCCAGCGGTTGAATACCCGATGAACTGGACTTACGGTTTTATTACGCCGAAGCTCAAGTACGTCTATACAAAGTATGACTTGGACCTTGATACGATCGGTAAAAACTCACTGGCTGCCGGAGATAAATTCAAAAGCTCCCAAGACCGTGCGGTACCTATCGCCAGCGTAGACAGCGGCCTGTACTTCGACCGCAAAACCAATTGGTTCGGCAAAGACTTTAACCAGACCCTCGAACCGCGGGCGTACTACCTCTACGTACCGAACAAAGACCAGAGTGATATTCCGGTCTTCGATACCAGCGAATACTCGTTCAGCTACTCCTCGCTGTTCCGCGACAACCGCTTCAGCGGCTCCGACCGGATCGGTGACGAGAACAAACTATCCCTGGGCGTAACCAGCCGTTGGATCGAAGAAAACGGCTTTGAACGCCAACGTGTTTCCGTCGGCCAAGCGCTGTACTTCAAGGATCGCGAGGTTCAACTGCCGGGTGTACTGGCCGCTGATCGTGACGACGCTCGCACAGACGTCTCGCCTATCGCTCTGGAATATGAGTTCCGCTTCAACCGCGACTGGCGCGCCACGGCTGACTACAACTGGGACACTGAGAGCCATGCCCCACGTTCCGGCAGCGCAATGTTCCACTACCAGCCGGAAGACAACCCGAACAAGGTCGTCAACCTCGGTTATCGCTATCGCAACGACCAAGTGGTCTACAACCAGTTGACCGGTAAATGGCAGTTCGGTGGCGACTACGGCCAACCAGGCGATCCGAACTTCGTGAAGGATTACTACAAAATCCAGCAACACGACTTCTCGATGATGTGGCCGATCATTCCGCAGTGGAATTTGATCACCCGCTGGCAGTATGACTATGCCCGCAACCGTACCCTGGAAGCCTTCGGTGGTTTCGAGTACGACAACTGCTGCTGGAAACTGCGCGTCATCAACCGTTACTGGGTTTCCAACGACGAATATACCCAGATCGCCCCCCTTAACGAAAAGGGTGACCACGGGCTCTTCTTCCAGATCGTCCTCAAAGGACTCGGCGGCCTGACCGGCGCCAAGGTAGAGAGCTTCCTCGACAAAGGCATTGA
Source organism: Pseudomonas sp. SWRI22 (assembly GCF_014268395.2). Lineage (NCBI taxonomy): Bacteria > Pseudomonadati > Pseudomonadota > Gammaproteobacteria > Pseudomonadales > Pseudomonadaceae > Pseudomonas > Pseudomonas sp. SWRI22. The sequence continues at coordinate 298,024 of NZ_JABWQK020000003.1, read as the reverse complement.
AGGTTATCGTGAACGTGAAGACAAAGCTTTCTGAGTGTTTGCGCCCGCTAGTGCTGGGCGCGCTGTTCCTGGGTACTGTTTCGGCACACGCCGCAGTTCAACAGCTGGATAAAGTAGCGGCCATCGTCGACAACGACGTGATCATGCAGAGCCAGCTGGACCAGCGGGTCAAGGAAGTTCAGCAAACCATCGCCAAACGTGGCGGTGGGGTGCCACCGACCAGCGTCCTGGAATCTCAGGTACTGGAACGCCTGATCGTCGAAAACCTGCAACTGCAGATTGGCGAACGTTCCGGCATCCGTATTTCGGACGAAGAACTGAACCAGGCTGTTGGCACCATTGCTCAACGCAACAACATGAGCATTGATCAGTTCCGCGCCGCCCTGGCCCACGATGGCCTGTCCTATGAGGACGCCCGTGACCAGATCAAGCGCGAAATGATCATTAGCCGTGTGCGCCAGCGCCGTGTGGCCGAACGGGTTCAGGTGTCCGAGCAGGAAGTGAAGAACTTCCTGGCTTCGGACCTGGGCAAGATGCAGCTTTCCGAAGAGTTGCACCTGGCTAATATCCTGATTCCTACCCCGGACGGGGCCAACTCTGAGCAGCTCAATGCCGCTGCAGCTAAAACCCAGGCGATCTACGAGCGCCTGAAAGCGGGTGCAGATTTTGCCCAGATGGCCATTGCTCAGTCCGGCAGCGATAACGCCCTCGAAGGCGGTGACATGGGCTGGCGTAAAGCCGCTCAATTGCCACCTCCGTTTGATCGCGAATTGAGCGCCATGGAAGTCGGTGGCATTACCCAGCCAGCCCGCACCCCGGGTGGTTTCATCATCCTCAAGCTACTGGAACGTCGCGGCGGCGAAACCTCGTTGAAAGACGAAGTTCATGTTCGTCACATCCTGGTCAAACCGAGCGAAATCCGCACCGAAGCACAAACCAAGGAACTGGCCCAGAAGATCTATGACCGCATTGAAAGCGGTGAAGACTTCGCCACCCTGGCTAAAAGCTTCTCGGAAGACCCGGGCTCTGCCCTTAACGGCGGCGACCTGAACTGGATCGACCCGAGGGCACTGGTGCCCGAGTTCCAGCAGGTCATGGCCGACACGCCACAAGGCGTATTGTCCAAGCCGTTCAAGACCCAATACGGTTGGCATGTCCTGGAAGTCCTTGGCCGTCGCGCCACGGACAACACCACCCAGGCCCGCGAGCAACAAGCCCTGACCGTGTTGCGTAACCGCAAATACGACGAAGAGCTGCAAACCTGGCTGCGTCAGATCCGTGACGAAGCGTATGTAGAGAACAAGCTGCCAGGCGCCGAGCAAACAGGCACCGACCAGGCAACCCAGTGAAACCCCAGCGTTTCGCGGTGACACCCGGCGAGCCGGCCGGCATTGGTCCAGACCTGTGCCTGCTGCTCGCCTCGCAACCCCAGCCACACCCCCTGATTGCCATTACCAGCCGCGACCTGCTCCTTGAGCGGGCCGCGCAGCTGGGTGTGGCCGTCAACCTGCTGGACGTGGCGCCAGGCAACTGGCCCGACCTGCCGGCCCCCGCTGGCAGCCTGTATGTGTGGGACACCCCGCTGCAGGCCAAGGTGGTGGCCGGGCAGTTGAACACGGCCAACGCGGCATTCGTGCTGCAGACGTTGACCCGTGCGGGCCAGGGCTGCATCGACGGCGACTTTGCCGGCATGATCACCGCACCGGTGCACAAAGGCGTGATCAACGAATCCGGCATCGCCTTTTCCGGCCATACCGAATTCCTCGCGGAACTGACCCATACCGCTCAAGTGGTGATGATGCTCGCCACCCGCGGCCTGCGTGTGGCGCTGGTGACCACCCACTTGCCGCTGCGTGAAATCGCCGATGCGATCACTGCCGAGCGCGTGGAGCGTGTCACGCGCATCCTGCACAGCGACCTGCAACACAAATTCGGCATTGCCCAACCGCGCATCCTGGTCTGCGGGCTCAACCCCCACGCCGGTGAAGGCGGCCACTTGGGCCATGAAGAAATCGACATCATTGAACCAACACTAGAGCGCCTGCGCCAAGAAGGCATGGACCTACGCGGCCCATTGCCTGCAGACACTCTGTTCACCCCCAAATATCTGGAGCACTGCGATGCAGTGCTGGCGATGTACCACGACCAGGGGCTGCCCGTGCTGAAATACAAAGGCTTCGGCGCCGCAGTCAACGTGACACTGGGCCTGCCGATCATCCGCACCTCCGTCGACCATGGCACGGCCCTGGACCTCGCAGGCAGCGGCAAGATCGATACCGGCAGCCTGCACGTGGCCCTGGAAACCGCCTATCAGATGGCCGAGACCCGTATATGACTGAGCATTACCAACACCGGGCGCGCAAGCGTTTCGGGCAGAACTTCCTGCACGACGCTGGCGTGATCGATCGCATCCTGCGCTCAATCCACGCCAAGCCAGAAGACCGCCTGCTGGAAATCGGCCCGGGCCAGGGCGCGCTGACCCAGGGCCTGCTGGCCAGCGGCGGGCAACTGGACGTCGTGGAACTGGACAAGGACCTGATCCCGATCCTCAACCAGCAGTTCGCCGGCAAAGCCAACTTCAACCTGCACCAGGGCGACGCGCTGAAGTTCGACTTCAACAGCCTTGGTGCTGCGCCCAACAGCCTGCGGGTGGTGGGTAACCTGCCGTACAACATTTCCACGCCGCTGATTTTCCACCTGCTGAACAACGCCGGAATCATCCGCGACATGCACTTCATGCTGCAAAAGGAAGTGGTGGAGCGCCTGGCCGCAGGCCCTGGCGGTGGTGATTGGGGTCGTTTGTCGATCATGGTCCAGTATCACTGCCGCGTGGAGCACCTGTTCAACGTCGGTCCGGGCGCGTTCAACCCGCCGCCGAAGGTCGATTCGGCCATCGTACGCCTGGTGCCGCATGCCGTGCTGCCGCACCCGGCCAAGGACCACAAACTGCTGGAACGAGTGGTGCGGGAAGCGTTCAACCAGCGCCGCAAGACCTTGCGTAACACCCTCAAGGCCCTGCTGAGCAATGCCGAGATCGAAGCTGCCGGCGTTGATGGAAGCCTGCGCCCTGAGCAACTGGACCTGGCCGCGTTCGTACGCCTGGCCGACCAACTTGCCATCCAGCCTGCATCCGTAGTGGAATAGGCCGTAAGAACTCGATGCAATCCAATGTGGGAGCGGGCTTGCTCGCGAAGGCGCAGTATCAGTCACCAAATGTGTAACTGATGCACCGCCTTCGCGGGCAAGCCCGCTCCCACATTTGCTCCGCGTTATACCGATAACGCTTGCCGGCTGCCCGACACATGTCTGGCCTAGCGCCCTCCTCTTGGCCTAGACTGACCCGCATCTGCTGTCCTTCGCTTTTAAGGCCTCTTGCATGTCCGACCCTCGCTATCAGATAGACGTCAGCGTCGTCACCCGCTTCCTGGCGGACCAATCGCAACCCGAACATAACCGCTTCGCCTTTGCCTACACCATTACGGTGAAGAACAACGGGCTGGTGCCGGCCAAGCTGCTGTCGCGCCACTGGGTCATCACCGATGGCGACGGCCAGGTCGAGGAAGTGCGCGGGGCAGGTGTTGTCGGCCAGCAACCGTTGATCGACAGCGGCGCCAGTCACACTTATAGCAGCGGCACGGTGATGACCTCCAAGGTCGGCACCATGCAAGGCTCGTATCAAATGAAGGCCACTGACGGCCAACTGTTCGATGCAATCATCAAGCCCTTCCGCCTGGCCGTGCCAGGAGCCCTGCACTGATGGCGACGTACGCTGTCGGCGACCTGCAAGGCTGCCTGGACCCTCTCAAGCGCCTGCTGGATCGCGTAGCCTTCGACCCCGCAAATGATCGCTTGTGGTTGGTGGGCGACCTGGTCAACCGCGGCCCGCAGTCCCTGGAAACCCTGCGCTACCTCTATAGCCTGCGTGATTCTTTGGTGTGCGTGCTGGGCAACCATGATCTGCACTTGCTTGCGGCCGGCAACAATATCGAGCGCCTCAAAAAAGGCGACACCCTGCGGGAAATTCTCGAAGCTCCGGACCGTGCTCAACTGCTCGACTGGCTGCGCCGGCAAAAACTCATGCACTACGACGAGGACCGCAACATGGCCTTGGTGCATGCCGGTATCCCGCCGCAGTGGACGCTGAAAAAAGCCCTCAAGTGCGCCGCCGAAGTTGAAAGTGCATTGGCCGATGACAACCTGTACACCGCTTACCTCGACGGCATGTACGGCAACGACCCGGTGAAGTGGGACAACGAGCTCACCGGCGTCGCCCGCCTGCGAGTGATCACCAACTATTTCACACGCATGCGCTTCTGCACGGCCGAAGGCAAACTGGACCTCAAGAGCAAGGAAGGCGCCGACAGCGCCCTCCCCGGCTACAAGCCCTGGTTCGCCTACAAGGAACGCAAGACCCGTGACACGAAGATCATCTTTGGTCATTGGGCCGCGCTGGAAGGCAAGTGCGATGAGCCCGGCGTGTTCGCCCTCGACACCGGTTGCGTGTGGGGCGGCGCCATGACCCTGATGAACATCGACACGGGCGAGCGCCTCGACTGCCAGTGCGAATCTCCCCTTTCCATTACCCAGCCGGCCGCCACCAAGCCATAGGAGCCCGCCATGACCGAATTCAAACGTATCTCCCCCGAACAAGCCCAGGCCCTGCGCGAGCAAGGTGCTGCAGTCGTCGACATCCGCGACCAGCCTACTTACGCCGCCGCCCACATCAGCGGCGCGCAGCATCTGGACAACGTCAACATTGCCGACTTCATACGCGCCGCCGACCTCGATGCGCCGTTGATCGTCGCCTGCTACCACGGCAATTCCAGCCAGAGCGCAGCCGCGTACTTGATCAGCCAGGGTTTCTCCGACGTCTATAGCCTGGACGGCGGGTTTGAGCTGTGGCGTACGACCTATCCTGCGGAAATTTCTTCAGGCGATTCGCAATAATTTTTTTCACACCCCGCTACCCCGCGTGACGCTTGGGCTTGCGCCGTTTCTGACGAACGGCGCAGCCAAACTAATTGCGCATCGCGCCTTGACCTCCCGGATTCCGAACTATCCTTAAGCGCAGGCCATCCGAATCAGGGGAGAGCCGGTACACCGGCGTACGGGTCATCGGTAACGTTTCAGGGTGTTCTGGGGGGAAAACAGCCATTGGCGTGCGCCAATGACTGCCAGCATCGACTGATTGATCCGGCGTCGGCTCCACGTATCGAGCGAGGTGACGACGTCATGAGTATCTTTAGCCACTTCCAACAACGCTTCGCGTCCACACAGCAGGAAGAACTCACGCTTCAGGAGTATCTCGAGCTGTGCAAGCAGGACCGCAGCACCTACGCCTCTGCCGCCGAACGCCTGCTACTGGCGATTGGCGAGCCAGAACTGGTGGAAACCGCCAATAATTCGCGCCTGTCGCGGATATTTTCCAACAAGGTGATCCGCCGCTATCCCGCCTTTGAAGACTTCCATGGGATGGAAGAATGCATCGACCAGATCGTTTCCTACTTCCGCCATGCCGCCCAAGGCCTGGAAGAGAAGAAGCAGATCCTCTATCTGCTGGGCCCGGTCGGCGGCGGCAAGTCGTCCCTGGCGGAAAAACTCAAGCAATTGATCGAAAAGGTGCCCTTCTATGCGATCAAGGGCTCGCCCGTCTTCGAGTCCCCCTTGGGCCTGTTCAACGCCACGGAAGATGGCGCGATCCTCGAGGAAGACTTCGGTATCCCGCGGCGCTACCTCAACACCATCATGTCGCCCTGGGCCACCAAGCGCCTGGCCGAGTTCGGCGGTGATATCAGCCAGTTCCGCGTGGTGAAACTCTACCCGTCGATCCTCAACCAGATCGGCGTGGCCAAGACCGAACCCGGCGATGAAAACAACCAGGATATTTCTGCGCTGGTGGGCAAGGTCGATATCCGCAAGCTGGAAGAATTCCCGCAGAACGACGCCGATGCCTACAGCTATTCGGGCGCACTGTGCCGGGCCAACCAGGGCCTGATGGAATTCGTGGAGATGTTCAAGGCACCGATCAAGGTGCTGCACCCACTGCTCACCGCTACCCAGGAAGGTAACTACAACAGTACCGAAGGCCTTGGGGCGATTCCGTTTACCGGGATCCTGCTGGCTCACTCCAACGAATCGGAATGGCATACCTTCCGCAACAACAAGAACAACGAAGCCTTCATCGACCGGATCTATATCGTCAAGGTGCCGTACTGCCTGCGGGTCAGCGACGAAATCAAGATCTACGACAAACTGCTGTTCAACAGCTCCCTGGCCAAGGCCCATTGCGCGCCGGACACTCTGAAGATGCTTGCCCAGTTCACCGTGCTGTCGCGCCTCAAGGAGCCGGAGAACTCCAATATCTATTCGAAGATGCGCGTCTACGACGGCGAAAACCTCAAGGACACCGATCCCAAGGCCAAGTCGATCCAGGAATACCGTGACACGGCGGGTGTAGACGAAGGCATGAACGGTCTGTCGACGCGCTTTGCGTTCAAGATCCTGTCCAAGGTTTTCAACTTCGACCCCCACGAGATTGCCGCCAACCCGGTGCACTTGCTCTACGTGCTGGAACAGCAGATTGAACAAGAGCAGTTCCAGGCCGAAACCCGTGAGCGCTACCTGCGCTTCCTCAAGGAATACCTGGCGCCGCGCTACATCGAGTTCATCGGCAAGGAAATCCAGACCGCCTATCTGGAGTCCTACAGCGAATACGGCCAGAACATCTTCGACCGCTACGTGCTGTACGCAGATTTCTGGATCCAGGATCAGGAATACCGCGACCCGGAAACCGGCGAAATCCTCAATCGCGTGGCCCTCAACGAAGAGCTGGAAAAAATCGAGAAACCCGCCGGCATCAGCAATCCGAAGGATTTCCGCAACGAAATCGTCAACTTCGTACTGCGCGCCCGTGCCAACAACAACGGCAAGAACCCCACTTGGCTCAGCTACGAGAAGCTGCGGGTGGTCATTGAGAAGAAAATGTTTTCCAACACCGAGGACCTGCTGCCCGTCATCAGCTTCAACGCCAAGGCCAGCAAGGAGGATCAGCAAAAACACAACGACTTCGTCACACGCATGGTCGAGCGAGGCTACACCGACAAACAGGTACGACTGCTCTCCGAGTGGTACCTGCGGGTTCGCAAATCGCAGTAAGGCAGCGGCAAGCGCGCACTGCCAGGCATCCGGCCTGGCAGTTGACCGCTTGTCTCTAAGCTTCCAGCCCGCGGCTTGAAGCTTGTAACGTGAAGCTGCCCGGAGGGCTCCCCATGAGCTATGTGATCGACCGACGCCTCAATGGCAAGAACAAGAGCACGGTAAACCGTCAGCGTTTCCTGCGGCGTTACCGTGACCACATCAAAAAGGCGGTAGAAGAGGCCGTCAGCCGCCGCTCCATCACCGATATGGAGCATGGCGAACAAATCAGCATTCCCGGACGGGACATCGACGAACCGGTGCTTCACCATGGCCGCGGCGGCAAACAAACCGTGGTGCACCCCGGCAACAAGGAATTCACCACCGGCGAACATATCCAGCGCCCACAAGGCGGTGGCGGCGGCAAAGGTCCGGGCAAAGCCGGCAACTCTGGCGAAGGCATGGATGAATTCGTATTCCAGATCACTCAGGAAGAATTCCTCGAATTCATGTTCGAAGACCTCGAACTGCCCAACCTGGTCAAACGCAACCTGACCGGCACCGATACCTTCAAGACCGTACGCGCAGGGATCAGCAACGAGGGCAACCCGTCGCGCATCAACATCATCCGCACCCTGCGTTCAGCCCACGCACGGCGTATCGCCCTGTCCGGTAGCAGCCGCGCCAAACTCAAGCAGGCCAAGGAAGAGTTGGCCCGCTTGAAGCGCGAAGAACCGGACAACTTCGGCGATATCCAGGAAATAGAGGCGGAAATCGAAAAACTCAGCGCGCGCATCCACCGCGTGCCGTTCCTCGATACCTTTGACTTGAAATACAACCTGCTGGTCAAGCAACCCAACCCCAGCTCCAAGGCTGTGATGTTCTGCCTGATGGACGTTTCCGGCTCCATGACCCAGGCCACCAAGGACATCGCCAAGCGCTTCTTTATCCTGCTGTACCTGTTCCTGAAACGGAACTACGACAAGATTGACGTAGTGTTCATCCGCCATCACACCAGTGCCCGGGAAGTGGACGAAGAGGAGTTTTTCTACTCGCGGGAAACTGGCGGCACCATTGTTTCCAGCGCACTGAAGCTGATGCAAGAGATCATGGCCGAGCGCTACCCCGCCAACGATTGGAACATCTACGCCGCCCAAGCTTCCGACGGCGATAACTGGAACGACGACTCCCCAATCTGCCGGGACATTTTGATCAACCAGATCATGCCGTTCGTGCAGTACTACACTTACGTCGAAATCACCCCCCGTGAGCACCAGGCCCTGTGGTTCGAATACGAGCGCATCGGAGAAGCCTTTGCCGACACGTTCGCCCAGCAGCAACTGGTCTCGGCCGGCGATATCTACCCGGTCTTCCGTGAACTCTTCCAGCGCAGGTTAGTGACATGACCGCCAAAAAAGAGAACAAGCGCCAACCCATTTCCACTGGCTCCGAGTGGACCTTCGAACTGATCCAGGCCTATGACCGGGAAATCAGCCGTATCGCGGCGGGTTATGCCCTGGACACCTACCCCAACCAGATAGAAGTCATCACCGCTGAACAGATGATGGATGCCTATGCCTCGGTGGGCATGCCCTTGGGCTATCACCATTGGTCCTACGGGAAACACTTCCTCAGTACCGAGAAGTCCTACACACGCGGCCAGATGGGCCTGGCCTACGAGATCGTGATCAACTCCGACCCGTGCATCGCGTACCTGATGGAAGAAAACACCATCTGCATGCAGGCGCTGGTAGTGGCCCATGCCTGCTATGGGCATAACAGCTTTTTCAAGGGCAACTACCTGTTTCGAACCTGGACCGATGCCAGTTCGATCATTGATTACCTGGTGTTCGCCAAGCAATACATCATGCAGTGCGAGGAGCGCCACGGTATCGATGCGGTAGAAGACCTGTTGGACTCCTGCCATGCGCTGATGAATTACGGCGTTGACCGCTATAAACGCCCCTATCCGATTTCCGCAGAAGAGGAGCGCCTGCGCCAGAAGGAACGCGAGGAGCACCTGCAGAAACAGATCAACGACCTGTGGCGCACCATCCCCAAGCGCGCCGACAAGAACAGCGACAAGGACAATGCGCGCTTCCCCGCCGAACCTCAGGAAAACATCCTGTATTTCCTGGAAAAACACGCACCGCTGCTGGAGCCCTGGCAGCGTGAAATCGTGCGGATCGTACGCAAGATCGCGCAATATTTTTATCCACAGCGCCAAACCCAGGTGATGAACGAGGGCTGGGCGACCTTCTGGCATTACACCCTGATGAACGACCTGTACGACGAGGGCCTGGTCACTGACGGCTTTATGATGGAGTTCCTCACGTCCCATACCAGCGTGGTCTTCCAGCCAGGCTTCGACAGCCCGTATTACAACGGCATCAACCCCTATGCACTGGGTTTTGCCATGTACCGCGATATCCGCCGTATGTGCGAGCACCCCACCGAGGAAGACCGCCGCTGGTTCCCGGAAATCGCCGGCAGCGACTGGCTCTCGACCATCAAGTTCGCCATGAGCAGCTTCAAGGATGAGAGTTTCATCCTGCAGTACCTGTCGCCCCAGGTGATCCGCGACCTCAAGCTGTTCAGTATCCTGGACGACGACCTCAAGGACGACCTGGTAGTACCTGCCATCCACGACGAACCCGGCTACCGCATCATTCGCGAAACCCTGGCCGCGCAATACAACCTCGGTAACCGCGAACCTAACGTGCAGATCTACAGCATCGATGTGCGTGGCGACCGTTCGCTGACCTTGCGTCACCAGCAGCACGACCGCAAACCCTTGGGCGAATCCACTGAGGAAGTGCTCAAGCATCTGCATCGGCTCTGGGGCTTTGATATTCATCTGGAAACCCTGCAGGGCGACCAAGTGATGAAAACCCATCATGTGCCACCGCGCAGCGATCATAACGACAACGACTACGGCCGCCTCGACATGGCCGTCGTTCATCTCTGAAACAGCAAAGCCTCCATTGGCCAAGCTCAGGCGTTATCCTGTGCCGCTAATGGAGGCTTTTTCATGAAAATCTACAAAGTCGGCGGCGCCGTGCGTGATCGCCTACTGGGCATCAAGGTCACCGATATAGACCGCGTCGTCGTTGGCGCGACGGCCGAAGAGATGCTCGCCAAGGGTTATAAACCGGTGGGCGCCGATTTCCCGGTATTTCTCGACCCGAAGAACGGTGACGAATACGCCCTTGCTCGCACCGAACGCAAGAATGGGCGGGGTTACGGCGGCTTTATATTCCATGCGAGCCCCGACGTTACGCTGGAAGAAGACCTGATTCGGCGTGACCTGACCATCAACGCCATGGCGGAGGACGACGAGGGTAACCTGACCGATCCTTATCAGGGCCAACGCGACCTTGAAGCGCGTATTTTACGGCATGTTTCCCCCGCGTTCGCCGAAGATCCACTCCGTGTATTGCGCGTTGCGCGTTTCGCCGCGCGCTATGCGCCTCTTGGCTTCACAGTCGCCCCTGAGACCCTGGAGTTAATGCGCCAACTCAGTGAGTCCGGCGAGTTGGAGGCCCTTACCCCCGAGCGCAGTTGGAAGGAAATCTCACGGGCGCTGATGGAAGATCAACCCCAGGTATTTATCCAAGTACTGCGTGACTGCGACGCGCTGAAAACCTTGATGCCGGAGGTGGATGCGCTGTTCGGCGTGCCGCAGCCCGCAGCTCACCACCCGGAAATTGACACCGGCGTGCACACCTTGAGCGTGCTGGAACAAGCTGCCCTGCACAAGCAACCGCTGAGCGTGCGCTGGGCCTGCCTGCTGCACGACCTGGGCAAGGGCCTGACACCTGTGGATAAGTTGCCGCAGCACATTGCCCACGAACATCGCGGCTTGAAGCTGATCAAAGCGGTGAACGAGCGTTTCAAGGTGCCGAGGGATTGCCAGGAGTTGGCCTTGCTGGTGGGGCAATATCATACTCACGGGCATCGAGCGCTTGAACTCAAGGCCTCGACATTGCTGGAGTTGCTGCAAAGCTTCGACGTGTACCGTCGGCCGCAACGCTTTGAGGAGTTCGTGGTGGCCTGCGAAATGGACGCTCGTGGCCGCAAGGGTTTTGAACAGCGCAGTTATCCACAGGCCGATTATTTGCGCGGAGCGGCAAAGGCTGCACGCGAAGTGCCGGTCGCGCCGCTGCTAGAAAAGGGTTTCAAAGGCCCCGAGCTGGGCGAGGCGCTCAAGCGCGAACGGTTAAGCGCATTGAAAGCCTACAAGGAAAACCCCTCTCCTTAGGCGATGGCCGTTGTGGCGAGGGAGCTTGCTCCCGCGGGACCGGGCTGGCGCTCCAGTGCGAAGCGCTCCCAAGATAGTGGGGCTGCTGCGCAGCGGGAGCAAGCTCCCTCGCCACAACAAGCTCGGCGCCTACAAAAGAGCTTGTGGCGTGAGTGGCTCACCCTGCCACTCGAACGCCACAGGTGCCAATACCTGATCAATCTGCGCGTCTCGCCATAATTCGGCCATTGTCTTGCCAGCCTCAGGGTGCATACGGTCCGGCGCCATCATCGACAGCGGCCACAACACAAAGGCGTTTTTCAGGATTTCGGCTCGCGGCAAGATCAAGCCATCGAAATTGCCCACCAGATCGCCATACAACAACACATCGATATCCAGCGGCAGGCCTTTGCGGTCTGGCGCGTAGCGGCCATTGTCAGCCTCGATGGATTTCAAACGACGATCCAACTCCATCAACGGCAGGTCGGTATAAGCCGACACCACCAGATTGAAAAACGGCCCACTTTTGATCCCCACCGGCTGGCTTTCGAACACCGCCGAACAGCGCATATCCGTCAAGAAACCCGCCAACGCATCCAAGCCGGCACATAGACGAGCCTCGCGGTCGATATTGCTGCCAAGCCCGAGGTACACCTGAGTCAATGACATCCGCGCTCGATCTCCACGCCCACGCCCTTGGCAGCCGGCACCGCGCCGGGCTTGGTCAACTTGAGGTGCAGCCAGGGAATCTGGAATTCACTCATCAGCACTTCGGCCAGACGCTCGGCAAAGGTTTCCACCAGTTGGTACTGGGACTGCTCGGCAAAGGCCTGGATACGCGCAGACACCCTGGCGTAATCCAGTGCCAGGGTCAGGTCATCACCGGCCGCAGCTGGGCGATTATCCCAGGCGAAGCTCAGGTCCAGGCGCAGGCATTGCCGGATTCCGCGCTCCCAGTCGTAAGCCCCGATCACGGTGTCGACTTCCAGGCCTTCGATAAACACTCTGTCCAAGCACTTTTCTCCGCAGCACGACAAGGGCGCGATGCCCCGTTAGAATCAGGGCGTCCTCGCCCGGAATAGTTAGCATGTTTTGGTCACTGGCGATTTTCGCCTACCTGCTCGGCTCGCTGTCCTTCGCCATTTTGCTCAGCCGCTTGACGGGAAATCCCGATCCGCGAATGAGTGGCTCAGGCAATGCCGGCGCCACCAATATGTTGCGCCTGGCCGGCAAGAAACTCGCCGTCCTGACCTTGCTGGGCGACGTTTGCAAGGGCCTGCTGCCCGTGCTGATCGCCAGCCTCGTCGGCCTTAGCTTGCAGCAGCAAGCCTGGGTGGGCCTATGTGCCGTCCTGGGCCACCTGTTCCCGTTGTACTTCCGTTTTCGCGGCGGCAAGGGCGTAGCCACGGCGGCCGGCATGCTGCTGGGTATTTACCCTCCTGCGGCGTTACTGGCCATGCTCGCCTGGCTGCTGACGTTCTACCTGACCCGTACCAGCTCGCTGGCCGCGCTGATTGCTACGCCGCTGACCCTGCCGTTGCTGGCCTGGCAGGAACCGCAAGCGCTGTTACCGATGAGCGTGCTGACACTGCTGATCGTCTGGCGCCACCGCGGCAATCTACGCGACCTGTTTGCCGGGCGCGAACGGCATTTTTAAATATCCCGCCCGGACTCGGCGCCCTTGAACCTTACAACGGCGGCAATTGCTCCATCGGCCAGCGCGCCTGCACGCTGATCGCCAGGCTTTCGTGCTGCCCGGCCTGCAAGCGCTGGCAACCGGCATAGGCGATCATTGCGCCGTTGTCAGTGCAGAACTCAGGGCGTGCGTAGAACACATTGCCATTCATGTCGCCGAGCATTTTTTCCAGGGAACTGCGCAACGCCTTGTTGGCGCTGACGCCGCCTGCGATCACCAGCCGCTTCATGCCCGCCTGTTTCAGGGCGCGCTTGCACTTGATGGTCAAAGTCTCCACCACAGCCTGCTGGAACGCCAGCGCGATGTCGCAACGGGCTTGCTGGCCGTCGTCCCCGGCGCTGACGCTCTGCTGCCAGGTGTTCAAGGCAGAGGTTTTCAAGCCGCTGAAACTGAACATCAAGCCAGGACGATCACACATCGGCCGCGGGAAGGTGTAGCGACCGGCAACGCCGTTCTCGGCAAGGCGGGCGATTTCCGGCCCCCCCGGATAATTAAGTCCCATCATCTTCGCGGTTTTGTCGAACGCTTCGCCGGCGGCATCGTCCAGCGACTCGCCCAACAGTGTGTATTGGCCGATCCCGTCCACCTGAACCAGCTGCGTATGCCCCCCCGAAACCAACAAAGCGACGAACGGGAACTCCGGCGGTGTTTTTTCCAGCATGGGCGCCAACAAATGGCCTTCCATATGGTGCACGCCAAGGGCAGGAATGCCCCAGGCAAACGCCAACGCCTGGGCGCAAGAGGCCCCAACCAGCAGGGCTCCGACCAATCCGGGGCCGGCGGTGTAAGCGATGGCATCGATCTCGGTTGCCACACAGCCGGCCTCATCCAGCACCTGGCGGATCAACGGCAGCATGCGCTTGACGTGATCGCGGCTGGCAAGCTCCGGCACCACGCCGCCATAGGCGCGATGCAGGTCGATCTGACTGAACAGTGCATCGGCCAAAAGCCCGCGTTCACTGTCGTATAGTGCGACTCCGGTTTCGTCGCAGGAGGTTTCAAGTCCCAGTACTAGCATGGGTTTGCGCCTTGTAGAGGCTGAATTCGAAGGCGCGCATAATAGTCGCCACTCCCCCTCCCGACTAGCGGTTTTCGATCAGAGGCTTTGCATTCCGGGCAATGAGGGGTTAACATCCGCAACCCTTAAAAACCGACGACCTCAGCCGCGAATTTTTTGCGACGAGAACGTTGATTCCCGGTAATGAAAGAAGGTAGCTCTGGATGCCAGCCGTCAAAGTAAAAGAGAACGAACCCTTCGACGTAGCTCTGCGTCGTTTCAAGCGCTCCTGCGAAAAAGCCGGTGTTCTGGCTGAAGTTCGTAGCCGCGAATTTTATGAGAAGCCAACTTCTGAGCGTAAGCGCAAAGCAGCAGCCGCTGTTAAGCGTCACGCTAAGAAAGTTCAGCGCGAACAGCGCCGCGCCGTTCGTCTGTACTAATACACAGACGTTCGTAGCAAGCTTCTGCCAAGCCCGGCCCTCAGCCGGGCTGTTGGCATTTGCGGATATCGCTTGATGCTTCACCGTCGACGCCGCACATGCGACCGAGACACTGCTTCACACGTCAGGGCTGGCTCTTTTGCCAGCGGTGCACGTCTCTTCTGACGAGCCTAACAAGGCTACTGACGAGCACACCTATTCTTCAAACAGACGATCAACTGTATCGGCTGTGCCCAACGATGCGTTTCCGAGGCCGCCATTGGCCTAGACCGGACGCCCGGGCAACATTTCCATGCCGAAGACTGATCAGAAACTATCCTCAGTAAATATTCGGCAGATACACTCCCTGATGACCCATGCAGACGATGATGATCGAGCACTCCTTACGTGCGCTTGAACACGTCACGGGCCCTCATTTACACGCAGTGATGACGAGAACGCCATGGCCGGGCTGATTCCCCAGAGCTTTATTGACGACCTTCTGAACCGCACCGACATCGTCGATGTTGTCAGCTCACGCGTACAGCTGAAAAAAGCCGGCAAAAACTACACCGCCTGCTGCCCTTTTCATAAAGAAAAAACCCCATCCTTCAGCGTCAGCCCCGACAAGCAGTTCTATTACTGCTTCGGTTGCGGGGCGGGCGGGAATGCCTTGGGCTTCCTGATGGACCACGACAACCTGGACTTCCCCCAGGCTGTCGAGGACCTGGCGAAAGCCGCCGGCATGGAAGTGCCCCGCGAAGAAAGTGGCCGGCCGCACAAACCGCGGCAACCCACCGATTCGCCGCTGTATCCGCTGCTCACCGCTGCTGCCGACTTTTACCGCCAGGCACTCAAGAGCCATCCGCAGCGCAAGGCCGCTGTCGATTACCTTAAAGGGCGCGGCCTCACCGGCGAAATCGCTCGGGACTTCGGCCTCGGCTTCGCTCCGCCGGGCTGGGACAATCTGTATAAACACCTGAGCAGCGACACCCTCCAGCAAAAGGCCATGATCGATGCCGGCCTGCTGGTGGAAAACGCCGAGACCGGCAAGCGCTATGACCGCTTCCGCGACCGGGTGATGTTCCCGATCCGCGACAGCCGTGGCCGCATCATCGCCTTCGGCGGCCGTGTACTCGGGGACGACAAGCCCAAGTACCTGAACTCTCCGGAGACCCCGGTGTTCCACAAGGGCCAGGAACTCTACGGCCTGTTCGAGGCGCGCAAGAACAACCGCAACCTCGACGAGATCATCGTGGTTGAAGGCTATATGGACGTGATCGCCCTGGCCCAACAAGGCTTGCGCAACGCGGTCGCGACCCTCGGCACCGCCACCAGCGAAGAACATTTGAAGCGCCTGTTCCGCGTCGTGCCCAGCGTGCTGTTTTGCTTCGACGGCGACCAGGCGGGCCGCAACGCCGCCTGGCGCGCGCTCGAAGCCACGCTGTCGAGCCTGCAGGATGGGCGCCGCGCACGCTTCCTGTTCCTGCCCGAAGGCGAAGACCCGGACACCCTGGTGCGCTCGGAAGGTACCGACGCGTTCCGCGCACGTATCAATCAACATGCGCAGCCGCTGGCGGATTATTTTTTCCAGCAGCTGACCGAAGAAGCCGACCCGCGCTCCCTCGAAGGCAAGGCCCATATGGCCACCCTCGCGGCGCCGCTGATCGACAAAGTCCCGGGCGCTAATTTGCGCACGCTGATGCGCCAGCGTCTGCTGGAGATCACTGGTTTAAGCGGTGAAGCCGTAAGCCAGCTGGTGCACAGCGCCCCGCAGGATGCACCGCCAGTCTACGACCCCGGCATGGATTACGACGCCATGCCGGACTATGCCGACTTCCACCAACCTCAGGAGGCCTTCGTCCCCCAACAGGAATGGACGCCGAAGAAGCCCGGCGCCGGCGGCAAGAAGTGGGACAAAAAGCCCTGGAGCAAAAACGGCAAACACGGTGATCGCGATGAAGCCTACGCGCCACGCACGCCCGTAGCGGTGGAAGCCCCCACATTGATTGCACTGCGCACACTGATTCACCACCCGCAATTGGCCGGTAAGGTTGAAAGCGCCGACCATTTTGCCAACGAGAGCAACACCTACGCCCAGGTGCTTATTGCACTGATCGAAGCCGTGCAGAAAAACCCTAAGCTAAACTCAATCCAGTTGATGGCTCGCTGGCATGGCACGGAACAGGGCCGTTTATTGCGGGCACTGGCGGAAAAGGAGTGGCTAATTGACGGCGACAACCTTGAACAACAGTTTTTAGACACCATTAATAGGTTATCCGCGGGTCAACACACTCAGACCCTCGATGAACTTATCAAGAGAGCAAGGCAGCCGGGATTATCGGCTGAAGAGCAGATTCAGATAGCAAAACAGATGCGCGACCTCTTAAAACAGAATGTTTACGCATCAAACCCGACCTCAGCTGGCGTGTGAGGTCATAGCTCGGGTATAATCCTCGGCTTGTTTTTTGCCCGCCAAGACCTTCAGTGGATAGGGTGTTATGTCCGGAAAAGCGCAACAGCAGTCTCGTATCAAAGAGTTGATACTTCTTGGTCGTGAGCAGGGTTACCTGACTTACGCGGAGGTCAACGACCACCTGCCTGAGGATATTTCAGATCCTGAGCAGGTGGAAGACATCATCCGCATGATTAACGACATGGGGATCAACGTATTCGAAGTCGCGCCAGATAAGGATTCCCTTATGCTGGCCGACGCTGATACCGACGAGGCCGCCGCTGAGGAAGCTGCTGCCGCGCTGGCTGCAGTAGAGACCGATATCGGCCGCACGACAGACCCTGTGCGCATGTATATGCGCGAAATGGGTACCGTCGAGCTGCTGACACGCGAAGGCGAGATCGAAATCGCCAAGCGTATCGAAGAGGGTATCCGTGAAGTGATGGGCGCCATTGCGCACTTCCCTGGCACGGTTGACCACATTCTCGCCGAGTACACCCGCGTCACCACCGAAGGTGGCCGCCTGTCCGACGTCCTGAGCGGTTATATCGACCCGGACGACGGCATTGCGCCGCCTGCCGCCGAAGTACCGCCGCCTGTTGATGCGAAAGCCGCAAAAGCGGACGACGACTCCGACGACGACGAAGCTGAAAGCAGCGACGACGAAGAAGAAGCCGAAAGCGGTCCAGACCCGGTCATCGCGGCCCAGCGCTTCGGTGCGGTTTCCGATCAAATGGAAATCACCCGCAAGGCCCTGAAGAAGCACGGTCGCGGCAACAAGCAGGCAATTGCCGAGCTGGTGGCCCTGGCTGAGCTGTTCATGCCGATCAAGCTGGTGCCCAAGCAATTCGAAGGCCTGGTTGAGCGTGTTCGCAGTGCTCTTGAGCGTCTGCGTGCCCAAGAGCGTGCGATCATGCAGCTCTGTGTGCGTGATGCGCGCATGCCGCGTACCGATTTCCTGCGCCAGTTCCCGGGCAACGAAGTTGACGAAAGCTGGAGCGACGCACTGGCCAAGGGCAAGGCGAAATACGCCGAAGCCATCGGTCGCCTGCAGCCCGATATCATCCGTTGCCAGCAGAAGCTGACCGCGCTTGAGACCGAAACCGGCCTGACGATTGCAGAAATCAAAGACATCAACCGTCGCATGTCGATCGGTGAGGCCAAGGCCCGCCGCGCGAAAAAAGAGATGGTTGAAGCGAACTTGCGTCTGGTGATCTCCATCGCCAAGAAGTACACCAACCGTGGCCTGCAGTTCCTTGATCTGATCCAGGAAGGCAACATCGGCTTGATGAAGGCGGTGGACAAGTTCGAATACCGTCGCGGCTACAAGTTCTCGACTTATGCCACCTGGTGGATCCGTCAGGCGATCACTCGCTCGATCGCCGACCAGGCCCGCACCATCCGTATTCCGGTGCACATGATCGAGACCATCAACAAGCTCAACCGCATTTCCCGGCAGATGTTGCAGGAAATGGGTCGCGAACCGACCCCGGAAGAGCTGGGCGAACGCATGGAAATGCCTGAGGATAAAATCCGCAAGGTACTGAAGATCGCTAAAGAGCCGATCTCCATGGAAACGCCGATTGGTGATGACGAAGACTCCCATCTGGGCGACTTCATCGAAGACTCGACCATGCAGTCGCCAATCGATGTAGCCACTGTTGAGAGCTTGAAAGAAGCGACTCGCGACGTACTGTCCGGCCTCACTGCCCGTGAAGCCAAGGTACTGCGCATGCGTTTCGGCATCGACATGAATACCGACCACACCCTTGAGGAAGTCGGTAAGCAGTTTGACGTGACCCGTGAGCGGATCCGTCAGATCGAAGCCAAGGCGCTGCGCAAGTTGCGCCACCCGACGCGAAGCGAGCATCTGCGCTCCTTCCTCGACGAGTGATACCAGAACCCCCGGCCCAGGCCGGGGGTTTTGCTTTCTACCGATTGCTTTGACAGATTAACTGCCCCGCACCACCCCACCCTCGCAATGCCCGTCTACACTCGAGACATTCCCCGTGCCATAACGAGACCGTTATGCCCAGATTGCCGACCGTGATACTGCTGTCGCTGCTGACCTGGACCGCAACGGCTGGCGCGTTGACTCTTACGGATGATGAGCGTAGCTGGTTGGCGGACCATCAGGAGCTGCGCCTAGGCGTGGATGCGTCTTGGCCACCTTTTGAATATCGCGATGAAAATGGCCGATATCAGGGCTTGGCAGCCGATTACGTACGCCTGCTCCAGGACCGCCTGGGTGTGCGAATCAAACTGATCGAACCGGTGAACTGGACCGCAGTGCTTGAACAAGCCCGCAATAATCAGCTCGACCTGCTGCCGGGCATCATGTCCACCCCCGAACGCCAAAACTTCCTGGCCTTCACACGCCCCTATCTCGACTTTCCCATCGTCATCCTGGCCCATGAAGGCGGCGCGAAACCACGCAGCCTCAAGGATTTGTACGGGCTGAAAATTGCCGTGGTGGAGAACTACGCCCCCCATGAATTGCTCCGCACCCACCATCCGGACCTGAATCTGGTCGCCCTGCCCAACGTCAGTTCGACGCTGCAAGCCCTGGCCACCGATGAAGTGGATGCCGTGGTCGGCGACCTCGCCTCCAGCGTCTGGAGCCTGCGCCAACTCAAGCTCGACGGCCTGTACGTCAGCGGCGAAACGCCCTACCGCTACCAACTGGCGATGGGCGTGCCGCGGGATGAGAAAATCCTGGTGGGCATCCTGGACAAAGTCCTCGCCGATCTCAGTTCAGCCGAAACTGATGCGATCCAGCAACACTGGGTCGGCAGCTTCACCGATCACCGTACCTTCTGGGCTGACCTGCTCACGTACGGCCTGCCAGCGGTGCTGCTGTTGAGTACGGTGCTGGCGATCGTCATTCGGATCAATCGCCGGCTCAGCTCGGAAATTTCCCGTCGGGTCGCCCTTGAGCAAGAACTGTGAAGCAGCGAGTACCACTATCGCGGCTTGGTGGAGAGCTTGTCCGCCATCGCCTGGGAAGCAAGCATCAGCGATTTCACCTACAGCTATGTGTCGCCCCATGCCGAAGACCTGCTCGGCTATCCCCGCGCCCACTGGCTGATTCCAGGCTTCTGGCGCAACATCATCCATCCCGCTGACCTGACCCGCGCCGAGGCCTATTGCTATCGGGAAACTCGTGCCAACCGTGATCACAGCATTGATTACCGGGTCATCACCGCTGATGGCCGCTGCCTGTGGGTACGTGACATTGTCAGCCTGATCGAACACGGCCACGAGCCAGTGCTGCGCGGCCTGATGATCGACATCAGCGAAGCCAAGCGCACCGAAGAAGCCCTGCAATTGTCCGAGCAGAAATTTGCCTCGGTGTTTCAGCAGTGCCCGGACATCCTGGTGATTGCCCGGATGTCTGATGGCTGCCTGCTGGAGGTCAACAAGGCATTCGAGGACCAGATTGGGCTGCGCGCCGACGAGGTGGTAGGCAAAACCGCCACCGACCTGAATATATGGGGCATTCAAGGGGGCGGCCCGGATTTGCTGCAACGGGTACAGACCACCAGCATCCGCAACCTGGAAATGCCTTTTCTGCGCAGCAATGGCCAGGCCTTTACCGGGCTGATCTCAGCCGAGCCGTTCCAACTCGACACCACCGAAGCCTTGGTGGTGGTAGTGCGGGACATCACTCAGCTCAAGGAAACCCAACAGCGGCTGCAAACCTCCGAAGAAAAGTTTGCCAAAGCCTTCCATGCCTCCCCAGATGGCTTACTGCTGAGCCGCCAGAGCGACGGCCTGCTGATCGAAGTAAACGAGGGTTTCAGCCACCTGACCGGATTCACCAGCGCCTCCTCACTCGACCAATCTGCCTTGGACCTGGGCATCTGGGTCGACCTCAACGAACGCAAGCACATGCTGGAATTGATGCAGCGCGACGGTTTTGTCCGCGATTTCATCTGCCATATCCGTCGTGCCGACGGCCAGATTCGCCTGTGCGAAGTGTCCAGCCGCGCACTGCCGATTGGCGACGAAGACTGCATGCTGACCATCGCCCGGGACATCACCGAACGCCAGTTGATGCAGGAAAAACTGCAGCAGGCCGCCACGGTGTTCGAAAGCACCGCCGAAGGCGTCTTGATCACCGACACACGACAGAACATCAGCGCCGTCAACCGCGCCTTCACGGAGATAACCGGCTACAGCGAGGTTGAAGCCCTTGGCCATACCCCGCGCTTGCTCGCCTCCGGCCTGCACGACAGCGCGTTCTATGCGGCAATGTGGCACCAGTTGACGACCCATGGCCACTGGCAAGGAGAGATCTCCAACCGCCGCAAGAACGGCGAGGTGTATCCGAGCTGGCTGACCATCAGCGCTGTGCGTAACCGCGAGCAATTGGTCACGCACTTCGTTGCTGTGTTTGCCGACATCTCCAGCCTCAAGCTGGCCCAGGCCCGCCTGGATTATCAGGCCCACCACGACCCATTGACTGGCCTGCCCAACCGCACCTTGTTTGAAAACCGGTTGCAGGCCGCACTCAACGGCCAGCAGGAAAGTGGTAAACAGGGTGCGGTGCTGTTTCTCGACCTCGACCGCTTCAAGCACATCAACGACAGCCTCGGCCACCCGGTCGGCGACCTGCTGCTCAAAGACATCGCCGTACGCCTCAAGGAGCAGTTGCGGGACGTGGACACCGTTGCTCGCCTGGGCGGCGACGAATTCATCATCCTGCTGCCCGGCTTGCAACAGGCCAGCGACGCCCAGCACTTGGCGAACAAACTGCTCGACTGTTTTACCCCGCCATTCCAGGCCGGCGAGCATGAGTTCTTCATCAGCGCGAGTATCGGCACCAGTCTGTATCCGCAAGACGGTACCGACGTCGCCACCCTGGTCAAAAATGCCGACGCCGCGATGTATCGCTCCAAAGCCAAGGGGCGCAACCGGGTCGAGCGCTACACCCGCGACCTGACGGCCCAGGCCAATGAACGCGTAGCGCTGGAGCACGAACTGCGCCGCGCCATCGAACGTGAAGAATTGAGCCTGTGTTACCAACCCAAACGCAGCCTGGTCACCCAACAACTGATCGGCGCCGAAGCCTTGATCCGTTGGCACCACCCGACCTTGGGCGAGGTCCCGCCCGAACACTTTATTGCCCTGGCCGAAGAGAACGGCATGATCCTGCAAATCGGAGACTGGGTACTGGAACAGGCGTGCCGGCAGCTGCACGCCTGGCAAGCGGCTTTCGAGGATTTCGGCCCCCTCTCGGTCAACCTTGCAGGCGCGCAACTGCGTCACCCCAACCTGCTATCACGCATCGAACAACTGCTGCGCGATTACCACCTCGAACCCGGCTGCCTGCAGCTGGAGATCACCGAAAACTTCATCATGAGCCAAGCCGAAGAAGCACTGGCGGTGTTGCACCAACTCAAGCGCCTGGGCGTACAGCTGGCGATCGATGATTTCGGCACCGGCTACTCGTCCCTCAGCTACCTCAAACGCCTGCCCCTGGACTTCCTCAAGATCGATCAATCTTTCGTCCGCGGCTTGCCCGACGACCCTCACGATGCAGCCATCGTGCGCGCCATCATCGCCCTTGGCCACAGCATGCAATTCACCATCATCGCCGAAGGCGTGGAGACCCCGGCACAACAAGCATTCCTCGCAAGCGAGGGGTGTGAACAGATGCAAGGCTACATCGTCAGCCTGCCCCTGCCGCCGGAGCTTTTTGCCGCCAGCTTCCTTCGTACACGGCACAAGGATTTTTCGGATGGCACAGTGAACAAACCATCGCTATAATCCGCGACCTACTGAGGGCCTATAGCTCAGTTGGTTAGAGCAGGGGACTCATAATCCCTTGGTCGTAGGTTCGAGTCCTACTGGGCCCACCATACTCAAAGCCGCGCACTGCGCGGCTTTTGCGTATCTGGCATCACGGTTCTTTCAGCCAGGCCAAGCCTGTACCATGCTTGCCCATTGCCCTCCCGCACTGGAGCTCTCCCCTTGCCCGCCCTAGACGAAATCGACCGCCAACTGATCGCCGCCCTGCAGCTCAACGCCCGTGAAAGCGTGGCCATGCTCGCCAGGCAGTTGGGCATCGCCCGCACCACCGTCACGTCGCGTCTGGCCCGCCTGGAGAAAACCCAGGTCATCACGGGTTACGGCGTGCGCCTGGGCCAGCGCGTTGCGGATGGTGGGTTGCAGGCTTACGTGGGCATTACCGTGCAACCCCGCTCCGGCAAAGAGGTGTTGCGCAGGCTGAGCGCCATGGCGCAAGTGCAGCAGCTGTGCGCGGTGAGTGGGGAGTTCGATTACGTGGCTTGGCTGCGCACCGATTCGCCGGAGCAACTGGACCAATTGCTGGACCAGATCGGCAGTGTCGACGGCGTGGAGAAAACCACCACCTCGATCATCCTCAGTAACAAATTGGATCGCGGACAACCAATCTGACCACTTAACTCGTCACATTGACTAAAACTAGCGCAATCCGACGACATATTGCGCCTTATTAACGCGCGCAACGTTCCCTAAACTGGCTGCCATCTTTTCCTATACTCAACGGGCCCTCCTCCCGCCGAGCCGTCAGTAAGGTCAGCCATGAGCATTCCGTCCAGCACTCTCAGCAAGCCCAATCGCCACCCGGGCGATGGCAAGAAACCCATCACCATCTTCGGCCCGGATTTCCCGTTTGCCTTTGATGACTGGATCGAACACCCCGCCGGGCTGGGCAGTATTCCTGCGGCTAACCATGGCGCCGAAGTGGCGATCGTCGGTGCCGGGATCGCGGGCCTGGTGGCGGCCTACGAGCTGATGAAACTCGGGCTCAAGCCCGTGGTGTATGAAGCCTCGAAGATGGGTGGCCGCTTGCGCTCGCAGGCCTTTGAAGGCGCCGAAGGCATCATCGCCGAGCTGGGCGGCATGCGGTTCCCGGTGTCGTCCACGGCGTTCTACCATTACGTGGACAAACTGGGACTGGAAACCAAGCCCTTTCCCAACCCGCTGACGCCGGCGTCTGGCAGCACTGTGATCGATCTGGAAGGCCAGACTCACTACGCGCAAAAACTTTCCGATTTACCGGCACTGTTCCAGGAAGTCGCCGATGCCTGGGCCGACGCCCTGGAAGCCGGTTCGCAGTTCGGCGATATCCAGCAGGCAATCCGCGACCGCGACGTGCCACGGCTCAAGGAACTGTGGAACAAGCTCGTGCCGCTGTGGGATGACCGTACCTTCTACGACTTCGTCGCCACTTCCAAAGCCTTCGCCAAATTGTCGTTCCACCACCGCGAGGTGTTTGGCCAGGTCGGTTTCGGTACCGGCGGCTGGGACTCGGACTTCCCCAACTCCATGCTGGAAATTTTCCGCGTGGTGATGACCAACTGCGATGATCATCAACACTTGATCGTCGGTGGCGTGGCCCAAGTGCCCATGGGCATCTGGCGCCATGTGCCGGAACGCTGCGCCCACTGGCCGGCCGGTACCAGCCTGAGCTCGCTGCATAGAGGTGCGCCACGGGCCGGCGTGAAGCGCATCGCCCACGCCGCCGATGGCCGTTTCGCCGTTACCGACAACTATGGCGACACCCGTGAATACGCGGCGGTGCTGACCACCTGCCAAAGCTGGTTGCTGACCACCCAGATCGAATGCGACGAAACCCTGTTCTCACAAAAAATGTGGATGGCCCTGGATCGCACTCGCTACATGCAGTCCTCGAAAACCTTCGTGATGGTTGACCGCCCATTCTGGAAAGACAAAGACCCGCAAACCGGTCGCGACCTGATGAGCATGACCCTCACCGACCGCCTGACCCGTGGCACCTACCTATTCGATAACGGCGACGACAAGCCGGGGGTGATCTGCCTGTCCTACTCGTGGATGAGCGACGCACTGAAGATGCTGCCCCAGCCTATCGACAAGCGGGTGAAACTGGCCCTCGATGCACTGAAGAAGATCTACCCCAAGGTCGACATCAAGGCGCGCATCATCGGCGACCCGATCACCGTGTCCTGGGAGGCCGACCCGCATTTCCTCGGGGCCTTCAAAGGTGCCTTGCCCGGTCACTATCGTTACAACCAACGGATGTATGCGCACTTCATGCAGAAGGATATGCCCGCCGAACAACGCGGGATATTCATCGCGGGTGATGATGTATCGTGGACGCCTGCCTGGGTCGAAGGCGCGGTACAAACCTCGCTCAACGCGGTATGGGGCATCATGAACCACTTCGGTGGCAGCACCCACCCGGAGAACCCAGGCCCAGGCGATGTGTTCGATGAAATAGGGCCAATCGCCCTGGCAGAATAAGGAGTTGAGCATGCGTGTCGCCCTGTACCAATGCCCGCCGCTGCCGCTGGATGTGGCCGCCAACCTGCAGCGCCTGCATCAACTGGCCCATGAGGCACACGGCGCCGATGTGCTGGTGCTGCCAGAGATGTTCCTCACCGGCTATAACATTGGCGCCGAAGCCGTTGGCGCACTGGCCGAGGCACAGGATGGGCCATCGGCGCAGGCGATTGCCAAACTGGCGCAAAGTGCCGGGCTGGCGATCCTGTATGGCTACCCGGAACGGGCCGAAGACGGCCAGGTCTACAACGCCGTGCAGTTGATCGATGCCCAGGGCACGCGCCTGTGCAATTACCGCAAGACCCACTTGTTTGGCGATCTTGACCACTCGATGTTCAGCGCCGGCCCCGATGATTTTCCGGTGGTGGAATTGAACGGTTGGAAGGTGGGCATGCTGATTTGCTACGACCTGGAGTTTCCGGAAAACACCCGGCGCCTGGCCCTCGCCGGTGCCGAACTGATTCTGGTGCCCACCGCCAATATGGTGCCGTTCGACTTTGTTGCCGACGTCACCGTGCGGGCGCGAGCCTTTGAAAACCAGTGTTTTGTGGCCTATGCCAACTACTGCGGGCACGAAGGCGAGATTCACTACTGCGGGCAAAGCAGCATTGCCGCGCCGGACGGCCAGCGAATTGCCCAGGCCGGCCTGGATGAAGCCTTGATCGTCGGCACCCTGGATCGCCAATCTATTGTCGACGCCCGCGCCGCCAACCACTACCTGCAAGACCGTCGCGCCGAACTCTACGGCGCACTGCACAAGCCCTGACCCATTGGGTTTGCTAGCATAGGCACTTCCCACGCCTCGGAAGTGCCCATGCCTGCGCCGGTTCACCCTCATCCCCTTCACCTGACCCTCGCCAATGGCCTGCGGGTTTGCCTGCGCCATGCGCCACGCTTGAAACGCTGCGCCGCCGTTTTACACGTGGCTGCCGGCAGCCATGACGTGCCATTGGCCTGGCCTGGGCTGGCGCATTTTCTTGAGCACTTGTTGTTTCTCGGTACCGAGCGTTTTCCAGCCGGCGAAGGGCTGATGGCCTACGTGCAGCGCCACGGTGGGCAGGTCAACGCCAGCACCCGTGAGCGCACCACCGAGTTCTTCTTTGAACTGCCGGTGCCGGTTTTTGCAGACGGGCTGGCGCGTTTGGCGGATATGTTGGCTCACCCGCGCCTGGCCCTCGACGATCAACAACGTGAACGCGAAGTGCTGGAGGCGGAGTTCATCGCCTGGTCCCAGGATGCCAAGGCCCAACAGCAAGTGACGCTGCTGCAAGGCTTGGCGGCGGATCATCCCCTGCGCGGTTTTCATGCCGGCAACCGCGACAGCCTGCCGGTGGAAAGCGACGACTTTCAGCATGCCTTGCGAGGGTTCCACGCACGCTTTTATCAAAGCGGGCAGATGACCTTGAGCCTCGCCGGTCCACAATCGCTGGCCGACCTGCAGGCCTTGGCCCAGCAGTTCAGTGACCAACTGACGCCCGGCCCATTGCACCCGCAGGCCGCTCCACCGGCCTTGATGCATGGCCCGGCACGCCGTTATCAGCACGTCGCCGGCCAACACCTGCATCAGGTCATTACCTGTAACGCGCCACGGGAAGCGCTGGCGTTTCTCTGCACCTGGCTCAACGCCTCGGCCCCCGGTGGGTTGCTCGCCGAGCTGCAAGCACGACGACTGGCCACCGCGCTGCAGGCGTCCGTGCTGTACCAATTCGCGGATCAAGCCGTGCTGGATATCCACTTCACTCTCGGCAGCGCGCGCGAACCGGCCACGTCGATCGAAGAGTTGCTGCACGACTGGCTGAGTTTCTTCGCACACAGCGACTGGACAGCATTACGCGAAGAGTTCGCCTTGCTCAATGCTCGCCAGCAACAGGTCCAAGGCGCCCTGGCGTTGGCGCGCAACGATGCCCAAGACCTGTCGGAACAAGGCGCCGCAGCCCTCAAGGCCATGCTCGATTCACTGCACCTGCCCGCCTCCCGGCACCCTTGGCAACTGCCGCCCAATAACCCTTTGCTTCGTGCGCCCGCCAAGGAAGAACGCGCCGGCCTGATTCGCGGCCAAACCAGCGCCCACCGTGGCTTGCGTACCTTTGCTCAGGATCGCTCACGGGGCCGACGGGAACTGTCAGCGTTGACCTTCAGCCAGGCGTTGGCGGAGGACACTGGCGAAGGCGCGCTGTACCTGCGCTGGCGGTTTGACTCGGCGGTACCCACCGGGCTGGAAAGCCTGTTGCGGCCGTTGCGCGAACAGGCACGGCAGGCGGGCGTCGAGTTGTCTTGCGAAACGATCGCCACTGACTGGCTGGTGAAGATGCACGGCCTCCACGAGCCCATGCCGGCGGTGCTCGAAGCGTTGGCGCGGTGTCTGAGTAACTCGGATGAACCTTTGCCACCGACCGCTCCCGTGCCGATGATCGCCATCCGGGAACTGCTCAAGGCGTTGCCCGCTTGCTGCGCGGGTGTTCAGCCCCAGCCTCAGGAGACAACAGCATCATGGGCTACCGCGCGCTGGCAGGCGCTGGGCGCTGGCCTGCCCACCGCCTGTGAAGCCGCGATCAAAGCCGCAGCGGCCCGGCTGCCTGGGCAACCGGCAAGCGTGCCTTATACACCTCACGTCCTTGACGGACAAAAGCGCTGGCACGCAGTCAGCACCGAATCAAGCGAAGCAGCGCTACTGTTATTCTGCCCGACGCCGACTCAATCCCTAGCCGATGAAGCCAACTGGCGGTTGCTCGGGCACGTGCTCCAGGGGCCGTTCTACCAGCGCTTGAGAGTCGAACTGCAAATCGGCTACGCCGTGTTCAGCGGCATCCGACAGATCAATGGCCAAACAGGCCTGTTGTTTGGGGTGCAGTCGCCCACCCTCTCCCTAGACGGCATCGTCCAACAGTTGCGGGCCTTCCTGGGGCAACTGCCGTCGTTGATCGAGCGCAGTCCCGACTTGGGTAACCAGGCCCTCGCACAGCAGTTCGCGGCCCAGACGCTGCCTATCAACGAAGCTGCCGACTTGCTCTGGCATGCGCACCTGGCAGGCCATTCGTCGGGTTATCTGGATCAGCTTCAACAGTTGATCCAAGCGTGCACACGCGAGGATGTGCAGCGCGCCGCGCAACAACTCAATAACGCCGCAGGCGGCTGGCAATGTGTGGCCAACGGGCCGCGCATCAGCGACGACTGGCAAGCAGCGCCGTGATCATTGCCAACCCTGCAACAGGCTTTCTCCACCGAGACAGCGCTAACTTGAATAAAATTGCGTAACATTGCGCAGCAATATCTGAACATCTCCAATGGGAGGTGGACTATATGTATTACTTGGTAGTGAACGTCCCATCCCTTGATAGGAGTAAGAATATGACCTGGTCCAAACCTGCTTACACTGATCTGCGTATTGGTTTCGAAGTCACCATGTACTTCGCCAGCCGTTAATTGGCTGAGTGACACAACGCCTCGGTTCGCCCGGGGCGTTTTTGTTTTGAGCTGTGCTTGATGGAGCGATCATGTTTGTCCAGATTCTAGGTTCCGCCGCCGGCGGTGGCTTCCCGCAGTGGAACTGCAACTGCGTGAACTGCGCAGGTTTTCGCGATGGCAGCCTGCGGGCCCAGGCGCGTACCCAGTCGTCCATCGCGATCTCCGACGATGGCGTGAATTGGGTGCTCTGCAATGCCTCGCCGGATATCCGCGCGCAACTCCAGGGCTTTGCGCCCATGCAACCGGGCCGCGCCCTGCGCGATACCGGCATCAGCGCAATCATCCTGATGGACAGCCAGATCGACCATACCACTGGCCTGCTGAGCCTGCGCGAAGGCTGCCCGCACCAGGTGTGGTGCACCGACATGGTCCACGAAGACCTGAGCACCGGTTTCCCGTTGTTCACCATGCTGACCCACTGGAACGGTGGCCTGGCCTGGAACCGCATCGAGTTGGACGCCAGCTTCACCATCCCGGCCTGCCCCAACCTGCGCTTCACCCCGCTGCCGTTGCGCAGCGCCGCACCACCCTATTCGCCGCACCGTTTCGACCCGCACCCCGGTGACAACATTGGCCTGATCGTCGAAGACCTGCGCACCGGCGGCAAATTGTTCTACGCCCCGGGCCTGGGCAAGGTCGACGCACCGCTGCTGGACATCATGGCCGGCAGTGACTGTCTGCTGGTTGACGGCACGATGTGGGACGACGATGAAATGCAGCGCCGTGGCGTCGGCACCCGTACCGGGCGTGAGATGGGCCACCTGGCACAGAACGGCCCCGGCGGCATGCTTGAAGTGCTGGAGCAACTGCCCAAACAGCGCAAAGTGCTTATCCACATCAACAACACCAACCCGATCCTCGATGAAGACTCCCCCGAGCGAGCGGAGCTGGTGCGGCGCAATGTCGAAGTGGCTTACGACGGCATGAGCATTGAATTGTAGGAGCGATAGAAATGACCGACACACCGTTGAGCAAGGCTGAGTTCGAAGCAGCCCTGCGCGCCAAGGGCGCCTTCTACCATATCCATCACCCTTACCATGTGGCGATGTACGAAGGCCGCGCCAGCCGTGAGCAGATCCAAGGCTGGGTCGCCAATCGCTTCTACTATCAGGTGAATATCCCGCTGAAAGACGCGGCGATCCTGGCCAACTGCCCAGACCGTGAAATCCGTCGCGAATGGATCCAGCGCCTGCTCGACCATGACGGCGCGCCCGGTGAAGACGGCGGTATCGAAGCCTGGCTGCGCCTGGGCCAGGCCGTGGGCCTGGACCCCGACCAACTGCGCTCCCAGGAGTTGGTGCTGCCCGGCGTACGCTTCGCCGTGGACGCCTATGTCAATTTCGCCCGCCGCGCCAGCTGGCAAGAAGCCGCCAGCAGCTCGTTGACCGAGCTGTTCGCGCCACAAATCCACCAGTCACGCCTCGACAGTTGGCCCCAGCATTACCCGTGGATCGACCCGGCCGGTTACGAGTACTTCCGCACACGACTGGGCCAGGCCCGTCGCGATGTGGAACACGGCTTGGAGATCACCCTGCAGCACTACACCACCCGCGAGGGGCAGGAGCGCATGCTGGAAATTCTCCAGTTCAAACTGGACATCCTCTGGAGCATGCTGGACGCCATGAGCATGGCCTATGAACTCAAACGCCCGCCGTATCACAGCGTGACCGAACAGCGGGTATGGCATAAAGGGATCACCCTATGAGCTTTGATCGCAGCAAAAAACCGACCTGGCGCCAGGGCTATCGCTACCAGTACGAGCCTGCTCAGAAAAGCCACGTGTTGCTCTACCCCGAAGGCATGATCAAGCTCAACGACAGCGCCGCATTGATCGGTGGCCTGATCGACGGCGACCGCGACGTTGCGGCAATCATTGCCGAGCTGGATAAGCAGTTCCCCGGTGTGCCAGAGCTGAGTGACGACATCGAGCAATTCATGGAGGTCGCCCGTGCTGAGCACTGGATCACCCTTGCCTGAAAAGCCAGCCATAGGCCTGCCTCTGTGGCTGCTGGCCGAGCTGACCTATCGCTGCCCGCTGCAGTGCCCGTATTGCTCCAACCCGCTGGATTTCGCCGAGCAGGGCAAAGAGCTGAGCACCGAACAATGGATCAAGGTATTTCGCGAAGCCCGTGAAATGGGTGCTGCGCAGTTGGGTTTTTCCGGCGGCGAGCCGCTGGTGCGCCAGGACTTGGCCGAGCTGATCGGCGAGGCTCGCAAGCTGGGTTTCTACACCAACCTGATCACCTCTGGCATCGGCCTCACCGAACAAAAAATCAGCGACTTCAAGAAAGCCGGCCTGGACCATATCCAGATCAGCTTCCAGGCCAGTGACGAACAGGTGAACAACCTGCTGGCCGGCTCCAAAAAAGCCTTCGCGCAAAAACTGGAAATGGCCCGAGCGGTGAAAGCCCACGGCTACCCGATGGTGCTGAACTTCGTCACCCATCGCCACAATATCGACAAGATCGACCGCATCATCGAGCTGTGCATTGCGCTGGAAGCGGATTTCGTCGAACTCGCCACCTGCCAGTTCTACGGCTGGGCACAGCTCAACCGCGTGGGCTTGCTGCCCACCCGCGAGCAGTTGGTGCGCGCCGAACGCATCACCAATGAATACCGTGCCAAGCTGGAAGCCGAAGGCCACCCCTGCAAGCTGATCTTCGTGACACCGGATTATTACGAGGAGCGACCCAAAGCCTGCATGAATGGCTGGGGCAGCATCTTCCTGACAGTCACACCCGACGGCACCGCCCTGCCCTGCCACGGCGCGAGGCAGATGCCCGTGCAGTTTCCCAATGTGCGCGACCACAGCATGCAGCACATCTGGTACGACTCGTTTGGCTTCAATCGCTTTCGTGGCTACGACTGGATGCCTGAGCCATGCCGTTCATGCGACGAAAAAGAAAAGGACTTCGGCGGCTGCCGTTGCCAGGCCTTCATGCTCACTGGTGACGCCAGTAATGCCGACCCTGTATGCAGCAAATCCGAGCAGCACGGCATCATTCTGCAAGCGCGGGAAGAGGCCGAACATGCCACCCAGACCATCGAGCAACTGGCCTTTCGCAATGAGCGCAACTCAAGGCTCATTGCAAAAGGCTGAGGGCCTCAACGCTTGGCGATGATGTACACCGCGTGGATGATGCCAGGGAAGTAACCGCACAGGGTCAGCAGGATATTCAGCCAGAATGCACCGCCGAAACCTACTTGCAGGAACACACCCAATGGCGGCAGCAGAATGGCGATGATGATACGAATGATGTCCATGGGTCAGCTCCAGAAAATCGGCTCGTGTGAGCCGTGTAGCTAATCGACCTTGGCGGTTCGTGAGGGTTCAGTGGATTCTGGCATTGGGCCATCTCAGGCCAGAATCTCCAGCGATCCTTTCACACCACAAATTACCCAGACAAAAAAACGCCCCCAGCCAAAAGAATCAGGCTGGAGGCGCCGCGTATGCCGCGAGACGGTTCAGGAAACTGGGGTCAAACGGCGATGCCCTTGCGGCATTGCACTTGAGCGGTGCGCACCCGAGAAAAGGCGCGGGCAAGCCGCAGCAGCATTTCGTCGATGTGGGTTTTGCTGATATTCAGCGCAGGGGTAAAGCGCAGGCAGTCAGGTTGTGAGGAGGTGAGAATCAGGCCTTCGAGCAGCGCGGCCTTGACCACTGCTGCGGCGCAATCGTCCGACAGTGTCAGGCCCCAAAGCAGCCCGTTGCCGCGCAAGGGCCCATGGTCGTAACGGTAGGCAAGCCGGGCAAGGCCTTCTGCGAGGTACAAGCCGGATTCGCGTAGGTGCTCGAGAAAGCCGTTCTCCAATAGAGCGTCGAGTACGGCGATACCCGCAGATGCCATCAGTGCATTGCCGTGATGTGTACCGTCCAGCTCGCCCGGTTCGAAGCAACAGGCATTACCACGCGCCACCAGCGCCGCCAAGGGCACACCGCCGCCCAGGCCTTTGCCCAGGGCAATGATGTCGGCGCGCACGCCGTATTGCTGTTCGGCGAGCAGGCTGCCGCAGCGGCCGATACCGGTTTGCACTTCGTCGAAGATCAGCAGGATCCCGAGCTCACGACACAGGCGTTCGACGCCCTTGAGGTAATGTTCTGTCGCAGGGAGGACACCGCCGCCGCTTTGTATCGGCTCCAGCATGATGGCGACGGTCTGCGCATCGACCGCTGCATGCAGGGCCGGCAGATCGTTAAACGGCACTTGGCTGAAACCTGGCAACTGCGGTTCGAATCGGTTTTCGCAGGCCACAGCCGACGCCGACATCGCCCCCAGGCTCCGCCCATGACAGCCATTGTTTACGGTGATGATGTGGTAAGCGCCACCGCGATGCAGTTGGCCCCACTTGCGTGCCAACTTGATGGCCGCTTCACAGGCTTCGGCACCGCTGTTGAGCAAATAGGCCTGGTCGCTGCAGGTGTGGTGGCACAGACGATCGACAAGATCCAGTTGCGCGCGGTTGTGCAAACCCAGGCCAGGGTTGATCACGGTGTGCATCTGTTGGGCAATGGCGTCGCGTACGGCCTGGGGACTGTGACCCAGGCTGTTGGCCCCGCCGCCTTGACTGAAATCCAGATAAGCGCGGTCGTCAGCGTCCGAAAGCCAGGAACCCTGCCCCTGTACAAACACCTGGAGCGGGCGCGCCACAGTGGGCATCAGGCACTGGCTGGAAACATCTGCACGCGGGGCATGCACAACCAGGTCATCCAGACTCGGCGCGCAGCGACGGAACAAGTTCACACTTCACCCCCGCTGGCAACCTGACCTTGGTCGATGCCACCTGCCAATGAGGCCTTCAGATTTTTTGCCTTGCCTATGTAAACGCTATCAACAAAAACGCTGTTCATTGTCCGATCCGGCCCTGTAAGCCCTGCGAATAGGCGCTAGACTAGGCGCCTCGGGGGCCAGCGGCCATTTCGATTTTCCAGCTTTTTCGATAAGCAAACCTTATGGATTTCAAGCAACTGCGTTATTTCGTCGCGGTGTATGAGGAAGGCCACGTAGGTCGCGCCGCGGAGCGTCTGTCGATCTCCCAGCCAGCGCTGTCGCAACAGGTTCGCCAACTGGAACAGAACCTCGACGTCAGCCTGTTCGAACGCAGCAGCAAGCGTCTGTTGCCGACCTTGGCGGCCCACACCTTATACAACCACGCATTACCGCTCATTGATGGTATGCAGCAAGCCGTCGAGGCACTGCGCAATTTCAAGGGCCAGGCCATGCGCAGCCTGGCCATCGGCGTGCTGCAAACCGTGCACACCAGCCTGGTACCGCAGATGCTTGAGCGCGTGCGCAAGGCCCAGCCCCATCTGGTGGTGCAGATTTACGAGCTGACCGGGCTTGAGATTGAGCGGCGGTTGCTCAATGGCTCACTCGATATTGGCATCAGCTACCTTCCACCCCGTCAACCGGGCCTGCACGGCGTGTTGCTGTATGAAGACGAGCTGAAGGTGGTGATACCCGAAGATCATCCGTTGCGCGAGTTCAAGAAAGTCTCGCTCAAACAAGCCGCCGAATTACCGATGTTGCTCCTGGGGGAAGAGTTTCAGGTTCGGCAGATCTGGCAAGGCCAACTGTCCAACCTCGGGCGGCGCCCGCAAGTGCAGGCGGAGCTCAATACCATGGTGGGCATTCTCGACAGCCTGCCTCACACCCGCTTGGCGACCGTGCTGCCTGGGCGGTCCCAGGATGAACACAACAGCAAGGCGCTGCTGTGGAAACCCTTGAGCGAGCCCAGGGTACCGCTGAAAGTAGGATTGGTATGCCGCGATGTGCAACGCCAGCAGGCGACGGTGGCGTTGCTGCGCACCCTGCTGGAAGACGTGATGAATGCCCCGCCGGCAACCGCCTGACTTTTTCGCGGGCAAAAGAAAACCCCGCCGAAGCGGGGCTTTGCAGACTGTTTCCCTGACATCCATTTCACTCCGCCGTCCTGGCAGAATCCTACGTGTCCGTGTTGTTGCTTTGCGCTTCCTGCGCGACGTCCATGTGAAGTAGATTAGCCGTGGATCCAATGTGGCGATAGAGGACGATTAGCAGCACGTCATGTAAGAGAATGCTTACACGCCCTCTTCCCCCTTAAAACAGGGCTTCATCCATCAGGAACAGTGATTCGCTACCGGCTTTTACCGATGCACTCAACGAGTGGATACGCGGCAACAGGCGGGCAAAGTAGAAACGCGCAGTCCCCAGTTTGCTGGCGTAGAAATCCTCTTCGCCCTCCTTGCCTAACGCCGCCTTGGCCATGCGCGCCCACATATAGGCATAGGCCATGTAGCCGAACGCATGCAGGTATTCCACCGAGGCTGCGCCGATTTCATTAGGATTGCTCTTGGCGCGGTCCAGCACCCAGGCCGTCAGCTCATCCAGGTTACCTACTGCCACACCCAGCGGCTTGGTGAACTCGGCCAACTCAGGGCCCGATGCGGCGATGAACTGGCGGATCTCATCGGCGAACAAGGTATAGAACGCACCGCCGCTGCCGACGATCTTGCGCCCCATCAGATCCAGGGCCTGAATGCCGTTGGTACCTTCGTAGATCTGGGTGATGCGCACGTCACGCACCAATTGCTCCTGGCCCCACTCGCGGATGTAACCGTGACCACCAAACACCTGCTGGCCGAGTACGGTGGTTTCCAGGCCCAGGTCGGTGAGGAACGCCTTGGCAACTGGCGTCAACAACGCCACCAGGTTATCGGCACGCTCGCGCGCCTGCGCATCGTCGCTGAACTTGGCGATGTCCAACTGCGTCGCCACGTAGGTGGAAAACGCCCGGCCGCCTTCGTTCGCCGCCTTCATGGTCAGCAACATACGACGGACATCCGGATGCACGATGATCGGGTCTGCCGGCTTGTCCTTGGCCTGTGCGCCTAGCGGGGAACGGCTCTGCAGACGGTCACGGGCATATTCAATCGCGTTCTGATAGGACCGCTCGCCAGAAGCCAAGCCCTGGATACCGACGCCCAGGCGCTCATAGTTCATCATGGTGAACATCGCAGCCAAGCCACGGTTGGGCTCACCGACCAGGTAACCCACGGCTTCGTCGAAGTTCATCACACAGGTGGCGGAGGCCTGGATGCCCATCTTGTGTTCAATGGAGCCGCAGTTCACCGGGTTACGCGCGCCCAGGCTGCCATCGGCATTTACCAGGAACTTCGGCACCAGGAACAGCGAGATGCCCTTGGGCCCGGCCGGTGCGTCCGGCAGTTTGGCCAGCACCAGGTGGATGATGTTTTCGGTGAGGTCGTGCTCGCCACCGGTAATGAAGATCTTGGTGCCGCTGACCTTGTAGGAGCCGTCCGCCTGAGGCTCGGCCTTGGTGCGGATCATCCCCAGGTCGGTACCGGCATGGGCTTCCGTCAGGCACATGGAACCGGCCCACTCACCCGAATACATCTTCGGCAGGTAGGTGGCCTTGAGCTCTTCACTGGCATGGGTGTTGATCGATACACAGGCACCGGAGGTCAACATCGGGTACAGGCCGAAAGCCAGGCTCGACGAGTTGATCATCTCTTCAACCTGCGCCGACACCGCCTTGGGCATGCCCATGCCGCCGTAGGTCGGGTCGCCGCCCACGCCTACCCAGCCGCCTTCGGCGTAGGTGCTGTAGGCCTGGGGGAAACCGTCGGGAGTCGTCACGGCGCCGTCCGCCCAGTGGCAGCCTTGCTCATCGCCGCCGCGGCTGAGCGGGGCAATGGATTTGGCGGTGACCTTGCCGGCCTCTTCCAGGATCGCTTCGACGGTTTCGGCGTCAACGCTGTCTGCCAATGCCGGTAACTGGGCCCAAGTATCAGCGACCTCAAACACTTCGTTGAGGACGAAGCGCATATCACGCAACGGCGCTTTGTAATCAGCCATGGCAAACCTCGTGAGAACTTGAAAAGTGATTCGATAGGATCGGTTTTACAAACGCCGAGTGTACCCGAACAACTTTTCAGACACATAGGGTCCGTTCGTGACCATTAAGTATTTACCAGTCACACAAGGAAGCTTTCCTGTAGGAGCGAGCTTGCTCGCGAAAAACTCACAGGCGCCGCGTTCATTCAGCAAGCACGCGTTATCATTGACGTTCTTCGCGAGCAAGCTCGCTCCTACAGGGAGAAAGCGTCAGCTGGGAGACTCATCAGGCATTCGCTCCCTGCCTCTACCGCAGCACGGTGCATGGCCGTACGCGGCAACAAGCGCTTGAAATAAAAGTCGCAGGTCGCAAGCTTCGCCTGGGCAAACTCTTGGTCGTCCTGGCCGTGCGCCGCGATCGCCATGCGCAACCACAGGTAGGCGAGGATGATGTAACCGCTGTACATCAGGTAATCCATGGCCGCCGCGCCCACTTCATCAGGGTTTTTCATCGCGGCCGTGCCGACCTTCAAGGTCAGTTCGCCCCATTGCTGGTTCAGTTCATTGAGTTGCGCCACATGGGCCTTGAGTTGCGCATGCTCGGCATTGGCCGCGCAGAACTTATGCACAATTTTGGTAAACCCACGCAGCAACTTGCCCTGGCTGCCCAGCACCTTGCGCCCTAGCAGGTCCAGGGCCTGGATGCCGTTGGTGCCTTCATAGATCGGCGCAATCCGTGCATCACGGGCCAGTTGCTCCATGCCCCACTCACGAATATAACCATGACCACCGAATACCTGCATGCCGTGGTTGGTCACCTCCAGGCCGGTTTCGGTCATGAAGGCTTTACAGATCGGCGTGAGGAAGGCCAACAGGTCCTCGGCTTCCTGGCGTTGGCCAGCGTCGCTGCCAAGGTGCGCGGTATCGAGCAGTTGCGCGGTGAAATAGGTCAACGCGCGGTTGCCCTCGTTGAAAGCCTTCATGGTCAGCAGCATGCGGCGTACATCGGCGTGCACGATGATCGGGTCGGCGGCTTTCTCCGGCGCCTTGGCACCGGTCAGCGAGCGCATCTGCAAGCGGTCGTTGGCGTACTTGATCGCGCCCTGGAAGCTCGCTTCACCGTTGCACAGGCCCTGCATTCCCGTGCCCAGGCGGGCGTGGTTCATCATGGTGAACATGCAGTTCAGGCCCTTGTTCGCCTCGCCAATCAAATAGCCTTTGGCGCCATCGAAGTTCAACACGCAGGTGGCCGAGGCCTTGATGCCCATCTTGTGTTCGATGGAGCCGCAGTGCACCGCATTGCGCTCGCCGGAGTCGGCATGGAACTTGGGCACGATAAACAACGAGATGCCCTTGGTACCCGCCGGCGCGTCCGGCAGCTTGGCCAGCACCAGGTGGATGATATTGGCGCTCATGTCGTGCTCGCCGGCCGAGATGAAGATCTTGCTGCCGGTGACCGCGTAACTGCCGTCCGCCTGCGGCACGGCGCGGGTCTTGATCAAGCCCAGGTCGGTGCCGCAGTGGGCTTCGGTCAGGCACATGGTGCCGGTCCATTCGCCAGCGGTGAGCTTGCTCAGGTAAGTGGCTTTCTGTTCGTCGGTGCCGTGGGCGTGGATGGCCGACATCGCACCGTGGGTCAGGCCCGGGTACATGCCCCAGGAGGTGTTGCTGGAGCCGATCATCTCGCTTAACACCAGGCCGAGGGAATGGGGCAGGCCCTGGCCACCGTAGGCCGGGTCTGCCGCCACGCCGTGCCAGCCGCCTTCCACATACTGGGCAAAGGCTTGCTTGAAGCCTTTGGGAGTGGTCACCACGCCATTATCGAAATGGCAGCCCTCTTCATCGCCGCTGCGATTGAGCGGCGCGAGTACGTTTTCGCAGAACCTGGCGCCTTCTTCGAGGATCGCACTGACCATGTCCGGGCTGGCATCCGTGGCGCCCAGGTCAGCGTAGTGGCCGTGGAAATCGAATACGGTGTCGATCAGAAAGCGCATGTCGCGCAAGGGAGCTTTGTACTCAGGCATGGCAATGTCTCCGGCAGCAGATAGGGTTAACCTACTGCCGGCCGTGGCCGTGGACAATCACTGTAGCGCTGCTGAATACACCGCCATTACTCAACCGGCAGCGCTCTCCATGCGCACCGCGCCACGGCGGGTTTGCCCGGCGGCGACCACACAATTACGCCCCGCGCCCTTGGCGGTGTAAAGCGCCTGGTCGGCGGATTTGAGCACCTCGTCGGGGCTGCGTTGTTCGGCCTGGCGCTCGGCCACACCGATGCTTACCGTCACCGACACGCTGGACGCGCCGCTGCCGGCACGGCGCTGGCGGCCTTGATGATCGTCCTGGGGGCGGTCCGGGTTGCGCAACTTGATGTCGTAGCTGGCGATGATCTCGCGGATCTCCTCCAGGTGCGGCATGCACTCATCCAGGGTCTTGCCGGCAAACACCACGGCAAACTCTTCACCGCCGTAACGATAGGCCCGCCCGCCGCCATTGACCTTGGACAACTTGCTCGCCACCAGGCGCAGCACCTGGTCGCCCACATCGTGGCCGTGGGTGTCATTGAAACGTTTGAAGTGATCGACGTCGCTCATCGCCAGCACATAGTTGCGACCTAGCCGCTGCATGCGCTCGTTGAGGGCACGTCGCCCCGGCAAGCCGGTGAGCTCATCACGAAACGCCATTTGATACGCCTCGTGCGCCACCCCCGCAGCGATCATCAGCATCACCTGGCTGCACATGATGTTGAGGGTGAACGGCAGGATGAAGGTTTGCGGCAACATCCAGAACATGCCCAGCAACCCCACCAGTTGTGCGGCGTGCAGCGGGCGCGGCTGGTACCAGTATTGGGCGGCCAGGGTGAGAAAGCCGATCAGGAACATCGGGTAGGAAAGTTGGATCAGGCTCATCCAGGCGCCATGCAGCATCGGCCAACGGATCTCTGCCAACCAGCCCAGCAAGGCCTGGGGAAAACTTTGCTCCAGGGCCAGCGCCACACTGCCCACCGCCAGCAGCACCGCACAGCGGGCGACGAAGTCGCGGAACAGATGGGTCTTTTCCTGCCACAGCGCATAAATGCTGAACAGCAAGGGCAACAGCAGGCAGCACAGGTGGAACACCACGGCAGCGTCTTCACGCACGCGGCCATTGTCCCGGTAGAAGTCGGTCTGGGTATCCAGCAGGTAATAGGCGACGTAAACCGTGACCATCAAGAACAGTTCACGCTGGCGTCGATACACCGCGCAATAGGCGCCGCCGAGCAACAGCACCAGGGTGGGCAGCACGTTGAACAGCGAGGTGAAGAAGACGCTGAGGTCCTTGACGTACGCAGCCGAGAGCCCGGCCAGCAACAGCAGCAGCGAAGGGAGAAAATGGCTGAAACGTACAGCGGACACGCGTGACAAGGGTAAAGCTCCGACCCGCTAACGAATAATGGCACTGTGCCGCCAAGCGATCAGTTAAGCACAACCGACCGAGCATGTATCACATTGCCATCACTGTAACGGCAGCTCATCATAATCCCTGAGTGCAGGACTGCGGTTTTTTAGACGCGCTCCCACACAAATGCAAAAAAACCGCCGCATCCCGAGGGAGGCGGCGGTTTCTAGAAGAACCTGGTAAGGCTTAGTAAGCCAGGCCGAAATCTTCTTCTTTCATGTCCATCAGGTTGTTGGCGCCCGACAGCATGGTTGCCACGTGGGTGCGGGTACGCGGCAGGATGCGCTGGAAGTAGAAGCGCGCAGTCTGCAACTTGGCGGTGTAGAACGCCTCTTCGCTGGTGCCGGCGGCCAGTTTCTCGGCGGCCAGGCGTGCCATGTCGGCCCAGAAGTAAGCCAGGCAGGCGTAGCCGGAGTACATCAGGTAGTCCACCGAGGCAGCACCGACTTCTTCACGGTCTTTCATCGCGGCCATGCCGACCTTCATGGTCAACTCGCCCCACTCTTTGTTCAGTGCCGCCAGCGGTGCAACGAACTCTTTAACCGCGTCGTTACCTTCGTTGGCCTGGCAGAACTTGTGCACGATCTTGGTGAAGCCCTTGAGCGCTTCGCCTTGGGTCATCAGCACTTTACGGCCGAGCAGGTCCAGCGCCTGGATG
This sequence comes from Pseudomonas sp. SWRI22, assembly GCF_014268395.2. NCBI lineage: Bacteria > Pseudomonadati > Pseudomonadota > Gammaproteobacteria > Pseudomonadales > Pseudomonadaceae > Pseudomonas > Pseudomonas sp. SWRI22. The sequence goes on along the minus strand of NZ_JABWQK020000003.1, from coordinate 257,374 downwards.
CCGGTGGTGCCTTCGTACAGCATAGAAATGCGGCTGTCGCGCACGTTCTGCTCCATGCCCCACTCAGCGATAAAGCCGTGGCCACCGTAGATCTGCACGCCGTGGTTGGCCGATTCAAAACCGACTTCGGTCATGAATGCCTTGGCGATCGGGGTCATGAAGGCCAGTAGGGCATCTGCCTGTTTCTTGGCTTCGTCGTCGGTGCCGTACTTGACGATGTCCACTTGCTTGGCGGTGAAGTACACCATCGCACGGTTACCTTCGGCGAAGGCTTTCATGGTCAGCAACATGCGGCGTACGTCAGGGTGCACGATGATCGGGTCAGCGGCTTTGTCCGGCGCTTTCGGGCCGGTCAACGAGCGCATTTGCAGGCGATCACGCGCATATTTCAAGCCGCCCTGGAAACCGATCTCGGCGTGAGCCAGGCCTTGCAGCGCGGTGCCCAGGCGAGCGGTGTTCATGAAGGTGAACATGCAGTTCAGGCCTTTGTTCGCCGGGCCGATCAGGAAACCGGTGGCCGCGTCAAAGTTCATCACGCAGGTGGCGTTGCCGTGGATACCCATTTTGTGTTCCAGGGAACCACAGGTGACCGCGTTGCGCTCACCCACCGAGCCATCAGCGTTAGGCAGGAACTTGGGTACGATAAACAGCGAGATGCCTTTGGTGCCGGCCGGTGCATCCGGCAGGCGGGCCAGTACGATGTGGACGATGTTGTCGGCCATGTCGTGCTCGCCGGCCGAGATGAAGATCTTGGTACCGGAGACTTTGTAGGAGCCGTCAGCCTGAGGCTCGGCCTTGGTGCGCAGCATGCCCAGGTCGGTGCCGCAGTGTGGCTCGGTCAGGCACATGGTGCCGGTCCATTCGCCCGACACCAGTTTGGTCAGGTAAGCCTCTTGCTGCTCGGGGGTGCCGTGTTCGGAAATAGTGTTCATCGCGCCATGGGACAGGCCAGGGTACATGCCCCACGACCAGTTGGCTTCGCCGACCATTTCGCTCACGGCCAGGCCCAGGGATTCCGGCAGGCCTTGGCCACCGTGCTCCACGTCGTGGGCCAGGCTTGGCCAGCCGCCTTCGACGAATTGTTTGTAGGCTTCTTTGAAGCCCGCAGGGGTTTTAACGCCTGACTCACTCCAGGTACACCCTTCGATGTCGCCCACGCGGTTCAACGGTGCCAGTACTTGCTCACAGAACTTGGCGCCTTCTTCGAGGATGGCGTCGACCATGTCCGGGGTAGCGTCCTGGCAAGCCGGCAGGCTCTGATAGTGCGCTTCATAACCGAGCAGTTCGTCACGAACGAAGCGAATATCACGCAAGGGGGCCTTGTAGTCAGGCATAGCGATAAACCTCTGCTGATGTAACTGGGATGAACAACCGCATGGATTTTTTATGGCGGTCAAACAGGTGTTTGAAACATACGTTTACGACCCAGGGTTGTCAAGCGTCGGCCAGATGCCGTTTGTCTTGACGCGGGTCAGCCAGGCACGGCGAGGCCTGGCGGGATGCCTCATGGATTTAAGGAAGAGCAGAATGTCGCAGTACGACTGTGGGAGCTGGCTTGCCTGCGATGCAGCCGCCAGGGTGTATCAGGTGATAGGCGTGGATGCTATCGCAGGCAAGCCAGCTCCCACAGAGAGAAGCGGGCGTGCGATAGAGAAGTTAAGCGTAGGTATCGATCAACGTACCGAGCATTTCGTCCGAAGCCTTGGCGACTTTCGCCCCCAGCTCGATTTGAAACTTGCCCTGGGCCATTTCCACCATGTTGCTTGCCGAATTGGACGCTTGGGCGCGGTCATTGGCTTGCAGACGGTCGCTTTGCGCGGCCGATGGCTGGGTGGTCGCGGCGCTGGCAATCTTGCCGGCCGCCTGGTCGACACGGTTCTGCCCGGTCTGAATGCTGCTCAGGCCCGAATAAAACGCGCTGCTTCCAGAGATTTCCATGGCGTAAGCCTGCCTTTAGAGAATCGTGAAGCCCGATTGAACCAGAGATCCTGGCAAAAGGCCCGTCAAAAACACTAATGGCATATTGCCTTAGCGATAGCCAAAATCAGTCAAGCAGGTCCAGTTCCAAGTACTCGGCCACCGCGCCAGCCCCGGCGTGCTTGAGTTTCGGCACTCGCCCCAGGCAAGGCGCGGGCAGGCGCTCAGCCAGGGTGGCGAGGTTTTCTTCCAGACGAGAGGTCTTGGGGTCGATGATATTTGCCACCCAGCCCGCCAACGGCAAGCCATCCCGTGCGATGGCTTCGGCGGTGAGCAACGCGTGGCTGATGCACCCAAGACGCACGCCTACCACCAGGATCACCGGCAGTTTGAGCGCCATGGCCAGGTCCGACAGGTTGGCCTGGTCGGCCAAGGGCACGCGCCAGCCGCCTGCCCCTTCGATCAAGGTGAAGTCCGCGCCCCGTGCCAGGATCTGCTGCATCGGCTTGAGCAGCGATTGCACCGTGAGCCCGACGCCCGCCTCGCGCGCTGCCAGATGCGGCGCGATAGCTGGCTCGAAGGCCACCGGGTTGACCTCGGCATAACTGAGCGGTACGGAACACTCGGCCAGCAACGCCAATGCATCGGCATTGCGCAGGCCCTGGGCCGTCAGTTGGCAGCCCGACGCCACCGGCTTTCCGGCGGCCGTGCTTTTGCCGGAGAGCCTGGCGGCATGCAACAGGCCAGCGGCGATGGTGGTTTTGCCAACATCGGTGTCTGTACCGGTGATGAAGTAAGCGGCGCTCATAACGGTTTCTCCAGTACGGCATACACCACTTGGTACGTGGCGGGCAGGCCCTGGGCCTGGCGGAACTGCTCGTAGGCCTCTACCAGCGCGACAATCCGCGCACGGCCCGTCAACCCGCCCGGGCGGCCTGGGTTGAGGTTGTGGGCGCCCAATGCCTTGAGTTCATGGGTCAGGCTGCGCACATCGGGGTAATGCAATACGTGGGGCTGTCGCTCCAGGCTGATCACGCGCAAGCCACTGGCCGCACACCGTTGCTGATAAACCTCGAAGGTGCGGAAGCGATTGACGTGGACCAGGCCGTCCGCCGCCCGCCAACTCTCGCGCAACTCATCCAGGGTGCCTACGCACAGGCTGGCAAAGGCCAGCACGCCACCTGGTCGCAGCACACGCCGGGCTTCGCTGAGCACCGCATCAAAATGGGCACACCACTGTACCGCGAGGCTGGAGAAGAGCAGCTCAACGCTGTCAGCTGTAAGCGGCAAGCGTTCTGCATCACCGGCTATAAAGTGCGCGGCGCCACCCAGCGGACGCGCGTGGTTGAGCATGCCCTCGGCAATGTCCAGCGCCACACCTTGGCTACCGGGCAAACGCTCGCCCAGTACGCGACTGAAGTAGCCCGTGCCGCAGCCCATGTCCAGCCAACGCTGTGGCGCCAGGCCGTGCGGCAAACGGCTGAGCAGTTCATGCCCGACCGCACGCTGCAACTCGGCCACACTGTCGTAACTGGCGGCCGCACGGGAGAACGAGGCCGCAACCTGGCGCTTGTCCGGCAAGCCCCCTGGCAAGGGCGGGTGGGATAGGTCAGTCATCAACACACTCATGCAAAAAAGCCTGGATGGCCCCGGCAACTCCGTGAGGGTCTTCCAGAAGAAACGCGTGACCGGCCTGTTCAATCAGGCCGATTTCTACATCGGGGAGCAAGGTCAGCAGGTCACTGGCGGCTTCAGCAGGCACCAGCCCATCCAGGCCGGCAAACAGGTGCAACTGCGGCCCACGAAAGGCCTGCAAGGCCGCCCGTGTATCCAGTTGGGCCAATAGCTCCAGGCCGGGCATCAAGACGCTGGGAGAGGTATTCGGCGCACCGCTGACCAACAACCGCGACAAGCCGCGCGGGTCTTCGGCACCCTTGGCACACAACAGCCCAAAGCGCTTGAGCGTGACCTGGGAATCGGCATGGCAGCCGGCCAGAAATGCGTCGAAGGTTTCCGCAGGCATCCCATGGGGCCAGCCGTCATGGGCGACGAAACACGGGTTGCTCGCCAGGGTCAGCAAGCCACAGCACCGCTCGCCACGGCGCGCCGCCAACTCGGACGCGAGCATGCCGCCCAGCGACCAGCCCCCGAGCCAGGCATTGTCCGGCAGCGTCGCATCGAGCTCATCGAGCCATTCACCGAGTTCGCTGGCCTGCAGCGCCGGCAAGGGTTCGATCTGTACCTGTAAATGCTCGTTCAGGCCGTGCAGCGCAGCGGCCAACGGTTCCAGCGGTGACACACCCAGGCCCCAGCCCGGTAGCAGGATCAGTCGATTACGCATAGCCGGGCTCCGAGGCGTCTAACAAGCGAAAACACGCTTGCAACCCGTCTAACAATAGCTGCACCTGCGCTTCGCTGTGGGCCGCCGTCAATGTCACCCGTAGACGGGCACTGCCGGCGGGCACGGTCGGTGGGCGAATGGCAGTCACCATCAAGCCACGCTCGCGCAGCATCTGCGAGAGGCGCAGTGCCCGGGCGCTGTCGCCAATCAGGATCGGTTGGATCGGCGTAAAGCTGTCCATCAACCCCAGGCCGATCTGCTCGGCGCCATGACGGAACTGACGGATCAACGCGTTGAGGTGCTCGCGTCGCCAATGTTCGCTGCGCAGCAGTTCCAGGCTTTTGAGGGTGGCGCAGGCCAGTGCCGGTGGTTGGCTGGTGGTGTAGATATACGGGCGTGCGAATTGGATCAGGCTCTCGATCAAGTCCTCACTGCCGGCCACGAAGGCCCCGGCGGTGCCGAACGCTTTGCCCAAGGTGCCAACCAGCACGGGCACGTCGTCCTGGCTCAAGCCGAAATGCTCGACGATACCGCCGCCATTGGCGCCCAGCGGGCCGAAGCCATGGGCGTCATCCACCATCAGCCAGGCCCCTTTGGCCCGGGTTTCACGGGCCAGCGCGGGCAGGTCGGCGAGGTCGCCATCCATGCTGAACACACCGTCGGTGACCACCAAGGTATTGCCGGTGGCTTTCTCCAGGCGCTTGGCCAGGCTGCCTGCGTCGTTATGCAGGTAGCGGTTGAAACGCGCACCGGACAGCAAACCAGCATCCAGCAAGGACGCGTGGTTAAGCCGGTCTTCCAATACCGTATCGCCCTGCCCCACCAGCGCCGTGACCGCGCCGAGGTTGGCCATGTAGCCGGTGGTGAACAGCAAGGCACGCGGGCGACCGGTCAAGTCAGCCAGAGCTTCTTCCAGCTCATGGTGCGGTGTGGCGTGGCCCACCACCAAGTGCGAAGCTCCACCGCCCACGCCCCAACGGGACGCACCGGCGCGCCAGGCTTCGATCACTTGCGGGTGATTGGCAAGGCCGAGGTAATCGTTATTGCAGAAGGCCAACAACCGTTGCCCGTCCACCACCACATGCGGGCCTTGGGGGCTCTGCAGCAAGGGGCGCTGGCGGTAAAGATGGTCGGCACGGCGAACAGCGAGGCGCGCGGCGAGATCGAAAGACATGCTGGCCTCGATTTAACAGGTTCAACTCAATCCACTGGAGGAGCTGGAATGCATTCCAAAGGTGGTTACACCACAGCGTTGTAGAACTGCTCGCTGCTCTTTTGCTCCACCAACGCCTGCTCGATCGCCGCCTGATGCACTTCATCGGCATGCTCTTCACGGGCTTCGGGCAGGATGCCCAAGCGTGCGAACAGTTGCATATCCTTGTCCGCCTGGGGGTTGGCGGTGGTCAGCAGTTTGTCGCCGTAGAAGATCGAGTTGGCGCCGGCAAAAAAGGCCAGGGCCTGCATCTGCTCATTCATGGCTTCGCGGCCAGCCGACAGGCGCACGTGGGACTGCGGCATCAGGATGCGCGCCACCGCCAGCATGCGGATGAAATCGAAGGGGTCGATGTCATCGGCGTTTTCCAACGGCGTGCCCGCCACTTTCACCAGCATGTTGATCGGCACCGACTCCGGATGCTCCGGCAGGTTGGCCAACTGGATCAGCAAGTTGGCGCGGTCGTCGAGAGACTCGCCCATGCCAAGGATGCCGCCCGAACAGATCTTCATCCCCGAGTCACGCACGTACGCCAGGGTTTGCAGGCGCTCGCTGTAGGTGCGGGTGGTGATGATCGAGCCGTAGAACTCCGGCGAGGTGTCGAGGTTGTGGTTGTAGTAGTCCAGGCCGGCCTGGGCCAGGGCTTCGGTCTGGTCCTGGTCAAGGCGACCGAGAGTCATGCAGGTTTCCAGGCCCATGGCCTTCACGCCTTTGACCATTTCCAGCACATAGGGCATGTCTTTGGCCGACGGATGTTTCCATGCCGCGCCCATGCAGAAACGCGTCGAACCGATGGCCTTGGCACGTGCGGCCTCTTCGAGGACCTTCTGCACCTCCATCAGCTTCTCTTTTTCCAGGCCAGTGTTGTAGTGGCCCGACTGCGGACAATATTTGCAATCTTCCGGGCAGGCGCCGGTCTTGATCGACAGCAGCGTCGACACTTGCACGCGGTTGGCGTCGAAATGCGCGCGGTGCACGGTCTGCGCCTGGAACAACAAGTCGTTGAAGGGCTGCACGAACAGGGCTTTGACTTCGGCCAAAGACCAATCGTGACGCAGGGTGGCAGAGGTGCTGGCGCTCATGGGCGATTCCTTGATTATGCTTTGGCAAACGCTGCGGGAAAGGCAATACCCACAGGCACGACACGGATGCTCGGCATATTTAAGGAAGATTCATGCACTGTCAACCTGAGCACAAACACCAAGTTTACATCTGGTTAAAAAGCATACAGCCTTGTTTGATCTGCGATGAGTGCATCGAATCAGACGAGCCCCTGTGCAGCGCCTGCGAAACAGAATTGCCATGGCTGATGGAACAGTGCGAACGCTGCGCACTGCCCTTACCCATGGACGGACTGCTCTGCGGCCAGTGCCAAAAACAGCCACCGGCCTTTCACCAGGTGGTCGCGCCATGGACCTACAGTTTTCCCGTGGACACCCTGATCAGCCGCTTCAAGCATCAGGCGCGTTGGCCGCTGGGGCACTTGCTGGCGCGTCTGCTGGGGCAGCACTTGCAGCATCGCTTCGATAACGCCGAACTGGAGCGCCCCGACTGCCTGCTACCGGTGCCCATGGCGCGCAAACGCCTGCGCGAACGCGGCTTTAATCAAGCGTTGATGCTGGCCCGCTGGCTCAATCACGCCCTCGACATTCCCTTTGATGAACACGCTCTCTTACGCCCCAATGAAACCGTGGCGCAGCAAGACCTCGATGCCAAGACCCGCAAACGCAACCTGCTCAACGCCTTCGCACTGGCCCCCGGCATCCAGGTTGCCGGGCAACATCTGGCGCTGGTAGACGACGTCCTCACCACCGGCGCCACAGCCCACCGCCTGGCGCGCTTGTTGATAAACGCCGGCGCGCGCCAGGTGGATGTGTATTGCCTGGCCCGTACGCCCAAACCCGGCAGCTGACTTGACTCCCCTGCGCCAGCGCGGCAACGTCGGCGCATCTCACCCAAGCGTATCTGCCATGTCTGTGCCCAGCCCTCTCAGCCAACACATCATCCGCCGCCCCCAGCGTATTGCCTTGCTGGGGCATATCGCCGAGCAGGGCTCCATCACCCGTGCGGCCAAGAGTGCCGGGTTGAGTTACAAGGCCGCCTGGGACGCCATTGATGAACTGAACAACCTGGCGCAAAAACCGCTGGTGCAACGCAGCGTCGGTGGCAAGGGCGGTGGCGGCGCCAAACTGACTCAGGAAGGGGAACGGGTGCTGCGCCTCTATCAGCGCCTGCAACTGCTTCAGGCCGAAATCCTTGGCTCGGACGAAGCGGCCAGCGACTTCAATCTGCTGGGCCGTTTGATGCTGCGCACCAGCGCGCGCAACCAATTGCACGGCCAGGTCAGCGCCATAGAGAGCCACGGCCACAACGACATGATCCGCCTGCAATTGGCCGGCGGCCTGCACCTCGACGCACAGATCACCCACGACAGCACCCTGCGCCTGGAACTGCAGACCGGTGTGGAAGTAGTGGCCCTGATCAAGGCCGGGTGGCTTGAATTACTGGCGGACGGGCAAACCGAAACACTTGGACACAATTGCCTGGAAGGCAGGATCGAGACCATTCTCGCCGCCGAAGACGGCCCCAGCGAGGTGCGTATTGCCCTGCCCAACGGCCAAGTGTTGTGCGCGCTGGCGCAGCCCGTCGCACTCAAGGCCATTGATGCAGCGCAGGGCCAGCCGATCCGCGTGCAGTTTGCACCCAGCCATGTATTGCTTGGCACCCCGGTGTAACGGGCGCGCGTCTTCAAGCTGCAACAATTCGGTCACAAGCGCTGCTTAAGGTGTCTGCAAAAACCTTAAGGAGCCTGTGATGAGCCTATTAGAAGAAAACCAAGCCACCGACCTTGAACAGATGGTGGGCCTGACCCGCCGTCGCTTTATCGGCGCAGGCGCCCTGTGCGGCGCTGCGATGTTCCTCGGCGGTAACCTGCTGAGCCGCAGCGCCCTGGCCGTGAATGCCGCTTCCGCCAGCCCGCTGCTGGGGTTCACCAGCATCGCCGCCGCCACCAGCGACACCATCACCCTGCCACCGGGCTACAGTGCTTCGGTGTTGATCAGTTGGGGCCAGCCCCTGCACAACAACGCCCCGGCTTTCGACCCGTCCGGCCATGGCACCGCCAAGGCTCAGGAACAACAGTTCGGCGACAACAACGACGGCATGAGCCTGTTTCCATTCCCCGGCGACGACAACCGCGCGCTGATGGCGATCAACAACGAATACACCAACTATCGCTACCTCTACGCCCACGGCGGCGCGCCACAATCTACCGAAGACGTGCGCAAAGCCCTGGCCAGCGAAGGCGTGTCGGTGATCGAAGTGCGCCGCAAGGGTGACACCTGGCAGTTCGTCCAGGATTCGCGCTACAACCGGCGCATCCACGGAAATTCACCGATTCGTTTGAGTGGCCCTGCCGCCGGCCATGACTGGCTGAAAACCGGCGCCGACAAGAGCGGCAAAAAAGTCCTCGGCACGTTCCAGAACTGCGCCAACGGCAAGACGCCGTGGGGCACCTACCTGACCTGCGAAGAAAACTTCACCGACTGCTTCGGCAGCAGCAACCCGCAGCAAACCTTCGACGCAGGGCAGAAGCGCTACGGCGTGGTGGCCGCCAGCAAGGACATCAACTGGCATCAGCACGACCCGCGCTTTGACATGGCCAAGAACCCCAACGAACTCAATCGCCATGGTTGGGTGGTGGAAATCGACCCGTTCGATCCGCAATCCACGCCAGTCAAACGCACGGCCCTGGGGCGCTTCAAACACGAAAACGCGGCCCTCGCCGAAACCCGTGACGGTCGCGCCGTGGTGTACATGGGCGACGATGAACGCGGTGAATTCATCTACAAGTTCATCAGCCGCGATCAGATCAACCACAACAACCCTAAGGCCAACAAAGACCTGCTCGACCACGGCACCTTGTACGTGGCGATCTTCGACGCGGGCGACGGCAACGCCGACCACCCCAAGGGCAAAGGCCAGTGGGTTGAACTCACCCATGGCAAAAACGGCATCGACGCCAGCAGCGGTTTCGCCAACCAGGCCGAGGTGCTGATTCATGCGCGCCTGGCCGCCAGCGTGGTGAAAGCCACACGCATGGACCGCCCGGAATGGATCGTGGTCAGCCCCACGGACGGCCAGGTCTATTGCACCCTGACCAACAACGCCAAGCGCGGCGAAGAGGGCCAGCCGGTAGGCGGCCCCAACCCACGGGAGAAGAACGTCTACGGCCAGATCCTGCGCTGGAAAGCCGACGCCGATAACCACGGTGCCACGGACTTCACCTGGGACCTGTTCGTGGTGGCCGGCAACCCCGGCGTGCATGCCGGCAACCCCAAGGGCGGCTCGTCCAACATCAACCCGCAAAACATGTTCAACAGCCCCGACGGCCTGGGCTTCGACAAAGCCGGGCGCCTGTGGATCCTGACCGATGGCGACTACAGCAACGCCGGCGACTTTGCGGGCATGGGCAATAACCAGATGCTGTGCGCCGACCCGAGCACTGGAGAAATCCGTCGCTTCATGGTGGGGCCGGTGGCGTGTGAAGTGACGGGGATCAGCTTTTCGCCGGACCAGAAAACATTGTTCGTGGGCATTCAGCACCCAGGGGAAACCGGTGGCTCGACCTGGCCGGAACACCTGCCCAATGGCAAACCGCGGTCGTCGGTGATGGCGATTCGGCGGGATGATGGCGGGATCGTAGGCGCCTGATAGACCGCTATCGCAGGCAAGCCAGCTCCCACATCTCGATGTGTAAATACATGCCAGTGTGGGAGCTGGCTTGCCTGCGAAGGCGTCCGCACAGCCACCGCCTATCTATGCTGTTACCATACCCGGCCGGACGCGGCGCCCTGCTGCGCGCAGGAGTTCGCATGGCCCACCCGTTTGAAACACTCACCCCAGACCTAGTGCTCGACGCCGTCGAAAGCATCGGTTTCCTCAGCGACGCGCGGGTTCTGGCGCTCAACAGCTACGAAAACCGCGTGTACCAAGTGGGCATCGAAGACGCCGAACCGCTGATCGCCAAGTTCTATCGCCCCCAGCGCTGGACAAACGAGGCGATCCTCGAAGAACACCGCTTCACCTTCGAACTGGCCGAGTGCGATGTACCGGTGGTCGCCCCATTGATCCACAACGGCGAGAGCCTGTTCGAACACGCAGGTTTCCGCTTCACCCTGTTTCCGCGCCGTGGCGGCCGCGCGCCGGAGCCGGGCAACCTCGATCAGCTTTACCGGCTCGGGCAACTGCTGGGGCGTTTGCACGCGGTGGGCTCCACCCGCCCGTTCGAACACCGCGAAGCCCTGGGGGTGAAGAATTTCGGTCACGACTCCCTCACCACCTTGCTTGAAGGCAACTTCATTCCCAAAAGCCTGTTGCCGGCCTACGAGTCCGTGGCCCGCGACCTGCTCAAGCGTGTGGAAGAGGTTTACAAGGCCACGCCGCACAAGAACATCCGCATGCACGGTGACTGCCACCCCGGCAACATGATGTGCCGCGACGAGATGTTCCATATCGTCGACCTGGATGACTGCCGCATGGGCCCGGCGGTGCAAGACCTGTGGATGATGCTGGCTGGCGACCGCCAGGAATGCCTCGGCCAGCTCTCGGAACTGATGGACGGCTATCAGGAATTCCACGACTTCGACCCGCGCGAACTGGCGCTGATCGAGCCGCTGCGCGCCCTGCGCCTGATGCACTACAGTGCCTGGCTCGCACGACGCTGGGACGACCCGGCGTTTCCCCATAGCTTTCCGTGGTTTGGCAGCGAGCGGTATTGGGGCGACCAGGTGCTGGCGTTGCGTGAGCAACTGTCGGCGCTCAATGAAGAACCGCTAAAACTCTTCTGAACGCGTTCCATCATAGCGCCCACGCTCTGCGTGGGCGCGCATCCTGTGACGCTCCGCGTCACGATTTAAGAACAAACGCAGAGCGTCCAAGGCGGCGTTACCACGCAGAGCGTGGGAACGAGCGTTGTCTGACAAATATCCTTACAATTGCGCTTTGTTAGCTGCCTGAGCAAGGATTCTGCAATGCAAGCCGCCAACCCCCGCAAGGGGTACATTCTGGGCCTGAGCGCCTATGTCATCTGGGGTCTGTTCCCGCTCTACTTCAAAGCCATCGCCAGCGTGCCCGCCGCCGAGATCATTGTGCACCGCGTATTGTGGTCGGCACTGTTCGGTGGGCTGTTGCTGATGGTGTGGAAACATCCCGGCTGGTTTCGCGAACTGCGCGACAACCCCAAGCGCCTGGCGATCCTGGCCCTCAGCGGTTCGTTGATCGCCGCTAACTGGCTGACCTATGTGTGGTCGGTGAACACCGGGCGCATGCTCGAAGCGAGCCTGGGTTACTACATCAATCCGCTGGTGAATGTGCTGCTGGGCATGCTGATCCTCGGCGAGCGACTGCGCCGTTTGCAATGGGTGGCGGTGGGGTTGGCAGCGGTAGGTGTGGCGCAGCAGGTGTGGCAAGTCGGTAGCCTGCCGTGGGTGTCGCTGGCGCTGGCGCTGACGTTCGGCTTCTACGGTTTGATCCGCAAGCAGGCGCCGGTCAAAGCGCTGCCAGGCCTGGTGGTGGAAACCTGGATGCTGGTACCCATTGCCGTCGCCTGGTTGCTGTTCAACCCGACCGCCCACAGCGCGCAACTGGCGTTCTGGAGCACCTCCGAAGCCTGGTGGCTGGTGGCCGCAGGCCCTGTGACGCTGATTCCCCTGGTGTGCTTCAACGCCGCTGCACGGCACTTGCCCTACACCGCCCTGGGCTTTTTGCAGTATGTGGCGCCGACGCTGGTGTTGCTCGAAGCCGTGCTGTTGTTCGGTGAACACCTGGCGCCGAGCACCCTGATCGCCTTCGCCTTCATCTGGGCCGGGTTGGTGGTGTACAGCCTGGATGCCTGGCTGACCGTGCGCAAACGCTGATCAAATAACGTACAAACCTCTGCAAGCCACGGCTTTCGTGGCTTGCAGCGTTCCACCCCAAGGTTATCCACAACCTGATCCCCGCCATTTGTGCACAAGCCCTTGAAACTGCTCGTTTTTTGCTCAACTTGCGCAGAAGGCCGGCGGGCGTGGCCTGGCGTCGGGTCTCTACAGGTTATCCACAGGCCCATGCAAGATTTCCCTGCATAACCTTGTGGATCGTTATTCCTCCTGACGCAACTCCACCATCAAGTCATCGGCCAAGGTTTCCAAAGCCTCTTGCAGGGTTTCCAGCGACAGCGTGGCCGGCACTTGCAACAACGCCTCGGCATTGAACAGCGGATCACCGCTCATGGGCGCCGGGCGCACATCGGTGCTCAGGCGTTCCAGGTTGACGCCCTGCTGGCTCAGCAGCGCGGTGATCTCACGCACGATGCCCGAGCGGTCATTGCCCACCAGGGTCATCAGGATCGGCTTGGACGCCGATGCCTGCCCGCTGCTGCCCTCACCCACCAACACGCGAATGCCATGGGAGGATAAATCCTCCAATGCCCCCACCAATGCCTGTCGCTGCTCGCTCGGCACGCTCACCCGCAGGATCCCGGCAAACTGCCCGGCCATGTGCGCCATGCGGCTTTCCAGCCAGTTACCACCATGACTGGCAATGTTCTGCGCGATGCGTTCAACCAGGCCGGGTTTGTCGGCGGCGATAATAGTGAGTACAAGATGGTCCATGGCGCAGTCCCTCGGTTGGTTGATCCTCGATTATAGACATGCCGCGTATATCCAGAAGGTACGCGTGATCGTTAACGTCCATCCCAGCCAAGCCAGCTCTCACAGACAAATCGTGTACCATTTTGATATTTATCTGGAACAATCCAATAGTTTTTTGAGAACATCCGGTTCTCCGCTGTGACCGTACGACCAAAGTGGGTCGCTAAACGACGTATTTAGTCTAATTTTCACAACCGCAAGTCATCATGTAGTATGCCCAACCGTGCACTACATAATGAAAATCTGAAAAAGCGCATAAGCTCCGCAGAGTGAGGCAAGCAATGACTGAACACGTTCAAGTCGGTGGCCTGCAGGTCGCCAAAGTCCTGTTCGACTTCGTGAACAACGAAGCCATTCCCGGTACCGGCATCACTGCCGACCAGTTCTGGGCCGGTGCCGACAAGGTCATCCATGACCTGGCCCCGAAGAACAAAGCCCTACTCGCCAAACGCGACGACTTCCAGGCGCGGATCGATACCTGGCACCAGACCCACGCCGGCCAGGCCCACGACCCGGTGGCCTACAAAGCCTTCCTGCAAGACATCGGCTACCTGTTGCCAGAAGCCGCAGACTTCCAGGCCTCGACCCAAAACGTCGATGACGAGATCGCACGCATGGCCGGCCCACAGCTGGTCGTGCCAGTGATGAACGCCCGCTTCGCCCTCAATGCCTCGAATGCGCGCTGGGGCTCGCTGTACGACGCGCTCTATGGCACCGACGCCATCAGCGAAGCCAACGGCGCCGAGAAGGGCAAGGGCTATAACAAAGTGCGTGGTGACAAGGTCATTGCCTTCGCCCGCGCCTTCCTCGACGAAGCCGCACCGCTCAGCGCCGGCAGCCATGTCGATTCCACCGCCTACAAAATCGTCGATGGCAAGCTGATCGTCAGCCTCAAAGGCGGCAGCAACAGCGGCCTGCGTGACGATGCCCAGTTGATCGGTTTCCAGGGCCCTGCGGCCGAGCCGATTGCGATCCTGCTCAAGCACAATGGCCTGCACTTCGAAATCCAGATCGACGCCAGCACCCCAGTCGGCCAGACCGACGCTGCCGGCGTCAAAGACGTACTGATGGAAGCTGCGCTGACCACCATCATGGACTGCGAAGACTCTGTCGCCGCCGTGGATGCCGATGACAAAGTGGTGATCTACCGCAACTGGCTCGGCCTGATGAAGGGCGACCTGGCCGAAGAAGTGGCCAAGGGCGGCCAGACCTTCACCCGCACCATGAACCCTGACCGCGTCTACACCGGCGTGGATGGCAGCGACGTCACCCTGCACGGCCGTTCGCTGTTGTTCGTGCGCAACGTTGGCCACTTGATGACCATCGACGCGATCCTCGATAAAGACGGCAACGAAGTACCCGAAGGCATCCTCGACGGCCTGATCACCAGCCTGGCGGCGATCCACAGCCTCAACGGCAACAACACCCGCAAGAACAGCCGCACCGGTTCCGTATACATCGTGAAACCGAAGATGCACGGCTCGGAAGAAGCCGCGTTCACCAACGAACTGTTCGGTCGCATCGAAGAGGTGCTGAACCTGGCGCGCAACACCCTCAAGGTCGGGATCATGGACGAGGAGCGCCGCACCACGGTCAACCTCAAGGCCTGCATCAAGGCGGCCAGCGAGCGTGTGGTGTTTATCAACACCGGTTTCCTCGACCGCACTGGCGATGAAATCCACACCTCCATGGAAGCCGGCGCGATGGTGCGCAAGGCGGCCATGAAGGCAGAAAAATGGATCGGCGCCTATGAGAACTGGAACGTCGATATCGGCCTGAGCACCGGCCTGCAAGGTCGTGCACAGATCGGTAAAGGCATGTGGGCCATGCCCGACCTGATGGCGGCGATGCTCGAGCAGAAAATCGCCCACCCGTTGGCCGGTGCCAACACCGCCTGGGTACCGTCGCCGACCGCCGCGGCCCTGCATGCGTTGCACTACCACAAGGTTGATGTGTTCGCCCGCCAGGCCGAGCTGGCCAAGCGCGAGCGCGCTTCGGTGGACGATATCCTCACCATTCCTCTGGCCAGCAACACCGATTGGTCCGAGGAAGAAATCCGCAACGAACTGGACAATAACGCCCAGGGCATCCTCGGCTATGTGGTGCGTTGGATCGACCAGGGTGTGGGCTGCTCCAAGGTGCCGGACATCAACGATGTCGGCCTGATGGAAGACCGCGCCACCCTGCGTATTTCCAGCCAGCACATCGCCAACTGGCTGCGCCACGGCATTGTCAACGAAGACCAGGTGATGGAAAGCCTCAAGCGCATGGCGCCCGTGGTAGACCGCCAGAATGCCGGGGATGCGTTGTACCGCCCACTGGCTCCGGACTTCGACAGCAACATCGCGTTCCAGGCAGCGGTGGAGTTGGTGATTGAAGGGACCAAGCAGCCTAATGGCTATACCGAGCCGGTGTTACACCGCAGGCGTCGGGAGTTCAAGGCCAAGAACGGCCTGTAATGGAAAAAGCCCTGATCGAAAGATCAGGGCTTTTTTATCAGTGTCAGTTAGACCGCGTTGCCTGAATCGCAGGCAAGCCAGCTCCCACAGGGGAATGCATTTCAAATGTGGGAGCCGGGCTTGCTCGCGAAGAGGCCAGGCCAGTCACCTCACACTCAGGGCACCATCCCCAACTCCCGCTTCACCAACTTCGCCAACTTCACGCTATCAATCGGCTTGAGCAAGAAATCCACCACGCTCAAATGCATCGCATCAATCACATCCGGCGCTTCCGCGTCTCCAGACATGATGATGATCGGCAACGCCGCACGGGTGGACTCACGCACCTGGCGGATCAATTCCAGGCCATTGCTGGGCGCCATGCGCAGGTCGGTAATCAGCAAACCGATGGAACTGCTCGTCTTCAACAAATCCCACGCAGCCTCGCCACTTTCGGCAGTCATGCAGCGAATACCATCGAGCCCAAGGATTTCCGCCAACAATTCACGCGCGTCCTTGTCGTCGTCCACGATCAAAACGCGTTGGGGGGGCAAATCGGGCTCCAGCATCACGGCGCTCAGCGCCTCGCGCTCGGCATCACTCAAAATATCGTGGTCGGACATACGTTTCTCAGCAGTTCTCATCAATCTCCCAGCACACTCGTCAGACATCTGCGGAAGGGCGAACAATGTGCACTTCGTCGGAAAGTTTGCCTAGTGGGCTTTCTACGGGTTTCGGACGATAGTCACGTAAGGTTTTTCCCTAGTGATCTGCACCGCCCATCTGACTGGAAGGCTGCACATTCCAGCAGGCGTGAACCGGATTTAAAAGCCAGCAAGAAAGCTGACTGAAGGGAAACCATCATGGGTGATGAAAATTTTCGGCTGGCGTGACGACGCAGGAGGGGAGTACGAAGGGCATAGACAGAAACTGCATTCATCTCTCAATATCAAAAGTGCCCATCAAGCAAAACACACTTCAGCAGGTACTGCGCTTGATAGACATTCACTGACGAAACACATCAATCAAGGCACGTCGCCAGTCGGGGTAAGCGAAAATTTGGCACCGACGTCATATACCCTACCGTTATACTGGATCTTAAATTCAGCATTCCCGCTAATATCTTTATTAGTCTCACGCTTAAACTCAACATGCCCACTTGTAGAGCCGGATGCTTGTCCACCTTGAAAAATCACCGCGTAGGGTTTGCTTGAGTTCATAACTAGATCATGCCGACCATCCTTAATTCCGATGGGCAATATGACCGCAAGCTGCTTAAAATCGGCACCCGTTCCCGTACTACCAAGCAGACTGATCGAGTCTTCGATAAGGGATGCATAAATGAGCTTTTCGGCAACAATCATGTCAGTCCCACTGGGGAGTGCAGGTTTAATAATTGCCTTAAAATACGTTTCGGTAGGTGAATGTGATCCAGCCGACAGGGGATTAAAATCCTTATCGAGATTCAATGCAGCATTGTCCTTACTCATAACAAACACCTCTCGGATAAAATTGAAAGCAACGAAAATCGGAACATCAACTTTAAAATAGCCACACTTTTTTTGCAGCGCAACTGCCGTAGTTAACAGTTGTGCTCGCCCCAATAATGTGTTCTCAGACACCGAGCGTTATAGTTGGAAGGTGTGCGACCTCGCAGTCTTGCCATGAAAGTATCGCTTGGACATTCCAGGTACCTAGACTTACGTCCAATGGGCACCCACCGCGCAGGAGTCGACCATGCAGCACGATAACGACAAAAACACTGCGGTCACTGTTATGAGTAAAGCTGATGCATTCGCACAGGCGGGTAAAACCGCTGTGTTGCAGAACATCCACGGCACCCTGCAATTCCTGCAACGCTTCCCGCCGTTCAACCAGATGGAACAGGCGCACCTGGCTTTCCTGGTGGAACAGTGCCAACTGCGTTTCTACGGCCCCGGCGACAGCATCCTCAAACCGTCGGGCGGCCCGGTCGAGCACTTTTATATCGTCAAGCAGGGCCGGGTCGTGGGTGAGCGTCCAGACTCGGCGGACACCACCTTTGAAATCGCCACCGGCGAATGCTTCCCCCTCGCCGCCTTGCTGGGTGAACGCGCGACCCGTACAGAACACAAAGCCGCTGAAGACACCTTCTGCCTGCAATTGAACAAACCGGCCTTTATCAAGCTGTTCGCGCTGTCCAGCCCGTTTCGTGATTTCGCTTTGCGCGGGGTCAGCAGCCTGCTCGACCAGGTCAACCAGCAGGTACAGCAAAAAGCCGTGGAAACCCTCGGCACCCAATACTCCTTGAATACCCGCCTGGGTGAATTGGCCATGCGCCACCCGGTCACCTGCAGCCCGCACACACCGTTGCGCGAAGCGGTGACCTTGATGCACGAACAGCAGGTCGGCAGCATTGTGATCGTCAACGAACACAAGGCACCCCTGGGCATCTTCACCCTGCGCGATCTGCGCCAGGTGGTCGCCGATGGCGCCAGCGACTTCAGCCAGAGCATTGCCGGGCACATGACCCAGGCGCCGTTTTACTTGAGCCCGGAGCACAGCGCTTTCGACGCAGCCATCGCCATGACCGAGCGGCATATCGCCCATGTGTGCCTGGTGCAAGACCAGCGCCTGTGTGGCGTGGTCTCCGAGCGTGACTTGTTTTCCTTGCAGCGTGTGGACCTGGTGCACCTGGCCCGCACCATCCGCAACGCGCCCCGGGTGGAAAACCTAGTGGCGATTCGCGGTGAAATCGGCCAGTTGGTGGAGCGCATGCTCGCCCATGGCGCCTCATCCACCCAGATCACCCACATCATTACGCTGCTCAACGACCACACCGTGTGCCGGGTGATCGAGCTGACCCTCGCGGAAAAAGGCGACCCCGGTGTGCCCTTCAGTTGGCTGTGTTTTGGCAGCGAAGGCCGCCGCGAACAAACGCTGTACACCGACCAGGACAACGGCATCCTGTTCGAGGCCAAGGACGCCGTCGAAGCCGCCGAAAGGCGTGAGCGCTTGCTACCGCTGGCGCAGCACATCAACCAAAGCCTGGCGCTGTGCGGCTTCAGCCTGTGCAAGGGCAATATCATGGCCGGCAACCCCGAGCTGTGCTTGTCCCGCGTGGAGTGGGCGCGGCGCTTCGGCGCGTTCATTCGTGAGGCGACGCCGGAAAACCTGCTGGGCTCAAGCATCTATTTTGACTTGCGCGTGGTGTGGGGCGAAGAGCGCGGTTGCGAGCAGCTGCGCCAGGGCATTCTCGATCAGGTGGCGGATAACCGCTTGTTCCAACGGATGCTAGCCGAAAATGCACTACTGCGACGCCCGCCGGTGGGGCGTTTCCGCGAGTTCGTGCTGACCCGCAAACATGGCGAAAAGGCCACCCTCGACCTCAAGGTGCAGGGCCTTACACCTTTTGTAGATGGCGCGCGCCTGTTAGCCCTGGCCAATGGCATCCACGCCAACAACACCCTGGAACGCCTGCGCCAGTTGGTGGACAAGGCCGTGATCGAACCCCTGGATGGCGCCGCCTATGAAGAGGCCTACCACTTTATCCAGCAGACCCGCATGCAGCAGCACCAATTGCAGACCCGCGAGAACCTGTCCTATTCCAACCGCGTCGACCCCGACAGCCTCAACCACCTGGATCGGCGCATCCTGCGTGAGTCCCTGCGCCAGGCCCAACGCCTGCAAAGCAGCCTGAGCTTGCGGTATCAGCTATGAGTTTGTTTGGCTGGCTGCGCGCCAAAAAACCTGGGCTCAACGCTGCGCAACAGCAGCGCCTGGAACAGTTACCCAAGCCCGCCGAACTGGGCAACGGCCCATTGCGCAGCCAGCGCTGGGTAGTGGTGGACCTGGAAACCAGCGGCCTGAACCTTCACCGCGACCAGGTGCTGTCCATCGGCGCCGTGGTCATCGAAGACGGTGCGGTGGATTTCTCTCAACTGTTCGAACGCACCCTGCAGCGCACCGACACCAAGCTCAGCCCCAGTGTGCTGATCCACGGGCTGGGGCCCAGTGCAATCGCCGCTGGCAGCGACCCGACCGAGGCGTTGCTGGATTTCATGGCGTTCGTGGGCGACAGTCCGCTGCTGGCCTTCCATGCGCCGTTTGATCAACACATGCTGTGCCGGGCGCTCAAGGACAGCCTGGGTTATCGCCTGGCCCATCCGTTCATGGATGTAGCAGACCTGGCCCCGCTGTTATGCCCAGAGGCCCATATCCGCGAAGCCGGGCTGGACGACTGGCTCAACCACTTCAGGCTACAGGCCGGCGAACGCCACCATGCCAGCGCCGATGCACTGGCGACGGCGGAGCTGATGTTGATCCTGTTCAGCCGGGCGCGGCAGCAACAGATCGATACGCCCCAGGCGCTGTATGAGCGTTTGGCCCAATGGAAACGACGCAAGCAGTCCCCTTCCCTTTAACGCTTCGCGCCCGACGCGGAGCATCGCGGGATGCATTCCTACGCAGAGCGCGGGAACGATCACCCGACAGACGCCAATTGCGCCCACCCTACGCCTCTGACACAATCGCGAATAATTCTCGTTAGTTTAAACCTCATTCGGTGATGCCTTGTCGTCGGTCCATACCCCACGCAGTGAGCTTGTTGGTGCGTTATATCGCGACCACCGTGGCTGGCTGTTGGCGTGGCTGCGACGTAACGTGGGGTGCCCAAGCCGCGCCGAAGACCTGAGCCAGGACACCTTCATGCGCCTGCTGGGCCGTGACGAGTTGCGCGAGCCCCGCGAACCGCGGGCGTTCCTGGTGGCCATCGCCAAGGGTTTGCTGTTCGACTATTTCCGACGTGCGGCCCTGGAACAGGCCTACCTCACCGAATTGATGCTGATCCCGGAAAGCGAACAGCTTTCGCCGGAAGCCCAGCAACTGATCCTCGAAGACCTCAAGGCCATCGACCGCCTGCTCGGCAAACTGTCGAGCAAGGCCCGCGCCGCGTTCCTCTATAACCGCCTCGACGGCCTGGGCCATGCCGAAATCGCCCAGCGCCTTGGCGTGTCGGTGCCCCGCGTGCGCCAATATCTGGCCCAGGGCATTCGCCAGTGCTACGTCGCACTGTATGGCGAGCCGTCGTGACTGCCATCGGCTCCAAACCGGTGTCGTCGCGCGTGCTGGATGCCGCGATTGCCTGGCAACTGTCCCTCGACTCGGGCGACGGCAGCGCGGTGGAACAGGAAGAGTTCAGCAAGTGGCTGGCCAGCGATGAGGAACACGCTCGCGCCTGGCGCCAGTTGGGCATGCTCGACCAGCGTTTCAGTGTGGCCTCGGGCCCGGCTCGGGCGGCGCTGCTGCAGTCGCGCTACGGCATTCGCCAGCGCGTGCGCAAGCTAGGCCGGGGCTTGGCCAGTATCGTGCTGGTGTGCGGCCTGGCGCTGTTTGCCGGTGAGCGTTACGTGCCTATTCACTATTGGCTGGCCGACCAGCGCACCGCCACCGGTGAACAGCGCACGCTGAAGCTGGCGGACGGCACGCGAATAAACCTCAACACCCACAGCGCCATTGATGTGCGCTTCGACGAAACACGCCGCTTGATCGTGTTGCAGGCAGGCGAAATTCTCGTCGAAACCGGCCACGACGATTCGCGCCCTTTCTACGTGCAAACCCGCGACGGCAGCCTGCGGGCGCTGGGTACCCGGTTTATCGTCAAGCGCGAAGACGACGCTACGCGCCTGAGTGTGTTGCAGTCTGCCGTGGCCGCCCAGCCCGAGGCGCTGCACCAGGAACAAGTGTTCAAGGCGGGCCAGCAAGTGCTGATGCGCGGCGACGGGCTCGGGCCACTGTTGGCCGTCACCCCCGCCACCGATGCCTGGACCCGCGGCATGCTGGTAGTGGACAACGCTCGGCTGGGGGATGTGATCGAGGAATTGGCGCGCTATCGCACCGGCTACCTGGGGGTGGATAAGAACGTGGCCGACCTGCGCATCACCGGCAGTTTCCCGCTGCGCGACACCACGTTGGCATTGAATGCGCTGTTGCCGACCTTGCCGGTGCAGATCGAGCAGCACACGCCGTGGTGGGTGACCGTCAAGGGTAAGCCTTAGGCTTGATCGTTCCCACGCTCCGCGTGGTAATGCAGCCCGGACGCTCTGCGTCCCAGGCCGTGACGCAGAGCGTCACACGAGGCGTTCCCACGCGGAGCTTGGGAACGATCACAGCACACCGCAAAAAATATTTTCACCCGGCCCTATCACTTTTCGATTCTCGCTCGGCACCTAGGCAATTGAGAAATATTTCCATTCAGGAGCCGCCCTTATGTCCCGCACGCTAGACACCTTGTTGCGCCCCAGCCTGTTAGCCATGGCGATCGCCCTCAGCGCCCCGCTCGCCAGCACCCCGCTGATCGCCGCCGAACAAGCCTCCAGCGTGCGCGCCTATAACCTGCCGGCTGCGCCCCTGGCCACCACCCTGAACCAGATCGCCAGCCAGGCCGGCCTGGCGCTGACCCTCAACCCCGCACTCGCCGCCGGCAAGACCTCGGCGCCGGTCAAAGGCCAGTTCGATGCGCAGGGCGCGTTGCGGGAAGCGTTGCGGGGGACGGGGTTGCAATTGGAGCAGAGCAGTGCGGGCACTTACACCCTGATGCCGGTCCCGGAAGGCGTCGTTGCCTTGCCGACCACCAACATCACCGGCCAAGGCAGCTATGAAAGCGCTTGGGGGCCGGTGGAGGGATATGTAGCAAAGCGCACCGCCGCCGGCACCAAAACCGATACCGCGCTGGTCGAGGCACCACGCTCGATCTCGGTAGCCACCCGCGAGCAAATGCAGGACCGTAACGTGCAGAACCTCGACGATGCGGTCAAATACATGCCCGGTATCGTGTCTGCCAGCTACGGCAGCGACACCCGTTACGACTGGATGCGCGTACGCGGCTTCGAGCCGACGCAATTCCTTGATGGCCTGCCACTGCCCCGTGGCGTGTACGCCAACCCGAAAGCCGAAACCTGGAACCTCGACCGCCTCGCCCTGCTGCGCGGTCCGGCCTCGTCAGTCTATGGCCAGACCCCTCCGGGCGGCCTGCTGGATATGGTCAGCCGCCGCCCCAGCGCTGAATCGAGCCACGCCATCCAGATGCAATACGGCAGTGACAACTACCGCCAGATCAATTTCGAAAGCACTGGCAAGATCGATGATGAGGGCCAGTTTCTATACAGCGTTGGCGGCGTGGTACGCGATGCCGGTACCCAGGTCGATCACATCGACAACAAGCGGTACAACATCGCACCGAGCTTGACCTGGAATATCGACACCGATACCAAGCTGACCTTGCTGTCACAGTTCACCCGTGACGATACCGGCACCACCAGCCAGTTCCTGCCGATCCAGGGCACCAAAATCAAATCACCGCTAGGCGAGGTTTCCCACCACAAGAACCTCGGCGACCCGGACTACGACTTCTACGACCGCACCTACTACGCATTGGGCTACGCGTTCGAGCACCGCTTCAACGATACCTGGCAATTCAAGCAGAACCTGCGCTACACCAAATCCGAATTGGCGTTCCAGCAACTGACGGTAGGCTCGTTTGCCTTCTCCCCCGCCGATGCCAATGGCGACATCAGCCGCTCTTCGACCAATGTGGACGAGGACATCAGCCAGTTCGCGGTGGACAACAACTTCCAGGCTGACTTCGCCACTGGCGACATCTCCCACACCGTGCTGCTGGGCCTGGATCATCAACGCACCGACACCTCGTACCTGGCGATTTTCGGCGACGGTGGCACCACGAACATCTTTAACCCGGTCTATGGCCAGCCGATCGTGCGCCCGGCGCGCTCCACCGCGTTCTACGA
Source organism: Pseudomonas sp. SWRI22 (assembly GCF_014268395.2). Classification (NCBI taxonomy): domain Bacteria; kingdom Pseudomonadati; phylum Pseudomonadota; class Gammaproteobacteria; order Pseudomonadales; family Pseudomonadaceae; genus Pseudomonas; species Pseudomonas sp. SWRI22. The sequence goes on along the minus strand of NZ_JABWQK020000003.1, from coordinate 233,990 downwards.
TTACAACCAGAAAACCGTGCAGACCGGCCTTTACGTGCAGGACCAGATGGCCCTGGACAACTGGCGCCTGACTCTTGGTGGTCGTGAAGACTGGGTGCACCAGGGCACCACCTACTTCAACAAGAACGACGCGACCAATACCGACCGCAGCAAGAATTTCAGTGGCAATGCGGCGCTGAGCTATGTGTTCGACTCGGGCTTCGTCCCCTACCTCTCGTACGCCGAGTCGTTCCAGCCTGCGAGCAACGCCAGCGTCGACCCCCTCCAGTCGTTCAAGCCGACGGAAGGCAAGCAGTGGGAGTTGGGGATCAAATACCAGCCACCCGGCTCCAACACCCTGCTGAGTGCAGCGGTCTACGACCTGACCCAGAAGAACGTGCAAGTCACCAGCTTCCAGTCCGGTGGTGCCTCCGTGACCGACCAGACCGGAGAAGTAAAGGTCAAGGGACTGGAGCTGGAAGCCGTGTCTGATGTGACCGAAAACCTCAAGGTCATCGCGGCCTACACCCTGGCCAAGTCTGAGGTGCAAAAAGGTCAGTACAAAGGCAACCGCCTGCAACTGATGCCTAACCAGCAAGCGTCCTTGTGGACTGACTACACCTGGCACACCGGCGCCCTCGACGGTTTCGGTATCGGCTTCGGCGCCCGCTACACCGGCAACACCTACGGCGACCAGGCCAATACCTGGGCCGGCAAGGCCAACGCCTACACCGTCTTCGACGGCTCCGTGCATTACGACCTCGGTCGCCTGGACAACAGCCTCAAGGGAGCATCGGTGAAAGTGAACGCGACCAACCTGTTCAACAAAGACTACATTTCCACCTGTGATGGCTCCTATTGCTACTTCGGCGACCAACGCAGCGTCGTCGCCAGCGCCACCTACCAGTGGTAATCAGCTGAGCTAACCACCAGGCCGCCCAACAGGGCGGCTTTGGTGCATCTGAAGGCTAGACAATGAAAAGCAAAACCATCCGCCGCTGGTCCTTCATCCACACCTGGACCAGCCTGATCTGCACCGTATTCCTGCTGCTGCTCGCCCTCACCGGCCTGCCGTTGGTGTTTCACCACGAGATCGACCACCTGCTGGGCAATGAGCCCGAACTGGCGCAGATGCCTGCCGATACGCCCCGGCTCAACCTTGAGCAGCTTGTGGCCAAAGCCCAGGCCCACCGCCCCGGCGAGGCCATGCAGTACCTTGCCTGGGACGAAGACGACAACAACGGCGTGATCGCGATCATGGCGGCCACAGCCAGTACTGAGCCGAACTCGTCGCACACCTTCATGCTCGATGCCCGCACTGGCGAAACCGTCGAAATGCCGTCTGCCAATGGGGGCTTCACTCTGTTCCTGCTGCGCCTGCATGTGGATATGTTTGCCGGCCTGCCGGGCAAGTTGTTGCTGGCGTTCATGGGCCTTCTGTTTGTGCTGGCGATTATCTCGGGCACGGTGTTGTACCTGCCCTTCATGCGTCGCTTGAAGTTCGCCACGGTGCGCCAGGACAAGTCCACTCGCCTGCGCTGGCTCGACTTGCATAACCTGATCGGCGTGGTCACTTTGACCTGGGCGCTGGTAGTGGGGGTAACCGGCGTGATCAGCGCCTGCGCCGACTTGATCATCGCGGCGTGGCGCGAGGACAGCCTCAGCGCCATGATCGAACCCTACAAGAACGCCCCGCCGCTGACCCAGCGCGCGCCCGCCACAGAGCTGTTGAGCATTGCGGCCAAGGCCGCGCCGGGTATGGAACCGGACTTTATCGCCTTCCCCGGCACGCGTTTTTCCAGCGAACATCACTACGCCGTGTTCATGAAGGGCAGCACCCACCTGACCTCCCATTTGCTGACACCGGTGCTGATCGACGCCAGCACCCTGGCCGTCACCGCCATCGCCGAACGGCCGTGGTACATGGATGCCATGGGCATGTCCCAACCCCTGCATTTCGGTGATTACGGCGGCATGCCGATGAAGATTTTGTGGGCGGTGCTGGATGTGCTGACCATCATCGTATTGGTGAGCGGCATTTACTTATGGATCGTACGGCGCAAGGCGGCCAAGGTATGAAGCCACGGCAGTCGAATTTCTGGAAGGTCTTTGCCATACCGCTGGGGATTGGCCTGCTCAGTGCCGCCGGGTTGTTTGCGGCGTTGCTGGGCGATGGGTGGTGGGATTCGTTGAGTTGGATCGGGCTGGGCATACCCGCGGCCATTGCCGTCTACAAACTACTGTAGGAGCGAGCTTGCTCGCGAAAAACCTGAGAGCACCGCGTTAAACCAGGCGAGCTGCGTTATCGTTGGCGTTATTCGCGAGCAAGCTCGCTCCTACAGAGGAATGCCCATGTCCGCCCCCAGCATGACCTTGTTCCACAACCCCGCTTCGCCCTTCGTGCGTAAAGTGCGCGTGCTGCTGATCGAGACCGGCCAGCAGGATCGTGTGGCCCTGCACGCGTGCCTGCCCACGCCGGTCAACCCGGATGCCGAAGTGCTGCAAGGCAACCCCGTGGGCAAGATCCCGGCCCTGCGCCTGGCCGACGGTTCGGTATTGCATGACAGCCGGGTGATTCTCGATTACCTCGACCACCAGCATGTCGGCAACCCGCTGATCCCCCGCGACGGCTCGGCCCGCTGGCGGCGCCTGACCCTGGCCTCGATGGCTGACGGCATCATGGATGCCGCCGTGCTGGTACGTTACGAGACCGCCATGCGCCCGGTGGAGAAACACTGGGACCAATGGTTAGACGAACAGCGCAACAAGATCCGCCGCGCCCTCGCCGAACTGGAGCGGGACGCCATTGCCGAACTGGCCAGCCACTTCGACATCGCCGCCATCAGCGTGGCCTGTGCCCTGGGCTATATCGACTTTCGCCATCCGGATCTGCAATGGCGCACAGATAACCCCAAGCTCGCCGCCTGGTACGCCGAGGTCAGTCAGCGGCCTTCGATGCACCAGACACAGCCGCCGGGCTGACCAGCCCTCTGTAGGAGCGAGCTTGTTGTGGCGAGGGAGCTTGCTCCCGCTCGACAGCGCAGCTGGAGCCGGCTTTATCAGGGGCGCTTCGCACCCCAGCGCAAGCAAGCTTGCTCGCCACAACAAGCTCGCTCCTACAGTGAAAGGTGGCGTTGGTGAGGAAGTCGACCATCCTCGCTTTCATCTGCTGATCTTCGCGCAATCCGATCATTGCCCTTGCTCCACCTTGCGTTTACCCACCCCGTACCAATCCAGTTTGCGCGTCAGCACCATCACCGTACCCAGCAGGCCAAACAGCAACAACGAGCCCATCAACAGCGCGTAATCCTCGGCACTGAGCAACCCGTACAGCAAGCCATACAACGCCGCCAGCCCGGCCGAAAACCCCACGCCGTGGGCGACGCTACGCAGCACATGGCATACGTAGAAGCCGATCAACACCACACAGGCGCTGGCGGATATCAGGTAGGCCAGGGCAAAGCCCAGATGCTCGGACAACGACAACAGCAGCAGGTAGAAGAACGCCAGCGCCACGCCCACCAGGGCGTACTGGATAGGGTGCACCGCCAAACTCTTGAGCACCTCGAAGAGGAAGAAGCCGGCAAAGGTCAGGGCGATAAACAACAGCGCATATTTGATCGCCCGATCGCTCTTGAGGTACTGGTCTACCGGGTCGATGAAGTTCACCCCAAAGCTGCGGTTGCTGAAGTCTTCACAGCCTTGCCCGTCCAGGCAGTTCTGCAGGGCTTGTTCGAGGTTGGTGGAGAAGAATGTCGTCTGCCAATTGGCGCTGAAGCCCTGGTCGGTCACCTCACGTTGAGCCGGCAGGAAGTTGCCGACAAAGCTCGGGTGCGGCCAGTTGGACGCCAGTGATACCTGGCTGGTCTTGCCCACCGGCACCACTTGCAGTTGCTCGGTGCCTTGCAGGCGCAGGTCGAAGGCGAACTCCAGCACGGAGGGCTTCTTGCCGTCCTGCGCCGGCAGCGTCACATGCACGCCCTCGCCCAGCCAGTCGACTTGGGAGCCTGGCGAGAACTCCAGCCGCTGGTCACCCAGCTCCAGTTTCAGCGCGTTTTCAATACCCCGAATATCACTGATGCCCACCGCCAAAAACGCTGGTTCAAAGCGGTAGTCGGCGAAGTCTTCGGTGATCCCCAACTGCGCAGGCAAGTCGAAACGCCCGCTGATACGGTTGTCGGCGTGGAACAACCGCGCCTGATAGATGCCCCGTGAGCGCAGTTCGGTTTGCACCTTGCCGTCGAGCTCAAAACGGTCCGGCAGGAAATACAGACGGCCGCGTTCTTCACGGGTTTCTTCGTAGCGCTTGTTGAGCTTTTCATTGAGCTTCCACTCGCGCACGGTCTTGCGATACGGCACCACCATCACCGGCCCGGTGAGGCGCTGGGCAAAGCTTGAGCTGCGGGCAATGTCCATCAGTACGCCGTCGCGCAGTTGCTGACGGTCGCTGATGATGCCGTTGATCATCAACAATGGAATCAGCAACAGCAGGATCAGCAGCGCAATCGCGCCCAATTTGAAAAGCAGGTTGCGGTTCATGGGTCTCTCCCTGTTTTGATGGGGAGAGTCTGCCCAGTGGGTATGGGAGATTTATGTGGGCAATGTGGAGACTGTGTGGAGATGCAGCACCGCTTGCACGCCGCCCGGTACGTTGCCGATCTGCAACGAGCCGCCGTGCAGCTTCATCACCTCCTCGACAAAGTTGAGCCCCAGGCCCGTACTTTTGCGCCCGCTGGCCGGGCGCGGCAGCGAGTAGAAGCGCTCGCTCAGGCGCGGCAAGGCGTAATCGGGAATCGCCTCCGCCTGGTTGAACAGGCTGACCTGCACCTCGTTATGCCGCACCTGCGCGCTGAACCGCAGCGTGCCGCCGGGCGGAGTAAAGTCCAAGGCATTGTCCAGCAGGTTACCCAGGGCCTGGCGTAGCAGGAAAGGTTCGCCAAATACCTTCACATCAGCGGCAATCGCCTGCTCGACGTGCAAGCCGGCGCCTTCGACCCGCGCACATTGAGCCTTGAGCACATCCTCAACCAGGGCGGCCAAAGGAATGCTCGACTGCTCTTCCAGACCTTGTCGCTGCTCCACCTGGGCCAGGTTCAACAGGCGTTCGATCAACTGTTGCAGGCGCGCACTTTCGCTGTCGATATTGCCGACAAACCGCTGCTGCTGCTCGCGGCTCATGTCACCCTGCAACAGCTCTGCTGCACCGCGAATCGCCGCCAACGGGCTCTTCAGTTCATGGGTCAGCGTATGCACGTAGCGCTCTACGTAAGCCTTGCCTTCCAGCTGCGTGCGCATGTGTTCCACGGCGGTGGATAACTGCTTGAGCTCGCCGCCGCGATAATGCGGCAACTCGGCGCGGCGGCCCTCGCTCACAGCTTCGGCATAGGCGGTAAGGCGTCTGAGGGCCGCCGTCAGCCACCATGACAATAGCGCGCCCAGCAGCAGCCCCAGGGTGACCAGCCCGGCGCCGTACCACAGCAGGCGCCGCTCGGTGCGATCCACGTAGGGTTGCAACGAGCTGTTGGGCTTGGCCACCGTGACCACGCCGATGATCTGGCCGTTATCGCGAATCGGCGCCCCCACGTGCATCACCGATGAGGTGGGGTCGTCTGCATCGCTGCGGGTGGAGCGCGCACCGTATTCGCCGCGCAGGGTCAGGTACACGTCGTTCCATTTCGAATAGTCCTGGCCGACTGCTTCACCGCTGGAATCGAGCAATACCCTGCCTGTAGCGTCGGTCACGTAGATGCGATGGTTGACCTGGTTTTTCGGAAGCCCCCAGATCACCGCACCCGGCTGACGGTTGCCATAGGCCTTGAGCAGCTTTGGCCAATGGCTCTGGCCGAGGGTGCCGTTTTTAACGTCTGCACGCAGGATTTCAGCCAGCAGGTTGGCGGTGTCCACCAATGTTTCTTCGGTGGACTGGCGCACGCCGGGGCGGATTTCCTTCATCACGGTGTTGAGCACGAAGTAGCCGGTCAGGCCGATAAACAGCGCATACACCAGGAAAATCCGCAGCCCAAGACGCATCAGCTGTGGCTCGGGCTGTAGCTATAGCCGAGGCCACGATGGGTCTGGATCGGCTCGGCATCCGCCGCCACACTCCTGAGTTTGCTGCGCACACTCTTGATATGGCTGTCGATATTGCGCTCGTAACCGGCATCAACGGGTACGCCCACCGCGTCCAGCAGTTGCTCGCGGCTGAACACGCGCTCGGGTTGGTCCAGCAGACTTTGCAGCAGGCGGAACTCATGCCGCGTGAGGCTCAAGGGTTGGCCGCGATAAAGAATCTGCATGCGTTCCAGATCCACTTGGAACAGGGTTGGCGCCACACACGGGCCGACCCGCTTGAGAATCGCCCTGACCCTCGCCGCCACTTCCCGCGGGCTGAAAGGCTTGACCACATAATCGTCGGCACCGATCTCCAGCCCTACCACCCGGTCGATCTCCGCATCCCGGGCACTGAGGAACATCACCGGCACTTCGCTGAAGCGGCGCAATTGCTTGCAGGTTTCAAAGCCGGTGATGTCCGGCAGGCCGATGTCGAGGATGACCAGGTCGGCCGGGGTCTGGCGCTGATGCTCCAGCGCCGCCTGGCCGAGCGTCAGCCAGGTGGTGGTGAAGCCTTCGCCTTGCAGGGCAAAGATCAGCGTGTCGGCTATCGCCGCTTCGTCTTCGACAATCAGGATGTGCGGCATGGGCTCAATCAGCAGTCCGGTTTGTCGGCAGTGTAGCGACGTGCCGGGTTTACCGCAGCGCCAAATTCACGCAGGGCCTTGGCGCCGATCAGCAGCGGGTAGTTGAAGCTGCTGCGGTCGGTGAGGTTGACCTCGACGGTGCGCTTGACGTCGCCCAGGCACATCTCCAGATCGATCACCGGGCGCTTGGCCACACTGGCTTCGTCCTTGTCATCATCTTCGTCGGCGCGGCTCTTGATCTTGCTGATGCGCGATACCTTGTGCTCATAGACCTTGTTACCCGCGTCTTCACCGCCGAGGCGGAAGCGCACCCAGTCATCGCCGTCGCGCTGAAAGGTTTCGATGTCGCGCGCCGACAGCGAGGCAGTCAGCGCGCCGGTGTCCATCTTGGCCTTGAACGTCTGGCCGATCTCCGGCAACTGGATGTATTCGTAGCGACCGTAAAGGGTCGGTTCGGCGGCCATGACAGGCACAGCAACCAGGGCGAACGCGGCAAGGAGCAATTTCACGGCAGGATTTCCTCGAAAGAAGTGGGCGGAGTCTAGACCGCAAACACAGCACTTAGTTGGATGACCGAGCATATCGCGCACAGTGTGAAACATTCGTCGGGCAATTTGCGATTTGGCCTCTAGACTCACCTTGCTTATCATGGCCCGCCCACAGAATTCCAAGAGTTGCTTATGCGCCGCCTGCTCACCGGCTGTCTGGTTACACTGCTGCTGTTATTCAACACGCTGATCCTGATCGGCCCCTTGATGGTCTTCGCCCTGCTCAAGCTGGTGGCGCCAGGGCGCTCGCGTGACTATGCCTCATGGGCGGTGATGTGGATCGCCGAAACCTGGGCCGAGATCGACAAGCTGATCTTCGCCGCGTGCATCCCCACCCAATGGGATATTCGCGGTGGCGAAGACCTGCGCGGCGATACCTCTTACCTGGTGATCAGCAACCACCAATCCTGGGTCGATATTCCCGCGCTGATCCAGGCATTGAACCGGCGCACGCCGTTCTTCAAGTTCTTCCTGAAAAAAGAACTGATCTGGGTGCCCTTCCTCGGCCTGGCCTGGTGGGCGCTGGATTACCCCTTTATGAAACGCTACACCAAGGCGTTCCTGGCCAAGCACCCGGAGCTGGCGGGGCAGGATTTGAAGATCACCAAAGAGGCCTGCGAGCTGTTCAAGCGCCAGCCGGTCACGGTGGTCAATTACCTGGAGGGCACGCGGTTCAACGAGGCCAAGCGCAAGCAGCAGGCGTCACCGTTTACCCGATTGCTCAAGCCCAAGGCGGGCGGCGTGGCATTTGTGCTCGCGGCGATGGGCGAACAACTGGACGCGATCCTCGACGTGACCGTGGTGTATCCGCAGCAAAAGATTCCGGGGTTCTGGGACTTGATCAGCGGCGCAGTGCCGAAGGTGATCGTGGATATCCGTACCCGCGAACTGGACCCGGCGTTGTGGCAAGGGGATTACGAGAACGATCCGGCGTTTCGCCAGACCGTCCAGAACTGGGTCAACCAGCTCTGGATGGAAAAGGATGCGCGCATCGAACAACTGCGCCAAGAGCCTTAGCTGCCGGTACCCCAGGCCTGAGCCAATTTGCCCAGCACGGAACTGCTGGCCCCCTCGCCGCCCAGGTATTTCAGGATCACCGGGGCAAACTGGCCGACCATGCCGCTGTCCATGCCCAATGCGCTGAAGGCGGTGTTCAAGTCATTGGTGCTTTTCACGTTGCCCAACAGGCCGTCCAGGCCGCTGGTCTTGCTGCCACCGGTTTGGCCGAGCATCCCGCTCAAGGCACCGAGGCTGCCCAATGCGTTATCACCCGACAGCTTGTCGAGGCCCGGCACACTGTTACTCAGCTGCGAGAAGTCATTGCCGCTCAGTTTGTTCTTGGCCAGACCCAGCATGGCGCCCGTGCCGCCCACTGCTTGCTCGGGGGTGATGTTCAGTTGCGAGGTCAAGGCCGTCAGCAGGTCGGCCGTCTCCGAGGTGGGCGCGGCGGCGGCAGCCTTGTTGTTGCCACCCTGCATGCCGGAAATGGCATTGGCTGCATCGCCAAGGCTGAAACCTGCGGCGAACACCGGGCCGGCGGCCACGGTCAACAGGCAGGACAGGGCAAAACCGCGTGAAATCTTCATCGAAACAACCTCTGGGTATAGGGGTAAACGCAGGCGTTGGACTGGGTATCCCGTCGGTTGTTCCGGAGCCCCTGAGGAACCCATCGGGGATAAGCGGGTCCATGAACTGACTACAAAATTTGTCGAGAAGAGACTTATGACTGCGATCCAACCCCCAGTGATTGAGCACAAGCCTGCGTTCTGGAGCCGCCCTCGCCTGTTCATCGGCGCCTGCGTGGTGGTGGTTGCCGGTATCGGCGGCGCGCTCTACACCCAGGACAGCGTCAAATCCGCGGCGACATTGGTGACCACGACCCAGCAGCCAGCCGCACAAATCATGGCCCACAAGGATTACCTGGAAGTCCAGCCGATTGCCTCCACGGCGCCTGCACCGGACCAAAGCCTTGAACTCTGGGCGATTCCCAAAGACGGCACTCCGGTATCCCTTGGCCTGCTGCCGGAGGATGGCAAAGGCATCATCGGCCTGAATCCGCGCCAGCAAGAAAGCATCAGCAAGCCGGTGGAGCTGATGGTGAGTTCGGAAACCAAGGGTGGCTCGGTGAGCAAGCAACCGACAGGGCCGACCGTCTACCAAGGCGCCCTGGCCACGCGCTAATCACCGGCTGACACTCGGTTTAAATGTAGGAGTGGGCTTGCCCTGATGCCGATCCGTTAAGCGAACGCAATGTTCAAAGCAACAAAGATCAAATGTGGGAACTGGCTTGCCTGCGAAAGCGATAATGCAGTGACTGACACATCGCCTTCGCGGGCGAGCCTGCTCCCAGAGATGGTCTCATTTGCAGACTCACCGGCCGACCCGTTGCATGTCCCGTAACCTGCTGTAGCAGCTTCCAAGGAACCTAACCCGTGTAACGCCCCACCCAGATCGGCCTCCCAACGCAGAGCAGGGAGGACTACCTCGTGGACAAGGAGTTATAACGATGATCGGATGGGTACCTAATCTCTTTTCCCTAGTCACCGCCTACAACCTGCCAGCCCGCAACGCGGCCGTCGACACGGGCCAATGCCCTGCCGTCAGCGACATCCATTCAAAACCCTACACAGACCCCGACCTGCCGCCGCCCTATGGCGAGGGCTATCAGTATTCAGCCCAAACCCAAGGCAAAACATGGACGGGGCAAACCGCCGGGACCAACGATGATTTTCTGGACCCGGAATACGCACTGCAGGCAGAAGCCATCAACGTGCGCGACGGTAAGGTGCACTGTGATTACGGTGGAAAACGTTTGATAAAAAACGGTGAGGTGGCCGATCCCTATTTGCGGTTGACGGCGCTTAAGTGATGCAAAGGGCGACTCGAAGGTCGCCCTTTGTTTGCTTGCGCATCAACTGGCAGTTTCCAAAGAACCTGTAGAAGCGGGTTTGCTGGAAATAGCAAACCTCAGACAAGTCCTACTTAACTAACAATAGAAAACTATCAGACTGCAGCCAACCCGTTCTAACAACAACCAAGCCACGGGCCAGGCCCCTCACGAAGTGCCGAAAACAGCAATGAATTTTTCGGAGAACGACATGTTTAAATCCTTCTTAAAACCCGGACTACTTGCAATTGCGCTGTTCGGCCTTCCGGCCGTTGCAAGTGCGAGCGGGTTAGCGAGCGCTATCGGCACCATCACTGTTCCGATTGGAAATTCTTTCTCAAATCAAGCTGTCACTGAATCAGCATTTTCTCGTTCATGCAGCACCGGGAATTTTGTCGGCTACGTTCAAGGCGTTATTGCCGGTAGCGGAAGTACCATACATTACGTGCGCGTAGACAAGTACCGAATTGTGAAAACCGACGGGCACACCGACAGAAGCAAAGCCAATGTCAATATCAAGACCGTCAGCCGAAATGAAACCCGCGTGACAAAGTCAGCAGATGCCATGAAGCAGGACAGGCAATGGCATGATTTGAAAATGGCCAACTATAACCCCGGTTTGCGAAGTGCAGAAATTGAGATGATATTTGATAAGTCCGGGTCCGACCCTAGATGCTTTATATCGATCTAAGCCGCTGATTGTTCGCCGCTGGTGCTCTTGCATTTACAAAAGCACCGGCGTCAGGCACCTAGCCCAATGAAAAGACAACTCGCACACGGTTTTTTGTTTGCATGCGAACAGTCAAATACATTGTCGCGATCCCGCCTCCTTTATCGAACATCCTGAACTTCAAATGCTCGTGATTCCTGCCCCCCCGCTCGCCCTCTCGCTGCAGGGCGTATGCAAGCATTATCAACTTGCCAAACAGCCCATCTCAATTCTTGAGAACATAAACTTGCAGATATACGCAGGTGACCACTGTGCCGTGCTTGGCACTTCGGGCTCAGGTAAGAGCACATTACTTAACATACTCGGCCTCTTGGACCGGGCTGATGAAGGGCGGTATGAGTTTTACGGACACGACACATCCAAGGCGACACCGGATCAACTGGCCGTGTTACGCAACCGACACCTAGGTTTCATCTACCAGAACTTCAACCTGATGCCACGCCTCAGCGCACTGGACAACGTCGCCTTGCCTCTCTCCTACCGTGGCCTTGGCCGGCGAGTAGCCCTGCAGCGTGCCATGCACAGACTCGACCAGGTCGGCCTCAGCCACCGGGCACATCACCTCCCCGCCGATCTGTCTGGCGGCCAACGACAGCGAGTCGCAATTGCGCGAGCTCTCGTGGGGGAGCCTTCCCTGATTCTCGCGGACGAGCCCACTGGCAATCTGGACAGCCGCACGGCAAACGACATTCTGGAATTGTTGCTGGCAATCAATCGTGAGCACCGCGTCACGCTGATTGTCGTCACCCATGATTTAGACATCGCCGCGCGCCTGGACAGACAACTCTTCGTTCAGGACCGAACCCTGCGTGAGCACGAACCGTGTCAGAACTGATGAGCGGCGGGAGCCAAACTTTTCGCGACCTGATACATGACGTCAGAACAAACCTGCGGACCTTGGGCAAACGCGCAGTGCTCACCCTTCTCGGCGTCGTCATGGGGAGCTGCTCGGTGGTCGCCCTCATCAATATCGGTCACAACGCCGCCGAAGAAGCCGCTGCAATCTTCCAGGGAATGGGTGTCGATACACTAGTTGCACAGGTTTCAAATGCCGCAGATACGAGGCAAACCTCGCCGCTGCCCGCAGGCATTACTCAACTGCGCAATAAAGTCCCTGATTTAGTGAACATTGCACCCGTTGCCCTGATGGGCAACTCAGTGACGTTCAAGGGGCGCGACATTTCTATCCAACTGATCGGCTCAACGCCCCCACTGAAACAGGCGTTGGGCTTGGAAGTGCATGAAGGGCGTTTTCTGAGCGAATTCGATGACCAAGCCACTCATGCAGTGATAGGCCGCCAGCTCGCCGATGAACTCTCCAGCGCTGGCACGCCGGTGCGCATAGGCGACACACTACGAGTGCAACATGCACTGTTCCAAGTCATAGGCGTTCTGCATCCACGGTTTGCGTCGGCGATTGCTCCGTTCGACCCCAACACCTCCATGTTTATTCCACTGCAAGGTGTCAGCCGACTACAAGCTTGGGCGCCAGTCACCCACGTTTTCGCACGTGCTCCGGGCGCGCGTCCTATGGGTAGCGTGGCGTCCGACTTCAAACACGGATTAAGACAGCTATTTCCCGGCCAGGACATCGACGTTCTGGTCCCCCAGCAGATCATCGACGGCCTGTCCCAACAGAATCGAACCTTCACCTATCTGCTAGCCGCCCTCGCTGGCATTTCGCTTATCACCAGTGGTGTCGGGGTGATGAACGTCATGCTGATGAGCATCGCGCAACGGCGTCGAGAAATCGGTTTGCGCATGGCCATGGGCGCTCGTCCCCGCGATATCCGCAACCTGTTCATGATCGAAGCTCTGACCATGACCACCTTGGGAGCACTTACCGGAGCCATCCTGGGCGTCGGCTTGGCCCTCATTTATGCCCGTGTATCGGGATGGAGCTTCGCGCTGTCGCCAATGTCGGTGCCGTTGGGCATTGGCAGCGCGATAGTAGTCGGTATGTTTTTTGGGCTTTACCCCGCCCTTTCCGCCTCGCGGCTACAACCTGTGGAAGCGCTGCGTGAAGACGAGTAGATACCTGGTGCTGACCGCAGCGTTTTTCTTGTGTGTCCAGAATGCCAAAGCCTCCTCGCTGTTAAGCGAGCAGACTATCGGCATGAGTCTGGCGGATGCCCTTTACCTTGGCCTGCGCAACAACCGTGAAATACGCAGCGCTTACTTGCAAAGGGAGGGCCAAAAATTCGACCTGCGCGTGGCTGAGGACGCGTTCAAGCCAAAACTCTTGCTCAAGAGTGAATACACAAACATCAGAAGCAGCGAAGACCAAGCTCGTCAACTCGCACTTACCCCCACGGCTACGTTGCTCGGACAGTACGGCACGCGCTTGAACGTGGGATGGACCCAGCAGCTCAACCATTCCGAGCAGGTGGGCCACCTGCGCAGCGACGGGATAAACCTGGAAATAATCCAACCGTTATTGCGCGGATCCGGCCCGGATGTCACCACCGCCCCCCTGCGGCTCGCAAGACTGTCAGAGCAAGCCAACCGCCTGAACCTCAAGGCGAATATTTCTCAAACGGTCTCCACCATCATCACAACCTATCGGGAGCTGATCAGGGCTCAGGAGCAACTGGGCATCGTCCAGGCGTCGCTTCAAAGGGCGCAGGCCTTGTTGACGGTGAACAAAGCACTGATCAACGCCGGGCGCATGGCTCAATTTGAAATCGTGCAGACCGAAGCTGACATCGCCGTCCAGGAACTGAGTGTCGAAGAAGCGCAAAACCAGCTGGATATTCAACGCCTCGCCCTGCTGCGCCTGCTGGCACTGGATTTGTCCACGAACATTCAGGCCACCGAGGCCGTACAGGCAACTCCACTGGAGGTCGATCTGCCACAAGCCATACACCTGGCGCAAGCTCAGCAACCTCAGTACCTCTCCACATTGCTCAATGGCCAGCAGGCCGCGTTGGACATGATCCTCGCCAAGGATGCCGCTCGCTGGGACCTCTCTCTGGTGGCGGGTGCCAGTCAGGTGCGTGAGCACCCAGGCACCGGCTCTGCTCGGCGCTGGGAAAGCTATACCGGCCTTCAGTTGGAAATCCCCATTGGCGACATCAGCACCCGCCAAGCGCAGACACGTGCGCGTATCAATGTAGAACAACAGCAGTTGCTAATCGCCGACGCCCGTCAAGAATTGGAACGCAACGTCAGCAACGTAGTGCGCGAACTGGGCACCCGCTGGCGTCAATATGAAATCGCCCTGCGTGCCAACGAACTGTCCACGCGCAAGCTGGACATCGAGCGCGAAAAACTCAGCGTCGGGCGCTCCAGCAATTTTCAAATCATCAGTTTCGAAAACGATCTGCGCGATGCGGAAAATGCACGTATCAACGCACTCATCGCTTATCTGAACGCCCAGACGCAATTGGACGAAACCCTCGGCATGACCTTGGAAAAATGGGAGATTGCACTTGAAGGCCCACACTGAAAAGGCCTGTCACTCGCACTATTGGCGCATAGGTTCGATGATGCTGATAGCGTTGATTGGCGCTGCATTGATCGTGAAAAAAGTTGCGATTGCGCCGCCCCCCGCACCGCAATGGGTGAGCGTGCAAACCAAGCCAATGACGCTACATATCGGCCTGGTCGGAAAATTCGAGCCTATCCAAACCATCGTGCTCAACGCACCATTCGAAGGCGTTATCCAGTCCCTCGAAGCCGAACAGGGCCAGTGGGTACAGAAAGGCCAAGCGCTTCTGAGCATGGACCCTACGCTGATCGAGCTGCAGTTACGCGAAGCCCTGTCCGGGCAACTCAAAGCCCAACGAACCGTGCACGAGTTGAACAATTGGGAAAACGGCACTCAAGTCACACGAGCGCGTCGTGCGTTACGCACCGCCGACATCTCACTGAGCAACCTGGAAGGCAGGCTACGAGAAAACCGCCATCTGTTCGAACGCGGCATTATTGCGCGCAACGAACTTGACGAACTGGAGCAGCAAACGAAGTTGCAACGACTTGAACGCAGCAGCGCTCAAAACGAGCTGAACGCGTTATTAGACGAAGGGAAAGGCCAGGCTCGGCAGATTGCCGAAATGGAGCTGACCAATGCCACGGTGAGGTACGAACAGCTGCAACGGTTGATTGCCAAACAGGTCGTGGTAGCACCGTTCACCGGCGTTATTGTTCCTGTAAATGCCGCACAAGGGGCCGGAGTAACGCCTCTCGTACAGACCGGCTCAAGGGTCAGTCAGAATCAGGCTCTGCTGGGTTTGGCCAATACCGAAACACTGAAGATCGTCACTACGGCATCCGAGCTGGATATCAACCAACTGCAACCGGGACAGCGCGTTGAAATCCTGGGTGATGGATTTCTCGGCGAGCCGCTGCTTGGCCATGTGCAAGCGGTCGGCAACTTGGCCTTGCCCAGCGATGACCCCGGCAACAGTGCACTGTTTCCCGTCACACTGAGCGTGGCGGCATTGACGCCAGGACAGGCCAAGCGTATCCGTCCCGGTATGAGCGCACGCCTGAACATCACGGCCTACCACAATGAACAGGCCATCATCGTGGCGCCCGAAGCGATAAGCCAGGAAGGCAGTGAAATGGTCGTGATTTACCGTAAAGGCGAGGGCCAGCCGATTGAACGCCGGATCGTAGAGGTGGGCCATGCCAACGCCGAGGGCGTAGAAGTTTTTGGTCTTGCACCCGGGCAGGTGAGCCTTGGCAGCTCATCGCGAGAATGAGGCGCGTCTTTGTTAAACAAAGGGCGACCCGCGGGTCGCCCTTTGTTTGCTTTGCCTTTACGCCGCACTGAACAGCTTGTGCGGATCAATCACAAACTTCTTCGGTACACCCGCATCGAACTCGCCATAGCCACGTGGCGCATCATCAAGGCTGATCACCTGCACGCCGACGATCTCAGCGATGTTGATACGGTCCCACATGATCGCCTGCATCAGTTGGCGGTTGTACTTCATCACTGGCGTCTGCCCGGTGTGGAAGCTGTGGGATTTGGCCCAGCCCAGACCAAAGCGAATGCTCAGGCTGCCCATTTTTGCGGCGGCATCGACAGCACCTGGATCTTCGGTCACATACAGGCCTGGGATACCGATCTTGCCTGCCACACGTACCACGCCCATCAGCGAGTTGAGCACGGTGGCCGGGGCTTCGGCCTTGACGCCGTCGTGGCCGTGACCGCGTGCTTCGAAGCCCACGCAGTCAACGGCGCAGTCCACTTCGGGCTCGCCCAATAACGCGGCGATTTGTTCGTGCAGCGGGGTGTCGGTGGACAGGTCGACCACTTCAAAACCCTGGGCCTTGGCGTGGGCCAGGCGGATCGAGTTGACGTCGCCGATGATCACCACCGCTGCACCCAGCAAGCGAGCGGAGGCGGCAGCCGCCAGACCCACCGGGCCGGCACCCGCGATGTAGACAGTGCTGCCTGGGCCGACGCCGGCAGTAACAGCGCCGTGGTAGCCAGTGGGCAGGATGTCGGAGAGGCAGGTCAGGTCACGGATTTTCTCCATGGCCTTGTCACGGTCCGGCAGTTTCAGCAGGTTGAAGTCGGCATACGGCACCAGCACGTACTCGGCCTGGCCGCCGGTCCAGTCGCCCATGTCCACGTAGCCGTAGGCGCCACCGGCACGGGCCGGGTTGACGGTCAGGCAGACGCCGGTGTGTTGTTCCTTGCACGAACGGCAGCGGCCGCACGCGACGTTGAACGGCACGGACACCAGGTCGCCGATTTTCAGGTTCTCGACGTCGCTGCCCTTCTCGATGACTTCACCGGTGATTTCATGACCGAGCACCAGGCCGGTCTGGGCCGTGGTGCGCCCACGCACCATGTGTTGGTCGGAGCCGCAGATGTTGGTAGAGACCACGCGCAGGATGACGCCGTGCTCAATCTTCCTGCCACGGGGGTCCTGCATTTTGGGATAGTCGATTTTCTGTACTTCGACCTTACCGTTGCCGAGATACACGACACCACGATTACCAGACATGCTTTCACCTCGCTGTTGTTTTTATGGAACTGCGTTGCCCTTGGGGCAGCGCGTTAAGTGCTCGGGTACAGATGCTGTTTCTTGTGTTGCTTGTAAGGGCCTCATCGCAGGCAAGCCAGCTCCCACAGTGGATCGGGTTCACACATTCAGGAATGGGAGCTGGCTTGCCTGCGATAGGGATCTAAAGAACGACGGTGCGATTGGCGTTCAAGAACACCCGCCGCTCGATGTGATACCCCACCGCCCGCGCCAATGTGAGCCCTTCGATATCCCGCCCCTTGGCAATCAAATCCTCGGGATAGTGGCTGTGATCCACCACTTCCACGCCCTGGGCGATGATCGGCCCTTCATCCAGATCGTTGTTGATGTAATGCGCCGTGGCGCCCACCAGTTTCACGCCCTTGTTGTACGCCTGGTGATAAGGCTTGGCGCCCTTGAAGCCCGGCAGCAATGAGTGGTGAATGTTGATGGCCTTGCCGTCCAGCTTGCGGCACAGCTCTGGTGACAGCACTTGCATGTAGCGCGCAAGGATCACCAGTTCGGCGCCGGTGTCTTCCACCACTTGCCACACCTGGCGCTCCTGGGACGGTTTGTCGTTGGGGTCGAGGGGGAAATGGTAGTAGGGAATCTGGTGCCAATCAGCCAAGGGCTTCAGATCGGGATGGTTGGACACCACCGCGACTACGTCCATCGACAGCTGGCCGATGCGCTGGCGATACAGCAGGTCGTTGAGGCAGTGATCGGCCTTGGAGACCATGATCACCACTTTGGGCCGGTAGTTCGGCGCCGTCAGTTCGAAGATCATGCCAAAGGCTTCACCACGGGTGGCCAAGCCATCGCGGAACGCCTGTTCGTCAAAGCCGTCAGGCTGACGGAACTCAACACGAATGAAAAACCGACTCGAGAGGCGGTCATCAAACGAATGGTGCTCGGTGACGTAGCAGCCTTGCTCAAACAGGTAGCGGGTGACCGCGTCCACCGTGCCGAGCACGCTGGGGCAGTCGGCGGTCAAAATCCATGTATCGGGTGCGCGGCTCATGGGTCACTCCTCAGGCTGATCGTTCCCACGCTTTGCGTGGGAATGCCGCCATGGACGCTCTGCGTCCGCTTTTGGGACGCAGAGCGTCCCGGTATGCATTCCCACGCGGAGCGTGGGAATGATCATCATGCGACAACGCTCAGGCCGAACTCAGCCGAGGCATCCTGCAACCACAACCACCAGTAATCCGAGAAGCTGCGACGGATCAGCAGTTCCCAGGTGTCTTCAGCCGTATGACGGATCACCAGTTGCGACTTGGCGAACACCGTACCCACGGCTTTGCCGACCGGGAAGTTGTTGGGGTGTACGTCGTAGCTGGTGGACTTCATCAGCACATCGCGCACATTCGGGCCGCTCAGTTCAAGAATCTGCTGGCCGCCGCTGACGTTGACGATCTGGATATGCAGGTCGCCCAGGGCGGCGCGCAGGTTTTGCTCGGCGGCAAACTCTTCACCGCTCGGCACGATCAACAGCCACTCATCCGGGCCGAGCCACTGAAGGCTGGTTTCACCTTTGAAGACCACGCTCAGCGGGCCTGGCAGTTCGATACCGACGGCCTTGTGTACGCCGGCGGCGAAGGCGGCATCATGGCCATCGCCGCGGATAGTCAGGTGGCCGAGGAGTTTCTTTTCACGCACGGTCACGCCGGCATTCTTGCGGCCCTTGCCGACCAGGCTGGCGAGGTCGGCATGGTGCAGCGACGACTCGGCCTTGGCGCCGGTGGTGGGGCGTTGTTGGTAAACATTGGCTGCTGTCATAAAGCACCTGTTCTGAATTCTGTTGATCGTTCCCACGCTCTGCGTGGGAATGCCGCCATGGACGCTCTGCGTCCGCCCTTGGGGCGCAGAGCGCCCCGGAATGCATTCCCACGCAGAGCGTGGGAACGATCAGGTGTCAGACGTTCTGCCGATCACCTTTGGGGTCAAAGAACACCGAAGACACAATCTCGGCTTCGATCACGCTGCCATCCGCTTGCGGCGAGAACACCCGCTCACCGATGCGCTTCAAGCCGCCCTTCACCACACCCATGGCAAACGAATAGCCCAGGGAGTTATGCGCATAACTTGAGGTAACGTGACCCACCATCTTCATCGGAATCGTCTGCTTCGGATCGAACACCAACTGCGCGCCTTCCGGCAGCCACACGTTCGGGTCGATCGGCTTGAGCCCCACCAACTGCTTACGCTCTTCACGCACGCAGTCTTCACGGTTCATCCCGCGCCAGCCGATCCACGAGAACGGCTTGGTACGGCCAACGCACCAGCCCATGTTCAGGTCGTCCGGGGTCATCGAGCCGTCGGTGTCTTGCCCGACGATGATGAAGCCCTTCTCAGCGCGCAGTACGTGCATGGTCTCGGTGCCGTACGGGGTCAGGTTGTACTTTTTGCCGGCCTCGACGATCTTTTCCAGCACACCCATGGCGTAGTCGGCCTGCACGTTGACTTCGTACGACAGCTCACCGGTAAACGAGATACGGAACACTCGCGCCGGCACGCCGCCCACCAGGCCTTCCTTCCAGGTCATGAACGGGAAGCCGTCCTTGTCCAGGTCGATGTCGGTGACTTCACTGAGCAGCTTGCGGCTGTTGGGGCCCGACAGGGTCATGGTTGCCCAATGGTCGGTGACCGAGGTGAAGTACACCTTGAGGTCCGGCCATTCGGTCTGCTGGTAGATTTCCAGCCACTGCAGCACGCGGGCGGCGCCGCCGGTGGTGGTGGTCATCAGGAAGTGGTTGTCGGCCAGACAGGCCGTCACGCCGTCGTCGAAGACCATGCCGTCTTCCTTGCACATCAGGCCGTAGCGCGCCTTGCCCACGTCGAGCTTGGTCCAGGCGTTGGTGTAGATGCGGTTGAGGAACTCGCGGGCATCCGGGCCCTGAATGTCGATCTTGCCGAGGGTGGACGCGTCCAACAGGCCGACACTGTCACGCACGGCCAGGCATTCACGCTTCACTGCGGCGTGCAGGTCTTCACCGTTACGCGGGAAATACCACGGGCGTTTCCACTGGCCGACGTCTTCAAACTCGGCGCCGTTCTTCACGTGCCAGGCCTGCAGCGCGGTGTAGCGTACCGGCTCGAAGATATGCCCACAGTGACGGCCCGCTACGGCGCCGAACGTCACCGGCGTGTAGTTGGGACGGAACATGGTGGTGCCCATCTGCGGGATGGTCACGTTCAACGAACGGGCGGCGATGGCCAGGCCGTTGACGTTACCCAGCTTGCCCTGGTCAGTGCCGAAGCCCAGCGCGGTGTAGCGTTTGACGTGCTCCACCGACTCGAAACCTTCGCGGGTGGCCAGTTCGATGGCGGCGGCGGTCACGTCGTTTTGCAGGTCGACAAATTGCTTTGGCGCCCGTGCGGTAGCTTTTTCGTGGGGCACCTGGAACAGCGCCAGGGTGGGTTCTTCAAGACGGCTCAAGGCTTTTGGCAGCGTGCCTTCAACCGGGGCAAAACCGGCTTCGCTGGCCGCACGCACGCCGCCTTCAAAGCCATCGGCGAGGGAATCGCCAAGGCCGTAGACACCGTTGATGCCACCCACGCACACGCGTTTTTGCGGTGCTTCGCCCGGTACAAACCCGAGGATATCTTCACGCCAGGTCGGCTTGCCGCCCAGGTGCGAGGCCAGGTGCACCACCGGGCTGTAACCGCCGGAGCTGGCGACCAGGTCGCAGTCCAGCCACTCGCCGGGGCTGGTGACTTTGTGCGCCTTGACGTCGATGGCTGCCACGCGGGCACCGGTCACGTGCTTACTGCCACGGGCCTCGATCACGGCGCTGCCGGTGAGGATGCGAATGCCTTTGGCGCGAGCTTCTTCAACCAGAGCCCCGCGTGGGTTGTGGCGCGCATCGGCCACCGCAACAACGGTGAGGCCCGCATCGAACCAATCCAGCGCAACGCGGTAGGCATGATCGTTGTTGGTCGACAGCAGCAGCTTTTTACCCGGTGCCACGCCGTAGCGACGCACGTAGGTAGACACCGCACCCGCGAGCATATTGCCCGGCACATCGTTGTTGCCATACACCAGCGGACGCTCGCACGCACCGGTGGCCAGCACCACACGCTTGGCACGTACGCGGTGGATACGCTGACGCACCACCCCAATCGGCGCACGGTCACCGAGATGGTCGGTGAGACGCTCGTGAATGGTCAGGAAGTTATGGTCGTGGTAACCGTTGACGGTGGCGCGGGGCAGCAGCACCACGTCCGGCAGCGCTTTCAATTCGGCAATGACGCTGGCAACCCATTCAGTGGCCGGCTTGCCGTCGAGGCTTTCGCGGGAATCGAGCAGCGAACCACCGAACTCTTCCTGCTCGTCGGCGATGATCACACGGGCACCGCTGCGCGCAGCGGCCAGCGCAGCCGCGAGGCCCGCAGGGCCTGCGCCCACGACCAGCACGTCGCAATGACGGTTGAAGTTGTCGTAGGTGTCCGGGTCGTTCTCGGTGGGCGAGCGACCAAGGCCCGCCGCCTTGCGGATGTACTTCTCGTAGGTCATCCAGAACGATTGCGGGTACATGAAGGTTTTGTAGTAGAAACCCGGCGGCATCAGCTTGCCGCCGACCTTGCCGAGAATCCCCATCATGTCGTTGTTCACGCTCGGCCAGCCGTTGGTGCTGGTAGCAACCAAGCCTTGGTACAGCGCCTGTTGGGTGGCGCGCACGTTGGGGATCTGCGTGGCTTCGGTGGCGCCGATCTGCAGCACCGCGTTCGGCTCTTCGGCGCCCGCGGCGAAGATGCCCCGTGGGCGCGAATATTTGAAGCTGCGGCCTATGATGTCGACACCGTTGGCCAGCAGGGCTGCGGCCAGGGTGTCGCCTTCAAAGCCCTTGTAGCTCTGACCGTTGAACGTAAACGTCAGGGCTTTATTACGGTCGATGCGGCCACCGTTGGACAGGCGATTGATCTGGCTCATACCTTCTCTCCAGAGGCCTTGGCGGTGAACTGAGGCTTCTCACCGATCTTGTAGGTTTCAAGAATTTCGTAGGTCACAGTGTCGCGGGTGGCGTTGAAATACTGACGGCAACCGGCGGCATGGATCCACAGTTCGTGGTGCAGGCCGCGCGGGTTATCGCGAAAGAACATGTAGTCGCCCCACTGCTCGTCGGTGCAGGCATTCGGGTCCAGCGGGCGCGGGATGTGCGCTTGGCCGGACGCGTGGAATTCCTCTTCGGAGCGCAGTTCGCCACAGTGAGGACAGAAGATATGCAACATAGGGGATTTCTCCTGTTAGTGGGCGACGGCCGCAGCGCCGTGTTCGTCGATCAACGCACCGTTGTGGAAACGGTCGATGGAAAAAGGTGCGGCCAGCGGGTGCATTTCACCCTTGGCCAGGCTGGCGGCAAACACGTTGCCTGAGCCTGGGGTGGCCTTGAAGCCACCGGTGCCCCAACCGCAGTTGAAGAACATGTTCGGTACCGGCGTCTTGGAGATGATCGGGCAGGCGTCCGGCGTGGTGTCGACGATGCCGCCCCACTGGCGGTTCATGCGCACCCGCGACAGCACCGGGAACATCTCGACGATGGCCTGGATGGTGTGCTCGATCACCGGGTACGAACCGCGCTGGCCGTAACCGTTGTAGCCGTCGATACCGGCGCCGATCACCAGGTCGCCCTTGTCGGACTGGCTGATGTAACCGTGCACCGCGTTGGACATGATCACGCTGTCGATAATCGGCTTGATCGGCTCCGACACCAACGCTTGCAGCGGGTGGGATTCGATCGGCAGGCGAAAGCCCGCCAGCGAGGCCATGTGCCCGGAGTTACCGGCAGTGACCACACCGACGCGCTTGGCGCCGATAAAGCCCTTGTTGGTTTCCACACCGATGCACACGCCGTTTTCCTTGCGGAACCCGATCACTTCGGTCTGCTGGATCAGGTCCACGCCCAAGGCGTCGGCAGCGCGAGCAAAGCCCCAGGCCACGGCATCGTGACGGGCCACGCCGCCGCGACGTTGCACGGTGGCGCCGAGCACGGGGTAACGGGTGTTCTTGGAGCAATCCAGATACGGGATTTCGTCGGCCACTTGCTGGGCATTCAGCAGCTCGCCGTCCACACCGTTGAGGCGGTTGGCGCTCACGCGGCGTTCGGAGTCACGGATGTCCTGCAGGGTGTGGCACAGGTTGTACACGCCACGCTGGGAGAACATCACGTTGTAGTTCAGGTCCTGGGACAAACCTTCCCAGAGTTTCATAGCGTGTTCGTACAGGTGCGCCGACTCGTCCCACAGGTAGTTGGAACGCACGATGGTGGTGTTGCGCGCGGTGTTACCGCCGCCCAGCCAGCCTTTCTCGACCACCGCCACGTTGGTGATGCCGTGTTCCTTGGCCAGGTAGTAAGCGGTCGCCAGACCATGCCCGCCGCCGCCGACGATGACCACGTCGTAGACCTTTTTAGGGGTCGGCGTGCGCCACATCTTCTGCCAGTTTTCGTGATGGCTGAGGGAGTGCTTGAAGAGGCCGAAGCCTGAGTAGCGTTGCATAGTCATTACTCCAAAACCGCGCTCAGCGATAAACCGGGAAATCAGCGCACAGGGCAGACACGTGCTTGGCCACGTTGGCCTCGACGTCGGCGTCGCCGAGGTTGTCGAGGATGTCGCAGATCCAGCCGGCCAGCTCGACGCACTGCGGCACTTTGAAGCCACGGGTGGTCACCGCCGGGGTGCCGATGCGCAGGCCCGAGGTCACGAACGGCGACTGCGGGTCATTCGGCACCGCGTTCTTGTTGACGGTGATGTGGGCGCGACCGAGGGCGGCATCCGCCTCTTTGCCGGTGAGCCCCTGGCGAATCAGGCTGACCAGGAACAGGTGGTTGTCGGTGCCGCCGGAGACCACATCGTAGCCACGCTTGATGAACACTTCGGCCATGGCCTGGGCGTTATCGATCACTTGCTGCTGGTAAGCCTTGAAGCCGGGCTCCAGCGCTTCCTTGAAGCACACGGCCTTGCCAGCGATCACGTGCATCAGCGGGCCGCCCTGGGCGCCGGGGAATACCGCAGCGTTGAGTTTCTTTTCGATTTCTTCGTTGGCCTTGGCCAGGATCAAACCGCCCCGTGGACCGCGCAGGGTCTTGTGAGTGGTGGTGGTGACCACGTCGGCGTAAGGCAGCGGGTTCGGGTACAGGCCAGCGGCGACCAGGCCGGCGACGTGGGCCATGTCGACGAACAGCAGCGCGCCGACCTTGTCGGCGATCTGACGAAAGCGTGGAAAATCTAGGGTCTTGGAGTAGGCCGAGAAACCTGCCACAACCATCTTCGGCTTGTGCTCGACCGCCAGGCGCTCGACTTCGTCGTAGTCGATCAGGCCGGTGTCGGTGTTGATGCCGTACTGCACCGCGTTATACAGCTTGCCCGAGGACGACACTTTGGCGCCGTGGGTCAGGTGACCGCCGTGGGCCAGGCTCATGCCCAGAATAGTGTCGCCGGCATTGATCAGCGCCAGGTACACGGCGCTGTTGGCGGAGGAACCGGAGTGCGGTTGCACGTTGGCGTAATCGGCACCGAACAGCTGCTTGGCGCGCTCGATGGCCAGGGCTTCGACCTTGTCCACATGCTCGCAGCCGCCGTAGTAGCGCTTGCCCGGGTAGCCTTCGGCGTATTTGTTGGTAAGGCCACTGCCTTGAGCTTCCATCACGCGCTTGCTGGTGTAGTTCTCCGACGCGATCAGCTCGATATGATCTTCCTGGCGCTGCTCCTCGGCATTCATCGCCGCCAGCAGTGCGTCGTCATATCCCTGGATCTGGTCTTGTTTGCTGAACATCGCGTCTCTCCCAGCCTTTCGTATTGTTGAGGCCCTCGCAGGGCCCTTTGATGCGATGGTAGGGCTGGCGCGTGCGGGCCAAATGCCTGCGCACGCCACGCAAAGGTGCGTTTACGACATGGCCTGAGCAAATGCTAACTGGGTGCCTACAAACTGTAGGAGCGAGCTTGCTCGCGAAAAACCTGAGGGCGCCGCGTTCAATCAGGCAGCCCGCGTTATTGTTGACGTTTTTCGCGAGCAAGCTCGCCCCTACAAGGGCTAGGCAATGAGCTTGCGAACGAGTAGCAACAGAAGAAAATGCATGGGATACAGGGCATAGGCCCAGCGTCGCATGGCGGGGGGGTTGGCGTTTTTGCCATGTCGCAATAAGACCAATCCTGCCAGCGGCGCAATCAGACATGCAGCCAACCCCGACAGCGCCACAAGCGTGCCGCTATTGAGCAGAATCTGCCACTGATTGGCGGCGACGCAGACTAAACCCGGCAGCACGCTGAAATACCAGGGCCGGCGAAACACCAGCAATATCGCCAGTGGCAGCAATACACCAAAGAAACCGAACATCAACTGGTGTGAAAACACGGCCGCCATTGTGACGGCGATCAGCGCCAATCCTCGATCAACCAACGCCTTTTGCTGCCAACCTCGGGCAACCAGCATGCCCAGCGCCAGGGTCGGCAACACGTTCAAGGTATCGGCATCTTCGATGAACATCCGATAAGGCACTTCGCTGATCACGCTGAACAGCAGCAACCAACCCAGGTAGCGCCAATGGCCCGTCACTGGGGCGTAACGGACACGGTGCAAATTAGCCGCAATCGCCAGGCAAAACCATGGAAACGCCAGGCGCCCCGGCACATATAGCCCATCCAGGCTCAGCCCCACATAGCGCAAATGATCGAGCACCATACTCAACAGCGCCAGCCACTTGAGCAGATCCAAAGCGCCATCTCGGACAGGTCCGACAGGCAAGGTTTCAGTACCGTGCATAATTCCCCAACGACTTTGCATTTACAGTGCGTGCGTGCCCCCGGCAATCTTGGGTAAAGTGCGCACCAACATCGACCACAGGAACGGGCCATGACCGACAAGAGCCAACAATTTGCCAGCGACAACTATTCCGGCATCTGCCCGGAAGCCTGGGCCGCCATGGAACAAGCCAACCAGGGCCATCAACGTGCCTACGGCGATGATGAATGGACCCACCGCGCCGCCGACGGTTTCCGCAATCTATTCGAGACCGACTGCGAGGTGTTCTTCGCCTTCAACGGTACAGCTGCCAACTCCCTGGCGCTGTCCTCGTTGTGCCAGAGCTACCATAGCGTGATTTGCTCGGAAACCGCCCACGTCGAGACCGACGAATGCGGCGCGCCGGAGTTTTTCTCCAACGGCTCCAAATTGTTGGTTGCCCGCACCGAAAACGGCAAGCTGACCCCGGAGTCGATCCGTGAGATCGCCCTCAAGCGCCAGGACATCCACTACCCCAAACCCCGCGTCGTGACCCTGACCCAGGCCACCGAAGTCGGCAGCGTGTACACCCCGGAAGAAATCCGTGCCATCAGCGCCACCTGCAAGGAGCTGGGCCTGAACCTGCACATGGACGGCGCACGCTTCGCCAACGCCTGCGCATTCCTGGGTTGCTCCCCGGCCGACCTGACCTGGAAAGCCGGCGTCGACGTGCTGTGCTTTGGTGGTACCAAAAACGGCATGGCGGTGGGTGAAGCCATCCTGTTCTTCAATCACAAACTGGCTGAAGACTTCGACTACCGCTGCAAACAGGCCGGTCAGTTGGCGTCGAAAATGCGCTTTCTTTCTGCGCCATGGGTGGGCCTGCTGGAAAATGACGCCTGGCTCAAGCATGCACGCCACGCCAACCATTGCGCGCAATTGCTGAGCAGCCTGGTAGCGGATATTCCCGGCGTGGAATTGATGTTCCCGGTACAGGCCAACGGCGTGTTCCTGCAACTCTCCGAGCCCGCGATTGCAGCGCTGACTGCCAAGGGCTGGCGTTTCTACACCTTCATCGGCAAAGGCGGTGCGCGCTTCATGTGTGCGTGGGATACCGAGGAAGAGCGTGTAAGGGAATTGGCTGCCGATATTCGGGAAGTGATGAACGCTTAACGTACGAATTCGGCCAGTTGGTACTGGCCGATTGCTGAGACTGTTTTTTGATATTTCTGAGAGCCACGCAGCTCGTTTTCATTGTCTAGCCTCTCGTTACCCGCAAGGAAAACGCAGCGGTAACTGCCTCCTTACGGGTTTCACCGCCAGCCGAATAATCGGCGGCAAAGGCACATCAATGGAGAGCTTTATCATGGAATATCAAAGCAATGGCAACACACTGCAAAGCGGCGGCAGCACTAGCACCACGGTCATTGACTGGGATGAGTTCAGGAAACACGCCAAGGTCGGGGACACCATTCAGGAGTCATCCAGAACGCTGACCATCTACGACAAAGCCTACGAATTGACAAACTCAGGCCAGCACTTCGTTGTCCATATCTATGCCCAATAACTGTTAACACCTAAGGCTCGCGTCGCAGATTCCCGACCTGCGACGCGACGCTGAATCATGATCGTTCCCACGCTCCGCGTGGGAATGCCTCCTCGGACGCTCCGCGCCCACCCGAAATCAAGGATGAACACGTGGGCAGAAGCCGCTATGTCATCACCGAACCCGAAAAACCCCACTTCCTCACCTGCACTGTCATGGAATGGCTCCCTCTCTTCACCCGCAACTACCTGGTGGACCATCTTCTGGATTGCTGGCGATATCAACAAAGCAACCACGCTTTAAACTTGTTTGGTTACGTCATCCTGGAAAATCACCTGCACTTTATTGCTCAAGCGCCCGATCTGGGAAAGTGCGTCAGCCAATTCAAATCCTTCACCGCCCGCACCATCATTGACGACCTGCAAAGCAAAGGCGCGGAGCGGGTATTGCAGCGCCTGCGTTTCTGCAAGCGTGCACACAAGACAGATCGTGTTTATCAACTGTGGCAGGAAGGTTCACATGCGGAGTTGGTTTACAGCGAGGCAGTCATGCGCCAGAAGCTTGATTACATCCATCACAACCCCATAAAGCGGGGCTATGTGGACCTGGCTGAACACTGGCGTTACTCCAGCGCGCGCAACTATGCAGGTATGCCAGGCCTGATCGACATCCAACCTTGGCTCTGAAGATCCGCGTGCCCCTTCCCTTACGACGGGACGCGGAGCGTCCCAGGTGGCGTTACCACGCAGAGCGTGGGAACGAGCATGTGCCTGCTGCCGGAAAGATCGTTCCCGCGCTCCGCGTGGGAATGCAGCCCGTGACGCTCCGCGTCACCCCTCAACTGCGGCGGGACGCGGAGCGTCCTGGGAGGCGTTACCACGCAGCGCGTGGGAACGAGCATGTGCCTGCTGCCGGAAGGATCGTTCCCGCGCTCCGCGTGGGAATGCAGCCCGTGACGCTCCGCGTCACCCTTCAGTTGCGACGGGACGCGGAGCGTCCTGGGAGGCGTTACCACGCAGCGCGTGGGAACGAGCATGTGCCTGCTGCCGGAAGGATCGTTCCCGCGCTCCGCGTGGGAATGCAGCCCGTGACGCTCCGCGTCACCCCTCAACTGCGGCGGGACGCGGAGCGTCCTGGGAGGCGTTACCACGCAGAGCGTGGGAACGAGCAGGTGCCTGCTGCCGGAAAGATCGTTCCCGCGCTCCGCGTGGGAATGCAGCCCGTGACGCTCCGCGTCACCCTTCAGTTGCGACGGGACGCGGAGCGTCCTGGGAGGCGTTACCACGCAGAGCGTGGGAACGAGCATGTAGCCTTCTGCCGGAGGATCGTTCCCGCGCTCCGCGTGGGAATGCAGCCCGTGACGCTCCGCGTCACCCCTCAACTGCGACGGGACGCGGAGCGTCCTGGGAGGCGTTACCACGCAGAGCGTGGGAACGAGCATGTAGCCTTCTGCCGGAAAGATCGTTCCCGCGCTCTGCGTGGGAATGCAGCCCGTGACGCTCCGCGTCACCCTTCAGTTGCGACGGGACGCGGAGCGTCCCAGGTGGCGTTACTACGCGGAGCGTGGGAACGAGCAGGTGCCTGCTGCCGGAAAGATCGTTCCCGCGCTCCGCGTGGGAATGCAGCCCGTGACGCTCCGCGTCACCCTTCAGTTGCGACGGGACGCGGAGCGTCCTGGGAGGCGTTACCACGCAGAGCGTTGGGAACGAGCAGATCAGAATTCGATGCGTACATCACCCTTCGGCACACTGCAGCACGACAGGATATAGCCTTCGGCTTCGTCCTCTTCGGTAATCCCGCCGTTGTGCTCCATCTCTACTTCGCCGCCCAGCTTCATGACCTTGCACGTACCGCAGATGCCCATGCCGCAGGCCTTGGGGATCAGCAGGCCGAGCTTGGCCGCCGCAGCATGCACCGTTTCCCCCGGCGCCACGCGAATGCTCTTGCCGGACGCGATAAATTCCACTTGATGCAGGTCTGCCAGGTCGATCTCCGGCGCATCCGCCGCTTGCTCGGCCTGCTCCACCGCATCGGCACGGGCTTCGGGCGGTGTCGCGCCAAAGGATTCTTCGTGATAACGCGTCATGTCGAAACCGGCAACTTCCAGCAAACGCTTCACCGCGTTCATGTACGGCGTAGGGCCGCAGCAGAACACTTCGCGCTCCAGGAAGTCCGGCACCATCAGCTCCAGCATCTTGTGGTTCAGATAGCCGCGATACCCGGCCCAAGGCTCGCCCAGGCCGTGTTTTTCGCAAATCAGGTGCAGGCTGAAGTTGTCGATCCGCGACGCCATGTGCTCCAGCTCGCGGTGATAGATGATGTCCTTGGGCGAGCGGGCGCTGTGGATAAAGGTCATGTCGACGTTCGCGTTGGTGTCGTAGAACCAGCGCGCCATGGACATCACCGGCGTAATTCCAACGCCGCCGCTGAGGTACAGCACTTTCGGGCTCGGGAAGTCGATGGCATTGAACAGCCCGACCGGCCCGTGCACCGCCAGCTCCTGGCCTTCGTGCAAAGTGTCGTGCAACCAATTGGAAACCCGGCCGCCCGGCACACGCTTGATGGTCACCGAAAAGCTGTAAGGCACCGACGGTGAGCTGGAAATCGTGTACGAACGCATGATCGGCTGGCCTTCGATTTCCAGCTCCAGGGTGACGAATTGCCCTGGCTTGAAAAAGAACAGGATCGGCTGATCGGCCATGAAGCAGAAGGTGCGCACATCCCAGGTTTCCTGGATGACTTTGACGCAGCGGACGATGTGCCGACCATTGGCCCAGGTCTGGGTGGTTACCGGATTCAGGAAATTATTGGACATGTTGTTCTCCACCGCCGACGTCGGCCTTATGGTGGCGATTCTGCGTAACGCGAGAACCACCCATTTACCTATCTGCGACATTCACATACTTACGGCGACCAGCCCCCAAAGACAGGGGCTTGCGCGTCGGGATCAGATTGGGCCATGTCGCCCATGGATAAGGTTCGACGTTACGCCGGGCCCACACTCGCTCCCAACAAAGACGCGTTCTTTACGCCTTGCACAGCACCAACCGTAGCCACTATTCGCCGGCCACACAGAATGGCCATGAGGACACACACGATGGACGTCACCGCAACCTTAAGCTTGGGCGATCCGCTGGAACCCGCACGCAAGGCCACTGCGCAAATGCTGCAAGAGCGCGAGCGCACTTTTTCGCTGCCGCAGCCGTTCTACTCTGATGAGCGGTTGTTTGATATCGACATGCAGGAGATCTTCCAGAAAGAGTGGTTGATCGCCGGCATGACGTGCGAAATCCCCACCAAGGGCAACTACCTGACCCTGCAAGTGGGCAAGAACCCAATCATCGTGATCCGGGGTGCCGACGGCGTGGTGCATGCGTTCCACAACGTCTGCCGCCACCGTGGTTCGCGCTTGTGCACCAGCGAGAAGGGCAAGGTCGCCAAATTGGTGTGCCACTACCACCAGTGGACCTACGAGCTGGACGGCCGCCTGCTGTTCGCCGGCACCGAGATGGGCGCCGATTTCGACATGAAGCAGTACGGCCTCAAGCCGGTGAACGTGAAGACTGCTGGCGGCTACATCTTTATCAGCCTGGCCGAAAATCCACCGGCCATTGATGACTTCCTGTCGACGCTCAGCCATTACATGGAGCCCTACGACATGGAGAACACCAAGGTGGCGATCCAGACCACCTTGTTCGAAAAAGCCAACTGGAAGCTGGTGCTGGAAAACAACCGCGAGTGCTACCACTGCAACGCCTCGCACCCGGAACTGCTGAAAACCCTGCTGGAGTGGGACGACGTTACCGACCCGCGCGCCGACCAGGCGTTCAAGGATCACGTAGCCGCGTCCGCCGCCGCTTGGGATGCCGAAAAAATCCCTTACGCCCACGCCAGCTTCGGCCTGCGTAACCGCATCGTGCGCATGCCACTGCTCAAGGGCACTGTGTCGATGACCCTGGACGGCAAGCAGGGCTGCGCCAAACTGATGGGCCGCATCAAGAACCCGGACCTGGGCTCGATGCGCATCCTGCACCTGCCGCACTCCTGGAACCACTGCATGGGCGACCACATCATTGTGTTCACCGTGTGGCCGATCAGCGCCCAGGAAACCATGGTCACCACCAAGTGGATCGTGCACAAGGACGCCGTGGAAGGCGTGGACTACGACGTGGAACGCATGCGCCAGGTGTGGGATGCCACCAACGACCAGGATCGCCGCCTGGCCGAAGAGAACCAGCGCGGCATCAACTCCACCGCCTACCAGCCAGGCCCTTACTCCAAGACCTATGAGTTTGGCGTGGTGAATTTTGTGGATTGGTACAGCGAGCGCATGTTGAGCAACCTGGGCGCTGCTCCGGCGCCGTACCTAAAAGGTGTGGCCGCACACGAATAACTGCCCCCCATAGATCACAATGTAGGAGCGAGCTTGCTCGCGAAAAACTCACAGGCACCGCGTTCATCCAGGAAACACGCGTTATCGTTGACGTTTTTCGCGAGCAAGCTCGCTCCTACATCAGTTCTCGCGCAAGCCCCTAGCGCCCTGCCCTCCAGCCTTTACCCAACAACTTATCCACAAAGCCACCCACAGCAATTGCGGGCAAGTGCGCCGTGCTCGCAAATTAAATCAATAAAATCCGTGACTTATTCAAACTTGCGGGTTTTATCTTGAGCAGCTCATTTATTGATCAATCCTCCAAGAGCCTTGTTTGGCGTGGCTTGCAGCGGTAAGCGAACACCTTATCCACAGATGCACCAACAGACTTTGGGGGCAACTTTGTTCGGGTTGTGGAAAAGCCCTTGAAACCCTCATGAATCGGGGATATCCAGCCGTTTAAACGGCGAATATGTGAGATTTGATCAATTATTGACCAACCCCTCGAAAGCCACGTTTTATAAGGCTTGTAGCGGATAGCGAACATCTTATCCACAAAAGCGCCAACAGACTTTGGGGGCAAGTCGAGGCCTAAACCCGGTGAAAACCCGAGCAAAAACCGCAAGTTAGGTTGGTTATTTTTCGTACAGAGGGCTGCAGAGCTTGATATGCCGGGCTTGTGGACACCCGCGAACAGGTTATCCACAGGCGGATCAACAGGCATTGTGGGTAAGCCCAAGATAAAGCAGGAAAATGTGGAAGCGGGCTTGCCCGCGATTGCAATACGTCAACGGATGCATGGGTTGCTGACCTACCGCTATCGCAGGCAAGCCAGCTCCCACAAGGTTTGGTGGTGGTCAGGGTTCAGCGTACGACGCCCTCGTCTACCAGAAGCTTGAGAATCGCTTGCGCGCCCTCTTCAGCGCTCACGCCCTTGAGCACCTGCCCACCGCCGCCACTGGCCTTGGCCGTTGCGGCCTTCATACGGTCGGCACCACTCTTGGCCTTGATCACCTTGAGGCGCTTTGGCCGTGGCTTGGCCGGTTGCAACAGTGCGCCTGTGAATAACTCGTCGTGTTCAATCTCAACGTCATGGGCGGCCAGTTCACCCCGTTGCGCCGGGCCGTAGGCGCTCTGGCGTGGCTTGGGCGCGGCGTTATCCACAGTGGCGAGAAACGGCAGGCGCACCTTCAAGCGCCGTCGCTGGCCGCGAGGCAGCGCCTGCAGCACCAGGGCTACGCCGGCGTCGATGGACTCCACCTGGGCCAGCCCCACAATCAGCGGCCAGCCCAGTTGCTCGGCCAAGAGGAACGGCAGCATTCCCGAACCTTCGCCGGTTTCTGCCTGGCTCCCGGTCAGTACCACTTGAGCACCGGCGTCGCGCAGATACTCACTGAGCACCGGCAAGGCGTCCGAGCCGGCCGGTTGTTCCAGTACCTGCAGTTGCGGCAGGCCCATGCCCAGGTAGCTGCGCAGGGTCGGCTCGCTGACATCACCAGCGTGCAGCACCTGCAACTTATCCCCAGCCAGTTGCAGCCCCAGCTCAACCGCGCGCGCATCCTGCTCGGCGCGGCGTGGACGCCCGGAGGTGGGGTGAGCACCGATGGACACCAGGCTGAATACAGTGTTCGTCATGGTCATATCCTCAGGCTGCATCGCGCTTGGCGCCGTTGCGGTAGGTCTCGACCGCCGCGATCAAGGCGTGCAGTATCGCGGCGCTTTCGCCGATCACCGACAGGTCGGCACGCTTGATCATGTCGCACCCTGGGTCGAGGTTGATCGCCACCACCTTGTCGCAGGCACCGATGCCTTGCAGGTGCTGGATCGCCCCGGAAATGCCCACCGCCACGTACACCCGCGCAGTCACCCAGGTGCCGCTGGCGCCGACCTGGCGATCACGCGCCATGAAGCCATCGTCCACTGCCACCCGCGAGGCGCCTTCAGTAGCGCCCAGGGCCGCGGCGGTCTGGTGGAACAGCGCCCAATCCTTCACGCCGTTGCCACCGGAGAAAATGAACTCTGCCTCGGCCATCGGAATCGCTGCCGGATCGACCGCCACCGCGCCGAGGTCTTCGATACGAGGCAAACTGCGCGCCAGGCTTGTGGATAACTCCAAGGGCAAGACTTCGTGGCGGGTCTCGCTGACCGGGTCGGCACATTCGGCGGCAGCGAGGATCAGACGGGGCAACGGCCGCGCCAGGTCTTCCTGGCCGGCACCGGCACGGCC
The DNA here is from genome assembly GCF_014268395.2 of Pseudomonas sp. SWRI22. Taxonomy (NCBI): domain Bacteria; kingdom Pseudomonadati; phylum Pseudomonadota; class Gammaproteobacteria; order Pseudomonadales; family Pseudomonadaceae; genus Pseudomonas; species Pseudomonas sp. SWRI22. Next base: position 200,303 of record NZ_JABWQK020000003.1, on the reverse strand, counting down.
GATGCATTCCTCGCCCTTGATCTGCCACACCCGCGTCGCCGGGCGTTCCTTGAGGCTGGCGGCAAAGCGCCGCCCCAGCTCACCACCACCGCTGCGGCTGTCTGGCAGCAACCAGTGGCGCGGGCTGAATTGGTTATCCACAGCGCGCAGGCCCTGCACGCGTTGCTCCGGTGCATAACCCTCGAACTCATGCCCCTCCAGCACCAGCAGCCGGTCGACGCCGGCCGTGGCAAAGGCGCTTTCCTTGTGTTCACCGAACACCACTGCCAACACCGCGCCGTCATTGCCGGCCAGTTGGCGCGCCAAGCCAAGCAGGTCACGGTCGTGGCTGCTCAGGCGGCCACCGACCATGTCCGGCACCACGTTGATGTAGAACGCCGGGGTCGGCACTTGATGCAGCGGCAATTGCACTTCCACTGCCGCGGTGCGCTTGGCCGCGCCGCCCTGCTGGGCACCGCTGCGGTCGATGCGCTTGATGCCGTTGGGCCCGATAAAACCGACACCATGCACGTTTTTGCGAATGATGCCGTTGGGCCCCATCCAGCTGTGTTGCACCGGCTGCATCGCCGCGTGCAACGGGTGCAGGCGGTTACGGGCGATCCATTCGGCCCGGGGGTCGCGGCGGATAATATCGCTCATTAGTGCACCTCCGCAGGTTCACGCTTGAAGGGGGCTTTGGCCGGCGCGGCGTCTTCAAGCAACGCGTCGGCTACCAGTTCGGCGATGTCCTTGATCAACGGGCGCGGTTCGACCACGCCTTCAAGCATCGCCGTGCATTGCGGGCAACCCACGGCCACCAGTTCGGCACCGGTCTCGCGGATGTCGTCCATACGCATATCGGGGATACGTTGCTTGCCGGGGATGTCAGTGATCGGCGCACCGCCACCGCCACCGCAGCAGCGTGAACGGAAGCCCGAGCGTTGCATTTCCTTGACCTCGATACCCAAAGCCCGCAGCACTTGGCGCGGCGCCTCGTATTCGCCGTTGTAGCGGCCCAGGTAGCACGGGTCGTGGTAGGTCACGCTGTTGCCTTTGTGCTGGCCCAGGTTCAGCGCGCCCTCGCCGATCAGCTCGGCCATGAAGGTGCTGTGGTGCTGCACGCGGTAGTTGCCGTTGAAGGCGCCGTATTCGTTTTTCAGCACATGGAAGCTGTGCGGATCGCAGGTGACGATGCGCTTGAAGCTGTACTTGGCCAGGGTCTGGATATTGCGCGTGGCCAGCAACTGGAATGTCGCTTCGTCACCGAGGCGCCGCGCCACGTCACCGCTGTCGCGTTCTTCCAGGCCGAGCACGGCGAAATCGACCTTGGCGGCCTTGAGCACTTTGACGAAAGCGCGCAGGGTACGCTGGTTGCGCATGTCGAAGGCGCCATCGCCGACCCAGAACAGCACATCGCAACTGCCTTTGTCGCTGAGCAACGGCAGGTTCAGGTCTGCCGCCCAGTTCAGGCGCCCACCGGGGGCAAACCCGCCGGGGTTGTCGGTAGCGATCAGGTTTTCCAGGACTTCAGCGCCCTTGTTCGGCGTCGCGCCTTTTTCCAGGGTGAGGTGGCGACGCATGTCGACGATGGCGTCCACGTGCTCGATCATCATCGGGCATTCTTCCACGCAGGCGCGGCAGGTGGTGCACGACCACAGGGTCTCGGCGTCCACCAGGCCGTTGACGATCGGCTGGTGCGGGTTGCCGCCGTGTTCGCCCACCGGTTTGCCGGGGTACGGGCTGCCGGCGAACTTGGCATCGGTGCCACCGGCCAAACCGACCACCATGTCCTGGATGAGTTTTTTCGGGTTCAGTGGCTGGCCCGCGGCAAACGCCGGGCACGCCGCTTCGCACTTGCCGCACTGCACACAGGCGTCGAAGCCGAGCAGTTGGTTCCAGGTGAAGTCCTTGGGTTTTTCCACGCCCAGTGGCGCGGTTTTATCGCTCAGGTCCAAGGGTTTCAAACCGGTGGAGCGGCCGCCGCCAAAGCGTTCGGCGCGACGGTGCCAGGCCAGGTGCAGGGCTCCGGCAAACGCGTGTTTCATCGGCCCGCCCCAAGTCATGCCGAAGAACATCTCGGACACGCCCCACAACACGCCCACACTCAGCAATGCCGCGAGCAGCCAGCCGCCGAAATCGGCGGGCAGAATCCCGGCCACCGGCAAGGTCACCAGGAAGAAGCTCACCGAGAAGGCCATCAGGCTTTTCGGCAGGCGCATCCACGGGCCTTTGGACAGGCGGGCAGGCGGATTGCGGCGGCGCAGGTACATGAAGATCGCGCCGAAAAACATCAATGTCGACGCCAGCAGCAGGGCATAACCAAGAATGCGGCTCTGCAGGCCGAAACCGTGCACCACAATCGCCAGCAGCGCCGACAGCACAAAGCCCAGCGCCGTCGCTACGTGGGTGTTGGCGATGTATTTGTCACGGGCGACCACGTGGTGCAGGTCGACCATGTAGCGCTTGGGCATGGCCAAGAGGCCACCCAGCAGGTCGACTTTGGATGAGCGGCCACGGCGCCACATGTTCACCCGGCGCAAGGCGCCGAGGACGGCGAGGCCCAGGGCGGCAAAAAGCAGGATGGGAAGAAGGGTATTCAGCATGGTGAAGCTCCCACTAAGATCGTTCCCACGCTCTGCGTGGGCATGCATCCTGTGACGCTCTGCGTCACGACCTTAAAAGCAGACGCGGAGCGTCCAGGGCGGCATTCCCACGCAGAGCGTGGGAACGATCAGGTGCGTCAGAAATCCTTGCACAAGCGCAGGGCGTCATAGATGGCGGCGTGGGTATTGCGCTGGGCCACACAGTCACCAATGCGGAACAGCAAGTACCCCTCGCCCGCCTCGCTCAGGCATGGCTGCGGCTTGATCGCAAACAGCGCTTCAACGTCGATCTGGCCCTTGTTGCGCGAACCTTCCTTGAGCCCGTAGTAAATGGCCTCGTCCGGACGCACGCCGTTCTCCACCACGACCTGGTCGACCACCCGCTCCTCTTTGGCGCCGGTGTATTCGTTCTCCAGCACGGCCACCAGCTTGTCGCCCTCGCGGTAGACCTTTTCCAGCATCATGTCGCCGGTCATGATCACTTCCTTGGGGTACATGCTGCGGTAGTACGTGGGGAACGACGTACCGCCGATTGCCACGCCTGGCTTGATGTCGTCGGTGACGATCTCCACCTGGCTGCCTTTGTCGGCCAGGAAGTCGGCCACCGACATCCCGGTGAATTCACAGATGGTGTCGTACACCAGCACGTTCTTGCCCGGCGCAACCTTGCCGTCGAGCACGTCCCAACTGCTCACTACCAAGCCTTCGGCGGCGCCCCAGTGTTCGTTCTGCTCGATGAACGGGTGCCCGCCCACCGCCAGCACCACCACGTCCGGACGCACGTCCAGGATGGTCTCGGCATCGGCTGCAACACCCAGGCGCAGGTCGACTTTCAAACGCGCCAGCTCCAGTTGATACCAACGGGTGATACCGGCGATCTGGTCACGTTGCGGCGCTTTCGATGCCGTGGTGATTTGCCCGCCGATAAACTCCTTTTTCTCGAACAGCGTCACGTCGTGGCCACGCTCAGCCGCCACGCGCGCGGCTTCCATCCCGGCCGGGCCGGCCCCCACCACAACCACCTTGCGCTTGGGCCCGGTGGACTTCTCGATGATGTGCGGCACCCCCATGTATTCACGGGAGGTCGCAGCGTTCTGGATGCACAACACATCCAGGCCCTGGTACTGGCGGTCGATGCAGTAGTTGGCGCCCACGCACTGCTTGATCTGGTCGATCTGGCCCATCTTGATCTTGGCGATCAGGTGCGGGTCGGCGATATGCGCACGGGTCATGCCGACCATGTCCACATAGCCGCCTTCCAGAATGCGCGTGGCCTGGTTCGGGTCCTTGATGTTCTGCGCGTGCAGCACCGGAACCTTGACCACTTCCTTGATGCCGGCCGCCAGGTGCAGGAACGGCTCCGGCGGGTAGCTCATGTTCGGGATGACGTTGGCCAGGGTGTTGTGGGTGTCGCAACCCGAGCCCACCACGCCGATGAAATCGAGCATGCCGGTGTCATCGTAGTACTTGGCGATTTGCTTCATGTCCTCGTGGGACAAGCCGTCCGGGTGGAACTCGTCACCGCACAGGCGCATGCCCACACAGAAGTCATCCCCCACTTCGGCACGCACGGCCTTCAACACTTCCAGGCCGAACTTCATGCGGCCCTCGAAGCTGCCGCCCCACTCGTCGGTACGCTTGTTGACCCGCGGGCTCCAGAACTGGTCGATCATGTGCTGGTGCACGGCCGACAATTCCACCCCGTCCAGGCCACCGGCCTTGGCCCGACGCGCAGCCTGGGCGTAGTTGCCGATCACACGCCAGATTTCTTCTGGCTCGATGGTCTTGCAGGTGGCACGGTGCACCGGCTCACGCACGCCGGACGGCGACATCAGGGTCGGCCAGTTGAAGCCGTCCCAACGCGAGCGCCGGCCCATGTGGGTAATCTGGATCATGATCTTGGCGCCATGCTTGTGCATGGCATCGGCCAGATTCTGGAAGTGCGGGATGATGCGGTCGGTGGACAGGTTCACCGACGCCCACCATTCCTGCGGGCTGTCGATGGCCACCACGGAGGAGCCACCGCAGATCGCCAGGCCAATACCGCCCTTGGCTTTCTCTTCGTAGTACTTCACATAGCGGTCGGTGGTCATGCCGCCGTCGGTGGCATACACCTCGGCATGCGCAGTGCTGAGCACCCGGTTGCGGATGGTCAGTTTGCCGATCTGGATCGGCTGGAACATTGCTTCGAAAGCCATGGCACGGTCCTCGGCTTACAACGGTTTGACGGTGAACAAACCATCATCGTGGCCCTCTTCGGAGCCTCCGTAGACTTGTTCGGCGACAGTGCGAATCTTGCTGCCACGCGCTTGAAGGATCTGGTCCATGGCGCCGGCAAACCAGCCGGTGAACATGTAGTCCACCTTGCGGCCGACCTTGCCGTACACGTAGACGAACGCCGAGTGTTCCAGCTTGACGCTAGCGGTGCCTTTATCCAGGTCGATGTCCTGGATCTTGAACAGGCCCCAGCCGCGTTGCGACAGACGCTTCATGTAGTGCTCGAACACCGCGACGCCTTCCAGGCCGTGGCATTCAGCTTCTTTTTCACACCAGTGCCAGGCGGACTTGTAGCCGGCCTTGTAGAGGATCTCGGCGTAGGCGTCGGCCCCCAGTACTTCTTCGATACCCATGTGGTTGTTGACGAAGAAATGGCGTGGCACGTACAGCATCGGCAGGGCGTCGGAGGTCCAGACACCGGTTTCGCTGTCGACTTCAATTGGCAATTGCGGGGCGATCTTGGCCATGGAAACTTAACTCCAGAAAATTCGTTTTGATGCCCGCCACGCGGATGGCGGCGGGTGAAGGATTAAGCGAGCAGTGGCTTATTCGCCCCAGACGTCCTTGAGCACGTTGACCCAGTTCTCGCCCATGATCTTGCGCACCACGCGCTCGCTGTGGCCGCGCTTGAGCAGGGTCTCGGTGAGGTTGGGGAACTCACCCACGGTGCGGATGCCCAGCGGGTTGATGATCTTGCCGAAGCTGGTCAGGCGGCGGGCGTAGCCCTTGTCATGGGTGAGCATTTCGAAGAAATCCTGGCCATGGCCCTGGGTGAAGTCGGTGCCGATGCCGATGGCGTCTTCGCCGACGATGTTCATGGTGTATTCGATGGCTTCGGCGTAGTCGTCGATAGTCGAGTCGATGCCCTTGGCCAGGAACGGCGCGAACATGGTCACGCCGACAAAACCGCCATGGTCGGCAATGAACTTCAGCTCTTCATCGGACTTGTTGCGCGGGTGCTCTTTAAGCCCGGACGGTAGGCAGTGGGAGTAGCACACCGGCTTTTTCGATTCGAGGATGACCTCTTCGCTGGTCTTGGAGCCCACGTGGGACAGGTCGCACATGATGCCGACGCGGTTCATCTCGGCGACGATCTCGCGACCGAAACCCGACAGGCCGCCATCACGCTCGTAGCAGCCGGTGCCCACCAGGTTCTGGGTGTTGTAGCACATCTGCACCACCCCCACGCCGAGCTGCTTGAAGATCTCGACATAGCCGAGCTGGTCCTCAAAGGCATGGGCATTCTGGAAGCCGAAGATGATGCCGGTCTTGCCCTGCTCCTTGGCGCGGCGGATGTCGGCGGTGGTTTTCACCGGGATCACCAGGTCGCTGTTCTCACGGATCAGGGTCTGGCTGGCGACAATGTTATTGATCGTGGCCTGGAAGCCTTCCCACACCGACACCGTGCAGTTGGCGGCGGTGAGGCCACCTTTGCGCATGTCTTCGAACAGGTCGCGGTTCCACTTGGCAATAATCAGACCGTCGATAACGATGCTGTCGGCGTGCAACTCGGCTGGGCTCATCAGGCGTCCCCTTATTGGCGATTCATGCGCCGAATCGTCTGCCGGCGCTTTGGGGCCAGCATATGCCCAGGGACCGACGGAGCCGGGTGCAAAAACGACAGGGGAATTGCCGAAAGCGTCAATCCGCGACAAAGCCTGCGAAGACAGGCCCCACGGTCGGCTGTTCTTTGTCTTACGCTTGAGCCAGAATTGCGCATCACGTGATATGAGACGGCGCAATGAAATCGATTTTCCTGGCTTTGGCACTCATCGCAACCACCGCCCACGCGGCCGAAGACACCGACAGCACGCCGTGCGACGGTATCGAGAACGACCAGCAAACCTTGGAATGCGCCACCTACAACAAGACCACCGCCGAGCAATTGCTCAAAGATAACTATCAGGGGTTGCTGGAGCGCATGGGTTCGACCTACGGCAGCGACAAGACCAAACTGGCGGACATTACCGCCCGTCTGAAGGATGCGCAGCAGAAGTGGGAAAAACTGCGCGACGCCGATTGTGCAGTGGACACCTTCCCGGCAGTGACCGGCACCAAGGCCTATGCGATTGCGCACAACGACTGCCTGGCGCGCATGAGTGATGAGCGTTCGGAGTTTTTGGAGTCGATTGGCCAAGAACAGTAACTATATTCCTACAATAGAAGCGTCCCACTGTCGCTTTTCGCTACCTGACGCTGATTTAAGGAATTTTCGGCATGCAATGGCTTCCATCTCCACCCACCGACAATATTTATAAGTTGCTTGCTGTATTTGGTTTATGGCTAATTGCAGGTGCGCTGACACTGGTGTCTATTTTTTCTTATCTGGACTACAGGTTCCAAAAAGAAACACGCGAGGAAAGCCACCATTCGCAAACGGAGCAAATGGTAAACGACTTCACTAAACGCATTGAAGCACTTGAGAAAGGCACACCGGAGCTGCATAAAATCGCAGATCTGCCGGATTCATTCAACAACGACGTCACCTTCCTGAAGAACAGCCTCGTTATACAAGAAAGAAAACTTTCTACATACAAAGAACGAGAGAAAGATAACCTCGACACGTTCATGGACTATCTGCTCGTCCACGAAAAAGAGTTTTATATTTTCATAGGTCTGTACGCGACGCTCACGTCACTGTGCACGGTGATAGGTTTTAGCCGCTGGTTTCAGAAAATACAAAAGCCCGGCGAAGTACTGAATGAGCTAGATATTAAAATCAAAGAAGCAAGCTTATTGAAACTTAAGATAGAAATTTCCCAACTTCAACCAATGAGCAAGACAATAGAGCAGCTCTTTGAATTGCATTTCAATAAGCCCTTTCCTGAAGCCTCTCCCTCGCAAAGGACCCGCTCATGACCATCTGCGGCATCGAAATCAAAGGCAGCGAAGCCATCATCGCCGTCGCCTCCCTGGACAACCAGGCGCTGACCCACGTCGCCCTGGCCACCAAGAAAATCGCCCTTGAAGACGACGATGATGCGGCCAACGTAAAAGCTTTCGCCGCCCAGGTGAAGGCGTTCGTTCAAGCCAACGGCATCACGCGCATTGCCATCAAGAAACGCAGTAAAAAAGGCGAGTTCGCCGGTGGCCCGACGACGTTCAAGATCGAAGGGGTGTTTCAGTTGCTGGATGGGGTGGAGGTGACGCTGCTGTCGCCGCAGACCATCAATGCGCAAAACAAGAAGCACAGCTTTGATCTGCCGACGACGTTGAACAAGTATCAGCATGAAGCTTATAAAACAGCCTGCTCAACCCTGATGAAAAAGTAATTACCCATCAGCTTTTGACGCAGTGTTCCAAGCCGTGACCACCGCCTTCGTATTCAGGCGTGTAGTAGTACTTAACGAAGGACACTTTGCCCTCCGGGGTTGACGTCATTTGTGCGACCCCCACGCCGAAGTCTTTCAAGACAGGGTCGGTGTGAGCAAAATAAACGCCCAGCGCGTCCGAAGTCCCGGCGGCCATTCCGTCATAACGGGACTTGTCTTCCAAGGTCAAGGTGAAGGTGTAGGCGGCGTACTTGCCAGTACTTTGCTTGGCGTCGAGCGCCATATCAACAACACCCTTATAGCTGCCTATATGTTTATCCTGGCCGGTACATTCATAGCGCCCGCTGTAGTCGGCTCCGGTGAAAGGTGCAGACGCCTGGGCTGCCCACGCCGGGGTGGTCGCGAACGCGATGACAGTAACTAGTTTTCTAAGCATGCCAACCTCTTCTGGTTAAGTAGTGGCTTCCTGGCCTGCGCGCTTCATTTCAAAAGCATTTGGTCAAGAGCCACTTCTAAGACCCATAGGACGTTAGCAGTCCTTGGCTATAAGTCTCCGTTAGCGATGAAAAAAAGAAACTTCCTACACCTTCCATGATTCCCTTATAAACTGCGCTACATCGGGTTTCACTCGTTAGTCGGTATGCGGGTTTTGTGCAGCAGCCAATCCCCGAACGACTTGTCTTCCAGGGCATACCCTCCCCGGCTCGACTTCCATACCAATTCCTTGTCGCGCAGGGCATCGATACAGGCCTGAATGGTCTGGGTCCCGGGCACCACATCGCTGCGCATAACCTCCAATGCCTTGCTGACTGCGGTAATCGTGCTGTCGGTAAACGGCGCAAATGGCTCATTGCTTTGCGAACGCACCACCATCACCTGCAACACCGCACGTTGCGGGATGGTCAGGGCGTTCCAGGCGCTTTCGAACTCGGTCCATACACCCGCGCGCAGCAGTTCTGCGCGACTGTGCAGCAGTTGGCCAAGATTGCTCGCCTCGCCCAGCTCCAATGCGACTTCACCGATGATCGTGCGCAACATCTCGGGACGCCGACCTACCAGCTCAAACGCCTCATCAATGTCAGCCGCGTTGAATTGGTTGTTCTTGGCCAGGTGCGCGTTGAGGTGCACGGTGTAGGCCTGGGTGAACGCTTTGCCCAGCAGCGGAAACGGCGTGATGCTGGAACCGAAGAATGGCTGGCTTTTACCCAATACCAAATGGGCGAGTTTGTCGCGATTGGAGCCGGTAAACACCAGGCGCAAACCGCTGCCCTCCTCGTCACGGCCTTGGTTGAGCTGATCCCGGGCAGCCTTCAACGCGAACATCGCATTGATACCTGACTCGGTGGTTAATGCGTGCTGTGCTTCGTCAATCACCAGTACAACGGGTTTTTCTGCAGCCCTATGGAGCAATTCCAACGCTTGGGTCAGCGTCGCACCGACAGGCAATCGTGGCTTGGTAAAGTCCCAGGAAAGCGTACGCAGAAAGCTTAGTTTCTCGATGCCAATGCTCTTTGCCAGTTTGCGAATGCCCTTTTCAAACGGCACCAACGCCCCCGCAATGGCACCTGCGATCAGCTCGGCGGGGTCTTTTTCCTTGTCGGCCCACAGGTCGACATACACCGCCAGCCAGCCCCGCAGCTGACATTCCGGAATCAGGTCTTCGCGCAAAAAAGTGCTTTTGCCCGTGCGTCGGGGCGCCGCGAGAAACAGGCCGGAGGTGAAATCCTGAATACCGGCCCCCACCAGGCCATCGGCAATACTGCTTGCCAGGGTGGGGCGGCGAAACACAAAGCCGCTGTGCTTGGACATGGTTTTATACTCAATTATGGAAAGGACTATAAATTATAGCCAAGAGTATAATTTACTATAATTGTCCGTCAAACCACCTCCCGCCGCCGATCCTCCCGCGGGCATTTGGCAAACCTTGCGCGATAGCTCCTGGTGAAATACGACGGTGACTCAAACCCGCACGCAATACTCACTTCCAGTACGCTCATGTCGCTCTGGCGCAGCAGTTTGCGGGCTTTTTCCAGGCGCAGGCCCAGGTAGAAATTGCTCGGCGTATCGTTCAGGTGCAGGCGAAACAGCCGCTCCAGTTGGCGCCGGGTGACCTTGATCGTTTCGGCCAGGGCCAAGGTGCTCAGGGGCGGTTCGGTGTGCTGTTCCATTTCGCCGATCACGTGCACCAGTTTCTTGTTATTGATGCCGTAGCGCGTGGCGATCTGCATGCGCTGGTGGTCCTTGCGCGGGCGGATGCGGCCGAGTACGAATTGCTCGGAAACCTGGATCGCCAGTGCCGGGCCGTGGGCCTGGGCGATGAGATCGAGCATCAAGTCGATGGACGCGGTGCCGCCGGCGCAGGTGATGCGGCGCCGGTCGATTTCGAACAGTTCCTGGGTCACGCTTAGGTGCGGATAGGCCTCCTTGAAGGCGTCGATGGCTTCCCAGTGCAAGGTCAGGCGGTGGCCGTCAAGCAGGCCCGCCTCGGCCAGCACGCAGGCGCCGGTGTCGATGGCACCGAGGGTCACACCCTCATGGTCGAGGCGGCGCAGCCAATGCTCCAGGGCGGGCGTGGCGAACTGCAGGGGTTCGAAGCCGGCCACCACCAGTAAGGTCGCGCCTTTTTTCAACGGTTCCAGCGCGGCATCGGCGTTGACCGACATGCCGTTGCTCGCCAGTACCGCGCCGCCATCGGCACTCAAGATGTGCCAGCGGTACAGCTCGCCGCGAAAGCGATTGGCCACGCGTAACGGTTCCAGCGCGGAGATAAAACCGAGGGCCGAGAACCCCGGCATCAGCAAGAAATAGACATCCTGGGACATGGTGGCGCTCTCGTCGTACGGGCAGCGTGCTCACTGTGATACGCCAGTTCAACCGGCCATTCAAGAGCCCAGGTCGCTGCAGTGCAAGAGTGGGTCGCCGCCGTGCGCTTTGCGGGGCGCCAAGCTGCGTAACGTGATCCCACGGTGCACAAAGACGCCGGCACCCACAATAACGACTGCCGAGGGCTCCACCCATGAACCGACTGATCAGCCGCTGCGTACTTGCACTCAGCGCCAGCGCCATTTTGAGCACTAACGCCCTGGCAGCGGATGCCGCTTCATGCCAGAACGTACGCATGGGCGTGGTCAACTGGACCGACGTCATCGCCACCAGCGCCATGGCCCAGGTGCTGCTCGATGGCCTCGGCTACAAGACCAAACAAACCAGCGCCTCGCAGCAAATCATCTTTGCCGGCATCCGCGACCAGCGCCTGGACCTGTTTCTGGGTTACTGGAACCCGCTGATGACCCAGACCATCACGCCGTTCGTCGACGCCAAGCAAGTCAAGGTCCTCGAAAAACCCAGCCTGGAAGACGCCCGCGCCACCCTGGCGGTGCCGACTTATCTGGCCGACAAGGGCCTGAAAACCTTTGCTGACATCGCCAGGTTCGAAAAAGAGCTGGGCGGCAAGATTTATGGCATCGAGCCGGGCTCGGGGGCCAATACGCAGATCAAGGCGATGATCGCCAAAAACCAGTTCGGCCTGGGCAAGTTCCAGTTGGTGGAGTCCAGCGAAGCCGGCATGTTGGCGGCCGTAGACCGTGCCGTGCGCCGCAAGGAAGCCGTGGTGTTCTTTGGTTGGGCACCGCACCCGATGAACGTCAATGTGGCGATGACTTACCTCACCGGCAGCGAAGACGCCCTGGGCCCGAACGAAGGCATGGCCACCGTGTGGACCGTGACCGCGCCGGCCTACGCCGAGCAGTGCCCCAACGTGCATAAGCTGCTGACCAACCTGACGTTCACCGCCGCCGACGAGAGCCGCATGATGCAACCGCTGCTGGACCACAAGGATGCCATCGAATCCGCCAAGCAGTGGCTCAAGGATCACCCGCAAGACCAGGCGCGCTGGCTGGAGGGTGTGACCACCTTCGACGGCAAACCGGCTGCCGCCAACCTGCAATTGACCACGAAATAACCCATCCAGATCACCGCTTCGCAACCCCTGAAGGTTGCGAACGGCGCCCTGCGCCTTGAAATCACCCGCCTGTAAGGAACCGCCCCATGAACCACGACGTCATCATCACCTGCGCACTCACCGGTGCTGGCGACACGACCGCCAGAAGCCCCCACGTGCCGGTCACTCCCAAGCAAATCGCCGCCGCTGCCGTGGAAGCCGCCAAGGCCGGCGCCACGGTCGTGCATTGCCACGTACGCGACCCCGAGACCGGCAAGTTCAGTCGCGACGTTGCGCTGTACCGCGAAGTGATGGAGCGCATCCGCGAGGCCGACATCGACATCATCGTCAACCTCACCGCCGGCATGGGTGGCGACCTGGAGATCGGTGGCGGCGAGAATCCCATGGAGTTCGGGCCCAATACCGACCTGGTGGGCCCGCTGACCCGCCTGGCCCACGTCGAAGAACTGCTGCCGGAAATCTGCACCCTGGACTGCGGCACGCTGAACTTCGGCGATGGCGACACCATTTACGTGTCCACCCCGGCGCAGCTGCGTGCCGGCGCCAAACGTATCCAGGAACTGGGCGTAAAGGCCGAGCTGGAAATTTTCGACACCGGCCACCTGTGGTTCGCCAAGCAGATGATCAAGGAAGGGCTGCTGGATAACCCGCTGTTCCAACTGTGCCTGGGCATTCCCTGGGGGGCACCGGCCGACACCACCACCATGAAAGCCATGGTCGATAACCTGCCCGCCGACGCGGTGTGGGCCGGCTTCGGCATTGGCCGCATGCAAATGCCAATGGCCGCGCAGGCGGTGCTGCTGGGCGGCAACGTACGGGTGGGCCTGGAGGACAACCTGTGGCTGGACAAGGGCGTGCTCGCCACCAATGGGCAGTTGGTGGAACGCGCCAGTGAAATTCTCAGCCGGTTAGGCGCAAGGGTCCTGACCCCAGCCGAAGGCCGCATCAAGATGGGCCTGACCCAACGCGGCTAACACAGACACCACCACTCCTGTGGGAGCCGGGCTTGCCCGCGATGAGGCCAGTAAATCTGCCACATCTTTGTAGCCTGCAATGCCGCCATCGCGGGCAAGCCCGGCTTCCCACAAAGGATCATCGAACACTTTAGGAATATGCCATGCGCTTTATCACCGAAATCAAAACATTCGCCGCGTTGGGCAGCGGTGTCATCGGCAGCGGCTGGGTGTCCCGTGCCCTTGCCCATGGTCTGGATGTGGTGGCCTGGGACCCCGCGCCCGGTGCCGAGGCGGCCTTGCGTAAACGCGTCGCCAACGCCTGGCCCGCCCTTGAACAACAGGGCCTGGCGGCAGGTGCCTCCCAGGACCGCCTGCGCTTTGTCACTACCATCGAAGACTGCGTAAAAGACGCCGACTTCATCCAGGAAAGCGCCCCGGAACGCCTGGAGCTGAAGCTGCAATTGCACAGCCAGATCAGCGCCGCGGCCAAGCCGAACGCATTGATCGGCTCCAGCACCTCAGGGCTATTGCCCAGCGAATTCTATGAAAGCTCTACCCACCCGGAACGCTGCGTGGTCGGCCACCCCTTCAACCCGGTCTACCTGTTGCCACTGGTAGAAGTGGTGGGCGGCAAAAACACCGCGCCAGAGGCAATCCAGGCGGCGATCTCGGTGTATGAATCCCTGGGCATGCGTCCTTTGCATGTGCGCAAGGAAGTGCCGGGGTTTATTGCCGACCGCCTACTGGAAGCGCTGTGGCGTGAGGCGCTGCACCTGGTCAATGACGGGGTGGCGACCACCGGCGAAATCGACGACGCCATTCGTTTTGGTGCCGGGTTGCGCTGGTCGTTCATGGGCACTTTCCTCACTTACACACTGGCGGGCGGCGACGCCGGCATGCGCCACTTCATGGCACAGTTCGGCCCGGCGTTGCAGCTGCCATGGACTTATCTACCGGCGCCTGAATTGACTGAAAAGCTGATTGATGATGTGGTCGATGGCACCGCTGAGCAGTTGGGTAACCACAGCATCTCGGCGCTGGAGCGCTATCGTGATGACTGCCTGCTGGCGGTGCTGGAGGCCGTAAAAACAACCAAGGCCAAGCACGGCATGAACTTCGCCGAATAACCCTGTGGGAGCTGGCTTGCCTGCGATGGCGGTGTTGGCCTCACCGTTGCTATCGCAGGCCGGCCAGCACATTTGACCGCACACTGAATTGGATTCATGCCATGCCCGCACTGACCACCTACACCACGAAAATCCTGCCCGACTGGGTCGACTACAACGGCCATCTGCGTGACGCGTTCTATCTGCTGATCTTCAGCTACGCCACCGATGCGCTGATGGACGCGCTGGGGCTGGACAGCGAAAACCGCGAAGCCAGTGGCCACTCGCTGTTCACCCTGGAGCTGCACCTGAACTACCTGCATGAGGTCAAGCTCGGGGCCGAGGTTGAGGTGCATACCCAACTGATCGCCCATGACGCCAAGCGCCTGCACCTTTATCACAGCCTGCACCGGGTGGGAGACGACGAGGAACTGGCCGGCAATGAACAGATGCTGTTGCACGTCGACCTGGCCGGGCCGCAGGCCACGCTGTTCACCGAGGCCACGCTGCAACGGCTTGCCGCGATCAGCGCTGCCCAGGCCGAGCTGCCAAGGCCTGCCCTGCTTGGCCGTGTCATCGGTTTACCGGCAAAAAAAGCCCCGAGCCAGCCGTGACTGGATCGGGGCAGAGGGGCCTTGTGTGAGCTGTGCATCTGGAGGGTGACCAAACCGTCAAGCTGCGTGCCTGGGTTCAGTGTGCCTATTAACCGTATTGCCAAGTGACCCGAAAACGACCTGTTCATAGCCATCCAAGCCATCGCTCGATTCTGCTCTTGCCCACCCAGCAAGGGCCTACCAGAATCCAGGTCAATCCCTGTTCCCTACACCAGGATAAACGTCATGATGCACGCGGATTTGATTGATCAGGATGACCTGCTGAGCCAACTGCGCTCGCTGGGTTTTGAAGTGTCCAGCGGCGCCAGCGCCGAGCAGGCGTGTGAATGTGCAGTGCGCGGTTTGAGCGAAGCGCGGGCCAAGGCGCTCAAGGGAATGGTGGAGCAAATGTACACCGGCAAGGCGACCATTTTGCCGGCGGTGCGCCAGGCGATCGACAAGCAGTTGTTGCCGGCGCTGATGCAATTCAAACAGAACTCCGGCGCCTGAAAATACCGCTATCGCAGGCAAGCCAGCGCCCACAGGAGAACGCATTCCAAGGTGGGAGCTGGCTTGCCTGCGATGCAGACGACTCGGTTTAGAGCCTTACACTGGCAAACGTCGACTCGTTCCTGGCCTGGCTCAACGCCGACATCGGCCCCGACAACGGTGACAACACCAATGCCTGCGGAATCGGCATCATCGCCACTTGCTGGGTGGTGTTGGAGCCGACACGTTCATCCCGTGGCGGAATGCCGAAATATTCGCGGTAGCACTTGGAAAAGTGCGGCGTAGACACAAACCCGCACACCGAGGCGACTTCGATGATCGACATCGGCGTTTGCTTGAGCAACTGCCGCGCACGAATCAGGCGCAGCTTGAGGTAGTAGCGCGACGGCGAGCAGTGCAGGTATTTCTGGAACAGCCGCTCCAACTGCCGGCGCGACACGGCGACATACACCGCCAGTTCGTCCAAATCGATTGGCTCTTCGAGGTTGGCTTCCATCAGCGCGACGATTTCCTGCAGCTTCGGCTGGTTGGTGCCAAGCATGTGCTTGAGCGGCACACGCTGGTGATCCTGTTCGTTGCGGATGCGTTCGTACACGAACATCTCGGAGATGGCGGCCGACAATTCACGGCCGTGGTCGCGGCTGATCAGGTGCAACATCATGTCCAGGGGCGCGGTACCACCGGAGCTGGTGAAGCGGTTGCGGTCGAGGGTGAACAGGCGCGTGCTCATGGCCACCCGCGGGAAGGCTTCCTGCATCGACGCCAGGCATTCCCAGTGCACGCTGCAATCAAAGCCGTCGAGCAAGCCGGCGCAGGCCAGGGCCCAGCTGCCGGTGCACACTGCGCCGAGGCGACGAGACTGGCGTGCCTGGCTTTGCAGCCACGACACATGTTCACGGGTGACGGTGCGCTGGATACCCACGCCGCCGCACACGATGACCGTGTCCAGCACGGGTGCTTTGTGCATGGAGGCATCGGGTGTGATTTGCAGGCCATCGCTGGCCCACACCTGGTTGCCGTCGACACTCAGGGTTGTCCAGCGATACAGCTCGCGGCCGGACAGCTGGTTGGCCATGCGCAGTGGCTCCACGGCTGACGCCAGGGAAATCAGCGTGAAATTGTCCAGCAGCAAAAAGCCGATGGATTGAGGCGCACGGTTCTGGGGTTGGGCCCCGGAGTTGGTCGACGTCATCGCGGTATCTCCTCACATCACACAAAGCGGGTGGCGGCCTCAGGCGAGGCTCTTGTTATTGCGCTCGTCCTGAAAAGGAGAGGCTTTGTAATTGATAGAGCAAATGCCATGCCTAAAATTGAATGGCTATTCAAGAACTCCTGAAAACGACCTGTTTATGCGTCTATATGAGCCCACGCGTGAAGTGCGGGATATGACGCATAACGGGCGGGGTTCAAGGGGGGTGAGCAGATCGGTAGCACTTGTGGGAAGGCGCTTTGCGGGCGTAGGAGGAGTCTGTCACCCAAAGCACATCAGGCGTGTGATCGTGTAGGAATTCGTTCGGAAGCTACTTATCTATTTGCGACGCGCTAAAAGGTGGCGATTTTGGCTGGGGTGTTCACTTTGTGAGCAATGATGCTCCTCTTCAGCTCGTTCCCACGCTCTGCGTGGGCATGCATCCTGTCACGCTCTGCGTCACCCATGGGCGGAGCGTCCAGGGCGGCATTCCCACGCGGAGCGTGGGAACAACCATGTCACTGACTCAACATTCAACCGCACTCACCGCCAACCCACCGCGTGATGTCTCTTTGTACTTGTCATGCATATCGGCCCCGGTATCACGCATGGTGCGGATCACCCGGTCCAACGAGATGAAGTGCTGGCCATCGCCCCGCAACGCCATTTGCGCCGCGTTGATCGCCTTCACCGCCGCAATTGCATTGCGCTCGATACACGGCACTTGCACCAGGCCGCCCACCGGGTCGCAGGTCAGGCCGAGGTTATGTTCCAGGCCGATTTCGGCGGCGTTGCACAGTTGCTCCGGCGTGGCACCAAGGATCTCCGCCAGCCCGGCTGCGGCCATGGCACACGCGGAACCGACCTCGCCCTGGCAACCGACTTCGGCACCGGAGATCGAGGCGTTCTTTTTACACAGGATGCCCACCGCCGCCGCGCCCAGCAGGTAGTCAACCACGTTGGCTTCGGTGACTTCTTCACTGAACTTCATGAAGTAGTGCAACACCGCCGGGATGATTCCCGCCGCACCGTTGGTGGGCGCCGTGACCATGCGCCCACCGGCGGCGTTTTCTTCGTTGACCGCCAGGGCGAACAGGTTGACCCATTCCATGGCGCTCAAGGTCGAGCCGATCACATTGGGCTTGTTCAGCTCCTGCAAGCTGCGGTGCAACTTGGCAGCGCGACGGCGCACGTTCAAGCCGCCGGGCAGGATGCCTTCGTGCTTGAGGCCCTGCTCCACGCAATCTTGCATGGCGCGCCAGAGCTTCATCAGGCCGCTGCGGATTTCTTCTTCGCTGCGCCAGGTTTTTTCATTCGCCAGCATCAGTTCGGCAACGCGCAGGTTGTGGGTCTTGCACAACTGCAACAGCTCCACGGCACTGGAAAAGTCATAAGGCAGCTCGGTGCGGTCCATGTCCGCCACACCGCTTTGGGCCTGGGCTTCATCCACCACAAAACCGCCGCCCACCGAGTAATAGGTGTCGCGGTGCAACTCGCCGTTTTCGCCAAACACCACCAGGGTCATGGCATTGGGATGGAACGGCAGGTTCTCATCGAGCAGGCGCATATCCCGCGCCCACACAAAGGGCACCGGCAAACGCCCGTCCAGCAGCAGCGTGTCGGTTTCGCGCAGGGTGTGGATACGGGCGCCGATTTGCGTGGGGTCGATTGCGTCTGGCCACTCGCCCATCAGGCCCATGATGGTGGCGGTGTCGCTGCCGTGGCCGATGCCGGTGGCCGACAACGAGCCGTACAGTTGCACTTCGACACGCTGCACCTGTTCCAGCCACCCACGCTCACGCAACCCTTGAACGAACAACGCCGCGGCGCGCATGGGCCCCACGGTGTGGGAACTCGAAGGCCCGATGCCGATCTTGAACAGGTCGAAAACGCTGATAGCCATTAACGTGGAACTCCTCGATAAGCACGGGCCGGGCTTGAACGAGGTGCTACGCTCAGATCGCCCAGATGGCGGCATCATCAAGCTTTTATTCGTCATCACGGCGTCTCACACCGACGCACTCATGCTCACCAGCGGCGCTCGCTTGCGAACGCCAGTTTTGGCCGTTTTTTGCGGTGCAGAAGGGTAAAAACAGCAGTTTTACCTTCGGAAAAACCTGTAAGCGACGTCATCGGTACTGGATGCGACCCTCCCTGTACTGGATACGACGCCCCCTGTAGGCGTCAGATTTTCACTGGTACATGATCAGTCTCGACTCGTTTGCAAGGCACCGCGCCAGAGCTGTTGTCGCACGCTCCAACCGCAACACTTATAAAGCGCGGCGAATGCCGCCAGAAAAGACACAGGAGTCTACCCACATGAAAGGTTCACCCTCGTTGTTGTTGGCCGCCATGCTGAGTCTGCCAGTCGTGGCACACGCCGCAGAACCGGAACAGTGCAAGACCGTCAACTTCTCCGATGTCGGCTGGACCGACATCACCGTCACCACCGCGACCACCAGCGAGATCCTCAAGGGCCTGGGCTACAAGCCGCGCACCACGATGATTTCGGTACCTGTGACTTACAAGTCCCTGGCCGACGGCAAGAACATGGATATCTTCCTCGGCAACTGGATGCCGACCATGGAAAACGACATCAAGCAGTACCGTGATGCCGGCACCGTGGAAACCGTGCGCGCCAACCTGGAGAACGCCAAGTACACCCTGGCGGTCCCAGAGGCGCTGTATGAGAAGGGTCTGAAAGACTTCGCCGACATCGCCAAATTCAAGGATGAGCTGGGCGGCAAGATCTACGGCATCGAGCCGGGCAACGATGGCAACCGCACCATCCAGACGCTGATCGACAAAGATGCCTTCGGCCTGAAAACCGCCGGTTTCAAGGTGGTCGAATCCAGCGAAGCCGGCATGCTCTCCCAGGTCGAACGCGCCTCCAAGCGCAACCAGGCCATCGTGTTCCTCGGCTGGGAACCGCACCCGATGAACACTCGCTTCAAGATGAAGTACCTGACCGGCGGTGACGACTCGTTCGGCCCCAACTACGGCCAGGCCACCATCTACACCAACACCCGCAAAGGCTACACCCAGGAATGCAGCAACGTTGGTCAGTTGCTGAAAAACCTGGTGTTCACCCTCGACATGGAAAGCACCCTGATGGGTAACGTCCTGGACGACAAGATGAAGGCCGATGCTGCCGCCAAGGCCTGGCTGCAGAAGAACCCGCAAGTGCTCGACACCTGGCTCGCCGGTGTCACCACCGTTGATGGCAAACCAGGGCTCGATGCCGTTAAAGCTTACCTCGCCAAATAGCACCCGCTGACCCCAGGCCGGTGCGCTGGCCTGGGATGTTTTCCCCTTCGCATGTGGACATTCACTACCATGCTGACTGAACAGAAAATCCCACTAGGCCAGTACATCGCTGCCTTCGTCGACTGGTTGACCCAACACGGTGCCAACTACTTCGACGCAATCGCATCGACACTGGAAACGATGATCCACGGCGTGACGTTTGCGCTGACCTGGTTCAATCCACTGGCATTGATCGGTCTGATTGCGCTGCTGGCTCACTTTATTCAACGTAAATGGGGACTGACTGTTTTTGTCATCGCCTCCTTCCTGCTGATCCTCAACCTGGGGTACTGGCAGGAAACCATGGAAACCCTCGCGCAGGTGCTGTTCGCCACCCTGGTCTGCGTGGTCATCGGTGTGCCGCTGGGCATTGTTGCCGCGCATAAGCCGATGTTCTACACCATGATGCGGCCGGTACTCGATCTGATGCAGACCGTGCCGACCTTCGTCTACCTCATCCCTACCCTGACCCTCTTCGGGCTGGGTGTGGTGCCTGGGCTGATTTCCACGGTGGTGTTCGCGATTGCCGCGCCGATCCGCCTGACCTACCTGGGTATCCGCGATGTGCCGCAAGAGCTGATGGACGCCGGCAAGGCCTTTGGCTGCTCGCGCCGCCAGTTGCTCTCACGCATTGAACTGCCCCACGCCATGCCGAGCATCGCCGCCGGCATTACCCAATGCATCATGCTGTCGTTGTCGATGGTGGTGATCGCCGCCCTGGTAGGCGCCGACGGCCTCGGCAAGCCAGTGGTCAACGCACTCAACACTGCCGATATTGCGCTGGGCTTTGAAGCGGGCCTGGCCATTGTGTTGCTCGCCATCATGCTCGACCGTATCTGCAAACAACCCGACGCTAAAGTAGGGGGTGATGCATGAGCATTATCCGATTCGACAAAGTCGACGTGATCTTTTCCAAAGACCCACGCGAAGCGCTCAAGCTGCTGGACCAGGGCATGAGCCGTAACGAAATCCTGAAGAAGACCGGGCAGATCGTCGGCGTCGAGAACGCCAGCCTGGATATCGAGAAAGGCGAGATCTGTGTGCTGATGGGCCTCTCGGGCTCAGGCAAATCCAGCTTGCTGCGCTGCATCAACGGCCTCAATACCGTCAGCCGTGGCCAGCTGTTTGTGGAGCATGAAGGGCGTCAGATCGACATCGCCTCCTGCACCCCCGCAGAGCTGAAAATGATGCGCACCAAACGCATCGCCATGGTGTTCCAGAAGTTCGCCCTGATGCCTTGGCTGACGGTGCGCGAGAACATCAGCTTCGGCCTGGAGATGCAGGGCCGCCCAGAGAAAGAACGACGCACACTGGTGGACGAGAAACTCGAACTGGTGGGCCTGAGCCAATGGCGCAACAAGAAGCCCGACGAGTTGTCCGGCGGTATGCAGCAGCGCGTCGGCCTGGCTCGCGCCCTGGCGATGGACGCCGATATCCTGCTGATGGACGAACCCTTCTCTGCCCTCGACCCGCTGATCCGCCAAGGCTTGCAAGATGAGCTACTGGAACTGCAACGCAAATTGAGCAAGACCATCGTGTTCGTCAGCCACGACCTGGATGAAGCACTCAAGCTCGGCAGCCGTATCGCGATCATGAAAGACGGCAAGATCATCCAGTACAGCGTGCCGGAAGAGATCGTGCTGAACCCGGCGGACGACTATGTGCGCACCTTTGTCGCCCATACCAACCCGTTGAACGTGCTGTGCGGGCGCAGCCTGATGCGCACCCTGGATAACTGCACGCGTGTGAATGGTTCGGTGTGCCTTGATCCGGGTGGCGACTCCTGGCTGGACCTGGCTGAAGGCAACACCATCCAGGGCGCACGCCAGAATGGCGTGACGATGAACCTGCAGAACTGGGCGCCAGGGCAAGCCGTGGAAGGCTTGGGCCGCGTACCGACGTTGGTGGACTCGAACATCGGCATGCGCGATGCACTGCAGATTCGCTACCAGACAGGCAACAAGCTGGTGCTGCATGACAACAACAAGGTGGTAGGGATTTTGGGAGACAGTGAGCTCTACCACGCCCTGCTGGGCAAGAACCTGGGTTAAGGCAACCCTGGATCGTTCCCACGCTCTGCGTGGGAATGCACCCTGTGACGCTCCGCGTCACGACTTCAAGAGCGGGACGCGGAGCGTCCATGGCGGTGTTCCCACGCAGAGCGTGGGAACGATCATGTCAGGGAAGACACCACCAGGCTTCAACTATCAGCTATAGACCCGGCCAAGGAGCTGCCGATGGCTTTCAAACTGATCGAGCACATCCCGGGTGATCTGCTCCTGGGTGAAGCCCATCAGGTCATACTCCTGCGGCCCGTTGTGCAGGTACACCTCGGCACGATAGTAACGGGTGCGCTCTTCTTCAGGCAGGTCAGCCGGTGCCGCCGAGTAGCCATCCAGGCTCACTTCGTAGACAAACGGGTTGCCCTCGTCCATCTCGATCCGCACGCCGATGCAGCGCTTGGATTTGCCCAGCAGGGTCTGCACTTCCAGGCCCTGATCACGCAACGCACTCGCGGCTTCTTCCAACGCCGGCGTTACGTGCTTGTCCATAAAGCGCTGCACGGTGGCCTGGCTCGGTTGCAGGTCCAGCGCCGTCAAGCGCTCGCTGAAACCACGACGCCCGCGTTCGGCCAATTGCGCTTGCTCCTGTTCGGTGGCCACGTCCTGGCGCATGGCCTTGTGCAAACCGAACATAAAGAACACCAGCACCACAGAGAACGGCAGCCCCGCCAACACCACCATGGTTTGCATGGCTTCGAAGTTGCCGGCAAACAGCAGGCCGATGGTCACCAGGGTGATCACCGCCGACCAGAAGATACGCAACCAGTGCGGCGCATCTTCATCCACATTGCCGCCTTTGCAGGAAAGGTTGGCCATCATCACCGCGCCGGAATCCGCAGGCGTCAGGAACAGCACGAAGCCCACGAAGATCGACACGCCGATCACCACTTTCGACGCCGGGTAATGCTCAAGCAGTTGGTAGATGGCCATGGACGGTTGCTCCAGCGCCGTCTTGCCCAACTCCACCGCCCCGTGGTTAAGCACCAGGTCCAGGGCCGAGTTGCCGAAGATCGACAGCCACGCCAGGGTAAAGCCCAGCGGGATCAGCAATACGCCAGCCACCAGTTCGCGCACGGTGCGACCACGGGAAATACGCGCGATGAACATGCCCACAAATGGCGCCCAGGAAATCCACCAGGCCCAGTAGAACAAGGTCCACAGGCCCATCCAGCGTTCGGTCTTGGCACCGTCGCCTTCGTACACATACAGGTCGAAGGTTTTCAGCACGATACCGTTGAGGTAATCACCGGTGTTCTGCACCAGGCCATTGAGCAGGTGCAAGGTGGGGCCGAACAGCAGCACGAAGATCAGCAAACCGCTGAACAGCACGATGTTGAGGTTGGACAGACGACGAATACCGTTTTCCACACCCGACACGGCGGCAATGGTCGCCACGGTGCTCATCACGATGATCACGATCAGCAAATTGGTATTGCTGTGCTCCATGCCGAACAGGTTTTCCAGCCCCGACGACACTTGCATCGAGCCGATCCCCAGGTTGGTCACCAGCCCCAGCAGGGTCACGAACATTCCGAAACCGTCTACCGCATGCCCCGCCGCGCCCTTCACCCAACGCTCGCCCACCAGCGGGTACAGCGCCGAACGCAGTGCCAGCGGTTGGTTGTGACGGTACGCAAAGTACGCCACGGCCAGGCCGACCAGCGCATAGATCGCCCAGCCGTGAAGGCCCCAGTGCAGGAAGGTCAGTTGCAGCGCCTGGCGTGCCGCGCCATTGCTGGCGGCAGCGCCTTCGGGCGGGTTGAAGTAATGGTCCAACGGCTCGGACGCACCGAAATACAACAGCGAGATGCCGATACCCGACGAGAACAACATGCCGGCCCAGGCGCCGTAGCTGAAGTCTGGGGTATCGTCCTTCGCACCCAGCTTAAGTTTCCCATAGGACGAAAACGCCAGGCCGACCACAAACACCAGGTAGGCGGCGATGACCACCATGTAGTACCAGCCAAAGCTTTTCGACAGCCAGGCCTGTGCTACGCCGAGCATGCGCCCGGCCTCCTGCGGGGCGACGATCAGAATGGCGGTCAACAATAAAATCAGCGCGGTGGAGGTGTAGAACACCCAACCGTTGACCCGGACCTTTTCCGGTGGGGTCTTTATAAGAGAGGCAGAACTCATGGCGCAGATGCTCCAGGCAGTGCGAGAGAGAAACACAAGGCAACGGTTATCCCGGGACATCGATTTTTCGGCAGTCGACGGACGGGTGTTATAAAGACACCCCAAAATTCTTGAGCCCGCCGAAGCGGTGATCAGGCTATGAAGTGGCCTGTTTCAAGGGTTTTTGCAGGTGTCGAAGGTTGCAGCTCGCAGGTAGGA
The DNA here is from genome assembly GCF_014268395.2 of Pseudomonas sp. SWRI22. Classification (NCBI taxonomy): domain Bacteria; kingdom Pseudomonadati; phylum Pseudomonadota; class Gammaproteobacteria; order Pseudomonadales; family Pseudomonadaceae; genus Pseudomonas; species Pseudomonas sp. SWRI22. The sequence goes on along the minus strand of NZ_JABWQK020000003.1, from coordinate 176,154 downwards.
AACATCTGTAGGCAGCGACCATTTGTCGCAGATCTTATTCTTTGTTGATTGAACGTTCAATCAAAACAAAATAGACTGGCCCTCAAGCCGACGGACGTGGATCGCCCATCGGCAGGCCTAAGGAGAGGTGCTACATGCCCAAGGTCGGTATGCAACCCATACGCCGCCAGCAGTTGATCGAAGCCACGTTGACGGCCATCGATCGGGTCGGGATGGGAGATGCCAGCATTGCGCTGATCGCCCGTCTGGCCGGCGTCTCGAACGGCATCATCAGCCACTACTTTCAGGACAAGAACGGCCTGATCGCAGCGACGATGCGCTACCTGATGAATGCGCTGATCGAGAACGTGCAAGAACGCAGGCGTGCCTTGAAGGATGACAGCCCACGGGCGCACCTTCAGGTGATCATCGAAGGCAACTTCGACGCCAGCCAGGTCAACGGCCCGGCAATGAAAACCTGGCTGGCCTTCTGGGCCACCAGCATGCACCACCCGTCATTGCACAGGTTGCAGCGGATCAACGATCAACGTCTGTATTCCAACCTGTGCTGCCAGTTCCGCCGAGTGCTGCCGCTGCCGCACGCACGCAAAGCAGCCCGAGGCCTGGCGGCCCTGATCGACGGTTTGTGGTTGCGCGGCGCCCTGTCGGGAGACGCTTTCGACACGGAGCAGGCGCAACGGATCGCTTACGAATACATGGATTTCCAATTGGCCAAGCAGGTGAGTTAGAGCACACATAACCGCTCAACCCCTGAACGTCCGCCGCTCAGTATTGCCACACCCCCATGGCCCACTGTTCGGCGGGTAACGCCAACCACTTATGCACTTGCGAGGACTTTATGGCCCGTTTCGACCTGCAAAAACTCTACATTGACGGCGGCTACAGCGACGCTGGCAGCGATGCCACCTTCGAAGCCATCAACCCGGCTAACGGTGAAGTTCTCGCCCAAGTGCAACGCGCCACCAAAGACGACGTTGAACGTGCCGTGGTCAGCGCTGAAAAAGGCCAGAAAATCTGGGCCGCCATGACCGCCATGGAGCGTTCGCGCATCCTGCGCCGTGCCGTGGACATCCTGCGCGAGCGCAACGATGAACTGGCCGCCCTGGAAACCCTGGACACCGGTAAAGCCTTCTCCGAAACCAAGTACGTCGACATCGTCACCGGCGCTGACGTGCTGGAATACTACGCCGGCCTGGTACCTGCCATCGAAGGCGAGCAGATCCCACTGCGCGACACCTCGTTTGTCTACACCCGCCGCGAGCCGCTGGGCGTGGTTGCCGGTATCGGCGCGTGGAACTACCCGATCCAGATCGCCCTGTGGAAATCCGCACCGGCCCTGGCTGCCGGTAACGCGATGATCTTCAAGCCAAGCGAAGTCACCTCGCTGACCACCCTGAAACTGGCCGAGATCTACACCGAGGCTGGCGTTCCAGCGGGCGTGTTCAACGTACTGACCGGCAGCGGCCGTGAAGTCGGCACCTGGCTGACCGAGCACCCGCGCATTGAGAAAGTCTCCTTCACCGGCGGCACCGACACCGGCAAGAAAGTCATGGCCAGCGCGTCGAGCTCCTCGCTCAAGGACGTGACCATGGAGCTGGGCGGCAAGTCCCCGCTGATCATTTTCGACGACGCCGACCTCGACCGCGCCGCCGACACCGCCATGATGGCCAACTTCTACAGCTCCGGTCAGGTCTGCACCAACGGCACCCGCGTGTTCGTGCCCAAGCACCTGCAAGCCGCGTTCGAAGCCAAGATCGTCGAGCGTGTGGCGCGTATTCGCATCGGCAACCCGGAAGACGAAAACACCAACTTCGGCCCGCTGGTCAGCTTTGCCCACATGGAAAGCGTGCTGGGCTACATCGCCAAAGGCAAAGAGCAAGGCGCCCGCCTGCTGTGCGGCGGCGACCGCCTGACCGACGGTGACTTCGCCAAAGGCGCCTTCGTGGCCCCGACCGTGTTCACCGACTGCACCGATGACATGGTGATCGTGCGTGAAGAAATCTTCGGCCCGGTGATGAGCATCCTCACCTACGAGACCGAAGAAGAAGTGATCCGCCGCGCCAACGACACCGACTTCGGCCTGGCCGCTGGCCTGGTGACCAAGGACCTGAACCGCGCCCACCGCGTGATTCACCAATTGGAAGCCGGTATCTGCTGGATCAACGCCTGGGGCGAGTCCGACGCGAAGATGCCGGTTGGCGGCTACAAGCAGTCGGGTGTGGGCCGTGAGAACGGGATCAGCTCGCTGAACAACTTCACGCGTATCAAATCGGTACAGGTTGAGTTGGGCGATTACGCCTCGGTGTTCTAACACCTTATGGGCCTGGAATGCTCCTCTGTGGCGAGGGAGCTTGCTCCCGCTGGGCTGCGAAGCAGCCCCATTCCAGACCCAGTAGTTCTTTCAGACAGAACTCGAGCGCTGATTTTGCGACTGCTGCGCAGTCGAACGGGAGCAAGCTCCCTCGCCACAAAAGCAGCCTGAACCCATTTTACGAGGGTACATTCATGTCCCAAGAATACGATTACATCATTGTGGGTGCCGGCTCTGCCGGTAACACCCTGGCGACCCGTCTGACCGAAGACGAAGGCGTCACCGTTTTGCTGCTGGAAGCCGGTGGCCCGGACTACCGCCTCGACTTCCGCACCCAGATGCCAGCTGCCCTGGCTTTCCCGCTGCAAGGCCGCCGCTACAACTGGGCCTACGAAACCGATCCAGAGCCACACATGGACGGCCGCCGGATGGAATGCGGGCGCGGCAAGGGCCTGGGTGGTTCTTCCCTGATCAACGGCATGTGCTACATCCGCGGCAACGCCATGGACTACGACAACTGGTCGAAGCTGCCGGGCCTGGAAGACTGGACCTACCTGGACTGCCTGCCGTATTTCCGCAAAGCCGAAACCCGCGACATCGGCCCCAACGATTGGCACGGTGGTGACGGCCCGGTCAGCGTGACCACGCCGAAAGCGGGCAACAACCCGCTGTTCCACGCCATGGTTGAAGCGGGCGTACAGGCCGGTTACCCACGTACCGAAGATTTGAACGGCTACCAGCAAGAAGGCTTCGGCCCGATGGACCGTACCGTCACGCCGAACGGCCGTCGCGCCAGCACCGCACGCGGTTACCTGGACACAGCTAAAAAGCGTTCGACCCTGACCATCGTCACCCATGCCCTCACCGACAAAGTGCTGTTCGAAGGCAAGCGTGCAGTGGGCGTGCGTTACCTGATCGGCGCCGCCGAAGAGCGCGTTGAAGCCCGTGCGCGCAAAGAAGTACTGGTGTGCAGCGGCGCAATCGCTTCGCCGCAACTGCTGCAACGCTCCGGTGTCGGCCCGGCCAAACTGCTGGAAAGCCTCGACATCCCGGTGGTCCACGACCTGCCGGGTGTGGGTGAAAACCTGCAGGACCACCTTGAGCTGTACCTGCAATACGCGTGCACCCAGCCAGTGTCGCTGTACCCCTCGCTGCTCTGGTACAACCAGCCGGCAATTGGTGCCGAATGGCTGTTCAACGGCACCGGCATCGGCGCCAGCAACCAGTTCGAAGCGGGCGGTTTTATCCGTACCCGTGAAGAGTTCGAGTGGCCAAACATCCAGTACCACTTCCTGCCGGTGGCGATTAACTACAACGGCAGCAACGGTGTGAAAGAGCACGGTTTCCAGGCGCACATGGGCTCCATGCGTTCGCCAAGCCGTGGCCGTATCCAGCTGAAGTCGAAGAACCCACGGGACTACCCGAGCATCCTCTTCAACTACATGGCCACCGAGCAGGACTGGCAGGAGTTCCGCGATGGCATCCGCCTGACCCGTGAAATCATGCAGCAGCCGGCACTGGACCCGTACCGTGGCCGCGAAATCAGCCCCGGCATTGAAGTGCAAACCGATGAGCAGTTGGACAAGTTCATCCGCGAGCACGCCGAGACCGCGTTCCACCCGTCCTGCTCGTGCAAGATGGGCACCGACGAGATGGCCGTAGTCGATGGCGAAGGCCGCGTGCATGGCATGCAGGGCTTGCGTGTGGTCGATGCCTCGATCATGCCGATCATCACCACCGGCAACCTGAACGCGCCAACGATCATGATCGCCGAGAAAATCGCCGACAAGATCCGTGGCCGCAAGCCACTGCCGCGCAGCACCGCTGACTACTACGTAGCAGGCGATGCGCCGGTGCGTGGCAAGCCTATGCGTGAAGTAGGGCCATTGGCGCAGTAACCGAAACACCTTGTGGCGAGGGAGCTTTGATCGTTCCCACGCTCCGCGTGGGAACGCATCCTGTGATGCTCTGCGTCACGCCGTTCAAGAGCGGACGCAGAGCGTCCAGGGTGGCATTCCCACGCAGAGCGTGGGAACGATCACACAACAAAACCTCCCTTGATCAGCTCCCCGCCCAGGCCTACTCTGTTCGCCTGCCCGCGCCGAGCCGCCCACAAGGAAGGCCCCATGTTCGAACACCACGCCACGCTCAAGAAACACTTCGGTGCCCTGCGCACCACCGCCGAATTTTTCTCCCTGCGCTACGTGCGCGAATCCGGTCAGTACCTGTCAGTACGCAAGAACGTCGCCGAGCCGCCTCACCTGGGCCATGACGAAGGCGCCATGCTTACCGTGCGTCTCAACGGCGTGGAAGCCTACGCCGCGACCAACGACATTTCCCTTGCCGGCCTGCAAGCCGCCCTTGAGCGCGCTGAACAGCAAGCCCGGTTGATCAAGCCTCACGCCCTGCTCGACCTGCACCAGCAGCCAGTGTCCAGCGACGTCGCCGACTACCTGTCGCCCGACCTCGACCAGCCCTTCCCATCCCTGAGCGACTGCTACCAGTTGCTCGGCGATGAGTCCGCCGCCGTGCCCAAGGATGAGCGCCTGGTGAGCTGGGAAGTCAGCCTGGGGACCACGCGGGTTGAACAGATCTATCTCAACAGCGCCGGCGCGCAACTGCGTCAGGCCCAGCGTTTTGTCTTTCCGGGCCTGAGTGTGACCGCCTTCGACGGCAACGACAGCCAGACCCGTACCCTGGGCGGTACCAACTTCGGCCAGCAAGGCAGTGCCGGGGTGATCCAGCGTTTTGGCCTGGTGGGCGCCGCCCGCAAGGTGGCCGACGAAGCCCTGCAATTGCTGCTCGCACCGAATACGCCCCACGGCCCGCGTGACCTGCTGCTGATGCCCGACCAAATGATCCTGCAGATCCACGAGTCGATCGGCCATCCGCTGGAGCTGGATCGCATCCTTGGTGACGAGCGCAATTACGCCGGCACCAGTTTTGTGAAAGCCAGCGACTTCGGCCACCTGCAATATGGCTCACCGCTGCTCAACGTCACCTTCGACCCGGACATCCCCGAACAGCTTGCCAGCTACGCTCATGACGACGACGGCACGCCTGCCAGCAAGCAATTTCTGATTCGCGAAGGCCTGCTGCTCAAGCCCTTGGGCGGGGCCTTATCGCAATTTCGCGCCAACCTGCCAGGCGTCGCCAACAGCCGCGCCTGCAGCTGGAACCGTGCGCCCATCGACCGCATGGCCAACCTGAATATCGAACCTGGGGATAAAAGCCTCGCGCAATTGGTGGGCGGCATTGAGAGCGGCATCCTGATGTCGACCAACCGTTCGTGGTCCATCGACGATGCGCGCAACAAGTTCCAGTTCGGCTGCGAGTGGGGCCAGTTGATCGAAAACGGCGAACTCAAGAGCGTGGTGAAGAACCCCAACTACCGCGCGATTTCCGCGCAGTTCTGGCGCAAGCTCAGCGCGGTAGGCGACGCCAGCACCTTCAAGGTCTTGGGCACGCCGAACTGCGGCAAGGGCGAACCCAACCAGGTGATCCGTGTCGGCCATGCGTCGCCGGCCTGTGTATTCAGCAATGTCGATGTATTTGGGGGAGATGCCTGATGAACCACTTCAAGGCTCTGGTGGATTGGCTCAAGCAGGCGGTCACCGATCAAGAACACTTTCAACTCGGCTACGCGGATGAAGCGTCCGAGTTCGTGCGCTTCAACCACGCGCAGGTACGCCAGGCGGGCCAGGTACAGCAGGCCAGCCTGAACCTCAAGCTGATCAACGATGGGCGCCACGCCGACCTGGGTATCACCCTTTCCGGCGAGGCGCAGTTGGATCGCCAGCGCCTGGCGAATGGCCTGCAACAACTGCGCGAGACCTTGCCGCTGTTGCCGCCTGACCCGTACCTGCTGCTGAACCCCGACGCCTGGCACAGCCATAACGAACAGCTGCGCCCGCTGCCGGAACTGGCCCAAGTGCTGGACGACATCAGCCAGGCCGCCGATGGCGTGGACCTGGTTGGCTTCTACGCCGCCGGCCCGATCAGCCGTGGTTTCGCCAGCTCATCGGGGGCGTTCGGCTGGCACCGGGCTAACAGCTTCAATTTCGACTTCAGCCTGTTCCACGCCAATGGCGAAGCGGTAAAAGCCAGCTACGCCGGGCACACCTGGAACAGCGCCGAATTCGCCGCCCGTTTCCAACAGGCCCGTGAGCAACTGGCGTTTCTCGGTCGCCCGCTGCACAACCTGGCGCCAGGCCAGTACCGTGCCTACCTGGCGCCGGCAGCGCTGGAAGAAATCATCAGCATCATCACCTGGGGTGGTTTTTCGGCCCAGGCCATCGCGAGCAAAGGCAGTTCGTTGCAACGCCTGTACGCGGGTGATCAGTCATTGAGCCCGCTGGTGACGGTGGATGAGCAGATCAGCGGCTCCCTGAGCCAGGCGTTTTCCACTGAAGGCTACCCGCGTGAGGATGTCACCCTGATCAACGCAGGCAAAGCCGAGGGCCAGTTGGTCAACTCGCGCAGCGCCGCCGAATACGGCTTGAGCACCAACGGCGCCAGCAGCGACGAGTCGCCCAGCGCCCTGCAAATGGCGGCCGGCAGCCTGGCCCAGGCCGATATTCTCAAGCAGTTGGGCACCGGTCTGTATATCAGCAACCTCTGGTACCTGAACTACTCCGACCTGCCGGCAGCGCGCCTGACCGGCATGACGCGCTTTGCGACCTTCTGGGTGGAAAACGGCGAGATCAAGGCGCCGGTCAGCACCATGCGCTTTGATGACAGTGTCTATCAGTTGCTCGGTTCGCAATTGGAAGCGCTGACCGCTGATCGGGAGCTGCTGTTGTCGGCCAGTACCTATGACCGGCGCAACACCGCTTCCAACCTGTTGCCAGGCGCTTTGGTAAACCGTTTGACGCTGACTTTATAAACTGTAGGAGCGAGCTTGCTCGCGAAGAACGTACAGACACCGCGGGCTGGCTGTCAGCGCTGCGTTATCGTTGTCGTTTTTCGCGAGCAAGCTCGCTCCTACAGTTCAATAACCTGCGCTGCGACGAAACTTCTATCCCGCCTACTTTGGCCGTTCGGCATGTTGTCGCTCTGCTTATTCCTCGTTATAACGGTTAATGGCTTCTCGCCACCCCTGCCCACGAGAGCATAACCTTGCCCGGGAAAGGCAAGCTGGAGCGTTGACATGAACCATGGAAGTTTCGTCATAGAAAAACTGTACAAGCACTACAACGTTCACGTAGAGCAACTGGGTAACGACCCGCATAGAAAAACCGTACTGATGGTCAATGGCGCGTTGTCCACCACGCGCTCCTTTGCCCGCACCAGCAAATGCCTGGCCGAGCACTTCAATGTGCTGCTGTTCGACTTGCCATTCTCTGGCTTGTCACGCGAGCACAACACCGACCTCGAACTGGTCACCAAGGACGACGAGGTGCAAATCCTGCGTGCCTTGGTAGCGCGCTTTGCGGTCAACCATCTGGTTTCGGCCTCATGGGGCGGCATCTCCACGCTGTTGACCCTGGCGCACAACCCGCCCTCCATCGAAAGCTCGGTGGTGATGGCCCTGGCGCCCAACCTCAACCAGGCGATGCTGGAATATGTCGAGCGCGTGCGTGTGCTGATCGAGGCCGATGACAAGTCGGCGGTCGGCCATCTGCTCAACGAAACGGTTGGCAAATACCTGTCGCCGCGCCTCAAGCGCAACAACCATCGACACCTGTCGACCATGGCCACTACCGAATACCGCCAGGCGCGCTTTCATATCCATCAGGTGCTGGGCTTGGGCGATGGCAACTACTTGCCGGCACTGCGGCAGATTGAAACACCGGTGCACTTTCTCAACGGCGCGCTGGACGAATACACGCCGGCCGACGAAGCCCAGCTGTTCAAACACTACGTAGGCCGCAGCAGCTTTGCGGTGGCCGAACACACCGGCCATCTGCTGGACCTGGAGTCCCGCGAAGCCGCGCTGGCAGTGCATCGGGCGTTGCTGGATTTCCTGGTGGGCGAGCATGTGACATTGTCAGATATAGACGAACCGCCAGTGGGAAAAGCGGCGACGGATGGCGCATAATCGCCAACACATAGCCTGCTAATTAAAAGGGATCCCATGCCGAATCGTGCCCCTCTCGATGCCAAGACCGCCCGCTGGCTCCCCTGGGTGGTAGCGATTGCCTTCTTCATGCAGTCGCTGGACGGGACGATTCTCAACACCGCGCTACCGGCCATGGCGCAGGACCTCGCGGAAAACCCGCTGCGCATGCAAGGGGTGGTGATCGCCTACATGCTCACCGTTGCCTTGCTGATTCCGGCGTCGGGCTGGATCGCTGACCGCTTTGGCACCAAGAAAATTTTCTTTGGCGCGATCATGCTGTTCAGCATCGGGTCGCTGCTGTGTGCGCTGTCCAGTAGCTTGAGCATGCTGGTGGGCGCACGGGTGATCCAGGGCCTGGGCGGTGCGCTGATGCTGCCGGTCGGACGGCTGGTGGTACTGCGGGCTTATCCGCGCTCCGAGTTGGTGCGGATCATGGGCTTCATCACTATTCCAGGCCTGCTCGGCCCCTTGCTTGGCCCGACAATGGGCGGCTGGATGGTGCAATACCTGACCTGGCACTGGATCTTCCTGATCAACCTGCCGGTGGGCATGATCGGCTGCTACGCCGTGTGGAAATTCATCCCCGACCTGCGCGGCAGCGAGCGCACGCGCTTCGACGGCCTGGGCTTTCTGCTGTTCGGCGCGGCGATGGTGCTGATCACCATCGCCATGGAAGGCCTGGGCGAACTGCACCTGCCGCATCTGCGCGTGATATTGCTGCTGTTCGGCGGGTTTGCCTGCCTGGCGGCGTACTGGCTGCGCGCCGGGCATATCGATAACCCGCTGTTCTCGCCGGTGCTGTTCAAGACGCGCACCTTTGCCGTGGGGATCCTGGGCAATCTGTTTGCGCGCCTGGGCAGCGGCGCATTGCCGTTCCTGGTACCGCTGCTGCTGCAGGTGGCGCTGGGCTATTCGCCGTCGGAAGCCGGCATGAGCATGTTGCCACTGGCGGCGGCGGCGATGTTCGCCAAGTCCATCGCACGCCCGCTTATCGAGCGCCTCGGCTACCGCATCGTCCTGACCGGCAACACCCTGGCCCTGGGCCTGATGCTGGCGAGCATGGGCCTGGTCAGCGAACAAACGCCCTACCCGCTGCTGTTGGCCATGCTGGCGGTACTGGGGGCCATCAACTCCCTGCAATTTACCGCCATGAACACTGTCACCCTGATCGACCTCGACGACGCCCAGGCCAGCAGTGGCAACAGCTTGCTGTCGGTAGTGGCGCAATTGTCCCTGAGCCTGGGCGTGGCCTGTGCCGGCGCATTGCTCGGCGGCTTTACCGCCGAAGCCGGCAATGACGGGGTCAATACCGTGCTGGGCGCCTTCCAACTGACCTTCCTCACCGTGGGCCTCATGGCGATGCTGGCGGCGGCGATCTTCCTGCAGCTGTCGCCCAAGGACGGCAAACGGGTGGTCAGCCGCGAGCACGATATCGAGCATTGAAGCAGCTGCAAGCTTCAAGTTGTAAGCCTCAAGCTTGCGGCTTGCAGCTGATAACTTGCCGCGCCCCCCTACTCCTCGTCGAGAACATACAAAGAAACCCAAGGGGGCCTGTTACACTGCGCGACATTTTGTTTTGCAGAGCCAGTCCCGTGACTACCATCGCCACCGCTTTTAATACTTTGCCCCTGTCCGCCGCCATGCTGGCTAACCTCGACTCGCTGGGTTACGTCGAGATGACGCAGATCCAGGCGCAAAGCTTGCCGGTGATCCTCAAAGGGCTGGACCTCATTGCCCAGGCCAAGACCGGCAGCGGCAAGACTGCCGCATTCGGCATCGGCCTGCTGAACCCGATCAACCCGCGCTACTTCGGGTGCCAGGCGCTGGTGATGTGCCCGACCCGCGAACTGGCCGACCAGGTCGCCAAGGAAATCCGTCGCCTGGCCCGTGCCGAAGACAACATCAAGGTGCTGACCCTGTGCGGCGGCGTGTCCCTCGGCCCACAGATTGCCTCCCTGGAGCACGGCGCCCACGTCATCGTCGGCACCCCGGGCCGCATCCAGCAGCACCTGCGTAAAGGTTCACTGGTGCTGGACGGCTTGAACACCCTGATCCTCGACGAAGCCGACCGCATGCTCGACATGGGCTTCTACGACGCCATCGAAGACATCATCAGCAAGACCCCACCGCGCCGCCAGACCCTGCTGTTCTCGGCCACTTACCCGGTGAGCATCAAGCAACTGGCCTCCAAGTTCATGCGTGCGCCTCAGCAAGTGAAAGCCGAAGCGTTCCACTCCGACGACCAGATCGAACAACGCTTCTACGAGATCTCCCCGGAAGAGCGCATGGACGCCGTGACCAAGGTGCTGGCGCACTTCCGCCCGGCCTCCTGCGTGGCGTTCTGCTTTACCAAGCAGCAAGTGCAGGAAACCGTCGACCACCTGACCTCCAAAGGCATTTCCGCCGTTGGCCTGCATGGTGACCTGGAACAGCGCGACCGTGACCAGGTACTGGCGATGTTTGCCAACCGCAGCACCTCGGTGCTGGTGGCCACCGACGTCGCCGCCCGAGGCCTGGACATCGACGCCCTGGACATGGTGATCAACGTCGAACTGGCCCGCGACTCGGAAATTCACATCCACCGTGTAGGCCGTACCGGCCGTGCCGGTGAGACCGGCATCGCCATCAGCCTGGTAGCGCCGTCCGAAGCCCACCGCGCCCAGGCCATCGAGCAACTGCAGAAGTCGCCGCTGAACTGGGACCAACTGGACAACCTCAAACCGCAAAGCGGTGGCCCGTTGCTGCCGCAGATGAGCACCCTGTGCATCGCCGCCGGGCGTAAAGATAAGGTTCGCCCAGGCGACATCCTCGGTGCCTTGACCGGTGAAGCCGGCATTCCGGGTGCCCAGGTCGGCAAGATCGCGATCTTTGACTTCCAGGCTTTCGTGGCCGTGGAACGCGGCATCGCCAAGCAGGCGTTGCAGCGTTTGAATGACGGCAAGATCAAAGGTCGCTCGCTGCGCGTGCGGATCCTGTAACAACATAGTGACTGCAAGGACCGAATCACTGTGGGAGCTGGCTTGCCTGCGATAGCGACGGTGAATCCACTACCGCCATCGCAGGCAAGCCAGCTCCCACAGTGTTGATTGCATTTCAAATCAATAGTTTTGTGAGGACATGGCTGTGCGCTCGACCGAAGTTGTGATCATTGGCGCCGGCGCCGCAGGCTTGATGTGCGCGCTGACCGCCGCCGGGCGTGGGCGCAAGGTGATGTTGATCGACCACGCCAACAAGGCCGGCAAGAAAATCCTGATGTCCGGTGGCGGCCGCTGCAACTTCACCAACATGTACACCGAGCCGGCCAACTTCCTCTCGCACAACGCGCACTTCTGCAAATCCGCCCTGGCCCGCTATACCCAGTGGGACTTCATCGGGTTGGTGGCCAAGCACGGCGTGCCATACCACGAGAAGAAACTCGGCCAGCTGTTCTGCGACAACAAGTCCAGCGACATCCTCGGCATGCTGCTCGACGAGTGCATCCAGACCGGCGTGAGCCTGCACCTGGACACCTCCATCGAGGCAATCGCCAAGCTCGAAAGCGGCTATCAACTGCAAACCACCCTGGGTGAGCTGCGCTGTGAATCCCTGGTGATCGCCACTGGCGGCTTGTCGATCCCGACGCTGGGCGCCACCGGTTTCGGCTACCAAGTGGCCAGGCAGTTCGGCCATGAACTGCTGCCGACCCGCGCCGGGCTGGTGCCGTTCACCATCACCGACCAGCTCAAGGAGCTGTGCGGCGAGTTGTCCGGCACCTCGGTCGACTGCCTGGTGAGCTGCAACGGCCAGAGCTTTCGCGAGAATATCCTGTTCACCCATCGCGGCCTGAGCGGGCCGGCGATTTTGCAGATTTCCTCGTATTGGCACTCCGGCGACACGGTAGAAATCAACCTGCTGCCCGACCACGACGCCCATGCCTGGCTGCAACAGCAACAGGCCGAACACCCCAACAGCGAATTGAAAACCCTGTTGGGTGAGATCTTCACCAAGAAGATGGCCAACCTGCTGGCCCAAAGCTGGTTCGAATCCAAGCCTATGAAGCAGTACACCCACGCTGAAATTGCCGATATCGCGCAAAAGCTGGGGAGCTGGCAACTGGTACCGGCCGGCACCGAGGGTTATCGCACCGCCGAGGTAACATTGGGCGGGGTGGATACGCGGGAAGTGTCCTCCAAGACCATGGAATCGCTGAAAAGCCCCGGCCTGTACTTTATCGGCGAAGTGCTAGACGTGACCGGCCACCTGGGCGGGTTCAACTTCCAGTGGGCGTGGGCCTCGGGCTACGCGGCCGCGCAATACGCCTGACGTGCACCTTGAGATGCAATCCCCTGTGGGAGCTGGCTTGCCTGCGATAGCGGCAGTGAATCCCACATCGTTATCGCAGGCATGCCCGCTCCCACATTGGTTTTGCAGTGATACTGAAAATTTTGCTGTCCGATGTGATCGCTACGCTTGCCGTGGCGTCATTACTGGCTCAATTTAGCGACAACGTCCCGGAAGACTCCAGACTTCATGTCATCGACCTCGTTCAAGCAGTCCATGCGGCGCCTGTGGGCGCTGGATAAATTCAGCTACAGCGTACGGGTGTTCATCGCCCTCACCGGCAGCATGGCGTTGTGTTGGTACCAGGATGAAATGACGCTGCTGATCCCGCTCTTCCTGGGGATTATCGCCAGCGCCCTGGCCGAGACCGATGACAGCTGGCAAGGCCGCCTCAACGCGCTGGCGGTGACACTGGTGTGTTTCAGCATTGCCGCGCTGTCGGTGGAGCTGCTGTTCCCTTACCCCTGGATATTTGCCATCGCCCTGGCCCTGGCCAGTTTCGGCCTGACCATGCTCGGCGCACTGGGCGAACGCTATGGCGCGATTGCTTCGGCCACCTTGATTCTGTCGGTCTACACCATGATCGGCGTGGACCAGCGCGGTGGCGCCGTCACGGATTTCTGGCATGAGCCGCTGCTGCTGGTGGCCGGTGCCGCCTGGTACGGTGTGTTGTCCGTACTATGGCAGGCGCTGTTTTCCAACCAGCCGGTGCAGCAGAGCCTAGCGCGATTGTTCCGCGAGCTGGGGCGTTACCTCAAGCTCAAGTCATCGTTGTTCGAACCGATCCGGCAGCTGGACGTGGAAGCGCGGCGCCTGGAATTGGCCCAGCAAAATGGCCGGGTAGTGGCTGCGCTGAATGCCGCGAAGGAAATCATCCTGCACCGCGTCGGCAATGGGCGACCGGGCTCGAAGGTCAGCCGCTACCTGAAACTGTACTTCCTGGCCCAGGACATCCACGAGCGCGCCAGTTCCTCCCACTACCCCTACAACGCCCTCACTGAAGCCTTCTTCCATAGCGATGTGCTGTTTCGTTGCCAGCGCTTGCTGCGCCAGCAAGGCAAGGCCTGCCAGACCCTGGCCGAGTCGATCCAACTGCGCCAACCGTTCATCTATGACGACAGTTTTGCCCAGGCCCTGAGCGACCTCAACGCGTCCCTGGAGCATCTGCGCATCCAGAGCAACCCGGCCTGGCGCGGCCTGCTGCGTTCATTGCGCGCCTTGGCGGCCAACCTGTCCACACTCGACCGCCTGCTGGGCGATGCCAGCAACCCCGATGCCCTGGCGGACGCCACCGACAGTAACCTGTTGGACCGCGCCCCGCGCAACCTCAAGGAAATGTGGACGCGCCTGCGCACCCAACTCACACCCACCTCGCTGCTGTTTCGCCATGCCCTGCGCCTGTCCCTGGCGTTGACCGTCGGCTACGCCACCCTGCACGCTATCCACGCGTCCCAGGGTTACTGGATCATCCTCACCACCCTGTTCGTCTGCCAACCGAGCTACGGCGCCACCCGGCGCAAGCTCGGCCAGCGGATTATCGGCACCGCCATCGGCCTCACCGTGGCCTGGGCGCTGTTCGATCTGTTCCCCAACCCGGTGGTGCAGTCGATGTTCGCTATCGCCGCGGGCCTGGTGTTCTTTATCAACCGCACCACCCGCTACACCCTGGCGACGGCGGCGATCACGCTGATGGTGCTGTTCTGCTTCAACCAGGTGGGTGATGGCTACGGGCTGTTCCTGCCACGCCTGTTCGATACCTTGCTCGGCAGCCTGATCGCTGGCCTGGCGGTATTCCTGTTCCTGCCGGACTGGCAAGGCCGGCGCTTGAACAAAGTGCTGGCCAACACCCTGACCTGCAACAGCATCTACCTGCGCCAGATCATGCAGCAATACGCCGCCGGCAAGAGCGACGACCTGGCTTACCGCCTGGCCCGCCGCAACGCGCACAACGCCGACGCCGCGTTGTCCACCACCCTGGCCAATATGCTGATGGAGCCGGGGCACTTTCGTAAGGAAGCCGACGTGGGTTTTCGGTTCCTGGTGCTGTCTCACACCTTGCTCAGCTATTTGTCGGGGTTGGGTGCGCACCGCGATACTCAGTTACCGGCCGACGTGCGCGAGCACTTGATCGAAGGCGCGGGCAACAGCCTGGCGGCGAGTATCGATGAGATTGCTACGGGCCTGGCCAACAAACAGTCGATTGCGATCCAGAGTGATGCCGAGGAGGGGTTGGCAGCCGAGCTGGAGCAAATGCCCGATGAGATCGATGAGGCGCAGCGGTTGGTGCAGACGCAGTTGGCGTTGATCTGCCGGCAGTTGGGGCCGTTGCGTACGTTGGCGGCGCATCTGATCAAGGATACCGGTGCGGCTTAGTCCGCTATCGCAGGCAAGCCAGTTCCCACATTTGACCGAGTTCCAACATAAGAATGCGGGCAAAATGTGGGAGCCCGGCTTGCCCGCGATGAGGCCCGCAAGCACGCTACATCCCATGCGCCTTCATCAAGCGCGCATAACTGCCATCAGCCTTCATCCTGGCAATCTCCCGATCAAAGCTGGCGACAATCTGCGCATGCTCGGGGTTCTTCAAACTGACCAGAATGTGCAGGCTGTTCTCGCTCAACGGCTTGCCCACAAACGCCACCGCATTGCGCACCCGCGGCGACTCCCGAGCCAGGTAATAACGCGCTACGTATTCGTCTTCCAGCGTCAACCGCACCCGCCGCGCAGCGAGCATGCGCACCGCCATGGCGAAGTTGTGCACGGGTACTTTCTGTAGCTGGGAGTCTTGATCGAACGCCGCCGAGTAAGCGTAACCGCGTACCACGGCGATGGTCTCGTCGTGCAGTCGGGCCAGGCTGTGATAAACAATGTCATCGTCGCTGCGCTTGAGAAAGCGCACACGATTAAGCAGGTACTCAGCAGAAAACTGGCCAAACTGCGTGCGGGCCTCGTCGTACCAGGCGTTGATCAGCACATCGTAGCGCCCATCGCCCACGCCCTTGAGCGCACGGGCCCAGGGCACCTGCTCAAAGTCACTGGCGTACCCCGCACGGGCCAGGGCCGTGCTGACGATATCCGTGGCCAAACCGCCATTGATCAAGGTGGCATCGGTGAAGGGCGGCCAGCCATCCGCCACCAGACGCAGACGCTGTGCCAGCACCGGCTGGGCCAGCAGCAGCACTGCGATCAAAGCAACGGCACGAGTCAATCTCGGCATGCTCAAAGTCCTTGGCGGGCAGGCGGTGGCCTGATAACAGTAGCTCATCAATGAGCCTGCATTGCAGATTACACAAAGCAGCCAGCAGCGCACGCACTCAATGATGGCAAATTGACGCCATTCACACATTTGCCAATTTTAGACAGCAGCGCCCGCCGCGCTTACTATCCAGGCACGTCTTTACAAGAGCACACATCATGACGGTTGATTGGATTTGCAAACATCACGACGACTTGGGCAAGGACCAGCTGTATGCCGTCCTGCGCTTGCGCAGCGAGGTATTCGTCGTCGAGCAGAAATGCGCGTATCAGGACATCGACGGGCAGGACCTGGCGGGTGACACCCATCACCTGATGGCCTGGCAAGATAATGAGCTATTGGCTTACCTGCGCCTGCTGGACCCGGAGTCCCAGGGCGGCGATGTGGTGATTGGTCGCGTCATCGTTTCGCCAGCGGCACGGGGCACCGGGCTGGGGCATCACATGATGGAGGAGGCGCTTGAGCGCATTGAGGATATCTGGCCGCAAACGCCGATTTTTCTCTCGGCCCAAGCGCATTTGCAGGGGTATTACGGGCGATATGGGTTTGTGGTGGCGGGTGAGGAATACCTGGAAGATGATATTCCACATATCGGCATGCGGCGTAGCTGAGGGCCTCTTCGCGAGCAAGCCCGCTCCCACATTAACCGCGTACATACTTTGAAATGCGGTCGAATGTGGGAGCGGGCTTGCTCGCGAAGGCGCCAGACGATCCACCACAAGCCTCAGGGATAGCCCAACACCTGCTTGATCGACGCCAGATTAGCCTCGATCCACCCCCGATCAATCGCCCCCCAGTCCCGAATCCGATAGCGCCCGGCATGGTGACGCGCACCGTCCTCCTGCTCGAACTCACACACAATATCCAGGTCGGCCAACGCCGCAATGGTGTCCTGGGCGGTACGCCGAGGCATGCCGGTGGCCTCGGTCAGCGCCGGGACGCTGCTGGCCAGTTGGCTGTCGATCAAGTACGCCACGTACAGGCGGCGGTAGAAGCTGCTTTTGGTCTTGCTCACATCCATGGTCAGTCGCCTTGGGGTTAGGGCTTGCCCTGCAAATCGCGCCAGGTGAGGTACACACGCAGGTCGAATTCCACCTGATGGTAGCCCGGCATCATGTATTGGCAGAGTTTATAGAACGCCTTGTTGTGGTCCGATTCCTTGAAGTGCGCCAGCTCATGCACCACGATCATGCGCAGAAACTCCGGGGCCGCCTCCTTGAACAGCGAAGCGATGCGGATTTCTTTCTTGGACTTGAGATTACCGCCCTGCACCCGGGAAATCGTGGTGTGCAAACCCAAGGCACGATGAGTCAGGTCCAGGCGGTTGTCGAACAGCACTTTGTCGATAGACGGCGCGTTGCGCAGGTGCTCCTGCTTCAAGGCCAGGGCATAGGCGTACAGGGCCTTGTCGCTCTGCACCGCATGGCGTTCGGGGTAACGCTGGTCCAGGTAAGCCCTCAACTGGTCCTTGGCGATCAGTTGGCGCACTTGCTCCTGGAGCGCGGCGGGGTATGCCTGGAGGTATTTCAACGCGGTCATGGGCTCTGCAACGCAATTGGGACGGGCGCCAGTGTAGCGAATTCAAAGCGCGCGAGGGTACGACCAGCCGGCAACGTTCTCGGCCATCAACGGTAGCGCCGCCCACGGCCCCTGGATATGGGCGCAGCCATTGGCCTTGAGCCACTGTGTTTGTTCAAGAGTCTCCACGCCTTCGGCGATCACCAGTACACCAAAATGCTCACACAGTTGGATGATGCTGCGCGCCATCGCCCCATCCCGCGCCGAGCCAGGCAGGCGCGCCACTAATTGAGGGTCAAGCTTGAGGGTATCGAATGCCAGGTCGCGCAAATGGGCCAGGGAGCACTGGCCGCAGCCAAAGTCGTCCAGGGCAATCCGCACCCCGATCCGGCGCAGTAACTGGAGTTGCTTGGTAGACTCGGCAAGATTACTCATCAAGCAGTCCTCGCCGATTTCCACCTCCAGTTGCCGCCCCTGTAATCCATGCCGCTCCAGCATCTGCTGCAGTTGGTTGGCCAGGTTGGGCATGTTGAACTGGCTGCTGCTCAGGCTCACGCTCAACACCAGTTCGGGGTCGAAGGTGGCTTGCCAGGCCTGGCGCTGGGCAGCGACTTGCTGGTAGATCCAGGCACTCAACTGGTTGATCAACCGCGCCTCTTCCAGCAGCGGCAAGAACAGGCCCGGCGGCACATCGCCGACGCTGGGATGCTGCCAGCGCAACAGCGCTTCGACGCCGCGCAAACGCCCGTCTTCCAGGCAAACCTGAGGCTGGTACACCAAGGTGAAGTCCTTGTTGGCAATGGCGGTACGCACACTGTCTTCCAGCATCAACCGCGAGCGGGCGCGGCCGTTCATTTCCTGGTCGTAGTAACGATACTGCTGACGGCCGGCGCGCTTGGCTTCGTACATGGCAATATCCGCCGCCCGCAGCAGGCCGCTCAAGTCCGAGCCGCAATCCGGGAAGGTCGCGATGCCGATACTGACCCCAAGCATCACCTCCAGCCCATCGACCTGCTGGCACACAGATACCCGTTCGATGAGCTTTTCCGCGATCTTCGCCGCCTGTTCGGGAAACTCCAGCTCCAGCAACGCGGTGAACTCATCCCCGCCCATGCGCCCCAGAATGTCGTAGGAACGCAGGCATGCTTGCATCTGCTCCGACACCCAACGCAGCACGCGATCCCCGGCGTCATGGCCCAACGTATCGTTGACCCGCTTGAAGCCATCCAGGTCCAGGTACAGCAATACCAGCGCCTGCTCGCTACGTTCGCTGCGCAGCAACGTATTCTCCATCGCCTGATGGAAACCGCGCCGGTTCAGCAGCCCGGTCAGCGGGTCGGTCACGGCCTGGAATTCCAGTTGCTGATGCAGGTGACGCACTTCAGACATGTCCAGCACCGTTACCACCATTGCCTTCTGCTCCGCAGGCAAAGGCGCGCAGGACAACGCTACCGGCACTTGCTGGCCCCGACCGGTGCGCAAAATGGCATCGTGTTGGCGCCACGTCTCACCCCGGCGATACGCCTCGTACATGGGAAAGCCCAACCAGGCTGGCACATGGGGCTTTTGCAGGAAACTGAGGAAACTTTCGCCCTGCAACTCAGCCATCGTTGCATTCAACAGCCGGGAAATGGCCGGGTTGGCATACTCGATCACACTGTTTTCGCTCACCACCAGAATGCCCTCGGCGGCGTTATCCAGCACCGAGGCATTAAAAGCGCGGGCCAATTCCAGGTCATGGCTCAGGCGCTGTAAGGCACGGCGATTGCGCTGATGCTCGAGCAACGCCTGCACCTTGGGCTTGAGGATGTGCGGGTCAAAGGGCTTGAACAGGTAGTCGATCGCACCGCTGGCGTAGCCTTCCAGCACCGCGTCGGGCGAATGGGCGGTGGCTGTCAGAAAGATAATCGGCGTCATGCGTGTACGCTGGCTGCCACGCATCAGGCGCGCCACCTCGAAACCGTCCATGCCCGGCATGCGCACGTCCAGCAGCACCAGGTCGACCTCGTGGGCCAGCAGTAACTCCAAGGCTTCCAGGCCAGACGCGGCGGTTATCACCCGCCAGTCGTCACGCTGCAACAGCGCACGCATGCTGACGAGGTTTTCCGGGTAGTCATCGACCACCAACAGAACCGAAATTGCATCGTCGTGTTGTGGAGCGCCATCCATGCTACGTCTCTTCCTTAGGGAGCTGCACCGGTCACTTTTGCTACCAAGGCCGGATAAACACTGAGGGCTCACTCTAGCCGCGCGGCCAAAAAAGCAGAAGTGACGTGGGTGCCCTCATTGTGCCAAAGGCCAGGAAGCCGACTAACGGTAAGGCCCTGTAGCCCGCGGTTCACGGGCGACATGGCTTTTTGACATTTAGCTGACGCCAATAAATTGCCAGCAATTGTTTAACAATCTCACCAGCACGGCCTATAAAGAACCTGGAAGGCCCTTTGGGCCAATGCCTACACCCTCTGTAAAAAGGCCAACACCATGATCGACCTTTCCACCTGGAACCTGAGCATTCCGGTCGGCTCCCCACCCACGACCATTGAAACGCCGAGGCTGCTGAGCGGCTTCAACGATCAATACTTCCAGGCCGAAGGCAGCGACGTGCAGTTCTGGACACCTGTGACGGGCTCGCGCACCGAAAACGCCATCTACCCACGCAGCGAACTGCGCGAAACCTACGCCGACGGCCGCCTGCGTAACTGGACCTACCCCGAGGCCGACAACTTCCTGCGCGCCACCCTCACCGTCAACCAGGTGCCCTCCTCCGGCAAGATCGTGATCGGCCAGATCCATGCCTACGACAGCCAGAAACCGCTGATCAAGCTGGAGTACCAATTCAAGGAGAAAACCCAGACCGGCAACATCGTCGCCAAAGTGCGCATGCGCCCGGACGAGGCCGAAAGCCAGGTGATCATCGTCGCCTCCAATGTGCCACTGCAGAAGAGCTTCACCTACGTGATCAACCTCAACAAAGCCGGGCTGCTGAGCGTGTATGCCGCTGACAGTGAGTGGAATGAACGGATTGGCGCGGCATGGGGTGACAAGCCGCTGTACTTCAAGGCGGGGGTGTATGTGCAGGACAATACGGGCGACACCAATGAGGGTGCGCGGGTGACGTTTGCGAAATTGGATATTGATCACGAGTGAATCGTCCCGTGAGACACAGGATTTTTCCCAGATAAACCCAAAGTCTTAAACACACCGTTGCACCCTGTGGGAGCCGGGCTTGCCCGCGATGGCGGCGTATCAGCCAATATCCTCGGCGCCTGACACACTGCCATCGCGGGCAAGCCCGGCTCCCACATTGACCGTGCGTCGGCTCAAGGTCCGGTGTGGGTGCTACAGCACCGTTGCGACAAGCCAAAGAACGCCGTGGTTTCGGCGCTTCATCTGCAAGTTGATTAAATGGTGTCCGTAAAAAAGCCCGCATCGCTGCGGGCTTTTATTAACACTTGAGGCTTAGTTCACCTTAGCGTTCAACTCACCTTTCAAATACCGCTGGTACATCGCTTCCAACGAGATCGGCTTGATCTTCGAAGCATTACCCGCAGTACCAAAGGCTTCATAACGCGCAATACACACATCACGCATCGCCGTCACAGTGGCGCCGAAGAATTTACGTGGGTCGAACTCGCTCGGGTTGGTCGCCATCAGGCGACGCATCGCACCGGTGGATGCCAGGCGCAGGTCGGTGTCGATGTTGACCTTGCGCACGCCGTACTTGATGCCTTCGACAATTTCTTCAACCGGTACGCCGTAGGTTTCTTTGATGTCGCCGCCGTACTGGTTGATGATCGCCAGCCACTCTTGCGGTACCGAGGAAGAACCGTGCATCACCAGGTGGGTGTTGGGGATGCGCTTGTGGATTTCCTTGATGCGGTCGATGGCCAGCACGTCGCCAGTAGGTGGCTTGGTGAACTTGTAGGCGCCGTGGCTGGTGCCAATGGCGATAGCCAGGGCGTCGACCTGGGTCTTCTTGACGAAGTCGGCGGCTTCTTCCGGGTCGGTCAGCATCTGGCTGTGATCCAGCACGCCTTCGGCGCCGATGCCGTCTTCTTCGCCGGCCATGCCGGTTTCAAGCGAACCCAGGCAGCCCAGCTCGCCTTCAACCGAAACGCCGCAGGCGTGGGCCATGGCCACGGTTTGTTGGGTCACGCGTACGTTGTACTCGTAGTCGGTTGGGGTTTTGCCGTCTTCACCGAGGGAGCCGTCCATCATCACCGAGCTGAAGCCCAGTTGGATCGAGCGCTGGCACACGTCAGGGCTGGTACCGTGGTCCTGGTGCATGCACACCGGGATGTGCGGGAATTCTTCGATGGCAGCAAGGATCAGGTGACGCAGGAACGGGGCGCCAGCGTATTTGCGCGCACCGGCCGAAGCCTGGACGATCACTGGGGAGTCGGTCTTGTCAGCGGCTTCCATGATGGCGCGCATCTGCTCAAGGTTGTTGACGTTAAAGGCTGGGACGCCGTAGCCGAACTCGGCTGCGTGGTCCAGCATTTGACGCATGCTGATAAGTGCCATTGTGTTGTCTCTCCCGGTCGAGGGTCGTTAATCGTGCAAGCCTGCCGTAGCGGCGGCTGCTATTCAAGTTATTGCAGATCAAGGGGTTGAGCCTTGTGCTGCTGAATCGTTATTGCTGTTGGGTTCAGTTGGCTTTGCAGCCGCGCCCAATCAAATCATCCGTCGCTACCCAGTAAACCAGGCCTTCCTCACCCTTGGTGTGAAACGCCAACTGGCCGTCGCTGTACAGCACGCCCGAAGCGGCTACCTCTTGCTTGAGACGGTAAACCTGGTCCGAACCGCCGAGGCGTACATCCACTTCGGAGCGGGTCTGGTTGGCAAAGCGCCAGTTGACCTCGGCTTTGCTGTCGCAGGTCCAGGTGGTCCATTTGTCGGCTGGCTCTGCCTTGTCGAACAGGTTCATGCTGCTGCAGCCGGCCAACAGGGCCAGGGCTGCCAGGGCGAAAACGCCTTTCATTGCCAATCCTCGCAGGGCGACCTGGGGCCACCGTTGCTATCGGTTAGTGGATCAGACCCGTCATGGGCAACCCTGTTCCTGACCGTTGGGCGCGGAGTCGTATTTCTCCAGCCGTTCGTTGCCGATGCGCTTGTTGATCACCGGCATGGTCTCGGCTTGCCAGTCAGCCTGGTAACAGCTTTTTCTCAACGGTGCCTTGGCGTTATCCGCTTCCGGCGCCGCGCTGGGTGTGCTGCCGCAGCCGGCCAACAGGCCCGCTGCGATCACCAGTGCCAACGACTTGATCATGGGAACGCTCCTTTTCCTGATCACGCGAGCCTTAACCTTTGGCTCGGGTTTCCAGCACTTCCACAGCGGGCAACACCTTGCCCTCGACGAACTCGAGGAAAGCGCCGCCACCGGTAGAAATGTAGGAGATCTGATCAGCCACACCATATTTATCGATAGCCGCCAGGGTATCGCCACCGCCAGCGATGGAGAACGCCGAGCTTTCAGCGATCGCTTTAGCCAGTACTTTGGTGCCGTTGCCGAATTGGTCGAACTCGAACACGCCCACCGGGCCATTCCACAGGATAGTCTGGGATGCCTTGAGCAGCTCGGCGAAGTTGGCTGCCGTTTGCGGGCCGATGTCCAGGATCATGTCGTCGTCGGCCACGTCAGCGATAAGCTTGACGGTGGCGGCGGCGCTTTCAGCGAATTCCTTGGCAACCACCACGTCCACTGGCAACGGCACGCTGACCTTGGCGGCGATGGCGCGGGCGGTGTCGAGCAGGTCTGGCTCGTACAGGGACTTGCCCACCGGGTGGCCGGCAGCGGCCAGGAAGGTATTGGCAATGCCGCCGCCGACGATCAGTTGGTTGCAGATCTGGCTCAGGCTGTTGAGCACGTCCAGCTTGGTGGATACCTTGGAGCCGGCAACAATGGCCGCCATCGGTTGGGCCGGAGCGCCCAGGGCCTTGCCCAGCGCATCCAGCTCGGCAGCCAGCAACGGGCCCGCCGCGGCGACCTTGGCGAACTTGGCCACGCCGTGGGTCGAACCTTCGGCGCGGTGGGCGGTGCCGAACGCGTCCATCACAAACACGTCACACAGGGCGGCGTATTGCTGGGCCAGTTCGTCGCTGTTCTTTTTCTCGCCCTTGTTGAAGCGCACGTTTTCGAACAGCACGATATCGCCGGCTTTCACGTCCACGCCGCCCAGGTAATCTGCGACCAATGGCACGTCACGGCCCAGGGCCTTGCTCAGGTACTCGGCGACCGGCTTGAGGCTGTTTTCGGCAGAGAACTCACCTTCGGTCGGGCGACCCAGGTGGGAGCAGACCATCACGGCCGCGCCTTTTTCCAGGGCCAGCTTGATGGTCGGCAGCGAGGCCAGGATTCGCGCATCGCTGGTGACAACACCGTCCTTGACGGGGACGTTGAGGTCTTCGCGGATCAGTACGCGCTTACCTTGCAGATCGAGGTCGGTCATCTTCAACACGGTCATGGGTCGCAGTTCCTGAATTACTGTTGAGGTTGTTTAGAAGCGATGTGCAGATAGTGTTCGGCAACATCCAGCATGCGGTTGGCAAAGCCCCATTCGTTGTCGAACCAGGCCAGGATGTTCACCAGCCTGGGGCCGGAAACGCGGGTCTGGCTGGCATCGACAATCGCCGAATGCGGGTCATGGTTGAAATCGCAACTGGCGTGGGGCAACTCGGTGTAGGCCAGCAGACCTTTGAGCGGGCCGCTGGTGGCGGCGTCGCGCAGGATTCGGTTGACCTCGGCGGCATCAGTGTCACTGACGGTTTGCATGGTGATATCCAGGCAAGACACATTCACCGTCGGCACCCGTACGGCTTTGGCCTGGATTCGCCCGGCAAGTTCCGGCAGCAGTCGCTCGATGCCACGCGCCAGGCCGGTGGACACCGGAATCACTGACTGGAACGCCGAACGCGTGCGCCGCAGGTCTTCGTGGTGATAGGCGTCGATGACCGGCTGGTCGTTCATCGCCGAGTGAATCGTGGTGATCGACACGTAATCCAGGCCGATCGCCTGGTCCAGCAGGCGCAGCAACGGCACGCTGCAGTTGGTGGTACACGACGCGTTGGACACCAGCAGCTCATCGCCGGTCAGGCAGTCCTGGTTGATGCCGTAGACGATGGTGGCGTCGACATCCGCCTCGCTGGCCATCGGCTGGGAAAACAGCACACGCGGTGCGCCGGCGTCGAGAAAACGCTGGCCATCGGCACGGGTGTGATAAACACCGGAGCATTCCAGCACCAGGTCGACGCCCAGTGCTTTCCAGTCGATGCCTTCGGGGGTGGCACTGCGCAACACTTGCACGCAGTTGCCATTGATATGCAGACAATCGCCTTCAACCCGCACTTCGCCAGGGAAACGGCCGTGGGTGGAGTCAAAGCGTGTCAGGTATTCGATGCTGGCCATGTCGGCCAGATCGTTGATCGCGACAATTTCAAACCCGGCCGCCGCCCCTCGCTCGAACAGAGCACGCAAGACGCAACGACCAATGCGGCCGTAGCCGTTGAGTGCAACTTTGTAGGGACGCGGTTGGGGCATGGGGTTCTCGATCAAGGTTAGTTCAGTGATGAATGTACTGGCGCCATCGCGGGCAAGCCCGCTCCCACAGTGGACCGCGATCCAAATGTGGGAGCGGGCTTGCCCGCGATGGCGCCAGTACAGACAACGCAGACTGCTTTAGTCTTCCAGCAACTCTTCAGCCTGACCCAGGATGTTTTCCAGGGTGAAACCGAACTCTTCGAACAACGCTGGCGCCGGCGCCGACTCACCGTAGGTGGTCATGCCGATCACACGGCCTTCCAGGCCCACGTACTTGTACCAGTAGTCGGCGTGAGCCGCCTCGATGGCGATACGCGCACTGACCTGCAACGGCAACACCGATTG
Source organism: Pseudomonas sp. SWRI22 (assembly GCF_014268395.2). Classification (NCBI taxonomy): domain Bacteria; kingdom Pseudomonadati; phylum Pseudomonadota; class Gammaproteobacteria; order Pseudomonadales; family Pseudomonadaceae; genus Pseudomonas; species Pseudomonas sp. SWRI22. Next base: position 150,806 of record NZ_JABWQK020000003.1, on the reverse strand, counting down.
CTTGTAGCCGGCGTCCTGGGCTTCGAACACGCTGGTGCACGGCATGGACACAACGCGAACGTTGCGGCCTTGCTCGGTCAGCTTGTCGTACGCCTGAACGGTCAGGCCCACTTCGGAACCGGTGGAGATCAGGATCAGCTCCGGCTCGCCGATGCAGTCCTTGAGCACATAACCGCCACGGCTGATGTCGGCGATCTGCGCGTCGGTACGCACCTGGTGCTGCAGGTTCTGACGCGAGAAGATCAGCGCCGAAGGGCCATCCTTGCGCTCGATGGCGTGCTTCCAGGCCACGGCGGATTCCACCGCATCGGCTGGGCGCCAGCAATCCAGGTTCGGCGTGGTGCGCAGGCTGGTCAGTTGCTCGACCGGCTGGTGCGTCGGGCCGTCTTCGCCCAGGCCGATGGAGTCGTGGGTGTAGACGTGGATCACGCGCTTCTTCATCAGCGCCGCCATACGTACGGCGTTACGTGCGTATTCCATGAACATCAGGAAGGTCGCGCCGTAAGGCACCAGGCCGCCGTGCAGGGACACGCCGTTCATGATGGCGCTCATGCCGAACTCGCGCACGCCGTAGTACATGTAGTTGCCGCTGGCGTCTTCGGCCGAGACACCTTTGCAACCCTTCCACAGGGTCAGGTTGGAACCGGCCAGGTCAGCCGAACCGCCGAGGAACTCAGGCAGCAACGGGCCAAAGGCGTTCAGGGTGTTCTGGCTGGCTTTACGGCTGGCGATGGTCTCGCCCTTGGCCGCGACTTCAGCGATGTAGGCCGAGGCCTTTTCCGAGAAGTCGGCAGGCAGGTCACCGGCCAGGCGGCGTACCAGCTCGTTGGCCAATTCAGGGAATTCGGCGGAGTACGCAGCGAAACGCTGGTCCCACTCGGATTCAGCCGCCAGGCCTTTTTCCTTGGCATCCCATTCGGCGTAGATGTCGGCCGGGATTTCGAACGGGCCGTGGTTCCACTTCAGCGCTTCGCGGGTCAGGGCGATTTCCGCGTCACCCAGCGGGGCGCCGTGGCAATCTTCTTTACCTTGCTTGTTCGGCGAGCCGAAACCGATGGTGGTCTTGCAGCAGATCAGGGTTGGCTGCGCGCTCTTGCGAGCGGTGTCGATGGCGATCTTGATTTCTTCCGGATCGTGGCCGTCGACGTTGCGGATCACCTGCCAGTTGTAGGCTTCGAAACGCTTTGGCGTGTCGTCGGTGAACCAGCCTTCGACTTCACCGTCGATGGAGATGCCGTTGTCATCGTAGAAGGCAATCAGCTTGCCCAGGCCCAGGGTACCGGCCAGGGAAGCGACTTCGTGGGAGATGCCTTCCATCATGCAGCCATCACCCAGGAATACGTAGGTGTGGTGGTCAACGATGTCGTGGCCGGGGCGGTTGAACTGCGCGCCCAGGACTTTTTCCGCCAGGGCGAAACCAACCGCATTGGCCAGGCCTTGGCCCAGGGGACCGGTGGTGGTCTCGACGCCCGGGGTGTAGCCAAATTCCGGGTGGCCCGGGGTGCGGCTGTGCAGCTGACGGAAGCTCTTGAGGTCGTCGATGGTGACATCGTAGCCGGTCAGGTGCAGCAGCGAATAAATCAGCATCGAGCCGTGGCCGTTGGACAGCACGAAGCGGTCACGGTCGGCGAACGACGGGTTGCTCGGGTTGTGTTTCAGGTAGTCACGCCAAAGTACCTCGGCGATATCCGCCATGCCCATCGGGGCACCGGGATGGCCGCTGTTGGCTTTTTGCACGGCATCCATGCTGAGGGCACGAATGGCGTTGGCACGCTCACGACGGCTGGGCATCGCTGATCTCCTGGAGTTTGCTGAAAAGAAACGGAAAAAAGGACCGGCATTTTCCCTCAGCCACCGCCTGCGGGCAATGACAGATAGTCACTTGAGGGCGTTTTTCCTGTGCTTTGGGCATCAATCCCTTGCAGAAACCTTTAACCGGTTCGTCTTAAGGTTATAGCGACGGCTTATAACCGCCACTTATCGTTCAATATCAAAACTTTTTGATATTGGCCTTGCGAGGATCTACACCCGTCACTAGACTGCTGGCCTTATGAACCTACCCGTGCCCTCCCTGCGTCCTGACGACGGCGATGAACTGGCTGCCTTGTGCAAGGCCGCTGGCGATCCGTTGCGCTTGAACGTACTGCGCGCACTGGCCAACGATTCTTTCGGGGTACTGGAGCTGGCGCAGATCTTCGCCATCGGCCAGTCCGGCATGAGCCACCATTTGAAGGTGCTGGCCCAGGCCGACCTGGTGGCTACCCGTCGCGAAGGCAATGCGATTTTCTACCGGCGTGCCCTGCCCCATACCGAACTGCTTGGCGGCAAATTGCACGCTGCCCTGCTCGAAGAAGTGGATAACTTGTGCCTGCCCGGCGATGTGCAATCGCGTATCGGCCAGGTGCACGGTCAACGCGCCGCCGCCAGCCAGGATTTTTTCTCACGGGTGGCCGATAAGTTTCGCGCCCAGCAGGATCTGATCGCCGGCTTGGCCCAGTACCGCGAAAGCGTACTGGCGCTGCTGGACAAGCTGAGCTTCAGTGAAGAGGCCACGGCCTTGGAAGTCGGCCCTGGCGACGGCGGTTTCCTGCCCGAACTGGCGCGTCGCTTCGAGCAGGTGACCGCGCTGGATAACAGCCCGGCGATGCTTGAACTGGCGCGTCAACTCTGTGAGCGCGAAGCCTTGGGCAATGTGCGCCTGCAGCTGGCCGACGCCCTGAGTGACACCGGCCTGCGAGCCGATTGCGTGGTGCTGAACATGGTCTTGCACCATTTCGCCGCACCGGCAGAAGCTCTCAAGCAAATGGCCGGGTTGCTGCACCCCGGCGGTAGCCTGCTGGTTACGGATTTATGCAGCCACAACCAGAATTGGGCCAAGGAGGCCTGCGGTGATCTCTGGCTGGGTTTTGAACAGGACGATCTGGCCCGTTGGGCCACCGCTGCGGGACTCGTTCCCGGGGAAAGCCTCTATGTAGGTTTACGTAATGGTTTCCAGATTCAGGTCCGCCATTTTCAGCGACCGGCTGGCGACACTCACCATCGGTAAATATCAGGAAAACATCGAGATGAGCGAATACTCCCTTTTCACCTCCGAGTCCGTGTCTGAAGGGCATCCGGACAAAATCGCCGACCAGATTTCTGACGCGGTGCTGGACGCTATCATCGCTGAAGACAAGTTCGCCCGTGTGGCGTGCGAGACGCTGGTGAAAACGGGCGTGGCGATCATCGCCGGCGAAGTTACCACCACTGCCTGGGTCGACCTGGAGCAGATCGTGCGTGACGTGATCACCGACATTGGCTACAACAGCTCCGACGTCGGCTTTGACGGCGCAACCTGCGGCGTGATGAACATCATCGGCAAGCAGTCCCCGGACATCAACCAGGGCGTTGACCGGGCCAAGCCTGAAGACCAGGGCGCCGGCGACCAGGGCCTGATGTTCGGCTACGCCAGCAACGAAACCGACGTACTGATGCCCGCGCCGATCACCTTCTCGCACCAGCTGGTACAACGCCAGGCCGAGGCGCGTAAATCCGGCGTACTGCCATGGCTGCGCCCTGACGCCAAGTCCCAGGTGACCTGCCGCTACGAAGGCGGCAAAGTCGTGGGCATCGACGCCGTCGTACTGTCGACCCAGCACAACCCAGACGTGTCCTACGCCGACCTGCGTGAAGGCGTGATGGAACTGATCGTCAAGCACGTGTTGCCTGCCGAACTGCTGACCAAGGACACCCAGTTCCACATCAACCCGACCGGCCAGTTCATCATCGGTGGCCCCGTGGGCGACTGCGGCCTGACCGGCCGCAAGATCATCGTCGACAGCTACGGCGGCATGGCCCGTCACGGCGGTGGTGCATTCTCCGGCAAGGACCCTTCCAAGGTTGACCGTTCTGCGGCTTACGCCGGTCGTTATGTGGCCAAGAACATCGTGGCTGCCGGCCTGGCCGAGCGCTGCGAAATCCAGGTTTCCTACGCCATTGGCGTGGCCCAGCCTACGTCGATCTCGCTGAACACCTTCGGCACCGGCAAGATCAGCGATGACAAGATCGTCAAGCTGGTGCGTGAGATCTTCGACCTGCGCCCTTACGCAATCACCACCATGCTCGACCTGCTGCACCCGATGTACCAGGAAACCGCAGCCTACGGCCACTTCGGCCGCACCCCTGCGCAGAAGACTGTGGGTGATGACACCTTCAGCACCTTCACCTGGGAAAAAACCGACCGCGCCAACGACCTGCGTACCGCCGCCGGCCTGTAATCGTTCGCGGCAAATAGAGCCCCGCCAGGTCTGCCTGGCGGGGCTTTTTGTTGCCTGCAGGACCACTTCGGGCTTTTTTGGATCCAAGGCTTGCAGGCCAAATGATGGCCCACTAGAATCCGCGCCCTCTCGGGCCCTTCACCTTATTTGGATATTGCACTGCGCCCGCCCGGGATGGATAAGCGCGCAGGCAATCGAACATTGAGGTTTTCATGCGCATTTCCACGCTCGCCCCTGCCGCCCTTCTGCTCAGCCTGTTCACCCTGTCGGCCCAGGCCGCTGACCTGAACGCTTTGAGCGGCGCCCTGAGCGCCCAGCTCGGTGGCGGCAATGCCGGCGACTGCCAGCAGCAACCCAAAGACCTGCAAGCCAAGATCGACGCGGCCAATGCCAAGAACGATCTGCTGAAAGTGCGGGCGTATGAGGCTGCGCTGGAGCAGGTCAACAAAGCTTGCAACAAACTCGCCGACAGCCAGGCAAAAGTCGACGCCAAGCAGCAGAAGCAGCAGGCCAAGGCTGAAAACAATGATGCTGTGAAGGCCTTGGGCGGCCTGTTCAAGTAAACAGAAATACCCGGTAAAAAGCCCCGCTCGGTCGGGGCTTTTTTGTGGGCGCGCGGATCACTTAGGCTGGCCCCCCTTTTCGAGCAAGGATGCTCATGATGCACGTATTACTGGCTGTTCTCATAAGCGCCGTACCAGCCTGGGCCTGGGCCGAAACCTGCCCCGATGACGTTCACTCACAGCTGGAAACCCTGTCCAGGCAAATCCAGCAGTGGGACGACAGCTACCATCGACAGGGCCAAGCCCTGATCAGCGATGAGCTCTACGACCAGGCCCGCAGACGCCTGGCGCATTGGCAAGAATGCACTCGCGAGCAGACACCCAAGCCTGATAACCCGCTGGCCAGTGCGCGCGGTACCTTACCTCACCCGGTCGCACACACTGGCCTGCAAAAGCTGCCGAGCGAGCCCGCCGTCAGTGACTGGCTCAGCACTCGACAGGATGTCTGGGTCCAACCCAAGGTCGATGGCGTTGCGGTGACACTGGTGTATCGCCAGGGCCGCTTGCATCAGCTCATCAGTCGGGGCGACGGCCTGCTGGGCCACGATTGGTCAGCCTCCGCCGCCAAGATCCCCGGCATTGTCCAACAGTTGCCCGACGCCGTTGATGTGGTGCTGCAAGGCGAACTCTATTGGCGCCTCAACCACCATGTGCAATCGCTCAAGGGCGGGCTCAATGCGCGCAGCAAAGTGGCTGGCCTGATGAACCGTCGTCAGTTAAGCGATGCCGAGGCTGTCGGGATCGGCCTGTTCGTCTGGGCGTGGCCAGACGGCCCGACGGACTTCACCGAACACCTGACCACCTTGGCGCGCTGGGGCTTCACCGATAGCCAACAGTACAGCCAACCCGTGGGCACCATCAGCGAAGCTGCGCATTGGCGCACGCATTGGTACAACGCGCCATTACCCTTCGCCAGCGACGGCGTGGTGCTGCACCAGGCTGCGCGAGCGCCCGCCGAGCGCTGGCAAGCCAGTGCGCCCTACTGGTCGGTTGCCTGGAAGTACCCGGCTATCAAGGCACTGGCCCTGGTGCGCAAGGTCGAGTTCAGGGTGGGACGTACCGGGCGTATTACACCTATCCTCGAATTGGAGCCCGTACGGCTGGATGATCGGCAGATCAGCCGAGTGAGCGTCGGCTCCCTGAAACGCTGGCAAGCCCTGGATATCCGCCCCGGCGATCACGTGTCGATCAGCCTGGCGGGCCAGGTCATACCGCGACTGGACGAGGTGATCCTGCGCAACGAGACACGTGTGGACGTGGAGGTACCCAACGCTCAAGACTTCCACGCCTTGAGCTGCTGGCAACTGGACCCTGGCTGCGAAGACCAACTGCTCGCCCGCCTCACCTGGCTGAGCGGTAAACACGGCCTGGCCTTGCCCCACATGGGGCGCGAAACCTGGAACGTATTGATCCAGGCCGGTCTAATCGCAGGCTTTCTCGATTGGTTGACACTTGATGCGGCCGAGCTTGCTACCATTGAGGGCTTAGGCGAGCGTACCCGTGCGCGGGTGCTCGACAGTATTCAAAGCGCCCGGCAACGCCCTTTTTCACTATGGCTCAAGGCCTTGGGCGTGCCGCCGGCGGCGCGCAACAACCTGGAAGGAGACTGGCAGACGCTGGTCGCCAAAGACACTCAAGCCTGGCTGGCCTCAGATGGCATCGGCCCGGGACGCGCGGCGCAACTCAGCGCTTTTTTTCGCGACCCGCAGGTACAAGCCTTGGCTGAAACATTACGCGGAGCCGGGATAGATGGGTTTTGATCCCCTCCGCCACCTGATTGCGAACCTGGAGTCTTATATGAAATTTCTCGCCCCCTTTGCCTTGCTGACCTTCGCGAGCTTCATGGCCACGCCGCTGTTGGCCGCCGAAGACGCACAACCCCTCACCGGCTGCGCCGCCAAGCGCCAGGCCATCAGCAGCCAGATCGAACAAGCCAAGGCCCACGGCAACAGCGCGCAACAGGCTGGCCTGGAAAAAGCCCTGGCCGAAGTTACCGCCCACTGCACCGATGCCGGCTTGAAGAAAGAACGTGAAAACAAGGTGCTCGACGCCAAGCACGAAGTCAGCCGCCGTCAGGCCGACCTCGACAAGGCCATGAAAAAAGGCGACCCGGACAAGATCAACAAGCGTAAGGAGAAACTGGCCGACTCGCGTAAAGAGCTGCAGGACGCAGTGGAAGAACTCGACCAGTAAAACCGATCAATGATCGCGGAACTGTTTATGGCAGGCGCTGCAGGCATCTTCAACTTTTTGCACCGCAGGTTGAAGGCTACTGGCTTTATAAGGCTGCACCTGGCTGGCGATCACCAATTCACCGGTGGCCGCCTCAAGTTCGCGGGCCAGTTGCTGGAACTGCGCCTGTTTTTGCCACACATCATCTTTGGCACTGGTGTGGTCTTCTTCGCGTACGCTCGGGAAATGTTTCCACGGTTCATGGGACAACGCATCCAGCTTGACCGCACCCTCGGCGAACTTGGCGCCATCAAATGGGATACGTCCGCGCAGCATGCCGCCCAGGTCTTCACCGGTCTTGAGCATCTGCTTGAAGATCGCCTTGCGCTGGCCCAGGGGGGAATTGGGATCAACACCGCCACAGGCAGACAAAGCCAGGCAGGCCAGCAATACAACGGTCAGTTTTTTTAACATCATCATGGCTTCAAGGTCACGGGAAACGGCGGCCAGTATCCTCGCACCGCCCACAAAGACCAATAGCCCTATTAATAACAAGGTTGCCCGGATGCAGTGAAGCGCGGGCAATCGTTTCAGGAATTGCTTGCATGAATGTCACCTTCAAACCCTGGGGCCGCCGCCTGGCTTGGGCTCTGCCATTGTTCGCGCTACTGGCCGGCTGCGATGCCGGTAAAGACACCGATAAAGAAGTTGCCCAGGAGCCAACCAAACCTCACGCCGTTGCCACCTATGTGAGCGCACCGTGGGAAGCCCTGCCGAGCGTTTCCGACAGCGACTTGCTCGCCGGGTTTGAATCCTGGCGCAGCGCCTGCCAGCGCCTCAAGGCCGACCCGATCTGGGGCCCGACCTGCGCGACAGCGGCCAGCGTACCGGGCGATGCCGTAGCGGTTCGTAGCTTTCTCAAGGAACACCTGGATGTCTTCGGCCTGCGTTCGGCCAACAACACGCCAAACGGCTTGATCACGGGTTATTACGAGCCGGTCTACCCCGGCAGCCTGACCAAGACCGCCACCGCCCACGTGCCGGTATACGGGGTGCCGGACGACCTGATTGTCGTCAACCTCGACAGCATCTATCCGGAGCTCAAGGGCAAGCGCCTGCGCGGGCGCCTGGAAGGCCGTGTGCTCAAGCCGTATGACGACGCCAGCACTCTCAACAGCCAAGGCTCCACCGCCAAGCCGATCGCCTGGCTGACCGACCCGATGGACCTGCAGTTCCTGCAAATCCAGGGCTCGGGGCGTATTCAACTGGCCGGCGGGCGTCAACTGCGTGTGGGTTACGGCGACCAGAACGGCTACCCGTACCGCCCCATTGGCCGTTGGCTGGTGGAACAAGGCGAACTGAAAAAAGAAGACGTGACCATGGGCGCCATCAGCGCCTGGGCCAAGGCCCATCCGCAGCGCATTCCAGAACTGTTGGCGAGCAACCCCAGCTACGTATTCTTCAGCGCCCGCCCCGACAGCAACGAAGGCCCGCGCGGTTCGCTGAACGTGCCATTGACCGCTGGCTACAGTGTGGCAGTGGATCGCAAGGTGATTCCGCTGGGCAGCCTGTTGTGGTTGTCGACCACCAAACCAGACGGCACGCCACTGGCACGCCCCGTCGCCGCGCAGGATACCGGCGGCGCAATCACCGGAGAAGTGCGCGCAGATCTGTTCTGGGGCACAGGCAATGCCGCAGGCGAGTTGGCGGGGAATATGAAACAGCAAGGGCAGATCTGGATGCTGTGGCCCAAAGGCACGGCATTGCCCCAGGTGCCGGATGCGCCTGCCGGAACCTGACAATCACTGGCGCTTTTTGTAGGAGCGAGCTTGCTCGCGAAAAACGCACAGGCGCCGCGCTTACTCAGGAAGCACGCGTTATCGTTGACGTTCTTCGCGAGCAAGCTCGCTCCTACAACACCCCTTACATCGAAACGAAGAAGAAACTCGCAATCAACGCCATACCCACGGCCCACACCAGCGAACGCAAGATCGCCCAGTCCGCCAGGTAGCAGATGATGTACAGCAGGCGGCTGGTGATAAACAGCACTGCCAGCACGTTGATCGTCACCAGTTCGGCGTTGCCGGCCAGGTGCGCAATGATGACTGCAGCGGCAAACGCCGGGGTCACTTCGAAACTGTTGAGTTGCGCGCTATGAGCACGCTTGGCGACGCCTTCCAGGCTATCGAGGAAGGCACGCGGGTCGTGGTTATCCCGTGGCCCGAACTTGCCTGTGCTGAACTTGGCCACACCGGTGCAAATGTACGGCAGAAAGATTGCGATCAATACACACCATAAAGCGACTGTCATCACCGATTCCTTTTAGTTTTATCCGACGGTTAGAGTTTCATCACCAACATGCCAATCAACACCACCCCACAGGCTATGAGCCGTGGACGGCCAAAAGGTTCTTTCAAGTAACGCATACCGAACAGCACCACCAGAATCACACTGACTTCGCGCAGCGCGGCGGCTTCGGCAATCGAGCCCAACTGCATGGCCCAAAGTACCAAAGCGTAGCTCAACAACACGCACAGCCCCACGCTCAAGCCCAACCGCCACTGGGTGCGCCAGAACAGGCTGAAGGCTGCACGCTCGCGCACCAGCGCCAGCAACGGAAACGGCCAGGCGCTGATCAGGGTCAGCCACACCAGGTAATCCAGCGGATGCGACCAGCGCCGCAGCGCCTGCCCGTCCAGAAAGGTGTAGCAGCCGATGCACAGACCAATCAACACCACCACCGGTAGCATCGACCAGGGCAACCGGTCACCGCCGCCGCCCTGCCACAGCAGGCACACCATGCCGAACGGAATCAGCAGAATCCCCAGAATCTGCTGGCTACTCAACACTTCGCCGGCAAACACCAGGGTCAGCACCAGCACCACCAGCGGCGACAAACCGCGCATCAACGGATACACCAGGCCCAGGTCACCCACCCGATAGGCCTGGATCAACAAATAGCGATAGAGCAACTCAAACAACGCAGAAGCAATGATCCACGGCCAGATGTCCAGCGGCGGCAAGGACACGAAGCCCACCGCGAATACCACGAACAGCAGCGCCACACTGTCCATGCAGGCAATGACTAAAAGGCGCTCGCCGCTGAACTTGATCAAGGTGTTCCACGTCGCATGCAACAGCGCCGCTACCAGCACCAGGGCTGTCGCTACCACCAGAACCTCCTTAATTGATACGTCATGTAACAGCACCTGTTTATACTAACTACCGATTCGACGCACCCCGTGCGCCTATATTTCCCTGCTCCAAGGACCCCGGATGCTTGAACTTGTCGCCGCCTTCATCTGCCTCACCACCCTGCTCACTTATGTGAACTTCCGCTTTATCGGCCTGCCGCCCACCATTGGCGTGATGGTCACCGCACTGTTGTTCTCGCTGATCCTGCAAGGCCTGAGCGTGCTCGGCTACCCAGGCCTGGAAGAACGTATCCAGCAGTTGATCGGCCAGATCGACTTCGGCGATTTGCTGATGAACTGGATGCTGTCGTTCCTGCTGTTCGCCGGCGCCTTGCACGTCAACTTGAACGACTTGCGCAGCTACCGCTGGCCCATCGGCCTGCTGGCAACCTTTGGCGTATTGATCGCCACCGTGGTCATCGGCAGCCTGGCGTACTACATCTTCGCCCTGTTTGGCTGGCACGTGAGTTTCCTTTACTGCCTGCTGTTCGGTGCCCTGATATCCCCTACCGATCCCATTGCGGTGCTCGGCGTGCTACGGACCGCCAATGCCTCCAAACCGCTGAAAACCACCATCGTCGGCGAGTCGCTGTTCAATGACGGCACCGCCGTGGTGGTGTTTACCGTGCTGCTGGGTATCGCGCAGTTGGGTGAGACGCCCACCGTGAGCGCCACGGCCATGCTGTTTGCCCACGAAGCCATTGGCGGCGTGCTGTTTGGCGGGCTGATCGGCTATCTCGTGTACCTGATGATCAAGAGCATCGAACAGCACCAGATCGAAGTCATGCTGACCCTCGCCCTGGTGATCGGCGGCTCGGCCATGGCCTCGGAGCTGCATGTGTCCGCACCGATTGCGATGGTGGTCGCGGGGCTGATCATCGGCAACCTGGGGCGCAAACTGGCGATGAACGACATGACGCGCCGCTACCTGGATGGCTTCTGGGAATTGCTCGATGACATGCTCAACGCCTTGCTGTTTGCGCTGATCGGCATGGAGCTGCTGCTATTGCCATTCAACTGGCTGCACGTGTTCGCGGCCAGCCTGCTGGCAGTGGCGATCCTGCTCTCGCGCCTGCTGACCGTGGCCCCGGCGATCCTGTTGCTGCGCCGTTGGCGCACGGTGCCACGCGGCACTATCCGCATCCTCACCTGGGGTGGCCTGCGCGGCGGGGTTTCGGTGGCACTGGCCTTGGCCCTGCCTCTGGGCCCGGAGCGTGACTTGTTGCTGAGCATCACCTACATCGTGGTGCTGTCTTCGATCCTGTTGCAGGGGTTGAGCATCGGCAAGCTGGTCAAGCACGTGACCCGGGACGAACCCCAGGCCACGCCTGAGCATCACTGATCCTTGTTGATCTGCTGCGGATGCCTCGGGTCCGCAGCCTTTTTACCTGGCAGGCTGCTTTCGCTGCGAACCTGCGCATGGCTGATCAACGCGAAGATGAAACTGCCGCCGATGATGTTGCCGGCCAGGGTCGGCCCGGCGAAGACCAGCCAGAAATCCTTCCATGGCAACTCGCCGGCAAATACCAGGTAGGACACTTCGGCTGAACCGACGACGATATGGGTGAAGTCACCCAGAGCCATGAAGTAGGTGATCAGAATGATGATCCACAGCTTGGCACTCTCCATCGACGGGATCATCCAGACCATGGTGGCGATCATCCAACCGGAGACAATGCCCTTGGCGAACATCTGCGCGGGGTCGTTCTCCATGACCTTGCGCCCGATCTCGAGGAAGGCCAGGTCGGTCTTGGTATCGAAGATCGGCAGGTGCAGCATCACGTAAGCCACCAGCAAGGTGCCACACAGGTTGCCCACCAGCACCACTGACCACAGCCGCAACAGACGCCCGGCATTCGCCAGGGTTGGCTTGCTCATCACCGGTAGCACGGCGGTCAGGGTGTTTTCGGTAAACAGTTGCTGGCGTGCCAGGATCACCGCGAGGAAGCCCGCGCAGTAGCCGAAGCTGGCAATTACCTTGAAGGCTTCGCCCTCAGGCAGGCGTGAATTGAGCAGCCCCATGGCCATCAGTGACAAACCCATGGTCAGCCCGGCTGCCAATGCCGACCACCACAACGCGGCGACACTGCGCTCCAGCTCCTGGTCGCCCTGGGTACGAATGATTTCGTGCAATACCGCTGCGCGGGGCGGCTGGTTCTTGTCGACGTCCTGCTGCTCTTCCTGGGACAGGTTGGGGGTCTTGCCGTCTTCTTGCGTAGCCATGGTGATACCTGAACGGGGGGCGATGTTCAGGTACGACCTATGGTTGAGGAAGAGCGTTCACTGGTCCTGCGCGGGATTACTCGCTGAGGCCGTCTTCCTGGAACTGATCCTTGACGTACTTGATCTCTGTACGGCCGTGAGGCGCTGGCAAACCGTCTTCGCCAAGGTTGACGAAGACCATTTTTTCTACCGTCAGGATGCTTTTGCGCGTGATCTTGTTACGCACTTCACAGGTCAGGGTAATAGAGGTACGACCAAACTCGGTGGCCGTGATCCCCAGCTCGATGATGTCGCCCTGGCGCGAGGCGCTGACAAAGTTGATTTCCGAGATGTACTTGGTGACCACGCGCTGGTTGCCGAGTTGGACAATGGCGTAGATGGCCGCTTCTTCGTCGATCCAGCGCAACAGGCTGCCGCCGAACAGTGTGCCGTTGGGGTTGAGGTCTTCGGGTTTTACCCATTTGCGGGTGTGGAAGTTCATGGGGGGACGAGCTCCGAGGTGTTTGAACGATAGATTTCACCCCCCAGCTTCAAGTTTCAAGCGACAAGCTGCAAGTAAAAGCCGATTCGCTTTAACTTGCCGCTTGTAGCTTGCCACTTGCCACTTGCCGGTCATAGGCCGTTATAATCGCCCCCGATTCAGAACGGCCACCACCGTTCTCCCGCCACCTGTCCGAGGGGCGCTGCAGCAGGTTCAACCTGTCAGGCTCGGATGGGGCGTTGTCCGGCCTGGTTGCCCTGGCCTGATACTAAACGCACAACGGCGCCCATTCGCACACTACGAATGGAGGCTCTCTATGAGCGCTGTAATGACGCCTGCAGATTTCAACGACTACAAAGTCGCCGACATGTCTCTTGCTGCCTGGGGCCGTCGCGAAACCTTTATCGCCGAATCCGAAATGCCAGCCCTGATGGGCCTGCGTCGCAAGTACGCCGCTGAGCAGCCGCTCAAGGGCGCCAAGATTCTCGGCTGCATCCACATGACCATCCAGACTGCCGTGCTGATCGAAACCCTGGTTGCCCTGGGTGCCGAAGTGCGTTGGTCGTCCTGCAATATCTTCTCGACTCAAGACCAGGCCGCTGCCGCTATCGCTGCTGCCGGTATCCCGGTATTCGCCTGGAAAGGCGAGACCGAAGAAGAGTACGAGTGGTGCCTGGAGCAAACCATCCTCAAAGATGGCGCGCCTTGGGATGCCAACATGATCCTTGACGACGGCGGCGACCTCACCGAGTTGCTGCACAAGAAATACCCGCAGATCCTCGACCGCGTCCACGGCGTGACCGAAGAGACCACCACCGGCGTACACCGCCTGCTGGACATGCTGGCCAAGGGCGAGCTGAAAATCCCGGCCATCAACGTCAACGACTCGGTGACCAAGAGCAAGAACGACAACAAGTACGGCTGCCGTCACAGCCTGAACGATGCGATCAAGCGCGGCACCGACCACCTGCTGTCGGGCAAGCAAGCCCTGGTGATCGGCTACGGTGACGTGGGCAAGGGCTCGTCCCAGTCCCTGCGTCAGGAAGGCATGATCGTCAAGGTCTCCGAAGTCGACCCGATCTGCGCCATGCAAGCCTGCATGGACGGTTTCGAAGTGGTTTCGCCGTTCATCAACGGCCAGAACGACGGCACCGAAGCCAGCATCGACAAAGCCCTGCTGGGCAAGATCGACCTGATCGTCACCACCACCGGTAACGTGAATGTGTGCGATGCGAACATGCTCAAAGCCCTGAAGAAGCGCGCCGTTGTCTGCAACATCGGTCACTTCGACAACGAGATCGACACCGCTTTCATGCGCAAGAACTGGGCATGGGAAGAAGTGAAGCCGCAGGTACACAAGGTTCACCGTACCGGCGCTGGTGATTTCGACCCACAGAACGATGACTACCTGATCCTGCTGGCCGAAGGCCGCCTGGTGAACCTGGGCAACGCCACTGGTCACCCAAGCCGCATCATGGATGGCTCGTTCGCCAACCAGGTGCTGGCGCAGATCTTCCTGTTCGAACAGAAGTACGCCGACCTGTCGCCAGCCCAGAAAGCCGAGCGCCTGACTGTGGAAGTACTGCCGAAGAAACTCGACGAAGAAGTGGCCCTGGAAATGGTCCGCGGCTTCGGCGGCGTGGTGACTCAACTGACCAAGACCCAGGCCGACTACATCGGCGTGACGGTTGAAGGCCCGTTCAAGCCGCACGCTTACCGCTACTGATCGGCCTTGCTGGCGCCGGCTCTTCTGTGGGAGCCGGGCTTGCCCGCGATGCAGACGCCTCGGTGTTCTAGTAACACCGAGCGGATGCTATCGCAGGCAAGCCAGCTCCCACAGAAAGCCAGGCACCCGCATCGATTGCGTATGCCTTCCAGGCTTTCGAGTTTCCAAGGGTATTACCATGTCCCAAGACCGTCGCTACAGCTTCGAGTTCTTCCCGACCAAGACCGATGCTGGGCATGAAAAACTGATGGCAACTGCCAAGCAGTTGGCCAGCTTCAGCCCTGACTTCTTCTCCTGCACCTACGGCGCTGGCGGTTCGACCCGTGATCGCACGATCAACACCGTGTTGCAGCTTGAAAGTGAAGTCAAAGTTCCCGCCGCTCCGCATTTGTCCTGCGTGGGCGACAGCAAGGCCGACCTGCGTAGCCTGCTGACCCAATACAAAGCCGCCGGCATCAAGCGCATCGTTGCCCTGCGTGGCGACCTGCCATCGGGTATGGGCATGGCCAGCGGTGAGCTGCGCTACGCCAACGATCTGGTGAGCTTCATCCGCGAAGAAAGTGGCGATCACTTCCATGTCGAAGTAGCCGCTTATCCGGAGATGCACCCCCAGGCGCGCAATTTCGAAGACGATTTGCAGAACTTCGTGCGCAAGGCCAATGCCGGCGCCGACAGTGCGATCACCCAGTATTTCTTCAACGCCGACAGCTACTTCTACTTCGTCGAGCGTGTACGGGCGATGGGCGTGAACATCCCGATCGTGCCGGGCATCATGCCGATCACCAATTACAGCAAGCTGGCGCGCTTCTCCGACGCCTGCGGTGCCGAGATCCCGCGCTGGGTGCGCAAGCAACTGGAAGCCTATGGCGATGACGTCAAAAGCATCCAGGCGTTCGGCGAGCAGGTCATCACCGAGATGTGTGAGCAATTGTTGCAAGGTGGTGCACCAGGGTTGCATTTCTATACCCTGAACCAGGCTGAACCCAGCCTTGCCATCTGGAACAACCTCAAGCTGCCACGTTAACGCTTGACCGGTTGTACCAAGGCCCTCGTTCTGACGAGGGCCTTTGTCGTTTTACGTTACCCACGGAACCCCGCAGTCCATGAATACAGTGCCCTCGACGTCCCGCCCGCAACTGGTCTACCTGGTCTTCGGCGCCGACACCTACCATCAGGAAGCCGTATTCAGCATCGCCAGCGCACTGGCATTCCTGCAGGACACGCCGGACGCGAACATCGACATTCAGGTATTCAGCGACAACCCCGAACCCTATCGCTTGCTGCCGGTGCGCGTCCGCCCGCTGGACGAGGCCACCCGCAAACGCTGGAGCGAGCCCCACGGCTATCACTTTCGCACCAAACACGTGGTGCTGCGCCAGGTGCTGCAAGAATCCCCGGTAGCATTGCTCATCGACACCGACACCTTCTTCCATCATTCGCCCATGGCCCTGTTCGAACGCGTACAGCCCGGCACCCTGCTGTGCAACGCTTTCTACACCAAGTACGGCGACAATCACGAAAGCATCCTCTACACCGCCCTGCGCCAGCGCCTGCTGGACATGGGCGTGGCCGACGATGACATGATGACCCTCAACTCCGGCGTCATGGGCCTGACCCAACAGGATGCGCACATCCTCGACCACTCCATCGAGTTGATGGATGAACTGTTCCCCCACGCCCAGGGCGCCTACACCCTGGAAGAGTTCTGCCTGTCCATCGCCGCCTACCGTACCCTCAAGGTGCGCGAGTGCCCGGACCTGATCCACCACTACTGGAGCCGCAAACAGCTGTTCCGGGCCAAGGTCAAGGCGTGGATCGCCAAGCACGCCAGCGCGCCCACCAGTGTGCAAGCCCTGGCCGATACGCGCCAAGTCTCCTCGCACCTGCCGCGCCCGCCGCGTTTGCAGCGTTTGATGTACAAGCTGATCACCCTGCTGCTGCCCAAGCATCAGCAACAGTTCATCCGCGAGATTCTCTACGGCTGCTACGAACACGAAAACGAGTTCGACCAGGCGTGCGGCCCGGTTTGGTGGGACAAGGCCCGACAAAACCAGGAAGAACGCCAGAAGCGCCCGATTGATGCCCACCAGTTGGAACACTGGTTCGCCAACCCCGTGGTGCGTTTGATTCTGGGTGAGCGCCGGGCCGCGATCCACGAACACCTGCTGAACGCTCCCGCGAAGTAAGACCGCCCGCCAATGCGCGTGCCAGAGCTTCTCTTTCTTCGGGGAGCGTCGTAACCTCAGGGTATGCCCGTCCTCTTCAAGCTGTTGACCGCTGTGCTGTTTTCTTGCCTGAGCCTGGCCGCTCATGGCGAGAAACTGCGCATTGTCACCGAACCCTGGGCGCCCTATGTCTACGAAGACAACGGCACCATGGCCGGCCTGGATTATGAAACCACCCTGATCGTGTTCCAGCGCCTGGGGGTGGAGGTGCAATGGCAGTTCCTGCCCTGGAAGCGCTGCTTGGCGATGCTCGAGCAGGGCCACGCCGACGGCGCGCTGGATATCTTTCACAGCCAGGAGCGCGACGCGTTGCTGCTCTATCCCAGCGAGCCGTTGTCGGAAGTCGAATTTGTCTTGTTCTATGCCAACGAACGCCCTCACCCCGCCGCCACGCTCGACGACCTGCGCGGCCTGACCGTTGGCGTTTCCCCTGGCTACCTTTATGGCGACGCGTTCAGTAAGTCCAACACCTTCCAGCGCGAACCCGCCCCCAGCCATGAAGCCAACTTTGGCAAACTCATGCTGGGGCGCGTCGATATGGTGGTGACTGACCGGCGCGTGGGGCACCACGTGCTCAAGGCCCTGGGCCTGGAAGGTAAAGTCAGCCAGGCATCGGTGGTGGTCAGCCGCCAGCAGCAATTTCTTGCGGTACGCCGTGGCGCAGGCATGGACCTGCTGGTGCAACGCTTTGCCGCCGAGCTCAAGCGCTTCAAGCAAGAGCCCGCCTATGCCACATTGAGCGCCAAATATGGCCGGATGCACGAGCAAACGGCACCCATACCAGCCCCCGAACACGCCGTTGAGCAGCAGGAAAGCAGCGCGCAGTGATTGCTCTGTTATACTGCGGCCTTTCCGCCAGGCTTACGCCCGGCCGCTCGGGTCTTGAAAACGGCACCCAACCCAGCTACTGCGCAGCTTTGCAGCCCGCGCGAGCCGGTGGAGTGCCCGCCAGACGCAGCAGGACCGGACGGGGTTGCGCTCCCCTAAGCGCCATTCACGCCCGGCAAGATTATCCCTTTGGGCCAAGCCCTAACTAAAACAGGATTACTCATGTCCTTTGCTTCCCTCGGTCTCTCCGAGGCTTTAGTCCGCGCCATCGAGGCAGCGGGCTATACCGAGCCTACTCCGGTGCAACAGCGGGCCATTCCCGCCGTGTTGCAAGGTCGCGACCTGATGGTCGCGGCTCAGACAGGTACTGGTAAAACCGGCGGTTTCGCCCTCCCGATCCTGGAGCGGTTGTTTCCCAACGGTCACCCGGACAAATCCCAACGTCACGGCCCGCGCCAACCGCGTGTACTGGTCCTGACCCCAACCCGCGAACTCGCCGCTCAAGTGCACGACAGCTTCAAGCTGTATGCCCGCGACCTGAAGTTCGTCAGCGCCTGCATCTTCGGCGGCGTCGGCATGAACCCTCAGGTTCAGGCCATGTCCCGTGGCGTCGATGTACTGGTGGCCTGCCCGGGTCGCTTGCTCGACCTGTGCGGCCAAGGCAGCGTCGATTTGTCCCACGTGGAAATCCTCGTGCTGGACGAAGCAGACCGCATGCTCGACATGGGCTTTGTCCATGACGTGAAAAAGGTCCTCGCCCGCCTGCCGGCCAAACGTCAGAACCTGCTGTTCTCGGCAACGTTCTCCAACGACATCACCGCCCTGGCCGGCAAGCTGCTGCACAACCCGGAGCGCATCGAAGTCACGCCGCCCAACACCACGGTCGAGCGTATCGAGCAACGCGTGTTCCGCCTTGCCGCCAGCCACAAGCGCTCGCTGCTAGCGCACCTGATCACCCAGGGTGCCTGGGAACAGGTGCTGGTATTCACCCGCACCAAGCACGGCGCCAACCGCCTGGCCGAGTACCTGGACAAGCACGGCCTCACCGCCGTCGCCATCCACGGCAACAAGAGCCAGAACGCGCGCACCAAAGCCCTGGCCGACTTCAAGGCCGGCAGCGTGCGTATCCTGGTGGCCACCGATATCGCCGCACGCGGCCTGGATATCGACCAGTTACCACACGTGGTCAACTTCGAGCTGCCAAACGTCGATGAAGACTATGTGCACCGTATCGGCCGTACGGGCCGTGCCGGTCGTTCGGGCGAGGCCATTTCGCTGGTCGCGCCGGACGAAGAAAAACTGCTGAAAAGCATCGAGCGCATGACCAAGCAGAAAATCGCCGATGGCGACCTGATGGGCTTCGATGCCAGCGCCGTGGAGGCCGAGAAGCCAGAAGCGCGCGAGCGTCCGGATGTGCGCAACCCTCGCAACCCACGGGGTCCGAAGGGCGATGGCCCGAACGGCGGCGGTGGTGGCGGTGGTCGTCGCGACAAAGGCAAGGACAAGGGCAAGGAAAAATCCGCGACCAGCAGCCGTGGCGAACGCCCGGCCCGTGAGCAGAAGCCCCGTGAAGGCACCCCGGCCCGCGAACAGCGCCAGCCGAGCCAGCCGCCACGCGCCGCGGCCGACCGCGCCCCGGACGAGTTCCTTGACGACGATATCGATAACTTCGGTAACCGCGTCGACTACGTGCCCCAGGCCAAACCGGCCCAGGGCCGTGGCCGTCGTCCAGGGGCTCCTGCCCAGGGCACAGGCGCTCCACGTAGCGGCCAGCCACAGGGCGGTCGCCAGAACGCCCCGCGCAACAGCAGCGGCGGCACCACCGGTACCCCGCCTGCCAAGCGCAGCGGCCCGCGCAATGGCGCACCGCGTGACGGCCAGGCCCGTCGCGAAGATTCACGCAGCAACAACCGCCGCCCTGCCCGTGACGATCAGCCTCGCTCGTCCGAGCCTGCAGTACAAAACCCACGGGGTGGCCCGGCGCCGAAGATCATCCACAAGGAGTCGAAAGCGGATCGCTTCCCGACACCTGAGCAGTTGGATCAACTGCCAGGCCGCCCTCGTGGTGAGAAACCAGCGCTGCTGACTCGCAACCGCGAAGCATAAAAAAAACCCGTATCGTGAGATACGGGTTTTTTTTGCCTGTAGGAGCTAGCTCGCAAAGGTCGTCAACGATAACGCGGGCATCCTGGTTTAACGCGGTGTCCTTGCGGCCTTCGCGAGCAAGCTCGCTCCTACATACGAAGCATTACTTCGCTTTCACACCTTCAAACGTGATGTACAACTGCACGTTGTCAGACTGTGGACCTACGTCCATGCCGTCTTTGTTGAATTCCTTGCGGCTGATGTTGGTGGTGCCTTCGAAGCCGGCACGGTAGCCGCCCCATGGATCCTTGCCTTCGCCCAGGAACGTGGCTTTGACCAGGATCGGCTTGGTCACGCCGTGGAAGGTCAGGTCCCCGGTCACATCAGCAGTCAGCTTGCCATCAGCATTTTTGCCAGTTGGCTTGACGCTGGTGGAAACGAACTTGGCATCAGGGAATTTGCCCGACTCCAGGAAGTCCTTGCTGTTGACGTGCTTGTCGCGCTCGGCGTGGTTGGAGAACACGCTGGCAGTACGCACGTTGACTTCAATCTTGGCGTCTTCGGGCTTGGCGGCGTCAAAGCTGAACTTGCCATCCAGGTCCTTGAAGGTACCGGTGATGTAGCTGTAACCCAGGTGGCTGATTTTGAAATCGACGAAGGCGTGCTGGCCTTCCTTGTCGATCACGTAGTCAGCGGCCATCGCCGAACCTGCGGACAGCAGGGCAGAACCGATTGCCAGCGCAGCGAGTGTTTTTTTCAACATGCTTTCTATTCCTTGTGAGTCGAGGTTGAACATCAGGCTTTGCGTCCCAGCATTCGCGCAAGGGTCGCATCACGATCGATAAAATGGTGTTTCAGTGCCGCCACGCCGTGCAAGCCAGCGAAGACCACCAACACCCAGGCGAGGTACAGGTGCACCCAACCGGCGGTATCTGCCTGGTCCGGTAGACCGGAAACCACGGCAGGAATTTCAAACAGGCCAAACACCGGGATACCGACACCGTCTGCGGTGGAAATCAGGTAACCGGCAATCATCACGGCAAACAGCCCAACATAAAGAAATGCGTGCCCAAATGCGGCACCGATCCGCGTCATGCGGCTATAGCTGGCCAGCGGTGGCGGCGGCGGGCTGACCAGGCGCCAGACGATCCGT
Organism: Pseudomonas sp. SWRI22; assembly: GCF_014268395.2. Taxonomy (NCBI): domain Bacteria; kingdom Pseudomonadati; phylum Pseudomonadota; class Gammaproteobacteria; order Pseudomonadales; family Pseudomonadaceae; genus Pseudomonas; species Pseudomonas sp. SWRI22. The sequence goes on along the minus strand of NZ_JABWQK020000003.1, from coordinate 129,900 downwards.
ACCAGCATGATGGCGAACAGCGTGATGCCAATGCTCTTGTGTAAGTCGGGCGCATCTTTGCGCCAGGCGCTGTAGTAATCGAGTCCGACCATCCACAAGCCCAAGGCAAATAAACCGAACACCACCAGGGCTACACCCCAGTGCAGAACCATGCTGACCCAACCATAGCGGGCCGGCGAATTACGTAGCTGCATGTACTTAATCCCGTAAGAACTGTGCCCAAGACTAGCGCTTTACCTATCGAATTAAAGCGGAAAATTTTGCTTTGAAATATCGAAAAATACGATAACGAGGCTAGGCATCATAAATTAACAAGGGATTAAGACTATCCCTGGGAAACGTGACAGACCGTCCTGCATTTACCGCGAATTTCCCCACAATGGCTTGTGACCCAAGCCACCATTGCATAGGCTTGCGCGATTGTTTCGCCTGCGCCCGCCGCAGGACCGCTTCGAGGAGATCACCGATGGGCTTGAATAACCAGTGGATGCAACGCGACCTCGCGGTGCTGTGGCATCCCTGCACCCAGATGAAAGACCACCAGCAATTGCCCCTGGTGCCCATCAAGCGCGGTGAAGGCGTATGGCTGGAAGACTTCGAAGGCAAGCGCTACCTCGATGCCGTCAGTTCCTGGTGGGTCAACGTATTCGGCCACGCCAACCCACGGATCAACCAGCGTATCAAGGATCAGGTCGATCAGCTGGAGCACGTGATCCTCGCCGGTTTCAGCCATCAACCGGTGATCGAGCTGTCCGAACGCCTGGTCGCGATGACGCCCGAAGGGCTGACCCGCTGCTTCTACGCCGATAACGGTTCGTCCTGCATCGAAGTGGCGCTGAAGATGAGCTTCCACTACTGGCTCAACCGCGGCCAGCCGAACAAAAAGCGCTTCGTCACCCTCACCAACAGCTACCACGGCGAAACCATCGCCGCGATGTCGGTGGGCGACGTGCCGCTGTTTACCGAGACCTACAAGGCGTTGCTGCTCGACACTATCAAGGTGCCGAGCCCGGACTGCTACCTGCGCCCCGAAGGCATGAGCTGGGAAGAACACTCGCGCAACATGTTCCTGGCGATGGAGCAGACCCTGGCCGAGCATCACGACACCGTCGCTGCCGTGATCGTCGAGCCGCTGATCCAGGGTGCCGGTGGCATGCGCATGTACCACCCCGTGTACCTCAAGCTGCTGCGCGAAGCCTGCGACCGCTATGGCGTGCACTTGATCCACGACGAGATCGCCGTGGGCTTTGGCCGCACCGGCAGCATGTTCGCCTGTGAACAGGCCGGCATCCGCCCGGACTTCCTGTGCCTGTCCAAGGCGCTCACCGGCGGTTACCTGCCGCTGGCAGCCGTGGTCACCACCGAAGAGGTCTACAGCGCCTTCTACGACGACTACCCGACCCTGCGTGCCTTCCTGCACTCCCACAGCTATACCGGCAACCCGCTGGCCTGTGCGGCGGCGTTGGCGACGCTGGATATCTTTGAAGAAGACAACGTCATCGAAAACAACAAGGCCCTGGCCCAGCGCATGGCGACCGCCACCGCGCACTTGGTGGACCATCCTCACGTGTCCGAAGTGCGCCAGACCGGCATGGTGCTGGCCATCGAGATGGTGCAGGACAAAGCCACCAAGGCCGCCTACCCATGGCAGGAACGCCGTGGCCTGAAGGTATTCGAACACGCACTGGAACGCGGTGCGCTGTTGCGGCCGTTGGGCAGCGTGGTGTATTTCCTGCCGCCGTATGTGATTACCCCGGAGCAGATCGACTTCCTGGCCGAGGTGGCCAGCGAGGGGATAGATATCGCCACCAACAGCAAGGTCAGTGTGGCGGTGCCCAAAGACTTTCACCCGGGCTTCCGTGATCCGGGTTGATTGCCGAAATCCTTGTAGGAGCGAGCTTGCTCGCGAAGGCATTCCAGGCGCACTGCTGCGTCGGATGTACATTTTTCGCGAGCAGGAACTAGGCGTCCCCCTCGCTCCTACATAAACAACCTCTTCAGAGAACAGACATGAGACTGTCCCGCTTTTTCACCGACACCCCGCTGAGTCTCGGTGACCACGAACTGCCCGAAGCCCAGGCGCATTACATCAGCCGTGTGCTGCGCATGAGTGAAGGCGATGCCGTGCAATTGTTCGACGGCTCCGGCCAGGAGTTTCGTGGCATCTTGCTGGAAGTCGGTAAAAAACGCGTCACCGTGCAACTCACGGATAGCTTTGCCGGCCAGGCCGAATCGCCCCTGCATATTCACCTCGGCCAGGGCCTGTCCCGGGGCGAGCGCATGGATTGGGCGATCCAGAAGGCCACTGAACTGGGCGTCAATGCCATCACACCGATCTTCAGCGAGCGCTGCGAAGTGCGCCTCAAAGACGAACGCGCCGACAAGCGCTTGCTGCACTGGCGCCAGGTGGCAATCAGTGCGTGTGAGCAATGTGGGCGTTCGACGGTGCCGGTGATTCACCCCCCGCTCTTGCTGGCAGACTGGCTCAAGCAAACCGAGGCGGATTTGAAGCTGGTGCTGCACCCGGTGGCAGAACCGATGATCAGCCACGCCAAGCCATCGAGCCTGGCGTTCTTGATCGGCCCCGAGGGTGGGCTCACCGACAATGAAGTCGAGACCGCCCAGGGCGCCGGCTACCACGCCGCTCGCCTCGGCCCGCGGGTGTTGCGTACCGAGACCGCGCCCGTCGTCGCACTCTCCGTCGCCCAACAACTCTGGGGCGACTTCTAACCTCACCCTGTAAACCCAATCAACTGTGGGAGCTGGCTTGCCTGCTCCCACAGTTTTATCGGGTTACCCCAGGCTTACTCCACTGGGTCACTCACCGGCTTGGCGATGATCGCTTTCAACTCGCTGGTCATCGGGAACTCCAGGTTCAAGCCCTTGGGCGGAATCGGCTGCTCGAACCAGCGCTGGTAAATCCCGTTGATCTCTCCCGAGCGGTACAGCTCGCCCAGGGTTTCGTTGACCACCGCCAGAAACTGCGGGTCATCCTTGCGCACCATGCAGCTGTAGATCTCCCGCGACTGCTCCTCGCCGACGACCACCCAGTGATGCGGGTCCTTGGCCTTGGCGCGCTCGCCGTAGAGCAACGCGTCGTCCATATAGAACGCTACGGCCCGGCCAGTCTCGAGCATCTTGAACGCTTCGCCATGGTCCTTGGCGCTGATCACGAACATATTGGCTTTGTGTTCAGCGTTATAACTTTTGAGAAAGCGCTCATTGGTGGTGCCGGCAGTGGTCACCACATTCTTGCCCGCAAGGTCGGCAAAGCCTTTGATCCCGCTGTCCTTGGCCGTGAGCAACTGGCCCTTTACATAGATAAACCCGTAGGAGAATGCCACCTGCTTCTGGCGCTCAGCCGTCACGCCGGTGGAGCCGCACTCCAGGTCGACAGTGCCGTTCTGCACCAGCGGGATGCGAGTTTGGGACGTCACCAGGTTGTACTTCACCTTGAGGTCGCCCACTGCGGTTTTCTGCTGAATACGCTCGACAATCCTGTTTGCCAGGTCCACCGAGTAGCCCATCGGTTTACCACTGTTATCCCCCACATAGGAAAACGGCACCGACGCATCGCGGTAGCCAAGGGTGATGGACTTGGCGCTGGCGATCTTGCTCAAAGTGCCCTCCAGTGGCGCTTCGGTTGCATGGGCCTGTGCGCTCAACAAAAGCCCCAGCGCGCAGCCGGTCAACAGGATTGTTTTCATTGTTATTCTCCGTGGGTCTTTAAGGTTATTTACGGACTGCAATCACGCTGATTTCCACCAGCACACTCGGCCGCGCCAGCTCTGCTTGCAAGGTAGTGCGCGTGGGCGCCATGCCTGGCGAGAGCCATGCGGACCAGACTTCATTCATCGGCGTAAAACCGGCAGCGATGTCCTTCAGGTAGATCGTCGCGTTGAGCAAGTGGTCCTTATCGCTGCCCGCCTCGGCCAACAGCGTATCAATCCTGGCCAGCACTTCCCGGGTCTGGGTGGCCACATCCAGGCCGTCGCCGGGCACCTGGCCCGAAAGGAACACCAGTTCCTTGAACGTCACGGCACCGCTGAGTCGTTCGTTGCTGTTGATTCGGGTAATGGTCACGGCTGCATCCTCAAGCGGCGCGGGGCGTCAGGCCCTGCATATCAATGGAAGGGGTGCGCTGGTCGATCAATTCGGCCAGCAATTGGCCGCTGCCGCAGGCCAGGGTAAAGCCAAGCGCGCCGTGGCCCAGGTTCAGCCACAGGTTGCGATAGCGACTGGCGCCAATCAGCGGCACGCCCGTTGGCGTGGCCGGGCGCATGCCAGCCCATTCGAGCGCGTGTACGTAGTCAGCTGCATGGGGAAATGTCTCTACTGCCTGGCGCTTTATCAACGCCAGGCGCGAAGGCTCAAGGCCAGCATCGAATCCCACAATATCCACCATGGCCGCGACCCGTAGTTGCTCGCCGAGGCGCGCGTAGACGATCTTGCGGTCGTAGTCGGTGATGCTTACATTCGGCGCCTTGTGTTGCGGGCCAATCGGCGCGCTCAGGCTGTAGCCCTTGAGCGGGTATAAGGGCAGTGACAGCCCCGGCAGTGCCAACTCAGCGCTGCGATAACCGGCCGCCAGGACCAGTTGCTCGACTGGCATCACCTCATCACCCAGTTCGATGGCCTGCACCGCACCGCCAGCATGGCGCAGCCCGGTGACCTTGCGCCCGAGCAAGAACCTGCAACGCCCCGACGCCTCAAGCCGGGCCGCCAATTGCTGGCAAAAAGCATGGCAATCCCCCACTTCCTCGTTCGGCGTGTAGATGCCGCCGACAAAGCCACCGGCCGCCAGTGCGGGCTCCAGGCGAGCGCACTCAACAGACGACAACACTTGTTGCTGCAGGAAATTTGTGACCTTGGCGCGGGCATGTTCAAAGGTGCTGGCGCTGCGAAACATCACCAGCTTGCCGTTGCGCCGCCAGTCGAAGCCGCCCAGGCGATCATCCTCGCGCCACTGCTGTAACGTGCCCTGGCTCAGGGTAGCCAGGCGCAGAAGATGGGCACCGTTACGCCTGTTGACCGAACCCCGGCAAGCGCCGATAAAGGCCGCCATCCAACGCCATTGCTGTGGGTCGAGGCGAGGTCGCAACTTCAAGGGCGAGTCGCCCCGCAGCAACCACCCGATTGCCTGCAAGGGCACGCCCGCGTCAGCCAGTGGCGCAACATAGCGATAGGACAGTTGCCCACCGTTGGCAAAACTGGTTTCGCTGCCCAAGGTGCCACGGGCATCGATCAGCGTGACCTCATGGCCAGCCCGCACCAACGCATAAGCGCTGGCCAAGCCGATAACCCCACCGCCGATGATGCAAACCTGCCTGGCCATCCCAGCCCCCAACCGTTGATTAAGAGCGCTCAGCGTAGAGCCAGGTGACAGGTCACCGACAATGAATAAAGATGGCTCACCTATAAACAAAGGTTATGGGACTCGCCATGCGCTTGCGTCATATCGAAATCTTCCAGGCCATCCGTCAGACCGGCTCCATCAGTGCCGCCGCGCAGTTGCTGCACGTCTCGCAACCGGCGGTGACCAAAGTGCTGCAGCACGCCGAGCTGCAGTTGGGCTTTGCGTTATTCCTGCGGGTACGGGGTAAATTGCAACCCACCCCGGAAGCCCTGGCGCTGGAACGCGAAGTCGAGAAAGTCAGCGCAAGCCTGCAAGGCGTGCGGCGCCTGGCGAAAAGTTTGCGCCGCGAACCGGGACAAAGCATTCGCATCGGCGCAATCCCGGCGCTGGCGCTGGCGCTGCTACCGCCGGCGGTCCTGGAATGGAAGCGCGATTACCCGGACATTGCCTGTGAACTGTCCAGTGACCATAGCTACGAGCTGGTGCAAAAGCTGTTGATGCGCGAGATCGACCTGGCGCTGACGCTCAACTTTTCCGGGCATCCGGGGCTTACCACTCAAGTATTGGCCAACGGGGTGTTGGTGGCATTGGCGTCCAAAGGCTATTGGCCCGATGCCGAACGGCATCAGCCCCTGCCGTTGGCCGAACTGGCCGGCGCGCCCTTGATCGGCCTCTCCAGCGCTGACCCGCTGGCCGCCAAGCTGGAGAGTTATCTGGAAAGCGTCGACCCGCCACCACGCGTGACGATCTCGGTGCAGACCTATTCACTGGCCCGCGCGATGGTCGAATCCGGCGCGGGCCTGACCGTGATCGATCCGTTCACAGCATTGGGTGCTTCAACGGCCACCACCCATATCCGAACGCTCACCCCGCCGCTGCCGATCACCCTCTACGCGCTGACCCGTGCCAACGAACCTCCACCGCATATGCTGGCCAAGTTGCTAGAGATTTTTGGTCGCCGCGCCCAGGTGCTACTGGAACGCCTTTAAGTGTGGGAGCCGGGCTTGCCCCCTCCCACAATCAGAGCACGTAATGCATGATCGCCACGAAATGCAGCAGGCTGCCGCCAATCACAAACAAATGCCAGATGCCGTGGGAATGGCGCAAGCGATCCTCCAGGGCAAAAAAGATAATGCCTACGGTGTACAGCACCCCACCGGACGCCAACCAGATAAACCCTGCCGTACCCAACGCCGCCATCAGCGGCTTGACCGCTACCAGTACGATCCAGCCCATCACGGCGTAGATCACGATGGACAAAATCCGCGCCTCCGAACGCGGCTTGATCTCCTGCAGGATGCCGATCACCGCCAGCCCCCACACAATCCCGAACAACGTCCAGCCCCACGGCCCGCGCAGGGTCACCAGGCAGAATGGCGTATAACTGCCGGCTATCAACAGGTAAATGGAAAAGTGATCGACCTTCTGCATGATCGCTTTTCGCCGGCCTCGCACGCTGTGGTACACCGTCGACGCGCTGTAAAGCACCATCAGGGTAAAGCCATAAATCGCCACGCTGACGATCTTCCAGGGGCTGCCGTCCAGGCTCGCCACTACCAACATCCACACGGCGCCAATACAGGCCGCGACTGCACCGAGCAAATGGCTCCAGGCGTTGAATCGTTCCCCGTGGTACATCTGTCACTGACCTCCCGTAACCCTCAAGAACAGGCGGACAAGCGTCCAGCCTTGCGCATCAGAGTGCAAGCGGCACGTGACGTTCCGGCGACGACAGCCGCGTTTACGGGCACAATCGAGTGCAATCGAACAAGAGCCCAAGGCCATGCTGATCGACGAAGAATTCACCCTCAAGAAGCTGGAGATCTTCCTGGCGTTCATGCGCACCGGCAACCTGGCCCGCGCGGCCGCCGAGCTGCAAACCAGCAATGTCAGCGTGCACCGCGCCATTCACTCCCTGGAAAGTGCCCTGCGCTGCCCGCTGTTCAAACACGAGGGGCGCAACCTCACTCCGCTGGAAAGCGCCTACGTGCTCGAAGAGCGTGCGCAGAAACTGGTGGCCGACGTGGTCGACAGCGTGCGCCTGACCCGCGAAGCCGCTGGGTTCTCGGCCGAACGTTTCAAGCTCGGCTCGCTGTATTCGCTGACGGTCAAGACCGTGCCACAGTTGATCATGGGCCTGAAAATCCGGCGCAGCGAACTGAATATCGACCTGATCCTGGGCTCCAACTTCGACCTGCTCTATAAGCTCAAGAACATGGAAGTGGACGCGATCCTCATCTCCCTCGACGAACACGCCCACGACCCCGACTGCGAGCAGATCGCGCTGTTCAGCGATGACATCTTCCTCGCCACCCCGGCCGATTCGCCCCTGGACCGCGATCAGGAAATCGACCTGGCCGACGTGCGCGATGCCACCTTCATCACCCTCACCCAGGGCTTCGCCACGCATCAGGACGGCAACCGGGTATTCCATCAGGCCGGGTTCGAGCCGAAGGTGGCGATGCAGGTGAACGATATCTTCACCTTGCTGAGCATGGTCAGTTCAGGGGTGGGTTATGCGCTGCTGCCAGGACGTATCGCAGCGGTGTATGAGAACCGCGTGAAGCTGATACCGTTGCAGCCCAGGTATCGCTTGCAACAGCAGATCGGTGTGGTGTTCCTGAAAGCCAAGGAGCGCGATCCGAACTTGCTGGCGTTGTTGGCGGAGTGTCGGATGTACGCCAATCGCCAAAGCTGAGGACGATCGCTCCCACGCTCTGCGTGGGAGCGCAGCTTAGGAAGCTCCGCGTCCGCTTTTTGACCGTGACGCAGAGCGTCACAAGAGGCGTTCCCACGCGGAGCGTGGGAACGATCATCCCCTATCAGCCCACCAACCCACGCATCAGCAAAAACAACAACGACGGCCCCAACAAACACCCCAGCGCCGTATAGAACGCCGCCGTCAAACACCCATAAGGCACCAGCTTCGGATCAGTCGCCGCCAGGCCGCCCGCCACACCGCTGGAGGTGCCCATCAAGCCACCGAAGATCACCGCGCTGCGTGGGTTGTTCAGCCCGATCAGCGGCGCCACGAACGGCGTCATCACCATTACCAGAATGGCCTTGATCAACCCCGCGGCAATGGACAGCGCCATCACCTCGGAGCTGGCCCCAATCGCCGCGCCGGTCACCGGGCCGACGATGTAGGTCACGGCCCCGGCGCCGATGGTGGTGAGGCTCACCGCATCGGTGTACCCGAACGCCATCGCCACCCCTACCCCGGCAACGAACGACGAGCCCACGCCGACAAACAGCGCCAGCACCCCCACGAAGCCGGCGCGTTTGAGCTCATCGACACTCACGCCAAAGGCCGTGGCGACAATGGCAAAGTCGCGCAGCATCGCACCGCCCAGCAGGCCGATGCCCGACAACAGTGGAATATCCACCACGCCCTTGGAACCACCCGTAAACGCACCGCCCACATACGACAGCGCCAACCCCAGCAGAATGGCAATGGCCGAACCATGCAGGCGGCCCTTGGTGAAGGTATCGGAGATCCAATAAGACACCCACATGGTCAGGCCGATCACGGCGAAACCACTGATCAAGCCGTAGCCGGTGATCACTTTCATCATCGATTCGTACATGGCGATCACCCGGCTTCTTTGGTGGGAACAGGAGCAACCGGCTCGCGGTTACCGATACGCACCAGCACGGGCACCAGGGCAAAGCCGAGCACCACGGCGAGGGTCCCGGCCAGAATCGCCATAGGCCCACCGCTGATGGCGCCATACACGTTTTGCTGGGCAGCCATCGCCACCACAATCGGGATATACACCGCCGCCCAGAAACTCACGCCTTGCTCTGACTTGCCGGTAAACAGGCCGCGTTTGCTCAAGTAGCTGCCCAGGCCGATCAACAGCAGCATGGCAATACCCACCCCGCCGACGTTGGCCGGAATACCCAACAGCTTGCCCAGCAGTTCACCCACAAACAGCCCTGCCAGCGTGCAGAACGCCAAAAAAGCCACACCGTAGATAATCATGGTTGTTGTCCTCAAAGTGCTCGTTCGAAATTGTTGTTTTTGTGCTTCGAAAGCCTTGGGTACTGCGTTATCGGTGGCGGCGTTCCTCCTCTTGCAGCAGGGCCTGCAAGGTGTCCAGGCGGGCGCCTTCGCAGGCGATCACCGTGCCTTGTTCAAAAACACGGCGTGACAGACCGGTGAGCACCGCGCCCGGAGGCAGCTCGATTTGCAGGCGCACACCACGCTCGTAGGCGCTTTGCACGGTGCCGCGCCAATCGACGACGCGGCACATATTGAAGGCCAGGTCGTCACGCAGTTGTTCGGGGTTGTGGATAGGTCGCGCGCGGGTGCTGCTCAGGTAAGTAATGCGCGGCGCCTTGAGTGGGACGAAGGCTTGGAACAGTGCCTGGGCGGGTTGCTCCAGCAACGGGGAGTGAGACGGCACGCTGACGGCCAGGCGCTTGGCGACACCGTTGCCTGTGATGCGCTCGGCAACTCGCTTCATCGCCTCGTTGCTGCCGGCGATGACGGTCTGGTTGTCGGCATTGATATTGGCCAGGTACACCGGCGTTTGCGGGCTGTGGATATCCGCCAGCAAGGCCTCGACGCTGGAAAGATCAGGGCCGATCAGCGCCGTCATGCCATAGCCCTGTGGATAAGCCTGCTGCATCAGTTCGCCCCGCAGGCTGACCAGTTTTATCGCATCAGCGAAGTCCAGGGCCCCGGCCATCACCGCGGCTGGGTAGGCGCCGATGGACAGGCCCGCCACATAATCCGGCGTGCACTCTAATCGCCGGGCATGGGCCACGCCGGCGATCAACAGGCACAGTTGCACAGCCCGCGTCGATTCAAGCGCCTGCGCCGAGTCGAGCCGACGAACGTCTTCACCCAGGGCATCGCTGGCCTCTTGCAGAATGTCGGCCGGCAACACCTGGAGCATGCCGCTGCGTTGGGCGCCCTGCCCCGGAAACACCAGAAGGCTGCTCATGCCACGGCCTGCCAAGGGTCGAGCACAAGGTGCGCACCGCTGACGGTCTTGAGCAGTACACGGCGTGAGGGGCCGGCCCATTCGCGCAACGCGACGGCACCGAAAGGGGTTTGCAGTTGCAGGTCGACGGCACAAGGCGCGGTGTCCAGGATCGCCAACAGCGCTCGCGCCTCGCTACGATCCAGGGGCTTGGGCGTGCACAGGATCAAATCCAGATCACTGTTGGCATGCAGCGCTTCAATGCCACTGGCCAATTCAAACCCGGCACTGCCGCTGACGCCCCAATCTTGCGGCGCCAGCACCGGCCGCAGTTGATCGAGGGCCCGCAGCGCCGGTAAATCCCGTGGTGAGACCGCCGCTCGCAAAGCTTGCGGCGCCACCCGCCGTTGCACCGCCGCCACGGGCATCTGGGCGGCAAAACGCTGCTCACGCAAACGCCCACGCACACCGACCGCCACATGGCCCGGCTCGGCGATGGCACGCCGCACCACTACCGGATGCCCGGCACGGATCGCGTCCCGCACCCAGGCCGGGGCATCGGCAGGCAGATGCGCCAGGGTCATGCCCCAGAGTAAGTCGTGGGCGTTCACCATTGCTCCCGCAACAGCTGGCGCACTCGGCTGGAGGCGGCTCGGTTGGTGGCGCCGAGGCGTGAGCTCAAGTCGGTACTGCCGATATCCTTGACTGCCCGCACCAGGCAATCGCTGACTCGCGCCACGTCATCCGTCGTAGGTTGTTCAATCCGGGTGACGGACAACGTCTCCCACAGCAATCCCAGGCAGGCATAGCTGTCGATGTCATAGGCCATCGGCGGCACGCTGGCGGCCAGGGTTTCCAATTCCTCGACGCTGCGCAAGGTCACCCGGGCGGCCGAGGCTTTGCCCATGGCATGCACCATCACGCCAGGGTCGCGCAGGGCGATCAGGCGATTGGCCTGGTAGCCGTGGGCGAGGAACGCCCCCGACATGGCCTTGCCCACCAACAGGGCGATCACCGGGTGGCCGGCGAGCCGAGCGCGAGCGTAGCTGTCAGCGGCGGCGGCCAAGGCCTGATGAATGCCAAGAGCTTCTTCGCGACGACCATAGGCTTGGCTGGGTACGTCGACGATAGCGATGATGGGGCGCTTGTCACCCCGGGCGATGGCTTCGTCCACCGCCTTGGCCAAGCCCCAGCCTTCCAGTAGGCCGACTTCGCCATTGCGGGCGCGGGGGAAGCGGTTGTGCGGGTCGGGGACCACGGCGATATAGCGCACCGCCTGTTCACCCAACACACCATCAGCCACTTTCAATGAGCCCGGCAAACCTTCGACCGGCGTTGCGTTGGCGCTCAATGCGTTGAACCACTGCAAGCCTCTCATGGGCGTTCTCCCTGATACAGCGCGCGAACCGTCGCCGGCTCGATTTGCGCGCTCGCGTCCAGTTCGGCCAGGCGCGCCAGGTAAAAATCAGCGCGCCGGCTGCGCGGTTGTGCGGGCACGCCCTGCTGCAACAGTGCGCTGACAGTCTGCTGGATCTGCGCCACATCGTCCGTCACATAACGGTCGGCCAAGCCACTGTTGAAGCGCTGCTCGCCGCCGGTAAGGCTCCAGATAAACGGGCGGTCGCGGGAGTCATATTCCTCCAGGCCAGCCTCCTGCTCGATCACTTGGGGGCCGTTCAAGCCCAGACGTGCTTCGCGAGTCACCACCAGATAGCTGCACAAGCCAGCCGCGATGGACATGCCCCCAAAGCAACCGACACTGCCGGCCACCACGCCGATCACTGGCTGGTACTGGCGCAGGTCGACAATCGCCGCGTGAATGTCGGCAATGGCAGCCAGGCCCAGGTTGGCTTCCTGCAAGCGCACGCCACCCGTTTCCAGCAGTAGCACCGCGCAGGTGGGGACGCCGTTGCGGTTGTCTTCGGCGGCCAGTTCCAAGGCGCCCGCGATTTTCGCACCGCCAACTTCACCCAGGCTGCCGCCCTGGAAATTACCTTCGATCGCGGCAATCACCACAGGCTTGGCGCCGAGGCTGCCCTTGGCGATCACCACACCGTCATCGGCCTGGGGCACCACGCCTTGGCGGCTGAGCCACGGCGACATGACCCGCTGGAACGGGTCGATCAACTCGCGGAAGGTGCCTGCATCCAACAGCGCCTTGGCGCGCTGCCGGGCGCCAAGTTCGACAAAGCTGTGTTTAGCGAGTAAGTCAGTCATGGCCGATCTCCTCGAAACCTTGCTCCAGGCGCAAGCGCACCACACCGGGTGTGGCACCGAAGTCGTGGATATCAATGTTCAGGGCCGGTGGCGTCTGCTCCTGGAAGATGCGTTCGAACAGGTGCTGCCAGCGTTGCTGCGCGCCATTGACCGAGGTTTGCACCTGGATGGTCAAGGTGCCGGGCGTGCCCGGCTCCAGCAGCACTTCCAGGTCGCCCGAGCCGACGCAACCCACCAGCGCACGGCCTTTGGGGGGCTGCCCGGCGGGGAATTCAAAGGATAAGGTTTCCATCACAACGCTCCGTCGAGGCGGTCGATAAACAGGCAGGCGGCCAACAGGTCGGCGGCGCCGCCGGGGGAGGCATTCAAGGCCAGCAGTTGCAGGTCCAGTTCATGCAGTTGGCGGCGTCCGGCCAGGGTTGCGCTGCCACCGGCGTCGAGCACGGCCTGGGCGCCCTGTTGCATGGTGGCCAGGCCTTCGGTACCGGCGCGGTAGAGCACGCAGGTGTCTGCCAGGTCCGTCATGATCGCCAGCAAAGCATCCAGCCGGGCGTTCTGCTCACCGGCGTTTTCGCGGCGGCTCTTGTGCAGTTGCGGCAGGCCGCGTTGCGTCACTGAAGGGAAGCCGAGCTGGGCTTCTTCACGGGCGCCGCGTGCGCCGTAGCGCTGGGCAACCTGGGCGCCATGGCTCATGGGCTGCGGGGCGAAGCGGTCGTTGAGCAGGGCCAGCTTGGCGGCGGTCAGGGTTATGGTGCGGGGCTCCAGGGCCGCCGCAGCAGTGAGCAAACCCAGCGCCCAGATCGCACCGCGATGGGTGTTCACGCCCTGGGTGGTGGCGAGCATGGCCTGCTCGCCTTCCCGGCCAATACGACCGAGCGCTTCGCGCAGGGGCAGGCCGACTTCGCCGATGTCGAGCGCGGCCTCGGCCATTTCCTTGAACATCGGCCACAGCGACAGCGCCGAGGCGTGCATCAGCCCCAGGTGCAAATCGCTGTGAGCGCCGTTGCCGCGCCGGTCTACCAGAGCGGGTTTAGGCGACAAATCCGCTTCGTCGATCAGCGCATCCACGGCCATATCCGCCAGGCGATCGGCCAGGCTCAGTTCATGCTGTTTGAGCGCGCGCATTTACCAGCTCCTGAATTTGGCGGGCGGGTTGTAGAGGCCACCAGACCAGTCCACCAGGTCGGCCACGCTCTTGGCGGCCAACAACTCGCGGGTGGCGTCGGTGCGGCGAATACCCAAGTCTTCGGGCAAGGCAATCAAGCCTTCGCGGCGCATGCGCGCAGTGTCCTTGGGGTTGTGGCGCATACCGATGGCGGTCACCCCGGCGACGGCGGCGATCATTGCCTGACGTTCTTCCAGGGAGCGCGCCTTGTACAGGTAGGCGATGCCTTCTTCGGTGAGCAAGTGGGTGACGTCGTCGCCGTAGATCATGATGGGCGCCAGGGGCATGCCGCTTTTGCGGGCCACTTCCACCGCGTCCAGGGTGTCGACGAAAGTGGGTTTACCGCCTTCCTGGAAGGTCTCGACCATCTGCACTACGAGTTTTTTGCCGCGTTCAAGCAAGGCCTCAGGCGCATCGTCGTGGCGCATATCCAGCCAGGCCGGTGTGCCATGACGGCGGCCGCGTGGGTCGTGGCCCATGTTCGGCGCGCCACCGAAACCGGCGAGGCGGCCACGGGTCACGGTGCTGGAATGCCCGTCGCCATCCACTTGCAGGGTGGCGCCGATAAACAGGTCCACGGCGTATTGGCCGGCGAGTTGGCAGAACATGCGGTTGGAGCGCATCGAGCCATCGCGGCCGGTGAAGAACACATCCGGGCGTGCGGCAATGTAGTTTTCCATGCCCAGTTCGGTGCCGAAGCAATGCACGCTTTCTACCCAACCGCTTTCAATCGCCGGGATCAATGTGGGGTGCGGGTTGAGGGTCCAGTTGCGGCAGATCTTGCCTTTGAGGCCCAGGGATTCGCCGTAGGTGGGCAGGATCAATTCGATGGCGGCGGTGTTGAAGCCAATGCCATGGTTGAGCGACTGCACATTGTGTTTTTCGTAGATGCCCCGGATCGCCATCATCGCCATCAACACATGCACCGGCTTGATATGGCGTGGGTCGCGGGTGAACAGCGGCTCGATGTAGAACGGCTTGTCGGCCACCACCACGAAATCCACCCAACTGGTGGGGATGTCGACGCGAGGCAAGTCGGTAACGTCGTCCACCAACTGGTTGACCTGCACGATGACGATGCCATCGCTGAAGGCAGCGGGTTCGATCAGCGCCGGGGTGTCTTCGGTGCTGGCGCCGGTGTAAATGTTACCGGCACGGTCGGCCATGAAACCGGCCGAGAGCACCACGTTGGGGATCAGATCCACCACCAGCCGCGCATAGAGCTCGATGTAGGTGTGGATCGCGCCGATCTCCAGCATGCCGTCTTCCAGCAACTGGCTGATGCGCAGGGATTGGGTGCCAGCGAAAGAGAAATCCAGCTTACGGGCAATGCCCTTTTCAAACAGGTCCAGGTGCTCGGAACGGCCCACGCTGGGCATGATCATGTGCAAATCGTGGAGCTTGGCGGGGTCGGCCTGGGCCAGGGAGCGCGAGAGGAAGTCGGCCTGCTTCTGGTTGTTGCCCTCCAGCACTACGCGGTCGCCGGGGAGGATCAAGGCTTCAAGGGCCTCGACGATCTTGTCACTGGGCAACACCGCCCCGTCTGCGTATTTTTTGACCAGCCCGAGCCGCCGCTGCTTCTCGTCGCGCCGCCGCGTCCAGCGCGAGTCGGGGGTGATGGTTGTTGTCATGGTCGCTCCACGGGGGGTTGCTGTCGTGGGGCTTACCTTAGGAGTGAAGCGTTAAGGCATCAATCAAGCTGGAGGACGAACCGTTACGCCTGGAGTAACGAAGATCAAACTGTGGGAGCTGGCTTGCCTGCGTTGATGGTAGGTCGTGCATAACTGATCGTTCCCACGTTCCGCGTGGGCATGCATCCTGTGACGCTCTGCGTCACCCTTATGCTGACTGGCGGGACGCGGAGCGTCCCCGGCGGCATTCCCACGCGGAGCGTGGGAACGATCAGTCAGGCAAGGCCGGACTCTACCAGCAGCGCTTCAAGCCCCATCAAGTCCGGCACCTTCGCCACCTGCTCCCCCACTTGCACCGCCGCCTCCTCGAGCGTTCGCCCGTCACGCTGGCTTCGCCGCAGGCCGCTTCAAAGCTGATCAGCGGAATCTGCCGATCGCGCCACGTGACCTGGCGGCACATAACTGATCGTTCCCACGCTCCGCGTGGGCATGCATCCTGTGACGCTCTGCGTCACCCTTATGCTGACTGGCGGGACGCGGAGCGTCCCCGGCGGCATTCCCACGCGGAGCGTGGGAACGATCAGTCAGGCCAGGCCGGACTCTACCAGCAGCGCTTCAAGCCCCATCAAGTCCGGCACCTTCGCCACCTGCTCCCCCACTTGCACTGCCGCCAGTTCCAGCGGGCACAGGGGGACGTCCACGTAGCTCAATTCGCTGTCGAGCTTGTACGAGCGGGGAATACCCTGGATCACCAGGGCAATGAACTTCAAGGTCGGTCGCCCGCCCAGTGCATTCAACACCACTATGCGTGAGCGTTCTCCCGTCATGCTGGCTTCACCGCAGGCAGCCTCAAAACTGATCAACGGAATTTGCCGATCGCGCCAGGTCACTTGCCGCAGATACCACGGCGGCGCATCGCTGGCCGGTTCGCCACGCTGGAAATCGATCAGTTCGGCCACGGCAACGTTGGGCAGCACCAGGTGGCGGTCGGCCAGGGGCAGTAGCAAGCCGGTGAGTTGGCTGGTGCGGTGTTCAAGCATGGGACTTGCTCCAATAGGCGATGCTTTCCAGCAGCACCGACTCTTGGTACGGCTTGCCGAGGTAGTCGTTGACGCCAATGGCCATGGCGCGGTCGCGGTGTTTCTGGCCGGTGCGTGAGGTGATCATGATGATCGGCAAGCGCATCAGGCGCGGGTCGTTGCGTATCTGAATGGCCACTTCGAAGCCGTCCATGCGAGGCATTTCGATGTCGAGCAGCATCAGGTCCGGGGTGTGTTCTTCCAGGATGGCGAGGGCGTCGATACCGTCCTTGGCGGTGAGCACGTTCATGCCGTTGCGCTCCAGCAGGCGGCTGGTGACTTTGCGTACGGTGACCGAGTCGTCCACCACCAGCACCAGCAGCGGGCGTTTTTTCAGTGGGTCGTTGAGGATCAGCGGCGCATCCACTGCCTGGGCCGGCAAGGCCGGTTGCCGAGCGCGGATGTGCGCCAGCAGGTCGATGATCAGCACCACATGGCCGTCGCCCAGGATGGTCGCGCCGGTCACGCCCTGCACCCCGGAGAACTGCGGCCCCAGGCCCTTGACCACGATCTCGCGAGTACCGGCCATGGCATCCACGTGCACCGCCACGCGGCGTTCATTGCAGTGCACCAGCAGCACCGGCACCGGCTGGTACTGGCCCAGCAGTTTAGGGCGGCTGGCGGTGTGCAGCAGGTCACCGAGGTAGAACAACTCGTAGCGCTGGCCGGCGTATTCATAGTGCGGCGGGTCTTGCTGGTAGTGCCCCGCCAATTCGTGGGGCAGCACGCGCACCAAGCCTTCGATGGTGTTGAGCGGGATCGCGTATTGGTCGTCCGCGCAGTGCACCATCAGCGCACGATTGACCGACACGGTAAACGGCAGGCGAATGCGAAAATGCACGCCCATGCCCGGCGTCGAGTCGATCACCATCGAGCCGCCGAGCTGGCGCACTTCCTCATGCACCACGTCCATGCCCACGCCGCGCCCGGAAATCTGGGTGATTTTTTCGGCAGTGGAAAAGCCCGGTTGCAGGATGAACTGCAACACGTCACGGTCGCTGATCTCTTGATGGGGGGCGAGCAGGCCGCGCTTGATCGCCTTGCGTCGCACCGCTTCGAGGGGCACACCCGCGCCGTCGTCACGCATGTCGAAGACGATGTCGCCGCCTTCGTGGGTCAGGTCCAGGGTGATGCGGCCCTTCTCCGGTTTACCCGCAGCCAGCCGCACTTCGCGGGACTCCAGGCCGTGGTCGACCGCGTTGCGCAGCATATGCTCCAAGGGGGCCGCCATGCGTTCCAGCACATTGCGGTCCATCTCGCCTTCGGCATTGCCGACGATAAACTCCACGTCCTTGCCCAACTCGCCCGCCACTTGCCGCACGATGCGCTTGAGGCGTGGCAACATGCGCTCGAAAGGCACCATGCGCGTGCGCATCAGGCCTTCCTGCAATTCGGTGTTGATGCGTGCCTGTTGCTGCAGCAGGTTGTAGGCATCCTGGTTGCGACGCTCAAGGGTCTCTTTGAGATCGAGCAGGTCGGAGGCAGATTCGGACAGCGCACGGGCCAGCTGTTGCAGCTGCGAGTGGCGGTCCATTTCCAGCGGGTCGAACTCTTCGTAGCCCAGGCGTTCGGCCTCGGCTTGCTGGCGGCTCAAGAGGCGGCCCTGGGTTTCGCTGTCGAGCCGGCGCAATTGGTCGCGCATGCGCTCGATGGTGGTTTCCATCTCACTCAAGGCAATGCGCGCATCCTTGACTTGCTGCTCGATACGCCCACGGAAGATCGAAGTTTCGCCGGCCAGGTTGACCAGGTCATCGAGCAAGTCGGCAGAGATTTTCACCAGGTCGGCGGCCGGGTCGGCGACCGCTTCGGCCTTGCCCGCCGGCAGCGCCACCGGTGTGACCGGCTCATCACTGGGGTGCACCAGGCTCTTGATGCGCTCGATGAGTTTATCCACCGAACCCACCGGCAATCCCTCGGCCACGGCGTCGATCATTTGCGCCAGGCGATCATGGCAACCTTGCAGCAGTGCGAACAACTCAGGGGTCGGCGCGAGCAAACCGGCGGAAAGCCCTTCGTAGAGAAATTCCAGCTCATGGGCCAGATCGCCGATCGGCCCGATCTCGACCATGCGTGCACCGCCCTTGAGGGTGTGCAGGTCACGCAGCAGGGTTTCCACTTCCTGGCGATTGCCCGGCTCGTCCTGCCAGCGCAAAAGCGCGCTGCCTGAGCTGTCGAGGATATCGGCGGCTTCTTCGAGGAATATATCCAGCAATTCCGGGTCGGCACCCGAGGCTGGCGCCACCGCAGCCGGCGCTGCCGGGCTGCTGGCCTGGCGCAATTCCCGCAGCCTTTCGACCAGTTCGGCGCCGTCACTCAGGGGTTGCTGTTGTTGCAGCTCTTCCAATTGTTGAGCCAAGCGTTCGTGGCTGGCCATCAGTGCCTGGGATAGCTCGACAGAGTAGCTATAGCGGCGGTCCACCAGCCCCTCATAAACGCATTCCAGCTCGTGGGCCAAGTCGCCCACCGGGTCGATTTCGGCCATGCGCGCGCCGCCCTTGAGGGTGTGCAGATCCCGCTGCAACGAGGACAAGGGCGCAGCGCTGTCGGGCTCCAGTAACCATCGCTTGAGCGACTGGCCGGCGCTGTCGAGGATGTCTACGGCCTCCTCAAGGAAGATCTCAACAATCTCGTCGTCCATCGCGGTGGCGTGATCCAGCTGCGCGGTGGCCGCGCCCAATTCGGAGATACTCAGGGCGCGGCTGCCGTCGCTTTTGATCAGGCCTGTGGCGGACGGGTCTAAGGCTTCGTCCAGCAACGCGCGTAACGCCTGCAGCCGTGCAGGCGCGGGGCTGATTTCCTGGCCGGCGGCCAACTGGTCGAGCATGTTGATCAGCGCGTCGTGGGCCTGTTCAGCCTCTTGGAAGAACCGGGCGCTGACCGCCAGGCTGCTTTCCTCTACCGCGCCATACAGGTCGAGCAAGGCTTCGCACAACGCGTCGATAGGATGCAGGTCGGCAAGGTGCGCACCCTCGCCCAGGGTGGTCAGTTCGTCCAGCAACGCCGTGAGTTCCAGACGGTCGCCGGGGTGTTGCTGCCAGCGACGCAGCAGGCTTTCGGCGTCGAGCAGGATGTCCATGCCCTGGGCCAGGAAGTTGGTGATCAAGTGCGGGTCACGCTTGACGCGCAGGCCGGCCGTGGGGGCGTCGAGCAAGGCGGCCAGTTGATGCTCCAGCAGGTGTTGGGTGCGGCTGATCACGCTGGCCGCGCCGTGGATCGGCGCCAGGGGATTGTTGTCCAGGTCACGCACCCCGCGCTGGAACAGCCCTTGTGCCTCAAGCAACAACGCCACTTCGTCCTTGTCCAGCGGCACGCGGTGGGCCTTGTACTCACGGGTGAGGTGATCCAGCGGGCGCGCCAGTTCGGCAATGGGCAACACGCCGGCCATGTAGGCGCTGCCCTTGAGGGTGTGCAAGGCGCGTTGCAGTTCATCACTGACCTGCAGCGGCACCTGCTCGGCGGCCTGTTGCAGGAAGTGGTCGAGGCTGTCCAGATGGCCCTGGGCTTCGTTGCGAAAGATCTCCAGCAGCATTGGGTCATGGGGCTCGGTGGTCGATGTTGCAGCGCCACTGGCCAGGGCATGGGCACGGGCGGCCAAGGCGTCGACTTCATCGCGCTGGCGCTGGTCGTCGCTAGCGAAATCGGCGATCAGCTCCGGCAGCAGGGCCACGGCCTCATCCAACACCTGCCGCACCTCAGGGCCAAGGACTACACTGCGTTCCAGCACGCGATTGAGCAGGTTCTCCACGGCCCAGGCCAGCTCGGCCAGCACCAGGGCGCGCACCATGCGGCCGCTGCCCTTGAGGGTATGGAAAGCCCGGCGCATTTCGCCCTGGGCGACTTTGTCCGCGCTGTCGGGCAGGTAGCGATGCAACACGTCGAGGACTTCATCGGTTTCTTCAAGGAAGACTTCGCGCAGTTCATCGTCAATCGGTTCTTCACCGGCCGGCGGCGGCAACAGGCTACCGGGACGCTGCAAGGCTGGAGGGTTGAGACGTGATGCAGGGCTGGCCAAGGCATCGAACTGGGATTGGTTTGGCGCAGCCTCGGTGGACAGCGCCCCCTCGGGCGCAGCCAGGGCCTGCCGCCAGGGTTTTTCCACCGGCAGGTAGCCCAATGCATTCAAGCCCTGGGTGGCCAACTCCAGCACTTTTTCCCCTGCCGCGTCAGGGTCTTGAAGCATGCGCTCGAGGTAGTACTCCAGGCTGCTGACCACCTCGGAGAAATGCGCCAGTTGTGTCGCCGAAGGGGCGGCCTCGTTGATCATCAATTGCTCGTCGACGTAATCGGTGCAACCGCGCATCAGGCTCGCCGCACGCGGCAAGGGAATCATCGCCAGGGCACCACGCACCTGGCTCAGTAGCTCGGGCAAGGACTCCAGGCGCTGACGATCCCAATCAGCCTCAATGCAGTCGATCATCAGCTCCTTGGCTTGGCGCAGGCACTGGCACGATTCACGAATCACCAACTGATGGATCTGGGTCAGGTCGGTGGTGGGCAAGCGGCTGTCTTCACGGCTTTGCGGTTCGACGGTGCCGATCATCCCGGCCAACGTCGCTTCGACATACAGCAACGCGCCGGCCACATCCATCAACACCGCGTCATTGGGTTCGCGCTGCCCCTGGACCAGGCTCAACACTACGGCGAGTTGGTCGATGATCACTTTGCGCGGCTGGCCGAAACCCAACACCGCGAGGGTATCGGCGATCTGCCGCAAGGGCGCCAGCAACGGCTCGAGGTCCTGGGTGTGCTGGCGATCACTGCGCACGAACAGATCCAGGCGTTCCTTGACCCGCACCAGTTCCTCACACAACGCCCCGAGTACCGAGCCCATGGCATTGCGATCCGGCCCGGCCAGCCGTGCACGTTCAGCATCGACCACGGCGCTGTCGGGCAACGCTTCGTCCAAGCCGTAGCGCTCCTTCAGGCTCTGCATGCGCGGCGTCGGCCGGGTGACTTTGGCGACGTAGAACAACAGGCTCTTGAGCAACTCGTCCGGTGCCGGCTGGTTGATGCCATTGATGCCTTGAACCAGCAAGCGCTTGAGTTGCTTGTCGCTGGCCTTGAGCAGGCTGCGCAGCGCCGGACTGTTGGCGACCACGCCGGTGAGCATGCCTTCGACCAGCGCCGAGGTGACCTGCCACAACGGCAGCAGCGGCGCACCCTGGCATAGCGCTTCAAGGCGTGCGAACACCCGCGCCATGTCTTCCAGGTTGCTGGGGCCGTGGTCTTCACGCAGCAATCCGGCGAGGGCTTGTTGCAGCAGGTGGCGCCATTGGCGCAACTGCTCATGCAGATCCGGCGTGGCCCGTTGGGCCAGGGCTTGCTCAGGCAACGGTTCGATCGATAGCAGTTGCGGGCTGAACAGGCTGGTTTCCGATAGCAGGCTTTCACCACGGGCGCTGCGCAGGTCGTTGAGCAGCGGTAGCACCACCAGCGGCAAGTCGCGGCGGGCACTGTGCACGCGGTCGAGGTACAGCGGCAGTTGGCCGAGGGCTTGTTGCAGCAGCCGGATACCTTCATCGCGTTGGCCAACGTGCCCGGCCTGTAGTGCCAGGGCCAGTTCCTCGATTTCTTCGGCCAGCAGCGCCGCGCCGTAGAACTCGACTATTTGCAGCGCGCCATGTACCTGGTGAATACCGGCCAGGCATTCGTTTAGAGCGTCGTCGTCATGGGTTTCAACGTACGCGTCCAGGGCCGACCGGGCCTGCTTCAGGGTTTCGGCAATATCGCCCTTGACCCATTCGAGGGCCACATAGTCGTGCCGATCAACCATAACTGCTCCGCTTAGAATTCATGAGTTGCTGGTATCTCACAAACAATGGAGATCCAATGTGGGAGCTGGCTTGCCTGCGATAGCGGTGGGTCAGCACTATTTCTGTATCTGACAGACCGCTATCGCAGGCAAGCCAGCTGCCATAGTTGGACTGTGGTGTTCTTCAGGTCGTATTTCAATCATCGACCTGCTTGGGCGGCGGCAAGGTAAAACCCGATACCGACCTGCGCAACTGGCTGGCCATCTTCGCCAGGTTACCAATGCTTTCTGCGGTGGCGGTGGAACCCGACGACGTCTGTGTGGTGATCTGCTGGATCACGTTCATGGTCAGGGAAATCTGCCCCGCCGATGAGGTCTGTTGCTGCGCCGCGTTGGAAATACTCTGGATCAGCGCTGCCAGGGTTTTCGACACGCCTTCGATCTCCTCCAGCGCCACCCCGGCGTCCTGGGCCAGGCGTGCGCCGCGCACCACTTCGGTGGTGGTCTGCTCCATGGAAATCACCGCTTCGTTGGTGTCGGCCTGAATGGTGCGCACCAGGGTTTCGATCTGCCGGGTGGCCGCCGAGGAGCGCTCGGCCAACCGTTGCACTTCATCGGCCACCACCGCAAAACCGCGCCCGGCGTCGCCGGCCATGCTGGCCTGGATCGCGGCGTTGAGAGCGAGGATGTTGGTCTGGTCGGCGATGTCGTCGATCAGGCTGATGATGTCGCCAATTTCCTGGGACGATTCGCCCAAACGCTTGATGCGCTTGGCGGTGTCCTGGATCTGCTCGCGAATGTTGTCCATGCCGTGGATGGTGTTGTGCACCACCTCGTTGCCTTTGTTGGCGATCTCTACCGAACGTTCAGCTACCGCCGAGGATTCGGCCGCGTTGGCCGACACCTGGTCGATGGACTGCGCCATCTGATTGATCGCCGTGGACGCTTCGGCAATCTGCTGGGCCTGATGCTCCGACGCCTGGGCCAGGTGCATGGCGGTGGCCTGGGTGTCCTGCACCGCACCGGCGACCTGCCCGGCAGTGAGGTTGATGGTGGCGACCAGGTCGCGCAGTTGATCCACGGAATAGTTGATGGAGTCTGCGATGGTGCCGGTGAAGTCTTCGGTGACCGAGGCGGTGACGGTGAGGTCGCCGTCAGCCAGGTCTTCGATTTCATCCAGCAGGCGCATGATCGCGTTCTGGTTGCGCTCGTTCTTCTGCGCGGTTTCATGCAGTTGGCGGTTGGTCTCGCGCACCATGACCAGGCCGATCAGGATGATCGAGGCCAGCGCCAGCAAGCCCAGCACGTAACCGCCGATGGTGTCGAAGCTGCGCCCGCTGGCGAGGTTTTCAAAACCCGTGGCCAGGTGCGAGGCTTCATCGAGCAGGGTTTGCGACAGGTTGAAAATATTGCTCGCCGAGGCGCGCACCTGGAACAACTGCGGCGAGGTCTCGAGAATTTCATCCACGGAGCCGGAGACAAATTCGAACAGCTCGGCGATGTCCGCCAGCCGCGCCCGGGCATCCGGGTCTTCGACCTGGGTGATACGCAGCCCCGGGTTGCCGTTGAGCATGCCATTGAGCACCACGCCAAAACGGTTGGCATCGCGACCGAAGGCATCGGCGGCCTGCCCGGCGGTTTCATCCCCCGCCAGCACCGTGTTGACCGCCCCCAGGATACGTTCGGCCAGCAGCGACTGGCGTTGGGCCAAGGCTACCTGGCTGGCCGGGGCGCCGCGTTGCAGCAGGATATCCACGACTTTTTCCGACTCGATCTGCAGTTGCGGTACGGTTTCGGCCAGGGTCGCCGCCACCTGGTGCAACGACAACACGGTCTGCTCGCTGGCCAGGATGGCGTCGGTGTTTTTCAGCAACGCCTCCCAGTCGGTCTGCACCGCCCGCATTTCGGCGCGCACCGCACTGGGCGCCGCCGGCAAGCCGGTTTGCGGGTCACCTTTTTTCAGGTAGCCCCAGCGCTGGGCAAAATCGTTGCGCGCATCGCCCAGCAGCTTGAACGCCGCCGCTTTCCCGGCAGCGGCCTCGGTGGCGTTCTTGGCAATGCGCTGGGACAGCACGCGCAGCTCACCGGCGTGGCCGATGTACTGCTTATCGTAAGTGGACTGGGTGTTGAGGTACGCGAAGTTGGCGAACAGCAGCATGATGAACACGATCAAGGCGATAAACAGCACGATGATCTGCGAACGGCTGCGCGAAGCGGCCTGGGGTTTGGGCGTGGTAGCGGTGCTCATGCGGCAACATCCATGAAGCCAGGGGCCTGGGCCAGGGCGAAGGGGCTGAAGACTTGCCACGGCGGGTCGCCGTCGAACTGGCCCTGAATAAACGGCGCGCTCGAGGCAGCGCTCGCCACCCAGGCATCCAATGGGAAATGCTGCATGCCTACCACCTCATCTACCAGCAGCCCGACAAACAGGTCGTTGAACTCCACCACCAGCACCCGCCGTTGCTTGCGCGCCCTGGACAACTCAAGGCCCAGGAAACCGCCCAGGTCCATCACCGGAAGCAAGCGCCCGCGCAGGTTGGCCACGCCCTTGACCCAGGGCTTGACCCCCGGCATCAAGGTGCAACGTGGCTCATGCAACACCTCGGCGACTTCGCCCATGGGCGCCACGTAGGCGTTTGGCCCTATGCGGAAAGCGATGCCGCTCCAGCGTTGCAGGCGCGTTTCCTGGGACGGCAGGTCCGCGGCCAGCAAGCGGCAGCGGCGGTCGATGTCCAGCAGCAGCTCGAAGGCGGTTTGCGACTCGGTCATGATCGCAAGCCTTAGCCGGCCAGCACCTTGTTCAGGGTGGCAATCAGGGTTTCTTCATCCACAGGCTTGGTCAGGTAGTCCTTGGCGCCCTGGCGTGCGCCCCAGATCTTGTCGGTTTCCTGATCCTTGGTGGTGATGATGATGATCGGGATACCGTTGGTTTCCGGCTCCTTGGACAACTGGCGCGTGGCCTGGAAGCCGTTGAGGCCGGGCATCACGATATCCATCAGCACCGCGTCGGGCTTTTCCTGACGGGCCAGGGCCACGCCGTCCGCGCCGTTTTCGGCCTTGAGCACCTGGTGGCCATGCTTTTCCAGCATGCCGGTGAGTTTGTACATTTCGGTCGGCGAATCGTCGACGATCAGAACACGTGCCATGGTTTTCCCCGCTACATTGGTCGGCGCCGGCCCTCGTGAGGCGGCGTCAGTGTGCTTGTTCTACTGCGGCGAACCCAGGCACATAGGCCTTGATCGCCCCCAGCAGTTCTTCCTTGCTGAAAGGCTTGGTCAAAAATTGATCGACACCCACGATGCGCCCCTTGGCCTTGTCGAACAGGCCGTCCTTGGAAGACAACATGATCACCGGGATCGACTTGAACGCCGGGTTGTTCTTCACCAGGGCGCAGGTCTGGTAGCCGTCCAGGCGCGGCATCATGATGTCGACAAAGATAATGTGCGGGTGATGATCGACAATACGGGCCAGGGCGTCGAAACCGTCGATCGCCGTGATGACCTCGCACCCCATGTTCTTCAACAGCGTCTCGGCGGTGCGGCGGATCGTTTTCGAATCGTCGATTACCATCACCTTCAAGGCGTTGGAATGCTGTTCCATATCTGCTCTACCATCGCCACAGCGAATCGGTTTTCGGTGTGTACTGCCTGATGTTGCACAGGATGAACGCCGCAAGCCTTGGAATTCAAGGGCTGCTGCGCCGTGCCAGCCTTTTTAGCACAGTCTCCTGGCGCAATCTATCGAGGCACCCGCCCAATGGTTTTTCCTTGACCCACAACAGCCGCAGCGCCACTCTGACGCCACTTTTATGCGCCCTAATTTGCTAGAGGAAATCCCCATGAGCGTTCGCGTCGGCATTGTCATGGACCCTATCGCCAGCATTTCCTATAAAAAGGACAGTTCGCTGGCCATGCTCCTGGCCGCCCAGGCCCGCGGCTGGACCTTGTTCTATATGGAGCAGCGCGACCTTTACCAGGGTGACGGCGAGGCCCGCGCACGCATGCGCCCGCTGCAGGTGTTTGCCAACCCCGAGAAGTGGTTCGAGCTTTCTGACGAAATCGACAGCCCGCTGAGCGACCTCGACGTGATCCTGATGCGCAAGGATCCGCCGTTCGACATGGAATTTGTGTACTCCACCTACCTGCTGGAGCAGGCCGAACGCGCGGGCGTGTTGATCGTCAACAAGCCGCAAAGCCTGCGCGACTGTAATGAAAAACTGTTCGCCACCCTGTTCCCGCAGTGCACGCCACCGACCGTGGTCAGCCGCCGCGCCGATGTACTGCGTGAATTCGCCGCCAAGCATGGCGACGTGATCCTCAAGCCGCTGGACGGCATGGGCGGCACCTCGATCTTCCGTCACCGCGCCGGCGACCCGAACCTGTCGGTGATCCTCGAAACCCTGACCGCCCTGGGCACCCAGCAGATCATGGGCCAGGCCTACCTGCCGGCGATCAAGGATGGCGACAAACGTATCCTGATGATTGACGGCGAGCCGGTGGATTATTGCCTGGCGCGGATCCCGGCAGCCGGCGAGACCCGTGGCAACCTGGCGGCCGGTGGTCGCGGTGAAGCGCGGCCGTTGTCAGAAAAAGACCGCTGGATCGCCGCTCAAGTCGGTCCAACCCTGCGGGAAAAAGGTCTGCTATTTGTCGGACTAGACGTAATTGGCGAGAACCTCACTGAAATCAACGTCACCAGCCCGACCTGTATTCGCGAGATCGACAACGCATTTGGCACGAACATCGGCGAAATGCTGATGGCCGCCATTGAACGCAAGCTACAAGCCAAGTGACATAGAACAGCCGGACACCTACCAACATTGCGTTATCATGCGCCACCTGTGAAACGCGCGATGTTGGTTTTCTTGTCATGACACTCCCGTCCGATCTGCCCCCCGAATTCTCCCCCAGCGGCGTGCGCCCGGCCGATCGTCTCGGTTTTACCCTGTTTCTCGCTGCCTTGATTCATCTCGCCCTGCTCCTGGGTGTGGGGTTCACCCTGGTCGAACCCAAGCAGATCACCAAGACCCTGGAAATCACTCTCGCCACGTTCAAAAGCGAAAAGAAGCCCGAAAAGGCTGACTTTCTCGCCCAGGACAACCAACAGGGCAGCGGCACCCTCGACAAGAAAGCCGTGCCCAAGACCACCGAGGTAGCGCCCTTCCATGACAACCAGGTCAAGAAGGTCACTCCGCCGCCAGCGCCCAAGCCTGAGGTCAGGC
The DNA here is from genome assembly GCF_014268395.2 of Pseudomonas sp. SWRI22. Classification (NCBI taxonomy): domain Bacteria; kingdom Pseudomonadati; phylum Pseudomonadota; class Gammaproteobacteria; order Pseudomonadales; family Pseudomonadaceae; genus Pseudomonas; species Pseudomonas sp. SWRI22. The sequence goes on along the minus strand of NZ_JABWQK020000003.1, from coordinate 102,548 downwards.
AGGCCACGCCCAAGGCTGCGGTGACGACTGTCGCGCCCAAACCGCAAAAAGCCCCGACCCAGCGCGAAAAGGCCAAGACCGAACCCAAGCCCGAGCCAGTGAAACCTGCGCCGACGTTCGACAGTTCGACGTTATCCGACGAAATTTCCAGCCTGGAAGCCGAACTGGCCCATGAGCAACAGCTTTATGCCAAGCGCCCCCGCATCTACCGTCTGAACGCCGCCTCAACCATGCGCGATAAAGGTGCCTGGTATAAGGACGAGTGGCGCAAGAAAGTCGAACGCATCGGCAACCTCAATTACCCGGACGAGGCGCGGCGCCAACAGATTTATGGCAATTTGCGCTTGCTGGTGTCGATCAACCGTGACGGCTCGCTGTATGAGGTGCAGGTGCTGGAGTCCTCCGGCCAGCCGCTGCTGGACCAGGCTGCGCAACGCATCGTGCGCCTGGCCGCGCCCTTTGCGCCGTTCAGCGGCGACTTGAGCGACGTGGACCGCCTGGAAATCATCCGCACCTGGCGGTTCGCCAAGGGCGACCGGTTGTCCAGCAACTGATCGCACAGATCGTTCCCACGCTCCGCGTGGGAATGCCGCCATGGACGCTCTGCGTCTGCTCTTGGGACGCGGAGCGCCCCGGGATGCAATCCGACGCAAAGCATGGGAACGATCAGCGATCAGGCTCGCGCCCGCACTTGTCAGTTCGCCCCTCCAACGCCACACTAGCGGACATGAAAAACGTCAGCCCGACCTACCTCAAGCACCAATTCCTGATCGCCATGCCCCATATGGCCGACCCGAACTTTGCGCAGACCTTGACCTACATCGTCGAGCACACGGCCAATGGTGCCATGGGGTTGGTGGTCAACCGCCCGCAGGAGCTGAACCTGGCCGATATCCTTGAGCAACTGCGCCCGGAAATCGACCCGCCGGCGCGTTGCCAGGGCGTACCGATCTACATCGGCGGGCCGGTGCAGACCGATCGCGGTTTTGTGCTGCACCCCACCGGGCCCAAGTTCCAGGCCACGGTAGACCTTGAGGGTGTGTCATTGTCCACATCCCAGGACGTGCTGTTCGCCATCGCCGACGGCGTCGGCCCTGAGCAAAGTGTGATCACCCTCGGCTACGCCGGTTGGGAAGCCGGGCAACTGGAGGCCGAACTGGCCAGCAATGCCTGGCTGACCTGCCCGTTCGACGCTGACATCCTGTTCAACACCGCCAGCGAACTGCGCCTGGAAGCGGCAGCAGCCAAGCTGCGGGTCAACCTCAGCCTGCTGACCAGCCAGGCGGGGCACGCCTGATGGCCTTGCGTCTGATCCTCGGTTTTGACTACGGCACCAAACAGATCGGCGTAGCGGTTGGCCAGGTCATTACCGGCCAAGCCCGCGAGCTGTGCACCCTCAAGGCCCAGAACGGCGTGCCGGACTGGAACCAGGTCGAAGCCCTGATCAAAGAGTGGAAGCCTGACGCGGTAGTGGTCGGCCTGCCCCTGAACATGGATGGCACCCCCAGTGACATGTGCCTGCGCGCCGAGAAGTTCGCGCGCCGCCTCAATGGCCGCTACAACCTGCCCTTCTATACCCACGACGAACGCCTCACCACCTTCGAAGCCAAGGGGGAGCGCCGCGACCGTGGCGGGCAAAAGGGCAGTTACCGCGACAACCCGGTAGACGCCATCGCCGCGGCCTTGCTGTTGCAGGGCTGGCTGGATGAAAACACCGCTTTATTTGAATCCTGACCCGCCGCGATCCTGTGGGAGCGGGCTTGCCCGCGAAGAACGTTAACGATACCGCGAGAAGACTGGATGAACGCGGTGCCCATGAGTTTTTCGCGAGCAAGCTCGCTCCTACACACTTGATAAGGAGCCACCATGAGCTTGCCGAACCCTGCCGAACTGATCAGCCAGATGGCGATACGCCTCAAGGCGCACCTGGAACACCGTGCCATCAGCGAACCGCGTTTTATCGGCATACGCACCGGTGGCGTGTGGGTAGCCCAGGCATTGCTGGAAGCACTGGGCAGCGATTCGCCCCTGGGCACGCTGGACGTGTCCTTCTACCGCGACGATTTCAGCCAGAACGGCCTGCATCCACAAGTGCGCCCTTCGGCCCTGCCCTTCGAGATCGAAGGCCAGCACCTGGTACTGATCGACGACGTGCTGATGAGCGGCCGCACCATCCGCGCCGCCATGAACGAACTGTTCGACTATGGCCGCCCGGCCAGCGTGACCCTGGTGTGCCTGCTGGACCTGGATGCCGGCGAACTGCCGATCAGCCCGGACGTCGTAGGCGCGACCCTGTCGCTTGCCCCCCAGCAGCGGGTAAAATTGTCCGGTCCCACGCCGCTCGAACTCGAACTGCAAGACCTTGCCCTTTAAACCGCCTTGTAAAGAGTCCCCGCGATGACGCCTCTAGATGCCAAGCGCCCGCTGCAGCTCAATGCTCAGGGCCAGTTGCAACACTTCTTGTCCCTCGACGGTTTGCCCCGCGAACTGCTCACCGAAATCCTCGATACCGCCGATTCGTTCCTGGAAGTCGGTGGCCGGGCAGTGAAGAAAGTCCCGCTGTTGCGCGGTAAAACCATCTGCAACGTGTTCTTCGAGAACTCCACCCGCACCCGCACCACCTTTGAACTGGCGGCCCAGCGGCTGTCGGCCGATGTGATCACGTTGAACGTGTCCACCTCGTCGGCGAGCAAGGGCGAAACCCTGCTCGATACCCTGCGCAACCTGGAAGCCATGGCCGCCGACATGTTCGTGGTACGCCACGGCGACTCCGGCGCTGCGCATTTCATCGCCGAGCATGTGTGCCCGAACGTGGCGATCATCAATGGCGGCGACGGCCGTCACGCGCACCCGACCCAGGGCATGCTCGACATGCTCACCATTCGTCGGCACAAGGGCAGCTTTGAAAACCTCTCGGTAGCCATCGTCGGCGACATCCTGCATTCGCGGGTTGCACGTTCGAACATGCTGGCTCTCAAGGCCCTGGGTTGCCCGGATATCCGCGTGATCGCGCCCAAGACCCTGTTGCCAATCGGCATTGAACAGTATGGCGTGAAGGTCTACACCGACATGGCCGAGGGCCTCAAGGATGTGGACGTAGTGATCATGCTGCGCCTGCAACGCGAGCGCATGGCCGGGGGCTTGTTGCCCAGCGAAGGTGAGTTCTACCGCCTGTTCGGCCTGACCACCGCACGCCTGGCCATGGCCAAGCCGGATGCAATCGTGATGCACCCGGGGCCGATCAACCGCGGCGTGGAAATTGAGTCGGCGGTGGCCGATGGCCCGCAGTCGGTGATTCTCAACCAAGTGACCTACGGCATCGCCGTGCGCATGGCCGTGCTGTCCATGGCCATGAGCGGGCAAACCGCGCAACGTCAATTCGAGCAGGAGCAGGCCCAGTGAAGCTCAGCATTCTCGGCGCCCGAGTCATCGACCCGGCCAGTGGCCTGGACCAAGTTACCGATCTACACCTGGACGCCGGCAAGATCGTCGCCATGGGCGCCGCCCCCGCAGGCTTCAACGCCGGCCAGAGCATCGATGCCAAGGGCCTGGTGGCCGCGCCTGGGCTGGTGGACCTGAATGTCGCACTGCGCGAGCCGGGCTACAGCCGCAAAGGCAATATCGCCAGCGAAACCCAGGCCGCGGCAGCCGGTGGCGTGACCAGCCTGTGTTGCCCGCCCAACACCAAGCCGGTGCTGGACACGTCGGCCGTGACCGAGCTGATCCTCGACCGCGCCCGCGAAGCCGGCAACTGCAAAGTGTTTCCCATTGGTGCCTTGAGCAAGGGCCTGGATGGCGAACAACTCGCCGAATTGATCGCCCTGCGTGACGCCGGTTGCGTGGCCTTCGGCAATGGCCTGGAAAGCTTTCGCAGCACGCGCACCTTGTGCCGCGCCCTGGAATACGCGGCCACCTTCGACTTGACGGTGATCTTCCATTCCCAGGACCGCGACCTGGCCGAAGGCGGCCTGGCCCACGAAGGCGCAGTGGCCAGCTTCCTCGGCCTGCCGGGCATTCCGGAAACAGCAGAAACCGTGGCTCTCGCTCGTGACCTGTTGCTGGTGGAGCAAAGCGGCGTGCGTGCGCATTTCAGCCAGTTGACCAGCGCCCGGGGCGTGGCTCTGATCGCCCAGGCCCAGGCCCGCGGCTTGCGGGTCACCGCGGATGTCGCCCTGTACCAACTGATCCTGACGGATGAGGCGCTGATCGACTTCTCCAGCCTGTACCACGTACAGCCCCCGCTGCGCACCAAGGCTGACCGTGACGGTTTGCGTGCGGCGGTGAAGTCGGGTGTGGTGTCGGCGATTTCCAGCCATCACCAACCTCACGAGCGAGACGCCAAGCTGGCACCGTTTGGCGCGACCGAGCCAGGCATCAGCAGCGTGGAGTTGTTGTTGCCACTGGCGATGACGCTGGTGGAAGACGGCTTGCTGGACCTTCCGACACTGCTGGCACGCCTGAGCGCCGGCCCGGCCGAGGCCCTGCGCTTGCCGGCGGGCCAGTTGGCGGTGGGTTCACCGGCGGACCTGGTGCTGTTCGACCTGGCAAGCTCGACGGTGGCTGGTGAGCGTTGGTTGTCCAAGGGCGAAAACTGCCCGTTCATCGGCCACAGCCTGCCGGCGACGGTGCGGTATACCTTGATGGATGGACGGATCAGCTACCAGGCTTGACGCGCAAGCTCGTTCCCACGCTCTGCGTGGGAACGCATTCTGTGACGCTCTGCGTCAGCACTCCAAAGGTGGACGCGGAGCGTCCTGGGCTGCATTCCCACGCGGAGCGTGGGAACGATCAGTGCTCAGCGCCCGCTGTTGCGCTCGGCATTGCGGATCGAGATCTGCGTGTTCAGCGTCCAGAAGTCATACAGCACCCCGATCAGGAACAAACCGCCGGTCAGCAGGTAGATCAGGCCGGTGATCCATTTGCCCTGATACATACGGTGCACACCAAACACCCCCAGGAACGCCAACAAAATCCACGCCACGCTGTATTCAATCGGCCCTGCGGTAAACCGCAGGTCGGCTTCACGGTCCATGGCCGGGATCAGGAACAAGTCGATCAACCAGCCAATGCCGAACAAGCCGAAGGTGAAAAACCAGATCGTTCCCGTCACAGGCTTGCCGTAATAAAAGCGATGAGCCCCGGTAAAACCGAAAATCCACAGCAGGTAACCAATCGCCTTGCTGTGGGTGTCTTGATGCTGAGCAACCTGTTGATAGGTGTTCATGAAGGACCTCTTTTGCTTCGATAGATAAATTTTTTCATTTTCTTTGTGACTTTTTTACGGGCGCCCGACGTACGGCAAATGGTATCGTTCTGCCCTCAAAGCCTTGTAGCGCCTGACTTGTGTAGGACAATTGCGGCGAATCGTCGCGTTTTTCCTGAATTTGACCCCAAGGTTCAGTCGACAAACGGGCTGAGAACAGCACAAAAAGCTGTTATAAAGTTGCGCGCAAACCCATAAGAGCCACGCCTAATGCGACCATTTTTCAAGACATGGCTAACCATTTGCCTATTAATGCCACTGGCCGCCCACGCCACCAATCGTGAGCAACGACTTCCGAACGTTAACGGTTTCACCCCTAAAGTCCATAGCACGCCCAGCACTGCCAAATCGGCAAAGCCGACCGTCAGCCGCCCGACTCAACTGAGCAAGGCCCACGGCAAAGCGCTTTCCACCCAGTTGGCCGTGAACACCAAGCAAAGCAGCAACGTCTTGAGCCGTGCCGTCAACGTGCTCGGTACACCTTATCGTTGGGGCGGCAGCAGCCCAAGTAAAGGGTTCGACTGCAGCGGCTTGGTGAAATATGCATTTAACGATGTAAAAGCGGTGGACCTGCCACGCACTTCCAACGCCATGGCGGCCGGCCATGGGTTGAAGGTGGACCGTAAAGACCTGAAACCGGGCGACCTGTTGTTTTTCAAACTCAAGAGCCGCCAGGTCAATCACGTCGCCATCTACCTGGGCAACGACCGCTTTATCCACGCACCGCGCCGTGGCAAGTCGGTGAGCATCGACACACTGAAAAAGCCGTTCTGGGACAAGAACTACGTGATTGCCAAGCGGGTACTGCCTAAAGAGCAGAACAACAACCTGCGGATCGTGCAGCGCTAAGCCAGGCGCCACTGAAGCTCCCCATTTGAAATGCGATCAAATGTGGGAGCTGGCTTGCCTGCGATGACGGAGTGTCAGTTGGCAGAGAGAGTGCCTGACAGTCCGCTATCGCAGGCAAGCCAGCTCCCACATTGTGCATCTGTGTGTTCTAGATATCTGCCGGTACCCTCGCCTTCTCCCGGGCCTCTTCCCGACTGACCAGCCCCGCGCCGACCAACGCCTTCAAACTCATATCCAGGGTCTTCATCCCCAACGCCCCTCCCGTCTGGATAGCCGAAACCATCTGCGCCACCTTGTCTTCGCGAATCAAGTTACGAATCGCCGGGGTGCCCAGCATGATTTCATGAGCGGCCACGCGCCCACCGACCACCTTCTTCACCAGCACCTGAGACACCACCGCCTGCAACGACTCCGACAGCATCGAGCGGACCATGGCCTTCTCCTCGGCCGGGAAGACGTCTACCAGCCGGTCCACTGTCTTTGCCGCCGACGAGGTGTGCAGGGTGCCGAACACCAGGTGTCCGGTCTCTGCCGCCGTCAGCGCAAGGCGGATGGTTTCCAGATCGCGCAATTCACCCACCAGGATCACATCCGGGTCTTCTCGCAGGGCTGAACGCAGGGCCACCGAGAAACTGTGGGTGTCTCGATGCACCTGGCGCTGGTTGACCAGCGCCAGTTTCGGCCTGTGGATAAACTCGATGGGGTCTTCCAGCGTAAGGATATGCTGGCGTCGATGCCGGTTGAGGTCGTCGATCATCGCCGCCAGGGTCGTAGACTTGCCCGAGCCGGTGGGCCCGGTCACCAGCACCAGGCCGCGAGGAAGGCGGGCGATACGCTGGAACACCTCGCCCAGTCCCAGGTCCTCCAGGCTTTGGACCTCAGTCGCAATAGCCCGGAACACCGCACCCACGCCGCGATCCTGGCGGAACACGTTCGCCCGGAACCGGGCGACGCCTGGCAATTCGAAGGCAAAATCCGTTTCAAGAGATGTTTCGAAATCCTTTTGTTGATGTTTATTCAGCAAAGGGCTCAATAAGTCGACCACTTGGGTAGCGTTCAGCGCTGGCCCATCCAGCGGCCAAACCTCGCCATCAATGCGCAGCATCGGTGCCAGGCCGGCTGACAGATGCAGGTCTGAGGCGCCTCGGCTTACGCTGGCCGTCAGCAATTGCGTGATATCCATAGGGCTTTCCATTTCCAGTAGAATGCCGCGGACTCCATATCCACGGGCGCATCTTGAATGTCGACGATAGCAGACAACATCGGCCTGGTTAGCCAGCGCATCCGCGCCGCAGCCGACGCCGTGCAACGTGACGCAAGCAGCATCCACCTGCTGGCCGTGAGCAAGACCAAACCCGCGCAGGCGGTACGCGACGCCTATGCCGCCGGGCTGCACGACTTTGGGGAAAACTACCTGCAGGAAGCCTTGGGCAAACAGGCGGATTTGACCGACCTGCCCTTGAGTTGGCACTTCATCGGCCCCATTCAATCGAACAAGACTCGCGCCATCGCCGAGAACTTCGCTTGGGTGCATTCCGTGGACCGCCTGAAAATCGCGCAACGCCTGTCCGAACAACGCCCGGCCGACCTGCCGCCGCTCAATATCTGCATTCAGGTCAATGTCAGTGGCGAAGCCAGCAAGTCCGGCTGCACACCCGCCGACCTGCCGGCCCTGGCCACGGCGATCAGCGCCCTGCCGCGCTTGAAGCTGCGGGGTTTGATGGCAATTCCCGAGCCGACTGAAGACCGGGCGGAGCAGGATGCGGCGTTTGCCACTGTTCGCGACCTGCAAGCCAGCCTGAACCTGCCGCTGGACACACTTTCCATGGGCATGAGCCATGACCTTGAGTCGGCCATTGCCCAAGGCGCCACCTGGGTGCGGATCGGTACCGCCCTGTTTGGCGCCCGCGACTACGGCCAGCCGTGAAATGGCTGACATCCCTCGAAAATAAGGACCTGTCATGAGCAACACGCGTATTGCCTTTATCGGCGCCGGTAACATGGCGGCCAGCCTGATCGGTGGCCTGCGGGCCAAGGGCCTGGACGCCGAGCAGATCCGCGCCAGCGACCCGGGCGCCGAGACCCGCGAGCGCGTCAGCGCCGAACACGGTATCCAGACCTTCGCCGATAACGCCGAGGCCATCCACGGCGTCGATGTGATCGTGCTGGCGGTCAAGCCCCAGGCCATGAAGGCCGTGTGCGAGAGCCTGCGCCCGAGCCTGCAACCTCACCAACTGGTGGTGTCGATTGCCGCTGGCATCACCTGCGCCAGCATGACCAACTGGCTCGGCGCCCAGCCCATCGTGCGCTGCATGCCCAACACCCCGGCGCTGCTGCGCCAGGGCGTCAGCGGTTTGTATGCCACTGGCGAAGTCACCGCGCAGCAACGTGACCAGGCCCAGGAACTGCTGTCTGCGGTGGGCCTCGCCGTATGGCTGGAGCAGGAACAGCAACTGGATGCGGTTACCGCCGTTTCCGGTAGTGGCCCGGCCTACTTCTTCCTGCTGATCGAGGCCATGACGGCCGCCGGCGTCAAGCTGGGCCTGCCCCACGACGTGGCCGAGCAACTGGCGGAGCAAACTGCCCTGGGCGCCGCGAAAATGGCGGTCGGCAGCGAGGTGGATGCCGCCGAACTGCGCCGTCGCGTCACCTCGCCAGGTGGCACCACACAAGCGGCTATCGAGTCGTTCCAGGCCGGGGGCTTTGAAGCCCTGGTGGAAACAGCACTGGGTGCCGCCGCACATCGTTCAGCCGAGATGGCTGAGCAACTGGGCAAATAGTCGTCCCTTACCAAGGTAATCAAACATGCTCGGAATCAATGACGCTGCCATTTTCATCATCCAGACCCTGGGCAGCTTGTACCTGCTGATCGTGCTGATGCGCTTTATCCTGCAACTGGTGCGTGCAAACTTCTACAACCCGCTGTGCCAGTTCGTGGTGAAGGCCACCCAACCACTGCTCAAGCCGCTGCGCCGGGTGATCCCGAGCCTGTTCGGCCTGGACATGTCGTCGCTGGTGCTGGCGTTGCTGCTGCAAATCCTGCTGTTCGTGGTGATCCTGATGCTCAACGGCTACCAGGCCTTCACCGTGCTGCTGTTGCCATGGGGCCTGATCGGTATTTTCTCGCTGTTCCTGAAGATCATCTTCTGGTCGATGATCATCAGCGTGATCCTTTCGTGGGTCGCACCGGGCAGCCGTAGCCCAGGTGCCGAATTGGTGGCTCAGATCACCGAGCCCGTGCTGGCACCCTTCCGTCGCCTGATCCCGAACCTGGGGGGCCTGGATATCTCGCCGATCTTTGCGTTTATCGTGATTCAGTTGCTGCAGAGCTGGGTGATTCCGCGCCTGGCGTACTTTGCCTACATGCCAAAAGAGTTGTTTGGCCTGATCTGACCGATAGATCGTTCCCACGCTCTGCGTGGGAATGCAGCCCGTGACGCTCCGCGTCACCAGGGCAGGACGCAGAGCGTCCCAAGAGGCATTCCCAGGCGGAGCATGGGAACGATCAAACGCGGAGCGTGGGAACGATCACGCTAACCCCCGACCTTTGCTTGCCGCTAGGGTCCCCGCTCTTTAGACTTACGCCTCATTTAAACGAGAGCAGGGTCGATGCCAGCTGCCTTCCCCCCCGATTCTGTTGGACTGGTCGTGCCACAAGTGGCGCATTTCAGCGAACCCCTGGCCCTGGCCTGCGGCCGTTCGTTGCCAGCCTACGACCTGATCTACGAAACCTATGGCCAACTGAACGCCACGGCGAGCAACGCCGTGCTGATCTGCCATGCCTTATCCGGCCATCATCACGCCGCCGGCTTCCATAGCGTTGACGACCGCAAACCCGGCTGGTGGGACAGTTGCATCGGCCCCGGCAAGCCCATCGACACCAACAAGTTCTTTGTGGTCAGCCTGAACAACCTTGGCGGCTGCAACGGTTCCACCGGCCCCAGCAGCCTCAACCCGGAAACCGGCAAGCCGTTCGGCGCCGACTTCCCGGTGCTGACCGTGGAAGACTGGGTGCACAGCCAGGCGCGCCTGGCCGACTTGCTGGGCATCAGCCAGTGGGCCGCCGTGATTGGCGGCAGCCTGGGCGGCATGCAGGCCCTGCAATGGACCATCACCTACCCGGACCGCGTGCGTCATTGCCTGGCCATCGCCTCGGCGCCCAAGTTGTCGGCGCAGAACATCGCCTTCAACGAAGTGGCGCGCCAGGCGATCCTCACCGACCCCGAGTTCCACGGCGGTTCGTTCCAGGAAGCGGGCGTGATCCCCAAGCGCGGCCTGATGCTGGCGCGGATGGTCGGCCACATTACCTACCTGTCCGACGATTCCATGGGCGAGAAATTCGGCCGAGGCCTCAAGAGCGAGAAGCTCAACTACGACTTCCACAGCGTCGAGTTCCAGGTGGAAAGCTACCTGCGTTATCAGGGCGAGGAATTCTCAGGGCGCTTTGACGCCAACACCTACCTACTGATGACCAAGGCTCTGGACTACTTCGACCCGGCCGCCAACCACGATGACGACCTGGCAAAAACCTTCGAGCACGCCACGGCCAAGTTCTGCGTGATGTCGTTCACCACCGACTGGCGCTTTTCGCCAGCGCGCTCCCGTGAGCTGGTGGATGCCCTAATGGCCGCCAAGAAAGACGTCTGCTACCTGGAGATCGATGCACCGCAAGGCCACGACGCCTTCCTGATTCCGATCCCACGCTACCTGCAGGCGTTCAGTAACTACATGAACCGTATTTCGCTTGTGAGAACGCCATGAGAGCCGACCTGGAAATCATCCAAGACTGGATCCCCGCCGGCAGCCGCGTGCTCGACCTGGGCTGCGGCGACGGCGAACTGCTGAGCTGGCTGCGCGACCACAAGCAAGTCACCGGCTACGGCCTGGAAAACGACCCGGACAACATCGCCCAATGCGTGGCCAAGGGCATCAACGTGATCGAGCAGGACCTGGACAAGGGCCTGGGCAACTTTGCCAGCAACAGCTTCGATATCGTGGTGATGACCCAGGCCCTGCAAGCGGTGCACTACCCGGACCGCATCCTTGACGAAATGCTGCGCGTGGGCCGCCAATGCATCATCACCTTCCCCAACTTTGGCCACTGGCGCTGCCGCTGGTACCTGGCCACCAAGGGGCGCATGCCGGTCTCCGACTTCCTGCCGTACACCTGGTACAACACGCCGAACATCCACTTCTGCACCTTCGAAGACTTCGAAGCCCTGTGTGGCGAGCGTGAAGCCAAGGTGATCAACCGCCTTGCCGTCGATCAACAGCACCGCCACGGCTGGGCGAGTAAGCTATGGCCCAACCTGTTGGGCGAAATTGGTATCTACCGGGTCAGCAGCCCTGGCCTGACCGACCACAAAGTTGCCGTCTAATCATCTTCAAGAGGGACGTTCATGAGTCGTTTGGCTATTTTTCTATTGACCGCATGCCTGGGCGCCAGCGCCATGGCCGCCGACGCTATCGACGCTAATCGCAAAAAAGACTTCGGCGATATCACCGTTCATTACAACACCTTCACTTCAAGCTTCCTGCCACCCGAGACCGCCCAGAAAGTCGGCGTGGTGCGCAGCAAGGAGAAGGGGTTGATCAACGTCACCGTGATCAAGGGCGTAAGCCCAGTGGCCGCGCAAGTCACCGGCACTATCAAGGACCTCGGCGGCAAAAGCGAGATCCTGACGTTCAAGCAGATCGAAGAAAAAGGCGGCATCAGCTACCTCGCGCCCTACACCGTGACGCAACGGGAATACAAGACCTTCACCATCAACGTTGAAACCGGCGGCAAGGCCCACGGCTTCCAATTCAACCAAGAACTGTTCCCCGCCCAATGATGAACCTTACCCAACTCGTACTCGCCAGCCATAACGCCGGCAAACTCAAAGAACTGCAGGCCATGCTCGGTGAGTCTGTGCAACTGCGTTCGATCGGCGAGTTCAGCCAGGTCGAACCGGAAGAGACCGGCCTGTCTTTCGTCGAGAATGCCATCCTCAAGGCCCGCAATGCTGCGCGTATCTCTGGCCTGCCGGCCCTGGCGGATGATTCGGGCCTGGCCGTGGATTTCCTCGGCGGCGCCCCTGGAATCTACTCGGCACGTTACGCCGAAGGCCGGGGCGACGCAGCCAACAACGCCAAGCTGCTCGACGCCCTCAAGGACGTGCCGGAGGCCGAGCGTGGTGCGCAGTTCGTCTGCGTGTTGGCCCTGGTGCGGCATGCCGACGACCCGCTGCCGATCCTGTGTGAAGGCTTGTGGCACGGGCGCATCCTGCACGCGGCCAGCGGTGAGCATGGGTTTGGCTATGACCCGCTGTTCTGGGTGCCGGAGCGCAATGTCTCCAGCGCCGAACTGAGCCCGGCCGACAAGAACCAGATCAGCCACCGCGCCCGCGCCATGGCGTTGCTGCGCCAGCGCCTGGGTTTGAAATGACCCAGAACACCTCTGCGCAGCCGCTGATCCACGGTGGCGCGCAAACACCACGGGCGGCCCTGCCCCATCTGCCGCCCCTGGCGCTGTACATCCATATCCCGTGGTGCGTGCGCAAATGCCCGTATTGCGACTTCAACTCCCACACCGCGAGCAAAGTGCTGCCGGAAGAAGAGTATGTGGATGCCCTGCTGGCCGACCTGGACCAAGACCTGCACGCCGTATATGGCCGTAAGCTGAGTTCGATCTTCTTTGGCGGCGGCACGCCCAGCCTGTTCAGCGCGGCTGCACTGGGCCGCCTGCTCAAGGGCGTTCAAGCGCGTATCCCGTTTGCTGACGATATCGAGATCACCCTGGAAGCCAACCCCGGGACGTTCGAACAAGAGAAGTTCGTGGCGTACCGCAAACTGGGGATCAATCGCCTGTCCATCGGCATCCAGAGCTTCCAGCAAGAGAAGCTTGAAGCCCTGGGCCGTATCCACAATGGCGATGAAGCCGTGCGCGCAGCCGGCATGGCGCGCCAGGCCGGGTTCGACAACTTCAACCTGGACTTGATGCACGGCCTGCCCAACCAGTCCCTGGAGGACGCCTTGGGCGACCTGCGCCAGGCCATTGCACTCAAGCCGACGCACCTGTCCTGGTACCAACTGACCCTGGAACCCAACACCGTGTTCTGGAACCAGCCACCCGCGTTGCCGGAAGACGACACGCTGTGGGATATTCAGGAAGCCGGCCAGGCACTGCTCGCCGAACACGGTTACGCACAATATGAAGTCTCGGCCTACGCCCAACCGGGGCGGCCGGCGCGGCATAACCTCAATTACTGGAGCTTTGGCGACTTTATCGGCATCGGCGCCGGGGCCCACGGCAAGCTCAGCCACCCGGACGGGCGCATTATCCGCACCTGGAAAACCCGTGCACCAAAGGACTACCTCAACCCGGCCAAAAGCTTCCAGGCCGGCGCGAAAGAACTGACCAACGATGAACTGCCGTTCGAGTTTCTGATGAACGCGCTGCGCCTCACCGAAGGGGTTGATGCCAAGCTCTACGCCGAGCGCACCGGCCTCGATCTGGCGAGCCTCGATGAAGGCCGCCGCGACGCAGAACAAAGTGGATTAATGCAGGTCGAACCGTCACGCCTGGCGGCCACCGACCGCGGGCAACTCTTTCTCAATGACCTGTTGCAGAAGTTTTTGAGCTGATAGCTCTTAAGGAAATCGAATGGATCTGGTACTCGACCTGCTCGCCACCGTATCCCGCTGGAGCCGTAGCAACCTGTCGGAAATCTCGTTGGCCCTTGTGGGCTGTTTGCTGGTGCTGTTCGGCGCCGACATCAAGGGCTGGGTCGAAGCGCGCCTGGGCAGCATCGCCGGCGCCTTGCGCGTACCCTTGATGGCCCTGCTGTGCCTGATCGGCAGCGGTGCGGCGTTGATCTACGCCACGCCGTGGATTGTGCGAGGGTTGAGCCAGTTCAATAACTACAGCCTGGCGCCGGTGTTGATCGTGGTGCTGGTGTTGATTGGCGTGGTAGCAGACCGCCGCTGACTCAGCAGGCACTACAAAACAAATGTGGGAGCTGGCTTGCCTGCGATACAGACACCTCGGTGTATCAGTGATACCGAGGTGATGCTATCGCAGGCAAGCCAGTTCCCACATTTGATTGCGTTTCAAGCTGATGACTGTTTAAGCCAGCTTCTCGAATTTCAAATCCCACACCCCATGCCCCAATCGCTCGCCACGGCGTTCGAACTTGGTGATCGGCCGCTCGGCCGGGCGTGGCACACATTTGCCGTCTTCGGCCAGGTTGCGGTAGCCGGGGGCGACGTTCATCACTTCCAGCATGTATTCCGCGTACGGTTCCCAGTCGGTGGCCATGTGCAGGATGCCGCCCACTTTCAGCTTGCTGCGCACCAGTTCCGCGAAGGACGCCTGGACGATGCGGCGCTTGTGGTGACGGGCCTTGTGCCATGGGTCGGGGAAGAACAGCATCAGGCGGTCGAGGCTGTTGTCGGCGATGCAGCGGTTGAGCACTTCAATCGCATCGCAGTCGTAGACCCGCAGGTTTTTCAGGCCTTGGGTCAACACACCGTTGAGCAATGCGCCGACGCCTGGGCGGTGCACTTCCACACCGATGAAATCCTGCTCCGGCGCGGCTGCGGCCATTTCCAGCAGGGAATGACCCATGCCGAAACCGATTTCCAGGGAGCGTGGGGCTGAACGGCCGAACACTTGGTCATAGTCCACCGGCGCGTCGGCCAGGGGCAAGACGAACAGCGGCGTGCCCTGTTCCAGGCCCTTTTGTTGGCCTTCGGTCATGCGGCCGGCGCGCATCACAAAACTCTTGATGCGGCGGTGCTTGGACTCGTCGCCTTCTTCCACGGTGTTCGGCGTTTCGTTTGATTCAGTCATCAATAGCTCTTACTTGATCAGACCATCCAGCGGCGAAGAGGCGCTGGCATAGAGTTTTTTCGGCATGCGCCCGGCGAGGTAGGCCAGGCGGCCCGCGACGATGGCGTGGTTCATGGCTTGGGCCATCATGATTGGTTGCTGGGCATGGGCAATGGCCGAGTTCATCAGCACCGCGTCGCAGCCCAGTTCCATGGCGATGGTTGCGTCGGAGGCAGTGCCCACGCCCGCATCAACCAGCACCGGGATCTTGGCTTCTTCAAGGATGATCTGCAGGTTGTACGGGTTGCAGATGCCCAGGCCGGAACCGATCAAACCAGCCAGCGGCATCACGGCGATACAGCCGATTTCTGCCAGTTGGCGCGCGATGATCGGGTCATCGCTGGTGTAGACCATCACGTCGAAGCCTTCCTTGACCAAGGTCTCGGCGGCCTTGAGGGTTTCGATCACATTGGGGAACAGAGTTTTCTGGTCGGCCAGCACTTCCAGCTTCACCAGGTTGTGGCCGTCGAGCAGCTCACGGGCCAGGCGGCAGGTGCGCACGGCTTCGATGGCGTCGTAGCAGCCCGCGGTATTTGGCAGGAAGGTGTAGCGCTCCGGCGACAGCACTTCGAGCAGGTTCGGCTCGCCCTCGATCTGGCCGAGGTTGGTGCGGCGTACGGCGAAGGTGACGATCTCGGCACCCGAGGCTTCGATGGCCAGGCGGGTTTCTTCCATGTCGCGGTACTTGCCGGTGCCGACCAGCAGACGGGACTGGTAGGTACGACCGGCCAGGACGAAAGGCTTGTCGCTACGAACGATGCTCATGGGAAATCCTCTGGTTGGATGAGGTTCTGCAGAATGCGTTGCGGCCGTGGCGGGCTAGCCGCCGCCGATGGCGTGGACCACTTCGATCTGGTCACCTTCGGTGAGCACAGTCTCGGCGTGCTGGCTACGCGGGACGATATCCAGGTTGAGCTCCACTGCGACGCGACGCCCGGTCAGGTCCAGACGGGTCAGCAGGGCCGCAACGGTTTCGCCGTTGGGCAGTTCAAAGGGTTCGCCGTTCAACTGAATGCGCATGCCACGGGCCGCCATCGTTTTTAGGGGCCCGCATTCTAGCGCGATTGGAACCTGAAGGTCAGCTCCAAGCGTCAAGCGGTCAAAGCTGCAAGCGCCACGCCGCCAGGCCCAGGAAGAACCAGCCGAGCAGGAACGCCAGCCCGCCAAACGGCGTGATGATCCCCAGTTTACTGATGCCGGTCATCGTCAGCACATACAGGCTGCCCGAGAACAGCAGGATACCGACGGTAAACGAAATACCCGCCCAAGTGACCAGCCGACCCGGAATATGCGCCGCCAGCAAGGCCACGCCGAACAGTGCCAGGGCATGCACCAACTGGTAGGTCACACCAGTATGAAAGATCGCCAGGTAGTCGGTGCTCAGGCGGTTTTTCAGGCCGTGGGCGGCGAACGCGCCCAGGGCGACACCGGTAAAGCCGAAAAAGGCAGCCAGCATCAGAAAGCTACGCAGCATGGGGAACTCCAGTCAGACTCATCGGGCAGGGTCTGTATAATGGCCCGCTCAACGGGTTCGGCCAAGCCATCTCTATGCTGCGTGTCCTCTTCAAACGCTTTCTCAACGTCGTGAAATGGTTTGCCATCGGCAGTGTGTTGCTGGTGCTGCTGTTTCGTGTGGTGCCGCCACCGTTCACTGCGCTGATGGTGGAGCGCAAGGTCGAGTCCTGGGTCGACGGTGAGCCTATCGACCTGCAACGCAGCTGGGTGCCATGGGATGAAATATCCGATGACCTGAAAGTGGCGGTGATGGCCGGTGAAGACCAGCGCTTCCCACAACATTGGGGTTTTGATTTCGGCGCGATCCAGGCGGCGATTCTGCACAACGAACGCGGCGGCTCGATTCGCGGTGCCAGCACCCTGAGCCAGCAGGTGTCGAAAAACCTGTTCCTGTGGGCCGGCCGCAGCTATTTGCGCAAAGGCCTGGAGGCGTGGTTTACCGGTTTGATCGAGGTGTTGTGGCCCAAGCAGCGGATTCTTGAGGTGTACCTCAACAGCGTGGAATGGGATGAAGGTGTGTTTGGCGCAGAGGCAGCGGCGCGGCACCATTTTGGCGTGAGCGCCAAGGGCCTTTCGCGGCAGCAGGCCAGCTACCTGGCGGCGGTATTGCCCAACCCTAGGGTGTGGAGTGCCAGCCATCCGACGGCTTATGTGGCACGGCGGGCGGCGTGGATTCGCCAGCAGATGAGCCAATTGGGCGGGGATGGTTACCTGATGGAGCTGAACAACTCTCGAAAGGCACCCTGGTCCGACTGACACAATATGGGACCCGTGGGAGCTGGCTTGCCTGCGATAGCGGTGGGTCAGTAACCCATGCTTCATCTGACACGGCCTCATCGCAGGCAAGCCAGCTCCCACATTAAACCGAGTTGGGCTTGAGACTTTTCGAACACAAACAAAAATGCCCCGGTCTTTCGACCGGAGCATTTTTTGTTCGCTGCATTTTAAGCGGCGATCGACAACTTCAGCTTGTTCATCGCGCTTTTCTCAAGCTGACGAATCCGCTCGGCCGACACGTTGTACTTCTGCGCCAGGTCGTGCAGCGTGGCTTTTTCTTCTGCCAGCCAACGCTGGTAGAGGATGTCACGGCTGCGGTCGTCCAGCACTTCCAGCGCTTCGTGCAGGTTGTGGTTGGAGTTGTCGCTCCAGTCGGCGTCTTCCAGTTGACGCGCCGGGTCGTACCGGTGGTCTTCCAGGTAGTTGGCCGGCGATTGGAAGGCGCTGTCGTCATCCGCTTCGGCGGCTGGGTCGAAGGCCATGTCATGGCCGGTCAGACGGCTTTCCATCTCGCGCACTTCACGCGGTTCCACACCGAGGCTTTCGGCCACGCGGTGGACTTCTTCGTTGTTCAGCCACGCCAGGCGTTTTTTCTGGCTGCGCAGGTTGAAGAACAGCTTGCGCTGGGCCTTGGTAGTGGCCACTTTCACGATGCGCCAGTTGCGCAGGATGAACTCGTGGATTTCCGCCTTGATCCAGTGCACGGCAAACGAAACCAGGCGCACGCCCATTTCAGGGTTGAAACGCTTCACTGCCTTCATCAGGCCAACGTTGCCTTCCTGAATCAGGTCGGCCTGGGCCAGACCGTAGCCGCTATAGCTACGGGCGATATGTACGACAAAACGCAGGTGGGCGAGCACCATCTGCCGAGCCGCCCCCAAATCCTGCTCATAGTAGAGACTCTCGGCCAGTTCACGCTCCTGCTCGGGCGTCAGCAATGGAATGCTGTTGACCGTGTGCACATAGGCTTCCAGGTTCGCACCCGGGACCAAGGCATAAGCAGGTTGCAAAGAAGTGGTCATACGAAAAAACCTCCGACTCACATAACTCGTGCAGTTCAGCACTGCGAAAATTGACCTGGGAACCGTAGGACAAGTTCCCTAAACCGCTGATACGGTCAATACAAACGAAACCACATTAATCTGGCATTAACTACTTCGGCGCCAGCTCGCGTAAATGCCGTGCCACCGCAATCCACGCACCGATATACCCCAACAACACCGCGCCAAGCAAGAGACTCAGACCATCGGCTACCGGCACACCGGCCAGAGCGAAATCACTGCCGTAGAGCCCGGCCAAGCCGACAACCGCGTCGTTCAACCAATCCAGGCCAAACGCCAGTACGCCCCAGGACAAGATCCCCGCACCCAGGCCATACAGCGCGCCCATGTACAGGAAAGGCCGACGCACATAGCTGTCTGTGCCTCCCACCAGTTTAATCACTTCTATCTCGGTGCGACGGTTTTCAATATGAAGACGAATGGTATTACCTATCACCAAAAGTAATGCAGACACTAATAACACCGTCAGGCCGAACACAAAGCGGTCACCCAGCTTGAGGATCGCGGCCAGGCGCTCTACCCAGACTAGATCAAGTTGCGCCTGTTGCACCTTCGGCATCTCTGCGAGTTTTTGTCGCAGGGCTTCCAGCGCCGGCTTGTCGACCTCGTTCGGCGTTACCAACACCACGCCCGGCAGCGGGTTCTGCGGCAGCTCCTTGAGCGCCTCGCCCAGGCCCGATTGCTGCTGGAACTCTTCGAGGGCCTGGTCGCGGCTGATGTACTCGGCCTCGGCTACCCCCGGGATGTTCTTGATGTCGTCACGCAGCGCTTCGCCTTCCTTGCTGCTGGTGTCCAGGTTCAGGTACAGCGAAATCTGCGCCGCCCGCTGCCAGGAGCCGCCCAGGCGCTCCACATTATTAAGCAACAGCGACAAGCCCATCGGCAGGCTCAAGGCCACCGCCATCACCAGGCAAGTGAAAAAACTACCGATCGGCTGTTTGCCCAGGCGCCGCAGGCTGTCCAGCAGGCTGGCGCGGTGGCTTTCGATCCAGGCGTGCACCAGGGTGCCGAAGTCCGGGCCGTCGTCTTCGTCGTGTTTTTTCTTTTTCGGTTGCGGGTCGGCTGGCTTCGGAGCCACCCGTTCGGAAACTTTAGGGCTGCGTGTAGCACTCATACGCCAGCCTCCCCATCGCCGATCAGGCGGCCGCGTTGCAGGGTGAGCATGCGATGGCGCATACGGGCAATCAAGGCCAGGTCGTGGCTGGCGATCAAGACGCTGGTGCCCAGGCGGTTGATGTCTTCGAACACCCCCATGATCTCGGCCGCCAGGCGCGGGTCGAGGTTACCGGTGGGTTCGTCCGCCAGCAGCAAGGCCGGGCGATGGACGATGGCGCGGGCGATACCGACACGCTGTTGCTGGCCGGTGGACAGGTCGCCGGGGAAGAGGTCGGTCTTGTCCGACAAGGCTACACGCTCCAGGGCCGAATCCACGCGCTTGACGATCTCGGCCTTGGACAGCCCGAGTATCTGCAACGGCAGGGCCACGTTGTTGAACACCGTGCGGTCGAACAGCAACTGGTGATTCTGGAACACTACGCCGATCTGGCGGCGCAGGAATGGAATTTGCGCATTGCTGATAGTGGCCAGGTCCTGACCCGCCAGCAACAACTTGCCGGTGGTCGGGCGCTCCATGGCCAGCAACAGGCGCAACAGCGTACTTTTGCCTGCGCCCGAATGGCCGGTGACAAACAAGAATTCGCCGCGACGCACTCGAAAGCTCAGCTCATGCAAGCCCACATGCCCGTTGGCATAGCGTTTACCGACCTGCTCGAATCGAATCATGAACGCTCCCGCTCGGCAAACAGTGCCTGTACAAAGGGTTCGGCTTCAAAGGTGCGCAGGTCGTCGATGCCTTCACCGACGCCGATATAACGAATCGGCAACCCGAACTGTTTGGCCAGGGCGAAAATCACACCGCCTTTCGCCGTGCCGTCGAGCTTAGTCAATGCCAGGCCGGTCAGCTGCACCGTCTGATTGAATTGCTTGGCCTGGCTGATGGCGTTCTGGCCAGTACCGGCGTCAAGCACCAGCAGGACTTCATGGGGTGCATCGGCGTCAAGCTTGCCGATCACGCGGCGCACTTTCTTCAGCTCTTCCATCAAATTGTCTTTGGTGTGCAGGCGGCCGGCTGTGTCGGCGATCAGCACGTCAATGTTACGCGCCTTGGCGGCTTGCACGGCATCGAAGATCACGGACGCAGAGTCGGCACCGGTGTGCTGGGCAATCACCGGGATCTTGTTGCGCTCGCCCCACACCTGCAACTGCTCGACGGCCGCGGCACGGAAGGTGTCACCGGCGGCGAGCATGACTTTCTTGCCCTCCCCCTGCAGCTTCTTGGCCAGTTTGCCAATGGTGGTGGTCTTGCCAGCGCCGTTTACACCTACAACGAGGATGACGAACGGCTTTTTCGGGGTGATCACCAGCGGCGCTTCAACCGGCTTGAGCATGGCGGCCAGCTCAGCCTGCAGGGATTTGTACAGGGCGTCGGCGTCGGTCAACTGCTTGCGCGCGACCTTCTGCGTCAGGCTCTGGATGATCACGGCGGTGGCTTCGACGCCCACGTCGGCGGTGAGCAGGCGGGTCTCGATGTCTTCCAGCAGCTCGTCATCAATGACTTTCTTGCCCAGGAACAGGCTGGCCATGCCTTCGCCAATACTGGCGCTGGTCTTGCTCAGGCCCTGCTTGAGGCGGGCGAAAAATCCGGTTTTGCTGGTTTCGGTGGTGGCAACGGCAGGCTCTGGCTCGACGACGGCAGGTGCGGCAACAACCGGGACAGGAACTTCAACAACGGGCGGTACTTCAGCCGCAACCTCTACCGGCGCCGGCTCAACCACTGCAGGAATCGGCGGCACGACGTGCTCGGCCTGAACATCCTCCACCAACGCCACGGGCTCTTCGGCCACGGGCAGCTCCAACCAGGGCTTGTGCTCGGGCGCAGGCTCAGGTTCCGGCTCGGCCTCGACGACCGGCTGCAACACCGGCTCAGCCATAGGCAACACCACCGGAACTGGCGTCTCGGCAACCGGTTCGGCTTCTATTACGGGTTCAGGGGTGGGTTCAGCGTGAACCTGCGGCTGTTCGACGACGGTTTCCTGCGGCTTTTTGCGCAGCCATCCGAACAGGCCTTTCTTCTCGCCAGCCGCAGCTGGGGTCTTCTTGTCGTCGTTGGAACCAAACATGGAGACGGCTATCTCAAGGTAGCGACGCGCCACAGTGCGCGTCGGTAAATAAAATTCGATGCGTAACAGACTGTTTTTTAGCCAGCTCGTTCATGCGCAACATTTTGTAAGGCCTAAATAGGGCCTCAACAAGACAGCCACAGTGGCCGTCCCTAGGTCGGATCAGTATCCTAGCACCTCCTCGCCCGCCGACGCTAAGACCAAGCGGGCAGCCCAACAGGTTTAAAAACGAATGAATGCTCTAGCCCGCCGCGCCGCAGGCCTGCTGTTCAGCACAGTTTGTCTGCCTCTCTCAGCTTTGGCTGCCGATCCACAACCCACCCATGAATTCACCCTCGATAACGGCCTCAAGGTGGTCGTGCGCGAAGATCATCGCGCGCCGGTGGTGGTTTCCCAGGTCTGGTACAAGGTTGGCTCAAGCTACGAAACCCCGGGCCAGACCGGTTTGTCCCACGCCCTGGAACACATGATGTTCAAGGGCAGCGCCAAGGTTGGCCCCGGCGAAGCCTCGCTGATCCTGCGCGACCTGGGCGCCGAAGAAAACGCCTTCACCAGCGACGACTACACCGCGTACTACCAGGTATTGGCCCGTGATCGCCTGGGTGTGGCCTTCGAGCTGGAAGCCGACCGCATGGCCAGCCTGCGCCTGCCGGCCGACGAATTCAGCCGTGAAATCGAAGTAATCAAGGAAGAACGCCGCCTGCGCACCGACGATAACCCCATGTCCAAAGCGTTCGAGCGCTTCAAGGCCATGGCCTTCCCCGCCAGCGGCTACCACACGCCGACCATCGGCTGGATGGCCGACCTGGACCGCATGAAGGTCGAGGAACTGCGCCACTGGTACCAATCCTGGTACGTGCCGAACAACGCCACCCTGGTGGTGGTCGGCGACGTGACCCCGGACGAGGTGAAAAACCTCGCCCAACGTTACTTCGGCCCGATCCCCAAGCGTGACGTGCCGCCGGCAAAAATCCCGATGGAACTGGCCGAGCCCGGCGAGCGCCTGCTGACCCTGCACGTGCAGACCCAATTGCCAAGCGTGTTCCTGGGCTTCAACGTGCCTGGCCTGGCCACCGCCGAAGACAAACGCTCGGTGCAGGCCCTGCGCCTGATCTCGGCGCTGCTGGACGGCGGCTACAGTGCACGGATCTCCGAGCAACTGGAGCGCGGTGAGGAACTTGTGTCCGCGGCTTCCACCAACTACGACGCCTACACCCGCGGCGACAGCCTGTTTACGCTCTCGGCCACGCCGAACCAGCAGAAGAAGAAAACCGTCGCCCAAGCCGAAGCCGGCCTGTGGCGCCTGCTCGATGAGTTGAAGGCCAAGCCGCCGACCGCCGAAGAACTGGAGCGCATCCGTGCCCAGGTCATTGCCGGCCTGGTGTACCAGCGTGATTCCATCACCAGCCAGGCCACGGCCATCGGCTCCCTGGAAACGGTCGGCCTGTCCTGGAAGCTCATGGACACGGAGCTTGCCGACCTGCAAAGCGTGACCCCGGAAGACATCCAGAAGGCCGCACGCACCTACTTCACCCGCGAACGTCTGAGCGTCGCCCATGTTTTGCCTGAGGAGACCGCTCATGAGTGATCGCAAAAACAGCCGCCTGATCCTGCCCGGCCTGATCGCCGTCACCCTGATGGCGGCCAGCGCCGTTTACTTTTTGCGCCCGAGCGAGTCGGTCGCCAGCCAGGCCCTGGACAAGGCTCAAACGGCCAGCACCCTGCAGTCCCTGGCGGAACTGGATGGCAAGGCACCGACCAACCGCAAGCTCGACGTACAAACCTGGACCACCGCCGAAGGCGCCAAGGTGCTGTTCGTCGAAGCCCACGAATTGCCGATGTTCGACATGCGCCTGCTGTTTGCCGCCGGCAGCAGCCAGGATGGCGACGTGCCAGGCCTGGCGCTGATGACCAACGCCATGCTCAACGAAGGCGTGCCGGGCAAGGATGTCAGCCAGATCGCCAGTGGGTTCGAAGGCTTGGGAGCCGACTTTGGCAACGGCGCCTACCGCGACATGGCGCTGGTGACCCTGCGCAGCCTGAGCGACAGCGCCAAGCGCGACGCCGCCCTGTCACTGTTCAACCAGGTGATTGGCCAGCCGACTTTCCCGGCAGACTCTCTGGCACGCATCAAGAACCAGATCCTGGCCGGTTTTGAGTACCAGAAACAGAACCCCGGCAAACTGGCGAGCATCGAGCTGTTCAAGCGTCTGTACGGCGACCATCCTTACGCGCATCCGAGCGAAGGCACCCCAGAAAGCGTGCCGAAAATTACCCTGGCACAGTTGCAGGCGTTCCATGCCAAAGCCTATGCGGCGGGCAATGCCGTGATTGCAGTCGTCGGCGACCTGACCCGTGCAGAAGCCGAGGCCATGACGGCCAAAGTGTCGGCATCGCTGCCCAAAGGCCCGGCCATGGCCAAGATCGCTCAACCGACCGAGCCAAAAGCCGGCCTGAGCCGTATCGAGTTTCCGTCCAAGCAAACCCACCTGCTGTTTGCGCAATTGGGCATCGACCGCGCCGACCCGGACTACGCAGCCTTGTCCCTGGGCAACCAGATCCTTGGCGGCGGCGGCTTCGGTACCCGTTTGATGAGCGAGGTGCGTGAAAAACGCGGCCTGACCTACGGCGTGTACTCCGGTTTCTCACCGATGCAGGTGCGCGGCCCGTTCATGATCAACCTGCAGACCCGCGCCGAAATGAGCGGCGGCACCCTGCGCCTGGTTGAGGATGTACTGGCTGATTACCTCAAGAACGGCCCAACACAAAAAGAACTGGACGACGCCAAGCGCGAACTGGCCGGCAGCTTCCCGCTGTCCACCGCCAGCAACGCCGATATCGTCGGGCAGTTGGGCGCCATGGGTTTCTACAAACTGCCGCTGAGCTATCTGGAAGATTTCATGAAACAATCCCAGGCCCTGACCGTCGATCAGGTCAAGGCTGCAATGAACAAACACTTGAGCGCCGACAAGATGGTCATTGTGACCGCCGGCCCGACGATTGCGCAAAAGCCACTACCGCCCCCCACTGATAAACCTGCCGAGCAGCCGCTCGGGGTTCCGGAGCATTAATGGCCAGTTCATCTCGCCCGAAAAAACCTGTCCACAACGTGCATAACGGTGTGGGCCAACTGCGCATCATTGGCGGTGAATGGGGCAGCCGCAAGCTGAGCTTCCCCGACGTCGTGGGCCTGCGCCCGACGCCCGATCGCGTGCGTGAAACCCTGTTCAACTGGCTCGCGCCGTACATAGGCGGGGCCAAAGTGCTGGACCCGTTCGCCGGCAGCGGCGCGCTGTTCCTGGAGGCGCTGTCCCGTGGCGCGGCCCAGGGCCAGGCGCTGGACGCCAGCAATGTGGCGGTGTCCAGCCTCAAGGAGCACCTGGGCACGCTGCGTTGCACCACCGGCCAGGTGCAGACGGCCGACGCGCTGCGCTACCTGGAAACCCAGGCGGCCACTGAATACGACGTAGTGTTCCTCGATCCACCGTTCAACCAGAACCTGCTGCCGACCGTCTGCACACTGCTGGAAGAACGCCAGTGGCTGGCACCGGATGCCTGGATCTACACTGAGAGCGAGACCGCGCCCTCCACGCTCGGCCTGCCAAGTGGCTGGCGCCTGCACCGGGAGCAGAAGTCCGGGCGGGTGTATTACGCGTTGTGGCATCGTTTGGTCGAAAACGCCGCCTAATCGTGTGGCTAGAGATTGCTCCCGCTGGGCTGCGAAGCGGCCCTGAAACCTGCCAAGGTGTTCCGACTGAATAAACGCAGTGTTCTTGATGGGGCCGCTACGCGGCCCAGCGCGAGCAAGCTCGCTCGCCACAGTGAGTTCACTTGCCACCGAGAGCGTCATGACCCCTTCTTGCGACCTGTTCAAACCCGCCTTCGGCCTCGGCAACCCTCACTTGCAGACACTGTGGGGACCGCTGTGGCGGCCGACCACCCACATCGAGCGTCAGCGTGAGCGCCTGTGGCTGGAGGATGGCGACTTCCTCGATCTCGACTGGCACGGGCCTCATGACGTGCAAGCGCCTTTGGTGCTGGTGTTGCATGGGCTGACCGGTTCGTCCAATTCGCCCTATGTGGCCGGCCTGCAAAAAGTCCTCGCCACCCAAGGCTGGGCCAGTGCTGCGTTGAACTGGCGCGGCTGCTCTGGCGAGCCCAACCTGCTGGCTCGCAGCTATCACTCCGGCGCCAGCGAAGACCTGGCAGCCGCGATTGCTCATCTGCGCGCCAAGCGGCCTTTGGCGCCCTTGTACGCGGTGGGTTACTCCCTGGGCGGCAACGTGTTGCTCAAGCATTTGGGGGAAACCGGCGAGGCCTCAGGGCTGCAGGGCGCGGCGGCGGTGTCGGTGCCGTTTCGCCTGGATCAATGCGCGGATCGCATTGGGCTGGGGTTCTCGCGGGTGTATCAGAAGCACTTCATGCGCGAGATGCTGGCGTATATCCGCGTCAAGCAACGCCAATTCCTGCAGGACGGTCGTGAGGATGGGCTCAAAACCCTCGAGGCCCTTGGCTCCCTGGAAAAGATGCGCACGTTCTGGGACTTCGACGGGCGGGTAACCGCGCCGCTGCACGGTTTCTTGAGTGCCGAGGATTACTATCGCCGCGCTTCCAGCCGCTATTACCTGGGCGGTATCCGCACGCCGACGCTGATTATCCAGGCGGCTGATGATCCGTTTGTGTTTGCGCACAGCTTGCCTGACGCCAGTGAGCTGTCGGCCTGCACCGAGTTCGAGTTGCTGGCCAAGGGCGGGCATGTGGGGTTTGTGGAGGGTTCGTTGAAGCGCCCTGGTTACTACCTGGAACGCCGAATCCCGCAGTGGCTCCAGACCCAATACGGTCAATAGTGTGGGAGCTGGCTTGCCTGCGATAGCGGTGGGCCAGCCAATGTTGAGGTGGCTGACACTCTGCTATCGCAGGCAAGCCAGCTCCCACATTTCAATGAAACGTTTACACCGGTCGTTTACTCGCCCGTGGCTATTTCCCGAGCTGGATCAGTAATCCACTCACTCCACGACCCCGCATACAACTTGCCCAACGGGTACCCCGCCAGGCTCAACGCAAACAGGTTATGGCACGCCGTCACCCCAGACCCGCAATACGCCACCAACTCCTGCGGCGGGCGCCCTTGCAGCTGCGCGGCAAAGCGTTGCTTGAGCTGATCAGCCGGTAAGAAACGACCATCACTGCCCAGGTTTTCACTGAACGCCGCGCATTGCGCGCCAGGGATATGCCCGGCAATCGGGTCGATGGGTTCTACTTCACCACGAAAGCGCGGCTGGGCGCGGGCGTCGATCAAGGTCAGGCCGGGTTGGCCCAGGCGTTTTTGCAGGTGTTCGGCATCCAGCAACAGACGATGATCCGGCGTACCGGCGAAGGTACCTGGCTCAACCACGGGCGCGTCCAGGCTCAGGGGGAAACCGGCGGCATGCCAGGCCTTGAGGCCACCATCCAGAATAAACACACCATCACGCTTGCCCAGCCAGGCCAGCAGCCACCAGGCACGGGCGGCGTAGGCACCGGGGCCGTCGTCATACAGCACCACATCGGTGTCGGCACTGATACCCCAGGCCCGCAGTTGCCTGGCGAACGTGTCCGCCGCCGGCAAAGGATGACGACCGGTCACGCCCTTGGTCACCGGGCCGCTCAGGTGGCGCTCCAGGTCGGCGTATTGCGCGCCCTCGATATGCCCTTCGGCGTAACTGCACAAGCCGTAGTCCGGGTCTTCCAGGGCAAAGCGGCAATCCAGGATCACCCACCCGCTCGACTGTTGGCGCTCGGCCAATTGCTGGGGGCTGATCAGTTGGGCAAGCGGCATGACTGACTCCTGTGAATACAAAGGGGAAAGGTCTTACTTCACTTCTTCCAGTGCCTGATTCAACGGCACGTAAAACTCTTTGAACAAGGCGTCCACCGCCTCTTTGGCCTGTGGCGTGACAAACCCCGCCTCCAGCACCAGCACCTGATAAACCCCACGCTTGATCGCCTCGGCGCTCAGGTGGGTGGATTTTTCATTGGTGGTACACAAAAAGCGCACCCACGAGGTGAGGATGATCCACGCATTCAGGGTCAGGGCTTCTGTTTGCACCGGGTCCATATTGAGAATGCCGGCATCGACAAAGCCCTGGTAGATCGCGCCGCCCTGGATCAGGCAACGCTGGGAAAACCGCCGGTAGCCAGTCGCCAGTTCCGGGTCGCTCTCCAGCAGGTGTTCGAGGTCGCGGTGCAGGAAGCGATAACGCCACATGCCGGCCAATACGGCTTGCAGATAAAAGCGTTTATCCTCCACCACCATCGTGCGTCCCTGTGGTGGGCGCAGGAAACTGTCTACCAGCGCTTCATATTCGCGGAACAGCACGGCGATGATCGCCTGCTTGTTAGGGAAGTGGTAGTACAAGTTGCCCGGGGAAATTTCCATGTGGGCGGCAATGTGGTTGGTACTGACACTGCGCTCGCCCTGCTGGTTAAAAAGCTCCAGGCTGGTTTGCACAATGCGCTCGCTGGTCTTTACTCGTGGTGCCATAGGGGATCAGCTTCTATACACGGGATGGGGCATCTTACGGCCTAACCCGGCCAGGATAAATCTGGATGTTACTGCAATGTTATTTGACAATTTAGAGCAATGACTCTAAAAATCCAGGCAGACCAATAACAATCGGTGCCGCGCCATGTCTGCCAACGTTGCCTACCTGCAAGATTCCCAGGCGCTGGATCAGCTCCAGAACCTGTTCAACGCCCAACGCCGCGCCTTCGTCGCCAACCCGATGCCGCCGGCCGGGCAGCGCCAGCAATGGCTCAAGGCTTTGCGGGATCTGCTGAGCGACGAACGCCAGGCGCTGATCAATGCGATCAGCCAGGATTTCAGCCATCGCAGCGCCGACGAAACCCTGTTTGCCGAATTGATGCCTAGCCTGCATGGCATTCACTACGCGAGCAAACACCTCAAGGGCTGGATGAAACCTTCCCGCCGCGCTGTAGGCATTGCCTTCCAGCCCGCCTCAGCCAAAGTCATTTACCAGCCACTGGGCGTCGTCGGCGTCATCGTGCCGTGGAACTACCCGCTGTACCTGGCCATCGGCCCGCTAGTTGGGGCATTGGCTGCCGGTAACCGGGTGATGCTCAAGCTCAGCGAATCCACGCCGGCCACCGGCGAGCTGCTCAAGGCGTTGCTGGCCAAGATCTTCCCCGAGGACCTGGTGTGCGTCGTGCTGGGCGAAGCTGACGTGGGCATGGCGTTTTCCAAGTTGCGCTTCGATCACCTGCTGTTCACCGGCGCTACCAGTATAGGCAAGCACGTGATGCGTGCGGCGGCCGAAAACCTCACGCCGGTGACCCTGGAGCTGGGCGGCAAATCGCCAGCCATTGTCTCGGCCGACGTGCCGCTCAAGGATGCTGCCGAACGCATCGCCTTCGGCAAAGCCTTGAACGCCGGGCAAACCTGCGTAGCGCCGGATTATGTTCTGGTACCGGAAGATCGCGTGGAGGGCTTTGTCGAGGCGTATTCCAAAGCCGTGCGCGGGTTTTATCCGACCCTGGCCGACAACCCGGACTACACCGCCATCATCAACGAACGCCAACTGGCCCGGCTCAATGCCTACGCCAAGGACGCCACCGACAAAGGCGCCACCCTCATCCCGCTGTACGAGCAAGGCCAGGCTCGGCGAATGGCCCACAGCATGCTGTTGAATGTCAGTGACGACATGACCGTGATGCAGGACGAAATCTTCGGCCCGCTCCTGCCCATCGTGCCGTATCGCGGCCTTGACCAAGCCTTTGCCTACATCAACCAGCGCCCTCGCCCACTGGCCTTGTATTACTTCGGCTACAACAAAGGCGAACAAGCGCGGGTGCTCCACGAAACCCATTCCGGCGGTGTGTGCCTGAACGACACCTTGCTGCACGTCGCCCAGGACGATATGCCGTTCGGTGGCATCGGCCCGTCAGGCATGGGCCATTACCACGGTCACGAAGGTTTCCTGACGTTCAGCAAGGCCAAGGGTGTGCTGGTCAAACAGCGCCTGAACGCGGCGAAGTTGATCTACCCGCCCTATGGCAAGTCGATCCAGAAGCTGATCCAGAAGCTGTTTATCCGCTGATAACCGCCACCTTCGGGACTATAAAAACAATGAACCCCAGCCTGACTGATTCACCCGCGCTGTCACGGCGCGGCGTCTTGAAAATCGGCCTGTGTGCCAGCGCCTTCCTCGCCACCGCCGGGTTGGGCGCCAGCCTCAGTGGTTGCTCCAGCAGTACACCGGCCAGCGGCTTTGCGATGTTGCGCACCAGCGACTTGCCGTTCTTGCGGGCGGTAATCCCGGTGCTGCTAGAAGGCGCGGCCAGTGCCGAACAAGTGCTTGCAGGTATTGAGGGCACCCTGAAAAAGCTCGATTACAGCCTGCAGCACTTGTCGCCCGAGATGTTCAAGCTCACCCAGCAATTATTCGACGTACTGGGCATGGGCATTACCCGCGGCCCACTGACCGGTATCTGGGGCAGTTGGGAAAACGCCAGCAGCGAACAGATCCGCAATTTCCTGCACCGCTGGGAAAACAGTTACCTGAACCTTTTGCGCATGGGCCAGGGCTCGCTGCTCAAACTGGTGATCATGGCCTGGTACTTCCGGCCCGAGTCCTGGGCCCATTGCGGCTACCCCGGCCCGCCCAAGATCTAGCCTGGGCAATCCCCCAAGATTGCATCTTCCGACAAGAATAAGAGAGCACACCTATGCCCGTACCCGATCTGTTCCGCGACGGCCTGGCCCGTGGCTGGAAAACCCACAATGGCGCCGCCCTGGATCACGACCTGACCCTGGAAGCGGATGTCGCCATCATCGGCAGCGGCGCCGGGGGCGGTACCACCGCCGAAATCCTCAGCGCCGCCGGCTACAAAGTGTTGCTGATCGAAGAAGGCCCGCTCAAGACCAGTAGTGATTTCAAGCTGCTGGAAGACGAAGCCTACGCCAGCCTTTACCAGGAAGGCATCGGCCGCATGAGCAAGGACGGCGCTATCACCATCCTGCAGGGCCGGGCGGTGGGCGGTACCACCTTGATTAACTGGACCTCCAGCTTTCGCACCCCTGACGCTACCCTCGCGCATTGGGCCAGCGAATATGCGGTCAAAGGCCACAGCAGCGCCGAAATGGCGCCCTGGTTCGAAAAAATGGAACAGCGCCTGGGCATCGCGCCCTGGGCGCTGCCGCCGAATGCCAACAACGATGTGATCCGCAAAGGCTGTGAAAAGCTCGGCTACAGCTGGCATGTGATCCCGCGCAATGTGCGCGGCTGCTTCAACCTGGGGTATTGCGGCATGGGCTGCCCGGTCAACGCCAAGCAGTCAATGCTGGTGACGACCATCCCGTCCACCCTGGAAAAGGGCGGCGAACTACTTTACCTGGCTCGCGCCGAACGGCTCACATACAGCGGCGACACCATCAGCAGCCTCGAATGCGTGGCCATGGACGAACGCTGCGTAGCGCCCACAGGGCGCAAGATCAGGGTGAAAGCCAAGCACTATGTGCTGGCGGGCGGCGGCATCAACAGCCCGGCCCTGCTGATGCGCTCCGACGCGCCCGACCCACACTCGCGGCTGGGCAAGCGCACCTTCCTGCACCTGGTCAATTTCTCCGCCGGGCTGTTCGACGAAGTGATCAACCCCTTCTACGGTGCGCCGCAATCCATCTACTCCGACCATTTCCAATGGCAGGACGGCACTACCGGCAAAATGTCCTACAAACTGGAAGCACCGCCCCTGCATCCAGGCCTGGCGAGCACCCTGTTTGGTGGCTACGGCAACCAGAACGCCCTGGACATGAACCAATTACCCCACACCCACGCCATGCTCGCCCTGCTGCGCGACGGCTTTCACCCCGACAGCCCGGGCGGTACGGTGGAGTTACGCGGTGACGGCACCCCAGTGCTCGACTATCAGGTCTCGCCCTACGCCTGGGACGGCCTGCGCCGGGCCTTCCACAGCATGGCCGAGATTCAGTTCGCGGCGGGGGCCAAATCGGTCAAGCCCCTGCATCACGACGCGCGCTTTGTGAACAACTTGGCCGAAGCGCGCAGCGTGATCGACGGTCTGGGCCTGGAACTGCATCGCACCACCCTGGGCAGCGCCCACGTGATGGGCGGTTGTGCCATGGGTGAAGATCCGAAAGATGCCGTCGCCGACAGCCTGGGTCGCCATCATCAGTTGCGTAACCTGTCGATCCACGATGGCTCGCTGTTCCCCACCAGCATTGGCGCCAACCCGCAATTGTCGGTGTATGGGTTGACCGCGCAACTGGCGAGCGCATTGGCCGAACGTCTGAAAACGGCATGAAAAGACAGGGTATTCACGGTATCTATCTACATAAGTCGACTTGGCCCACCGGTAATGCTGCGATACCATCCGGTTCCCCAACGGACTCCGCCAGGACGACGCGATGAACCGAGTGTTGTACCCAGGTACCTTCGACCCGATTACCAAAGGCCATGGCGATCTGGTCGAACGCGCCTCTCGCCTGTTCGACCATGTGATCATCGCGGTCGCGGCCAGCCCCAAGAAAAACCCGCTGTTTCCCCTGGAACAACGTGTGGAGCTGGCGCAAGAGGTCACCAAGCACCTGCCGAATGTGGAAGTAGTGGGCTTTTCGACACTGCTGGCGCATTTCGCCAAGGAGCAGAACGCCAATGTGTTCCTGCGTGGCCTGCGCGCGGTGTCGGACTTCGAATACGAATTCCAGCTGGCCAACATGAACCGCCAATTGGCGCCGGACGTGGAAAGCCTGTTCCTCACGCCGTCGGAGCGTTATTCGTTCATTTCCTCGACGTTGGTTCGTGAAATCGCTGCTTTGGGCGGAGATATCACCAAGTTCGTGCATCCAGCTGTAGCAGACGCACTGACATTGCGCTTCAAGAAGTAAGGCTCATTGTGGCGAGGGAGCTTGCTCCCGCTGGACTGCGCAGCAGTCCCAATCCTTTCATCCCTCACCACAGAGACAGGCTCGCACTGCGGGCGCCAATGCGGCACAATTGCGCGCATTAGTTTTCAGATGCCTTGGCAGAGTGCCCTGGCAGGAGTTTCCATGTCCCTGATCATCACCGACGATTGCATCAATTGCGACGTCTGCGAACCCGAGTGCCCGAACGCCGCCATTTCCCAAGGCGAAGAGATCTACGTGATCGACCCCAACCTGTGCACCCAGTGCGTCGGCCACTACGACGAACCGCAGTGCCAGCAGGTATGCCCGGTCGATTGCATTCCTCTGGACGAGGCACACCCTGAGACTGAAGAGCAGTTGATGGAGAAGTACCGCAAGATTACCGGTAAGGCCTAAGCCTCTTCGTTGCCCGTAAAGGCCTCATCGCAGGCAAGTCAGCTCCCACACTTGGATATGTGAATACATTCAAATGTGGGAGCTGGCTTGCCTGCGATAGCAATCTCAGCCCTCACCCAACCATCAGCTCTGACACCTAGGGCAAAACACACTCGCCCGCTGCCCCAGCACCACATTGCGCAGCTCAGTGCCGCAGACCTTGCACGCCTCGCCGCCCCGGCCATATACGAACAGTTCCTGCTGGAAATACCCCGGCTGCCCATCGCCACCGATAAAGTCCCGCAACGTGGTACCGCCCCGCTCGATGGCAGCGGCCAGCACCCGCTTGATCTCAATCGCCAGCTTCAAATAGCGCCCGCGTGAAATCCCACCGGCGGCGCGACGCGGGTCAATCCCCGCTGCAAACAGCGCCTCGGTCGCATAGATATTGCCCACGCCTACCACCACCGCGTTGTCCATGATGAACGGCTTCACCGCCATCGACTTGCCTCGAGACAGCTGGAACAAACGCTCGCCATCAAACAGGTCGGTCAACGGCTCCGGCCCCAGCCGCATCAGCAACTCATGGTTGTGCGGGTCGAGGCTCCAGAGCATCGCACCGAAGCGCCGCGGGTCGGTGTAGCGCAGGGCCATACCCGATTCCAGCTCGATATCCACATGTTCATGCTTGGCCGCCGGCATACCTACCTCAACCAGGCGCAAGTTGCCCGACATGCCCAAGTGGCTGATCAAGGTGCCCACTTCGGCATTGATCAACAGGTATTTGGCCCGGCGCTCCACCAGCACGATGCGCTGCCCTGACAGGCGCACATCCAGGTCTTCCGGAATTGGCCAGCGCAGGCGCCGCTCACGCACTACCACGCGGCTGACGCGCTGGCCTTCCAGGTGCGGGGCAATGCCGCGTCGGGTGGTTTCGACTTCTGGTAACTCGGGCATGTGTACCTCTTGAATGACGGGTCAGTGCGCGCCCAGTTCGCGGATCGACAACTTCAGGCTCTCGAAGTCGTAGTCCGACAGGCCCACGTAATCCAGCACCAGGTGGCCGATGGCATTCCACTCATGGTCCACCGGCTGGTTACCCAGTACGCGGTAAGACGAACAGATATGCTCGGCCATCTTCAAAATGGCCAGCAGGTTCTTGAGCTGCGGGTTGCGCGTGGTCTCATCGCTGAAAATCACCAGGGCGTTATGGTGATTGGCGATGGCGTCGGTGACATGCTCCGGCAGGCGCCAGGACTTGGCGGTGTAGTAGCCGACTACCGCATGGTTGGTGTGGAACGCATTGTTCTCGGTATCGACCACGCGGCAATCCGGGCCGGCGTTGGCGTATGCCTGTTCCAGCACGGACATGTAGTTGGGGAAGCGCTTGAGCATCAACGGCACGCCGCAATCGTGGAACAGGCCCAGGGCATAGGCTTCGTCGACGGTTTGCGAACCGGTGCGCTTGGCCAGTGTGAGGCAGGTCATGGCCACATCCTGGGCAGTGTCCCAGAAGCGGTTGAGGGTGACGATGGTGTCGTCGCACATCTCGCCCTTGATTGACTGCGCGTTGATCAAATTGATGATCGAGCGGCTGCCCAACAGGTTTACCGCGCGCTGGATCGATGCAATTTTGTTGCTCAGGCCGTAATACGGCGAATTGACGATCTTCAGCAGTGCGCCGGACAAGCCCGGGTCTTGGGAGATCAACCGCGCAATCACTTCCAGGTCCGGGTCGGGCATGTACTGCTCCATCTGCAAATCCACCATGATTTGCGGTTGGGGCGGCACGCTGATGCCTTGCAGGGCCTGTTGGATCTGCTCGGGGGAAAGCTCTTGGGACATAAGTACACACTCTGGGCTAGGCGCGAATTCTACCCCTTATGCAGACGTGGCCGACACCCAAAAACCCAACTGAAACCCGATCAAATGTGGGAGCTGGCTTGCCTGGATAGCCTCACCACCGTACGTCTGATACACCGCGCCGCCCATATCGCAGGCAAGCCAGCTCCCACATGAAAGAGTGCGCAAAGGGTATACTCCCGCTCTTTTTTCCGGAGCGACGTCATGTCCCTGCCAAGCCTGCGTCTCAAAGCCAACGCCGATCGTCGTTTGCGCAACGGCCACCTGTGGGTCTACAGCAACGAAATCGACGTGGCCGCCACCCCACTCCACGGCTTCCAGGCAGGCGACCAGGCTATCCTGGAAGCGGCCGGCGGCAAGACCCTGGGCATCGTGGCCATGAGCCCGAACAACCTGATCTGTGCCCGCCTGCTGTCGCGCGACATCAAGTTGCCGCTGGACAAGTCGCTGCTGGTACACCGCCTCAACGTCGCGCTGTCCCTGCGTGACCGCCTGTTCGACAAGCCGTTCTACCGCCTGGTCTACGGTGATTCCGACCTGCTGCCGGGCCTGGTGGTCGACCGTTTCGGCGACATCCTGGTAGTGCAGATCGCCTCGGCGACCATGGAAGCGCATAAAGAAGACGTGATCGCCGCGCTGACCCAAGTGCTCAAGCCCAGCGGCATCCTGTTCAAGAACGACTCCGCCGCACGCGACGCCGAAGGCCTCAACCGCTACGTCGAAACCGTGTTCGGCCTGGTGCCGGAGTGGGTGGCGCTGGAAGAAAACGGCGTCAAGTTCGAAGCCCCGGTGATTCAGGGCCAAAAGACCGGCTGGTTCTACGACCACCGCATGAACCGCGCCCGCCTGGCCCCGTATGCCAAGGGCAAGCGAGTACTGGACCTGTACAGCTACATCGGCGGCTGGGGCGTGCAAGCCGCCGCCTTTGGTGCCAGTGAAGTGTTCTGCGTCGACGCTTCGGCCTTCGCCCTCGACGGCGTAGAGCGCAACGCCGCGCTGAACGGCTTTGCCGAGAAGATGACCTGTATCGAAGGCGACGTCTTTGAAGCGCTTAAAGAACTGAAAGCCAGCGAAGAACGCTTCGACGTGATCGTCGCCGACCCACCGGCCTTCATCAAACGCAAAAAAGACATGAAAAACGGCGAAGGTGCCTACCGCCGCCTCAACGAGCAAGCCATGCGCCTGCTCAGCAAAGACGGCATCCTGGTCAGCGCTTCGTGCTCCATGCACCTGCCGGAAGACGACCTGCAAAACATTCTGCTCACCAGCGCCCGCCATCTGGACCGCAACATCCAGATGCTCGAACGCGGCGGCCAAGGCCCGGACCACCCGGTGCACCCGGCGATTGCCGAAACGCGCTATATCAAGAGCATTACGTGCCGGTTGTTGCCCAATAGCTGATTAAAACCGACCCCTTTTGTAGGAGCGAGCTTGCTCGCGAAGAACGAATAGACGCCACGGGCTACCTGATAGCGCTGCGTTATCGTTGACGATCTTCGCGAGCAAGCTCGCTCCTACAGGGAAGGGTGCCTTATAGCCAGATGGCGTCCCATAGTGGGTATTGGCCAATGTGCTCGGCCAAGCCTGCGCGCAAGGGGTTTGCGACGATGTAGCGAGCCATTGCCTTCAAGTCTTCCTCACGGTGCAGCGCTCGGTCGAAATAGCCTTTTTGCCAAAGCACTCCGAAGGACTGTCTTGCCTTATTGACTGCACGCGCACTTCGCGATCTGGTTCGCTGCATGAGCCTGGGCAAATCGCCGTTGTGCAATTCCACCAGCCAGTGGAAATGATCGGGCATGACCACCCAGGCTAGTGACGTTGCATCTCCTTCCTCCTGAGCCTTTCTGAATTCGCGGACCAGCAAGCGACCGATAAGCCAGTCTTGAAAAATGTGTTGCCGTTGATGGGTGACAGCCGTTAGCAAGTAGATACGGCCCGATTCCGAATAGCGCCCTTTACGCAGCCGATGAGAATTTTGCTGGGTGGACATTCCTTCGTCCTCTTCTGTGATTGGAAGATAAACGGTAGGAGCCAGCGCGCCAGCGAGGCCTTAAACAGTGGTTCCAGATATGTCTTGCCGTTGTAGGAGCGAGCTTGCTCGCGAAAAACGAATAGTCACCCCGGTCCACCTGATAGCACTGCGTCATCGTTGACGATTTTCGCGAGCAAGCTCGCTCCTACAAGAAGTCGGTGTAGAATCGGCCCTATTCATCGCCAGTCATCCCCCGGCGGGTTTATGAGCTCGAGGCCCAAGCAAGCGGCGATCCCGCGATGCGAGTGGCAACTTCCGGACACACGGCCATTTTCTGAGTGTTCCAGTCGTCAATTAGAAGCTCACTCCCCTTTAGTACTTGATTAGCCGCCCGGAGTGCTCCAATGCCTGATTACCGCTCGAAAACATCCACCCACGGCCGCAACATGGCCGGCGCGCGCGCACTGTGGCGTGCCACGGGGATGAAAGATGACGACTTCAAAAAGCCGATCAT
Source organism: Pseudomonas sp. SWRI22 (assembly GCF_014268395.2). Classification (NCBI taxonomy): domain Bacteria; kingdom Pseudomonadati; phylum Pseudomonadota; class Gammaproteobacteria; order Pseudomonadales; family Pseudomonadaceae; genus Pseudomonas; species Pseudomonas sp. SWRI22. Next base: position 65,387 of record NZ_JABWQK020000003.1, on the reverse strand, counting down.
CGCGATTGCCAACTCGTTCACCCAGTTCGTGCCGGGCCATGTCCACCTCAAGGACCTCGGCCAACTGGTCGCCCGCGAGATCGAACGCGCCGGTGGCGTGGCAAAAGAATTCAACACCATCGCCGTGGATGACGGCATCGCCATGGGCCATGACGGCATGCTGTATTCCCTGCCGAGCCGCGAGATCATCGCCGACTCCGTGGAGTACATGGTCAACGCCCACTGCGCCGACGCCATCGTGTGCATTTCCAACTGCGACAAGATCACCCCCGGCATGTTGATGGCTGCCTTACGCCTGAACATCCCGGTGATCTTCGTCTCCGGCGGCCCGATGGAAGCCGGCAAGACCAAGCTCGCCTCCCACGGCCTCGACCTCGTCGACGCCATGGTGATCGCCGCCGATTCCAGCGCTTCTGACGAGAAGGTCGCGGAATACGAGCGCAGCGCCTGCCCGACCTGCGGTTCGTGCTCCGGCATGTTCACCGCCAACTCGATGAACTGCCTGGTGGAAGCCCTGGGTCTCGCCTTGCCGGGCAACGGTTCCACACTGGCCACTCACAGCGACCGCGAGCAGTTGTTCCTGCAGGCCGGCCGCACCATCGTCGAGCTGTGCAAGCGTTACTACGGCGAGAACGATGAGTCGGTGTTGCCGCGCAATATCGCCAACTTCAAGGCGTTCGAAAACGCCATGACCCTGGACATCGCCATGGGCGGTTCCACCAACACCATCCTGCACCTGCTGGCCGCGGCCCAGGAAGCCGAGATCGACTTCGACCTGCGCGACATCGACCGCCTGTCCCGTCACGTGCCGCAACTGTGCAAAGTCGCGCCGAACATCCAGAAGTACCACATGGAAGACGTGCACCGCGCCGGCGGGATCTTCTCGATCCTCGGCTCCCTGGCCCGTGGCGGCCTGTTGCACACCGACCTGCCAACCGTGCACAGCAAGTCCATCGCCGAAGGCATCGCCAAGTGGGACATCACCCAGACCGACGACGAAGCCGTGCACACCTTCTTCAAGGCCGGCCCGGCCGGTATCCCGACGCAGACGGCGTTCAGTCAGTCGACCCGTTGGGACACCCTGGATGACGACCGTGAAAACGGCTGCATCCGCAGTGTCGAGCACGCCTACTCGCAAGAAGGCGGCCTGGCCGTGCTGTACGGCAACATCGCCCTCGACGGCTGTGTGGTGAAAACGGCGGGCGTGGATGAGTCCATCCACGTCTTCGAAGGCCGCGCCAAGATCTATGAAAGCCAGGACAGCTCGGTACGCGGCATCCTCGCGGACGAAGTCAAGGAAGGCGATATCGTGATCATCCGCTACGAAGGCCCTAAAGGCGGCCCGGGTATGCAGGAGATGCTTTACCCCACGTCCTACCTGAAATCCAAAGGCCTGGGCAAAGCCTGCGCCCTGCTGACCGACGGCCGTTTCTCCGGCGGCACGTCGGGCCTGTCCATCGGCCACGCTTCGCCGGAAGCCGCTGCCGGTGGCGCGATTGGCCTGGTGCAGGATGGCGACAAGGTGCTGATCGACATCCCGAACCGCTCGATCAACCTGTTGATCAGCGATGAAGAACTGGCAGCACGCCGCGTTGAGCAGGACAAGAAAGGCTGGAAGCCAGTGGAGAAGCGCCCGCGCAAAGTCACCACCGCATTGAAGGCCTACGCGTTGTTGGCCACCAGTGCCGACAAGGGTGCCGTACGCAACAAAGCCATGCTCGACGGCCTGTAAGCCCCGCGCATAAAAAAGCCCCGCCAGGTGCGGGGCATTTTTATGCCTGGCCAAAACCTCCACAACACCGAGGATCAACTGTGGGAGCTGGCTTGCCTGCGATAGCTATAGGCCTGCCGGTGAGTTCTTGTTTGGCACACCGCCATTGCGGGCGAGCCAGCCCCCGCATTGGATATAGGTAATCTCTTAGAACTGTGGGGTATAGGTCATGGTGAACATCACATTGCGTGGGTCCCCGTAGTAGTTGCTGCCCCAGTTCGCGTTGTAGGCCGGGATGTAATACTTCTTGTCGAACATGTTGTTCAGGTTTGCCGCCACGGTGAATTCCTGGTTGATCTTGTAGGCCACCCGCGAATCCCACAATGCATTGCCCGGCACGCTGAACGTACGGTCATAGGCTTCGGTGCTGCTTTGCGCGGTCACACCGGCACCCACGCTCCAATGTTGCCAATCGCCCGGCAACTGGTAATCGCCCCAGACCTTGAGCAAGTGCTTGGGGGTCCAGGTGCTGAAAATCTTGCCTTCGTAGGTATTGTCCTTGAGGAATTTAGTGGTGTTGTAGGTGTAGCTGGAGGCCAGCTGCAGGCCTGGCAGCACCTCACCACTGAGTGTGGCTTCAAAGCCTTGGCTGCGGACCTTGCCGGAAGCGACCGAGCAGTACCAACCATTGCAGTTCATTGGCCCTTGCAGGTCCTGCACGCTACGGTTTTCCTGATCGTAACGGAAGATCGCAAACGAGGTATTGAGGCGCCCGTCAGCCAGCTCTCCCTTGATGCCCAACTCGTAGTTTTTGCCCTCGATAGGCTTGAGCAGGGAGCCGGAGGTGGTCAGGTTGGTTTGCGGCTCAAAGGCATCGGCATAGCTGGCGTAGGCCGACCACTGCTCGTTGAGCGCATAGACCAGGCCGGCGTAGGGCGTAACCTTGCCATTGGACTGGGTGGTATTGTCTTGCGGGGCACCATATGTGCCTTTGAAACCACTCTGGCCAATGTAGGAATAGTCATACCAACTGGTACGCGCACCGACGATCAACGTCAGCGGGTCCAGGACTTTCACACGCCAGGTGCCATAGATGCCTTTCTGGCGAATGTCATACCAGCTCTTCGAGGCGGCACCCTCCTGGAACAATTGGTATTTGTCGCGCTGTGGGCGGTTGTGGTCGATGTTGAAGATATCCGCGCCGGGGTTTGAAGCCCGTGCCCACTGGTCGTCGGTGGTGAGCTTGGAATAGTTGGCGCCCAGCACCACTTCCTGCTGGAAGCCCAGCCCCTCAAACTTGCCGTTTACATACACATCCGCGCCGCGGCTCTTGGTATTGAAGTCGGTGATCCAATCTACATAGGGCACAGCGCCACCGCCGACGGGTACCGTGTCCCACGTCGCCTGGTAGGTTGCGTCGTTGTGCTCACCCATGGCTACCAGTGCGGCTTTCACTTTCCAGTTATCGTTGAAGCGGTGCTCGATGTCGGCAAACACCTGAGTCTGATTGTTGACGCTGCGGTTCCAACTGGCGCCGACAAATGTCGAACGCGGCAGACCGATATCACTGCCGTCGGCATAACGGGGCAACGACATGAAGTTGGGGCGCGAATGGCCCTTCTGGTTACTGATGCCCAGGCCGACGGTGGTGTCGGGAGTGAAATCGTAGTCGACGGCGCCATAAACCGTCTGGTTCCAGCCGCCCGCATAGTCGACGAAGGAGTCGGTGGTGTCGTAATCCGCCACGAAGCGTCCGCGCAAGGTGCCTTCGGCGTTCAGCGGGCCACCGACATCGACCTGAGTGCCGTAGTGGTCCCATGAGCCAGCCTTGGCGGTAATGGTCGCCGTCGGCGCTTGCTGCCCGCGCTTGCGCACCAGGTTCATGGTGCCGCCGGGGCTGTTGGCACCTTGCAGCAAGGCGGCCGGGCCGCGCAGCGTCTCGACGCGGTCGTAAATGGCCATGTTTTCGGTGAGATAGCTGCCCAAGGTGTAAGTGTTACGTGGAATCCCCAAACCGTCGTATTGCAGGGTGCCAACCTCGAAGCCACGGGAGAAGATGAACATACCGGAGCCGGGAGACTTGGTCGCTGTCAGGCCGGGCGTGCGCTTGACCACTTCAGAGAGCTTGGTGGTGTTCTGATCATCCATCTGCTTGCGGGTCATGACGCTGACCGACTGCGGGATGTCCTTGAGTTTTTGCTCGCCCTTGCCCAGGGTCACGGCCCCCGTGGTGTACGAGCCCGTGCCTTCGGTGGTGACGCCCAGGCGTTCGGCCGTGATGGTGGTGGCGCCCACTTCCAGGGCAGAACCTGGTACCACACGTTTTTCCAGGGTGACGGTATCGGCATTGATAAACGCCGCGCTCAGTCCCGTGCCGCCGAGCAGTTGCCCCAAGGCTTCACGCTGCCCCAGGTTGCCCTTCACACCCGGCGATATCACCCCCTGGGTCAACTCCCCATTCACTAGCACCTGAACCCGCGTCACCGCCGAGAACGCCGCCAGCGCAGCGTCCAGGCCCTGCCCGGGAATATCGAAGCGGTAGGTCTGGGCCTGCTTGGCCTCAGCGGCCTGCAGGTACGACGGCGCGATACAGCTGGCCAAGGAAATGGCCAAGGCCAGCAAGGGCCGTGTGGCGAATCGGTGTGCCATGAATGGTGCTCCCCGGTACAAAAGTCTGTGATCGGCGCCGCACTACTTGAGAGTGCTTACTATTTACGCCTCAGTGATCAAGGACGATGGCTTGCGGGGAAACCCTGAAAATATTTTGAGAAATTGCCGTCAGGACGCATTGCCTTCACGCAACACCAGCAAATACGGGGTGTAGTGCTCGGCGCGCAGGTTGAGGGTGTATTCCAACGCCTTGAGCACGGCATCGGGCTTGTCGATTTCGAACACGCCGGACACTACCCGACTGCGCAACGCATCACCGAGCACCAGCGTCTTGCCGGGCCAGTAACGGTTCAGTTCAGAGACCACCACCGACAAAGGTTGCTGACGGAACACCAGTTGCCGCTGACGCCAGGCAAAGCCGCTGGCCGGGTCGAAACCGTGGACGTGTGCAAGGTGCCGGCTCTGATACTCCACGGCCCGCCCCGGTTCCAGATAGACCGGCGTGCCGCTCCCTGCACTGACTTCAACCTTGCCCTGCGCCACCTGCACACGCGTCTGGTCATCACGCCGCGCCACACTGAACTGGGTGCCGACCACTCGCACCCAGCCGTCGCCCGACTGCACCACGAAGGGCCGTGCGGGGTCCTTGGTCACATCGAAGAAACCTTCGCCACGCAGCAAACGAATCTGCCGCTCACCCGCAGTCATGCGGATTTGCACCGCACTGTCGGTGTTGAGCTGAAGGTGGGAACCATCGGCCAGTTCGATGGTGCGCGACTCGCCAGTGCCGGTGGCGTAGTCGGCGCGCAAACGGTCAAGCCAGGGAGTGTTCTGCACGGTCAGGCCCACGGCCAGCAATACGGCAGCCGCATACGCCCAGCGCCGCAGCGGTTTACGCCAGGTGGCCTGCTCGGCACGGCGAATGACGCGCGCCGGCTCACGCAGGCCACCGAGCATCGCCTGCACTTCCTGCCAGGCATCATCCTGCGCCTGGCCCTGACCGAGCCACGCAGCAAAGGCGTCCATTTCAGCCGGGGTCAAGTCCTCGGCGTGCAGGCGGAAATACCAGCCGGACGCCTCTTCGAACAACACATCAGCAGTAGGCAGGGCAGTCATGACCGACGTCCTTGTGCATCGCAGGCTAGGCGCGTCTTGATGTACCCACGGCATTCAATCAAGGCGCGACGCAATTGGTATTCCACACTGCGCGGGCTGATCGACAGGCGTTCGCCAATCTCGCGGTAGGAAAGCTCGTCGACATGATAGAGCAGGAAGATCTGCCGAGTCGCCTCGGGCAGGCCCAGGATCGCATCCTGCATCAGTTGCTCCTGCTGATAGGCGGCCAGCTGTTCGTCGGCACCGGGGTTGCTGCAGGGCAGTTCTTCGCTCGGTGCGCCGGCATCCAGACGCTCGCGGCGGATAGCCTGGCGCTGGTGGTCGCGCACCAGGTTGCTGGCAATGGTGAAGAGGAACGCGGGTAGGTTATCGATCTTCTCGCCGGACTCCAGGCGCGCCAGGCGCAGGAAGGATTCCTGGGTCAGGTCGGCAGCCACCTGGGCGCTGCCGGTGCGGCGCGTGACGAAGGCTTCGAGGGCTTTCTTCTGCTCCGCGAACAGGCGCGCGATCTGCGTATTCCAGGAGGACACAGCACTACCTTGAGAAGAACGGACGGTTCAGGGAGTGCGCACGCTAGCAAAGAATGAGATTAGTTCGCAATTGATATCTATTTTGCCTTTGAGTCTGCGGTGTTCTTAAGACCGCCTTCGCGGGCAAGCCGCTCCCACAGTTGACCGCGCCCCAACATGAGAATGCGGTCGACGGTGGAAGCTGGCTTGTCTGCGATGCAGGTGACTCGGTCTTACTGGATCTCTTCCGGCTTGACGATCACCCAGTTCTTGTCCGCCGTCACCGGCAGCCCTTCCTTGGCTTGCGCCGCCGCGTGCTTGGCGATCATGCCGTTGAGTTGGGTCATGTACTTGTCTTTGCGGTTGATCCACAGGTGGATGCCGCCCTTGGCCACATCCACATCGTGGAACAGCATGTAGCCGTCGCTGGTCGGTGTGTCACCGCCGACAATCACTGGTTTTTTCCATTCGTCGATGTAGGTGAGGATCGCCGCGTGCTTGCCGGCCATCCAGGTCGCCGGGGTCCACAGGTAGGGGGTCAGTTCCAGGCCGAGGTTGCTCTTCTCGTCATACTTGCCGGCAGTGATCTGTTTGCGTGCGGTGGTCAGCTCGTCGGTCTTGCGATCCTTGAGCAAGGTGGTCACGCCGATGACGTTCTGGGGTTTGACGTTGTAGCCGTACTTCGGATCAGCCGCGACCATGCGCACCAGCTCCTCGGACGCGGCGGTCATCACATAGACCTCGATGCCGTTTTCCATCAGTTTGTTGTACAGCTCGGCCTGGCCGGTGAAGACTTTCGGCGGCTGTACCTCGGATTTTTTCACCACGTCGCCTTCGAAATAGCTGACCGGCACGGGCTTGCCGGAGGCCATCAGCTCGTCGACCTGCACTTTGAGTTCCTTGAGGGTGAAGCCGGAAAAAATCTGCGCAACCCAGGGGTAGCAGACCATGTCGTCGACTTCGCACAGGCGATAGTAGTAGCTGAACAGACTTTCCTTATGGTCTGCGGTGTCTTTGAAGGGGATAAGCTTGAGCGAAGGGTCCATGGTTTCGCGGGTGATCAGGCCCTTGTTTTCCATGAACGGCAGCAAGGACTCTTCAAGGTCGTAGCGGTAACTGGTGTTGTCCATATCGAACACCGCGTAGTTACCCTTGTTGGCGTTGGCGGCGATCATTTCATTGAGTTGTTTGGCGGCAGGTGCCGGCCAGTGTTTCAACTCGGTGGCGGCAAACGCCTGGCTGACGAGCCCGAGGCAAAAGGCGGCGGATAACAGTAGTTTCGGCGCGAGCTTCATAGGCGTTGTCTCCCTCAAGTGAAAGACATCGACGCTAACAAATCCGTATGACAGTTATCGCCCGTGCGCGACCGCTGACGTCGCGATTGCGCCAAGGGCATACGCCTGGGCGTCAAACGCTTATTCCAAAAACGACAGTCGCCATTCCATATTGGTATTAAATCAATATATTTCAAGCTGTTAGGCTTCCCGGTTCGCAATCGCAGGCTCACGCGATTGGCTGCCTTCTCAACGGAGCTTCAATGAATCTGCCCCTGATTCTCAATTTATTGGTGTTCGTGGCCCTGTTGCTGGGCCTGGCACAAACTGGCCGTACTAACTGGAGCCTCGCCAAGAAGGTGCTGTTCGCCCTGGTGCTTGGCGTGCTGTTCGGTGCGGCGTTGCATACGATCTACGGCGACGGCAACCCGGTGCTCAAAGCTTCGATCGGCTGGTTTGACCTGGTCGGCAACGGCTATGTGCAGCTGCTGCAAATGATCGTGATCCCGCTGGTATTCGCCTCGATCCTCAGTGCCGTGGCACGCCTGCACAACGCCTCGTCCCTGGGCAAGATCAGCTTCCTGACCATCGGCACGCTGCTGTTCACCACGGCCATCGCGGCCCTGATCGGCATCGGCCTGACCAACCTGTTCGGCCTCACTGCCGAAGGCCTGGTGGCCGGCACCCAGGAAATGGCGCGCCTGCAAGTGATCCAGAGTGATTACGCAGGCAAGGTTGCCGACCTGAATATCCCGCAGTTGCTGCTGTCGTTCGTACCGGCCAACCCGTTCGCCGACCTGGCCCGGGCCAAGCCGACGTCGATCATCAGCGTGGTGATTTTCGCCGCGTTCCTTGGGGTTGCCGCGCTGCAACTGCTCAAGGACGACGTGGAAAAAGGCCAGAAAGTCCTTAACGCCATCGACACCCTGCAAGCCTGGGTGATGCGCCTGGTGCGCCTGGTGATGAAGCTGACCCCCTACGGTGTGCTGGCGCTGATGACCAAAGTGGTCGCCGGTTCCAACCTGCAAGACATCATCAAGCTGGGCAGTTTCGTGGTGGTGTCGTACCTGGCCCTGGGCCTGATGTTCGTGGTGCACGGCCTGCTGCTGTCCTTGGCCGGGATCAACCCGCTGCGCTTCTTCCGCAAGGTGTGGCCGGTGCTGACCTTCGCCTTCACCAGCCGCTCCAGCGCTGCAAGCATCCCGCTGAGCATTGAAGCGCAGACCCGTCGCCTGGGCATCCCGCAATCCATCGCCGGCTTCGCCGCCTCGTTTGGCGCGACCATCGGCCAGAACGGTTGTGCCGGTCTTTACCCTGCGATGTTGGCGGTGATGGTCGCGCCGACTGTGGGCATCAACCCGTTGGATCCGCTGTGGATCGCGACCCTGGTGGCGATAGTGACCTTGAGTTCGGCGGGCGTTGCCGGCGTGGGCGGCGGTGCGACCTTTGCCGCGCTGATCGTGCTGCCGGCCATGGGCTTGCCGGTGTCACTGGTGGCGCTGTTGATTTCCGTGGAGCCGCTGATCGACATGGGCCGTACGGCGTTGAACGTCAATGGTTCGATGACGGCGGGGGCGATTACCAGCCAGATCATGGGGCAGACGGATAAAGCGTTGCTGGATGCCGATGAGCATGCCGAACTGGCGCAGGCATAAAGGCTTATAACCTGTAGGAGCGAGCTTGCTCGCGAAGAACCTGAGGGCGCCGCGTTCATTCAGAATGCACGCGTCATCGTTGACGATCTTCGCGAGCAAGCTCGCTCCTACACTAGTTGCGCTCCCACACCTCGAAGTTGTAGGCCGGCTTATCACCTTCAGCCGGATTTTCGACATTCGACACCAGCTTCCACTGGTTCCCATCAAACTGCGGAAACCACGCATCCCCTTCCGGGCTCAGCGCCACGCGGGTCAGGTACAAGCGATCGGCCTGTTCCAGCCCCTGCGCATACAACTGCGCGCCGCCAATCAGCATCAGCTCGTCCACGCCTTGCGCCTTGGCCCATTCCTCAGCGCGCTCGACCGCTGCACCCAGTGAAGGAAAAACTTCCGCACCTTCCAGCACAAGATCGGTCTGACGGCTGACCACCAGGTTCAAGCGCCCCGGCAGCGGTCGGCCCAGGGAATCCCAGGTCTTGCGCCCCATGATGATCGGCTTGCCAAGGGTGGTGGCTTTGAAATATTTGAAATCCCCCGGCAAATGCCAGGGCATGCTGTTGTCGACGCCGATCACACGGTTTTCACCGAGGGCTGCGATCAGGCTTAAAGGGAGAGTTTTTTTCATGGCGACGAGAATACCAGAGCGGCGAGCCAGCGGTTATGCTCCAACCTCATCAACACGACAGGACGGCGCGTGACTGCACTGAACCCGCTGCACAGACTTTGGCTGACAGAAACCGTGCGCCTGCGGGAAGAACACGCCGGCCCCCTGGAAGACCTGGAAGCCAACCGCTTGGCCCGCACCGCCGGGGGCGACCTGGCCACGCGCATCCAGCAGCGTGCGCTGCACCTGGCCGAGCGCGATGGTTTGGCCGCCGCGCTCAGCCGCTGGCTGCAAGGCGCACGCCTGGCGCTGGTGTTACTGGCGGCGGTCGCCGTCATCAGCGGCGCCGGTTTGGCGTTCGCCGCGCTGGGTAATGGCCTGGCCCCGGTGAATGTGTTCTGGGCCTTGGGCAGCCTGCTGGGCCTGAACCTGATCTTGCTGATCAGTTGGGCCCTGGGCCTGCTGTTTGCCGGCGAACACAGCGCCAGCCTTGGCCGGCTGTGGTTGTGGCTCAGCGAGAAACTGGCCCGTGACGCCAAGGCCGCGCAACTGGCCCCGGCGTTGTTGCTGTTGCTGCAACGGCAAAAACTCAATCGCTGGGCGGTGGGTGTGCTGGTCAACAGCTTGTGGTTGCTGGCCTTGCTCAGCGCCCTGGTGATCCTGCTGACTCTGCTCGCCACCCGCCGCTATGGGTTTGTGTGGGAAACCACCATTCTCGGCGCCGATACCTTTGTCGCCGTGACCCAGGCCCTCGGCACACTCCCGGCTCTGCTCGGTTTCAATGTGCCCACCGTGGAGATGATCCGCGCCAGCGGCGACTCCGCGCTGAATATCGAAAGCGCCCGCCAGGCCTGGGCGGCCTGGCTGGTGGGCGTGTTGCTGGTCTACGGTCTGCTGCCGCGGTTGATCCTTGCCTTACTGTGCCTGTGGCGATGGAAACGCGGGCGCGCAGCGTTGCACCTGGACCTCAACCTGCCCGGCTACGCCCAACTGCGCGAACGCCTGATGCCCAGCAGCGAGCGCCTGGGGGTCAACGATGTGGCGCCCGAACACCTGCACCCGATCAGCGGCGGCGCAAGTGAGCTGGAGAGTGATGGCGCCTTGCTGGTCGCCATCGAACTCGACGACCAACACCCTTGGCCCCCCAAACTGCCTGCCAACGTCAAGAACGCCGGCATCCTCGACAGCCGCGAATCACGCAACAAACTGCTGGAGCAACTCAGCCGTTTCCCACCCGCGCGCCTGGCCATCGCCTGTGACCCGCGCCGCTCGCCCGACCGTGGCAGCCTGGCACTGATCGCCGAGCTGGCACGCAGCGCCACCGACACTCGCGTATGGCTGCTGCAGGCACCACCGGGCCAGGCGCTGGACGCCGAGCGCCTGGGCGACTGGCATGCCGCGTTGCAACAGCTTGAAGTGTCGTTTGCCGATTGCGCGCCGCTCACTTGGCTGGAGACAGGTCATGACTAAACCGCTGAAACTCGCCGTGGTCGGCCATACCAACGTGGGCAAAACCTCATTGTTGCGCACCCTCACCCGCGATGTCGGCTTTGGCGAAGTGTCCCATCGCCCCAGCACCACGCGGCACGTGGAAGGTGCACGCCTATCGGTAGATGGCGAAGCTTTGCTGGAGCTGTACGACACTCCCGGCCTGGAAGACGCCATCGCCCTGCTCGATTACCTGGAACGCCTCGACCGCCCCGGCGAACGCCTGGATGGCCCTGCGCGGCTGGCGCGTTTCCTGGAAGGCAGCGAGGCGCGCCAGCGTTTCGAACAGGAAGCCAAGGTGCTGCGCCAGTTGCTGGCCTCCGATGCCGGCCTGTACGTGATCGACGCTCGCGAGCCGGTGCTGGCCAAGTACCGCGACGAACTGCAAGTGCTGGCCAGTTGCGGCAAGCCGTTGTTGCCGGTGCTCAACTTTGTCAGCAGCAGCGACCACCGCGAACCGGACTGGCGCGAAGCCCTGGCCCGCCTCGGCCTGCATGCGCTGGTGCGTTTCGACAGCGTGGCACCGCCCGAAGACGGCGAACGCCGGCTGTATGAAAGCCTGGCCCTGCTGCTGGAAAACTCACGGCCGCAGTTGGAACGCCTGATCCTCGATCAAGAAGCCCAGCGCCAGGCTCGCCAGCAAAGCGCCGCCCGCTTGATCGCCGAACTGTTGATCGACTGCGCGGCCTGCCGTCGCAGTGTGACAACCGAGAATGAGCCCCAAGCCGTCAGCGACTTACGCAAGGCCGTGCGCCAACGCGAACAAAAGTGCGTTGAAGCCCTGCTCAAACTGTTCGGCTTTCGCTCACAGGACGCGGCGGCCAGCGACCTGCCGCTGCTCGACGGTCGCTGGGGCGATGACTTGTTCAACCCCGAAACCCTCAAGCAACTTGGCGTGCGGGTCGGCGGCGGGATAGCTGCCGGAGCCGCTGCCGGTGCTGGCGTGGATCTACTGGTCGGCGGCCTGACCCTTGGCGCCGCGGCCCTGGCAGGCGCTATCGCCGGTGGCGCCCTGCAAACCGCACGCAGCTACGGCAGTCGCCTGCTCGGCAAGATCAAGGGCCAGCGCGAGCTGACCGTCGACGACAGCGTGCTGCGCCTGCTAGCCCTGCGCCAGCGCCAGTTGCTCAAGGCCCTGAACCTGCGCGGCCATGCGGCAATGCACAGCATCAAGGTCGATACGCCCCAGGACAAAACCTGGCGCGAGGGCAAACTGCCCGACGCCTTGAACAAAGCCCGCGCCTATCCGCAATGGTCATCCCTCAACCCCCACGCGAAACTAAGCCAGGCCGAGCGCCAAGAGCAGGTTGAAGCCCTGGCCCAACGCCTGGACCAGACCTGAACCGCCAATGCCTGCCTGTTCCGGGTTCATCACGCTTCTCCCCATAACCTGCGGATATTGCGCTCGGCCATGGCCGGCCCCACGCTCATCCCTACGCCGGTGTGCATCAAGGCAGCGCTGACGCCAGGTGCCGCCTGCACAAACGAAAACGGCCCGGGGCCGCGAGCGCCGTAGACGCCTTGCCAGCGCTCGACCACCTGGATGTTGCACCCCAGGGTCTGCTGCGCCAGCTCGATCATCCAGTCATCGATCTGCTCGGCATTGAAGGGCGACGGGTCGCTGTCGTAATGGTGGGAGTCGCCGATGATCAGCTCGCCATGGGGCGTGGGGCTGATCAGCAGGTGAATGCCGTGCTCCTGCAGATGTGGCGTTTCACGCAGAATCTGCGCCTGGACCACAGCGGCTTCCGGCAGGTCGGCGAAAGCGCCGTAATGCACGCAACTCAAGCCGGTGAGCAGCGCGTGTTGCAGGTTCAGATTAAGCACCGGCCGCGCACGCAGCATTTGCAGGCGGCAGGTGTGCGGGTTGAGCGGGGCGATGGATTCGGCCAGCAGGGTCTGATAGTCGTGGCCTGAACAGACAACGATCTGCTCCCCGCGAAAGCTGCCGGCCGTGCTGTGCAGCTGGCCCGGCTCTACGTCACGTACCAGCGTGGAGAAGTGAAACTCCACGTGCAAGTGCTGGCTCAGGTAATGGATCAGCGCCGGGATCGCCTCGCGGGAGTACAGCTGCTGGTCATCCTTGCCATGCAGGGCGGCGCGGTGATGGCGGAACTGGCCGGCGTACAGGTCGTTCATGGCAGCGCCCTGCAGCAGCTCGACGTTGTAGCCGTGCTCCCGCGCGCTCCCGGCGCAGAAGGCTTCGAGCAGATGTTCTTCGGCTTCAGTGCGGGCGAACAGGTAGGAGCCATTGCGCTTGAGCGCCAGGCCCGCCGCTTGCGCCCACTGGCCCCAGATTTCGCGGCTTTCCCGCGCCAGGTCCAGCATTGGCCCTGGTGGTTGACCGGTGACCAGTGCCTGGCCGAAGTTGCGCACTGAGGCGCCCAATGGCGTGGCGCTGCGCTCGAACACCTTGACCTTGAGGCCGCGCCTGGCGGCGGCATAGGCGTGGGAGAGACCGAGGATGCCGGCGCCGACGACTAACAGATCACTACTCATACTGTCCTCTGGTTCCCGCGCTCCGCGTGGGAATTCATCCGGTGACGCTCCGCGTCACGACCTTTAAAAGCGGACGCGGAGCGTCCAGAGCGGCGTTACCACGCCGAGCGAGGGAACGATCGGTTACTGTTTTTCCGACTTACCGTCATAACGCTTACGCCATTCGGCCAGGATGCTGTCACGGTTCCTGGAAGCCCAGACAAAGTCGTTCTTGATCAACCGTTGCTCATAGTCCGCCGGCAATTCGGTCTGCGGCTTGGCGATACCCGGTTGCGCGAGCACGGCGAAGTTTTCCTTGTACAGGTCCATCGCCGCGGTGCTGGCAGAGAAGTCGGCGAGTTTTTTCGCCGCGTCGGCATGGGCAGTGCCCTTGATCACAGCGGTGGCTTCGATCTCCCAGCCCAGGCCCTCTTTGGGCAGGATGATCTCCAGCGGCGCGCCCTGGCGTTTGAGCTGAACCGCCGGGTATTCGAAGGAAATGCCAATCGGGAACTCACCGGACGCCGCCAGCTTGCACGGCTTGGAGCCGGAGTGAACGTACTGGCCGATGTTCCGGTGCAGGTCGTCCATGTACAGCCAGCCTTGCTTCTCGCCGAAGGTCTGGAGCCAGGCGCTGACATCCAGGAAGCCGGTGCCTGAAGACGCCGGGTTAGGCATCACGATCTTGCCCTTGTATTCGGGCTTGGTCAGGTCCTGCCAGCTCACCGGTTTGGTGAGGCCCTGCTTCTCGGCTTCGACGGTGTTGAAGCAGAGGGTGGCGGCCCACACGTCCATGCCCACCCAGGCCGGAGGGTTGGCGGCGTCGCGGTAATGCTTGCCGATCTTGTCCAGGTCCTTGGGCGCGTAGTTGTCGAGCATGCCTTGCTGATCGAGGATCGCCAGGCTGGAGGCGGCCAGGCCCCACACTACGTCAGCCTGGGGGCGGTCTTTCTCGGCCAGCAGTTTGGCGGTGATGATGCCGGTGGAGTCGCGCACCCACTTGATCTCGACGTCGGGGTTGGCCTGTTCGAAAGCTTTTTTGTAGGTCTTCAATTGCTCGGCTTCAAGGGCCGTGTACACGGTCAACTCGGTCTTGGCGAAGGCATTCAGACTGAATGCCGTGAGGACTGCAGCGACCAGCGCCAGGGGCTTGAACATGGAGCACCTCCTTCAGGGATGTTTATTGGCCAGGTGCGCGCTGGCGCCAGGCTTGGGAGCGGCGCAGCGCGCCACGTGAAGCCCACGCCAGCAGCAGCGAGACGCTGGCCGAGGTGAACAGGATCAGGGTCGACATGGCCGCCGCGCCCCCCACATTGCCGGCGTCGTCCATGTTCAGCACGGCGACGGCGGCGAGGATGGTGTCGGGGCTGTAGAGGAAGATCGCGGCGGAGACGGTGGTCATCGCCGAGACAAACAGGTAGCGCAGGATGTCCAGCAGCGCCGGCAGACAGATCGGCACCGTGACGCGCAGATAATGGCGGTACAACGGTGCCTTGAGGGACAACGCGGCAGCTTCGAACTCGGCGTCCAACTGGCGCAAGGCGGTGATCGCGGTCATCTGCGCGGTGGTCAGGTAGTGCGCAATGGTGCACACCACCAGCAACGCCATGCTGCCGTATAACACATGCAACGGGTTGCCGTTGAGGTTGAAGAAGAACACGTAGCCCAGCCCCAGGACCAGGCCCGGCACGGCCATTGGCACGAAGCTGAGCATGCGCAGCGCCAGGTTGAGGTTTTTCTGGCCCTTGGTTTTTTCCATCAGGTAGGCGCCGGTGAAAATCAGCACGCTGCCGATCAACGCCGTACACAGCGCCATGGTCAGGCTGTTGCGATAGGCCAGCCAGCCGCCGCCGGCGGTGTCTTCGAATTGGTAGTGGTTGAGCGACAGCGACAGGTTGTACGGCCAGAATTTCACCAGCGAGGAGTACACCGCCATGCCGAACACCAGCAGCAACGCCGCGCAAATCAGCAGCACGACGGCCAGGTAGCACCCGTCGCGCAGCCGCGATGGCGCTGGCTGGAACACCTGGGCGCGGCCGCTCATCGCGTCGCCATGCCGACGGCGCAACCACGCATCCACGCCAAAGCTGAACAGCGCCGGCAGCAGCAACACCATGCCGATCAACGCGCCGCGACCGAACTGTTGCTGGCCCACCACCGCCTTGTAGGCTTCCAGCGCCAGCACCTGATAATCGCCGCCCACCACCACCGGTACTCCGAAGTCGGTGATGGTCAGGGTGAACACCAGGCAGAAAGCGGCGAATACCGCCTGGCGCGTGGCTGGCCAGGTAATGCTGCGAAACGCCCGTGCCGGGCTGGCGCCCATGCTCGAAGCAGCGTCAAACAAGCGTGCATCCGCCAAGGACAACGCCGACAGCAAAATCATCAAGGCATGGGGAAAGGTGTAGATCACCTCACCGAGCACAATGCCCCAGAAGCCGTAGATATTTTCCGAGAACAAGCCGCGCAGCAGGCCCTGGTTGCCGAATAGATAAACCAGGGCAATACCTGGCAGCATTGACGGCGCCATCAATGGCAGCAATGACAGGCCGCGCCAGATGGACTTGCCGGGGATCAGCGTGCGTTGCAGGGCATAGGCAAACAAGTAGGCCAGCGGCACGACGATGGCCGCCACGCTGAGGGAAACTTTCAGGCTATTGCCCAGCAACCAGTGAAAGTTGGCGCTGCTCAGCAGTTCGCGAGCGGCTACCAGGCCACCGCCCTGCCCGGCTTCGCTGCTGAAGCCGCGCCAGAAGATCGCCAACAGCGGCAACAGCACCGCCACCACTAACAGGCCCAGCCAGAGCCACTTGCCGCCGACCACGAAGAGGCGGTCGCCCCACTCGGCGCGGGACACCTGGCGCGGTACCGGCAATGTCATCACAGCCCCCATCTCAGGCAAACACCTGCAGGCTGCGCGGCGGCAACGCCACCCAGATGTCCTGGGCGCCCAGGCGCGGCATCGCTTCCGGCGCCAGTTCAGCCAGCAACGCATGGCCCGGCAATTGTTCCAGCTCAAAGCTCATGCGGCAGCGGTTGCCGAGAAAGGTGATCTCGCGAACCTTGGCCGGGAACAGGTTTTCTTCATGCACCGGTGGGTTGACGCAAATGGCTTCCGGGCGGCAGAACAAGCGGCCGGACTGGGCGACACCGGCGTCCTCAGCCAGGCGCATGTTCAACCCACCCACCTGAGCATGGCTGGCGCTGTTACGGCTGAACGGCAACCAGTTGCCCTGGCCGACAAACTCTGCCACGAACGGCGTGGCCGGGCGGTCGTAGATTTCCTGGGGCGTGGCGTACTGCTCGACCTTGCCGTTGTTCATCACGGCAATGCGGTCGGCCATCAACATGGCTTCGTCCTGGTTGTGGGTCACCATCAAGGTGGTGATGCCCAGGCGCCGCTGCAGTTGGCGCAGTTCGGTGCACAGGTGCTCGCGCACCCGGGCATCGAGGGCCGACATCGGCTCATCCAACAGCAATAACGACGGCGCCGGCGCCAGTGCGCGGGCCAGGGCGACGCGCTGTTGCTGGCCGCCGGAGAGTTGGCCGGGGTACTTCTTTTCGCTGCCCACCAGGCCCACCAGCTCAAGCATCTGCGCGACCCGCTTGCGCACTTCATCGCGGCCGCTGCCGGTGAGGCCGTAGCCGATGTTCGCTTCAACGCTGAGGTTGGGAAACAACGCGTAGGACTGAAACAGGATGCCGTAGTCCCGCGCCTGGGGTGGCAGCAGGGAAACGTCGCGCTCGCCCAGGTAAAGCTCACCGCTGTCCTGGCGCTCCAGGCCGGCGATGCAGCGCAGCAGTGTGGTCTTGCCACAGCCGGAAGGGCCCAGCAGGCACACCAGCTCGCCGGCGGCGACGTCCAGGGACACGTTGTCCAGCGCGGTGAAGGCGCCAAAGCGTTTCTGGATTGCGCGCACTTTCATCGGTGCGCCGGGTTGGGTCAGGGCTGTGTGCATGGTGGCACCTCATCGAACGGATGAAGGCCATGCTAGGAGGGCAATGCGTAGCGGGTGTGGCAGAAAGGCAAAAAGAGGTGATAGTGGTATTGGTGGATTTGTGTAGGACTCACGACCGCTATCATGATCGTTCCCACGCTCTGCGTGGGAATGTCTCTAGTGACGCTCCGCGTCACGGACGCGGAGCGTCCTGGGCGGCGTTCCCACGCGGAGCGTCGGAACGATCAGAGGGGTGACATTTCCTGAGCCAGGCCAAGGAACGCCGCCGGCAGGCGCGCTCCTTTGCGCTCCTTTAGGCAATACAGATACTCCGGAATCTGCGGTGCATTCTCGATGGTCAGCACGCGCAACTGCGGGTCATGGGGCACTTCCTGGCGGGCGATGATGCTGATGCCGATATTGCGCAGCACCGCCTCGCGAATCGACTCACGGCTGCCAATCTCCAACAACGGCCCATATCCGACGCCCGCATTCTTCAACATCTCTTCCGTCAGCCTGCGGGTAGTGGAGCCCGCTTCACGCATCAGCAAGGTATGCCCGACTAGCGCGCTCAACGTTACGTGATCGAGCTTGGCCAACGGGTGATTGCGGTGCACCGCCAGCACCAGCGGGTCGGTGCCCAGCACGCGGCGGATCAGCCGGGCGTCTTCCAGCAATTGCGATGAGGCCGCGACATCGACGCGGTAATCGTCCAGCGCCTCAAGCACCTGCTGGGAGTTGCCGATTTCCACCGACACGTCCACCTGGGGCAGGCGCTCGCGAAAGGCTTTGACCAGATCGAGGATGTAATACGGCGCCGTTGCGGCAATTCTCAGCGCACCCTGGACCTGGCCGTTGTTGCGCAGGAAAAACTCGATATCCGCTTCCTGCTGCAACAGCGCCTTGACCATCGGCAATAGCCGCGCGCCTTCGTCGCTGACGGTGAGGCGGCGGCCGCCACGGTAGAACAACTCGACGCCGTAGTGGCTTTCCAGGTTGCGAATCTGGGTGGTCACCGTGGGCTGGCTCAAGCCGAGTTTCTTCGC
This sequence comes from Pseudomonas sp. SWRI22, assembly GCF_014268395.2. Classification (NCBI taxonomy): domain Bacteria; kingdom Pseudomonadati; phylum Pseudomonadota; class Gammaproteobacteria; order Pseudomonadales; family Pseudomonadaceae; genus Pseudomonas; species Pseudomonas sp. SWRI22. The sequence goes on along the minus strand of NZ_JABWQK020000003.1, from coordinate 46,958 downwards.
CGCCTGGGTAATGCTGCCCAGGCGGGCGACCATGAAAAACGCCTTTAACTCAGCACTCAGCACACCACCCTCTCATCCTCTATTTGCGCACCAGGCGCAGGCCATTGAACACCACCAGCAGGCTCACGCCCATGTCGGCGAAGACCGCCATCCACATGGTCGCCATGCCCATGAACGTGACGGCCAGGAAGATCGCCTTGATCACCAGCGCCAGGGCGATGTTCTGCTTGAGGATACTCGACGTTTGCCGCGACAACCGAATGAAAGCCGGAATCTTGCGCAAATCATCGTCCATCAGCGCCACGTCGGCGGTCTCGATAGCGGTGTCAGTGCCCGCCGCGGCCATCGCAAAGCCGATCTCGGCACGGGCCAGGGCCGGGGCGTCGTTGATGCCATCACCCACCATGCCCACCCGATGGCCCTGGCCGTAGAGGGTTTCGATGGCTTGCAGCTTGTCGGTGGGCAACAGGTCGCCCTGGGCCTGGTCGATACCCACCTGCGCCGCAATGGCCTTGGCAGTGTGGGTGTTGTCGCCGGTGAGCATCAGGGTCTTGATGCCTAGGTCGTGCAACTGCTGAATGGCTTCGCGGCTGCTCTCCTTGACCGTGTCGGCCACGGCAAACAGCGCCAGCGGGCCAGACTTGTCCAACAGCAACACCACGGACTTGCCTTGTTTTTCCAGGGCAAAGAGTTTCTCTTCCAAGGCCTCGGAACACAGACCGAGGTCTTCCACCAGGCGGTGGTTACCCAGGTGATAGGTCTGGCCGTTGATATCACCCCGCACACCGCGCCCGGCCAGGGCTTCGAAGTTATCCACAGCGTGAGTCGACAGGTTTTTATCCACAGCCGCGTTGGCAATCGCCAGGGACACCGGGTGATCGGAACGCGATGCCAAGCTGGCCGCCAGGGCCGGCGCGCTGTCTTCGATGTTCGGGAACAGCGGCAGGTAGTCGGTTTGTACCGGTTTGCCGTGGGTGATGGTTCCGGTCTTGTCGAGGGCCAGGTAGTCGAGCTTGTAGCCGCCCTCCAGGTACACGCCGCCCTTGATCAGGATGCCTTTGCGCGCCGCCGCCGCCAGGCCGCTGACAATGGTCACCGGGGTGGAGATCACCAAGGCACAAGGGCAGGCCACCACCAGCAGCACGAGGGCGCGGTAGATCCAGTCAAACCACACGCCCGCCATGAACAGCGGCGGAATCACCGCCACACCGAGGGCAAACAGGAAGACAGCCGGGGTGTAGACCTTGGAGAAACTGTCGACAAAGCGCTGGGTCGGGGCGCGTGCGCCTTGAGCCTGTTCCACCGCGTGGATGATCCGCGCCAGCGTGGAGTTGTTGGCCGCGGCGGTGACCTTGTACTCCAGGGAACCGGCCTGGTTGATGGTGCCGGCAAACACCTTATCGCCCACGGTCTTTTCAATCGGCAGGCTTTCCCCGGTGATCGGTGCCTGGTCGATGGTGGACTGGCCGGCCGTGACTTCACCGTCGAGCCCGATGCGCTCGCCGGGTTTTACTCGGACAATCGCGCCAAGATCAATGCTCTTGACCTCTTGTTCCAGCCAGGAACCATCGGCCTGGCGCACCGTGGCCTGTTCCGGGGTCATCTGCATCAGGCCGCTGATGGCGTTGCGCGCACGGTCCAGGGACTTGGCCTCAATCAACTCGGCCACGGTGAACAGGAACATCACCATCGCCGCTTCCGGCCACTGGCCAATCAGGATCGCGCCCGTCACCGCGATGCTCATCAAGGCATTGATATTGAGGTTGAAGTTCTTCAGGGCAATCCAGCCCTTCTTGTAGGTGGTAAGGCCGCCGCTGAGAATCGACACCAACGCCACCAGCGCGATTACCCAGGTGGGCGCCACACCAGTGAAGTGCAACACCTCTGCCCCCAGGGCACCCACGCCCGACACCGCCAGCGGCCACCAAGGTTTCTTGGCGGGCGGCGCGGCAGCGGGGCTGCCTTCTTCGATAGGGTCGGCCTGCATGCCGATGGACTTGATTGCCTCAATGATCGGCGCCGTGTTCGGCAGGTCATGGGTGACGCCGAGGATGCGGTTGATCAGGTTGAATTCCAGTTGCTGCACGCCAGCGAGCTTGCCCAGCTTGTTCTGGATCAGCGTCTGCTCGGTAGGGCAATCCATGGCTTCGATGCGGAAGGTGCTCAGGCGCGAGCCGGCGGTGGGCGCTTCACTCAAGGTCACGATGGCAGGCCCGGCAGCGCCGGAGCAGCAGGAGCCGGAATGGCCGTGGTTATCCACAGGCGTGAGTTTGGCGGGCCCATGGTCATGTTTGTGATCATGGCCGTGGTCATGAGCGTGATCGTGATCGTGATCATGCTTGTGGTCGTGCTTGTGGTCGTGCTTGTGCGGGGTATGAATGGAGTGGCTCATCAGGTCGCGTCCGTAAAGGTGCCTGTTGCCAAGTAAAGACCCTGTAGCCACTATAGGGTCAAGCACCCATTTGGAGATTGCTGCGATGAAGATCGGCGAACTGGCCAAACTCACCGATTGCCCGGTGGAAACCATCCGTTATTACGAGAAGGAAAACCTGCTGCCGCCCCCGGCACGCACCGACGGCAACTACCGCGTATACACCCAGGCGCATACCGAGCGACTGACCTTTATCCGCAACTGCCGCAGCCTGGACATGACCCTCGAAGAAATCCGCAGCCTGTTGGGGCTACGCGACAGCCCTCAGGACCAGTGCGAAAGCGTGAATGCGTTGATCGACGAGCATATCCATCATGTGAAAGCGCGGATCGACGGATTGTTGGCCTTGCAGGAACAACTGCTGGACCTGCGCCAACGTTGCGGCGGTGGCAACCAGTGCGGGATCTTGCAGCAGTTGGAAGTCAGCGGAGGGATTGCGGCCAGCGAGGCCGAGCCTTCGCATGTGGGCAGAAGCCACGGCCATTAACTCAGGTGAACACCAAACCCATGTGGGAGCTGGCTTGCCTGCGATGGCGGTGGACCAGCGACATTGATGTCGCCTGACACTGCGCTATCGCAGGCAAGCCAGCTCCCACAGTTTTTCACCGAGTAAGGCTTTAGATCGCCACGTCGGCCTTGATGCTTGGGTCGGCGTCGTAGCCCACGATTTCGAAGTCTTCGAACTTATAGTCGTAGATCGACGCAGGCTTACGCTTGATCACCAGTTCCGGCAGTTTTTTCGGCGTACGCGCCAACTGGGTCTGGATCTGCTCCATGTGGTTGCTGTAGGCGTGGGTGTCGCCCGTGGTGACGATGATCTCGTGGGGGATCAGGTCGCACTGCTGGGCCAGCATGTGGGTCAGCAACGCCAGCGCGGCAGTGTTGTACGGCAGGCCCAGGAACACGTCGGAGCTGCGGATATACAGCTGCATCGACAGATGGCCGTCATGCACGAACGCCTGGTAAAGCAAATGGCACGGCGGCAAGGCTTGCTTGCCATTACGCGCGTTTTCCTGCGGGCTCTGGGTTTCGTCCGGCAGGTATTCAACGTTCCAGCCGTGGAACAGGATGCGACGGCTGTTGGGGTTGGTCTTGAGCGTGTGCACCATGTAGTCGATCTGGTTGATCGTGCCGCCGTCCTTGGTCGGCCAGGCAGTCCACTGCTCGCCGTAGACCGGGCCCAGGTCGCCGTCTTCGGTGGCCCACTCATCCCAAATCTTCACGCCATTTTCGTTGAGCCACTTGATGTTGGTGTTGCCGCTCAACATCCAGATCAGTTCGTTGGCGATGCTTTTGAAGTGCAGCTTCTTGGTGGTCAGCAGCGGGAAGCCGTCGGCCAGGTTATGCCGATACTGACGCGCAAACACAGCCTTTGTGCCGGTGCCCGTGCGGTCGCCCTTGGTCAGGCCATTGGTCACGACGTCCTGCAGCAGTTCGAGATATTGCTTCATGTTTTTACCCGTATCGTTGAAGCCAAGACCTCCTGGTCTTGGCATTCGAATTTAAAGCGCGGCGTTCTTCAGCGGCTGCGGGCGATTGTACGCCCACCACAGCATGCCCAGGCCCGCCAGGATCATCGGCAGGCTAAGCACCTGACCCATGGTCAGCCAGCCCCACGCCAGGTAGCCCAGCTGCGCATCCGGTACCCGTACGAATTCGACGATAAAGCGGAAAATCCCGTAGAACAGCGCGAACATGCCCGATACGGCCATGGTCGGGCGTGGCTTGCGCGAGAAGATATAGAGAATAAGGAACAGCGCCACACCTTCCAACGCGAACTGGTAAAGCTGCGACGGGTGGCGCGGCAGTTGTGCCGGGTCGCTGAACGGCGGGAACACCATCGCCCACGGTACATCGGTCGGCTTGCCCCACAGCTCGGCGTTGATAAAGTTACCAATGCGCCCGGCGCCCAGGCCGATCGGCACGAAGGGTGCGACGAAGTCCATCAGTTGGAAGAACGACTTGCCATTGCGCCGACCAAACCACCATGCGGCGATCATCACGCCGATAAACCCGCCGTGGAACGCCATGCCGCCCTTCCATACTTCGAAGATCAGGGTCGGGTTGGCGAGATACGCAGACAGGTCGTAGAACAGCACATACCCCAGGCGCCCGCCGACGATCACCCCCATCGACATCCAGAACACCATGTCGGAGAGCTTCTCCTTGGTCCAGGTCGGGTCGAAACGGTTCAGGCGCCGGGAAGCCAGCAGCCAGGCACCGCCGATGCCGATCAGGTACATCAACCCGTACCAATGGATTTTCAGCGGACCGATGGCCAGGGCCACCGGGTCGATCTGCGGGTAAGGCAGCATTGCGACTCCTCGTTAAAACATTTAGTCATGACGCACCGGACCATGCCGATGTGCGATTAAGCCTGCGTTACAGCTGCGAGATCAAATTAAGAAGTTCACATACACACCAAACAGCCCGGCATGTTAACGGATCAGAGGTGCGCGGCCCAACTTCGAGACGATGGAACACCGGCGCGTCTGTGGGTAGAGTGGCAAAAACACAAAAGGGGTCACCCGATGTGCCTGATTGTTTTCGCCTGGCGACCGGGCCATGCCCAACCGCTGATCGTTGCGGCCAACCGCGATGAGTTCTACGCCCGCCCCAGCCTGCCGCTAGCCCAGTGGGCGGATGCGCCCCAGGTCTATGCCGGTCGCGATCAGGAGGCCGGGGGCACCTGGCTGGGGATGAACGCAGATGGGCGCTTTGCCGCCTTGACCAACATCCGCGACCCGCACCAGCCACCGGCACGCAAGTCTCGCGGCGAACTGGTTGCGCGGTTTCTCAGCGGTTCGCTGCCGATCGACGATTATTTGGCCGATGTAAATGGCCGCTCGATTGAATATGCCGGGTTCAACCTGCTGGTGGGCACGCGGGATGAGCTGTGGCACTACAACGCCAATGATACCGAGCCGACGCGATTGAAGGCTGGGGTGTACGGGTTATCCAATGCCGGGCTGGATACGCCATGGCCGAAGCTGGTGAAGGCCAAAGCAGCGTTCAGCGCCGTGCTGGAAAACCCCGAGCCTGAGGCACTGCTGGGAATTCTCAGCGACCCGCAGACTGCCCCGTTTGCTGAGTTGCCGGACACCGGCGTAGGCCTGGCGACCGAAAGCCTGCTGTCGAGCGTGTTTATCGCCAGCCCTAGTTATGGGACACGGGCGAGCACGGCGCTGATCGTGAATGCCGATGGGACGCGGCGGATGCTGGAGCGCAGCTTTGGCCCGCACGGGGGGCGGCTGGGTGAGGTGGACCTGATGTTTTAGCGCCAATTGCAGCGAGCTGTGGATAACTTGCGGGTTGTCGATGGTCATCAACTCGGCGAGCAAGTCCTTGGCCCTGCTCAATTCCATCTGGCGCAGCGTCCACTTCACTTTGATCGTTCCCACGCTCTGCGTGGGAACGCCTCTTGTGACGCTCTGCGTCACGCTCTAAAAGCCGACGCGGAGCGTCCAGGGCTGCATTCCCACGCAGAGCGCGGGAACGATCTGCTAGAAGCTCGCTCCTACAGGGTTTTGGCCGAGGCCGGGTTGATCATCCGGGTCAACCCCAGGTTTTTCAGCGCCAATTGCAGCGAGATGTGGATAACCTGCGGGTTGTCGATGGTCATCAACTCGGCGAGCAAATCCTTGGCCCTGCTCAATTCCACCTGGCGCAGCATCCACTTCACTTTGATCGTTCCCACGCTCTGCGTGGGAACGCCTCTTGTGACGCTCTGCGTCACGCTCTAAAAGCCGACGCGGAGCGTCCAGGGCTGCATTCCCACGCAGAGCGCGGGAACGATCTGCTAGAAGCTCGCTCCTACAGGTTTTTGGCCGAGGCCGGGTTGATCATCCGGGTCAACCCCAGGTTTTTCAGCGCCAATTGCAGCGAGCTGTGGATAACCTGCGGGTTGTCGATAGTCATCAACTCGGCGAGCAAATCCTTGGCCCTGCTCAATTCCACCTGGCGCATTGATCGTTCCCACGCTCTGCGTGGGAACGCCTCTTGTGACGCTCTGCGTCACGCTCTAAAAGCCGACGCGGAGCGTCCAGGGCTGCATTCCCACGCAGAGCGCGGGAACGATCTGCTAGAAGCTCGCTCCTACAGGGTTTTGGCCGAGGCCGGGTTGATCATCCGGGTCAACCCCAGGTTTTTCAGCGCTAATTGCAGCGAGCTGTGGATAACTTGCGGGTTGTCGATAGTCATCAACTCGGCGAGCAAATCCTTGGCCCTGCTCAATTCCACCTGGCGCAGCATCCACTTCACTTTGATCGTTCCCACGCTCTGCGTGGGAACGCCTCTTGTGACGCTCTGCGTCACGCTCTAAAAGCCGACGCGGAGCGTCCAGGGCTGCATTCCCACGCAGAGCGCGGGAACGATCTGCTAGAAGCTCGCTCCTACAGGTTTTTGGCCGAGGCCGGGTTGATCATCCGGGTCAACCCCAGGTTTTTCAGCGCCAATTGCAGCGAGCTGTGGATAACCTGCGGGTTGTCGATAGTCATCAACTCGGCGAGCAAATCCTTGGCCCTGCTCAATTCCACCTGGCGCAGCATCCACTTCACTTTCGGCAAGTTGGTGGCGTTCATCGACAGGCTGTCAAAGCCCATCGCCATTAACAGCACCGCCGCCGCCGGGTCACCGGCCATTTCGCCGCAGATACTCACCGGCTTGCCTTCGGCATGGGCGTCGCGCACTACGTGTTGCAGCGCTTGCAGCACCGCCGGGTGCAGGTAGTCGTAGAGGTCGGCCACCCGTGGGTTGTTACGGTCCACGGCCAGCAGGTACTGGGTCAGGTCGTTGGAGCCTACCGACAGGAAGTCCACCTGCCGCGCCAGTTCCTTGGCCTGGTACACCGCCGCAGGGATTTCGATCATCACGCCAATCGGCGGCATCGGCACATCGGCGCCTTCGTCGCGCACTTCGCCCCAGGCGCGGTGGATCAGGTGCAGGGCTTCTTCCAGTTCATGGGTGCCGGAGATCATCGGCAGCAGGATACGCAGGTTGTTCAAGCCCTCGCTGGCCTTGAGCATGGCACGGGTCTGGACGAGGAAGATTTCGGGATGGTCGAGGGTAACGCGAATACCGCGCCAGCCAAGGAAGGGGTTGTCTTCCTTGATCGGGAAATAGGACAGTGACTTGTCGCCGCCAATATCCAGGCTGCGCATCGTCACCGGTAACGGGTGGAAGGCTTGCAGTTGCTCGCGATAAATCGCCAGCTGCTCCTTCTCACTCGGGAAACGCTGGTTGATCATGAACGGCACTTCGGTGCGGTACAGACCCACCCCTTCGGCGCCGCGTTGTTGCGCACGGGCTACATCCGCCAGCAGGCCGGTGTTGACCAGCAGCGGTACGCGGTGGCCATCGGGGGTGACACACGGCAGCTCGCGCAGCGAATCCAGGCCCTGGGCCAGTTGCTTCTCTTCTTCCACCACCTCGGCGTATTGCTTGCGCAGCACGTCGCTGGGGTTGGTGAATACCTCGCCGCGATGCCCGTCGACGATCATGTCGATGCCATCGACCTTGGAGTACGGCAGGTCCACCAGGCCCATCACCGTCGGGATGCCCATGGCCCGGGCCAGGATCGCCACGTGGGAGTTACCCGAGCCCAATACCGAGACCAGGCCTACCAGCTTGCCTTCAGGCACTTCGCCAAGCTGGGTGGCGGTCAATTCTTCACTGACCAGGATGGTGTTATCGGGGAAGACCATGTTGGTGCTGCGGTCTTCCTGCAGGTACGCCAACAGACGGCGACCCAGGTCGCGCACATCCGATGCCCGCTCGCGCAGGTAGGCGTCGTCCATCATTTCGAAACGGTTGACGTGATCGGTGACCACCTGGCGCAACGCGCCCTGGGCCCACTGGCCGGTCTTGATCACGGTCTTGACTTCGTTACCCAGGGACGCGTCGTCGAGCATCATCTGGTACACGTCGAACAGCGCACGCTCTTCGGGACGCAACTGGGTGGCCAGCTTGGTCGACAGGTTGCGCATGTCGGCGCGCACGCCTTCGAGGGCGGTCTTGAACAGTTTGATCTCGGCGTCGATGTCACTGACGCTCTTGTCCGGCACCACATCGAGGTCGGCTGGCGGCAGCATGACCACCGCGGTACCCACCGCGGCGCCTGGCGAACCCGGTACGCCGACGAACTTGGCTTCCTGGATGCCCTTGCCCTGGCGCCCCAGGCCGCGAATCGAGCCGGTCGCTTCGGCGTGGGCGATAACCCCGGCCAGTTGCGCGCTCATGGTCACCAGGAAGGCTTCTTCGCCTTCGTCGAACTGGCGACGCTCTTTTTGCTGGATGACCAACACGCCGACAACACGGCGGTGGTGAATGATCGGTGCGCCAAGGAACGAGGCGTAGCGCTCTTCACCGGTTTCGGCAAAGTAGCGATAACGCGGGTGATCGGCCGCGTTCTCGAGGTTCAGGGGTTCTTCACGCGTCCCCACCAGGCCCACCAGACCTTCATTGGGCGCCATGCTGACCTTGCCGATGGAGCGCTTGTTCAAGCCCTCCGTGGCCATCAGCACAAAACGGTTGGTCTCGGGGTCCAGCAGGTAAACCGAGCAGACCTGGCTGCCCATGGCTTCCTTGACGCGCAACACAATAATCCCCAACGCCGCCTTGAGATCCTTGGCGGAGTTAACTTCCTGGACGATCTTGCGCAGCGTATTGAGCATGGCTCGGGGTCGAACTCCGTCGTCAGTCGCGCGCTAAAAGGCGCGGGGCAAGCTCTTTGAGAGCGCGACGATAAACCTCGCGCTTGAATGTCACCACCTGGCCCAACGGATACCAATAGCTGACCCAGCGCCAGCCATCGAACTCCGGTTTACCGGTCAAATCCATCCGCACCCGCTGCTCGTTGGAGATCAGGCGCAAAAGAAACCATTTCTGCTTCTGGCCGATGCACAGCGGTTGGCTGTGGGTACGCACCAGGCGTTGCGGCAAACGATAGCGCAACCAGCCACGGGTACAGGCCAGAATTTGCACATCTTCGCGCTCAAGGCCGACTTCTTCGTTCAACTCACGGTACAAGGCGTCTTCAGGGGTTTCGTCGGGGTTGATTCCACCTTGAGGAAACTGCCAGGCATCTTGGTTGATTCGGCGAGCCCATAGCACCTGTCCGGCATCATTCGTCAGAATAATGCCGACATTAGGACGGAAACCATCGGGGTCGATCACGGCAACAACCTCGCAAACGCATGTCGCCGCATTGTTCCACAAAGGTTGTTCCAGCGGCAACGAGGCTTCTTACCTTATGTGCACTCTTGTGAAAAGACCGTATTCTGGACGCCTTTTTACAGACTTTTCAGCGAGTAACTGCAATGCGCCTGGCTTTATTCGACTTGGACAATACCCTTCTGGGCGGTGACAGCGATCACGCCTGGGGCGATTACCTGTGTGAACGCGGGATTCTCGACGCGGTAGCCTACAAGGCCCGCAACGACGAGTTCTACCAGGACTACCTGGCCGGCCGGCTGGATAACGCCGCCTACTTGAACTTCTGCCTGGAAATCCTCGGCCGCACCGAGACGGCCCAGCTGGACGCGTGGCACAACGACTACATGCGCGACTGCATCGAGCCCATCATGCTTCCCAAGGCCGTTGAACTGCTGGCCAAGCACCGCGCCGCCGGTGACAAGCTGGTGATCATCACCGCCACCAACCGCTTCGTCACCGCGCCAATTGCCGCCCGCCTGGGCGTCGAGACTCTGATCGCCACCGAGTGCGAAATGGTGGATGGCCGTTATACCGGGCGCAGCACCGATGTGCCGTGCTTTCGCGAGGGCAAGGTGACGCGTTTGAACCGCTGGTTGGAAGAAACCGGGCATAGCCTGGAAGACAGCTACTTCTACAGCGATTCGATGAATGATTTGCCGTTGCTGGAGCAGGTGACGCACCCGGTGGCAGTGGATCCGGATCCGAATCTTCGTGCTGAGGCCCAGAAACGGGGTTGGCCGGTGATTACGCTGCGCAGCTGACAACGCTATCGCAGGCAAGCCAGCTCCCACATTTTGACCCTGTTCTCATGTTGGAATCCGGTCAAGTGTGGGAGCTGGCTTGCCTGCGATGAAGGCGACGCGGTTTCAAACAGGCTTGGCGCCCATGAGCCCTGCAATCGCCACAAACCCCACCAGGCTGACCACCGCCAGCACCAGGGTGAAATTCAGGCTCCCGCCCTCGCCCTTGCGCAGCCGATTGAGCCGCGCCACCAGCCAGAACCAGGCCAGCGCCGCCACGGTGTAGAGGATGCTGGAGCCCAAGATCCAGGTTTGCCCCAATGGCCAGCCGAGCAAGTGCACCAGCCACCATCCGGTAAAGGGCATGCTCACCAGGCAAATTCCCATCAGCAGCCATACAAATGCCCAGGGGCGCTGCACGGTCGCGGCCGGGCCGGCGCTGCGTTTACGCCACGCCAATACGGCCAGGCCGAGGCCGCTGAGCAGCAGCAATACGGTGGCGGTGATGTGGATCACCTTGAGGGTGGTCAGCGTTTCCATGGTCTCTATTCCTTATAGGCCGCTCAGTCAGCGTAGTCGCTCAACCGAGGAACAGCTGGTAAGCCGGGTTTTCGCTTTCATCCCAGTACGGGTAACCGATTTGCGCCAACGCGGCAGGCACCAGGTGGCGCTCGTCCGCCGGTACTTGCAAGCCCGCCACCACTCGGCCGTCAGCCGCGCCGTGGTTGCGGTAGTGGAACATCGAGATGTTCCAGCGCCCGCCGAGCTTGTGGAGAAAGTTGAACAACGCCCCCGGCCGCTCCGGAAACTCGAAACGAAACACCAGCTCGTCGCTGACTTTGGCAGCATGCCCGCCGACCATATGGCGAATGTGCAACTTGGCCAGTTCGTTCTTGGTAAGGTCCAGCACCGGGAAACCCTGGCTGGTCAGGCTGGCCACCAACGCGCTGCGCGGGTCGTTCTCCGGGTGGGTCTGCACGCCGACGAAAATGTGCGCTTCGCTGCCGGAGTGGTAGCGGTAATTGAATTCGGTGATCTGGCGCTTGCCCACCGCCTCGCAGAAGGCCTTGAAGCTGCCCGGCCGCTCGGGGATGGTCACCGCGATGATGGCCTCACGGCCTTCACCGAGTTCGGCGCGCTCGGCCACATGGCGCAAACGGTCGAAGTTGACGTTGGCGCCCGAGTCGATGGCGACAAAGGTCTGGCCGCTGACACCGCGGGTCTCGACGTACTTTTTGATCCCGGCCACGCCCAGCGCACCCGCCGGCTCGGTGATGGAGCGGGTGTCGTCGTAGATGTCCTTGATCGCCGCACAGATTTCATCGGTGCTGACGGTGATCACTTCATCCACATAGTCTTTGCAGATGTCGAAGGTGTGCTGGCCGATCTGCGCCACTGCCACGCCGTCGGCAAAGAGGCCGACGGTCGGCAATACCACGCGCTCGCCCGCCGCCATGGCGGCTTGCAGGCAGTTGGAATCGTCCGGCTCCACGCCGATGATCTTGATCTCCGGGCGCAGGTATTTCACGTACGCCGCAATCCCGGCGATCAGACCGCCGCCGCCCACCGGTACGAAAATCGCGTCCAGCGACCCTGGGTGCTGGCGCAGGATTTCCATCGCCACGGTGCCCTGCCCGGCAATGGTGTGCGGATCATCGTAGGGGTGGATGTAGACGTAGCCTTTTTCGTCGACCAACTTGAGCGAGTAGGCCAGGGCTTCCGGGAAGGAATCACCGTGCAGCACCACTTTGCCGCCACGGGAGCGCACGCCTTCGACCTTGATCTCCGGGGTGGTCTTGGGCATCACGATGGTGGCTTTCACCCCCAGCACCTTGGCCGCCAGGGCCAGGCCCTGGGCATGGTTGCCGGCCGACGCGGTGACGACGCCGCGCGCACGTTCTTCGGCACTGAGCTGGGTCAGCTTGTTGTAGGCGCCGCGAATCTTGAACGAGAACACCGGCTGCAAGTCTTCGCGCTTGAGCCAAATCTTGTTACCCAGCCGCTCGGAGAGCTGGCGGGCAGTCTGCAAGGGGGTTTCCACGGCGATGTCGTAAACACGCGAGGTGAGGATTTTTTTGACGTAGTGTTCAAGCATCGGCAGGCATCTACTTCACGGGTTGGGCAGGGCCAAGGAGTCTAACCCAGCGTTTGGCCGGGCGACCACACGAATCCCGAGGTTTTGTTGGGTTATACTCGCCGCCCTCGTTAATTCCCCGCCCGTTCCGGAGCCCGCATGACCCAGGATCAACTCAAACAGGCAGTGGCCCAGGCCGCTGTCGATTTAATCCTTCCTAAGCTCGACGACAAGAGCATCGTCGGTGTCGGCACCGGTTCCACCGCCAACTGCTTTATCGACGCACTGGCCCGGCACAAGGGCGCGTTCGACGGCGCCGTGGCCAGTTCCGAAGCCACCGCCGCCCGCCTCAAGGGCCATGGCATTCCGGTGTACGAGCTCAACACCGTGAGCGACCTGGAGTTCTACGTCGACGGCGCCGATGAAAGCGACGAGCACCTGAACCTGATCAAAGGCGGCGGCGCGGCCCTGACCCGCGAGAAGATTGTCGCGGCCGTGGCCAAGACCTTCATTTGCATCGCCGACGCGAGCAAGCTGGTTCCCGTGCTGGGCACGTTCCCACTGCCGGTGGAAGTCATCCCCATGGCCCGCAGCCACGTGGCCCGCGAGCTGGTGAAACTGGGCGGCGACCCGGTGTACCGCGAAGGTGTGTTGACCGACAACGGCAACATCATCCTCGACGTGTTCAATATGCAGATCACCAACCCGGTGGAGCTTGAGACGCAGATCAACGCCATTGTGGGCGTGGTCACCAACGGCCTGTTCGCGGCGCGCCCGGCGGATGTATTGCTGCTGGGCACCCCGGAAGGCGTGAAAACCCTCAAGGCCTGACCCTGTGGGAGCCGGGCTTGCCCGCGATGCAGACGACTCGGTGTATCAATGGATACCGAGGCGATGCCATCGCAGGCAAGCCAGCTCCCACATGTGTTAGCGCTCGACTCTAGAGCGATGTAACAAAAACGCTACTTTTCGCAGCACTCCTCGCCAAAACCGTGCGCTCTGTCACGGCATCCCCTGCCACGCCTGGTATCCAATCCGTTACAAATTACAGCCACGCGACCCACGCGTTTAACAATGCGCCAATTCGCAGCCGCCCATGGAATGAGGCGCGCATTGTGCAAAGGGTCTGGGCTTGCACATTCCTATCACCTCAAGGAAGACCTTGTGATAAAGCCTCTAGCCTTCGCCATCAGCGTTGCCGGTGCCCTGCTGTCCACGCATACCCAGGCCTACGATTACGGCCAGCACGCCAACACCACCCTGGAAAAACTGATCAACGACTACCCTGGCCGATATCGAGGCACGGCAAATTTTGCCGGGGCAGCCGACTGGATGCAGAGCCAGATGGGCACGGCCTATAGCTTCAGCCGCCAGGACTTCACCTGGAACAACGGCAGCCGGGCTTCGCAAAACGTGGTGGCCTCTGCCGCTGGTACCAAGGCCCAGTACGTGGTGATTGGCGCGCACTTCGACACTTACTTCGGCCGCCCGACCCTGCAAGGCCTGGATGACAACGGTTCCGGCGCCAGCGTGTTGACCGAGGTGGCGAAGAACCTCGGCGGCCTGTCACTGGAAAATGGCCTGCAAATCGTTGGCTTCGGCGCCGAAGAAGAAGGCCTGCGCGGCTCCCGTGCCTTTGTCGACTCACTCAGCGCCAGCCAGCGTGCCAACATGCTCGCGATGATCAACCTCGACAGCCTGATCACCGGCGACATGATGTATGCCCACGCCGGCCAGAACAGCACCGCCAACCCGGCCTTGGCCTCCTTGCGCGAGCACGCCTTCCAGATCGCCAAGGAGTTGAACATTCCCTTGTTCAGCAACCCCGGCCTCGACCCGCAGTACCCGAAGGGCACGGGCTGCTGCAGCGATGGTGAAGCGTTCGAACCGCTGAATATCCCGATCCTTTATATAGAGGCCACCAACTGGGAACTGGGCGACCTGGACGGCTACACCCAGACCGACAACCCGAAAATCCCCGGCGGCTCGACCTGGCACGACCCGAACGAAGACAACAAAGCCGTGCTGACCGATGCGTTCGGCCAGGCGCGCATCGACCAGCGCCTGCGCGACTATTCACGCCTGCTCAGCCGCCTGGTACTGGAACTGACCAACGCCGACCTGATGGCCTCGACCGCTTCTGGCGGTGCCGTTGCGCGCAATATGCAAGACAACCTGCAGCGCCAGCATCAGGCCCTGGTGCGCCTGCATGATCGCCGTTGGCTGACCCTGCAAGCGGCCAGCCGCGAGGTCGGCAGCTTCGATGGCGAGATCGGCGTGGATGGTGAATACAACCCGGACAGCGGCTTCGACAGTACCCCCAACCCCGAAGCCCGGCGCGTGGGCCTGCATGCCCTCGGCGACTACCAACTGACTTCAAGCCTGAATATCGGCGCCAGCCTCAGCTACCTCAATGGGCGCGACAAACTGGAGCATCGCGGCAAGCTCGACAGCGACACCTGGCAGGCAGCCGTCTATGCACTGCTCAACGATGGCGGGCCAAGCTGGCTGGCCGGTGACCTGAGCGTGGGCCACACGCGCTTCGACTCCAAGCGCAACCTGGTCATCCAGGCCAATGGCGGGCCGATCCTGCTCAACCAGCAACTGACGGGCGACACCGATGCCCTGGCGTTGGGCGCACGAGTGCTGGGTGGCTATGACTTTGACTTTGGCGCGATCAAGAGCGGGCCGTTCGCCGGCCTGGACTACAGCCATTACCGCATCGACAAGTTCCACGAAAAGCAGAGCCTGCGCACGGCCCTGGAGTACGAAGAGCAGTCTTTCGACTCGCTGGAAGCCAGCCTCGGTTGGCGCGTGCGCGGCGCTGTTGCCCTGCCCTATGGCCTGAACCTGATGCCCTACGGCGACATCGCCTGGGTCAAGGAATTGGCCGACGGCCGCCTGGACGACCTGCAACTCACCGCACGCGCCGATGGCCAGGCCCGCACCGCCAGGCTGGGTTCAGTGGATAAGAGCTTCGCTCGCGCACAACTCGGCAGCCAACTGGCGATCACCCCACAGTTGGGCGTGTTTGCCGAGGTCAATGGCCGCCTAGGGCATGCTGAAGGCAGCCAGACCGGTTATTCACTGGGTGTGCAATGGATGTTCTGATCAGGGTTTCTTGAACACGTAAAACAGGTTGGGCTCGCTGACCATGTACAGCGTGCCGTCGTCATCCATGGCGATCCCTTCGGCCTGGGGCACGCGCTTGCTCAGCCCATGACGCCCTTTAAGCAACGACAGACTGCTTAGAGGGCGACCATCAATATCCAGCTCCAAGACCAGGAACGACTCATCCGACAGCGCCAACAGATGGCCACTGCGCTCGTCGTATTGCAGGCTCGACAGGTCGCGCACAAACAGCCCGGCATCGCGCTTGGGGTTGTTGATCACATGTACCGAATAGGTTTTTTCCGGCTTGAAATGGGGAAACCCGTGCACCTCGTAGATCAGCATGGGGTCGCGTTCCTTGGCCACGAACAAGCGCTTGCCCACCGAGTCGTAGGCCAACCCTTCAAAGCCCTTGTTGCCGCCAACGTGCACGCCCAGGGTCATTTGCTCCGCATCGGCGGCGTCGAGGAACTTGGTGTCATCGTCCACATGCACTTTGATCAAGCGCTGCTGGCGCTCATCGCTGATGACGTAGATGTTGTCGCTGATAAATTCCACCGCTTCGGCATCGCCAAAGCCCACCAGCGGAATGCGCCGCAGGATCTTGCCCTCCAGCGACAACTCGACCAGTTCGGCGTTTTTATTGGTGACGGTAAACAGGCTTTTGCGCACGGGGTCGTAGGTCAGGGCCGAGACATCGTCGTCGAGCCCTTCGATCACCTGGCCTTCGAGGGTGACACGGTAGTCCGCCAGGCCAATGGCGCGCTCATCCGCAGGCTGGTACCACACCTGCCAGTTGAACCAGGCGCGTTCGAACAGACGGAACTGCTGTGCCACCAGCCCGGCAGCGACCAAGGCGAGCAACAGCAGGATAAAAACAGCAGGTTTGGGGCGGGCAAGTCGACGCATCGGGGCGGGCTCAGAGAAAAAACTGGCGAATAGATATCAAGGTCACCTGAATTTAAACTTAAACGCACCGGACTGCCTGGCGAATGCCGTTTATAAAGAAAACTCTGACGTAATTCGTCAGTTATTTCTGCTTTTCAAAGCGATAGAACAGGTTTGGCTCACTGACCATGTACAGATTGCCGCTCTCGTCCATGGTCACGCCTTCGGCACGTGGGATCGTGTCTTTCAGGCCATTGAAGCCGCCAAGCAAGGTCATGAAGCTGACTTGCTCGCCCGTTTCATCCAGTTCCAGCAGCAGGTGGGAATCGGCCGACAGCACCAGCAAATGCCCGGTACGTGGGTCGATGGACAGGGCCGACAGGTTGCGCACATCCAGTTCGGTGCTGGCCAGTTTTTGCTTGTCGCCGGTCAGCGTATTGCCATCGCTTTTCCAGGTGAACAAGGCCGGCGGACGCTCTTCGCCCAGCACCAGCTGCTGGTTGCGCTTGTCCCAGGTGACGGCTTCAAAGGCTTTGTTCTGATCTTTGGACGGGCCCAGGTCATGGCTGGGGAAATCGGCCTTGTTCAGCGCCGTAGTACCGGCGTCGACCTTGACCACGGTCAGGCTGTGATCGCGTTCATCGACTACCGCCATCAAGCCGTTTTCCATCAACGCCACGCCTTCCGGGTTGTTCCAACCGTTGAGCGGCATTTTGCGCAACACATCGCCTTGCAGGCTCAGTTCGACCAAGAAGGGGTTCTTGCCCATCACTGAAAACAGGGTTTTGGTCTGCGGGTTATAGGACAGGTCTGATGCCTCGTCCTTCTCCATACCGGGCAGCAACTTGGCGTCGATCACCGCGTGATAGTCCGGCAGCCACACACTTTCCCGGCGTTCGGCCGAACTCTCGAAACGCTCCAGTACCCACAGCAGACCGCGATCGTCCCAGTGCATGGCCCAGGCGACGCCATACAAAATGGCACCGGCCAAGAACACCCAGGAATACCAGCGCATGGACAAGCGAGAGCGGAGCGAGGTTTTCGAAGTGGGCAGAGGCACGACCATTGAGCGCTTTTCCGGAAAGTCAGCTTTAGGGGATAGCACAGGATTCAAGGCCCCGCGCGCAAGAGCAGGGAATTATCCGGATGGCGTGTGAAAAAAATGCAAAACGCCGGATCCTGCAGATGTACACAAACAACTGTGGGAGCGGGCTTGCCCGCGATTGAGGGTGTTCAGTCAACTATTCAGTGACTGTCACACTGCCATCGCGGGCAAGCCCGTTCCCACAGTTTAATTGCAGTTTGGCAGTGATTTAGCGCACAACGCTTTCGAAGCGATTGACACCCGCCAGCTCCAACACCACTTCATCCCCCACATTCAACGGGCCAACGCCCGCCGGGGTGCCGGTCAGGATCACGTCGCCCGCTTGGAGGGAGAAGCAACCCGCCATGTACTGAATCATCGGCACAATCGGGTTGAGCATCTGCGCGCTGTTGCCGTCCTGGCGCACTTCACCGTTGATGCTCAGGCGAATGCCGATATCGGTCACGTCTGCAAAGGTACTGCTGACCACGAAGGGGGCAATCACCGCCGCGCCATCGAAAGACTTGGCGATTTCCCACGGCAAGCCCTTGGCTTTGAGCTCGGCCTGTTTGTCGCGCAGGGTCAGGTCCAGGGCCGGAGCGAAGCCGGAGATGGCGTCCAGCACTTCTTCCCGGCTCGGCTTGGCGGACAAAGGCTTGCCGATCAATACGGCGATTTCCGCTTCGTAGTGCACCGAACCACGCTCGGTCGGAATGGCAAAGCCACCTTCCAACGGCACCACGCAGCTGCCCGGCTTGATGAACAGCAGCGGCTCGGTGGGTACCGGGTTGTCCAGTTCCTTGGCGTGTTCGGCGTAGTTACGCCCGATGCACACCACTTTACCCACCGGGAAGTGGATGTTGGTGCCGTCGACATACTTGTGCTGGTAGCTCATGGAACGACTCCTTCAGGTGCGGTTAAACAGCGAAGATCTTGCCGGGGTTCATGATCCCGTTAGGGTCGAACACGGCTTTGACGGCCTTCATGTATTCGATTTCAACCGGTGAACGGCTGTAGGTCAGGTAATCGCGCTTGGTCATGCCCACGCCGTGCTCGGCGGAGATCGAGCCGTTGTACTTGGCGACGGTCTCGAATACCCACTTGTTAACGGTGGCGCACTTGGCAAAGAACTCGTCTTTGCTCAGGTTTTCCGGCTTGAGGATGTTCAGGTGCAGGTTGCCGTCACCGATATGGCCGAACCAGACGATTTCGAAGTCCGGGTAGTGTTCACCGACGATCGCGTCAATTTCGCTCAGAAACGCCGGCACTTTCGACACGGTCACCGAGATGTCGTTCTTGTACGGCGTCCAGTGGGAAATGGTTTCGGAGATGTACTCGCGCAGTTTCCACAGGTTGTGCAGTTGGGTTTCGCTCTGGCTCATCACGCCATCCAGCACCCAGCCCTGCTCCACGCAATGTTCGAAAGTTTCCAGAGCGTGGTTGGCGACTTCTTCGGTGGTGGCTTCAAATTCCAGCAACGCGTAGAACGGGCACTCGGTTTCGAACGGCGCCGGCACGTCGCCACGGCCAAGGACTTTGGCCAGGGCCTTGTCCGAGAAGAATTCGAAGGCGGTCAGGTCTAGCTTGCTCTGGAAGGCGTGCAGCACCGGCATGATCGAGTCGAAATCAGTCGTGCCGAGCACCATCGCCGTGAGGTTCTTTGGCGCACGGTCCAGGCGCATGGTGGCTTCGACCACAAAGCCCAGGGTGCCCTCAGCGCCGATAAACAGCTGGCGCATGTCGTAGCCAGTGGCGTTCTTGATCAGGTCGCGGTTCAGCTCCAGCACATCGCCTTTGCCAGTGACGACCTTCATGCCGGCCACCCAGTTGCGGGTCATACCGTAGCGAATCACTTTGATCCCGCCGGCATTGGTGCCGATATTGCCGCCAATCTGACTGGAACCGGACGAGGCGAAGTCCACCGGATAATACAGGCCGTTTTCTTCTGCGACGTTCTGCAGTTGCTTGGTGACCACACCCGGCTGGCACACGGCGGTGCGGTCGGTGAGGTTCACGTCGAGGATCTGGTTCATATAGTCGAACGACACCACCACTTCGCCGTTGGCGGCAACGGCAGCAGCCGACAAGCCCGTGCGCCCGCCCGATGGCACCAGCGCCACCTTGTGCTCATTGGCCCACCGCACGATGGCCTGCACCTGCTCGGTGGTCTTGGGGAACACGATGGCGCTAGGTGCGGGAGCGAAGTGCTTGGTCCAATCCTTGCCGTAAGCCTCCAGGGAGTCGGCGTCGGTCAGCACTTTGCCGGGCTCAACCAGGGTCTTTAGCTCATCAATCAGGGCAGGATGGGTCATCGACAGAACTCTCGAACAATTCATGGTCATCCTGAGAACGCTTCACGTCGCAGGAATAGGTGTTTAGCGGGGTGCGTATGCTAGCATACCGCCCCCGCAGGACAGACCCAAAGGGCGTTTCTGCGGTGACGGCTTTCCTGCCGTCCGGGTCAGCTTGCGCTGCTCGACTCCCTGCCAATTTTCTCCGGGATACAGGTTTACGCAGATGAGCAAGACTTCTCTCGATAAGAGCAAGATCAAGTTCCTTCTTCTGGAAGGCGTCCACCCATCGGCTGTCGACGTTCTGAAAGCCGCCGGGTACACCAGCATTGAGTACATCACCAGTTCTCTGCCGGAAGCCCAGCTCAAGGAAAAGATCGCCGACGCGCACTTTATCGGCATTCGCTCCCGCACTCAGCTGACCGAAGAGATCTTCGACCACGCCAAGAAACTCGTGGCTGTCGGCTGTTTCTGCATCGGCACCAACCAGGTCGACCTCAATGCAGCGCGAGAGCGCGGCATCGCGGTGTTCAACGCACCGTACTCCAACACCCGTTCCGTTGCGGAGCTGGTGCTGGCCGAGGCCATCCTGCTGCTGCGCGGTATCCCTGAGAAGAACGCTTCCTGCCACCGTGGCGGCTGGATCAAGAGCGCGGCCAACTCCTTCGAAATCCGCGGCAAGAAGCTGGGCATCGTCGGCTACGGCTCGATCGGCACGCAACTGTCGGTGTTGGCTGAAGGCCTGGGTATGCAGGTGTTCTTCTACGACACCTTGACCAAGCTGCCATTGGGCAACGCCACCCAAGTGGCCAGCCTGACCGAGCTGCTGGGCATGTCCGACATCGTCACCCTGCACGTTCCGGAAACGGCCGAGACCCAGTGGATGATCGGTGAGAAGGAAATCCGCGCGATCAAGAAAGGCGGGATCCTGATCAACGCCGCTCGCGGCACCGTGGTCGAGCTGGATGCCCTGGCCGACGCGATCAAGGACAAGCACCTGATCGGCGCTGCCATCGACGTGTTCCCGGTGGAGCCACGCTCCAACGATGACATCTTCGAAAGCCCGCTGCGTGGCCTGGACAACGTGATCCTGACCCCGCACATCGGCGGCTCCACCGCTGAAGCCCAAGCCAACATCGGCCTGGAAGTCTCGGAAAAACTGGTCAAGTACAGCGACAACGGTACCTCGGTATCGTCGGTCAACTTCCCGGAAGTGGCCCTGCCGGCTCACCCGGGCAAGCACCGTCTGCTGCACATCCACCAGAACATCCCTGGCGTGATGATGGAGATCAACAAGGTCTTCGCGGAAAACGGCATCAACATCTCCGGTCAGTTCCTGCAGACCAACGAGAAGGTCGGCTACGTGGTGATCGACGTCGACGCCGAGTACTCGGACCTGGCGCAAGAGAAGCTGCAGCACATCAACGGCACTATTCGTAGCCGCGTGTTGTTCTAGTAGGAGCGAGCTTGCTCGCGAAGAACGTCAACGATGACGCGTTTAAGCTGTTTAAACGCGGTGCCCTTGGGATTTTCGCGAGCAAGCTCGCTCCTACAAATAAAAACGGGAGCCCCGCAACGGGCTCCCGTTTTTTTATTTGACGTTAACGGTGATCACTTTCGAAGCGACTGTGGGCTCAAACTGGCGATGCACGTTGTCGCCGGCCACCAGTTGCAGGGTGTGCTTGCCTGGCGTCAGGGTCAGCTCGGTTTCGGTCTGCGCCTTGCCGAAGTGAATCGAGGTAGGCGTGGCCGGGATCGCCTCATTGGCGTTGAGCGACTCCACCTTCTGGTCTACCAACAGGTGGTGGTGCCCGGCGTTAGGCACTTGCTTGTCGATCGGTTCCAGGTCCAGCTTCTTGACGCCGAATTTGACGGTGAAGGTTTTATCAACGGTGGCGCCATCTTTCGGCGAGACGATGAACACTTCGGCACCTTCAGGCGCAGGCGTACGAGGAAGGTCTGCGGCACTGGCCAACATCGAGGTACCCAGCAAAAGGCTGGCAATCGTTGCACGGGACAAAAGGGCTTTCATTCGCTTCTCCAGTTTTTCTGTGAAATCTGTAGGGTTATGACAACTTCGCGATAAATTGCGGTCCAAGGCACCCGACACCATAACAAAACGTTGCTGAATGGCGCCTCGCCTGTACGAATTCTTTAGGAGTGACCATGCGCTTTTCGCCTGGCCTGTTGCTGTTGCTTCCTCTTCTGAGCCCCTTGGCTCATGCCGAACTGATTGACGACGTCAACGATCGCGGTGAACTGCGCATCGCCCTGGAAGCCAATACCCCGCCGTACAATTTCAAAGAGGGCGACAAACTCGCAGGCTTTGAAGTGGAGCTGGGTGAACTGCTGGCCAAGGAAATGGAGGTGCGCTCCTCGTTTATCACCACCGATAACGCGGACCTGCTTTCCGGTGTGGAAACTGGCAAGTACGACGTGGCCATTAACCATATGGCTATGACTGCCGAGCTTGAGGATCGTTTCGATTTCAGTGAGCCTTATCACCAGAAGCCGGCATTGGCGATCCCGTTCCAGAAGGGCAACCCGGCGTTCAAGACCAGTTTGAACGGGGCGTTGAAGCGGGTTAAGGACGATGGCCGGTTGAAGGCGCTGTCGCAGAAATGGCTCAAGGCGCAATAAATGTGGGAGCTGGCTTGCCTGCTCCCACATTTGATCTGTTTAAGCTTCCTAAAGCTGCGTGAGGGCAATCGCCGCCTCTGGCAACTGCAACTCACTGAACACCTGCACACCATGGCGTTTGAGCAGCGCAGCCGTAACGCCTTCGCCACTGACCTTCACCCCGCTGAAGGTGCCGTCATAAGTCAACAGATTGCCGCAGGATGGGCTGTTAGCCTTGAGAATGGCGATGCGGATGTGATGCCGTTGCACCAGCGCCAAGGCCTGGCGGGCACCGTCGACAAAGGCGCTGGTGAAGTCTTCGCCCTCGGCCGTCAGCACCTGGGCGCGGCCTTCCCACACGTCGATGCCCTGCCCGCCTGGGATTTCGGCCGAGGGCCGCGGTGTGGGCAAGCCGCCCGCCACTTCCGGGCAGATGGCAACCACGCGGCCTTCAGCTTGCCACACCGCCAGTTGGTCGAATGGGCCGCTGGCCCCGCCGTCATAGCGCACCTTGTGCCCGAGCAGGCAGCGGCTGACCAGAATCTTTTCCATGTTTAAAACGGCTCGTTGCCCCGCCGGCGAAACCAGCCCGTCAAGGACAGGCGTTCGCGCGTAGCGGGCAGGACTTCGTGAGGCACCTCGCCCGACAGGAATACCACCAGGCAGCCCCCGGTGGGCACCACGTCGTATTCGACACCGCCCTTGAGGTACATGCGCAGTTGGCCGCCGTGCTCGGGTAGCCAGGCGTCGTTCAAGTAGATCACCGCCGAGACCATGCGCCGGTCGTCATCGCGAAAACGGTCTACATGCTTGAGGTAAAACGCGCCCGGCGGATACATCGCGAAGTGGCTTTCGAAATCTTCCAGGCCCAGGAACAGGCTGCGATTCATCGCCAGGCGCAGGCCGTCCATCACGCCCATGTAGGTATCGCAGATAGGCGCGTCCCCCTCCTCCAACCACTGGATATGGTCACCGCGAATGCCCTCGCGAATCTCCTGGGCCGGCCCACGACCTACTGCTGCGGGCGCCAGTTCACCTTGCGCCGCACGTTTACGGCACTCAGCCGCCAGCTCCAGGGTCAGAGCCTGGGGCAGGAAGCCATTTTGCTGCGACCAGCCTTTTTCGGCCAGGTCGTCGACGATGCGTTGCAGCAGCGGGTGATCGAGGGGTATTTGCATGGCGCGCATAGTATCCATACGCCTGAAAATCCGACAGCGCCGTTGAGCGTCTGAATACACTTTAGTCAGGTGACTGATAGGACTTCTCGACAAATCCTACGCCCGACACGGACAATAGTGGCCGACTGACAGGAGTCCTTATGCGTCGTTTGTTTTTTTCTGTGTTGATGTTCTGCGTTTTGCCCGCCTGGGCAGACGGCCATGACCAGTTGTACAAGGTCGCCGGCTGGGCCGAACAACGTGCGCACTTCAATGACGCCCTCAGTGCCGCCCAGCAGCGCTACCGCAATAGCCTGCCGCCGGTGGTGTACCAGGCGCTGGTGGACAACAGTAATAAACGCTTTGCCGCCCAGGCCATGGACCAGCGTGCCGAGGCGCAATTGCGCAAGCACTTGCCCGACCCGAAACCTGCCCTGGCGTTTTTCCAATCGCCCCTGGGCCGCAAGATCGTCGCCGCCGAGTTGCTGGCCACGCGCCGCGACCAACTGGCAAAAAACGCCCAGGGTCTGCCTAAACTTGAAGCCGATGCCACCCGCAGCCTGATCATCGGCCACTTGGCCCAGGCCCTGCCCGCCCGCGAGGCCGGCGCCGAGGTCAGCCTGGCGATTGCTGGCGTGGCGGCCGACAGCTTGAGCCAGATGATCCCAGGCCTGCTCGGCGGCGGTCAGGCGCAAGGAATGTTGAATGGCCAGCGCGAGCGGTTGATGCAGCAGATCGACAAGGATTTGAACAATACCTTGCTGTATGTCTATCGGGATTTGTCCGACCCGGAGCTGGAAGAGTTCGCCACCTTTGCCGAGTCGCCGGAGGGCAAGGCGTATTACCAGGCCGCCCTTGCAGCCATTCGCGCAGGGCTTGCCGTTGGTCAAAGCACCTCAAGCCTGACGCAGTAAACCCTGTCGGAGCTGGCTTGCCTGCGATTGCGCTGTGTCAGTGACACCGCTATCGCAGGCAAGCCAGCTCCCACATTTGGACTGCGTTATTTCAGGTGATCCGTGAGGAAGTTAAAATATGCTTCGCGAATCTGCGGAATTTCATTGGCCAAGTGATGCCTACCCCGCTTGAGCATCAACACCTCAGGCCGGTCGAACTTACCCCGCAACACCTGCAAATTGTGCTGCCAGTCCACCGTCATATCTTCCTCACCCTGCACGATCACCGGGCGCCGGGGGCTGCGTGGTGCGGCTTCGATGCGTTTGATCCAGCGCGCCAGCGACCCCACCCAGGCGGTCGGCAATTGGCGAGGCTGCAGCGGGTCGGCTTCCAGGAACGGCTTGAACGCAGGGTCGTTGGAGTTATCGCTGAAACGCCGGGCGATGCCTTTGACGAACGGGCGCAGCAGGTAATAGCTGACCTGCGACCAACCCCAGGCACGCGGCCGCACCAACGGCGACAGCAGGAAGGTCTTGCCCTGGGCCGGGCTTTGGGCGCCGTGGTTGAGCAGATGGTCCACCACGATGGCGCCGCCGGTGCTTTGCCCGAACAGGTGCCAGGGATGCGGCAATTGCAGCGCCTTGGCCTCGACGAACAAGGCCTGCACCACGCTCTGGTACACCGCAAAGTCATCGATGCTGGCGCGTGCGCCGCTGGACAAGCCATGGCCAGGCAGGTCGCAGGCGATCACCACGAAGCCCTGGTCCAACGCCCAATCCACCACATGGCGATACAGCCCCATGTGATCGTAGAAACCGTGGAACAGGAACATCGTCGCCACTGGCGCTGGCGGCCACCAGACCTGGGCCACCACCTCGAACCCATCCACCTGCAAGCGCCCCAGGCGGCTCACCGCCGGCACCTGACGTGCGGCTAGGTCGAGCCCGTAGAAACGCTGGTAAACCCTCGCCTCGGCTGACAGCGGCTGCGCATCCACCAGGGGGCGCAAGCTTTCGCGCAGATGATCAGGGTCAAAGGTGACGGGCATAAAGGCTTCCAGACTTGCGGTGAAGATGAATATCGAGCTGCGATATTCATCTGTCAGGACAAGCATGGCAAGCTACGCGACCTGCGAGGATACATCCAATGCGACCGCCCTACCGTAACGCCCTGTTCGCCAGCCTGATCCTGATTATCTGCGCCGGGGTGCTGTGGGCGGCCTATGACTGGTTCCAGGGCCGCTACCTGCGCGCCTTCAGCGAACACACCGCGGTATTTTCCGGCGATGCGCTGCAACTACCCGCAGCTCTCAGCGGCCCTGGCCCGATTCGCCTGGTGCACTTCTGGGACCCGGCGTGCCCGTGCAATGTCGGTAACCAGCAACACCTGGGCGAGTTGATCGAGCAGTACGCGCCCCAAGGGGTGGAGTTCTATGCCCTGCAAAAACCCGGCAGCCACGGCCAGTTGCCCGAGAACCTGCGCCATCTGAAAGTCCTCGATGCCCTGCCCGGCGCCGACAAAATACCCGCCAGCCCGGCCGTGGGCATTTGGGACCGCACCGGCAAGCTGGCGTATTTCGGCCCCTACAGCGAAGGCCTGACGTGCAACGCCAGCAACAGTTTTATCGAGCCAATTCTCAAGGCCCTCGGAGCCGGACGCGAAGTGAATGCCACTCACACCCTCGCGGTAGGCTGCTATTGTTCGTGGCCTAAGGATCTGTAGTCCGTCCACTTTGGTAAGGAATATTCATGAAGCGCGTCTTGCAGGTTTTTGCGGTGCTGATTGTGCTGGTCGCCCTGGGCGTCGGTTGGTACGTCTACAGCAAACAACCCACGCGCCAGGGCACGGTGACGCTGGCGCACCTGCAAGGCTCGGTCACGGTGCGCTACGACGACCGTGGCGTACCGCATATACGCGCCGAAAACGAAGCCGACCTGTACCGCGCCCTGGGCTATGTGCATGCCCAGGACCGCCTGTTCCAGATGGAGATCATGCGGCGCCTGGCCCGTGGCGAACTGGCCGAGGTGCTGGGGCCCAAGCTGCTGGAGACCGATAAGCTGTTTCGCAGCCTGCGCATTCGCGAGCGTGCCTTGAGCTATGTGGAGCACATGGACCCTGGCTCAGCCTCGTCCAAGGCCCTGCAAGCCTACCTGGACGGGATCAACCAGTATCAGGACAGCCACGCCAGCCCCATGGAATTCGATGTGCTGGGCATCGCCAAGCGCCCGTTTACCGCCGAAGACAGCATCAGCGTCGCCGGGTACATGGCCTACAGCTTTGCCGCAGCCTTTCGTACCGAGCCGGTACTGACCTACGTGCGCGACCGGCTGGGCAGCGCCTACTTGAACGTCTTCGATCTCGACTGGCAACCCAAGGGCGCCCTCAACCTGGCGGCCAGCGATTGGCAGACGCTTGGCGCCATCGCCGCCCTGAGCGAAAAGGCCCTGGCCGACAACGGCCTGCCGCAGTTCGAAGGCAGCAATGCCTGGGCCGTCAGCGGCAGTCATACCCAAAGCGGCAAACCGTTGCTGGCGGGTGACCCTCATATCCGTTTCTCGGTGCCTTCGGTCTGGTACGAGGCGCAGCTGTCGGCGCCAGGCTTCGAGTTGTACGGCTACCACAACGCGCTGGTACCGGTGGCGTTCCTGGGGCACAACCTGGACTTCGGCTGGAGCCTGACCATGTTCCAGAACGACGACCTCGACCTGGTCGCCGAGAAGGTCAACCCGGACAACCCCAACCAGGTTTGGTATCACGGCCAATGGGTGGACATGAGCAGCAGCGAGCAGCAGATCCAGGTCAAGGGCCAGGCGCCGGTAACCCTCACCCTGCGCCGCTCGCCCCACGGCCCGATCATCAACGACGTGCTCGGTGATAACGCCGGCAGCACACCGATTGCCATGTGGTGGGCGTTCCTGGACAGTGAAAACCCGATCCTCGATGGTTTCTATCAGCTCAACCGTGCCGACACCCTGCCCAAGGCACGTGCCGCAGCCGCCAAGGTGTCGGCGCCAGGCCTGAACATCGTGTGGGCCAATGCCAAAGGCGATATCGGCTGGTGGGCGGCAGCGCAGTTGCCGATCCGCCCGGCCGGCGTCAACCCGGCGTTCATCATCGACGGTAGCACTGCCCAGGCCGACAAGCTGGGTTTCTACCCCTTCAGTGCCAACCCCCAGGAAGAAAACCCGCCGCGCGGCTATGTGGTGTCCGCCAATGCCCAGCCGGCATCGCCCACCGGCATGCCGATCCCCGGTTATTACAACTTGGCTGACCGCGGCCAGCAGTTGAACGCGCAGTTGAGCGACACAAGCGTGAAGTGGGATGTGACCAACAGCCAGGCCCTGCAACTGGGCACCACCACCGCCTACGGCCCACGCCTGCTGGCACCGCTGTTGCCGGTGCTGCGCGAGGTGGTCAAGGACCCGGCGCAACTCAAACTGGTGGAGCAGCTTGCCAACTGGAAGGGTGACTACCCGCTGGACTCCACCAATGCCACGCTGTTCAACCAGTTGCTGTTCAACCTCAGCGACGCAACCTTTCACCCCAAACTCGGCGATGCCTTGTTCAAGACCCTGCTCGGCACCCGCGTGATCGACGCCGCATTGCCCCGCCTGGCCGCGTCGGCAGACTCGCCCTGGTGGAACGGCAATCGGGCCGACACCGTCAAGCTCGCCTGGGACAATAGCCTGGCCCACCTCAAGGCTACGTTCGGCGATGACCCGGCACAGTGGCAGTGGGGCAAGGCGCACACCCTGACCCACGGCCACCCGCTGGGCCTGCAAAAACCGCTGGATAAAATCTTCAACGTCGGCCCCTTCCCGGCACCGGGCAGCCACGAAGTGCCGAACAACCAGACCGCACCGATTGGCCCGGCGCCGTGGCCTGTGACCTACGGCCCGTCGACACGGCGCCTGATCGACTTCGCCGACCCGGCCCACGCCCTCACCATCAACCCGGTGGGGCAAAGCGGTGTGCCCTTTGATACGCACTATGGCGACCAGGCGCAGAGCTATATCGAGGGCAGGTATGAGCAGGCGCACTTCAGTGAGGAGGAAGTGACGGCCAATACCCGCGGCACCTTGAAACTGCTGCCCGCCCGATGATCGTTCCCACGCTCCGCGTGGGAATGCAGCCGTAGACGCTTCGCGTCCGCCCTTAGAAGCGGGACGCAGAGCGTCCCAAGAGGCGTTACCACGCAGAGCGTGGGAACGATCACGCATCGTTCCCACGCTCAAACCGGCGCCGCAAAGTTAAGCCTGAACTGTTGCGGCGTGACGCCCAGCCGGCGGTTGAACACACTGCGCATGTGCTGGGCGTCGCGAAAGCCGCATTGATAGGCCACGGTTTTAAGCGGTGCGTGGCTGCTTTCAAGCATCACCCGTGCCGCATCCACGCGCGCCCTCTCGACAAATTCCGCCGGCGTAATCCGCGCTTCACGGGCGAACACCCGGGAGAAATTACGCGCACTCATATTGGCCGCCTTGGCCAGGTCGGCAATGGTCAAGTCTCCCGTCAGGTTGGCCAGCACGTACAACTGCACCAGCGCCACCGCCGAGGTGGTTTCGGCATGGGGCGTGAGGAACGGGCTGAACTGCGATTGCCCGCCCGAGCGCTGGGTGAACACCACCAGGCGCTTGGCCACGCTCAGGGCCACTTCCGGGCCGTGATCCTGGGCCAGCAAGTACAACGACAGGTCGATACCTGCCGTGACCCCAGCGGAGGTGTAGAGCTTGCCGTCCTGCACATAGAGAAGGTCGGCTTCGACCTGGGCCGAGGGACACAGGCGCGCCAGGCTGGCGGCATCGTTCCAATGGGTAGTGACGGTCTTGCCGTCCAGCAGACCTGCACGGGCCAGCATGAAGGCGCCATTGCAGATCGAGCCGAAGCGCTGCGCCTTCGCGGCGGCCGCGCGCAGCCAAGCGTCAAACTCGAAGCCGAAATCCTCGAAGGGTAACTGCGGGCCACCGGCGACCAGCAACAGGTCATAGGGTTGCCGGGCTTCGCTGTAGTGCTTGTGCGCCTGCAGTGACAAACCGTTGGACGCCGCCATGGCGCCGTGGCCAAAGCCGAGTACTTCCAGCCGATAGTGATCCTCGGGCGCCAGGAAGCGGTTGGCCTCGCAGAACACATCCATCGGCCCGCTCACGTCCAGCGACTGGACACCGGGGAAGATCAGGATGGCGACGGTTTTGCCCATGGTCACAAACACCTTTTTCCAACTGGATAAACGCGACCCCCTTGTGGGAGCTGGCTTGCCTGCGATGCAGACGACTCGGTACCTCAGGTACACCGAGGTGATGCTATCGCAGGCAAGCCAGCTCCCACAGGGGATCGCCTACATGCTTGGCACGATGTGGCGGCACATTGGCCGGGATCGCCTCCCTGTCGCAATAGCCGCTTCAGGGTCATGGGACCAGACTGAAGTCTTTCCAGAGGAGATCCACCATGAGCATCACCATAGCCGGTATTCAGATCCCTGATAGCGCCTTGGCCAGGGCCACCACCGAATACATCCGCGACGTCGAATCGGACCTGCTCTACCACCATTCGCGCCGCGTCTTCCTGTTCGGCGCCTTGAGCGGTGAGCGCAAGCAATTGGCCTACAACCCGGAGTTGCTCTACGTCGGCGCGATGTTCCATGACCTGGGCCTGGTGGAAGGCCACCGCAGTGACGACGAGCGCTTTGAAGTGGACGGCGCCAACGCCGCCGCCGCATTTCTCAAGCCCTATGGGTTGAGCGATGACGATATCGAACAAGTGTGGCTGTCCATCGCCCTGCACACCACGCCGGGTGTGCCGCAACACCTGCGCCCCACCGTAGCACTGGTAACCGCCGGGGTGGAAATGGACGTGTTGGGCATGGACTACGCCGCATTTTCCACGGTGCAGCGCGAAGCGGTGGTGCACGCGCATCCACGGGGTGAAGGGTTCAAGGAGTGCATTATCTGCGCGTTCGCCGACGGTTTGCGCCATCGCCCGCAGACCACGTTTGGAAATGTTAAGACCGACGTGCTGGTGGACCAGGAGCCGGGGTTCAAGCCGATGAATTTTGTGCAGGTGATCCGCACGTCGCCGTGGGCTGCATAGCTAAACCCCACTGTAGGAGCGAGCTTGCTCGCGAAAAACCTGAGAGCGCCGCTGGGTGTCAGGTACCCAGCGTCATCGTTAACGTTCTTCGCGAGCAAGCTCGCTCCTACAGTGGATCGCGTCGGCAGTCAGACCGGCGCTGGCGCCCGGCGCTTGTCCGGCTGTTGCCAGCCATCCGCCGCGGCTTCTTCAATCGCTTGCTGAATAGCCTTCTTGCGATGCTCTTCGGCCCGACGGCTGAAGAACCACACCAGGAAGGTCACCAGCGACACCGCCAACAGAATCAGGCTCGCCACGGCGTTGATCTCGGGTTTAACCCCCAGACGCACCGCCGAGAACACTTCCATCGGCAAGGTGGTGGAACCGGGGCCCGACACGAAGCTGGCCAGTACCAGATCGTCCAGCGATAGCGCGAACGACATCATGCCGCCCGCTGCCAGCGATGGCGCGATCATCGGGATGGTGATCAGGAAGAACACCTTCCACGGCCGCGCGCCCAGGTCCATCGCCGCTTCTTCGATCGACAGGTCCAGCTCACGCAAGCGCGCCGACACCACCACCGCCACATACGCCGCACAGAAGGTGGTGTGGGCGATCCAGATGGTGACGATGCCACGCTCCTGGGGCCAGCCGATCATCTGCGCCATGGCCACGAACAGCAGCAACAGCGACAGGCCGGTGATCACTTCCGGCATCACCAACGGCGCCGTCACCAGGCCACCGAACAGCGTGCGGCCCTTGAACTGGCTGATGCGCGTCAGCACGAAGGCCGCCAGGGTACCCAACGCTACAGCCGCCACCGCCGTGTAGCAGGCAATTTCCAGGGAGCGGGCCACCGAGCCCATCAACTGGGTGTTGTCCAACAGGCCCACGTACCACTTGATCGACCAACCGCCCCACACTGTCACCAGCTTGGATTCGTTGAACGAGTAGATCACCAGGATCAACATCGGCAGGTAGATGAACAACAAGCCTGCGACCAGCATGAAGCTGGAGAAACGAAAGCGCTTCATATCTTGCCCTCCAGCTCTTTGGCTTGGCTGCGGTTGAACAGGATGATCGGCACGATCAGGATCGCCAGCATCACCACCGCCAGGGCAGACGCCACCGGCCAGTCACGGTTGTTGAAGAACTCTTGCCACAACACCTTACCGATCATCAGGGTTTCCGGGCCGCCGAGCAGTTCAGGAATCACGAACTCGCCCACCACCGGGATAAACACCAGCATGCAACCGGCGATGATGCCGTTCTTGGACAGCGGCACGGTGATTTTCCAGAAGCTGTTGAAGGTGCTCGAACCGAGGTCCGAAGCGGCTTCCAGCAGACTCTGGTCGTGCTTCACCAGGTTGGCGTACAGGGGCAGGATCATGAACGGCAGGTACGAATAGACCACGCCGATGTACACCGCGATGTTGGTGTTGAGGATCTGCAGCGGCTCGTTGATCAAGCCCATGGACATCAGGAAGCCATTGAGCAGGCCGTTGTTGCTGAGGATGCCCATCCACGCATACACCCGGATCAGGATCGCGGTCCAGGTGGGCATCATGATCAGCAGCACCAGCACGGTCTGCATCTCTTTGCGCGCGGTGGCAATGGCGTAGGCCATCGGGTAGCCGATCAGCAGGCACAGCAGCGTGCTGAAAAACGCCATCTTCAGCGAGCCCAGGTAGGCGGCGATGTACAACTCGTCGCCCGCCAGCAAGCTGTAGTTGGCCAGGTTCAGCACCACCTCCAGCTTTTGCTCAACGTAGGTATAGATCTCGGTATAGGGCGGGATCGCCACATCGGCTTCGGCAAAGCTGATTTTCAGCACGATGAAAAACGGCAGTGCGAAAAACAGGAACAGCCAGAGGAAGGGAATCCCGATGACCACCTGCTTGCCATTGGGCACGATGCGATCCAAGCGCCGCTTGAATTTCTTCATGTTCATGAGCGAAGTACCACGCCGCTGTCGTCTTCCCACCACACGTACACCTGGTCACCCCAGGTTGGGCGCTGGCCACGGCGTTCGGCGTTGGCGACGAAAGACTGCACCAGCTTGCCGCTCGGCAGCTCCACGTAGAACACCGAGTGGCCTCCCAGGTAGGCGATGTCGTGCACCTTGCCGCTGGACCAGTTGTGTTCGCAGGTCGGCATTTCGGTGGTGACCAGCAGTTTTTCCGGGCGAATCGCGTAGGTCACCGACTTGTCTTCCACCGAGGTGGCGATGCCGTAGCCTACGTAGATGTCGCGGTCCAGGTCCGGGCACTTGAGCACCGCGTGGCCTTCGGCGTCGTCCACCACCTGGGTGTCGAAGATGTTGACGTTGCCGATGAACTCGCACACCAGGCGGCTGGTAGGGGTTTCGTAGATATCGATGGGGCTGCCGATCTGGGCGATCCAGCCCAGGTGCATGATCGCGATGCGTTCGGCCATGGTCATGGCTTCTTCCTGGTCGTGAGTCACCATCACGCAGGTCACCCCAACGCGCTCGATGATCTCCACCAACTCCAGTTGCATCTGCGAGCGCAGCTTCTTGTCCAGTGCGCCCATCGGCTCATCGAGCAGCAGCAGCTTCGGGCGCTTGGCCAAGGAGCGGGCCAAGGCCACACGCTGGCGCTGGCCGCCGGACAATTGGTGCGGCTTGCGCTTGGCGTACTGGCTCATCTGCACCAGCTTGAGCATCTCGGCCACGCGTGCGTCGACTTCAGCCTTGGGGATCTTGTCCTGTTGCAAGCCGAAGGCGATGTTCTGCGCCACGGTCATGTGCGGGAACAAAGCGTAGGACTGGAACATCATGTTGATCGGCCGCTCGTAGGGCGGCATGTCGGTGATGTCCACACCGTCGAGGTAGATGCGACCTTCGGTTGGGCGCTCGAAACCTGCAAGCATGCGCAGCAAGGTGGATTTGCCCGAACCCGAACCGCCGAGCAAGGCGAAGATCTCGCCTTTCTTGATTTCCAGGGACACATCGTCCACGGCAATCGTCTCGTCGAACTTCTTCGTGACCCGGTCGATTTTGACCAGCACCTTTTTCGGTGTCTGGTCGCCCTCGAGGGCTTTCTTATAGGCGCCGGAGGCAACTGCCATTTACGAAACTCCCAAAAAAAACTGTGCAGCCGGCCCAATGCGGGCCAGCCTTGGATAGTTTTAGCCTTACTTGCCCGTCTTGACCTTGGTCCAGCTACGGGTCATTAAACGCTGCACTTTCGGGGGTAGCTCAAAGTTGACGAATGTCCGCTCGAGAACCGCCTGCGGTGGGTAAACCGCTTCGTCGGTGCGTATCGATTGCTCCATCAGTTTGTCCGCCCCTGGGTTAGGGTTGGCGTAACCGACTTGATCGCTGACCTGAGCGATCACCTCAGGCTGCAGCAAATAGTTGATGAAGGCGTGAGCTTCCTTGACGTTGCTGGCATCCTTGGGAATCGCCAGCACGTCGAACCACAGGTTGCCGCCTTCTTTGGGAATCGTGTAGGCGATGTTCACGCCTTTGCCCGCCTCCGCCGCACGGGCCTTGGCCTGGAACACATCGCCGGAGAAACCGGCCGCCACGCAGATGTTGCCGTTGGCCAGGTCCGAGATGTATTTGGAGGAATGGAAGTAGGTCACGTAGGGCCGCACTTTCAGCAGTTTTTCCTCGGCTTTCTTGTAGTCGGCCGGGTTGGTGCTGTTGGGGTCCAGGCCCATATAGTTGAGTACCGCCGGTAGCATTTCATCGGCCGAGTCCATGAACGACACGCCGCAAGTGGCCAACTTCTTCATGTTTTCCGGTTCGAACAACACCGCCCAGGAGTCGATCTTGTCGACACCCAGCACTTCCTTGACCTTATCGACGTTGTAGCCAATGCCGTTGGTGCCCCACAGGTACGGCACCGCGTACTGGTTGCCCGGGTCGTTCTTTTCCAGGCGCTTGAGCAGCACCGGGTCGAGGTTGGCGTAGTTTGTCAGCAGTGACTTGTCGAGCTTCTGGAACGCTCCAGCCTTGATCTGCTTGCCCAGGAAATGGTTGGACGGCACCACGACGTCGTAGCCGGTACGCCCGGCGAGCAACTTGCCTTCCAGGGTTTCGTTGGAGTCAAACACGTCATACACAGGCTTGATGCCGCTGGCCTTTTCGAAGTTGGCCAGGGTGTCGGGGCCGATGTAGTCCGACCAGTTATAAATATGCACCGTCGGTGCGGCCTGTACGCTGGCAGCCAGCGTGATACCTGCACCCACCAGCATGGCTTTGCGAAATAAAGAAATTGGCAAGTGGAGGTCCTCTTGAATAGTTGGGGGCCTTGAAGTTGTTGCCCGGCAACAAAACCGGCGCGCAACTTACCGTCGATAAACCGATCCGGCAAAACTTTCTGTCATTTATTTTCTGTACGGCTGCCACTGTTTGTAGGAGCGAGCTTGCTCGCGAAGAACTCACAGGCATCGCGGGCTATCAGAGGCCCCGCGTTATCGTTGACGATTTTCGCGAGCGAGCTCGCTCCTACAGGTTTGTGCGTTATTTACCGGACTTGATCTTGGTCCAGCTACGGGTCATTTCACGCTGAGTTGCCGCCGGCATGTCGGCAATGGCGTAGAGCTTGGATTGCACTTCGGCCGACGGATAAATACCCGGGTCGCTGGTGATGTCTTTATCGACCAGGGCAGTGGCTTTCTCGTTACCGTTCGGGAAACGCACACTGTTGGTGATCGCGGCCATGACGTCTGGCTTGAGCAGGTAGTTCATGAATGCGTAGGCAGCCTCGACGTTTTCGGCATCCTTGGGAATGGCGACCATGTCGAAGAAGCTGCCAGCACCTTCCTTGGGAATGTCGTAGGCGATCTTGACCTTGCCACCGGCTTCAGCCGCGCGGGTTTTGGCCTGCTCGATGTCACCCGAGTAGCCCACAGCCACGCAGATGTTGCCGTTGGCCAGGTCGGAGATGTACTTGGAGGAGTGGAAGTAGCCGATCGAAGGACGGATTTTCATGAACAGGTCTTCGGCCTGTTTCAGATCAGCCTTCTTCGTAGTGTCGGTCGGCAGGCCCAGGTAATGCAGCGCTACCGGCAGCATTTCGGTTGGCGAATCGAGGAAGCTCACGCCGCAGCTTTTCAGCTTGGCGATGTTTTCCGGCTTCATCAGTACGTCCCAGGAGTCGATCTTGTCCACGCCCAGTGCGGCCTTGACCTTCTCCGGGTTGTAGCCGATGCCCATCGAGCCCCACATGTACGGGAAGGCGTGCTTGTTGTCCGGGTCGCTGACCGATACGGCCTTGAGCAGGGATTTGTTCAGGTTGTCGTAGTTGGACAGCTTGGACTTGTCCAGCTCCTGGTAGACACCGGCCTTGATCTGCTTGGCGAGGAAGCTGTTCGACGGCACAACGATGTCGTAGCCGGACTTGCCTGCCAGCAACTTGGCTTCCAGGGTTTCGTTGCTGTCAAAAACGTCGTACACCACTTTGATGCCCGACTCTTTTTCAAAGTTGGCGATGGTGTCCGGTGCAATGTAGTCGGACCAGTTGTAGACATGCAGCACTTTATTGTCTGCCTGGGCCGCGCCCGCCATTGCACCCATCAGGGACAAGGCGAGGAGGGTCTTGCCAGCGTTCTTCAAACCTAATGCCTTCATTTGGTGATGCTCCAATTTTTTCTTTTTTGGGCCACAAGCGTTGTATGTTTTACGGCCCAACCGAAGGGCAACAAAACAGGGCGACAGTCTGGCAAGTTCAAGGGCCGGCTTTCAACCAAAGCCCCTGCATTTTTAACTGCCCAGTGCACCGCGCACTGAGCCTAGCACTTAGCCCTGCAAGGCAGCCAAAGTCAGGTCCAGGCAATGGCGGGCCTTGGTTACCAGCTCGTCGATTTCAGCCTTGCTGATGACCAGTGGCGGCGAAATGATCATAGTGTCGCCCACGGCGCGCATGATCAGGCCATTTTCAAAGCAGAAGGTTCGGCAGATCATGCCCGCGCCTTTGCCTTCATGACGCTTGCGCGTCGCCTTGTCCTGCACCAGCTCGATCGCACCGAGCATACCGACGCCGCGGACTTCACCCACCAGCGGATGATCGCCCAGTTCCCTCAGACGCTTTTGCAAATACGGTGCCGTTTCGTCGTGCACACGGTTAACGATGTTTTCATCGCGCAGGATGCGGATGTTTTCCAGCGCCACGGCCGCGGCCACCGGGTGGCCGGAGTAGGTAAAGCCGTGGTTGAAATCGCCCCCTTCGTTGAGCACCTCCACCACTTCGTCACGCACGATCAGGCCGCCCATGGGCACGTAGCCCGAGGTCAGGCCCTTGGCGATGGTCATCATGTGCGGCTTGAGGTCGTAGAAATCGCTACCGAACCACTCACCGGTACGGCCGAAGCCGCAGATTACTTCGTCGGCGACAAACAGGATGTCGTACTTGGCGAGGATTTCCTTGATGCGCGGCCAGTACGTGGCAGGCGGCACGATCACGCCACCGGCACCCTGGATCGGCTCGGCAATAAAGGCGCCGACGTTGTCCACGCCCAGCTCCAGGATTTTCTCTTCCAACTGGTTGGCCGCCCACACACCGAACTCCTCGGGGCTCATGTCGCCGCCTTCGCCAAACCAGTACGGCTGCGCGATGTGGGTAATGCCCGGGATCGGCAAGTCGCCCTGCTCGTGCATATAGGTCATGCCGCCCAGGCTGGCGCCGGCCACGGTAGAGCCGTGGTAGCCATTCTTGCGGGCAATGATGGTTTTCTTGTTGGGCTGGCCCTTGATCGCCCAGTAGTGGCGGACCATGCGCAACATGGTGTCGTTGCCTTCGGAGCCAGAGCCGGTGAAGAACACGTGGTTCATGCCAGCCGGCGCGACATCGGAAATGACCTTGGCCAACTCCAATACCGGCGGGTGTGCGGTCTGGAAGAACAGGTTGTAGTACGGCAGTTCTTTCATCTGCTTGGCGGCGGCATCGGCCAGTTCATCGCGACCGTAACCGATCGCCACGCACCACAGGCCGGCCATACCGTCGAGGATCTTGTTGCCTTCGCTGTCCCACAGGTAAACGCCGTGGGCTTTGGTGATGATCCTTGGGCCTTTCTCTTTCAATTGCTTGAAGTCGCTGAACGGCGCCAGGTGGTGATCATTGCTCAAGGCTTGCCATTCACGGGTTTGCGGGTTGTTGCTGGACATACCAATCTCCTAGACTTTTCAGTGAAGGCGCGCCGTTTGAAGGGCGCGCCCGGCGCATCAGACGGCGAAGAGCAGGAATTCCCGCTCCCACGAACTGATCACGCGCTTGAAGTTTTCATGCTCGGCCCGCTTGACCGCGACGTAGCCTGTGATGAATTTTTGCCCCAGATATTTCTCGATGGTCTTGCTGTTTTCCATACGTTCCAGGGCGTCTTCGATGGTCAACGGCAGGCGCAGGTTGCGTCGCTCGTAACCACGGCCCACCACCGGCGCGCTCGGGTTATGGCCCTCGACCATGCCGATGTAGCCGCACAACAGGCTGGCGGCAATCGCCAGGTACGGGTTGGCGTCGGCGCCCGGCAGGCGGTTTTCCACGCGGCGATTCTGCGGGCCGGCATCCGGTACGCGCAGGCCGACGGTGCGGTTTTCTTCGCCCCATTCCACGTTCACCGGCGCCGAGGTGTCGGGCAGGAAGCGGCGGAACGAGTTCACGTTGGGGGCGAATAAAGGCAGCAATTCAGGGATGAATTTCTGCAGGCCGCCAATATGGTTGAGGAACAGTTGGCTCATGGTCCCGTCTTCATTGGAGAAGACGTTCTTGCCGGTGGCGATGTCGATAATGCTCTGGTGCAGGTGCATCGCGCTGCCGGGCTCGCCGGTCATGGGCTTGGCCATGAAGGTGGCGGCCACGTCGTGCTTGAGCGCGGCTTCACGCATGGTGCGCTTGAACACCAGGATCTGGTCGGCCAGGGACAGGGCGTCGCCATGACGGAAGTTGATTTCCATCTGCGCGGTGCCGTCCTCGTGGATCAGGGTGTCGAGGTCCAGTTCCTGCAGTTCGCACCAGTCGTAGACGTCTTCGAACAGCGGGTCGAATTCGTTGGCTGCTTCTATAGAGAAGGACTGGCGACCGGTTTCCGGGCGGCCGGAGCGGCCAATCGGCGGTTGCAGCGGGAAGTCCGGGTCTTCGCAGCGCTTGGTCAGGTAGAACTCCATCTCCGGCGCCACGATGGGCTGCCAGCCGCGGTCGGAGT
Source organism: Pseudomonas sp. SWRI22 (assembly GCF_014268395.2). Classification (NCBI taxonomy): domain Bacteria; kingdom Pseudomonadati; phylum Pseudomonadota; class Gammaproteobacteria; order Pseudomonadales; family Pseudomonadaceae; genus Pseudomonas; species Pseudomonas sp. SWRI22. The sequence goes on along the minus strand of NZ_JABWQK020000003.1, from coordinate 8,222 downwards.
AGAGTTTGAGGACTTTCTTGAGCACGTTGCGCGGCGACAGCTCGATCGGGTTGCCTTGCTTGTCGTAGGTGTCGTGGATCACCTGGGCGGTCGGCTCGATGGCCCAGGGCACCAGGAATACCGCGTTCTGGTCGGGGCGGCAGATCATGTCGATGTCGGCCGGGTCGAGCAATTCGTAATAGATGTCGTCTTCGACATAGTCGCCGGTCACGGTCTGCAACAGAACACTCTCGGGCAGGCGCATGCCTTTTTCGGCAATGAACTTGTTGGTCGGCGAGATCTTGCCCCGGGTAATACCGGTGAGGTCGCCAATCATGCATTCGACTTCTGTGATCTTGTGGTCTTTCAACCAATCGGTGAGCTGGTCGAGGTTGTTACTCATAAATGCCTCTGGGCTGGGTTTCCTGGCATCCATTAAAGGCCAGGCGTTGGTTGACGCAGCATCCGCGTCGTTTTTTCATTCAGGGTAGGAGCTTACCTGCCATTTGCCCATGGGTTGCATTCCTCAGGCCAAAGTTGTGCGCAATTATGATCGGCACGGCGGATGAGGGTCGCTCAGCGGCGTCGGAGATGGCAAAAAGGAGATCGGCCGGACCGTCAAGAATATTGGCCGGTGCCTGGGCATTCACGCGGGGCGAACGAACTGCGGACAACGCCTGGCTGGAGCAGGCAGAGACGCCGATTGGCGGCAGGTGAAACATGAAGCACCCCGGTATTATTGCTGTTATGGGTTTGAATCGAGCTTAGCCTTGTTCATTTTTTTACACAACACCCCCGTAAAAAATCCTACACGGCCCGCTCAAGCCTGCAGGTCCCAAGCCCCTCAAACCCAAAAAATCGCCCCAAAACCCCGCAAAAAAGGCTTTGTGGCGCTTTTTTAGGGCAAAAAATGCCTCGCTTGACTTCGGCAGGCCGTTCGGGTTGACTGAAACCAGAAAAGATCAATGATTGATATTTTTAACAACAAAGGTGTTGCATCATGTCGGTACCCCCGCGTGCCGTTCAGCTTAACGAAGCGAACGCGTTCCTTAAGGATCATCCTGAGGTTCTGTACGTAGACCTTCTAATTGCGGATATGAATGGTGTGGTGCGCGGTAAGCGCATCGAACGCACCAGCCTCCACAAGGTTTACGAGAAGGGCATTAACCTGCCTGCCTCTTTATTTGCCCTGGATATCAACGGCTCTACGGTGGAAAGCACCGGCCTGGGCCTGGACATCGGTGATGCTGACCGAATCTGTTATCCAATCCCCGACACCCTGTGCAATGAACCCTGGCAAAAGCGCCCCACCGCGCAACTGCTGATGACCATGCACGAACTTGAAGGTGAACCTTTCTTCGCCGATCCGCGCGAAGTGCTCCGCCAAGTTGTCACCAAGTTTGACGACCTCGGTCTGACCATCTGCGCCGCTTTCGAGCTTGAGTTCTACCTGATCGACCAGGAGAACGTGAACGGCCGCCCACAACCGCCCCGCTCGCCGATCTCCGGCAAACGCCCGCACTCGACACAGGTCTACCTGATCGACGACCTCGACGAATACGTCGACTGCCTCCAGGACATTCTGGAAGGTGCCAAGGAGCAAGGCATTCCGGCCGATGCCATCGTCAAGGAAAGTGCCCCGGCGCAGTTCGAAGTGAACCTGCACCACGTCGCCGACCCGATCAAGGCCTGCGACTACGCGGTACTGCTCAAGCGCCTGATCAAGAACATCGCCTACGACCATGAGATGGACACCACGTTCATGGCCAAGCCTTACCCAGGCCAGGCAGGCAACGGGCTGCACGTACACATTTCCATTCTGGACAAGGACGGCAAGAACATCTTTGCCAGCGAGGATCCCGAGCAGAACGCCGCATTGCGTCACGCGATCGGCGGTGTGCTGGAGACCCTACCCGCCCAAATGGCGTTCCTGTGCCCCAACGTCAACTCCTACCGTCGTTTCGGCGCACAGTTCTACGTGCCGAACTCGCCGTGCTGGGGCCTGGATAACCGCACCGTGGCGATTCGCGTACCCACCGGCTCGTCCGATGCCGTGCGTATCGAACACCGTGTGGCTGGCGCCGATGCCAACCCTTACCTGCTGATGGCCTCGGTATTGGCGGGCGTACACCACGGCCTGACCAACAAGATCGAGCCGAACGCTCCAGTGGAAGGCAACAGCTACGAGCAGAACGAGCAGAGCCTGCCGAACAACCTGCGCGATGCGCTGCGTGAGTTGGACGACAGCGAGGTGATGGCCAAGTACATCGATCCTAAATACATCGATATCTTCGTCGCCTGTAAGGAAAGTGAGTTGGAGGAGTTTGAACACTCCATCTCCGACCTTGAGTACAACTGGTACCTGCATACCGTGTAAGCGGTTGCTGCAATAAAAGAACGCCGCTGATTTTGGTCAGTGGCGTTTTTTTATGGGTTTCTACCGGTAGACCGAGTTGGCCTCTTCGCGAGCAAGCCCGCTCCCACAGGGGTCGGGTTTCAACTTTGGAATGCAGTTAAATGTGGGAGCGGGCTTGCTCGCGAAGGCGGCTTGGCAGACAACACAGATTCCTGCTCATACAATGCCTGCTGCCTTGTAGGAGACATCCATGACCACCCGCCCCGCCACTGTTCGCAAACCCCGCGCCCGCAGCCAGGCCCGGATCGACGCGATCCTCGACGCCGCCCGCACCTTGCTGGCCGCCGAAGGTGTGGCCAGTTTGTCGATCTACAGCGTGGCCGAACGAGCACAGATACCACCGTCATCGGTGTACCACTTTTTCGCCAGTGTGCCGGCGTTGCTGGAGGCGTTGACCGCTGACGTTCACGCAGCCTTTCGCGCCGCCATCCAGGCACCCATCGAGCATGAATCGCTCAAGCATTGGCGGGACCTGTCCTACATCGTTGAACAACGCATGCTCAGCATCTACAGCAACGATGCCGCGGCGCGCCAGTTGATCCTGGCTCAGCACGGGTTGACCGAAGTGACCCAGGCCGATCGCCAGCATGATCTGGAATTGGGCGACTTGATGCTGGCGGTGTTCAATCGCCACTTTGAAGTGCCAATGCTACCGAGCGATGTGGACGTGTTTGCCCTGGCATTGGAGTTGAGCGACCGCGTGTACGCGCGCTCGGTGCATCAGCATGGGCTGATTACGCCGCGCATGGCGGAGGAAGGGATGCGGGTGTTTGACGCGTATGTGGGGCTTTATTTGCCGGCCTATCTGCCCAAGCGCTGATCGTTCCCACGCTCTGCGTGGGAATACATCCCGTGGCGCTCTGCGTCACCTTTGGCACAGCGGGACGCGGAGCGCCCCAGGCGGCATTCCCACGCAGAGCGTGGGAACGATCAGTGGCGTTATCACAACTTGGCAATCGACACCTCAGTGGATTTCACAAAGGCAATCACTTCACTGCCGATCACCAGCTCCAACTCCTTGACCGAACGGGTGGTGATCACCGAGGTGACAATGCCGGACGCGGTCTGCACGTCAATTTCCGACAGCACGTCGCCAACCACGATTTCCTTGATGGTGCCTTTGAACTGGTTACGCACGTTGATGGCTTTAATAGTCATGGTGTTTTTCCTGTGTGAGTTATTGAGCCCAACGCAATTGCGTCGGCAGCGGTGAAACAGGTTCGGGTTCCGGTGGGGAACCGGGTAGCGACAGCACGCGGTTGAGCACTTCGGCTTCCAGCGCGGCCAGGCGGTGTGAGCCACGGGCCCGTGGGCGTGGCAGATCGATGTTCAGGTCGAGGCCGATTTCGCCGTTTTCAATCAGAATTACGCGGTCGGCAATCGCCACGGCTTCGCTGACGTCGTGGGTCACCAGCAACACCGTGAAACCGTGCTTGCGCCACAGGTTTTCGATCAGTTGCTGCATCTCGATGCGGGTCAGGGCATCCAATGCGCCCAGCGGCTCATCGAGCAGTAACAGGCGCGGCTGATGGATCAACGCCCGTGCGAGTGCCACGCGCTGTTTCTGGCCACCGGACAACGCCGCCGGCCATTCATTGGCGCGCTCGGCCAGGCCAACCGCTTCCAGCGCATCCAGCGCTTTGGGCCGCCAGTCGCCCTTGAGGCCCAGGCCGACGTTATCGATGATCTTTTTCCAGGGCAGCAAACGCGCTTCCTGGAACATCAACCGTGTATCTTCAATCGCTTCGTGCAGTGGCGCGGAGCCGGCCAGCAGCTCGCCGCCACTGGCTTTGTCCAGCCCCGCCAACAGGCGCAGCAAGGTACTTTTGCCGCAACCGCTGCGGCCGACCACAGCCACGAACTGCCCCGCAGGAATATGCAGGTCGATCTCTTTGAGCACTTCGCGGGTACCAAAGGCCTTGCGCAATTTGCGCACCGCCAGTGGGATACCCTTCAACAGACGCGGAGGTTGTTGGGCCGTCATGCTGCACCTCCTTTGACTTGATACGCCGGGTGCCAGCGCAGCCACACACGTTCCAGCCCACGGGCTGCCAGGTCGGCCAGTTTGCCGAGGATGGCGTACATGACGATGGCCAGTACCACCACGTCGGTTTGCAGGAATTCACGGGCATTCATCGCGAGGTAACCGATGCCGGAACTTGCCGAAATGGTTTCCGCCACGATCAGCGTCAGCCACATGAAGCCCAGGGCGAAGCGCACCCCCACCAGGATCGACGGCAGCGCGCCCGGCAGAATCACTTGCCAGAACAGGCTGAAACCGGACAAGCCATAGCTGCGCGACATTTCCACCAGTGCCGGGTCGACATTGCGGATGCCGTGGTAAGTGTTCAGGTAGATCGGGAACAAGGTACCCAGGGCCACCAGGAAAATTTTCGCGGTCTCATCAATGCCGAACCACAGGATCACCAGCGGAATCAGCGCCAGGTGCGGCACGTTGCGGATCATCTGCACGGAGCTGTCGAGCAAGCGCTCGCCCCACTTCGACAAGCCGGTGATAAAGCCCAGGGCCAGACCGATGCTGCCTCCGATCACAAAGCCCAGGCCGGCGCGCCAGCCGCTGATGGCCAGGTGCGTCCAGATTTCGCCGCTGACCACCAGGTTCACCCCGGCTTCGATCACTGCACTCGGCGCTGGCAGAATGCGCGTCGACAACCAACCCGCCGACACCGACAACTGCCACACCGCCAGCAATAAGATCGGCAGCACCCAGGGCGCCACGCGATGGCTGATTTTTTCTAAGTCCATAACGGCGCCTCAGCTCTGTGACGCAGCTTTGGGAAGGATGTCGTTGGCCACCATCTCGCCAAACGGACTGACGTAGCCGGCGCTTTTTGGCAGCTCGGGACGTTCGATATCCAGGTGCGGGAACAACAGCTCGGCGACCCGATACGACTCTTCCAGGTGTGGATAACCGGAGAAGATAAAGGTATCGATACCCAGGTCCGCGTACTCCTTGACCCGCGCCGCAACCGTTGGGCCATCGCCCACCAGCGCCGTTCCTGCGCCGCCACGTACCAGGCCGACGCCGGCCCACAGGTTGGGGCTGACTTCCAGGTTGTCACGGCTACCGCCGTGCAAGGCTGCCATGCGTTGCTGGCCCACCGAATCGAAGCGCGCCAAGGACGCCTGGGCGCGGGCGATGGTCTCGTCGTCCAGGTGGGAGATCAGTTTGTCGGCGGCTTTCCAGGCTTCGTCGTTGGTTTCGCGCACGATCACATGCAAGCGAATGCCAAAGCGCACCGTGCGTCCCAGTTTTGCAGCCTTGGCGCGTACCTGCGCGATCTTTTCCGCAACGGCTGCCGGCGGTTCGCCCCAGGTCAGCACCATCTCGACCTGTTCGGCCGCCAGGTCCTGGGCGGCTTCGGAGGAACCCCCGAAATACAGCGGCGGGCGTGGTTGTTGAATCGGTGGGTAGAGCAATTTTGCGCCTTTGACGCTGATGTGCTCGCCGTCGTAGTCCACGGTCTCGCCTTCCAGCACACGGCGCCAGATGCGGGTGAATTCCACCGACGCCTGGTAGCGCTCTTCATGGCTCAAGAACAATCCGTCGCCAGCCAGTTCTTCCGGATCGCCACCGGTGACCAGGTTGAACAGCGCACGGCCACCAGACAGGCGATCCAGGGTCGCGGCCTGACGCGCGGCCACGGTCGGGGAGATGATCCCAGGGCGCAGGGCAACCAGGAATTTCAAGCGCTGGGTCACGGGGATCAGCGAGGCGGCCACCAACCACGAGTCTTCGCAAGAGCGACCCGTAGGGATCAACACCCCGCCGAAACCCAGGCGGTCAGCAGCCTGGGCCACTTGTTGCAAGTAACCGTGGTCGACAGCGCGGGCGCCTTCGGCGGTGCCAAGGTAATGACCGTCGCCGTGGGTGGGCAGGAACCAGAAAATATTGAGGCTCATGGAGTTGTCTCCTGAATGAAATCGGATTACGGCGCTTTGGCAACCGCGGCGGGTGGCGTCCAGATCACGTCCTTGATGCTCAAGGGCTTGGGGATCAATTTGAGTTGGTAGAAGGTGTCTGCGATTTTCTGCTGGGCGGCGACCACTTCCGGGGTCAGGAACAGCGCGCCGTAGCCCTGGCGTTTCACCGATGTGAGGGTGATATCTGCCGGCAGGCCGAGCAGTGGGGCGACCTGCTCAGTCACTTCCTGCGGGTTGGCCTTGGACCATTCGCCTACCGCACGCACCTCTTCCACCAACGCCTTGATCACTTGCGGGTGCTGTTCGGCATAGGGTTTGGTGGCCAGGTAAAACTGATGGTTGTCGGCAATCCCGGTGCCGTCTCGCAGGGTGCGCGCTTGTAGTTGCTTCTCGGCGGCGGCCTGGTACGGGTCCCAGATCACCCAGGCGTCCACGCTGCCACGCTCGAACGCAGCACGGGCATCGGCGGGGGGCAGGAACACGGTCTTTACGTCGGTGTAGTTGAGGCCGGCATCTTCCAGGGCACGCACTAGCAGGTAGTGCACGTTGGAGCCTTTGTTGAGCACGACCTTTTTACCCTTGAGCTCGGCAACCGATTTGATCGGCGAGTCCTTGGGCACCAGGATCGCTTCGCTGGTAGGCGCGGGTGGTTCGTAGGCGACGTAGAGCAAATCGGCGCCGGCCGCCTGGGCGAACACCGGTGGGGTTTCGCCGGTAACGCCGAAGTCGATGGAGCCAACGTTCAGGCCCTCGAGCAATTGCGGGCCACCGGGAAACTCGGTCCACTGCACCTGCACGCCTTGGTCGGCCAGGCGTTTTTCCAGGGTGCCCTTGGCCTTGAGCAGCACCAGGGTGCCGTACTTCTGATAACCGATCCGCAAGGTCTCGGCGGCTTGGGCTTGAACGATGGCGCCGAGGGACACAGCCGCAGCAAAGAGTGCGACCAGACCACGACGCAAGATGACAGTGCGCATGGCGCTCTCTCCAACTGTGCGATTAGGGTTTTGGCTGCACCTGCTTGGCCGTTTTCGGCTGAGTAAGGTGAGTGTTTCCAGCTTTTCGGGGTGAGGCTCAGATGCTCCAGCGAGCACTCAACAAACGTTCATTCAATACGTCAGGGTCCAGCGGTTTTGGCCGGCGCGCCATGGCGCTGTAGAGCTGCTCCAGGGCTTCGTGCAGACGCTGTTCGAGTACCGGCACCAGTTGCGCCTGCACGCTGCCTTCGCCATAGGCGATCTGGCTGTCTTCGGCAAAAATACCGTGGAGCAATTCCTGGGCCTTGAGGGCCGACAGCACCGGCTTCAGGGCGTAGTCCACCGCCAGCATGTGGGCGATGCTGCCGCCGGTCGCCATCGGCAGCACCACCTTATGGGCCAACGCACGCTCCGGCAGCAGGTCCAGTACGGTCTTCAACGCCCCGGAAAACGACGCCTTGTACACCGGCGTGGCAATCACAAGGCCGTCGGCATTGGCGACTTGTTGCAGCAGGTCGATGACCTTGGGGCTGTCGAAGCGTGCATGCAGCAAGTCTTCAGCCGGGAAGTCCCGTACCTGGTAACTCACCACTTCCACGCCCTGCTGTTGCAGCCACTGACGGGTTTTATCCAGCAAGACCCCAGAGCGGGACCGCTGGCTGGGACTGCCTCCAAGTGTTACGACCAGCATGCAGGAGATTCCTTGAGCAAGTGTCGGCGGTTCGCTGTACGGCGATGGCGCCAAGATGGGATAGACCTTATCAGCAGATTTATATATCTATAAATCTTATTTATTCATTTATTTATTCCATAAAAACATAAGCGATTGATCAATCCCCAGGCGAAAAAAAAGGCCGTGGAAACGGCCTGAAAACCCCTGCTGTGAGTCAGTGCTTTTTGGTAGGAGC
>NZ_JABWQK020000002.1:0-1189690 GCF_014268395.2 Pseudomonas sp. SWRI22 | reverse complement strand
GCTCCTACAAGGGGCGACCGTGCCGCTGCGTTGAATCGTTTCACCCAAGTCATCGTATAACTTCTGCTTGACACGACCTCAAAACCTCGCAAATATCGCGCTCAATGTTGTACGACAACGTATGACAAATAATAAAAACAACAAAACAAAGGGAGCCTCACTGTGAGTCAATCCGCCCGTCATTCCTGCACTCGCCTGGGCCTTCTCGGTCTCGGCAGCCTGGCCGTCACTCTGCCGCTGGGTGCCAACGCCGAAGGCTTTATCGACGACGCCAAGGCCACGCTCAACCTGCGTAATGCCTACTTCAATCGCAACTTCACCAACCCGACCAACCCCCAGGGCAAGGCCGAAGAGTGGACGCAGAATTTTATCCTTGATGCCAAGTCCGGCTTTACCCAGGGCACGGTCGGTTTCGGGATTGACGTGCTGGGCCTGTATTCGCAAAAGCTTGATGGCGGCAAAGGCACCGCCGGTACCCAACTGTTGCCGGTGCATGACGATGGCCGCCCCGCCGACAATTTCGGGCGTCTGGGTGTCGCGCTGAAAACCAGGCTGTCGAAGACCGAGTTGAAGGTTGGCGAATGGATGCCGGTGTTGCCGATCTTGCGTTCCGATGATGGCCGCTCCCTGCCCCAGACCTTTCGTGGCGGCCAGGTCACCTCCAATGAAATCGCCGGCCTGACGCTCTACGGTGGCCAGTTTCGGGGCAACAGCCCACGCAACGACGCGAGCATGGAAGACATGTTCATGAACGGCAAAGCCGCGTTCACTTCGGACCGTTTCAACTTCGGCGGCGGCGAATACACTTTCAACGACAAACGTACCCAGGTCGGCCTGTGGTACGCCGAACTGACTGATATCTACCAACAGCAGTACCTCAACCTCACCCACAGCCAGCCGCTGGGAGACTGGACCCTGGGCGCCAACCTCGGGTTCTTCAACGGCAAGGAAGACGGCAGCGCCCTGGCCGGCGACCTCGATAACAAGACCCTGTTCGCCCTGCTCTCGGCCAGATACAACGGCCATACCTTCTATGTTGGCCTGCAAAAACTCAGCGGCGACAGCGCCTGGATGCGCATCAACGGCACCAGCGGCGGCACTCTGGCCAACGACAGCTACAACGCCAGCTACGACAACGCCAAGGAAAAGTCCTGGCAGGTGCGCCACGACTTCAACTTTGTGGTGCTCGGCGTTCCGGGGCTGACCCTGATGAACCGCTATATCAGCGGCAGCAATGTACACACCGGGGCGATCACCGACGGCAAGGAGTGGGGGCGTGAGTCGGAGTTGGCCTACACGGTGCAGAGCGGTGCGCTGAAGAACCTCAATGTGAAGTGGCGCAACTCGACCATGCGCCGGGATTTCAGCAATAACGAGTTCGACGAGAACCGGATTTTTATCAGCTATCCGATTTCGTTGTTGTAGCTCCAAAGGCAAATCCGATCTCAAAGGTGCCACATATCCATGTGGGAGCTGGCTTGCCTGCGATAGCGGCGGGCCAGTTACCACATTCTTTTCTGACTCACCGCTATCGCAGGCAAGCCAGCTCCCACATTTGATCTCATGCGCCTGGAAGGAAGTTGACAACACCAGGAATCCCTAACACTATTTCTCCATAGTCATACGACAACCTACAACAAAAATCTGGAAGGCCCATGACCACCACCACACCCGCTCCCTTCAACCGTCTGTTGCTCACTGGTGCCGCCGGCGGCCTGGGCAAAGTCCTGCGTGAACGCATGCGTCCTTATGCCCAGGTGCTGCGCCTTTCGGATATCGCTGAAATGGCCCCCGCCACTGACGCTCGCGAAGAGGTACACACCTGCGACCTGGCCGACAAACACGCCGTGCATCAGTTGGTAGAGGGCGTCGACGCCATCCTGCACTTTGGCGGCGTTTCGGTGGAGCGCTCGTTCGAAGAGGTGCTGGGCGCGAACATCAGCGGCATTTTCCATATCTACGAAGCGGCCCGCCGCCACGGGGTCAAGCGGGTGATCTTCGCCAGCTCCAATCACGTGATCGGTTTCTACAAACAGGGCGAGCAACTCGACGCCCATTCCCCGCGCCGCCCGGACAGTTACTACGGCCTGTCCAAGTCCTACGGCGAAGACATGGCCAGTTTCTACTTCGACCGTTATGGCATCGAGACCGTGAGCATCCGTATCGGCTCCTCGTTCCCGCAACCGCAGAACCGCCGGATGATGCACACCTGGCTGAGTTTCGACGACCTGACCCAACTGCTCGAACGCGCGCTGTACACGCCCAACGTCGGCCATACCGTGGTGTACGGCATGTCGGCCAACCTCGACACCTGGTGGAACAACCGCTACGCCGCGCACCTGGGCTTTGCCCCCAAAGACAGCTCCGAAGTGTTCCGCGCCCAGGTCGAAGCCCAACCGCCCGTGGCCGCCGATGACCCGGCCAAGGTCTACCAGGGCGGTGCGTTCTGCGCCGCGGGGCCGTTCGGTGACTGAGTACCCCGCAACCCAAGGGAATGACCATGACTGCTGAACTGATTGTCGATGCCCGCAATGCGGTGGGCGAATGCCCGGTGTGGGTGCCCGAAGAAAACGCCCTGTATTGGGTAGATATCCCCAACGGCGGCCTGCAACGCTGGAACGCCGCCACCGGCCATCTGGCGGCGTGGAAAGCCCCAGAGATGCTCGCCTGTATTGCGCGCACCCAGGCAGGCAATTGGGTCGCTGGCATGCAAACCGGCTTCTTCCAACTCACGCCCCACAACGACGGCAGCCTCGACACCGTGCCGCTGGCCAGCATCGAGCATTCGCGCAAGGACATGCGTTTGAACGATGGCCGCTGCGATCGCCAGGGCCGTTTCTGGGCCGGCAGCATGGTGCTGGACATGGGCTTGAACGCCGCCGAGGGCGTCCTTTATCGCTATGGGTCCGGGGCTGCGCCCCACGCGCTACTGGAGGGGTTCATCACCCTCAACGGCCTGGCTTTCAGCCCCGATGGTCGCACGATGTACGCTTCCGATTCGCACCCGAAGGTACAAAAGGTCTGGGCGTTCGACTACGACATCGAGACCGGCACGCCGTCCAATCGCCGCCTGTTCATTGATATGAACGACTTCCCCGGACGTCCCGACGGTGCAGCGGTGGACGCCGAGGGCGGTTACTGGATCTGCGCCAACGACGCCGGGTTGGTTCACCGTTTCACCCCTGACGGTCGCCTGGACCGCTCCCTGAGCGTGCCCGTGAAAAAACCCACCATGTGCGCCTTCGGTGGCAGCCGCCTGGATACTCTGTACGTCACCTCCATCCGCGACGACCCGAGTGAACAGTCGCTGTCTGGTGGCGTGTTCGCCCTCAACCCCGGCGTCCAAGGACTGCCCGAACCCCGCTTCATCGTTTAATCGCTGTGCCTTGAATACAACAATAACAAGACAGGAGTGACTTCCATGGACTTCAAACGCACCTTGCTCGCCGCTGCAATCTTCACCCTCAGCAGCGCAGCCCACGCGCTGGAAATCAAGTTCGCCGACATCCACCCCGCTGGCTACCCCACCGTTGTCGCAGAAGAAAACATGGGCAAGGCCCTGACCAAGGCGAGCAACGGCGAGCTGACCTTCAAGTATTTCCCCGGTGGTGTGCTGGGCTCCGAGAAGGAAGTGGTCGAACAGGCCCAGGTCGGCGCCGTGCAAATGACCCGCGTCAGCCTCGGCATCGTCGGCCCGGTGGTGCCGGACGTGAACGTGTTCAACCTGCCGTTCGTATTCCGCGACCAGGCGCATATGCGCAAGGTCATCGATGGCGAGATTGGCGACGAGATCCTCGCCAAGATCACCAACTCCGAGTTCGGCCTGGTGGCCCTGGCCTGGATGGATGGCGGCACGCGCAATCTCTATACCAAGAAACCGGTGCGCAAGATCGAAGACCTCAAGGGCATGAAGATCCGCGTGCAAGGCAACCCGATTTTCATAGAAGCCTTCAACGCCATGGGCGCCAACGGCATTGCCATGGACACCGGCGAGATCTTCAGCGCCCTGCAGACCGGGGTCATCGACGGCGCGGAAAACAACCCGCCGACCTTGCTGGAACACAACCACTTCCAGAACGCCAAGTACTACACCCTCACCGAACACCTGATCCTGCCTGAACCCATCGTGATGTCGAAAATCACCTGGAACAAGCTCGACCCCGCCCAGCAGGACATGGTCAAGGCCGCCGCCAAGGCCGCCCAGGCTGATGAGCGCGTGCTCTGGGACGCCAAGTCCGCCAGCAGTGAAGAGAAACTCAAGAAGGCCGGCGTGGAGTTCATCACTGTCGACAAAAAGCCCTTCTATGAGGCCACTGCGGCGGTGCGTGCCAAATACGGTGCGCCGTATGCGGACATGATCAAGCGCATCGACGCGGTTCAATAACCTCCCCTGCCCCTGCATAAGGCCCGGCGCGGTCGGCATCGACGCGCCCGGTCACGGTGAACGCCATGAAGACTTTACTGCTGCGCTTCAATGACCGCCTTTACATGACCTGCATCTGGGTAGCCGGTCTTTCCGTCCTGGGGGTCGCCTTGATCATTCCCTGGGGTATCTTCACCCGCTACGCCCTCGGCACCGGTTCCAGCTGGCCGGAGCCCACCGCCATCCTGCTGATGCTGGTGTTCACCTTTATCGGCGCCGCTGCCAGTTATCGTGCCGGTGCGCACATGTCGGTAGCGATGATCACTGACCGCTTGCCGCCTGTCCAACGCCGCCTCGTCGGCATCCTCTCGCAACTGCTGATGGGCACCATCTGCGTGTTCATGACGATTTGGGGCACCAAGCTGTGCCTGTCCACCTGGAACCAATTCATGAGCGCCATCCCTACCCTGCGCGTAGGCATCACCTATATGCCGATCCCGATTGGCGGCGTGCTGACCCTGGTGTTCGTGGTCGAAAAGCTGCTGCTCGGTGATCAGAGCAACCGCAAGGTGGTGCGTTTCGACCTGGTTGAAGAAAACGAAGGGGCCGCCTGATATGGACGCATTGATTCTGTTGGGCAGCTTTGTTGTATTGATTCTGATCGGCATGCCGGTGGCCTATGCATTGGGGCTGTCGGCGCTGATTGGCGCGTGGTGGATCGACATCCCGTTCCAGGCCCTGATGATTCAGATTGCCGGTGGGGTGAACAAGTTTTCGCTGATGGCGATTCCGTTCTTCGTACTGGCCGGGGCGATCATGGCCGAGGGCGGTATGTCGCGGCGCCTGGTGGCCTTTGCCGGGGTGCTGGTGGGCTTTGTGCGTGGCGGGTTGTCCCTGGTCAACATCATGGCTTCGACGTTTTTTGGCGCGATTTCCGGCTCATCCGTGGCCGATACCGCCTCGGTCGGCTCGGTGCTGATTCCGGAAATGGAACGGCGGGGTTATCCGCGCGAATTCGCCACCGCCGTGACCGTCAGCGGTTCGGTGCAGGCGCTGCTGACGCCGCCCAGCCATAACTCGGTGCTGTACTCCCTGGCGGCAGGCGGCACCGTCTCCATCGCCTCGCTGTTCATGGCCGGTGTGGTGCCGGGCCTGTTAATGAGCGCGTGCCTGATGGTGCTCTGCCTGATCTTCGCGAAAAAGCGCGACTACCCCAAAGGCGAAGTCATCCCCTTGAAGCAGGCGCTGAAGATCGCCGCCGATGCGCTCTGGGGCTTGATGGCCATGGTGATCATCCTGGGCGGCATCCTCTCGGGCATCTTCACCGCCACCGAGTCGGCGGCGATTGCGGTGTTGTGGGCATTCTTCGTGACCATGTTCATCTACCGCGACTACAAATGGCGCGAGCTGCCCAAGCTGATGCATCGCACGGTGCGCACCATTTCCATCGTGATGATCCTGATCGCTTTCGCCGCCAGCTTCGGCTACATCATGACCCTGATGCAGATCCCGGCGAAGATCACCACGCTGTTCCTGACCCTGTCGGACAACCGCTACGTGATCCTGATGTGCATCAACGTCATGCTGTTGTTGCTCGGCACGGTGATGGACATGGCGCCGCTGATCCTGATCCTCACGCCTATCCTGATGCCGGTGATCCTGGGCATCGGCGTCGACCCGGTCCACTTCGGCATGATCATGCTGGTGAACCTCGGCATCGGTCTGATTACACCGCCGGTGGGCGCAGTGCTGTTCGTCGGCGCGGCGGTGGGCAAGACCAGTATCGAGAAAACCGTGAAGGCCCTGCTGCCGTTTTATGCGGTGTTGTTCCTGGTGCTGATTGCGGTGACCTACGTTCCGGCGTTGTCGCTGTGGTTGCCCCATTTGGTGCTGTAAAGGCAAACCAATGTGGGAGCTGGCTTGCCTGCGATAGCGGTGTATCAGTCATGAATGCATTGACTGACAGATCGTTATCGCAGGCAAGCCAGCTCCCACAGTTGAATCCTCAGTGTTTGTTTTGACTTCACTAGGCAGGTCAATCGTGATTGAGCTTACAGATCAATTCACCCATCTGGTGCTCGCCCCCGCCATCGGCGGCAGCCTCGTCAACTGGACGGTACGCGACACCGGGCAACCGCTATTGCGGCACAGCGACAAGCACGCGATCAATACCGGGCTGCCGGGCAAGCTGGGCTGCTATCCATTAGCGCCCTGGTCCAACCGCATCGCCCACGGCGGCTTCGACAACCCCGATGGCTGGCTGGCACTGGCACCCAATAGCCCCACTGACCCTTTTCCGATTCACGGTTCGGCCTGGCAGCAGGTATGGCAGGTGACAAGCCAGTCAGAACATGAAGTGGTGTTGGAGCTGCGCTGCGAAACGCCCTTCGCCTATCACGCCCGCCAACGGTTTCGCTTGAACAACGGTGAGTTGAATATCCAATTGTATGTAACTCACTTGGCCGAGCAACCCGCCTGGCATGGGCTGGGCTTGCATCCGTACTTGCCGCGCCGGCCGGGTACGCGGCTGCAGGCAAAGGCTAGGCAAGTGTGGATGAGTGATGCAGCCAAGCTGCCCACAAGGCTGGAACCTGTTCCCGAGGCCTGGGATTTTCGGCAACTCAAAGGATTGCCAGAGGGGCTGGTGGACAACGGCTTTTGCGGCTGGGATGGGCACTGCGTGATCGAACAACCGGAGCTTGGCTATCGCCTCGAATGCCAGGCCAGCGGCGCCGATTACTTCCTGCTGTACTGCCCGCCAGGGTTGGAGTTTTTCTGCATCGAACCGGTGAGCCATCCGGTGAATGCCCATCACCTGGCGGGCAAGCCTGGCCTTAAGCTGCTGGAGCAAGGCCAGTCAACCCACCTGGCATTCAACCTGAAATGCACTCCAAATGCCTGAACTGTAGGAGCGAGCTTGCTCGCGAAAAACTCACAGGCGCCGCGTTCATTCAGAAAACACGCGTTATCGTTGACGTTTTTCGCGAGCAAGCTCGCTCCTACAGTCAGAGGATGCGTCAACGTCAGGGTGGGCTGTTTTTCAGGCGCCCTGCCGTATCGATACTCACCACCACCGACAACCCCGGCCGCAAGCGCTCACTCTCGGCCTGGTCCGGGTCCACGATGATGCGCACCGGCACCCGCTGGGCGATCTTGACGAAGTTGCCGGTGGCGTTGTCCGCCTGCAACAGGCTGAACTCGGAACCGGTGGCCGGGGAAATATGCTGCACCGTGCCATGGAATTTGCGGTGGTTCAGCGCATCCACGGTGAACGTCACCGGCTGGCCGACCTGCACATTGTCCATCTGGGTTTCTTTCATATTGGCAATCACCCACAACTGCTTGGGCACCAGCGCCATCAGTTGCGCGCCGGAATTGACGTAGGCGCCCAGGCGCACGCCGATTTGCCCGAGCTGACCATCCCGTGGTGCCGTGATGCGTGTATTGGACAGGTCAATGCGCGCCAACTCCACCGCCGCCTCGGCACTCGCGACAGCTGCCTCCAGGGAGCCGCGGTTGACGATTACCGTCTGTAAATCCTGGCGGGCGATTTCCAGGCTGGCCTGGGCCTGGGCCACGGCAGCGATGGTCTGTGCGTTGGCCGCACGGGTCACGTCCAGTTCGCGTTTGGACACCGAGCCATCGCTGATCAGTTCTTCATTGCGGCGCAAATCCGCAGTGCTCTTGCGTGCCTGGGCCTGACTGTCGACCAGCGCGGCCTGGCGCAGCTTGATGGTCGCTTCGGCGCTGTTGCGTTGCTGCACCACGTTGGCCAACGAGGCCTTCTGCACCGCCAGTTGCGCCAGGGCCTGGTCGAGGCGTTGCTTGTAGATACGGTCATCCAGGCGCACCAGCAAGTCGCCGGTCTTGACGTACTGGAAGTCCTGCACCGGCACTTCGAACACATAGCCGCTGAGCTGCGGGCCGATAATCGTCACCTGCCCACGCACCAAAGCGTTCTCGGTGGTTTCCACCGCACTGCTGAACGGCGGCAGTTGCCAGGCGTACAGCACGATCAGCACACCGATGATGGCGATGGCGGCAAAGCCCAGGGACGAGACGATACGCACGCGCAAGGGCCGCAATTGGGTAGGCACCGCGCCCGGGGGCGTGCTGCCTTCCGGCGTGGCGGCGATGGCGGTCGTGGTGGTGGTTGAAGGTTCAGTCATGAAGTTGCGCCGCTGGGTTGAACAGGAGGAATTGCCTTGGTGGTGCTCATCAACCACAGGCTACGGGTGAAGATCCACAGCATGGTCAGGATCGCGATAATCGCGATCAGCATGAAGACATCGTTGTAAGCCATGACGTTCGCCTCGCGGGTGGCCGCCGTGGCCAGGCTGCGGATGCCCATGAGGTTGCGCAGTTCCGGGTCAGCGACGATCTTGCCATAGGCCGCCCCACCACTCTGCACCCGCGCCGCCACAAGCGGATCGATCAGGGTCAGGTGCTCGACGATCATGCTCGAATGATACTTCTCGCGCACGATCTGGAAAGTGCCCAGCAACGCCGCGCCGATCAGGCCGCCAAGGTTCTGGCAGATTCCGAACATCACCGAGAAGCTCACCAGGTTGCGCGGGTTGGTCAGTACGTTTTTGGTGCCCAGCACCATGGTCGGCCCCAGGAAGAACGTACCGCCGAAGCCTAGCAGGAACTGGCTGATATAGAGGTTCTGCGGACGGGTCAGGTTGCTGGAAAAACTGTCCATCACCGAACCTGTCGCCATCAGCGCCAGGGAAATGATCAGCGGCATCAGCAAATGCGCCGGGTTGATCGTCAGCGCGCTGACCACCAGCCCGGCAATCGCCCCGGCCAGCATCACCACGTACAGGGTGTGCATCTGCTGGTAGCTCATGTTCAACATCTGCATGAACCCCACCGCACCGGTGGATTGCTCGGACAGCACCATGCGAATCAGCACCACCGCCAACGCCAGGCGGATCATCACGCCGCTGCCCAGCCAGCGCGTCATCAGCATCGGGTTGCTGCGGTTATGCTCGATGGCGAGCCCCGCCATGATCAGTACCAGGGAACAGGCCGAGGCCACGCCGATCCACGGCGCTTCCAGCCACCAGTCAATACGCCCCAGGGACAGCACCGCACAGAGCAACGCCACGCCGCTGGCGAGGATGGCGAAGGTGAGGAAGTCGAGTTTTTCAAAGGTCTTGAAGCGATCGCCCGGCGGCAGCTTGAGCAGGAACACGCAGCCCAGGCAGATCAGCGCCAGGCCCAGTTCGAACAAGTACAGCCCGCGCCATTCGGCAATTTGCAGCAAATCTTCGGAAAACAGCCGCGCCAGGGGCAGCGCCAACTGCGCGGTACCCAGCCCCAACACCAAAGCTTTCAACCGCCACTTGGCCGGGAATGCCTGGATCATGTAGTACAAGCCCAACGAACTCAGCGCCGCACCCACCATGCCATGGGCGGCCCGTACCGCAATCGCCGAATTGAGGTCATTGACGAACAGGTGGCCGAAGGTCACCAGCGCGTAGAGCACCAGGAACACCTCGGTAAACGCACGCAGGCCGAACTGCTGGCGAAACTTTACCAGCAGCAGGTTCATGCACACGTTGGTCATTACATAGGCGGCGGGCAGCCAGGCCATTTCCGCGGTGGTCGCGCCCAGGGCGCCTTGCAGGTATTGCAGGTTGGCGATGACCAGGGCGTTACCCAAGCCGCCGGTGATTGCCACCAGCACGCCGACCAGCGCGAAAAGCCAGCGCTTACGCGTAGGATGCAGCGGCGTCGACGGCGAGCCAGGCAGGCTCGGCCGCTCGTGGGGTTGCCAGGTGTGGGGGGTGTATTTATCCATTCGGTGACCTTGGTAAGCCGGGGTGCAAGGCCGGTGAATCCGTTATACAGAGGAACAGTAACCTGAGAGGCGTTCATGTTGCCATCTTGAGGACGCAATTGATCGTCAATGGGGCACAGTCAAATGGCGCCCACTGCCCGGCATCATTTGTCTTGCCCCTTCGCCCAGCGCTTGAACTCAGCGATCAGGGTCCGGCTTGATCGCTATATCAGGCACCGGCTTATAGAACGGTCCATAGTCCAGCAGTAGCTCCTCGCCTCTCTTGATGTCCTTGAGCGCCACATAGAACGTCAGGTTTTTCCCGACCGCGATGGACACGACATTGTTGGACATCCACGCAGGCCCCTCGCCCAGTTGCGAGGTATTGATCAGGCTCAGGGTGTTGCCAGTGTGCAGGCCGCTCACCGTCCGGGTACCCGAGCGCGTACCGAACAGGTAAGTCATTACAGCTCGCGAACCTTGCTTGCGCTGCTCCTCGAACAGTGACGCTTCGTCTGCATGGTATTTGCCTGCATAAGGGCCAAGCACTTCAAATTGGGGGATATCGCGCCGCGCCCATACCGAAGCGCCGCGAGCCGGCCCCCCATCGTCCAACGGCGTGACCACCTCCAGGGCATCGTCAAATCGGGTCTGATGCTGGCCTTCGGTGCGCAGCCAGTCTTTGATCGACGCCTTGATCTGTGCTGAAACCCTCGCCTTAGTCGGGCTATCAAGCCCATCGAGCACGCCATTCCAGTGGGAGATGCGGATGTCATCGATCGGGCCTTCGAGTGATTGGGTCAAGCTGACTCTGGGGTTCACCGGGTCCTGCAGAATCGGCAGCGTGTTGTCGATCTGATGACGAGGCAATGTCGGGAAATCGCTGGGTTCAACCTTGATCACCACGGGCGGGACTGTCGAAGCGGGGGCTGGGGCCTCCAGGCCTTGCGCTGTGCCGGCGCCGACCTTTGATGGTGGCGGGTCCAAGGGCTCTGATGCGGGGCGTTTTCGTGGGGTATCCGTAACCGATTGCCCAGGAACGGGGCGCGGCCCAGTGCCTTGCTGTAACCGTCCCAGACGTTGCGAGGCGTTCGCTGTAAACGAGCCGTCCGCTCTCACGTACTTACTCCAGAGGTCTGGACTAAGCCTGTGCTGTTGCACAAACTGCGCCTGCGTGACGGAGTTGTCTGCGCTCTCGGCAAGCGCTTGCCACTGGCGCAAAAGGTCACTGGTAATCCTGCGATAGGCGCCATCGGTTACATTCTTCATCAGGGCTTCGCCGGCCGCCGACAGGGCACCATCAGGACGGACATACGCTCTGAACGAATGCACACTCAGGTTATGCTGAACGGCGAACCCCTCCATGGTCATGGTCTCACGCGCCTGCTGAGTCAGCTTTTGCCACCTATCGATATGCGTTTCGGTCACCCTGCCCGCCGCCATGTTGGCAGAGCGGTCGCGCACCGTCACACCGGCAGGGCTCAGTTTGCCGTCAGGCTGCACGTAATACTCAAAGGTTCTCGGGGATAGATGTTTCTGGCGAGCAAAGCCCCTGCGTGTAAGGCTTCGTTGCTGCGCGGGCGGCAACGCCTCCCACTCGCGCAAATGCCCAGCCGTGACCAACTCCATGCGCGCCCTGGGAACATGGGTGATCGGGCCCAGTGCGGCGCGCTCAAGGCGTTCGCTGGCGGTCTTTTTCAAGGAACCATCAGCGTTGACCCAGTCTCTCCAAGTGGCTGGATGGAGCCCGTTCTCGCTTGTGAACTGCGCTTGCGTGATCGCATTATTCGGGTCCTCGAAATAGGCTTTCCACTGGCGAAGGTGGTCGTCGGTAATCTTGTTAGGGGCAATACCGACCACCCTGTCCATCAGTTCTCTACCGACCGGCCCCAATGTACCGTCTCGCCGCACATGGGTTTTGAACGAGCCTGGATTAACGTGATAAAGCTCGGCAAACCCCTCGAGCGTCATTTCGTCACGCTCCGTCTGTGGCATGTCTTGCCAATCACGGATATGGGTTTCAGTCACGGTATAAAATGGCGTATTGGGTGCACGGTCGCGCACCGCCACGCCGATAGCGGTCAACTGACCATCTGGTTTTACATAGCGATTGAACACTTTCGGGTGCAGATGTTGCTGCCGGGCGAAGCCTGCGGGGGTAAGGCTTTGCTGCTGCTCCAATGATAACGCCTGCCAAGCGCGCAAATGATCGGCCATGGGGGTCTGGGCCTGAACAGCGGACGCCCGTGCGGCGCTTTGCAGTGCGCGTTCCAGACGCTGCGCGCCCGCTCCCTTCAATGAGCCATCCGCGTTGACGTACTGCGCCCAGCTACGTTGGCTGAGCCCGTGCTGGCTCACGAACTGCGCTGACGTCAATGAGTTGCCTGGTTGCCTGAAAAGCTCATCCCACTGGCGTAAATGATCATCGGTAATCTGGTTACTTTTGGCGGGACCAGGGGAGTTGATCAGCGTTTCCCCGCGGGTCATCAGGGTACCGTCCTTGCGCGCATACGTTTTGAACGTACCCGGCCGAAGGTTATGAAGAACAGCAAACCCCTCCTGGGTCATTTCGTCACGCTGCGCCTGGGTCATGTTTTTCCAATCACGCACATGCGTTTCGGTCACCTTTGCGGTGAATGCGTTGGCAGGGCGATCACGCACGAGCACGCCGCTATCGGTTAACTGACCGTCTGGCTTTACGAAAAACTCAAAGGTTTTCTGTGTGAGTTTATTCTGCTTGGCAAAGCCCTTTCGGGTCAGCCTTATCTGCTCCTGCGGCGACAAGGCCTCCCAGGCCTTCAAGTGCTCTGCAGTGATCTGCCCGCCGCCGGGTGCCCCCAGGCGTTGCCATTCGTCGCCCTGTACATGCTGGACCAACAACTCGGTTTGCCGGTTGTTGTGATAAACCCGGGCCTGCACGGTGCCGTCTTCCGTGCGCGACACCTGGCGCACCTCATACACCGCTGTGTCACCGTTGCTGTCGGTATGGCGTATGTGCGAGGAGTGCCCATCGGCTGCCACATATACGCCCTGGCTATTGCGTGTGAGCCCTGCGATTTTGGATTCAGGTACTTTGAAGTGCCCGAACAGCTCATGGCTCAGCTCACTTGGCCCATCGAAGCTCGCAGTGTCCACCTCACCGTCGACAGCCTGGGTTGCGGCCTTGAACTCATCGAGCGGGCCGCCATAAGGCCGCATCGCGTCGGCATCGAATGCATACCACTTGCCACCCTTGAGCACCGCGGCCCCCTCCACCGTCTGGCCTGCCACCTTCACGGTGCCCGTTGCGGCGGCTTCGTACTGTTTGCTGATCGCCTTCAACACGTCATAACTGCCGGTGGCGCCCCTGAGCTTGTTGACGGCCTTGACGCCTTTGGACAATACATAGAGACCAGCGCTACCCACCAACCTGGGCAAATCGCCCACCCCGCCGACGGGGTTGAGTACGTCAATGGCCGCCACGCCGATGACCTTGACCGCCCGCAATGCCTTGGCCCCGGCAGACAACGCAGAACGGCCGACCTTGAGCAACTTTCCTGCGGTGGAGGTGCCGGCGGTAAGAAAACCGAATACATCCAGCAAGAGGTCAAAAGCACCCGCGCCATACTGCCCGTTCTGAAAATTGACAATGGCGGACCTGAACGGGATCAGGTTCAACAAAAACTCGCTCAGCTGTGCGTTCGCCTTGTCCAAGGCGGTTTGCCCACGGGCCTGCTGTTTGATAGCGGGATCGTCGAGGTCCAAGTGTTCGACAAACGCCGTGGCAATCCCATGGGATCGAGCGCTGGTAAAGCTATCCCAAGGCGCGTTATTCAGCGGTCGCTCACGTCCCAGATCATCGGCTTTATGGCTGGGCGTGAATACTTTGGTCGTCGAAACCTTGTTGCCATCCCTGTCTTCCTTAACCTTTGTACTGTAAAGGCTCGTCTTTTCGATCGTGCCTTTGTTGAAGTCGATGACGTAGGCGTGCGACGTGCCTTGCAGCTCGGTTTTGACCAACAGCCCCGGTTCATTTTGAGCATACGTATTATTGAAATGCCCATCCATGACGTATGAGCCTTCCTGGAAAAAACTGACCTTTCCAAACTCGAAATGCTTGCGATCCTGTAAGGGCAGTTGCGAGATCATGTGCCTGACCGTTGTATTGACGGCGGCCTTTTTTTCCTCCATTGCACGGCTGAACTGCCGTTCGAATTCTGCCGGCACGCCAAATTGCCGATTGGCGTTCAAACTCGTTAGTACCCTTTGCAGGTCGTTGCCCTTGAGTGAGCTGCTGGGTTCGTGCGCCTTGAAAGGCCGGGACTCCAGCCAGTCGTCCATGGCGACATCCAAGAGTGAAATACCTCCCCCTTCAATCTTCACGTAGTGCTGATCGACAGCAAATACTTTCGCCTCGAAAAACGCGCCAAGGTCGCCAAATCGCTCCTTGAGCCTGGTCAGGGCGATCTCTTTTCGCGTGGGCAATGCCTTATCCAGTGCATAGGAGGCAGTGAGCCGGGTGTCCAGCTGGGCGTTGAATGCGGCCCTTGCCGATTCAAGTTGCGCGGGTGGATAGTCGCCATTCTGTCTTTTTGTGAGAACGCCACTGGCCACGGCCCAGTCCAGCAATGCCACCGTCTCTGCCGCTTGGGTAACTCCTGGGTCAACCCGCCGTGCTTCTTGCGCCTCGCTCATGACCTGGGCAAACGTCATGCCGGGGACTTTGCCCGGCGTCTGCGCCTCAATCGTCATCGCAGCAATCGCCAGGCTGGCCCATGCCTGGCTGCCGACTTTCACCGTCGCAGGAATGTCTTTGATCAGAAACTGCGGCGCCGACTTGGCCAGCAACAGGTACGCGCCGACACTTGCGAGTGCAGCGCTGGTTTTGCCAGTACGACTCAAATGTTCGGCCAAGCCAGCCATCACCGTGGCTGCGTGGTGTCCCCCATGCGTGTCACCGCCCAGATCAAACCCGGCGACGCTGTTGCAATCGGGTGCGGTGATCGACTCAGGGTCCATCTGCAGTGCGATAGCGGCCAGTAGGTAATCGCTCGCGCTGCTTTCGCTGTCAATGCCCTGCATTGTTTGCTGCAGCGCGTTGCCCATCCGTTGCCCTTGCGGGGAATTGACCAGCGCTTCGAGTATTTTGGCCGGGTCGCTCCCCACTTCTGCCGGCAGCGGCTGGCGATACCGCAGAAACTCCAGTACGCCACCCTTGGTTTGCATCACCAGCGGTTGGTCGCCCAGAGGGTGTGCGTAATTCATCGTCGCAAGGCGCAAGCGCCGCTGCTCGTCTGCACTCAAGGGATTTGGCCAGGATAATGCCCCGCCCAAATGGCCCAGTGAGAAGACAGGACTGTTGGGCAATGGCAAATTCTGGCTGGGACGCTGGGGCGTCAACGACGGTTCAAGGTCATCGGCCACAAGCGGTGGCCGTTTTTCAGTTGCTGCCAAGGGAAGCGAAAAATGCGTATGTGCTGCGGTAATTGTCATAAAGCGCCTGTGCATAGTCGAAGAATCATCCAGGCAAAAGCGCGTTTCGGCGCTTGCGGCCGTTCACTGAGTGTCAGCGCTCAATGAGGAGGTTCCTGACCAAGTACAAGATTTCGTGACAGCGCACAGGTACAGCGTCAGAGCAACGCGCTGGCTAGCATCCCAATCGCCACCAACCCACACAGGCTGGCGAACCCCACTTGCAACACCCGCGCGGGGATCACCGAACACAACCGCCTTCCCGCCAACATGCCGACGACGCTCGCACCAATAAACACCCAGCCCACCGGCTCGATGCTCACGCCCGCATGAAACGCACCGGCCACGCCGATCAGCGACAGCAGGCTGACCACCATTAACGACGTGGCGACGATCCCGCGCATCTGCACGTCGGTCAGTTGCTTGAACGCCGGCACGATCAGGAAGCCGCCGCCCACGCCCAGCAAACCTGAAACGGCGCCGGTCACCGCTCCCAACGCCGCCAGGGTGGCGCTGCATTTGGCGGTCCAGGCCAGGCGACCGGTCTGCTGGTTGAGCATGCAGTTTTTCTGGCCCCACGACGCCGCACCATGGTCACTCGGCCCAGCCTCGCGCTTTTCCCGTTGCAGCATGCGCCAGGCCACCAGCACCATCAGCGCACTGAACAGCCCCATTAGCACCGGTTCCGACAGTTGGTGGGCGACAAACACGCCCAACGGCGAAAACAGCGCGCCGAGCAAGGCGATCAGTAACGCCGCACGGTAACGCACCAAGCCATGACGCAAGCCATCAATGGCACCCACCGCTGCCGCTGCGCCCACCGCAAGCAATGACACAGGCGCGGCCTGGGTCATGGTCAAGCCCAGCCCCAGCACCAGCGCCGGCACCCCAAGGATGCCGCCGCCCGCGCCAGTCAGGCCCATGACCAGGCCCATCAATACACCCAACACACTGGCCAGCAGCATTCAGTCCACCTTGCTCAGACGGGTCAGCCACTCGCGGCCCTTGAGCATGCCATTCCAGTAGAACCACGGCAGCAGCGTGGCCTTGAGGAACCACATCGAACGGCGTGCTTGCGTGGGATCGAGGGGAAAGGTCGGCAGCAACGTGCCGCCGTAGCCAAACTCGGCAAGCACCACCTTGCCCTTCTCCACCGTCAGTGGGCAGGAACCATAGCCGTCATATTTGAGCGGCAAAGGTGCCTGCTTGCGCAGGGCCAGCAGGTTTTCGGCCACCACCACAATTTGCTTGCGCACCGCTGCCGCCGTCTTGGCGTTGGTGGTGCCGCACACATCGCCCAGGCCGAAGATATGCGGGTAGCGCAGGTGTTGCAGGCTATGGGGGTTTACTTCGCACCAGCCGGCGGCGTCGGCCAGTGAGCTCTGGCGGATAAAGTCCGGGGACAACTGCGGCGGTACGACGTGGAGCATGTCGAAGGTTTTCTCTTCGACCGTCGCGTTGCCTTCGGCATCTTTGACTTCAAACCAGGCTTTGCGCGCCGGGCCGTCGACTTTCACCAGGTTGGAGTTGAACGCCAGGCGAGCGTTGTATTTTTCGACGTACTTCATCAGCGGCGGCACAAAGGTTGGCACACCGAACAACGCCGCACCGGCCAGGTTGAACTCGACGTCGATGTGTTTGAGGTCGCCCTGCTTGAGCCAGTGGTCGCAGGACAGGTACAGGGCTTTTTGCGGCGCGCCGGCACATTTGATCGGCATCGCCGGCTGAGTGAACAACGCCTTGCCACCCTTGAGCTGCTGCACCAACTGCCAGGTGTACGCGGCATGCTCGTAGCTGTAGTTGGACGTGACACCGTGCTGGCCAAGGGTGTCCTGCAGGCCTTCGATTTTTTCCCAGGCCAGGCGCAGGCCAGGGCAGACGATAAGGTTCTTCCAGGTGACGCGCTGGCCGCTGTCGAGCACCAGGGTGTTTTCATCGGGCAACAGTTCGCTGACGGCGGCCTGCACCCAGCTGACGCCATTGGGCAGCACGTCGGCCAGGGGCCGGCGGGTCTTGTGCAGGTCGTAAGCGCCGCCGCCGACCAGGGTCCAGGCCGGTTGGTAGCAGTGGTAGTCGTTAGGTTCGATGAGGGTGATGTTCAGCTGCGGGTCGCGCTTGAGCAGGCTGGCCAGCAGGCCGATGCCTGCCGAGCCGCCGCCGATGACTACGATATCGCCACTGATGGTGGGTCCCCAGTGTTGTTCGGTCATTGTCTACTGCCTTTTTGAGTCAATGCACACAAGGGTCGCTGCCGGATGGCGTCACGCCCAGCTTTTTATGACCGCGCCGCAATACAGCCCGGACAGGGTTTTCATCACTTGAATCACTTCGTGGCTGGCAAGCCCGTAGAAAATGTATTTGCCTTCCCGACGGGTGGCGACCAGCCCTTCATCGCGCAGGATGCCCAACTGTTGTGACAGGGTGGGCTGGCGTACGCCGGTCAGGGCTTCCAGCTCGCCGACGTTGCGCTCGCCCTGGGTCAACTGGCACAGGATCAACAAGCGATCTTCGTTGGCCAGGGCCTTGAGCAAGGCACAGGCCTTGGACGCCGATGCACGCAACTGGGCGACCTCGCCCTCACTCAACGTAGATTCCATTTGCCTCGGGTCCTTTATGTCACTTAAGCTCAAAACATTATGTGTAAACGTAAACTGATTGTAACCACTTTTTTCTTCAGCAGAGACAGCCGCCATGCCAGCGTTGATTCAAGCCTTTCTGGATGACGCATCGTCGACCTACACCTATATCGTCTATGAGGCCGATGGCGGCCCCTGCGCCATCGTCGACTCGGTGCTCAATTACGACCCGGCTTCGGGGCGCACCGATACGGCACAAGCCGACAAGGTGATTGCCTTTGTGCGCGAGCATGGCCTGCACGTGCAGTGGCTGCTGGAAACCCACGCCCATGCCGACCACCTGTCCGCCGCGCCCTACCTGCGCCGCACCTTGGGCGGCAAGATCGCGATAGGCGAATCGATCAGCAAGGTGCAGGGCGTGTTCAAGAACCTGTTCAACCTGGAGCCGGAATTTCGCGTGGACGGCTCGCAGTTCGATCACCTGTTTGCGCCGGATGAAGTCTTTCATATCGGCAACTTGAAGGCCCAGGCGTTGCACGTGCCTGGACACACCCCCGCCGACATGGCCTATTTGATCGACGGCCGCTTGATCCTGGTGGGCGACACCCTGTTCATGCCCGACGTCGGCACCGCGCGCTGCGACTTCCCCGGCGGCGATGCGCGGCAGTTGTACGCATCGATGCGCAAGCTGTTGGCGTTCCCTTCGGACACCAAGTTGTACGTGTGTCATGACTACCCGCCCGAGGGTCGAGAGGCCAAGTGCCAGACCACCGTGGCGGAACAACGAGCGGGGAACATTCATGTGCATGATGGCGTGGATGAAGCGGCGTTTGTACAGATGCGCACCCAGCGTGATGCTGGATTGGGCATGCCAACGTTGTTGCTGCCGGCGATCCAGGTAAATGTGCGGGCTGGAAATATGCCGCCGGCAGAAGAGAACGGCGTGACGTACCTGAAAATCCCTCTCAACCAACTCTAGAAGCACCGCCCCCCCTGTGGGAGCTGGCTTGCCTGCGATAGCGGTGGGTCAGTTGGCCTATTTGCCCGATAGACAGCTCAATAACGACCAACAGTAACCACGATGCGAAGCGAGCCGCTCTTGCTCTTGCTCTTGCTCTTGCTCTTGCTCTTGCTCTGCTTTTGATCTTGATCTCAGGCGCTCCGTTAAACCACGCTGGCCGGAATTCGACAGGGATTTGGGGGGGTAAACCGGCAGGGATGCCGGTTTAGCCGCCCCGCGCCATGGATGGCGCGTGGCGGCGGCCCCCCAAATCACTGGCGGATTACGGGCACACCGAGCCTAAGCGAGGTGCCGAGTGGTGGGGCAAGAGCGCTTTGCTTACTTTCGCGCTTTTCGAAAGTGAGCCGCCGTCAGGGCGGAACCCTAAGTGGCCGTTACCGCAGGAATGGATATGTACACAATCCAGCTGCATTGACTGTGAGGCCGTCTTCGCAGGCAAGCCAGCTCCCACAGTTGGATCGTTAGGGTGTCAGGTAGGTAGTCGTCGGCTGTCAGGCCGCCATCGCAGGCAAGCCAGCTCCCACAGTTGGATCGCGGGGTGCCGTCATCACAGGCAAGCCCCACATTTTGTCCCGTGTTGAATCAGGAACCGAGGCTGATGCCGTTGGCCGGCAACGGCAGCGCGGTTTTGTAGCGCACCTGCTTCAAGGCAAAGCTGGAGCGAATGTTCGCCACCCCAGGCACTTTGGTCAAAAAGTCCATCATGAAACGCTCCAGCGACTGGATCGTCGGCACCAACACGCGGATCAAATAGTCCGGGTCGCCGGCCATCAGGTAGCACTCCATCACCTCAGGCCGATCCGAGATAGCCCCTTCGAATTGCTGCAGCGCCAGCTCGTTCTGTTTTTCCAGGCTCACGTGGATGAACACATTGACGTGCAGCCCCAGCAGATCAGCATCCAGCAGCGTAACCTGCTCACGAATCAGCCCCAGTTCTTCCATCGCCTTGACCCGGTTGAAACACGGCGTAGGCGACAGGTTGACCGAGCGGGCCAGGTCGGCATTGGTGATCCGGGCATTCTCCTGCAGGGCGTTGAGAATGCCGATATCGGTACGGTCCAGTTTGCGCATGAGACAAAATCACCTGTTTATTATGTTTATGCAGTTTTTTTATCCGCAAATGGCCGGCGACGCAATGAAACAGAGATAAATATTCTTCTACGCCACGCCTATGATTGTTGTAGGACAAGATTTCTTCTATCCGAAGACTGACTGTCAGCTAGCGCGCCCACTACAAGAAATTCACAAGATAGAGCGTAGAAAGCCATGACCCAGCCGTATGCACCGCTGCGCCTGCACGTTCCCGAACCCTCGGGCCGCCCAGGCTGCAAGACCGACTTCACCTACCTGCGTTTGACCGACGCCGGCCTGGTACGCAAACCCGCCATCGACGTAGAGCCCGCCGACACCGCCGACCTGGCCAAGGGCCTGATCCGCGTGCTCGACGATCAGGGCCAGGCCCTGGGCCCGTGGGCCGAAGGTGTCTCCACCGAGATCATGCGCAAAGGCATGCGCGCCATGCTCAAGACGCGCATTTTCGACAACCGCATGGTGGTCGCCCAGCGTCAGAAAAAAATGTCGTTCTACATGCAAAGCCTTGGCGAAGAAGCCATCGGCAGCGCCCAGGCCCTGGCCTTGAATATCGACGACATGTGCTTCCCCACCTATCGCCAGCAAAGCATCCTGATGGCCCGCGAGGTGCCGCTGGTGGACCTGATCTGCCAACTGCTGTCCAACGAGCGCGACCCGCTCAAGGGCCGCCAATTGCCGATCATGTATTCGGTCAAGGAGGCGGGCTTCTTCACTATTTCCGGCAACCTTGCCACCCAATTCGTGCAGGGCGTGGGTTGGGGCATGGCCTCGGCGATCAAGGGCGATACCAAGATCGCCTCGGCCTGGATCGGCGACGGCGCCACTGCTGAATCGGACTTCCACACCGCCCTCACCTTCGCCCACGTGTACCGCGCGCCAGTGATCCTCAACGTGGTCAACAACCAGTGGGCGATTTCCACCTTCCAGGCCATCGCTGGCGGTGAAGCCACCACCTTCGCCGGACGCGGTGTGGGTTGCGGCATCGCTTCCCTGCGCGTGGACGGCAACGACTTTATCGCCGTGTACGCCGCCTCGGCCTGGGCCGCCGAACGTGCGCGCCGTAACCTGGGGCCCACCCTGATCGAGTGGGTCACCTACCGCGCCGGCCCGCATTCCACCTCCGATGACCCATCCAAGTACCGTCCCGCCGACGACTGGAGCCACTTCCCCCTGGGCGACCCGATTGCCCGCCTCAAGCAGCACCTGATCAAGATTGGCCAGTGGTCCGAAGAGGAACACGCGGCGGTCAGTGCAGAACTTGAAGCCGAAGTGGTCAAGGCGCAGAAGGAAGCCGAACAGTACGGCACCCTGGCCGGTGGCCAGATTCCAAGCGCCGCGACCATGTTCGAGGATGTCTATAAAGAGATGCCGGAGCACTTGAAGCGCCAGCGTCAAGAACTGGGGGTGTGACATGAACGACCACAACAACAGTATCGAACTGGAAACCGCCATGACCACCACCACCATGACCATGATCCAGGCCCTGCGCTCGGCCATGGATGTGATGCTTGAGCGTGACGACAACGTGGTGGTGTTCGGCCAGGACGTCGGCTACTTCGGCGGCGTGTTCCGTTGCACCGAAGGCTTGCAGACCAAGTACGGCAGCTCGCGGGTGTTTGACGCCCCCATCTCGGAAAGCGGCATCGTCGGCGTGGCCGTGGGCATGGGCGCTTACGGCCTGCGCCCGGTAGCGGAAATCCAGTTCGCCGACTACGTCTACCCCGCCACCGACCAGATCATTTCCGAAGCGGCACGCCTGCGTTATCGCTCGGCCGGCCAGTTCACCGCGCCCTTGACCATGCGCATGCCCTGCGGCGGCGGCATCTATGGCGGCCAGACCCACAGCCAGAGTATCGAAGCGGTGTTCACCCAGGTCTGCGGCCTGCGCACGGTGATGCCGTCCAACCCCTATGACGCCAAGGGCCTGCTGATCGCCTCCATCGAAAACGATGACCCGGTGATCTTCCTCGAACCCAAGCGCCTGTATAACGGCCCTTTCGATGGCCACCACGACCGCCCGGTAACGCCGTGGTCCAAACACCCCCAAGCCCAGGTGCCGGACGGTTACTACACCGTGCCCCTGGACGTAGCCGCCATCGTGCGCCCAGGCTCGGCCGTGACCGTGCTGACCTATGGCACCACCGTGTATGTGTCGCAAGTCGCCGCTGAAGAAACCGGCATCGACGCCGAGGTCATTGACCTGCGCAGCCTGTGGCCGCTGGACCTGGAGACCATCGTCAAGTCGGTGAAAAAGACCGGCCGTTGCGTGGTGGTGCATGAGGCCACGCGCACCTGCGGCTTTGGTGCCGAGTTGGTCTCGCTGGTGCAAGAGCATTGCTTCCACCACCTGGAAGCGCCGATCGAACGCGTCACTGGTTGGGACACTCCCTACCCGCACGCGCAGGAGTGGGCGTATTTCCCAGGGCCGTCCCGAGTGGGCGCGGCGTTGAAACGGGTCATGGAGGTCTGAATGGGCACGCACGTTATCAAGATGCCGGACATTGGCGAAGGCATCGCGGAAGTTGAATTATCGGTATGGCATGTAAAGGTCGGCGACCTGGTGGTTGAAGACCAGGTGCTGGCGGATGTGATGACCGACAAGGCGATGGTGGATATTCCCTCGCCGGTCCACGGCAAGGTGATTTCCCTCGGCGGCGAGCCGGGTGAGGTCATGGCAGTGGGCAGCATTTTGATCAGCATTGAAGTGGAAGGCGCAGGCAATACCAAGGATATGCCGGAGGTTGCCGAGCCGGCGAAGGCCGCGCCGCCTGTGGCCGAAGCCAAACCGGTACAGGCGCCGGTAGAAAGCAAGCCCGCTGCAGTAGTGAAAGCGCCGCAAGCGCCCGTGGCCCGTGAAGCCAGCGAACGCCCGTTGGCCTCGCCTGCCGTGCGCAAACACGCGCTGGATGCCGGGATTCAACTGCGCCTGGTCCAGGGCACAGGGCCTGCGGGCCGGATTCTGCATGAAGACCTGGAGGCTTACTTGCATCAAGGGCCGGCCACCAGCACCAGTGCCGCCAACCCGTATGCCGAGCGCAATGACGAACACCAGATCCCGGTGATCGGCATGCGCCGCAAGATCGCCCAGCGCATGCAGGACGCCACCCGCCGCGCCGCGCATTTCAGCTACGTGGAAGAGATCGACGTCACCGCCCTCGACGAGTTGCGCGTGCACCTCAACGAGAAGCACGGTGCGACACGCGGCAAGCTGACCCTGCTGCCGTTTATCGTGCGGGCCATGGTGGTAGCCTTGCGCGACTTCCCGCAGATCAATGCGCGTTACGACGACGAAGCCCAGGTCATCACTCGCCTTGGTGCCGTGCACGTGGGCGTCGCCACCCAGAGCGACGTGGGCCTGATGGTGCCGGTGGTGCGCCACGCCGAAGCCCGCAGCCTATGGGGCACTGCCGAAGAAATCGCGCGTTTGGCCAACGCCGCACGTACAGGCAAGGCCAGCCGTGAAGAGCTGTCCGGTTCCACCATCACCCTGACCAGCCTTGGCGCCCTGGGCGGCATTGTCAGTACGCCAGTGCTGAACCTGCCGGAAGTGGCCATCGTCGGCGTCAACCGCATCGTTGAGCGGCCGATGGTGATCAAGGGCCAGATCGTGGTGCGCAAGATGATGAACCTCTCCAGCTCTTTCGATCACCGCGTGGTCGATGGCATGGACGCGGCGCAATTCATCCAGGCCATTCGCGGCCTGCTCGAACAACCCGCCAGCCTGTTCCTGGAGTAAGGGCATGACTCAGACATTGCACACCACGCTGCTGATTATCGGCGGCGGCCCCGGCGGTTATGTCGCGGCGATTCGCGCAGGCCAACTGGGCATCCCCACCATTCTGGTGGAAGGCCAAGCACTGGGCGGCACCTGCCTGAACATTGGCTGCATTCCCTCCAAGGCGCTGATCCATGTGGCCGAGCAGTTCCAGCAAACCGTGCACCATAGCCAGGGCTCGCAGTTGGGCATTGAGGTGGATGTACCGACTTTGGACATCCGCAAGAGCGTGGAATGGAAAGACGGCATCGTTGACCGCCTGACCACCGGCGTCGCCGCACTGCTGAAAAAACACAAGGTGCAGGTGATCCATGGCTGGGCCAAAGTCATCGACGGCAAGACCGTCGAGGTGGGCGAGCAACGCATCCAGTGCGAACACCTGCTGTTGGCCACCGGCTCGACAAGCGTCAACCTGCCGATGCTGCCGATTGGCGGGCCGATTATCTCGTCCACCGAAGCCCTGGCACCGACCCATGTACCCAAACGTTTGATCGTGGTGGGCGGTGGTTATATCGGCCTGGAACTGGGGATTGCCTACCGCAAGCTGGGTGCCGACGTCAGCGTGGTCGAGGCCCAGGCGCACATCCTGCCGGCCTACGACGCCGAGCTGACCCTGCCGGTGGCTGAATCCCTGAAGAAACTCGGCGTGAAGCTGTACCTGGAACACAGCGTCACCGGCTTTGCCGACAACAAGCTGCAAGTACGTGCACCCAATGGCGACACCCTGGCGCTGGACACCGACCAGGTGCTGGTCGCCGTGGGGCGCAAACCCAACACCCAAGGCTGGAACCTCGAAGCGCTGAACCTGGACATGAACGGCGCGGCGATCAAGATCGACAGCCGCTGCCAGACCAGCATGCGCAACGTGTACGCCATTGGCGACCTCAGTGGCGAGCCGATGCTGGCGCACCGGGCCATGGCCCAGGGCGAAATGGTTGCCGAACTGATCAGCGGCAAAGCCCGCGAATTCAACCCGGCGGCAATTCCGGCGGTGTGCTTTACCGACCCGGAACTGGTGGTGGTCGGCAAGACCCCGGACGAGGCCAAGGCTGCTGGCCTGGATTGCATTGTGTCGAGCTTCCCGTTCGCCGCCAATGGCCGGGCCATGACGCTGGAGTCCAAGGCCGGCTTCGTGCGGGTGGTGGCGCGGCGTGACAATCACTTGATTGTTGGCTGGCAAGCGGTGGGGGCTGGGGTTTCGGAACTCTCCACTGCGTTTGGCCTGAGCCTGGAAATGGGCGCGCGCCTGGAGGATGTGGCCGGCACCATTCATGCCCATCCGACCTTGGGTGAAGCGGTGCAGGAAGCGGCGTTGCGGGCATTGGGGCACGCGTTGCACCTGTAAAAACACAACCCATGTAGGAGCGAGCTTGCTCGCGAAAATCGCCAACGATAACGCGGGCCACCCAGTTAAACGCGGCGTCCTTGCGTTCTTCGCGAGCAAGCTCGCTCCTACAGGGGATGCGAACAGCCCTGTGAATGCAGTATTGTTCGCCCATCCAGAAAAAAATCCGACTTGACCAGAGATAGAGGGTGTCATGGGTAACGAGAGCATCAATTGGGACAAGCTGGGTTTTGACTACATCAAGACCGACAAGCGGTTTCTCCAGGTCTGGAAGAACGGCGAATGGCAAGCTGGCACCCTGACCGACGACAATGTGCTGCACATCAGCGAGGGCTCCACTGCCCTGCATTATGGCCAGCAATGCTTCGAGGGTCTGAAGGCCTACCGTTGCAAGGACGGTTCGATCAACCTGTTCCGCCCGGACCAGAACGCCGCCCGCATGCAGCGCAGCTGTGGCCGCCTGCTGATGCCACAAGTGCCGACCGACGCGTTCATCGACGCCTGCAAACAAGTGGTCAAGGCCAACGAGCGCTTCATCCCGCCGTACGGCAGTGGCGGCGCGCTGTACCTGCGCCCGTTCGTGATCGGCACCGGTGACAACATCGGCGTGCGTACCGCGCCGGAATTCATCTTCTCGGTGTTCTGCATCCCGGTCGGTGCCTACTTCAAGGGCGGCCTGGTGCCGCACAACTTCCAGATCTCCGGCTACGACCGCGCCGCGCCGCAAGGCACCGGTGCCGCCAAGGTTGGTGGCAACTACGCCGCCAGCCTGATGCCGGGTTCGGAAGCGAAGAAATCCGGCTTCGCCGACGCGATCTACCTGGACCCGATGACCCACTCGAAAATCGAAGAAGTCGGCTCGGCCAACTTCTTCGGCATCACCCACGACAACCAGTTCATCACGCCGAAGTCGCCTTCGGTATTGCCAGGCATCACCCGCCTGTCGCTGATCGAACTGGCCCAGACCCGCCTGGGCCTGGAAGTGGTAGAAGGCGAAGTGTTCATCGACAAGCTGGACCAATTCAAGGAAGCCGGCGCCTGCGGTACCGCTGCCGTGATCTCGCCTATTGGCGGCATCCAGTACAACGGCAAGCTGCACGTGTTCCACAGCGAGACCGAAGTCGGCCCGATCACCCAGAAGCTCTACAAAGAGCTGACCGGTGTGCAGACCGGTGACGTGGAAGCGCCAGCGGGTTGGATCGTCAAGGTCTGACAGCCACAAAAGCCAGCGATACCACAAAACCCTGTGGGAGCTGGCTGGTTGATCGTTCCCACGCTCGCTTGATCGTTCCCACGCTCCGCGTGGGAATGCAATGCATCCCCTGACGCTCCGCGTCACCTGTTGTCCGGCGGGACGCGGAGCATCCCAGGCGGCATTCCCACGCAGAGCGTGGGAACGATCAAAGGCCTATCGCTATCGCAGGCAAGCCAGCTCCCACACTGGTTTCTGCACCTTCATGAGCGTGGCGTAATATTCTCGGCAATCTTCTTGCCCATACTGATCCTCGGCTCCACCCCATACCCCAACGCCTCATAAAACCCCACCACCACGTCATTGCCGCCGGTGATCTGCAGGTTGATTTTCATGCAACCCAGCGCTGTCAACGCCTGTTCGGCATAGCGCACCAGCGACGACCCCAGGCCATGGCGCCGATAGTCGGTATGCACCGCCACCGAATACAACCAGCCACGATGCCCGTCATAGCCGGCGAGGATGGTACCGATCACGGCTTTGTTGTCGGTGGCAACGAAGAACAACCCGTCATTGACCGCCAGTTTCTTATCAATCGCCAGGCTCGGCAGGTTATGCGCGGTGTCATAGCCAAACGCCTGCTGCCATAACTCAATCACCTGGGCACGGTGTTGACGGTCGCGATACGGCCCGATGGGGTGGCGGGACAACAGCGCCTTTTCCATCACCAACGTGCGCTCGTTGCCGTGGTACACGTCACGCACGTTGTGAAAACCCAGCTTGGCGTAGAAGGCTTGCGCCGTCAGCGAGGACGGCACGCTCAGCAGCGTCACGCCGGCTTCACGGGCGCGCAGCTCGATCTCGATCATCAACAATCGGCCAATGCCCTGCCCTTGCAGCGCCGGGTTGACGAACACCGAGCGCACCACGTTGCCGTCCAGTGCGGCCGTAGCAACGATCAGTTGATCCTGAGTCGCCACCAACACCACACGCCGCTGGAGTAACGCCATTACCGCGTCGGGAGTGAAATTGCTGGCAACCCGCGCAATCACATCTGCTGGGTAATCACGTGCGTTGCTGCTGTGCAGCGCAGCCAGGATGACCTGGCTGATGCCCTCGGCATCTGAAGGTTGGGCAAGGCGAACAGCGGTAGACATGGTTCCTCCTGGCTGACACAACGATAACAATCACCACAATACCAATGTGGGAGCTGGCTTGCCTGCTCCCACAGGTTGATCGTATTTCAATCTGGCAGCCGATTCGGCTGCGCCACCCCCGTTTTCAGCTTTCTTGGCTGAGCCACCCCGCTGTTTCAGCCGGGATCCTTTCCCCGCAACGTACACAATAGCGGCACAAGATCCCCAACGGACCCGTGCCCCCATGCAAACCACCAACACCGTCCTGATGATCCGCCCGGCGCGCTTTGCCTTCAACCCGGATACCGCGATCAACAACCGTTTCCAACGCCCGCCGCTGGACCCGCTCAGTGCACAGCACAAAGCGCTGGAGGAGTTCGACGGTTATGTCGACACCCTGCGCCAGCATGGCGTGGAGGTGCTGGTGGTGCAGGACACGCCGGCGCCTCATACGCCCGACTCGATCTTCCCCAACAACTGGTGGAGCAGCCATGCCGACGGCAGCCTGGTGCTCTACCCCATGGAAGGCCAGAACCGCCGACTGGAGCGCAACAAGGGCGTGCTGCAAGTACTGGAGCAACGCTTTGCGATCAACACCACCATCGACCTCAGCCACCTGGAACAACAGAACATCTTCCTGGAAGGCACCGGCAGCATGGTGCTCGACCGCCAGCACCGCATCAGCTACGCGTGCCATTCGGGGCGCACCCACCACGCGGCCCTGCGCCAGTTTGCCGAACGCCTCGACTACCAACTCTTTGTGTTCCACGCCCTGGACCGTCACCAGGCCCCCATCTACCACAGCAACGTGATGATGAGCGTTGGCCGCGACCTCGCGGTGGTGTGCCTGCAGGCCCTGCCCGACGACAGCGAGCGCCTGGCCCTGGAACGCTCCCTGCGTGACACCGGCAAGGACATCCTCAGCCTGGACTTCGACCAGTTGGAAGCCTTCGCCGGCAACATGCTGGAGGTCCACGACCGGGACGGCCAGCCATTGCTGGTGATGTCCGCCAGTGCCTGGGGCGCCCTGCATCCGGCGCAGCGTCAGCATGTGGAACGCCATACGCGGCCGGTGGTGGTGAATATCGACAACATCGAACGCATCGGCGGCGGCAGTGCCCGCTGCATGCTGGCCGAAGTGCATCTGCCGGCCCGTCCCTCATTTCAATAAGGAGTCCTGCCATGACCCGTTATATCGACGTCAACGACCTCAGCTACCTGGTATCGCAAAAAGGCCTGCAAACCTGTATCACCGAGATGGCCGACTACATTCGCGCCGACTACCTGCGCTGGCAGGATTTCGAAAAGTGCGCGCGCCTGGCCAACCACTCACCGGATGGCGTGATCGAGCTGATGCCGGTGTCCGACGCTTCGCTGTACGCCTTCAAGTACGTCAACGGCCACCCGAAAAACACCCTGGCCGGCATGCTCACCGTGATGGCATTCGGCGCCTTGGGCGACGTCGACACCGGCAAACCGGTGCTGCTAGCGGAGATGACCCTGACCACTGCGATCCGCACCGCTGCCACCTCGGCCCTGGTCGCCCGCTACCTGGCCCGCGCCAACAGCCGCAGCATGGCGCTGATCGGCAACGGCTGCCAAAGCGAATTCCAGGCACTGGCCTTCCACGCCATGCTGGGCATTACTGAAATCCGCTTGTTCGACATCGACCCCCAGGCCACCGCCAAGCTCGCCGCCAACCTCAAGGCGTTCCCGGCGATCAAGGTGATCCTGGCCGCCAGCGTCGCCGAGGCAGTCAAAGGCGCGGACATTGTCACCACCGTGACTGCAGACAAGGCCTACGCCACCATCCTGACTGACGAGATGATCGAGCCAGGCATGCACCTCAATGCCGTGGGCGGTGACTGCCCGGGCAAGACCGAGCTGGACCGCCGTATCGTCGAGCGCGCCAGGGTGATCGTCGAGTACGAACCGCAAAGCCGCATCGAAGGCGAAATCCAGCACATGCCGGAAGATTCGCCGGTCACCGAGCTGTGGCAAGTGATCAACGGCCAACAGCCGGGCCGCGAGAATGAACGCCAGATCACCCTGTTCGACTCGGTGGGTTTTGCTATCGAAGACTACTCGGCCCTGCGCTATGTACTGGACGTGGCCAAGGCCCTGGATGTGGGGAGCGAGCTGGAGCTGGTGCCAGACCTGGCCGACCCGAAAGACCTGTTTGCACGCCTGGCCCAGCAACCTGTGGTACAGCATAAAAAGCGCGCCTGAAACCGCTCTGGCTTGCCGCTTTGCGCCCAGGGCAGGCCAGATTCGGGTGGGTTGAAAGCCGATTTTGCCGGTGTCACAGCCGATTCCGCTGCATTGCCTGTTTTAACAGCGCAATTTGCGCTTTGCGCAGGGGGTAAACGACACAAAAAACGCACCATCATGAAGCATTCTCTGCTCCCAGTTATTCACTGCCCCTGACATCAATTACAAAATATAGGGACCGACACATGACTCCTCTGCGATCACTCTTCGCTGCGTTGCTGTTG
This sequence comes from Pseudomonas sp. SWRI22, assembly GCF_014268395.2. Lineage (NCBI taxonomy): Bacteria > Pseudomonadati > Pseudomonadota > Gammaproteobacteria > Pseudomonadales > Pseudomonadaceae > Pseudomonas > Pseudomonas sp. SWRI22. The sequence continues at coordinate 1,159,456 of NZ_JABWQK020000002.1, read as the reverse complement.
CCACTGTGCGCCACTGCTGCCCACGCCCAGGACTGGAAAGAAATCCGGTTTGGCGTGTTCCCCGAATACCCGCCCTTCGAATCCGTCGCCGCCGACGGCAGCTTGCAAGGTTTCGATATCGAACTGGGCAACGCCATCTGCGCCAAGCTCGAAGTGAAATGCACCTGGGTGCACAACGAATTCGACGGCATGATCCCGGCCCTGCGTGCGCGCAAGTTCGACGCGATCATGTCCTCCATGGCCGTGACCCCGGCCCGCGAGAAAGTCATAGACTTCACCGACCGCCTGTTCCTCAGCCCCACCTCGGTGATCACCCGCAAAAACGCCACCTTCGGTGACACCCCCGAGTCGCTGAACGGCAAGCAAGTTGGCGTACTGCAAGGCTCGTTGCAGGAAGCCTATGCCCGCGCGCACCTGGCCAAGCTCGGTGCACAGATCAAGGCGTACCAGTCCCAGGAACAGAACTACGCCGACCTGCAGAACGGCCGCCTCGACGCCACCCTGACGGACAAGCTCGAAGCCCAGCTCAACTTCCTGTCCAAGCCCGAAGGCGCCGACTTCAAGACCGGCCCGGCCTTCAAGGACCCGACCCTGCCTCTGGACATCGCCATGGGCCTGCGCAAAAACGACCAGGCGTTGCGTGAGCTGATCAACAAGGGCATCGCCGCCGTCCAGGCCGATGGCACCTACGCCCAGATCCAGAAGAAATACTTCGGCGATCAGGACATCTACCACGAGTAACCGGCAACCCGTGCCCATGTGGGAGCGGGCGTGTTGTGGCGAGGGAGCTTGCTCCCGCTGGGGTGCGAAGCGCCCCCAAAAAGCCGGCTCCAGCTGCGCTGTCGAACTGGAGCAAGCTCCCTCGCCACAACAAGCCAGCTCCCACAGTAAATCCGTGCACTCCTTCGAGATCTTCCCCATGAACGACCTCCTCAACCTGCAAGGCTACGGCCCCATGCTGGCCCAGGGTGCCTGGATGACGCTCAAGCTGGCGTTCCTCGCCCTGGCCCTGAGCCTTACCCTGGGCCTGGTCGCCGCGGGCGCCAAACTCTCCAGCGCCAAATGGCTGCGCGTGCCGGCCACGCTCTACACCACGTTGATCCGCAGCGTGCCGGACTTGGTGCTGATCCTGTTGATCTTCTACAGCCTGCAACTGTGGCTCAACGACCTGACCGAAGCGTTCGGCTGGGACTACGTTGAAATCGACCCGTTTACCGCCGGAGTGATCACCCTGGGCTTTATTTACGGCGCGTATTTCACCGAAAACTTCCGAGGCGCGATCCTCAGTGTGCCGGCCGGCCAACTGGAAGCCGCCACCGCCTACGGCTTGAGCCGCTGGCAGCGCTTTCACCTGGTGCTGTTCCCGCAACTGATGCGCTTTGCCCTGCCGGGCCTGGGCAATAACTGGCTGGTGCTGCTCAAGTCCACGGCGCTGGTGTCAATCATCGGCCTGTCAGACCTGGTCAAGGCCGCGCAGAACGCCGGCAAGTCCACCAGCGAGCCGCTGTACTTCCTGATCCTCGCGGGCCTGGTGTACCTGGTGATTACTACCCTCTCCAACCGCATCTTCAAGCGCCTGGAACGGCGCTATAACCTGGGCATCAAGGGGATGGCGCGATGATCGAACTGTTCCAGCAATACGGCCTGGCCTACCTGTTCAGCGATGGCAGCGGCCTGTCCGGTGTCGCCATGACCTTGTGGCTGTTCATTATCTCGGTAGTGCTGGGCTTTGGCCTGTCGATCCCCCTGGCGCTGGCACGCGTGTCAGAGCATTTCTGGCTGCGCTGGCCGGTGGAGGTCTACACCTACCTGTTCCGCGGCACGCCGCTGTATATCCAACTGTTGATTTGCTACACCGGGCTGTACAGCCTGGAAGTGGTGCAGGACAACGCCCTGCTCAACCAGTTTTTCCGCAATGCGCTGAACTGCACGCTGTTGGCGTTTGTGCTCAACACCTGCGCCTACACCGTGGAAATCTTCGCCGGGGCAATCCGCAACATTCCCCATGGCGAGATCGAAGCGGCACGCGCCTATGGCCTGCACGGCTGGCGGCTGAACCTGTTTGTGATCGTGCCCGCCGCATTGCGTCGCGCCCTGCCGGCCTACAGCAATGAAATGATCCTGATGCTGCACGCCACGTCGCTGGCGTTCACCGCCACCGTCGCCGACATCCTCAAGGTCGCCCGCGATGCGAATGCCGAGACGTTCCTGACCTTCCAGGCTTTCGGCATCGCCGCCCTGCTTTACATGCTGCTGTCCTTTGCACTGGTGGGCCTGTTCAGGCTGGCCGAACGTCGCTGGATGCGCTTTCTTGTTCCTACCCGAGGCTAACCCATGAATCAGTCCGCGCAGGCCCTGGCCGCTTATCCAATGGATGTACCCGTCGGCAACACCGCCACGGCGGCCATCAAGCTGCAAGTCGAAGGTATCCATAAACGCTACGGCGAACACGAAGTGCTCAAGGGCGTGTCCCTCAACGCACGCCAGGGCGATGTGATCAGCTTGATCGGCGCCAGCGGTTCGGGCAAAAGCACGATGCTGCGGTGCATCAATTTTCTGGAACAGCCTGACGCCGGGGTGATCACCCTGGACGGCATCAGCATCGAAATGCAACCAGGCCGCGCCGGCACCCGCGCGCCGCACCAGGCGCAACTGCAAAACCTGCGCACGCGCCTGGCCATGGTGTTCCAGCACTTCAACCTGTGGAGCCACATGACCGTGCTGGAAAACATCACCATGGCCCCGCGCCGGGTGCTGAACGTGAGCGCCGCCGAAGCCGAGAAACGTGCGCGGCTGTACCTGGACAAGGTCGGCCTGCCGAGCCGCGTGGCGGACCAATACCCGGCGTTCCTGTCCGGTGGCCAGCAGCAGCGGGTGGCGATTGCGCGAGCGCTGGCGATGGAGCCGGAGATCATCCTGTTTGATGAACCCACCTCGGCCCTGGACCCGGAGCTTGTAGGAGAAGTGCTTAAAGTCATACAGACGTTGGCCGAGGAAGGTCGTACCATGCTGATGGTCACCCACGAAATGGGCTTTGCCCGCCAGGTGTCCAGCCAAGTACTGTTCCTGCATCAGGGCCGAGTCGAGGAACACGGCGGCGCCGAGATCCTCGACCGTCCCACCAGCGAACGCTTGCAGCAATTTCTTTCCAACCGTTTGAAGTGAACTCATGGATACCAAGGCCAACGGACCCCATTCTTCCCCTACGCTGGATCGCATCGACGAAGCGATCATCGACGTACTCAGGCATCAGGGGCGTATCACCTACGAAAAGCTCTCGTCATTGGTGCACCTCACCCCCAGGCCCTGCCTGGAGCGGGTGCGCAAGCTGGAGCGACGCGGGGTGATCCGTGGGTATGGGGCGATCATCGATGTGCAGATGGTCTCACCGGGGCTGTCGCTGCTGGTGCTGGTGGCCCTGTCCAACCAAAGCGGGCGCTCGGCGCAAAAGGCCTTCGAAGCCTGCGTGAAAGCCTGCCCGCAGGTATTCGAATGCCAGTTGATCAGCGGGCCGTTCGACTACAGCCTGCGCATGCGCTGCCGGGATATGGAGCATTACCGGGTGCTGACCGAGACCTGGTTGAACAATGATGAGTTGCACATTGATAAGCTGGTGGCGCATCCGGAGTTGGCGGTGGTCAAGAACACCGCGACCGAACTGGCCTGAACCAGCTAGCTCGTTCCCACGCTCTGCGTGGGAATGCATCCAATGACGCTCCGCGTCACAACTTCAAGAGCAGACGCGGAGCGTCCAGGGTGGCATTCCACGCAGAGCGTGGGAACGATCAATCAGTCACCCCACATCTGACGGGTCGACCGCTATCGCAGGCAAGCCAGCTCCCACATTGACCGGGTTTGCAATTCTTTTGCCTGGCTTGGCACCCACCAGCTTCGCCTGCCCATCCTTCTGCTTGCCCGTACGCGCCTCGCTGATCAGCCCCGGGATCAACTTGCCCTCCGGCAAATTCTTCCAGAAGCGGCTGGGCAAATGCCCTTCCATCACCTTGGGATTCAGCCGCGCCGGGTTGAAGATGTGGCTGTAGTAGGTCAACCACATCGCACTGTGGGGATCTTCAACATTCTGTGCCAGTTGCTGCCAGGCCTCGGGGCACTGGCGCTGATGAATCAATTGCTCGCCGTCGTAATACACCCCGTCCAGGGGCGTGGCGATCATCCAGCGATGGCGGCCCATGCGCCCGATAAAATGCTCGCTGGCGCTCTTGAGAATGTCATGGGCCGGCTCATGCCAGGCCACGTACTCTGGCAGTTCCGGCCCGGCCCCGTCCGGCAGCGCGATGAAGCGCACAAACGCATGCAAGTGGTGGGCTTCCCGGCTGACTTGCTTGATGCGCCGCTGCAATTCGCTGCCAAGCTTGTCCCCCGCGAGCATGGCCGTGCGATCACCATGGCTGACCCGCCACAGCACTTCATACAACAGGCTCCAGCGCTGATCACCGTGATAACAGGCAGCGGACTCCAACAATTGCAACAACGCCTTGGGTATGCGCGCCTGAAACGGTCCCATCCCTGGTGGGATCAGTTCATCGGTAGCGAACAGGTCCGCCGCCTGCACCTCGCCCCAGCTGACCTGGCTGGGGTCGACCTGATGGCTGAGCAACCAGCGCGCCTGTTCGCGCCAGGTGCTGAACAGGTTGTCGCACTCCAGGCTGATCATCCCCACAGCCCCATCTGTTGCGGCTGCGGACGGTCACGCAATTGTTCGCGCAACAACACACTGGTGCTGTCGGCCTGCTGCGGGTGGTAGTCGCTGGTGATGAAAAACGGCTTGGCCTTGGCCAGCACGCAGCGCATGCGCGCCAGGTCTTCGAAGCGGATCTTGCGTTCACGGCGCAGGTCGACCAGGCGCTGGGTGGTGCGCAGGCCGATGCCGGGGATACGTGCGATCAGGGTCGGCTCGGCGCGGTTCAGGTCCAGGGGGAACACCTCGCGATGCTCCAGGGCCCAGGCCAGCTTGGGGTCGATATCCAGTGCTAGGTCACCGGGGCCGGCGAACAGCTCATTGGCGCTGAAACCGTAGCTGCGCAGCAGGAAATCAGCCTGGTACAAGCGGTGCTCACGCATCAAGGGCGGCGCGGCCAGGGGTACGCTTTTCGGGCTGTTGGGGATGGGGCTGAACGCCGAGTAATACACGCGGCGCAGCTTGAAATTACCGTACAACGCCTCGGCACCGTGCAGGATGGTGCTGTCGTCGGTGTCGTCGGCACCGACGATCATCTGCGTGCTCTGCCCGGCCGGAGCGAAACGTGGCGCGCGGGGTTCGTTGAGCACCGTCTGTTCGCCGGTGTAGATGGTCTGCATGGCCTGCTTGATCGAGCCGATCTGCTTCTCGGGCGCCAGGGTCTGCAGGCTGGCGTCGGTGGGCAGTTCGATATTCACGCTGAGGCGATCGGCATAACGGCCAGCCTCGGCGATCAGGGCCGGGTCGGCATCGGGGATGGTCTTGAGGTGGATATAACCGCGAAAGTCATGCTCTTCGCGCAGCAGTTTGGCGACCCGCACCAGTTGCTCCATGGTGTAGTCCGACGAACGGATGATGCCGGAACTGAGGAACAGCCCACTGACGCAATTGCGCTTGTAGAAATCCAGGGTCAGGGTGACCACCTCCTCCGGGCTGAAGCGCGCACGGGGCACGTCGCTGGAGCGGCGGTTGACGCAGTATTGGCAGTCGTAGAGGCAGAAGTTGGTGAGCAACACCTTGAGCAACGACACGCAACGGCCATCGGGCGTGTAGCTGTGGCAGATGCCCATGCCATTGGTGGAACCCAGCCCCGCCTTGCCCTCGGAACTGCGCTTGGGCGCGCCACTGCTGGCGCAGGACGCGTCGTACTTGGCGGCGTCGGCGAGGATGCTGAGTTTTTCGATCAACTGCATGGAGGGCTACCGATACTGGTTTTTTGTACAGTACCAATAGCCACACTTTGTCACAAGTGCCGTCTGTAGGAGCGAGCTCTTGTGGCGAGGGAGCTTGCTCCCGCTGGGCTGCGAAGCGGCCCCAAAAGCTTGCGGGCGCTGCGCACCCGAACGGGAGCAAGCTCCCTCGCCACAATAAGGGGATCGGTCAGCTGGCGGTTGCCAGGAGCAAGTCCTGCACCGAACGCGCCTTGCCACGGTGATGGTCCAGCGCATACAACGACGCCGCAATCTCATCCGCCCGAATCGGCAACACCGACAGCAAGGTATCGCTCAAGCCATGGCTGGCCTGGCTGAAGCCCTGGATGTAGATGCCAGCCTTGCAGCGCTCGTCGGTGACGATGCGGTAGTCGCGGGCCACTTCGAAGTCGCCCATGTAGGCTTGCAGCGGCGCCAGCAGTTCACGGTGCATCTGGCGCTCGTAGCCGGTGGCCAGGATTACCGCGTCGTAATGGTTGAGGCTGGTTTCGCCGGTGGCGCTATTGCGCAGGGCCAGTTCGATACCCAGCGGGCCTGGGGTGGCCTTCTCCACTACGGTCAGGGTGCGGAACGCCTGGCGGGCGATGCCGGAGACTTTCTGGCGGTAGAAAATCCCGTAGATTCGCTCGATCAGGTCCAGGTCCACTACCGAGTAGTTGGTGTTCTGGTATTCGGCGACCAAACGCTCACGCTCGGCACCGACTTGCTGGAACACCAGGTCAGTAAAGGCCGGCGAGAACACTTCGTTGACGAACGGGCTGTCGTCAGCCGGTTTGAGCGCCGAACCGCGCAGGATCATATCGACCTGCACCGACGGGAAGCTGTCATTGAGGTCAATAAAAGCTTCGGCCGCGCTCTGGCCGCCGCCGATCACGGCGATGCGCATCGGCTTGCCGTCTACGCACGGCTGGCTGGCCATGCGCTCCAGGTACTGGGAATGGTGAAACACCCGGCTATCGCCCTTGAGCGCCTTGAATGTCTCGGGGATGCGCGGTGTGCCGCCGGCGCTGACCACCACCGAACGGGTGGTGCGCACATGCTGCTCGCCCTGGGCATCACGGGAGATCACGCGCAACGCCTCGACCTGTTGCTGATGCAGGATCGGCTCGATGGCCAGCACTTCCTCGCCGTAGTTGGCCTGGGCCTGGAACTGCCCCGCCACCCAGCGCAGGTAGTCGTTGTACTCCATGCGGCAAGGGTAAAAGGTGCCCAGGTTGATGAAGTCCACCAGGCGGTCGTGGGCCTTGAGGTAGTTGACGAAGGAATACGGGCTGGTGGGGTTGCGCAGAGTCACCAGGTCCTTGAGGAAGGAAATCTGCAGTTCACTCTGGGTCACCAGGGTATTGCCGTGCCAGCGGTAGTCGGCTTGTTTGTCGAGAAACAGCACGTCCAGCTTGCCCTGGGCCTTTTCACGCTCCTGCAGGGCGATGGCCAGCGCCAGGTTCGAAGGGCCGAAACCGATCCCGATCAGGTCATGAACCGCGGGCGAAGCAATTGCCTGTGTCATTCCAGTGTCCTCTGGATAAGCCCCTTGGCGGTGGGGCGGGAATACCTTCATGGCCTGAACAACAGGCCGTGTGTTGATAGGAAACGAGGACAGTGAAATAAAATTTAACTAACAGCCGATCAGTGCGCTTCCCACTCGCGCATACGCACCCGGCAGTGCTTCATCGCGTTGACGATGTGTTTTTCCACCAGGCTGCGGGAAATGTTCAGGCGTTCAGCGATTTGCAGATGGGACAGGCCTTCGAGTTTGCGCAACAGGAAACTGTCGCGACAGGCCGCCGGCAGCTCGGCCAAGGCGCGCTCGAGCATCTCCAGGCGCTGGCCCTGATCGTGGCTGGCGTGGGGGGAACAGGCGGCGAAGCGCTCTTCGCTGTCCAGCACCTCCAGGGGCTCGGTTTGGCGCACGGCGTTGCGCCGATGGCCGTCGATCACCAGGTTCAAGGCGGTGCGGTACAGGAAGGCGCGGGGCTGTTCGATCGGGGTGTCGCTTGCGCGCTCGAGCACCCGCACATAAGCGTCATGCACCACATCTTCGGCCACCTGACGGTTGCCCAGCTTGGCGTTGAGGAAACACACCAGCTCGCGATAGTAGTTTTCCAACATGACTCCTGACCCCACGGCCTTGGTACAAACGACACCCGGCCCCTGTAGGAGCGAGCTTGCTCGCGAAAAACCCAAGAGCGCATCCCCTTACCTGGATGCGCCCGCAATCATTGGCGGTTTTGCCATCACCGATGATGGCAGTTTGAGTGTGTGCAATTTATAGTAATTCTCATCTACTTTTAAAGAACTCTCTCATCAGCGGTCGGTTTTTTTCGCAATTCGCGCTGTAACTACTTATGTAACAGCCTAAATTCCGGAGCATTTTCCTCGTTTACCTGTCAGCTCTGCGCGACTGCGCCCCGAACTTTCCTGGCTGGAAGCTACCCATGAAACGCCCTCGACCTGCCCGACGCGCCCTGCTTGTGGTGGCGTGCCTGATTCCCATCGTTGCGTTTGCCACCTGGCAGAGCCTGACGCCGGGCCGCGATGCCCTGGCCACCGTCACCGTGACCCGCGCCGACATCGAAAACAGCGTCACCGCCCTGGGCACCCTGCAACCGCGACGTTACGTAGACGTCGGCGCCCAGGCCTCCGGGCAGATCCGCAAGATCCACGTCGAGGCCGGCGACCAGGTCCAAGAGGGCCAATTGCTGGTGGAGATCGACCCCGCCACGCAAAAAGCCAAGCTCGACGCCAGCCGCTATGCCATCGAAAACCTGCAGGCCCAGTTGCAGGAGCAGAAAGCCCAGCACCAACTGGCCCATCAGAAGTACCAGCGTCAGCAGCGCCTGAGTGCCGGCAACGCCACCCGCGAGGAAGACGTGCAGACCGCCAAGGCGGAACTCAGCGCGACCCAGGCGCGGGTCCAGATGTTCCAGGCACAGATCCGCCAGGCCCAGGCCAGCCTGCGCAGCGATGAAGCCGAGTTGGGCTACACGCGCATCTACGCGCCAATGACCGGTACCGTGGTGGCCGTGGATGCACGCGTCGGCCAGACCCTCAACGCGCAACAGCAAACCCCGCTGATCCTGCGCATCGCCAAGCTGTCGCCCATGACGGTGTGGGCGGAAGTCTCCGAAGCCGACATCGGCCATGTCAAACCCGGCATGAGCGCGTATTTCACCACTCTGAGCGGTGGCAGCCGGCGATGGACCAGCACCGTGCGCCAAATCCTGCCGATCCCGCCCAAGCCCTTGAACGAAACCCAGGGCAGCGGCAGCCCGAGCAGCACCAGCAAGAGCGGCACTGGCCGAGTGGTGCTGTACACGGTGCTGCTGGACGTGGACAACGCCGACAACGCGCTGATGGCCGAGATGACCACCCAGGTCTTTTTCGTCGCCAGCCAAGTCAAGGACGCCCTCTCCGTACCCGTCGCCGCCTTGCAAAGCGTGCCCGGCTCCGCAGCGCAAATCGCCCGGGTGGTCGCCAAAAACGGAGCCATCGAAGACCGTGAAGTGCGCCTGGGCATCAGCGACCGCCTGAGGGTGGAAGTGCTCGAGGGGTTGAGCGAGGGCGACCACCTGTTGATCGGCCCGGTTGATAGCCATGGGGGCTGAAATGACCACGCCCCTGATTGAACTCAAAGGCATCCGCAAATCCTACGGCGGCGGCGACAGCCCGCAGGTCGATGTGTTGCGCGGCATCGACCTGTCGATCCATGCCGGCGAGTTCGTCGCCATTGTCGGCGCCTCGGGCTCGGGTAAATCGACGCTGATGAACATCCTCGGCTGCCTCGACCGCCCCACCGAGGGCGACTACCTGTTCGCCGGGGAAAACGTCGCCCACCTGGGCAGCGACGAGCTGGCCTGGCTACGCCGCGAAGCCTTCGGTTTTGTGTTCCAGGGCTACCACTTGATTCCCTCAGGCTCCGCCCAGGAAAACGTCGAGATGCCGGCGATCTATGCCGGCATCAGCGCCGCCGAACGCCATGCCCGCGCCAGCGCCCTGCTCACCCGCCTGGGCCTGGCCGAGCGCACCGGCAATCGGCCGCACCAGCTGTCGGGTGGGCAACAGCAACGGGTGTCCATCGCCCGCGCCCTGATGAACGGCGGCCATATCATCCTCGCCGACGAACCCACCGGCGCCCTCGACAGCCATAGCGGCGCCGAGGTCATGGCCTTGCTCGACGAGCTGGCGAGCCAGGGCCATGTGGTCATTCTGATTACCCACGACCGTGAAGTGGCGGCGCGAGCCAACCGCATCATCGAGATTCGCGACGGCCAGATCATCAGCGATTCGGCTGACACCCGCGCGGCCACGCCCAGCGTGGCGGCCGGCGCCTTGCACGCCGTGGACCTGCGCCAACGCCTGGTCGACGGCGCCGAGCACAATGGTGCCTGGAAAGCCGAATTGCTGGATGCCGTGCAGGCCGCCTGGCGGGTGATGTGGATCAACCGTTTTCGCACGGCGCTGACACTGTTGGGCATCATCATCGGCGTCGCGTCGGTGGTGGTGATGCTGGCAGTGGGCGAAGGCAGCAAGCGCCAGGTCATGGCGCAGATGGGCGCGTTCGGCTCCAATATCATCTACCTCAGCGGGTCTTCGCCCAACCCGCGTACGCCGCTGGGTATCGTGTCCCTCGACGATGTCGCGGCCCTGGCGACGCTGCCTCAGGTCAAGCGCATCATGCCGGTCAACGGCACCGACGCGGGAGTGCGCTTCGGCAACGTCGACTACATGGCTTACGTGGGGGGCAACGACACCAACTTCCCGGAGATCTTCAACTGGCCGGTGGTCGAGGGCAGCTACTTCACCGAGGCCGACGAACGCGCCGCCGCCACGGTCGCCGTGATCGGCGCGCGCATCCGCCAAAAATTGTTCAAGGACGTGGCCAGCCCTATCGGCCAGTACATCCTGATCGAGAACGTACCCTTCCAGGTGGTCGGCGTGCTCGCGGAAAAAGGCTCCAGCTCCGGCAACAAGGACAGTGACGACCGTGTCGCCATTCCCTACAGCGCCGCCAGTGTCCGCCTGTTCGGCAGCTACAACCCCGAATACGTGGCGATTGCCACCACCGATGCACGCAAGGTGCATGAAGCCGAACGCGCCATCGACCAGTTGATGCTGAAGCTGCACAACGGCAAGCACGACTACGAGCTGACCAACAATGCCGCGATGATTCAGGCCGAAGCCCGCACCCAGAACACCCTGTCGCTGATGCTCGGCTCGATTGCGGCGATCTCCCTGCTGGTGGGCGGCATCGGCGTGATGAATATCATGTTGATGACCGTGCGCGAACGCACCCGTGAAATCGGCATCCGTATGGCCACCGGGGCACGCCAGCGCGACATCCTGCGCCAGTTCCTCACCGAGGCGGTGATGCTCTCGGTGGTCGGCGGCCTGTTCGGTATTGCCCTGGCATTGCTGGTAGGCGGCGTGCTGGTGCTGGCTGAAGTGGCGGTGCAGTTTTCCCTGGTGGCGGTGCTCGGCGCGTTTGGCTGTGCGCTGGTGACCGGCGTCGTATTCGGCTTTATGCCGGCCCGTAAAGCTGCCCGGCTCGATCCGGTTAAGGCGTTGACCAGTGAATAAACGATCTCTCACTCCACGACTGTCAGCGTTCAGTGTGTGCCTGTTGCTCACGGCCTGTGGCGCTAACCCGCCGGCCATCGACAGCGGCCTCGCCACGCCCGCCGCCTGGCACTATGCAGAACGCGAAGCGACCCAAGCCATCAACCAGCGCTGGTGGACGCAGTTTGGCAGCCCGGCGTTGAACCGCCTGATCGACCAGGCCCGTCGTGACAGTTTCGACGTAGCGGCCGCCATGGCGCGGGTCCGTCAGGCCCAGGCCACGGCGGTGATTGCTGGCGCGCCGCTGCTGCCGGAGCTGAAGTTCAACCTCACCGCCAGCCGGCAAAGACTGTTGCGCGGCAGCGGCAACTCGGACCTGGACGCCACCGAAAGCAATCGGACCGTCAACAGCTATGACGCCAGCCTCACCGCCAGCTATGAAATCGACTTCTGGGGGGGCCGTGCCGCTGCGCGCGACAGCGCCGTGCAGAGCCTGCACGCCAGTGAGTTCGATCAGGCCAACGTGGAGCTGACACTGCTCAGCAATGTCGCCGACCGCTACGCGCAAACCCTGGCCGCACGCCAGCGCCTGCAGATTGCCGAGCTCAACCTGGCGAATGCACGCCATGTGCTGAACCTGGTACAGACCCGCCACGACGCCGGTTCCGCCACGGCCCTGGAACTGGCACAACAGAAGAGCCTGGTGGCCAGCCAGCAACGGCAGTTGCCGCTGATCCAGCAATCGGTCGAAGAGTCGCAAATCACTTTGGCCGCCTTGCTCGGCCAACCCGTACAGGCCCTGGACCTGGGCGCTGAACCCTTCCAGGCATTGACCTGGCCGAGTATCGGGCCCGGTGTACCGAGCCAGTTATTGAGCCGGCGCCCCGACCTCGCCCAGGCCGAAGCCCAGTTGGCAGCGGCCCGTGCCGATGTCACGGTGGCCCGTGCAGCGATGCTGCCTTCAGTGACATTGGGCGCGACCCTCGGCTCTGGCGCATACAAGGCCCAAGAGGTCTTGCGCAGCCCCTTCTACACCCTGACCTCGGGCCTGATGGCGCCAATCTTCAACAATGGCCGGCTGAGCGCCGAGCGCGACAAGGCTCGGGCACGCCAGGATGAACTGCTGCAAAGCTACCGCGGGGCGATCATCAATGGCTTTGCCGATGTGGAAAAAGCCCTCAGCAGCATCACCCGCCTTGACCAGCAACGCCAGTGGCAAAGCGAGGAGCTGCAACAGGCGCAGACCGCGTTTCAGATTGCCCAGAGCCGCTACGAAGCCGGTGCCGAAGACCTGCTCACGGTGCTGGAAACCCAGCGCACTTTGTACGGCGCCCAGGACCAGAACGTGCTACTGCGCCTGTCGCGCCTACAAGCCAGCATCGCCCTGTACAAGGCATTAGGCGGTGGCTGGAAAACCAACATCTGATAAACGAAACTCATATTTCATACACGAATTGTTTCTTCACCCTACATTCTCCACCTCAAGGTCCTTGGTAAAAAAGCCGTTATCACACGGAAGCCCGGGACCTCATGATGAAACCCAGCGTTGTTGTAAAAGGCCTGGCCTGCATTGGCTGCTGGTTGATACCGAACCTGGCGCTCGCCAAACCCTTGATCGCCCCCACCGCAATCGACTGGCTGCTGGACTGCCCCCTCACCACGACGGCGCACTTGAACCCGCAAGTGGTTGGCCGCACCCAATGCGGCCTGGTCAACGTCCCCCGCGACCATGCCGCCCCCCAGCGCGGCCGCCTAAGCTTGAGCGTGACACGGGTAGGCGCACGGCAACCGCTCAACCGTGAAGGTGTCGTGTTCATCCAGGCCGGCGAACCCCTCCAGGCCAAGGACGCGCCTTTCGTTCTTCACCTCGCCAGCCGCTGGGAGTCGCTTGCCACCCAGGCCTATCGCACCCTGGTCGACCGTTATGACGTCATCGAGCTGAGCGCCCGCGACCTGCGCGAGGGCAATGCCGTGGAACAGGCCGCGCGGGACATGGAGTTCGTGCGCGGGCAACTTGACGAGGCGCGCCTCAACTACCTGGGCAACGCCGCTGCCACCCGCCTCGGCAGCCGCTACGGCACGCTGTTTCCCGAGCGTGTCGGGCGCATGGTGCTGATCAATGCCGAGCCTGGCGAAGCAGTCGCCACCGGTGTCGAGCAACTCTTGCTCAAGGAGTCGGCGCGCGCAGGCGCCGACGGCTGCGTCAACCGCTGGCTGGGGGATTTTCTCGCCTATGGTAGACAACCGCCGGCGTCCACGCGCTGTCTCGACCTCAGCGCCTGGGAGTAAGTAGCCCACGCATTTACGACCTCTTGCCACCAAAAACGACAGCCTGCGTTGACGCACTTCCCCAATCGTTATTAAGTGCTATTTATCCGCATTAATACGATAAATCACCGCCATGCTGACTCGCCCGCTACGCCGCAAACGCCAGAAGCTGTCCGATGTGATTGTCGAGTCGGTCAAGCGCTCGATCGTCACCGACGCCTTGAAGCCCGGCGACCGCCTGCCCACCGAACGCGAGCTGATGGAAAGCTTCCAGTGTTCCAAGGGTTCGGCACGCGAAGCGCTCAAGGCGTTGGAAGTGGAGGGCCTGGTGAGCACGCGCACCGGCCCCAGCGGCGGGGCTTACTTGAACCAGGCCGGCACCGAGCCGGCCAGCCGCGCCTTGCGCAATTACTTGCACTTCCAGCACCTGGACGGCGAGCAGGTCTACCAACTGCGCAAGGTCATCGAAGTGGAATTGGCGGTGTCGGTGCTCGGGCGTTTGAGCGAAAACGATTACACCGCCCTGCAAGCCAATGTGGATTTTTGCAGCGCCCCCGAAGACAGCGAAGCCGGCCAGCGCGAACAGCGCCTGGCGGAACTGGAGTTCCACAACCTGCTGGCCCGGGCCTGCCCCAACCCGCTGCTGAGTTTCATGGCGCAGTTTCTCAATGACTTGCTGCGCGACCTGGTGGTGCTGAAAAAGGCCTACAAGCCCAAACGCAAGCAGTTCGACGCGGCCAACCTCGACTATCACAAGCAACTGCTGATCGCCTTTCGCGCCGGGGACGAAAGCGCGGTGCGCAGCTTGATGCATGAACACATGTGCGATGCCGAACACCATATGACCGCGCTGGAAGGCCAAGTGAGCCCGCATTTCCTCTTGGAGTTCGACCACCCTTAAACACGCCAACAATCCAATGTGGGAACCCGATCAATGTGGGAGTTGGCTTGCCTGCGATGCGGGCGCCTCGGTGTTACAGGGGACCGAGTCGATGCCATCGCAGGCAAGCCAGCTCCCACAGTTGACCCCGTTCACCCGCGAAATCGAGTTACCCAATAACAAGCCTGCCCACAGGCCCTTGCTCCACCGTATCGCCCTTGCCGCTCCTGCCAATAACTAAACCAGGGAGTCACCCCATGCAGCGTCGTACGTTATTGAAAGCCAGCCTCACCGCGGCCGCCGCCCTCAGCCTTCCGCTGAGCGTGCGTTCGGCATTCGCCGCCGAGCCCTTTACCTTTTACGGCCTCAAGTCCATGTCTGGCGCCTTTGCCAGCTATGGCAAATTTGCCGACATGGGTTCGCGCCTGGCGGTGCAGCAACACGCCCAATTGCTCGGCCGCCCACTGAACTACAAGGTCATCGACACCGAAGGCAACGCCGGCAAGGCAGTGCGCAAGGTGCAGGAGGCCATCGCGCAGGACGGCGCACGGTTCTTCCAGGGATGCACGCTGTCATCTTCCGCGCTGGCAGTGGCCAAGGAAGTGGACAAGGTCGGCGGCGTGTTCATGACCCCGGTGGGCGCCGATGAAGTGACGGGCAAGGACTGCAACAAGGCGACCTTCCGCTGGTCGGTGCCCACCTACGGCGCGATACGCGAAACCATGGTGCCGCTGATCAAGCTGCTGCCGGACGCCAAGCGCTGGTACACCATCACCCCGCAATACGTGTTCGGCGAAGCCTTGCTCGAAGGCGCCAGAAACGTGCTCAAGGAACATGGCCTGGAACACGTGGGCAACAGCTACCACTCGCTGCAGGAACAGGAATTCTCCGGCTACCTGACCAACGCCATTTCCACCAAGCCCGATGTGCTGGTGCTGCTCAACTTTGGCAGCCAATCGTCCAACACCCTGCGCCAGGCCGTGAACTTTGGCATCAAGGAGCGCATGAAGGTGCTGCTGGTGTGGTCTGCCGGCCTGGATCAGTTCCAGGAACTGGGCAGTGATGTGCTCGAAGGCGTGTACCTCGGCGCACAGTACTGGCACCAGGTCGACACCCCGCTCAACCGTGAACTGGTCAAGCTGACCCAGGCCCAATACGGCATCAACCCCACCTACCCTCTGGCCGCCGACTACATCAGCACCAAAGTCATGCTCGACACCATCATCGCGACCGGCAGCTTCGATGGCCCGACCGTGGCCAAGGCCCTCCAAGGCTTGAGCTACGAAGGCCCGACCGGCAAGGAGTCGATCCGCGCCGGCGACCACCAGGTGATCAAGGACTACTACCTGCTGATCGGCAAGGCCAGCGGCGACATGGCTGACAAGGACGACCTGGCCAAAGTGCTCAGCGCTGGCCAATCGTTCCCCGCAGTCGAGGCGACAGGCTGCACGCTCGGCTGACCGCTTAACTTTTGTCGCGCAGGGCCGTGCAAGCGGCCGTCTGCGGAGGGTGCCTGCATGCTTAATTTGTACCTGTTCCAGATTCTCAACGGCCTTGGGCTGGGGATGATCTACTTCCTGATCGCGGTAGGGCTGACGATCATTTTCGGCCTGCTCAACTTCGTCAACTTCGCCCACGGCGCGTTTTTCCTGCTCGGTGCCTACATCTGCTACACCGCGGTGAGCCTCACCGGCAACTTCTGGCTGGCGCTGCTGATCGCGCCGCTAGTGGTGGCCGCACTGGCCTGGGTGATTGAGCGCTTGCTGATCCAGCGCATCTACCACTTGCCACACATGTTCCAGATTCTGGTGACCCTGGGGATCGCCCTGATCATCCAGGAAGCCAGTGTGATGATCTGGGGCCCGGTGGGCAAAAGCGTCGCCGTGCCGGAACTGTTGCGCGGCGTGCTGGTAGTGGGTGATTTCGTCTACCCCTACTACCGCCTGTTCCTTATCGTGTTTTCCGGGCTGGTGGGCCTGGGCCTGTGGCTGCTGCTGGAGCGCACGCGCTTCGGTGCTCTAGTGCGCGCCGGCAGTGAAAGCACCGAAACCGTGTCGCTACTGGGCACCAATATTTTCCGCCTGTTCTCCATGACCTTCGCCCTCGGCGTCGCCCTGGCCGGTGTCGCCGGGGTGTTGTTCGCGCCCTTGCGCGGCGCCCAGCCCTTCGTCGGCCCGGAGATTCTCGGCATCGCCTTCGTGGTGGTGGTGATCGGCGGCATGGGCTCGTTCAGCGGTGCGCTGGTCGGCGGTTTGCTGGTGGGCGTGGTGCAAAGCCTGATGACCACACTCTGGCCCCAGGGTGCGAGCCTGATGATCTACGGCGCCATGGCCGTGGTGATTCTGGTACGCCCTTACGGCCTGTTCGGGAGAGCCTGACATGAGCGAGAAAAACCCCCTGCCGTTTGCCAAGACCCAATCCAGAGCCATGTTGCTGTGGGTGTTGGCCGTGCTGATCGGCCTGCCGTTGGTGTTGCCCTCGGCGACCCTGGCCACCGAGATCCTGATCTTTGCCATGGCCGCCCTGGCCTGCAACCTGCTGCTGGGCTACACCGGGCTGCTGTCCTTCGGCCAAGGCATCTTCTTTGGTGCCGGTGCTTATTGTGCGGCGCTGTTGATGATCCACCTGCAACTGGGCCTGTTCACCGCGTTGCTGGGCGCGGCGATTGCCGGTGGTTTCCTGGCGCTGCTGGTGGGCGCCCTGGCGATTCGGCGCACGGGCATTTACTTCGTGATGCTCACGTTGGCGTTCAGCCAGATGGCGTACTTCGTCGCCTACACCCTGAGCGACTGGACCGGCGGCGACAACGGCCTGCTCAGCGTGCCGCGCCCGGAGATTCGTGTGGGCGACACCGTGCTGCTGTCCCTGGCCGATGCCCGTGCCTTCTATGGTTTTGTCGCGGTGCTGTTCCTGCTGATCTTCATCGGCGCACGCCGGGTCATCGCTTCGCCGTTTGGCAGTACGCTGATGGCGATCCGCGAGAACGAAACCCGCGCCTCGGCCATCGGCTACGACACGCGCCACTTCAAGATCCTGGTGTTTGTGCTGTCCGGTGCGGTCACCGGGATTGCCGGGGCGCTGTACGCCATGCTGCTGCACTTTGTGCCGCTGTCGAATATCGATCTGGCAATGTCCGAGAACATCCTGATCATGACCATCGTCGGCGGCACCGGCTCGCTGTTCGGCTCGCTGCTGGGCGCCGGCTCCATCGTGCTGCTGGGCGACTTTCTCTCCGACCTGTGGCCGCGCTGGCTGATGCTGCTGGGGGTAATCCTGATCCTGGTGGTGATCTTCATGCGCGGCGGTTTGTGGGGCGGCCTCGCGTCGCTATTCGAGAAGGTGCGCGGCGCGCGCAAACCCGCGGTCGTCGCCAAGGAGGACGGGCTATGAGTATCTTGCTGGAAACCCAGAACCTGGAGCTGGCCTACGGCGCGTTCCATGCGGTCAATGGCGTCAACCTCAAGGTCGAAGCCGGCACCATCCACACCATCATCGGCCCCAACGGCGCGGGCAAGACCAGCCTGTTCCACTGCCTGACGGGTGAACGCCAGGCCACCGCCGGGGCGATCCATTTCGACGGCAAGAACCTGATGCGCAAGCCCGCCCACGGCCGCGTCTGCCTGGGCATGGCGCGCTCGTTCCAACTCACCAGCCTGTTCCAGAACCTCAGCGTGCGCGAAAACCTGCGCCTGGCCGCCCAAGGCCGCGATGGCTCGCGTGCCTTGAACTTCTGGCGTCGGGTGGACAGCCAGCGCGAACACCTGGAGATGGCTGACCAGGTGCTGGAACGCCTGCAACTCACGGCACGCGCCGACACCCTGGCCGGTGAGTTGTCCCACGGCCAGCAACGGGTGCTGGAGGTGGGCATGTCGATCTGCTCCAAACCCAAACTGTTGATGCTCGACGAGCCCACCTCGGGCATGGGCATCGACGATATTCCGATCATGACCCAACTGATCAGCGACCTTGGGCGCGACCATACGGTGTTGTTGATCGAACACAACATGAGCATCGTCATGTCCATCAGCCAGCGCATCACGGTGATGAGCCATGGGCAGATCCTGGTGGAAGGCACGCCGGAGTTCGTGCGCGCCGATGAACGTGTGCGTACTGCCTATCTTGGGGAGGCTGCCTGATGCTGATCGTCGAGAATATCCATTCCTACTACGACAAAAGCCATGTGCTTGAAGGCGTGTCGCTGAGCGTCAACCCTGGCGAACTGGTGACTCTGCTCGGCCGTAACGGTGCCGGCAAGACCACCACCCTGCGCAGCATCCTCGGCATCATCTGCCCGCGCCAGGGTCAGATCCACTTCAACGGCCAGGCGTTGGTAGGGCAAAAGATCTTTGAAATTGCGCGCCAGGGCTTGGCGCTGGTGCCGGAAAACCGCGGGATTTTCCGCCTGCTGACGGTGGAGGAAAACTTGCGCATCGCTGCCCGCAAGCACAGCCGCTGGCAACTGGAAGACGTATACGCCATGTTCCCGCGCCTCAAGGAGCGGCGCAAAAACGCCGGCCATGCGTTGTCCGGCGGCGAACAGCAGATGCTGGCCATCGCCCGCGCCCTGCTGAACGACCCCAAGCTGCTGATCCTCGACGAACCCACTGAAGGCCTGGCCCCGGTGATCGTCGACGAGCTGGTGAAGATCCTGCGCAAGGTCAAGGACGAGGGTCTGCCGGTGTTGCTGGTGGAACAGAACCTGATGGTCTGCGACAAGCTCGCCGACCGTCATTACGTGCTCGAACAGGGCCGCGTGGTGTACGAGGGCAGCGCCGCTGACTTCCGCGCCGACCCGACGATCAAAAACCGTTACCTGGCCTTGAGTGCCTGAGTGGAGATTCCTGATGAACAGTCTTGCGCAACCGCTCCAGAGCAATGCCCCGCTGATCAACCGCGACCGTTTGTGGCAGTCACTGATGGACCTGGCGCAGCTCGGCGCCACGGCCAAGGGCGGCGTGTGTCGCCTGGCCCTCACCGACCTGGACCGCCAGGCCCGCGACCTGTTTGTGCAGTGGTGCGAAGCCGCCGGGTGCAGCATCAGTGTGGATGCCATCGGCAATATCTTCGCTCGCCGTCCTGGCCGCAACCCCGCCCTGCCCCCGGTCATGACCGGCAGCCATATCGACACCCAGCCCACCGGCGGCAAGTTCGACGGTTGCTACGGGGTAATGGCCGGGCTGGAAGTGATCCGCACGCTCAATGACTTGCAGATCGAAACCCAGGCACCCATCGAAGTGGTGGTGTGGACCAACGAAGAAGGCTCGCGCTTCCCGCCGTGCATGATGGGCTCCGGGGTATTTGCCGGGAAGTTCGACTTGCAGGAGACCCTCGACAAGCGCGACGACCAGGGCCTGTCGGTAGGCAGCGAATTGCAGCGCATCGGCTATGCCGGTGCGCGTGCGGTGCTGGGCCATCCGGTGGGCGCTTATTTCGAGGCGCATATCGAGCAAGGCCCGGTGTTGGAGGACCAGGCGATTACCCTGGGGGTTGTGATGGGCTGCCTGGGCCAGAAGTGGTTCGACCTGACCCTCACCGGCGTCGAGGCGCATGCGGGCCCTACGCCCATGCACCTGCGCAAGGATGCCCTGGTGGGCGCTGCCGAGGTGGTCAGCGCGGTCAACCGTATTGCCCATCAGCATCAGCCTCACGCCTGCGGCACCGTCGGCTGCCTTAACCTGCACCCTGGCTCGCGCAACGTGATCCCCGGCCAGGTGCACATGACCATCGACCTGCGTCACCTGCACGCCGACAAGCTGCAAGCCATGGTCGATGAAGTGCGCGCAGTGATCGAAGACGCGGCCGCCCGCCACGGCTTGACGTTTGAACTGACGCCCACCGCCGACTTCCCGCCGCTGGACTTTCACCCGACCTGCGTCAACGCCGTGCGCGAGGCTGCCCAGGCATTGGGCTTGAGCCATATGGACATTGTCAGCGGCGCCGGGCATGACGCGATTTTCGTCGCTGAACTGGGCCCGGCCGGGATGATCTTTGTGCCGTGCGAAGGCGGCATCAGCCATAACGAAATCGAAAACGCCGCGCCGGATGATCTGGCCGCAGGCTGCGCGGTGTTGCTGCGCGCCATGGTCAACGCGGCGCAGGGAGTTCAAGCATGAGTGAGATCGGCCAATTGACGGCGGTGCAACTGCTGCAACACTTTCGTGACAAGACCTTGTCGCCCGTGGAGGTCACCGAAGACGCGTTGCTGCGCATCGAGCGCTACAACCCGGTGGTGAATGCTTACTGCCATGTCGACCCGCAAGGCGCCCTGGACGCTGCGCGGGCGTCGGAACAACGCTGGTTCAAGGGCGAACCTTGCGGCGCCCTGGATGGCGTGCCGGCGTCGATCAAGGACCTCACGCTGACAGCCGGCATGCCCACGCGCAAAGGCTCGCGCACCTCCAGTGCCGAGGGCCCGTGGGACGTGGACGCGCCCTTCTCGGCCTTCATGCGCAAGGCTGGCGCGGTGCTGCTGGGCAAGACCACCACCCCGGAATTCGGCTGGAAAGGCGTGACCGACAACCCGCTGTACGGCATCACCCGCAACCCGTGGGACACGCGCACCACCGCCGGTGGCTCGTCCGGGGGCGCCGCTGCGGCGGCGGCATTGAACCTCGGCGTGCTGCACCAGGGCAGCGACGCCGGCGGCTCGATCCGTATTCCCTGTGCGTTTACCGGCACCTTCGGGATCAAGCCGACGTTCGGCTATGTGCCGCAATGGCCGGCCAGCTCCATGACGATCCTGTCGCACCTGGGGCCGATGACGCGCACCGTGGAAGACAGTGTGCTGATGCTGCAAGCCGTGGCGCGACCGGATGCACGGGACGGCTTGATCGGCGCGCCGCGAACCACGCCCTGGCTCGTTCCAGGGACGGACTTGAAAGGGTTGCGTGTCGCCTATAGCCCCACGTTCGGCTATGTGAAAGTCGACCCGCAAGTCGCCCAGGTAGTGGATCAGGCTGTGCAGGGTCTGGTGCAACTGGGCGCCCATGTCGAGCAGATCGACCCTGGCTTCAGCGACCCGTTGGATGTCTTCAGCACCTTGTGGGCCGCCGGTGCCGCTCGCCTGACCGGCACGATGAGCGAGGCGCAAAAGCAACTGCTGGACCCTGGGCTGCTACGCATTGCGCAACGGGGCGAGCGCTTGAGCCTGGACAATTTCAACGCAGCCCTGGAAGCCCGGGCGGCGCTGGTTGCACGGATGGCAGCTTTCCATGAGCATTACGATGTGCTGGTGTCACCGATGATGCCGATCACCGCGTTCGAAGCCGGGCACAACGTACCGCCGGATTCGGGAATGACTGAGTGGATGGAATGGACGCCGTTCACCTACCCGTTCAACCTTACCCAACAACCGGCGGCGTCAGTGCCCTGTGGGTTGGCGGCAAATGGCTTGCCGGTGGGCTTGCATGTGGTGGGTGCGCGGTTTGCCGATGAGCAGGTACTTAGGGTGTGTCACGCGTATGCACAGGCATTCCCCACAGCGCACTTGCACACACCGAAAATCCCGACCTGAAATACCTACAACTGTGGGAGCTGGCTTGCCTGCGATAGCACAGGTTCAGTCAGCACATTGGCCCCTGACACACCGCCGTCGCAGCTTCTACACAATTTTGTAGGTTGTAGCAGCCAACGGTAACCACGATGCGAAGCGAGCCGCTCTTGATCTGCTTTTGATCTTGATCTCAGGCGCCCCGTTAAACCACGCTGGCCGGAATTCGACAGTGATTTGGGGGGTAAACCGGCAGGGATGCCGGTTTAGCCGCCCCGCGCCATGGATGGCGCGTGGCGGCGGCCCCCCAAATCACTGGCGGATTACGGGCACACCGAGCCTAAGCGAGGTGCCGAGTGGTGGGGCAAGAGCGTTTTGCTTACTTTGCCGCTTTTGCAAAGTGAGCCGCCGTCAGGGCGGAACCCTAAGTGGCCGTTACCTAAATAACGGATATGTACGCGCTCTGATCCAACATCCCAGTTGACTGTCAGGCCGTCTTCGCAGGCAAGCCAGCTCCCACATAGAACTGCGGCGCGTCAGGTGGATAAGCGTCGCTGTCAGCCCGCCACGGGAGCAAGCTCCCTCGCCACAGATACAGCGTCGTACCAAAGTTATGTAGATATCTATGCTGCGATAGCGGTGTGTCAGAGGCCAATGGGCTAACTGAACCAGCGATTTCGCAGGCAAGCCAGCTCCCACATGGATCGCATTCCAATCCTGCATCGCTCTACAATGCCCCCATTCATCCCCGGGGGTTTCATGGACATCGAACTGGCACGCACTTTCCTCGAAATCACCCGCTGCGGCAGCCTGGCCGCGGCGGCCGAGAAACTGCACGTCACCCAGACCGCTATCACCGCTCGTGTCAAAAACCTCGAGAACCAGCTCGGCTGCACGCTGTTCGTGCGCAACCGTGCCGGTGCGCGGCTGACCGCCGACGGCGAGGCGTTCGTGGTGTACGCCAACCAGTTGCTGCAAACCTGGGAAGCCGCCCGCCGTGACCTGCCATTGCCGGACGGCTATCGCAATGTGCTGCATATCGGCGGGGAGGTCAGCCTGTGCAACCCGTTGATGCTCGGCTGGGCCAAGGCGCTGCGCGAGCAGATACCGGGGCACGCCTTGCGCACCGAAGTGCGTGAAGGCGAATACCTGCTGCGCCAACTGGAGCTGGGTGTGCTAGATGCCGCCTTGGTGTTCCAGCCGCAATACTGGCCGGGCTTGCAGGTGGAGCAGGTGCTGGAAGAAAAACTGATTCTGGTGCAACTGGCGAGCAAACCCTCGCCCTACGTGTATATCGACTGGGGCCAGGGTTTTCGCCAGCAACACGACGCCGCCCTGCCCGACCGTGCGCGTGCCGCGTTGAGTTTCAACCTGGGGCCGCTGGCGTTGCAGTACATCCTGGAGAATGGCGGGGCTGGCTACTTCCGCACGCGGGTGGTGCAGAGCTACCTGGACAGCGGCGTCATGCAGCGCGTGCCCAAGGCGCCGGAATTCAGCTTTCCGACCTACCTTGTGTATTCGCGGGCGCGAGATTCAGCGGTGTTGCAGCAGGCTTTGGAACTGCTGCGCGAAGTGGTGAAGGCCGAAGGCGACTGGTCGCAACGCTGGGATCCGCTGATTTGAATCACTCTACGCTTGCGCACATGCTAGCCTGCTGGTGTTTACTCTCGCAGTCTTACCGATGAACAAGAAAAAGTCCGTCACCATCAGCGACATTGCCAAACGGGTCGGCATGACCACCATTACGGTGTCCCGCGCTTTGAGCAAACCCGACCTGGTCAAACCCGCCACCCTGGCGCGCATCCTGGAAGTGGCACGCGAGCTGGACTACGTGCCCAACGCCTTCGCCCGCGGGCTCAAGCGCAGTGAAAGCCTGATCATCGGGGTCATCACCGCATCGGTAGACAACCCGTTCTACAGCGAGATGATCAAGGCGATTTCCCGCGAGGCGAAAAAGCACGGCTACACCATCATGCTGGTGGACACCGATGAGCTGGAAGAACTCGAAAGCAAGGCAGTCGATACCCTGCTGGGCTATCGCGTGGCGGGGATCATCCTGTCGCCGGTCTCCGACGAGCCGAGCTACCAGCCCGACTACCTGGAGCGCCTGGGCAACGGCAAGACCCCGGTGGTGCTGCTCGATCGCACGATCCACGACAGCCCGTTCAGCCGCGTGGTGCTCGACAACTACCACAGCGGCCTGCAAGCCGCGCACTACCTGTTACGCCAAACCCCGAACCTCAAGCGCCTGCTGGTGCTGACCGGCCCCGAGCACTCCCGTATCAGCGTGGAGCGCCTCAAAGGCCTGCGGGAAGTGCTGGCCGAACATCCCGACATCCAGGTCGAGGTGCAGGCGGGCGACTACACGCTGATGCCGGCTTACCTGCATACCCTCGATTACCTGGCCGCACACTCGGCACCGGACGCGATCATGGGTTTCAACCAGTTGATCACCCTGGGCGCCCTGCGCGCGTTGCGCATGCACAACATCGCCCATGACAGCTTGACCATCTGCGGCATCGACCGCCTGCCCTTCGCCGATATCTTTGGCGTGCCGATTGCCTGCGTGGCCCACGACGCGTCCCTGGCCGGCAGCAGTGCGGTGCGCCTGCTGCTTGATCGCCTGCAAGACCCGCACAAGCCACGGGACAAAGTGGTCATCGCCGGGCAGTTGGAAAACGGCTAGCGGCTGGTGTAGCCGCCGTCCACAGGCAGGCTCACGCCACTGATCATGCTGGCCGCGTCGCTAAGCAAAAACAGCACCGGCAGCGCCACTTCCGCCGGTTGCGCAAAACGCCCCAAAGGAATCGCTGCCAGCGCCGGGTCGCGCTTGGCCGGGTCGGACCAGGCCATGGTCGCCATGGGTGTCAAGGTCACGGTGGGGTTGACGCTGTTGACGCGTATGCCAAAACGGCCCCACTCGGCGCATTGCACGCGGGTGATCGCATCCAGTGCAGCCTTGGAGGCGCAGTAGCTCAGGTGATCATCCAGCGCCACCAACGACGCCTGGCTGGAGACGTTGACGATGCTGCCGGCCATGTTCGCCTCGATCATCTTTGCCGCGACCCGGCTGGCCACTTGCGCAGCGGCGCGGGCGTTGACATGCATTACCTGGTCGAAGGCGTTGGCGCTGATGGCAGCGGCGGGCTCCAGGCGTGAGATACCGGCGCAGTTGACCAGGCCGTGCAGAGGCGGCAGGTCGTGCAGGGCGTTGTCGAGGGCGATGCTGTCAGCGATGTCCACGCACAGGGTGTGGCACCCCAATGCCGCCAACGCCTGGGCATCGCGACCGAGAGCGAAGACTTCAGCGCCGCTGGTGATCAGTTGCTGGGCAATTTCGCGACCGATGCCGCTGCTGGCACCGGTGACGAGGATGCGCTGGTACGAAAAGTCGAAGGTGGTAGACATAAATAAAGATCTCAAAACCAATGAAGACCCACTGTGGGAGCTGGCTTGCCTGCGATAGCGGAGTGTCAGTCTCCTTATCGGGTGCTGATACACCGCTATCGCAGGCAAGCCAGCTCCCACAGTTTTGGACAGTGTTGAATCAGCTGGCTTGCAGGTTGTGCATGACTGGTTTCAGGGCTGGGTACAACTTCAGGTACTCGGCAAACGCCCGGTCATAGGTCATGACATTCTCCCGCTTGGGCTGCGCCCGCAATTGCAACTGCACCCAACCCGTGTCCATCTGCCCATCACTCACCAACCCCATCGTATGCGCCGCCAACAACGCCGCGCCCAGGGCTGCTTCTACCTCCTGCACGATCGTGTACACCGGGTAGCGTGTGACGTCGGCGATGATCTGCATCCACAGGTCCGAATGGCTCGCCCCGCCCACCACAATCAAGCGCGGGTCCAGGGAATGCGCGCCCTGGCTGCCCGCTTCGATATTGTGGCGCAGGGCAAAACTCACGCCCTCCAGCACCGCGCGGTACAGGTGAAAGCGGCTGTGGTAGAGGTTGAGCCCGACAAAACTGCCGCTGGCGCGGTCATCCCACACCGGGCTGCGCTCGCCCATCAAGTAAGGCAAAAACACCACGCCTTCGCTGCCTGCCGGAATCTTCATCGCGCTCTGCTCCAGCAGCGCCAGGCTGTCTTGCCCCGTGGCCTGGGCCTGCTGTTCTTCGGCCTGGCAGAACTGCTCGCGAAACCAGCTGACCGAGGCCCCGGCGGTGATCGCACCGCCGAAGATGTACAGGTCGCGGTGGCCGTTGTAGACGTGGGGCATGCTCACCAAACCGTGACGTGCATCCACCTGCTGGTTCAGATAGCCCCAGCACATGCTGGTGCCGATCATCGCCACATGATTGCCTGGCTGAGTGACACCCGCCGCCAGGGTCGCCATGGCCGCGTCCACGCCCCCAGCGAGGATCGGCGTGCCCGCCTGCAAGCCCAGGCGTGCGGCCCAGTCTGCAAGCAAACCACCCACCACCTCGCCGGAATACAGCAACCGCTCGGGCATCATCGACTGCGCGATACCCAACGCCTCCAGCATCTCGCCTGACCAGTTGCGCGCCGCCACGTCGTAGACACCGCCGATATTCCCGGCGCTGCTGTGGTCCACCGCCAACTCGCCGGTCAGGCACCAATTGATGTAGCTGTTGGGCGGCAACAGGTAACGGGTATTCGCCCACACCTGAGGCTGGTGCTGCTTGAGCCAGAGCATCTTGGTGAAGCCGTAGTAGCTGTCCACCGAATTGCCGGTGATGGCGAACAAGCGCTCCAGGTCCACATGCTCACGCACCCAGGCCACCTGCTCGCCGGCGCGGCGGTCCATCCAGATCAGGCACGGGTGCAGCGGCGTCATCTGCGCATCCACGGCAATGCCCGAACCGCCGTACAAACTGCTGATGCACAGCGCCTTGACCTGCGGCGCCGGCACACCGGCCTTGGCCATGCACTGGGCCACGCAGGTTTGGACGGCATCCAGCCACACCTGCGGCCACTGCTCGGCCCAGCGCACTTTCGGGGTGTCCACTCGGTAGCCGTGGCTGTGCTGGGCGATGATTGTGCCCTGGGCATCCACCAGCAGCGCCTTGGTGCTCTGGGTGCCAATGTCTACACCGATGACGTAGTCCATCTCAGAGCACCGGCTTCAACAGCACCTTGATCGACTTGGTCGAATTGGCCAGTTCAAACGCCTCGGCCCAGTCGTCCAGCGGGAAATCATGGGTGACGATGCCTTGGGAGGTGACCAGGCCACGCTCGAACAGGTCGATGGCGATCGGGTAGCAATACGGGCCCAGGTGCGCGCCGCGCACGTCGAGCTCCTTGCGGTCGCCGATGATCGACCAGTCCACGCTGGTCTCGGCGCCAAACACGCTGAACTCGACAAAGCGCCCGAGCTTGCGGATCAGGTCCAGGCCCTGGGTGACGCCGGCCGGTACGCCCGTGGTTTCGATATAGACGTCGCAGCCGTAGTTGTCCGTCAGCCCGTTGATGATCTCGCGAGCGTTGTCACGGGCGGGGTTGATCACCACATCGGCGCCGAATTTTTTCGCCAGCTCCAGGCGTTCATCGACCATGTCGATCACCACCAGCTTCTTCGGGGTCTTCAGCGCGGCGACCTGGACCATGCACAGGCCCAAGGTGCCCGCGCCGGCAATCACCACCACGTCGTCGAGCTGGATATCGCCACGGTTGACGGTATGGATCGAGCAGGCCATCGGCTCCACCAGCGCCGAGTCTTCCAGGGACACCGACTCAGGGATCTTGTGCACGATGGCGGTCTTGGGAATGCGCATGTATTGGGCCATGCCGCCTTCGGCCACTTCGCGCTGGAAGCCGAAGATGTTGTGCACTTCGCACATCCAGTATTTGCCTGATTTGCAGAAGCGGCACTTGCCACACGGCACGATCTGTTCGGCGATGACCTTGTCACCGACCTTGACCTCAAAGTGCTCCTCGGCGCCCTCGCCGGCTTCGACCACGTAGCCGAAAAATTCGTGGCCCGGTACTACCGGCGCCTTGACCCAGGGGTTGTCGCCGCCCCAGAACATCGCCGCGCCCGAGTGGCACTTGCAGTCACTGGCGCAGATGCCGCAGGCGGCGATACGGATCACCAGCTCATTGGCACGCGCCTGGGGTTTGCCGATGCGCTCCAGGCGGTAGTCTTTCGGGCCGTGGCAGACGACGGCTTGCATGTGAGTGTGCTTGTCCATGTGTTCGGTCCTGTGTAGTGAGGTATTAACGATGGCGCTGACGGCTGATGAAAATCGCCAGCAAGATGATCCCGCCCTTGATCACGCTCTGGACGTAGGGCGACACGCCAAGCATGTTCAAACCGTTGTTCAACACGCCCAGCAGCATGGCGCCGAGCAAGGTGCCGATGATCACTCCGCGGCCGCCGGCAATCGACGCACCACCCAGTACCACGGCGGCAATCGCATCCAGCTCGAACGACACGCCGGCATTCGGCTGGCCGCTCATCAAGCGCGAAGTGAGCACCAGCCCGGCAATCGCGGCGGTGAAGCCGCTGATGCCATACACCAGCAGCTTGAAACGCGCCGCTCGCACCCCGGACAAGCGCACCGCTTCTTCATTGCCGCCGATGGCGTAGATGTAGCGGCCGATGCGGGTGTGTTGCAGCAGCACATAGGCCGCCAGGTAGGTGATCAGCATGATCAGGATCGGCACCTGCAGGCCAAACACACTGGCGCGACCGAAGAACGCGAACCACTCTGGCAAGCCGGAAATCGGGTAGCCGTCGGTGTACATCAGCCCGAACCCGCGGGCGATGCCCATGGTCGCCAGGGTGACGATGATCGGCGGCATATGCAGGTACGCCACGAACAGCCCGTTGCCGATGCCGAAGGCCACGCCCACCAGCAGCCCGACGCCAATCGCCAGGCCCGGCGGCAACCCGGCGACCATCAGCCCGGCGGTCAAGGTGCCGGACAACGCCATCACCGGCCCCACCGACAAGTCGATGCCACCGGTGAGAATCACGCAGGTCATGCCCACCGCTATGATCGCGTTGATCGACACCTGGCGGGCGATGTTGGAGAGATTGCTGGCAGTGAGGAAGGTGTCACTGGCGAGGATCATCACCAGGGTCACCACCACCAGCCCGACAAAGGGATAAAACGCCGGCGAACGCAGCAGCCGCGCCAGGTTCAGGCGCAAGCGGCCGGTGCCGGCGGTGTTAATGGACGTATTCACTTGAGCCCCCTGTTGCATGGCGCATGACCTCTTGAGGATTGACGGCGGACGCTTCCAGTACCTTGACGATGGCGCCCTTGTGGAACACGGCGACGCGGTCGCACATGCCGATGACTTCGGGCAGCTCGGAGGAAATCATGATGATCGCGTAGCCCTGTTCGGTGAGGCTGCGCATCAACGCGTAGATCTGCGCCTTGGCACCCACGTCGATACCGCGTGTGGGTTCGTCGAACACCAGCACGTCGCAGTGGTGGTTGATCCAGCGGGCGATCACGACTTTTTGCTGGTTGCCGCCGCTGAGGTTCACCACAAGGCTTTCGCCACTGGGTGCCTTGATTGACAGCTGGCGCATCAGCGCGTCGACGCTGGCGCATTCCTTGGCCTTGTCGATCAAGCCCGAGGCGTTCTGATACTTGGGCAAATTGTTCAGCGAGATATTTTCGCGAATGCTGAAGGCGGTGATCAGCCCTTCGCTCTTGCGGCTTTCGGGGAGCAGGCCGATGCCGCAGGCCAGGGCTTGGGCCGGGTCATCGAGGCTGACTTTTTCTCCGCGCAGCCACACGTCTTTGCTCACCGTGGGCAGCGCGCCCATCATGCCCAGGGCCAGCTCGGTGCGGCCCGAGCCCACCAGGCCGGCGAAGCCCAGGATCTCGCCTTTATGCAAATTGAAACGGTTGTGGGGACCGTTGCGCACCAGCTGGATATCCTTGACCTCCAGCAGCAACGGGCCGCGTGCGGTAGTGGGTTTAGGCGGAAAACTGCACTCCAGGCGGCGGCCGACCATCATCTCGACCAGGCGGTCGATGTCGCTGTCGGCCACCTCGGTGACGCCCGCATTGCCGCCGTCGCGAAGCACGCTGATGCGGTCGCAGACCTGGAAAATCTCTTCCAGGTGGTGCGAGATAAAAATCACCGCCACGCCCTGGCGCTTGAGTTCGCGCATGATGCCAAACAGCAACTCGGCCTCACTGGGGGTCAGCGTCGCGGTTGGCTCATCGAGCACCAGCAGGCGTGCGTCCAAAGCCAGTGCCTTGGCGATTTCGACAAACTGCTGCTCGGCCACGCTCAGGTGCTTGACCGCGCAGTGCAGATCGATGCTGACCCCGAGGCGCTCGAACAACGCATGCGCCGCCTCGGCCATTTCGCGCTTGCGCAACAGGCCGAAGCGGTTGCTCAGCTCATGGCCGAGGAAGATGTTTTCTACCGCCGTGAGGTAGGGAATCAGGCTGAATTCCTGGAACACAATGCCAATCCCGGCGGCAATCGCATCCCGATAGGTCGCAAATTTTCGGGCCTGCCCGTCGATAAGGATCTGCCCTTCGTCCTGATGCTCGACACCGCCCAGAATCTTCATCAGGGTGGATTTGCCCGCGCCATTTTCCCCGAGCAAGGCGTGGATTTCGCCGCGCTCCACTTGCAGGTTGATGGCCTTGAGGGCCTGCACCCCCGGGTAACGCTTACAGATGTTTTCCAGCTTCAGAAGACTGCTCATACCGCCGACCTCGCACTCAGAAGGAAGACCTGGGCCCCACGAACAACGCGGGGCCTGGGGGGGGTTACCAGCTGAAGTCCTTGGCCTTGGCCTGGTCGATCAAGGTGATGTCCACCGGCACGCTGGCCGGTACTTGGGCGCCCCACTTCTTGGCCAGGGCAATGCCCAGGGCCAGGCGGATCTGATCGCGGGGGTATTGGGCCGAGGTGGCGATGAAATGGCTGCCGGGTTTCTGGATCGCCTTGATCGCTTCCGGCGCACCGTCGACGCTGACAAGCTTCACGTCCATGCCGCTGGCTTCGATGGCCGACAGCGCGCCGAGGGAGCCATTGTCATTCACGCTGAAAATGCCCTTGAGGGTAGGCTGGGCCTGCAACATGTTTTCGGTGACGGTGAGGGCCTGATCGCGTTCCTGTTTGCCGTTCTGGATGCTGACGATCTTGATGTCCGGGTGCTTGGCCACCGCCTCCTTGCAGCCGCGCACACGTTCGAGGATCGGCACCACGGCGATGCCGTCAAGGATAGCGATATTGCCTTTGTCACCGATGGTTTTAGCCAGGTACTCACAGGCCTGGAAACCGGCGTCGAAGTTCTTCGACCCCACGAATGAATCCAACGGGCCATCTGCCTGGGCATCCACCGCCACCACTACGACACCGGCAGCATGGGCCGACTTGACAGCCGATTGCACACCGACGGAATCAGTGGGGTTGATCAGCAGGATGTCGATGCCCTTTTGCAGCATGTCTTCGACATCACTGACCTGCTTGGACACGTCGTGGCGGGCGTCGGTGATGATCAACTTGGCACCGATGGTCGCGCCGGCTTCTTCCAGGGCGTTTTTCATGGTGACGAAATAGGGGTTGTTGATTTCCTGGAACGAGGCGCCGATGCGGATGGGCTTGGCGGCGTCGGCAAACGCGGGGGTCGCGCTGCCCAGGGTGATGCTGGCAGCCAGTAAACACAGGGTTTTTGGGAGCATTTTCATGGCGTGGGTCTCTGTTTTGTTTTTATTTTTAGAGCAAATGTTATCGTTAACATTTTGCCAGAAACTAACAAGTAATTCAGACCTGTGCAAGCCTCCACTGGTCGGTCTCGGGCAAAAACGTGGGAGCTGGCTTGCCCTCCGGTTGTAGGAGCGAGCTTGCTCGCGAAAAACTCACAGGCGCCGCGTTTATTCAGAAGCCCGCGTTATCGTTGACATTTTTCGCGAGCAAGCTCGCTCCTACAGGGGGGATGAGGTGGTCAGTAAAAACTCGCACATCCGCTTACGCCAACTAAGCTCAGCCTCAAATAAAAACACAGCGAGCAGCCGGCCATGCCCCACCCGACCGAGACTTTCCGCGACCGTTACCGCGCAAGCGTCAACCCGCGTTACAACCCCTGGCTGCACGCCGCATTCGTGCTTGGCTACGGCATCGCCTGCATCACGCTGGCCTGGTCCTCCACCGCCGATATCACCGCCCTGCAGTGGCTGACCGTGCCCCTGACCCTGCTGTTCTTCAACCTGTGCATCTACCTCGTGCACCGCCACCTGGGCCATCACAAACATGCATTCGCCCGGCTGTTTTACGCACGCCACACCGGCGATCACCACAGCTTCTTCACCCCCGGCCACATGACCTACGACAGCCCTCGGGACTGGCGCGTCATCCTGTTTCCAGCCTGGCTGATCATGCTGCACAGCCTGGCCATCACCCTTCCCGCCTGGTGGCTGCTCAGCCAACTGAGCACCAACGTTGCCGGGTTGTTTGCAGGCTGCATGATCCTTGGCTACCTGCTCTACGAAGTGTTCCATGCCTGCGAACACCTGCCTGCCGAACACCCGGTGGCACACCTGCCATGGATTCGCCAGATGCACCGCCTGCATGCCTTGCACCACCGTCGCGAGCTGATGCAGGGGCGTAACTTCAACATCGTGCTGCCGTTGATGGACTATCTGTTTGGCACTTTGTATTGCGAGCCGGTCAGCCACGATAACCAGCGGTCGTCATAAGCATCCGGCGGAAAAATGCAGCAATGGCGTTACGCCTTGACGCAAAAAGGGCATACAGGTGCTTTGCCTGTATGCCCTTTGCGCTAAGCCGTCACTGGCTTAGCTCTTGGTACTGCTGAGCAAGGTTTGTTTGCACAAATGGCCAAAGCTCACGAACTGGGTGTTCTCACCGCCGACACCAATGCCCGGGTACTCCAGTACCTCCATGCGCCAAACCCCATAGTTGAAGTCGGTACGCCAGGTATTGTTGTAACCTTGGGAGTAATCGACAAACTCAGTCTGGAAATCACCGAAGCAGGTACCCACGTTGATCGTGCCGCCGGCTTGGCCCGAGCTGTCGGTAGCCGCCGAGTAAGCCTTGTAGACGATATTTCCGGTGTCCGGGTTGACGTGCTGGTCGAGGTAGACAATCGGGTGCAACCCCACCAGGGGCGCACCGGTGCTGTCCGACAGGCCCATGGTCCAGGTCAGATCCCGGTAGGCTTGGGTGGTCATATAGCCGTAACCCACGTTGGAAGCGGAATACGGGATACGCAACACATTCGCCTCGCCTTTCATATCCGGGTTGTTAACACGTGGGTTGGAACCAAAGGACAGCGTGTATTTACCCGTCGCACTCCAAGGCTCATTCGGGTGCTGGTTGGGCCGCACGCGCACCTTCACCACACCGCCTACGCCTGGGCTTGGGATCGACGTCGAGATCACATTGGCGCCCACGGTGACCCACTGGCTGCCATCGAAACGCTCAAGGATCCATTTGCCACGGGTACTACCGCTAGCGGCATCGGCCACCAACGCAATACCCACACTCTGGCCACGCACAGCGGTGAAATCGAAGTAATCAACATCGTCGAGGCTGTCGGCATTACCGCTGAGGTAGTTCAGCGTGTCCGGCAGCTGGAAGGCCGTGTCCGGCGTGTCGTTGGGCTCGTAGGCGTCGATATTGGTGTCGACCGCCACACCGAACTGGAAGCTCGACCCGTCGACCGCCGCATTGGCCTCCATGAACCAGTAATAATCACCGGCCGGCACCACACCGCTTAGGCTTTCGTCGCCATTGCCCGGGTTATTGGAGGTGCCCATGGGAAGCGGGTTGCCCTGACCATCGTCCTGGAACAGTGACAATGACATGTCGGTACCCACCGTCTGATTGACCAGCAAGGCGTTGATCCTGGCCTTCTGCGGCAAATTGAAGTGATAGCACAGCAAAGCGCCGGCCTGCACGCCCTCAATTGTGTAGAGCGCGTTCACGTCCAGCGTGACTTCACAACCCTGGACCAAAGCCGCTTGCGCGGCAGACGCTTGCTTGCCAGTGGCCTTTTGCACTTTGCCTACCGCAGCGGGCGCAATGATGTCTTCCACCACCGAGTCCGCCTTGGACTTGGCAGCGAACACGGGCTTCTTCAGGTGAGCGCTCGATTGCAGTCGCTGTTTGAGCGTAGCGGGTGCCTTGTTGGCTTGGATTTTCGAAGCATCTTTCAAAGCTTGCTTGACGCTGACTTGAGGCGTTTGCGCCGCCAGATGAGGGTATTGCTCGGCCAGGGCAAAGGCCGAAACGAAGCAAGAGGCCGCCATGGCCGCGCCCATAATGAAGGCTTTTTTCGATTTCATTTTTTATCCATCCATAGTTAAAAAATTGAAGCTCAGGTAACCGGCGACATCCGGTCACCTGGGATGGACTGTAGGATAAGACTGTATGCATGTACAGCACTTTTTCTAAAAAATGTGAGCCTGGAATTCAGGCTCAAGAAGCGAGAGCACCTCTAAAGCCAGGTGCACCAATAGCCCCAACTGATCGCCCACATTATCGCGAGCCGATAGGGCCATACAGCCCAACGCTTGAGCGCTGGCGGAATGACGGCTAGCTCTGCCTCGGTCATGTAACCTTCTTTCACGGAGCGTTCTGGCGCGCGGAGGATATCAATCATTAGACACATGCGATGAAACCTGACGAACCGCTGGTTTCGTCCCCAGCGTTGCTGATATTTACGCACCTGCACGTTTTCAATGAAGTAACCTTCCAACGCCTCGAGTTTTGTTCGTTCGACAAAGAGCATTAATCCCAAAATGACGAACGCTCCAACCAACATCACCAGGGTGTAAGCGAGAAAAAACGACATTGTCATGCCCCAGGTGGGAAAATCGAATCACTCTTGATCTATAGCGCCCCGTAATGACCGCCTGCTGGTTCGCACACGTCTACCAATTGCCAATTCAAGAGGTGTTTTCGCGAGTGAGGCCTAGTTCTATGGAATTGGGATATCGCACCATCTGCGCCATACCTCCCACACAATCATTTCGATGATACAAACATCCGCGAGGCGATACGGCCACAAGGCCCAGCGCTTAAGCGTCAAGGGGACAGACGCCAGCTCGGCTTCGGTCACAAGGCCTGCCTTCAGAAAAGCTTTCGGCCCTGACAGGATGTCGATCATCAGGCTCATTCGATGATATCTATCGATCGGATCATATCCTTCCCTGAAACGCTTATGTCTAAGAACCTTCTCGTTCTCACTGAAGTAACTTTCCAGTTCATCCAGCTTTGCGTATTCAGCAAACACTATCAGTACGAAGACGACAAATACCCAAGCGAACATCACAATGCTATATACAAGAAAGAGGGACATCGTTATGTGCCCTCGGGTTGGAATATCAGATCGCCGTCGACTGCCAATATTCTTCCCCCCAAAAACCCACCAAACTCACCAAAAAAAGCGCCTCCCGCCGCCCCACCCACAGCCCCTCCGATAATTCCACAAGCCAGTTCACCGTTGCCTTTCAGTGAAACACCCAATGCAATCCGGCATGCACTGCGAGAAATAGTTGCGCCACGCTTGCCCAAAACAGCAGCCCCAAATACTCCACCCAGCAACCTCCCCGTCTCCACATACTTCGCCCGCCGACACTGCGCCTCCCTTCCCACCACACACGCCTCCTTGATTTCCAAACCCGCCACGCCCACATCCAACGCCAACCCCAGATATGTTCCTTGCTTTAACCATTTCGACATCTGCGTAATCGTCTGAACCCGCTGCGCATACCCCACAATTTCGCCTTGATGCAGATAGCTTTTGGTCGAGATCCCAAGCGCCTCCTTAAGCGGTTGATTGCCACGCAATCCAGAACCAAATCGCGCAGCCCCTTGCAGTTGCATATCCAAAACGCCAAACATCCTTTGACGCTGTCGTATAAACGACTCTTTGTCCAAACCACCGTCCTTCAATTGCCGATGCAACTGCTCGATTTCCTCCAAAGTCTGTGCAACCGCCTGCAGGTGCCGGCTCCAAGCCGACGTCGCACTGCCGATGCCTATCGACCCATACCCCAGAATGCTCTGCGCCAAGTCGTAATTTGTATTTCCTGCTCTATCGAGCGGCACATTCTGGTCCAGTTGGCGACTAATCTCTTCAGCGTGGCGCATCAACCAGGCTTCTTCGATTGAGCAATGGGCACTGGACATTTCGGGAACGATCACCAACTCACCCGGCCTCACCATTCCTTGGCTCAGGTGTTTATTCAGCACATCAAAATGATCTGGGCCCTGTAACAAGCCTCCGCGCCATAGCCGTGATTTCAAAAACGGGTAAGGTGAAGCCTGTTGATTGATGTAACCGTACGCCATGTCCTGGATTCCGATACCGAGAAAGGCATCGAAATATAAGCAAGCACCTACAACCCGGACACAAGCAGGCGGGGGTCAAAAAGTACGTTTGGGAAGTTGCCTACACAGCAAAAGATGAACGCCTACAGAAAGCGCCCCTAATACCCAGTCATCTCCAAATACCCCACCCCACCCTCAAACCGCACCGGCCCTTCCCAGTACGGAATACCCAGGTCCATCCACGCCTTCGGGTTGACGGCCTCGGTGGTGATATCCAGCTGTTTGCCGGGAATTTTCAGCGACCAGCGTGTGGGAATACTGCGCCCGTCGATGGCCGTGGTGGTCAGCGGTGTGAGTTGGATATCGCTGTTGTGCAAGGTCTCGGTGTGGCCCTGGGCGTCGATCCAGGTGCCGGTGAGGTAACCATCGCTGTCTTTCTGCCGCACGCGAAACAGCATCAGCTGCGCGCCGCGGTCCAGATGCAGGGAGAACCAGTCCCAGCCGGTCTGGCTGGCGGCAAGGGGTTGGCTGCTCCATTCGCGGTCGAGCCAGGCTGGGCCGCTGACCTGGTAGGTGTGGCCGTCGAGGTTGACGCTGCCGCTGGCGGTGAAAAACGGCTGGCTGTAGTAGTACGACGCCTGGCCCTGGTCGGATTTGCGGCTGTAGCCATGGTCGCCTTGCAGCACCAGCGGGCGGCTGGAAGTCAGGTGCAGGTCGTAGGCAAATTGCGCGCCACTGGCCTTGAGTTGCATGTCAGCCAGGGGGCTGGCGGCGCCGGGGCGGGTGGCGAAGTTCCAGTCGTCGATCCAGGCGTTGAACGGCTCTGCCTGGGCCCCGGCTTGCCCCACGCCACCCCGGGCCAGGCGTTCGGCGGCGTAGTGGCGGGTGGCGGAGGTGACGGCGGCGTGGCCGAGCCACACGGTTGAATCGCGCCAGCCCGGTTGGACGGGGCCGGCCTTCAATGCGTTGCGAAACAGCGTCCATTGCACGCCGAAGACATTGCCCTGGGCATCCTTGAGGTTGGCCGTGACGTACCACCATTCGATGCGAAAGCCGTCGTGGGGCCCGTGGTCCTCGGGGAAACTGAAGACTTTGCCGGGCACCACCTGGGCAAAGTCCGCCGCATCGCTGCCCAGCCCGGCGAAACTGTCCTCGGGTGCGGGCGCCTGGTCGCAGCCGCTCAGCAGTAACCAGGCGATGCACGCCAATGCCTTAATCTTCATGGGCGAACGTCCTCAACAAATCCGCCGGACGGCTGCGGTACAACTGCCATAAGGGCCAGGCCGACGCGAGCAAGGTGGCAAGCATCGCCAGCCCCAGCAATTGCGCAAGCTGCCCGGGGAATACCTGCAGCGGCAGGCGCCAGCCGAAGGCCTGCACGTTGATCACCGCATCCAGGCACCACGCCAGCAACAGCCCCAGCGGCAACGCCAGGATCAACGTGAGTACCGCCAGCAGCCAGGTCTGGCCGAGGTTGAGCAGCATCAATTGTCGGCGCGTCACGCCCAGCGCCCACAACGGCGCGAGTTGGCCGAGTCGGCTTTGGCTCTGGGTCAGCAGGCTGATGAACAACGCCACGCCGGCGACGCCAAGGGTCAGGCTGTTCAACGCGGCAGTGGCAGCGAAGGTGCGTTCGAAGACCTGGCTGGACCACCCCTTGAGTTGCTGTTGGTCGACAATGCGGCTGTCTTCCATGGCAAACTCACGCTGCACTTCACGGATCAGCGACGGCACGTCGGCGGGCGCTACCCGCAGGTTGAAGCGTGCCGGTGAGAGCGTCGGCCAATGCGCCAACAGGTGCCGGGCATTGACCAGCAGATGGCCCTTGGGGTTGCCGTAGTCGGCGTAGATGCCGACGATCTTCGGCGCCCAGGTGCCCTGCGGCGTGGGGATGGAAACCGTGTCGCCCAGTTGCACCTTCAGGCGTCGCGCCAGTTGTTCGCTGAGCATCAGGCTGTCGTCTTGCAGCAAGCGGTCCCAGGGCGCGTCCACCGCCTCCAGCAACGGCCAGTGTTGACGATAAGTGGGGTTGTCGACCACGCCGAACACCTCGGCGGGCCAGCCTTGCAGTTGCACCGCCACCTGCCAGGCGGGCAATACGGCCTGCACCAGGGGCTGACGGGTCAACCACGTCTTCAGTTGCTCGGCCTGCTGCGGATTTTGCGGGTTGAGGTACAGCTCGGCGGTGAGGCGTTGCTCCAGCCAATGGGTGAAGGTCTGGCGAAAGCCCGAGGTCATGGAGCCGGCGCCGATATTCGCCGCCAGGGCCAACAGCAACGCCATCAGCGCCAGGCTCAAGGCCGGCAGTTGCTGGCGGCAATCGGCCAGGAACCACTGGCCCAGTACCGAGCGACTACGCCCCAGCACGGCTTTCAATAACCCGTTGAGCAGCACCGGTAATGCCAACGCCGCGCCCAACAGCAAGGCCGCCATCAGCACAAACCCGGCGGCCAGGCTATCGCCCAGCCACAGCGCCAACAACGCGATCGCCAGGGCCGCGGACGCCACCCACCCCTGGCGCCGCAGCCAGCGCCCATGGGCTTGATGCCAGGCTTGGGCGTTGGCCAGCGCCAGTAACGGCAAACGCGCTGCGCGCCACAGGCTGCTGGCTCCAGCGAGCAATGCGCCGAGCAGGCTCACGCCAAGGCCGGCCAGCCACCACCAGGGGCTCAAGTTCAATTGGCCGGCGACTTCGGCGCCGTACAGGCCGCGCAAACTGGCGGCGACATCCGGCAGTAACAGGCTGGCCAGCAGGTAGCCGCTGGCGATACCGAGCACACCGCTCAACACCGCCAAAGCGCCCAATTCGACGCCCAGGCTCAGGATCAGCATGCGTGCGCTGACTCCACAAGCGCGCAAGGTTCGCAGCAGGCCACGGCGCTGTTCCAGGGCCAGGCCGATGGCCGCATGCACGATAAACAGCCCCACCACAAAGGATAAAAAACCCACCGCA
This sequence comes from Pseudomonas sp. SWRI22, assembly GCF_014268395.2. Taxonomy (NCBI): domain Bacteria; kingdom Pseudomonadati; phylum Pseudomonadota; class Gammaproteobacteria; order Pseudomonadales; family Pseudomonadaceae; genus Pseudomonas; species Pseudomonas sp. SWRI22. The sequence goes on along the minus strand of NZ_JABWQK020000002.1, from coordinate 1,120,150 downwards.
TCCAGGTTCAGGTGAAAGCTTTCGGTGAGGCGTGACAGGTTGCTGTCCTCGCCCTGCTTGAGTTGCAACGCGGCGGGCGGCGTGGGGTGGTGGGCGGCGAAGGTGTTGTCCAACAGTAGGCGCGACAGGCGTCCAGGCATGTTGAGCAGGGGTTGGGCAAAGCCGATATCGGTCAGCAGCAGGCCGGGCGCCATATCGGCCTGTACCTGCAACGGTGGCAGGCGTTGCCCGGTGGACGTCAGCGGCTGCTCGCCCGCCTGCAGCCCCAGCGCCTCTAACGTTTGCGCAGCGACCCAGGTACGCCCCGGCGGCTCGAAAAACGCCAGCATCTGCGCCTGGCTCAAGCGTTGCCCCGCCACGCTGCCGCTGCCGGGTAACGACACCGGGTCGATGCCCATCAGTTGCAGACGCTGCTGCTCACGCCCCTGGAGCACCACCCGCCCCTGCACCACCGGGGATACCGGCCAGCCGGCGCGGCGCAGCTCGGCAAACAGTGCCTGGGGGAAACTGGCGGCGTCCGGCGCAACCAGGCTGGCTTGGGGTTCGCCACCGATCAATTGGCTGGCACGTGCGTAGCTGTCCCGCGCCTGGCTGTTGAGGGCCTGCACGCCGGTCAGTAGCGCGGTGGCCAGCCACAGGCCGGTGAGCACGCTGAAAAATTGCACCGGATGACGCCGCCAGTGGCTCAGCAACGCGCGCAGCGTCCAGTAAAACAGCGCCATCTCAGCGAGCGTCCATCGGCACGACACGCCCACGGTGCAGCACCACTTGCCGGTCAAGCCGTGCGGCCAGGCGCGGGCTGTGGGTGACCATCAGCAGGCTGGTGGGGCTGTCCCGCAGCAGGTCCAACAGCAGTTGCAGCACTTCATCGCTGGTGGCTTCGTCGAGGTTGCCGGTGGGTTCGTCAGCCAGCAACAAACCCGGCCGCGAGGCCAGCGCCCGCCCGACGGCAACCCGTTGCTGCTGGCCACCGGAGAGTTGCTCGGGGTAACGCCGGAGCAAGTCGCCCAGCCCCAGGCGCTCCACCAATTGCGCTTGCCAGTGCGGGTCGAAACGCCCTGCCAGCCGCGCCTGGAACGCCAGGTTGTCTTCCACGCGCAAGCTGCCGATCAGGTTGAACTGCTGGAAGACCAGGCCGATTTGCGTGCGGCGCCAATGGGCCAGTTGCCCTTCGTTGAGTTGGTCAAGGCGCTGCTCGCCGATGCGGATGCTGCCGGCGTCCACTCGGTCCAACCCAGCCACCAGGTGCAGCAAGGTGCTTTTGCCACTGCCCGATTCGCCCATCAGCGCCAGGCTGCTGCGTTCACCCAGGTGCAGGTCGACGCCAGCCAGAACAGTCAGCGGGCCTTGCGGGGTCGCGTAGTTTTTAACAACACCTTGCACCTGCAACATAAGAACGCTCATCTGAAGGACCAGCAATGAGAATAACGGCTGACGCTCGTGCCTACGCAAATTTTTCACATGGATTTCACCGTCTGCCCATCCACCGAACTTTAAAGTGCCCGCCAACTCGTGGTGACTCACAACTTATTAGTTAATCCAAGTGACACTCTTAACATGCAAGTGTTCAGCAAAAAGACAGCGGTGCTGTGACAGTCTCCTGCCTCACCAAGGGCAACTGCCCAATCGTGCAGCCTTTTTATAAACACAATAAACAGTGCCGAGGATGAACCGCGTGGCAGACATGATCCTGGCCAATCCCCAACCCAAAAGGTCAAGGTTAAAACGCCTGAGAAAATACCGCCTGCACCTGCTTGGCATCAGCGTTACCGCCTTGTTGTTGACGGGTTTTTTATTCTGGCCCAGCTCGCCCCTGGACCTGGGCGTGGGCAATCGCCTGGTGACCTCCGGGGTGCTCGCCAGTTGGCGTGAGGGTGAGCTGGTGGTGCTGGTGCGCCATGAGGAGCGCTGCGACCGCTCGGCCAACCCCTGCTTCGGCCCTGCCGATGGCCTGACCATCAACGGCACTGAACGCGCCGTTGAACTGGGCAAAGCCTTTGATTCATTGGGCATGGCTCTGACCGACGTGCTCAGCAGCCCCACCACGCGAACCGCCCAGACGTCACTGTTCATGTTCGGCAAGACCGAGCTGTCCCCCGGCCCGCTGGCCATCTGCGGCGACGCCATGGGCGGTGAAATCCTCGGCCACAAACAGCCGGGACGCAACCTGATGCTGATCACCCACAGCGCCTGCATGAGCGACTTCCAGACCAGCCTCGGCTTCCCTCACGCAGCCGCTGCAGAGTACGGCAGCGCACTGTTCGTCAAGGTGCTGCCCAACGGCACCTTCAAGGCCCTGGGCACCATGAACAGCGAAGAGTGGACCGCCGCACTTAAAAAACTTTAATTACACTTGTTTACATATTAAGCCTTGAGACGTTCAGCAAAACGACAGCCCCACTCTGGCATGTTTAGCCGCGCCTGTTAGTTATGCTCTCCAACAACAACTTAGTGACCCTTACGATGCTTCGCCCTATTAAGTTAATACCGCCATTGCCCGTACTTGAACGTTATGGAGCGATGTGCGCATGCCCCGCATAAACCCTGTGTCCTGGCTATTGCTGGGCGTTGCCGTGTTCTTCCTGTTGCCCCTGGGCTTTCACGGTTTATGGACGCCGGACGAAACCCGCTACGCCCAGGTCAGCCAGGAAATGCTGATGAGCGGTAACTGGGTGGCGCCGCACTTCATGGGCGTGCGTTATTTCGAGAAGCCCGCCGCCGGCTATTGGCTGATCGCCCTTGGCCAGGCGGTGTTCGGTGAAAACCTCTTCGGCGTGCGTATCGCCTCAGTGATGAGCACGGGCTTGAGTGTGGTGCTGGCCTACCTGCTCGCCCGTCGCGTGTGGAACGAGCCGCGCAAGAGCTTTGCCTGCGCCCTGCTCTACCTGAGTTTTGGCCTGGTGGCCGGGCAAGCCGGGTATGCCAACCTCGACCCGCAATTCACCCTGTGGGTGAACCTGAGCCTAGTGGCGTTGTGGTTTGCCCTGGACTGCCGCACGCCATGGGAACGCCTGGGTGCCTGGGCGGTGTTGGGCGTGGCCTGCGCCATGGGGTTCATGACCAAAGGGTTCCTGGCCTGGCTGTTGCCGGTGTTGATCGCCGTGCCCTATCTGGTCTGGCAGCGGCGCGTCGGTGAGTTGATGCGCTACGGGCCGCTGGCGGTGCTGGTTGCCGTGCTGGTGTGCCTGCCATGGGCCCTGGCGATCCACCTGCGCGAACCGGATTACTGGCATTTCTTTTTCTGGCATGAGCATATCCGCCGCTTTGCCGCCGACAACGCACAGCATGCTCGGCCGCTGTGGTTCTTCCTGCCAATCATGGTGGTGGCATGCCTGCCGTGGGCTGCCTTGCTACCCGGCACCCTGCTAAAAACCTGGCAGGAAAAGCGCCAGCCGGCGATTGCCTTTCTCGCCCTGTGGCTGCTGCTTCCCCTGGGCTTTTTCAGCCTGAGCAAAGGCAAATTGCCGACCTACATCATGCCGTGCCTGTTGCCCCTGGCCTTGTTAATGGGCCACGGTCTGATCGACCTGATCAAGCAAGGCAAGGCGCGCACGCTAGTCATCAACGGCGCGCTCAATTTCGTGCTTGGCATGACGGCCATGGTGGTGCTGATCTACCTGCAAATCACCCGCCCGCTGTACAGCAATAGCCATGCGGAGATGTTCAACCTGTCCCTGACGTTTATCGTGCTGCTGGGCTGGATCCTCGCCAACCTGTTGCAAGCGGTGCGCCCGCTGACGTTGTGGGCGATGCCTGCCCTGGGCATTGGTTTGCTGGTGGCATTGCTACCGGCGGGCATGCCGGCTCTGATCGAAGATAACGAGATGCCCGACCAGTTCGTGCTGGAACATCTGGACGAACTGCAACCTACCCGTGCTTTGCTGAGCAATGACCTGGGCCTGGCATCGGCCTTGACCTGGCGCCTGCGCCGGCCCGATGTGGCGTTTTATAACACCCAGGGAGAGCTGCGCTATGGCTTGAACTACGAAGACGCGGCACAGCGCAAGGTCACGCCGGACAGTGTCCAGGCCTGGTTGGCCGAGGCCCGCCAACACGGGTCGGTCGGCGTGCTGATGCAGGTCAAGAGCACCAGCGAACACCGTGAAGAAGGGCAGTTGCCGCCCGGCGGCAAACGCTATCGCAAGGGCAACCTGGTACTGACGATTTACTCCCAACAACCTTGAATGCAGCGCCTGCCACGGGGAACATCCCATGAGTTTCTGGAAAACCGAACGCGGCGCCCTGGTGTTACTGCTGGGTACCTCGGCCTTGCTGCTCTTGCTGGGCCTGGGCAGCCGCGACCTGTGGGGGCCGGAAACGCGCTGGGCGAATATCGCCTTGCAGATGCTGCAAAGCGGTGACTATTTCGACCCATACCTCAAAGGCACGCCGTATTACGACAAACCCCTGCCCTCCTACTGGCTGATCACCGGGTTTGCCCATCTGCTCGGCGGCCTCGGCCCGTGGTCGCTGCGCCTGTCATCGGTGATTGCCGCGTGGTTGAGCATCTGGCTGGTGTACCTGATCGGTGAACGCCTGTTTCGAAAAGGCACCGGGCTGATTGCCGGGTGGATGCTCGCCACCACCTTCTACTTCCTGTTCTGGGCCCGCGTGGCCACCGCCGATGTCCTCACCGTGTGCGGCGTACTGGCAGCGGTGTGGTGGTATTGGCGTGGGCCGGATGACACGCGGCTGGGGCGCTACACGGTGTTTTTTCTGTTGCTGGCCGCCACCTCACTGTTCAAGGGTTTGATCGGTGTGGTGCTGCCGGGCCTGGTGCTGTTGCCACACTTGCTCAGCGAACACCGCTACAAACGCCACCTCAACCTGCGCTTGGTGCTGGCCCTGCTCATCGCAGGCATCGTGTACGCGATTCCCTTTGTACTGTCCCACCGCTACGGCGCCCCCACTTACGGCGAGAGCGGCCTGGAGCTGGTGTTCCGCGAAAACGTGGTGCGCTTCTTCGACCCCTTCGACCATATGGGGCCGATCTACACCTACCTGATCTACTTGCCGGTCTACACCCTGCCCTGGGCACCCTGCTGGTTACTTGGCCTGTGGCTGGCCGTGCGCAACTGGCGCAGGGCGCCGCCCAACGTACGCTGGCTAGTGTGGGGCCTGGGCCTGTTGTTTGTATTCTTCACCGCCAGCGGCAGCCGCCGCAGCTACTACGTGTTGCCGCTGGTGCCCTTCGCCCAACTGCTCGCCGCCTGGTGGCTGAGTGAACGCCTGCACAAAAAACCTTCGAGCTGGCCGCGCTGGCAAGCAGGCTTTGGCCTCAGCGCAGGCCTGCTCTTGCTGGTGCTGGGCGTGATCTACCCCTGGACCAACGGCAACGGCGGCGTCACCCGCTTCGCCGCCGACCTGCAAGCCCAGGCAGAAAAAAGCGCACCCTGGAACCAATGGCAACTGGTGCTGGTAGAGGTCGACAACAAGCTGCCCATGTACCTGCAAAACCACGGCAAACCTTTCTACTACGTCAGCGAAAGCCAGGACTTCCCGCGCCAGGGCGACAGCGCCGCATTCATGGCCTGGCTGGAGAAAACCAACGGCCAGGGGTTTGATCCGCAACGCACGATAATCGTCGCGCAGTATTCCAAGGACGAGCCCGCGCCGTTGGCGTTCCTGGGGGTGGATCATCAAGTGGTGACGACGCAACCGGATAATGGGGAGCGGTTGTTCAAGGCGCGTGAGGGAGGCAGTGTGGCGTTTGTTCCGGGGATACGCTGAGGCACTGTACTTGCAGGCGTTTTTTCATGGCGAAGAACCTGGCCGTGTGGCACTTGTTGGAGATAGCCAAGACTACGGTAGATCGCTCTCTGTAGGAGCGAGCTTGCTCGCGAAAAACTCACAGGCGCCGCGTTTATTCAGGAGGCACGCGTTATCGTTGAGGTTTTTCGCGAGCAAGCGCGCTCCTACATTGGTATTGATGCAAATACCTTGGTAGTTCAGGCGCACCGAGTCGATGCCATCGCAGGCAAGCCAGCTCCCACATGGGTTCGCAGGGCATCAGTTGGATCAATGCCGGCTGTCAGGCCGCTTTCGCGAGCAAGCCGCTTCCACCGCAAGCTCCCCTCACCACAAGTCAGCTAAATCCGTCGACGGCGGTTGAGTTGGGGGATGGCGGCTTGGGGAGCTTCCACGCGCGGGGCCTGCGCCGCCGTTTTCGCGGCCAGTTGTGCCAGCGTGGGCTGGCTGAACAAGGTGCGTGCGTCCACGTCCATCCCGGCCTTGCGCAGGCGGGCTACCAGGTTCACTGCCAACAGGGAGTGCCCGCCCAGTTCAAAGAAGTGGTCATGGCGCCCTACCCGTTCGAGTTTCAACACGTCAGCCCAGATCCCGGCCATCAGGGTTTCCACCTCGCCCACTGGCGCTTCGTAGGCTCGGCTAAGCACGGCCTCCAGCCCTGGCGCCGGCAGGGCCTTGCGGTCGAGTTTGCCGGCGGGGTTGAGGGGCAGTGCGTCGAGTTGCACGAAGGCGGCCGGCACCATGTATTCCGGCAGGTGCTCCAGCACATGGTCACGCAAGGCTTGCAGGCTCGGCGCCTGGCCGCGCAAGGTGAAGTAGGCCACCAGGCGCTCATCGCGAATCAATACCGCCACCTCGTGCAGCGCCGGGTGGGCGGCCAGGTGTGCTTCGATCTCTCCCAGCTCCAGGCGCACACCGCGCAGCTTGACTTGGAAGTCGTTACGCCCAAGGAATTCAAGAGTGCCGTCTGGCAGGTAGCGCACCAGGTCGCCGGTGCGATACAGGCGGTCGCCGGGCACGAAGGGGCTTTCGATGAAACGTTCGGCGGTCAGCTGTTCCAAGCCCAGGTAACCACGGGCAACGCCGACGCCGCCGATGTGCAGTTGGCCGCTGATACCCATGGGCACCGGCGCATCATGAGCGTCCAGGACATACAGGCGGGTGTTGTTGATGGCGCGGCCAATCGGCAGTTGCAAGGCGGGCACCGGCGCGTCGGGTTCGAGGGTCCAGGCGCAGCTGTCTACCGTGGCTTCGGTGGGGCCGTACACGTTATGCAAGCGCACCGTGGGCAAGCGCGCCTGCACGCCACGGGCCAAGGCGGCGGTGAGTTCGCCGCCGCCGCACACTATATCAGTGAGGCTGGTGCACAGGGCCGATTCGTCCAGGTCCAGAAACTGCTGCAACATGGCGGGCACGAACTGGATCACCCTGATCTGCTGCTCACGAATCACCTGGGCCAGGTACGCCGGTTCACGGTGCCCATCGGGCCGCGCCAACACCAGGCGCATGCCGTTGCTCAACGGCCAGAACAGCTCCCACACAGAACCATCGAAGCTGAACGGCGCGCGCTGCAACAAGGCGCCGCCTTCGGCGTTCGGGCACAGTTGCGAGCCCCAATGCAACAGGTTGCCCAGGCCACGGTGCTCGATCATCACACCCTTGGGCGTGCCGGTGGAGCCCGAGGTGTACATCACGTAGGCGAGATTGGCGACGCTCAAGCCTGGCACGCTTGGATTGTCGATTGGCGCCTGATTCCAGGTGCAGTGGTCGAAGTCGATCAGCGGGATCGAGACATCGCCCACCCCTTCGCGAGTGGCAGCTTGTACCAACAGCGCCACTGGCTGGCTGTCTGTGAGCATGTAGGCCAGGCGCTCGCGTGGGTAACCTGGGTCGAGCGGCACATAGGCGCCGCCCGCCTTGAGAATTCCCAATAAGCCCACCACCAAGTCCAACCCACGCTCCACGCACAACGCCACCCGCGAGTCCGGTTGTACGCCGTGCTCACGCAAGTGAAAAGCCAGTTGGTTGGCACGTTCGTTGAGTTGGCGGTAGGTCAATGCGTGCTGACCCGCCTGCACCGCAATGGCATCGGGGTTTCGCCGCGCATGGGCTTCAAACAGCGCTTGCACGGTCAGCGTTTGTGGGTAGTCGGTGGAGGTTGCGTTGAAGTCCACCAATAGAGTTTGCAACTGGCTCGCGGGCAGCACCTGCACACCGCGCAGCGGCATATCCGGCGTGCTTTCCAATGCGTCCAGCAGGCCGTTCAGCACGGTGTCGAAGTAGCTCAAGACAGGTTCAGCGCCCACTGTGTCCGGGGCCATGACCTTGAGCCGGAAGCCGCTGGCCGTGTCGTCCACCGTGAGCATCAACGGGTAACTGAGGATGTCTTCACTGCTAAGCAAGGCAATGCCCGGCACAAGGTTCAGTCCAGGGTCCGCCGAGGTGTGACGATAGTTGAGCAAACTGTTGAACAGTTCCGGCACACCGCTGCGACGCTGGGCCAACGCCAGGGACGCCTGTTCATGGGCGAGCAAAGCGCTCAGTTGCGCGTGAGTGTCGTGCAGCGCATCCGCCACGTTTTGCCCGGCCAGGCGCAGGCGCAGCGGCAAGGTGTTGATAAACATGCCCAAGGCCCGCTCGGCCCCCTCGCCGGCTTGCAAGCGGCCGAGCAGCACGGTACCGAACACCACATCTTCGCGGCCGGCGACACGGCTGAGCACCTGAGCCCAGGCCAGGTGGAAAAGGCTCGCGGCACTGACCCCCAGGGCTCGTGCCTGGCTGCGCAGGCGCAGATTGAGCGCGTCGCTGAGCGAGCGCTGCGCCTCTTCGGTCTCGGCACGCAGGGCCTGACGCTTCTGTAGGCCGAACGCCAAGGTCGGCTCATCGACATCCGCCAGACGCTCTCGAAAGAACGCCTCGTGCGCCGCCTGGCGAGCCGTTGAGCGGGCCTGCGCGACCATGTTTCGATAAGGCACGGGCACAGGCAGTTGCGCCTGTTGACCCAGCAGATGGGCACGAATCTCGTCCACCAGCAGCGTGGTCGACGTGGCATCGTTGACCAGATGATGAAAGCGCAGCCTGGCGACCCAGCGCTGGTGCTGGGGCTCCTCGGCGTAATCCAGGGCCATCAGCGGCGCGTGGCGCAAGTCCAGGGGTTGCGCCGGTTCGCGCAGCGCTTCAACCCGCAGCTGCGCCTGGCGCCACACCACCTGCATCGGTTGTTCGAGGGCATCCCACACCAGGCTGGTGCGCAAAATATCGTGGCGATCGATCACCTGTTGCAGGGCACTGGCGAAGGCATCCAGCTGCTCGCGGCGCGCGAAGCTGAACAGCGCCTGTTGCTGGTACGGGTCGTGCGCGTCGGTGAGGTGGTGGTAGAGCAACCCTTCCTGCAACGGCGCCAGCGGATAGATATCCTGCACGTTGGCGGCGCCACCGGGGATGCTGGCGACGATGCGGTCAAGGCTGGTTTGGTCAAGTTCGGCAAGAACGAGCAAATCCTTGGTGATATGGGTGCAACCGGCCGGGATTCGATTGGCCGGCACCGCCTGTTCGTGACCGACGCACGCCGCCGCCAGCGCCGCCAGGGTGGGCTGGCCGAACAGCACTTGCACATCGGCGCGCAGGCCGGCCTCGCGCATGCGCTGCACCAGTTGCACCGCCAACAGCGAATGCCCGCCCAGCTCGAAGAAATGGTCATGGCGGCCCACTGGCTGCACGTGCAGCAACTCGGCCCAGATCTGCGCCAGTGTGGTCTCCACGCCCTCTTGGGGCGCTTCGAAGCGGCGGGTGATAAAAGCTTCCTGGGTCGGTGACGGCAAGGCTCGGCGGTCGAGCTTGCCGTTGGTGGTGAGGGGCAACGCGTCGAGGCACACGTAAGCCGCCGGCAGCATGTAGTCCGGCAGCGAGGCTTGCAGGTGAGTGCGCAGCACTTCGATTTCCACAGGCTGACGTGGCACAAACCACGCCCATAATTGCCCGTCGCGAAACTGCACCACTGCATCCTGAAGCGCCGGATGGCTGGCCAGGGCCGACTCGATTTCCCCCAGTTCGATGCGCACGCCACGGATTTTTACCTGGTCGTCATTGCGCCCCAGGTAGTCGAGATTGCCGTCTGGCAGCCAGCGCGCCAGGTCGCCGGTGCGGTACATGCGACCGCCGCTGAAAGGGTCGTCGATAAACCGTTCGGCACTCAACTCGGCACGGTTCAGGTACCCCCGCGCCACGCCCTTGCCGCCGACATACAACTCCCCCGCCACGCCAATCGGCACCGGGCGTTGCTGCGCGTCCAGCAGGTAGACGCGGGCATTGGCGACCGGCGCGCCGATATGCAACGGCTGGCCCACCTCAACGCGCCCCGAGGTCGCCACAACGGTGGCTTCGGTGGGGCCATAGTTGTTCACCACCGCGAACGTCTGTGCCTGGGGGAAGGTGCGCAGGCGGTCGCCGCCGATCAGCAAGGTGCGCAAGGTAGGATGCCCCAGCCCCTGGCTGAACGCATATTCGGCCACAGGCGTGGGCAGGAAACACACATCCAATGGTTGCGAGCGCCACCAGCCGAGCAACGCGTCGATATCTTCCGCGCCTTCATGGGCCGGTGGCAGGTGCAAGGTCGCCCCCACGCACAACGCCGGCCAGACTTCCCAGGCCATGGCATCAAAACCGAAGCCGGCGACGCTGGCAGTGTGGCTGCCCGCATGCAGGTCGAACGCTTGGCAATGCCAGTCCACCAGGTTCGACACGCTGTGATGTTCGACCATCACACCCTTGGGCAACCCGGTGGAACCCGAGGTGTAAATCACGTAAGCCAGGTTCGACGGCGTGACGGCAACCTGAGGGTTACTGTCGATGGATGCGCTACCAGGCTCCAGCGCGATCACCGGTACCGTCGAGACGGGCAGACGCTGGCGTAAATCGCGCTGAGTCAGGATGGCCGCGGGCGCGCTGTCGTGCAGCAGGTACTCCAGGCGTTCGCCGGGATGGGCCGGGTCAAGCGGCACGTAGCAGGCGCCGGCCTTGAGGATCGCCAACAGCCCCGCCAGGGTGTCAAGGCCACGCCGGGCCAGGATTGCGACACGGTCATCGGGCTGTACGCCGAGCGCCACTAGTTGATGGGCGAGTGCATTGGCCTGGCGGTTGAGTTGGGTGTAGCTCAGTGAACGGTCCTGAAACACCGCCGCAATCGCGTGGGGCGTGCGTGCGGCCTGGGCTTCAATGCGCTGGTGCAGGGTTTGCGGCGAAGCGTTGGGCTGCGCGGTGGCGTTCCAGTGCAGCAGTCGGGCCTGCTCCTCGGGCAGCAGCATGCAAAACTCGCCGATGGGCAGCGCAGTGTCCTCCAACCCCTGCTCCAGCAGCCCGATGAAACGCTGGGCCAACGCCTGCACATCGTGCGCCTGGAAATACGCCTCGTTGTAGACGCAATGCAGCCACGCATTGTCCTGGTAACGGTTGCTGCGCAAGTGAATGGCGAGCGGTAGCGCTTCATGGTGATTGGAGACTTTGATCGCGCGGGCCTGGACCTGACCGAAGCGCAGGTCGTGGTCGTCCTGCTCGAACGATACCGACACGTCGAAGAGTTGCCCGCGATCTGTTCGGCGCAAGCCCAGTTCGCGGTTCATCTCACTCAACGGGAAGCGCTGATGACGAAAATCCTGCTTGAGCTGATCACGGATGCCCCGTACCAGAGCACCGAAAGACACGCCCTCGTTGAACGCAAAACGTACCGCGCTGACCTGGGTGAAGAGGCCCACAGTGGCGCGGAAACGCGCGTTGGAGCGGTTGAGAATCGGCAGGCCCACTCCCCATTCCTGCCGTTGGCTGGTGCGGGTGAAATACACATACATCGCCGCCAGCAACACATGAAAGGCCGACGCCTGGTAGTGGTTGGCAACCTGCTCCATGCGGCTCTGCAACTGCACCGGAAAGCCTTGCACCCAGGTGTTGCTCGACGTCTTGGTGTTGTGCCTGGGGGTGAGCAGCGGCTCGGGCAGCACCTGGTATTTGCCCAGCCAATAATCACGGTCGCGGGCGTAGCGGGCCGATTGCAGGTAGCGTTGGTCGGTGTCGATAAAGTCGATGTAGGAAGGCGCCAGTGGCTCGGTGGCGCGCCCCTGCTCCAGGGCGCTGTAGAGCTGCGCGAGGGATTGCAGCATCTGGCCGAAGCCCCAGCCGTCGAGGATCAGGTGATGAGCCTGGGTACCGAGGCGGTAGTGATCATCATCAAGTTTGACCAGGAAAAAACGGCACAGTGGCTCGCCGCTCAGGGCGTAGGGCCGAGCCATTTGCGCCTGCATCAAGGTTTGGCTTGCCGCGGATGGGTCGGGCAGCGCGGAGAAATCATGCAGCGCCATTTCCACCTTCAGCTGCGGGGCGAATGTTTGCCCAGGCAGGCCATTGGCGTCGGTGTGCAGTTGGGTGCGTAGTGCATCGTGACGGGCCACCAGCAGTGCGACAGCATGCTGCATGCGTTCGGGCTCGACGGTGCCGGCAAAATCCAGATAGCCGCCAATGTTGTACAGCGGCGAATCGCCCACGCGCAGTTGGTCGAGCCAAATGTCTTGTTGGGCGCCAGTGAGGGGGAAGCGGGCCGGCTGGCTGGAGGAATACTGCATAAGATCCTTCTCATGGGGGTCAGGCACTGGCCGCGCAGAGGTGGCCCATTACGCCGAAGTTGCCGGATTGGAGCATGGCCGCCGAGGGGTGTCTGACACCCGAAACCCGGACATTCAAACGCATGGATAGGCCTTGATCGAAGGTTCATGGCTGAAACGATTAAAGCGTTGTAGGAGATTGGCTACAGCTCATCCATGCCGAGCCTCTGGATAACCCCTTTATTTTAATAATTAATCATTTACATCAATAACTTAACTAAAACTAAAAATAACTTACACCTGTACGTAGCCGGCTTAATTCACGAGAAACGTCGGATTAATGGCGCAGCTTTTATGGCAGCTTGTGTCCCTCGTTTCCGCTACATACGTAGGACAAATCCCTATGGCTAAATAAAATCTCGAACGCCGAGTTACGTTCAAGCAGTACGGAGTGCCCTGCACAGGCCCTGGGCAACCGTTGACGGTTTTCGACATCAAGGATGAGATGGCTATGAGTCTGACCCCAAGTATTGGCGACACCTGCGGCCCGCATTTTTATGCCGAAATGGGCGAGTTGATTTCAAACAGCGGCGACGAACATTTCGCCGCCACGATGTTGCAGCTGGTGGGCAAGTGGGTACCGATTCACCTGGTGGACCTCAGCGAATGGACCCTGGATGAACTGCGCGACCGCGTGCTGGACATCAAGTTACTGGGCAGCGCCGGGGTGAAAAAGGATTTGTCGGTGCCCCAGACCTTGCATGCGCTGAACGACCACCCGTTGCTGCAGCAGATGCTGCACATGCAAGACCCGCTGCTGATCCAGATGAACGCCAAGGCCAACAGCGCGCATCCGCGCGGCACTTCGCACCAGTGCAACCTGGTATCGCGCCAGGGCAATCGACGCTGTGTGATTTCGTTCTATCGCCCGCCGACCCAGCAGGGGTTCTCCCTGGCTGAGTTGTCGTTTCTCAAGTGCTTGTCGGACACGCTGTTGCCGTTGATGGAACGGCACGCCCAGAGCCTGCGCCAGGCGCCGCACGCCGAGACTGAACCGGCCCATACCCTGTTGGAACAATCGCAGTTGCAGCGTGAGTTCTACAAACGTTTATCTTTGAGCGACATCACCCTTTCGGCGCGGGAACAGGAGGTGTGCCTGGGCCTGCTGACCGGCGGTACCGTGCCGCAAATCGCGGAGAAACTCAGTGTCAAAAACAGCTCGATCGAGACCTACCTCAAGCGCGCCGCCGCCAAGCTGGGCGTGAGCGGCCGGCATGGCCTGGCCAAATGGATGGTGGGCGCCTGATGAGCACACGAGCACTGTGCACCGTCGGCATGGCCTGGATGCTCGGCGGTTGCTCGCTGATTCCCGAGTACCAGCGACCAGCCGCGCCGACGCCTGCGCAGTACCCCCAAGACGGCGTATACCGCCTGGCGCAGGCCGGCACCCAGGCGCAAAACCCGGACTGGCAGCAGCTGTTCCGCGACCCGGCGCTGCAACAGCTGATTAATGATGCACTGCTCAACAACCGCGACCTGCGAGTGGCGGCCCTGAATGTGCAAGCGTTCCAGGCCCAGTACCGAATCCAGCGCGCGGATCTGTTCCCGGCGATCTCTGCCACAGGCGCCGGCAAGCGCCAGAAGCTGCCGGGAAGCGTGACCGGCACCGGCAAGTCAGCGATAACCTCCAATTACTCCGCCACCTTGGGCCTGAGCGCTTACGAACTGGATCTGTTCGGCCGCGTGCGCAGCCTCAGCGAACAGGCGCTGCTCACTTACCTGGGCACCGAACAAGCGCGGCGCAGTACGCAATTGAGCCTGGTGGCCAACGTCGCCAATGCCTACCTGACCTGGCGCGCCGATCAGGAACTGCTGGCCCTGGCCGAGCAAACCCTGGTCGCCAACGACCACAGCTGGCAATTGACCAGCCGCAGTAAAAGCGCAGGCAAAGCCTCGGCGCTGGACGTAGTGCAAGCGCGCACAGCAGTGGAAAGTACCCGCGCCAGCGTAGCCCGCTATGAACGCCAGGTGGCCCAGGACCTCAACAACCTCACGCTGCTGGTGGGTGGCCCGGTGGATGAACACCTTCCTGCGCGCCCATTGGCCGACGATCTGGTCGCCCGCGTGCCCGCCGGCTTGCCCTCGGACCTGCTGCAACGCCGCCCGGATATCCTCCAGGCCGAATACCAGTTGCAGGCGGCCAACGCCAATATCGGTGCGGCCCGTGCTGCGTTCTTTCCTTCCGTGACCCTGACGGCAAACGCCGGCAGCACCAGCAAGGAGCTGTCGGGGCTGTTCAAGGGCGGCTCGGGTAGCTGGACCTTTCAGCCGCAGATCAACCTGCCGATCTTCAACGCCGGCAGCCTGCGCGCCAGCCTCGATTACGCCAGGCTGCAGAAGGACATCACGGTGGCCCAGTACGAAAAATCCATCCAGGGCGCCTTCCAGGAAGTTGCCGACGGCCTCGCCGCACGCCAGACCTTCAACGACCAACTGGCGGCGCAACGGGATTTCGTCGCCGCCAACCAGAACTACTATGACCTGGCCGAGCACCGTTACCGCAGCGGCGTGGACAGCAACCTGACGTTCCTCGATGCGCAGCGTTCGCTGTTCAGCGCGCAACAGGCGCTGATTGTGGACCGGCTGGCGCAGTTGGTCGCCGAGGTGAATTTGTATACCGCACTGGGTGGCGCCTGGGATATCAGCGCAACCCCGACTGCCGCAGCCGGTACTCCCCCGGTGTCATCTGTGCATAGCGCAAAAAAAACCGGCTGAAATACGCAGGGTCCTTGAACCCCAGCTGGTAGCAGATTTCATTCGCGGAACTGCCGGTAAACAACAGCAGGCGCTTGGCCTCTTGCATCAGCCGTTCAAGGATCAGGCGCTTGGACGGCAGGTCGGCAATGCGTCGGCACACTTCATTGAGCCGCGCCTGGGTCACGCCAATACTCTCGGCATAACGCGCCAACGGCCAATGTTCCAGGTAGTGGGCTTCGATCAGCTCGTTGAAACGATGGAAGATGCGCAGGTCTTCGTGGGCTGTCGGGCGTGCCGGCTGGGCGTGGGCGCACAGGCGCAGCAACCGGATCATGATCAACCGCGTCAGGCTGTCGAGGGCGGCGGCGCGCCCTGCCCGTTCGGCGTTGATCTCACTGCACAGCGCCTCGAAGAGTTGTTCCAACCCCTCAGCGTCGCCAGTCAAGGCCACACATGCGGCGCCGGAGGCGAGGCTGGGGTCGGCGTCGATCAATCCCCATACAAGCTGCTGGCGCACCGTCAACACATGCCCGTCGGCATCGGCTTCGGTGACAAAAGCATGGGCCACCGTGGGTGGCGTGAGGAAAAACATCGGTCCCGATTCAACGTACTGGCGGTCATCCAGATACACCCGCACTGCACCACTCTTGACGTAATGCACCTGGAAAAACCGGTCATGGCGATGCACCGCCATATTGCGCCCGAAAAACCCCGCCAGGTTGCCGAGCTTGTCGTAATGCACCTCGGCGTCGCTGTAGCGCTGGTCGTAGACCTGCCCGATGTTGATGTTGGGAATCGGCTTCACGGGGCTCTCTTCTTGTTGTTGTGAGGCCAGCGCAGTGTGCCACGCTTGACGGTAGTTAACATATTAATTATAACGTTAACAACTTAACGAACGGCCTGTGCAGCCGTCGTCACCGCCAGGAGAAACGCATGAGCCGAACCCTGCATGATGTTGCCAGCGGCACCCTATTCGGCGTTGCGCTGAACTACCAGGGCCTGCTGGACCAGCATCTCGCCGCCTTCCAACAGCCGCCCTACCAGCAGCCGCCGACCAAGCCGGTGCTGTTTATCAAAACCCCCAACACGCGCAATGGGCACGACGGCGTGGTGCTACACCCGCACGGCGAGCGCCTGCAACCGGGCCCGGCGCTGGGCGTGGTGATCGGTCAGCGCGCCAGCCGTGTCAGCCTGGAGAACGCCATGGCGCATGTGGCCGGGTATGTGGTGGTGAATGAATTCAGCCTGCCGGAAGACAGCTACTACCGCCCCGCCGTCAAAGCCAAATGCCGCGATGGGTTTTGCGCCCTGGGCCCGCAGTTGGTGGCGCGGGATCAAGTGGCCAACCCCAATCAATTGAGCCTCAAGCTGTTCGTCAATGGCGAGCTGCGCCAGGAAAGCTCTACCGCCGATTGGGTACGCGACATCCCGCAATTGATCGCCGAGATCAGCGAGTTCATGACCCTGTACCCCGGTGATGTGCTGATCACCGGCACCCCGCAAGGCCGCGTGGATGTGCAGCCAGGCGACCAGGTTGAGGTCGATATCACCGGCATTGGCCGCCTGAGCAACACCATTGCAGCGGAGGCATCGGCATGAAACGCGCACGTATCCACTTTGAAGGTGCAACCCACAACGTATTGGTGCAAGCCGACTGCAGCGTGCGCCTGGAGGATGGGCGGTTGCTGGCCGAAGACCAGGTGCAATGGCTGCCACCCGCCACCGGCAACATGTTCGCCCTGGGTTTGAACTACGCCGACCACGCCGCCGAACTGGCCTTTACGCCGCCGACCGAACCGCTGGCATTCATCAAATCGGTGGGCACCTACACCGGTCACCGCCAAGTCAGTTGGCGCCCCGACAACGTCGCCTACATGCACTACGAGTGCGAGCTGGTGGCGGTGATCGGCAAGACCGCGCGCAACGTCAAGCGCGCCGACGCCCTGGACTACCTGGCCGGTTACACGGTGTGCAACGACTACGCGATCCGCGACTACCTGGAAAACTACTACCGCCCCAACCTGCGCGTGAAAAACCGCGACGCCACCACCCCGGTCGGCCCATGGATTGTCGACGTGGCCGATGTGCCCGACGCAGGCAACCTGAAATTGCGTACCTGGATCAACGGCGAACTGCGCCAGGAAGGCAGCACGAAAAACATGATTTTCGATATCCCCTACCTCATCGAATACCTGTCCAGCTTCATGACCCTGCAACCGGGCGACATGATCGCCACCGGCACGCCCGAGGGCCTGGCCGATGTGGTGCCGGGGGATGAGGTAGTGGTGGAAGTCGAAGGCGTGGGCCGCCTGGTCAACCGTATCGTCAGTGAAACGGAGTTTTTCTCCGAGCGCAAAGAGGCTTGAGCACCATGATCAAACACTGGATCAACGGCCGTGAGGTCGAAAGCAAAGACACCTTTATCAACTACAACCCGGCCACCGGCGAGGCCATCGGTGAAGTGGCCAGCGGCGGTGCCGAAGAAGTCGCGCAGGCCGTGGCGGCGGCCAAGGCCGCGTTCCCCAAGTGGGCCAATACGCCGGCCAAGGAGCGCGCGCGCTTGATGCGCAAACTGGGCGAGCTGATCGAACAGAACGTGCCACACCTGGCCGAGCTGGAAACCCTGGACACCGGCCTGCCGATCCACCAGACCAAGAACGTGTTGATCCCGCGTGCCTCGCACAACTTCGATTTCTTCGCTGAAGTCTGCACCCGCATGGACGGCCACACCTACCCGGTGGATGACCAGATGCTCAACTACACCCTGTACCAGCCGGTGGGCGTGTGCGGGCTGGTATCGCCGTGGAACGTGCCGTTCATGACCGCCACCTGGAAGACCGCGCCGTGCCTGGCGCTGGGCAATACGGCGGTGTTGAAGATGTCGGAGCTGTCGCCGCTGACCGCCAATGAACTGGGGCGCCTGGCGGTGGAAGCCGGGATTCCCGACGGCGTGCTCAATGTGATCCAGGGCTACGGCGCCACCGCCGGTGATGCACTGGTGCGCCACCCGGATGTACGGGCGATTTCCTTTACCGGCGGCACCGCCACGGGTAAGAAAATCATGCAGAGCGCCGGCCTGAAAAAGTATTCCATGGAACTGGGCGGCAAGTCGCCGGTGCTGATTTTTGAAGACGCCGATCTGGAACGCGCCCTCGACGCCGCGTTGTTCACGATCTTTTCCCTCAACGGCGAGCGCTGCACCGCTGGCAGCCGCATCTTCATCCAGGAAAGCGTCTACCCGCAATTTGTCGCCGAGTTCGCGGCGCGAGCCAAGCGCTTGATCGTCGGCGACCCCCAGGACCCGAACACCCAGGTCGGCTCGATGATCACCCAGGCCCATTACGACAAGGTCACCGGCTACATCAAGATCGGCCTGGAGGAAGGCGCCACGCTGCTGGCTGGCGGCCTGGAACGCCCGGCCAACCTGCCGGCGCACCTCAGCCGCGGCCAGTTTATCCAGCCGACGGTGTTTGCCGACGTGAACAACCGGATGCGCATCGCCCAGGAAGAAATCTTCGGCCCGGTGGTGTGCCTGATTCCGTTCAAGGATGAAGCCGAGGCATTGCAACTGGCCAACGACACCGAATACGGGCTGGCCTCCTACATCTGGACCCAGGACATCGGCAAGGCCCACCGCCTGGCGCGCGGTATCGAAGCGGGCATGGTATTTATCAACAGCCAGAACGTACGGGATTTGCGCCAGCCGTTTGGCGGGGTCAAAGGCTCGGGCACTGGGCGTGAAGGCGGCCAGTACAGCTTCGAAGTGTTTGCCGAGATCAAGAACGTGTGTATTTCCATGGGCAGTCATCACATTCCGCGCTGGGGCGTGTAGCCCAGGCTCAAACAAGCCTCCTGTGGGAGCCGGGCTTGCCCGCGATGCAGACACCGCGGTCCTTCAGCCGTACCGAGTCGATGCCATCGCAGGCAAGCCAGCTCCCACAGGGACCTCACAGGCCATACAAGAATAATTATTCAGGAGAGTCATCATGGGCGAAGTGGTTCTGGCAGCGAAGATCTGCCACGTACCGTCGATGTACCTGTCGGAACTGCCCGGCAAACATCACGGCTGTCGCGAAGCGGCGATTGCCGGGCACAAGGAGATCGGCCGGCGTGCCCGCGAACTGGGGGCCGACACTGCGGTGGTGTTCGACGTGCACTGGCTGGTCAACAGCGGCTACCACGTCAATTGCGGCGAGCAGTTCCAGGGCACCTACACCAGCAACGAACTGCCGCACTTCATCAAGAACATGGACTACGCCTACCCCGGCTGCCCTGAACTGGGTGAGCTGATCGCCGCCGAAGCCAACCTGGCTGGCGTGCGCAGCATGGCCCACAACATCCCGAGCCTGGAGCTGGAATACGGCACCCTGGTGCCCATGCGCTACATGCATATGGGCGTGCCCGACGCAGAGAAATTCAAGGTCATTTCCATCGCTGCCTGGTGCGCCTGGCATCGCCTGGAAGACAGCTTTGCCTTCGGCGCCGCCGTGCGCCGGGCCATCGAAAAGAGCGACCGCAAGGTGCTGGTGCTGGCGTCCGGCTCGCTGTCCCATCGGTTCTCGGACGACCGCCAGGCTGAGGCGAATATCCACAACTGGACCCGCGAATTCGACAAGCAGGTGGACCTGCATGTCGTGGAAATGTGGAAGCAAGGTCGCTTCAAGGAGTTCTGCGCCATGTTGCCCGACTACGCCGAACATTGTTTTGGCGAAGGCAAGATGCACGACACCGCCATGCTCCTGGGCCTGCTGGGTGGGCCCGACTATGCCAAGCCGGCCGAGATCATCACGCCGCCGTTCGGCAGTTCGGGCACCGGCCAGATCAACGCGATTTTCCCGCTTTAACCCTGGGAGAACACCATGCCGCACTTTATCGCTGAGTACACCGACAACCTCGAACAGCAGGCCGATTTGCCCGGCCTGTTTGAAAAAGTCCACCGCGTGCTGGGCGACAGCGGTGTGTTTCCGCTGGGCGGCATTCGCAGTCGCGGCGTGCGCCTGGACACCTGGCGCATGGCCGATGGCAAGCACGACTATGCCTTTGTGCACATGACCCTCAAGGTCGGCCATGGCCGCGACCTGGCTACGCGCGAAGCAGTCGCCCAAGCGGTGTTCGCGGTGATCACCGCACACTTCGCCGAGCTGCAGGCGCAACGGTTGTTGGCGCTGTCGTTCGAGATGATTGAGCTGCACCCACAGCTCAACTTCAAGCAGAACAATGTGCATGCGTTCCTGAACAACCCGGCAAGCTGAAACGGCCCCGCCCCCCTGTAGGAGCGAGCTCGCTCGCGAAGAACCCACAGGCCCCGCGGATCACCGGCAGCGCTGCGTTTTCGTTAACGTTTTTCGCGAGCAAGCTCGCTCCTACAACAAAAAGAACAACGCCATGAGCACAGCCCATTCCACTGCAAGCCTGCGGCTTGCCGAGCACGACCGTACCCATCGTTTGGTGACCTGGCGCCTGATGCCCTTGTTGCTGGTGTGTTACCTGTTCGCCCATCTGGACCGCATCAACATCGGCTTTGCCAAGATGCAGATGAGCAGCGACCTGCACTTCAGCGACACCGTGTATGGCTTCGGCGCCGGCCTGTTCTTCATCGCCTACGCACTGTTCGGCGTGCCCAGCAACATTGCCCTGGACCGCGTCGGGCCACGCCGCTGGATCGCCTGCCTGATGGTGGTGTGGGGCCTGCTCTCCACCGGCATGTTGTGGGTGGAGAGCGCGCGCGGGTTCTACGTGCTGCGCTTTCTGCTGGGTGTGGCCGAGGCCGGTTTTTTCCCGGGGATCCTGGTGTTCCTCAACCGTTGGTACCCGGCACGCCGTCGCGCCCAGGTCACTGCCTTGTTTGCCATTGCGGTGCCCATGGCCGGAGTGCTAGGCGGGCCGATTTCCGGGGCGATCCTGGAGAACTTCCACGACGTCGGCAGCCTGCGCGGCTGGCAGTGGATGTTCCTGATCGAAGGCGCGCCCGTGGTGCTACTGGGACTGGTGGTACTCAAGTGGCTGCCGGACAGTTTCGAGTCGGTGCACTGGCTGACTGCCGAGCAAAAACAGCAATTGCACACCCAACTGAGCAACGAGGAACAGCGCAAGACCATCACCTCGTTCGGCGGCATCCTGCGTGACCCGCAGGTGTGGCTGCTGGTGGCCGTGTACTTTGCGGTGATGCTGGCGGTCAACACCCTGGCGTTCTGGATGCCCACCCTGATCCACGGCGCCGGCATCGGCCGTGACAGCCAGGTCGGCTTGCTCAGCGCCGTGCCGTACCTGGCCGGCTGCTTCTTCATGCTCGGCTGCGGGCGCTCGTCCGACCGCCACCGCGAACGCCGCTGGCACCTGTGCGTGCCGTTGCTGATGGCGGCACTCGGTATCGCCGTCGCGGGCCTGGCGCCCGGCAATGCGCTGCTGGTGATGGGCGGGCTGGTGGTCGCCGGCATGGGCGCCAGTGCCGCGCTGCCGATGTTCTGGCAACTGCCACCGGCGTTTCTCTCCCACACCACCCAGGCGGCGGGCATCGCCATGATCAGCTCGTTCGGCAGCATCGCGGCGTTCCTCGCGCCCTACCTGATCGGCTGGATGCGCGACGCCACCCAGAGCGCCAGCCTGGCCCTGTACGTACTCGCCCTGTTTATCGCCCTCGGCGGCTTGCTGGTGCTGCGCACCCAGGCCGCCATCGTCAACCCACACTAGAGACCGTTGCCATGCTCGACTCCCAGCAAATCCTTGCGGCCGCCGCCCACCTGGACCGCGCCGAACGCAGCCGCGAACAGGTGCGCCAGTTTTCCCTCGACTACCCCGATATGACGATCGACGACGCCTACGCCATCCAGCGTGAATGGGTCGCGCAGAAGATCAAGGACGGGCGCACGCTCAAGGGCCACAAGATCGGCCTCACATCACGGGCCATGCAGGTGTCGTCGAATATCACCGAACCCGATTACGGTGCCCTGCTCGACGACATGTTTTTCGACGAAGGCAGCGACATTCCCTTCGAGCGTTTCATCGTGCCGCGGGTGGAGGTGGAACTGGCTTTCATCCTCGGCAAGCCGCTCAAAGGCCCCAACTGCACGGTGTTCGATGTGCTCGACGCCACCGAGTGGGTGATCCCGGCGCTGGAAATCATCGACGCCCGCATCCAGCAGGTCGACCCGCATACCAACGCCACCCGCAAGGTGTTCGACACCATCTCCGACAACGCCGCCAACGCCGGTGTGGTCCTCGGCGGCCGCGCCGTGCGCCCCACCGAGATCGACCTGCGCAAGGTGCCGGCGGTGTTGTATCGCAATGGCGTGATCGAAGAGTCCGGGGTGTCGGCGGCGGTGCTCAACCACCCGGCCAAAGGCGTGGCGTGGCTGGCCAACAAGCTGGCGCCCTATGACGTCACCCTGCTGCCCGGCCAGGTGATTCTCGGCGGCTCGTTTACCCGCCCCGTGGCGGCCCGCCCTGGCGATACCTTCCACGTCGACTACGACCTGCTCGGCTCGATTGCCTGCCGCTTCGTCTGAACCCAGGAGTGCTTTCATGGACATGCCTGTCAACCGCTTCAAGCAACGCCTGCACAACCGCGAGGTACAGATCGGCCTGTGGCTCGGCCTTGCCAACGCCTACTGCGCGGAACTGGCCGCCAACGCCGGTTTCGACTGGCTGCTGATCGACGGCGAACATGCGCCCAACCAGCTGGGGGACATGCTCGCGCAATTACAGGCCATCGCGCCCTACCCCAGCCAGGCGTTGATTCGCCCGGTGATCGGCGACACGGCGCTGATCAAACAACTGCTGGATATCGGCGCCCAGACGCTGCTGGTGCCCATGGTCGAAAACGCCGCCCAGGCCCGGGAACTGGTGCGCGCCCTGCGCTACCCGCCCCAGGGTATTCGCGGGGTCGGCAGCGCCCTGGCCCGCGCCTCGCGCTGGAACACCATCGCCGATTACCTCGACCAGGCCGACGCGCAGATGTGCCTGCTGGTGCAGATTGAGAATGCCGAAGGCCTGGCCAATCTGGACGCCATCGCCGCCGTCGAAGGCGTGGACGGGGTGTTTATCGGCCCGGCAGATTTGAGCGCGTCCATGGGCCATCGGGGTAACCCGGGGCATCCGCAGGTACAGGCGGCGATTGAGGACGCCATCGTGCGTATCGTCAAGGCGGGTAAGGCGGCAGGGATTCTCAGTGCGGATGAAAATCTCGCACGACGCTATATCGAGTTGGGAGCGACGTTCGTGGCGGTGGGGGTGGATACCACGGTGTTGATGCGGGGGCTGCAAAGCCTGGCCGGGAAGTTCAAAGACGTACCGGTGGCTGCCAATACCGGTGGTGTCTACTGAAATCCATGTGGGAGCTGGCTTGCCTGCGATGGTGGTGCATCAGCGACAGATAAGCCAGCTGACCCGGCGCTATCGCAGGCAAGCCAGCTCCCACAGTTGACCGGTGGTGGTTCAGTCATTAGTTCAGCGCTTGATGTTCTTCAAGTCATCCAGCAACCCCAACAGCATCTGGAATTTCTCTTCGCCAAACTGATCCTGCAAACGCTGGTAGTTGGCCTCCATGCACTGGCTCATGGACTCGAAACTCGCCTTGCCCTTGTCCGCCAGGGTAATCAGCACCCGGCGCTGGTCCTGTTCGGCCTTGCGCCGGTGCACCATGCCGGCCGCTTCCATACGCATCAGTACGCCGGTCATGCTCGGCTTGAGGATGCAGGCCAGTTCCGCCAGTTGGTAGATCTCCAACTCACCATGCTGTTCAAGGATGCGGATGATGCGCCATTGCTGTTCGGTCAGGCCGTGTTCATTCAGGGAAGGACGGAAAAAACTCATCGCGGCCTCGCGCGCTTGCAGCAAGGCCAGGGTCAGGGATTGTCGAGGTGTGGACATAGGGCTCAGGGTCACGAAGTATTTAGTTAATAGTTTAACGAAACTCTAACATTCCCGGCCGGCGAGCGCGCTATAACTTGTAGGTGCCCTCGCCCGTGGCGCGCTGAATCAAAAACCCGGGCACGCAGGATCAAGACTTCCCGCCCGCCAGGGGCCCTAATGGAGGCATCCGCTTTAGCGCCTTCCTTCACTTTTTCAGGCTGCGCCATGATCAACATCGAAACCCCCACGTACTACACCGCCACCAAGAAATACAACCTCAGCTTCCCCACCCTGGAACAGGATATCGACGCAGACGTCGTGGTCATCGGCGGCGGCTTTTCCGGGATCAACACGGCCCTTGAACTGGCGGAAAAAGGCATCACCAACATTGTGGTGCTTGAAGCGCGCTACCTGGGCTTTGGCGGCACGGGCCGCAACGGTGGGCAGATCATGGCAGGCATCGGCCATGACCTGGAGAAGATCAAGAAGGACGTGGGCGAAGACGGCCTGCGCCAAGTGTTCGAGATCAGCGACCTGGGCGCCGACATCATCAAGAACCGCATCGCCAAGTACAACATCGACGCGGACTTTTGCCACGGCTACGGCTACATGGGCTTCAACGCCCGCCAGGAAAAAACCCTGCGCGCCTGGGAGAAGGACTTCAGGTCGATCAACAGCCAGCACGAAATCCGCTTTCTCGGCGGCTCCGACGTACAACAGATCATCGGCTCCACCGCCTACACCAGCGCCCTGTTGCACATGGGCGGCGGGCATGTGCACTCGCTGAACCTGCTGCTGGGCGAAGCCACCGCACTGGCCAGCCATGGCGTGAAGATCTTCGAGAACAGCCCGGCCCTGGACGTCAGCTACGGCGAGCGCATCACCGTGCGCACCGGTCGCGGTTCGGTACGCGCCAGCAAGTTGCTGTGGGCCTGTGACAGCTTCCTCAACAAGCTGGAGCCAGAACTGCACCGCTCGACCATCAACACCTACGCGTTCCAGATGATGACCGAGCCGTTGTCCGAGGAGTTGATCCAGCGCATCAGCCCGATCCGTGGAGCCTATAGCGACATCCGCCCAGTGATCGACTACTACCGCGTCACCAACGAGAACCGCCTGCTGTTCGGCGCCGCCACGCCTTTGGTGGAGCACATTCCCGGCGACCTGAAAGCCTGGAACCGCAACCTCATGCTGAAGATTTTCCCCTACCTCAAGGACGTGAAAATCGACCTGGCCTGGGGCGGCCCGATGGCATGCAGCCCGAACCTGTTCCCGCAGGTGGGCACCTTGCCGGGGCGCAGCAATGCATTTTTCGTGCAGGGCTATTCCGGCTTTGGCGTCACGCCCAGCCACATCATCTGCAAGGTGCTGGCCGAAGGCATGAGCGAAGGCTCGGCGCGTTATGACCTGGTCAGCTCGATTCACCGCCCCACCATCATCGGCAAGGACGCGATTCGCCCCCTGCTGCTGACGGCGGGCAAATCCTGGCACCAACTTTCCGGCTACTGGAACGGTCGCCGCTAACCCCCTGTAGGAGCGGGCTTGCCCGCGAAAAACTTCAACGATAACGCGGGCATTCAGGTGAATCGCGCTGCCTGACGTTCTTCGCGAGCAAGCTCGCTCCTACAAAAATCTCGTACTTATCGGAGCATCTGCCATGACACTTACCACCCTCAAACACAACGTCCAGCTGTCGGAACTCGACGCCTGGGGCACCGTGGCCGACCTCGGCTCGCAAATCCTCGAAGGCGAAGTGCGTGCCTTCGGCAAGATGACCTTCGGCGCGCCCACCGATTCGGTCAGCAGCGCGTACTTCGGCACGACCCAGGGCAAGTTCCGCATGGTCTACCCCTTCGCCGAGCAAGCCACGGTGGTCACCGGCGAAGTGGTGCTGACCGACGAGTCCACCGGCCAAACCACCCGCTACAAGGCCGGTGACAGCTGGTTCGTGACCAAGGGCACGCCGGTGCTGTGGGAAGTGGTCAGCGAGAGTTTCGTCAAACACTACTTCGCCGTCGTGTAAGGGAGGGGTTGCCATGTCGAATTCATCTGACTGGATCACCGTAGGCGCCCTGGCTGAGGGGTTTGCACCTGAGGCCTTCATCCTGCCGAACCTGGCCGACCTGGCCGGCCAGACCTTCACCCTGCACTTTGCCAATGGCTGGCAGATCGAACACCGCTTCGAACAGGAACGCCTGGCCTGGCACGCCGCCGATGGCCACTCTAGCGGCAGCGCCGCCTACCGCGCCAGCTCCATTCGCCCGGGCCTGTACCTGGTGGACTTTATCAAGCACGAGGCCGGGCAAAGCTGGTCGATCAGCCTAGTGCTGGACACACCAAATGCCTCCTTTACCGCGGTGATTGGCCGTATGCCGGAACCAGCGGAGACCCACGAAGGCCTCTACCACCGCGCCCTGGCCGGCAAACCGCTGACCTCGGTACAGGTCGACTTCCTCCACGGCAGCCTCGACCGGCCGTGGCAGGAGGGCCACTGCCTGCACGCCCCCACCGACGAGTTGGTCGGCCTGCGCAACCACTACCGCTACAGCCCTAGCGAGGTCTACGAACACATCTACCTCAACCCGCGGTTCTACGCCTGGCAATGCCTTGAGGGCGTGGAGAAAGGCTTGTGCGACACCGACCGCTGCCATTACTACAAGATCGCCGAACAGCTATACCTGTTCGTCTGGCAGGAGAAGATCGTACCGACCCTCGGCCTGGTGCTGATCGACCTGCAACAGCACCGCAGCGACGGCAAGATCTTCGGCTATGCCGGAGCGTCCTTCGACGCGCTGTCGAACTTCCCGATCAGTTCCTATTGCCAGGTGCTCAACCGCACGGAGTACCCCCGTGACTGAGCCGCGCACGGTGGTGATCACCGGGGCCGGCACCGGCATCGGCGCTGCCTGCGCACGCTTGTACGCACAGGAAGGCGCGCATCTGGTGCTGATCGGTCGGCGTCGTGAGCCACTGGAACAGGTGGCGCAAGACACCGGCGGGCTGATCCTGGTGGGCGATGCCGCCTGCCCGGACACCTGGGACGGCTTCATCCAACAAATCCGCAGCCACTTCGGGCGCCTCGATGTGCTGCTGGCCTGTGCCGGTGGTCACGGGCTGGGCAGCGCGACCCAGACCAGTCAGGCCACCTGGGAAGGCGCGCTGCGCAGCAACCTCGACAGTGCGTTTTACAGCGCCCGCGCCTGCCTGCCGCTGTTGCAGGAAAGCGCCGGGAACATCGTGCTGATTGGCTCCATCGCCTCATTGGCGGCAGGCCCCGAGGTGTGTGGCTACACCACCGCCAAGCATGCGCTGCTCGGGCTCAACCGCTCGCTGGCCCGTGATTATGGGCCCCATGGCGTGCGGGTGAACGCGGTGTGCCCAGGCTGGGTGCACACGCCGATGGCCGACGCGGAGATGCAGCCGTTGATGGAGGCGTACGCCGAGACCTTGCAGCAGGCCTATACACGGGTGTGTGCCGATGTCCCGCTGCGGCGCGCCGCCCGTGCCGACGAGATCGCCAAGGTGTGCCGCTTCCTGGCCAGCGACGACGCCTCGATCATTACCGGCGCCACGTTGGTGGCGGACGGTGGCTCCAGCATCGTCGACGTGCCGACGCTAGCGTTTACGCACCTGGAGCCTGCCCATGACGAATGACCTGGATTTCAGCGGCCAGGTCGTGCTGGTCACCGGCGGCGCCCAGGGCATTGGCCTGGGTATCGTCCAGGCCTTTGCCCAACGCGGTGCGCGAGTGGTGATTGCCGACCGTAGGGTTGAACAGGCTGAAGCCCTGGCTGCCGGGTTATGCGCCCAGGGGCATCACGTTGACGCCGTTGGCGTTGACCTGGCGGATGCCGAAGCGGTGTTCGCCTGCGTCCAAGGCTTGGCGCAACTGGATGTGCTGGTGCACAACGCCGGGTACTTTCCGCTGACCGCCTTTGCCGACATTACCCCAACGATCCTGGAGCGCACCCTGGCGGTGAACCTGTCTGCGCTGTTCTGGCTGACCCAGGCGGCGTTGCCGATGTTTCGCGAACAAGGCCGGGGCTGCGTGCTGGTGACGTCTTCGGTCACCGGCAACCGGGTCGGTTATCCGGGGCTGAGCCACTATGCGGCGTCCAAGGCCGGGGTGAATGGGTTTATCCGCAATGCAGCGCTGGAGCTGGCGCCGTTGAATGTGCGGGTCAACGGCGTGGAGCCCGGCATGATCGCCACGCCGGCGATGGGCAACCTGGGCGATGCGGCCGTGAATGACAGCATCGCCCGCCGTGTGCCGCTGGGGCGCCTGGGCGCTGCGGCGGATATTGCCGGGGCGATGGTGTTTCTGGCCTCTGACCTGGCGGGCTATATCACCGGGCAGACGCTGGTGGTGGATGGTGGCGCGACGCTGCCCGAAATCTGAAACCCGATCGTTCCCACGCTCTGCGTGGGAATGCATCCTGTGACGCTGCGCGTCACGACTTCTGGAGCGGGACGCGGAGCGTCCGGGGCGGCGTTCCCACGCGGAGCGTGGGAACGATCACGCTTACACCGCCTGCAACCGGCTGGAACGAAAATCCTTGGGCGATACTTCGAACTGCTTCTTGAACGAGCGGCTGAAATGCGCCGAGTCGGTAAAACCCCACTTGTAGGCAATCGAGGTGATCGACTCACTGCGCAGGAACGGGTTGGTCAAATCATCCGCACTGCGCTTGAGCCGTGCGCGCTGGATATAGCGGCAGACGCTGTCGTCCTGTTCTTCAAACAGACGGTACAGGTGCCGCACCGAGATATTCAGGCGGTTGGCCAAGCCGATCGGGCTCAGGCCTGGCTGGCTCAGCGACTCATCAATGACTTTTTGTACATAGCTGCGCAGGTTATTGCCGTGCAACGCAGCAACGCCCTCGCGGCACTCGTCGCCCTGCTCCAACGCCGAACCCAACAGAGAGACGAAGGCCGCTTGCAGCGCCTCCACTTGCGTGGCGTCATCGTCGGTATCGTCCTTGCACAGTTGGTCCATCAGCACATGCAGCATGCGCCCACAGGCCTTGGTCGAGGAGATCTTGCCGAAGGCCCGTGCCTGACCGCCAAGGTGCTTGCATACCGCGTTGCGCGACAGGGACAGCGAGGCGTGTTCGATCAGGCCGAAGGGGGTGATTTCGATGGAGCCCACCGAGTCCATCAACAGCATCTCGCCAGGCGCCAGTTGCACGGTCTGCTCATTTTGGGTGATTTGCGAATAGCCGCTGCGCTGGCTGACCAGGAAACATTCCTGGTCGTTGTCATGGTCGGCGTGGTGCGTCGGGCGCTTGATCAGCCCGGCATTGGTGCGCAGGATGGCCAAGCCACGCGGCAGGTTATGGATCTCGCCGATAAACAGCGAACGGTTGAAAGCCAGTTCGGTATCGAAGTGGCCGCACGCGTCGCGCAGTTCGCGGTTCCAGCTGTCGAGCCCGTCGGGTGCATGCTGTGGGATGCTCATTGGGTGTCTCCGCAGTGGCGTTATTCTTGTTGTTCTGGCGCAATAGTTAACATGTTATCTATATGCACGCAACAACAACCTGTTTGCCCTTTGCAGAAGCACTAATGGTGCCAATCAGAGGTCCGACAATACCCGCCGCAATCCGGCCAGTACGACCAAGAGATACCCGCGTTGCTCGGTGCTCAACGCAATGTAGCGCCGGAACGCCGGCATGCGGTTGACCACTTCACTGCCGCCCATATGCTCCAGGCGCACGCACCATTGCTGGTCTTGCAGCTCGATGCGCAGGCGCTTGAAATCCAGCGGCATCAACGCCTGGAACAACACGCTGTCAGCCTGCAAACGCGCCTGCAACTCACGGCCCAGTGCCTGGTTGCCAGCGCGGCGCCGCACATGAATACCGCTGCGCCGGATCGCGCCGCCATGGTGCACCTCGAAGCTGCCAGCGCCACCCGCTGCAGCAGGAACGCGCAGGACACATTCGGTCAGCACCAGGTGCATCAACAACTGAGACTCGGTGCGCTCGACAATCTCGAAGGCCACACCGCCCACTTCAAGGCTTGCCAGGCCCAGGTCACGCCGCAGGTGGGCCAGGGTCACCCCCGGCCGATACCCGCTGGGTGCGCGGTCAGCACGAAACAGCTCAAACAGTTTTTGCCGCAAGGTCGCTATAACCCTCATGGGCGTGCCCCGGTTCGTGATTGAATTCCTTGGCCAACACCTCTTCCACGCAGGCGGGCTTGAAGGGGTTGACCTTCTGCACCACCAGGGTCCAGAACAGCGCATAGGTGGCCGTCACGCCGAGCATCACGCCAAACGGCACATAAATGTCAGCCGGGTTCATGCCTGGCGGAGTGATAAACCACATGCCCAGCAGGATGCCGATGCTGGAGACGATCTGCGGCAGCGGGAACCACGGCGAGCGATAGGCCCGAGGCAAGTCCGGACGCCGAATGCGCAGGATCACCACCGACAGCGTCACCAACAGGTAAGCAAAACTCCACGCGCACACCGCCGCCAGCACCAGGTGCATGATGTTGTCGGTGTTGCCGCCCAGGTACAGCGCATGCAGGCACGGAATCAACATGGCCACCAGGATGCACAACAGCGGCGTCTTGAAACGCGGGTGCAGGTAGGTGAACACCTTGGGCAAGGCGCCATCCACCGCCATGCCATAGAGGATGCGCGGCACGCCGGCCATCAGGGTATTGATGGTCGCAGCGCCAGCGAACAGAAAGCCGATACCCAGCCACAACGGGCCGATCTGCCCCATTACCTGTTCGGCAAATCGGGGGATGGCCATGGGTGTGTCCAGCAGGTGCACGCCGGACGCGGCGTCGAGCACGACGTTTTCCACCTGGCGTTTCATCGCCGCGCCATAGATGAACATGCAGGTGGCCACGCCCATCAGCCCGAGCATCATCGCCCGTGGCATCACCTTGGCCGATTGGCGCAGGTCCGGCGCCAGCGGGGTGACGAACTCGCAACCCACGAACATGAACATCGCCATGCCCACCAGCGACAGCACGGTGACCAGGTCGGTGCCTACCAGCGACTCACCGAACCAGCCCTCCAATTGCACCGCCGGCGCGGCGACCAGGCCCAGTACGCCGAACACCATCAGGGTGGTCCACATGCCGAAGGTCAGGATGATCTCGGCGCGGCCAAATGCGCTGACGCCAAAGGCGTTCAGCACGCCGAACACCAGTACGAAACCGACGCCCAGCAACCACGAGCCGCCGGCCGACTCTGCCAGGGTGTTGAGGTGTTCGAAGTTCACCAGGGCCATGACGCCGGCGAGGATGGTTTCGGCGGTGCCGGCGAACACATGCACGATCAGGTAGGCCGACAAGGTCCCGGTGATCGCAAAGAACCGGCCCATGCCGCAGTTGATGTAGTCGTACACCGAACCGGTGGTGGGCAGCATCGAGGCGGCCTCGGCGAAAGTCGTCGCCTGGGCCAGCATCATCACCACTGCGATCAGCATCGCCAGGGCAAACGCGCTGCCACCGATGCCAAAACCCATCGTGGCGGTGAGAATCACCGGGCTGGCCATGATCAGGCCGATGGTGCTGGCCAACGCAGTGGGAAAACCTACCGTACCCCGGTTGAGGTGTGCGGTGAGTCGGTCGTTGATCGACATGGAGGGGTCCTCGAAGCGGTTTTTTTAATGTGTCGGCACTCTGCGCCCCACTCCCGTTGATCGTCTTGCCCCTGTCTGCCGCCGGTTTTGTTGCTGCCTGCCAAGGCCTGCTGCCTGGCGGCCAGAGTCAATTGTCTGGCACGCAGGGAAAAGACTTGGCCTCACACCGCTCGCCCTAATGCGCCCTCACTCTTAACCAAGATGGGGGCAATAACAATGGAGCACACACTGAAAAACCGCTGCCTGCGCCAGACGGTCGGCCTGGGCGTGGCACTGTTGGTGGGCCAGGCGCAGGCCATCGAGTTGTATGCGGACGCCGACACCCAGGTCACCGGCAACTTCCTCGCCGTGTACGGTATGTTCAACAGCCCGAAGAACTACGATGGGCGCAGCGGCGGCTCCACTTGGCGTGAGGCGTTCATCAAGTACGGTCTGAGCGTCGAACAGCGCCTGGGCAACCTGGGCGGTGTGTATGGCACGGCCAACCTGGTGAGTTCCGGTACCTGGGGCGACGGCGATGCGGCCGGATTGACCAACGGCACCGAGCGCACCACCAAGTTTGACGAAGCCTTCGCCGGCTGGCGGTCTGGCGAGTTGTTACCGGCGCTGGGCAAGGACGGCCTGGACCTGTCGTTCGGTCGCCAGATCATCATGCTCGGCGACGGTTTTATCCTTAACGACGACGGCCCCAACCTGGGCAATGGCGTCGGCGACGGCGACGGCGAGTTCAATCGCGGCGGCGCCTACTACATCGCCGCACGCCATGCCTTCGATAAGACGGCGGTGATTCGCCTGGGCGGCAAGGACGGTGTGCACGGCAGCCTGATGTGGATCAAGTCCGACAACCGCGCCCAAGCCCTCACCGAAATGGCCGCCGGCACCCTGGAATACAGTGCCGCGCCGGGCACCCTGGGGCTGACCTACATTCACGGCATCGATGTGGATGAGCGCTTCGCCACCGACCTGCAGCGCCAGCGCAAAGGCATGAACCTCTACAGCCTGCGCGGCACCGGCAATGCCGGTATCGACAACGCGCACTTCGCCTTCGAACTGGCGCGCCAAAGCCGTCGCGACGGCCAGGAAAATGCCGGTTACGCCGAAGCCGGCTACACCTTCGCCAACCTGCCGTGGTCCCCGGACCTGACCTACCGCTACGCCCGTTATTCGAAGAACTGGGACGGCATGTTCTCAGGCTTCAACCGTGGCTACGGCACCTGGGTGCAGGGCGAAGTGGCGGGCAACTATTCCGGCCCCTTCAACAGTAATACCGCCGTGCAGCACGTGGCGCTCAAGGTCAAACCACTGGAGAACGTCACCCTGGGGGCGCTGTTCTTCGACTACAACACCGTCAGTACGCGCGGCCAATTGAACCTGGATGGCCGCGAACTGGACCTGTATGCCGAATGGGCCGTCAACGAGCACCTGATCATCACGCCGCTGCTGGGCCTGTACAAACCCGATAAATCAGCCGATACCGGTGGCAATCAGGTCGGCGGCAACGGCACCAATGTCTACAGCCAACTGGTGGTCGCCGTGCCGTTCTAAACTGCTTCGGGCGCGCAGGGAGGCAGCGCCCGGACCTCGGCATAGGCGCCCTGATGATAGAGCAGCGGCGCACGGCCAAAATCATCGAAGGCCACCACCTTGCCGATCATGATCCAATGGTCGCCGCCGTCCACCTGCTGGTATTTCTCGCAGTGAAAACGCGCCGAGCAATCGGCGAATACCGGCGAGCCACCCTCCCCCGGCTCGTACTCGATCAGGGCGAAGCGGTCTTCACGGGGGCGGGCAAAATTGTTCGACAGGTGCACCTGGTCCGCCGCCAAGACATTCACGGCAAAGTGGCTGGCCTCCTCGAACACGGCATGGCTGTTGGAGCGCTTGTCAATGCTCCACAGCACCAGCGGCGGGTCGAGGGATACCGAGTTGAAACTGTTGGCCGTCACGCCCACCTTGCGCCCGGAGGCGGTGGCGGCGGTGACCACGGTCACGCCAGTGGCAAAATTGCCCAAGGCGCGACGAAAGGCCCGTGGGTCGAATACGTCAGACATGCAAGACTCCCGGGTGGCCTCTATGGGCCGCCCTGATTGTTGTAGGGAAAACGCAGCTACACCATGCTCGGGTCGGGCTCCAGGCCCATCAGCTCACGGCCAAGGATCTGCGCGCACACGTCATAGTCGGTGTAGGCATGCGCGCCGGTCATGTGGGCATCGCGGAACAGGCGCTGCATTTCGTTGTGTTCGAACCAGGCATTGCCACCGGCGGCGGCGAACAGCCGGTCTACCGCTTCGATGCACATCTTGGTGGCGTAGGCCTGGTTGGTGCGCCAGAACGCCAGGGTTTCTCGCGCTGGGTAGCGGTGGGCGGCGCTGTGTTCGGCGTGGTCTTGCCAGGTCTTCTCCAAAAACGCCCGAGCAGCGGCCACCTGGTGGGTGGACTCGGCCAGGCGCATCAGCGCCGGGGTCGCTGCGCCGACGGCGGCACCGGTATAGGCGCGCACACGGTTTTTGGTTTTTTCGCGGAACACCTCCAGCATGCGCTCGGCCACGCCGAGGCTGACGGTGGAAAAACCACTGGCGAAATACGGCCGGTACGGCGCGTAAAAAATCTGGCTGTCTGGGTAGAGACCAAAGCCTGCGGACTTGCCTTCCATCATGTCCTTGGCCTTCTGGATCCGGTGCTCGGGCACCCAGGCGTTGTCGATGATCAGGGTCTTGGTGCCGCTGCCTTTCATGCCGGCCGCGAACCAGTCATCGCGGATCTGATAGTCACTGCGCGGCAGCACGGCAAAGCAGTAATCCTGGGTACCTTCGGCATTCTGGCGACGGCAGCCGACAATCGCCCACTCGCCATGGTCACAGCCGCTGCTCCAGCCCATCTCACCACTGAAGTACACGCCGCCCTCGCCCTCGGTCACCCGGCCGAACGGCGCAATACTGCTGCTGGCCGTGGCATCCGGGTTGGCGCCCCAGATCTCCTCCTGCAACTGCGCCGAGAACAGCGCCAGTTGATGGCTATGGGTACACAACAAACTCATGGCCCAGGCGGTGCTGGCGCAACTGCCGGCGAGCAAGGCGATGCAGTCGGCGAATTCGGGCAGCGACAGTTCCAGGCCACCGAATGCCTTGGGCTGGAAGGCGCGGTGCAGGCCGATGCTTTTGAGCAGCGCGATATTCTCATCCGGCACCTGGCGAAGCTGTTCGGCACGGCTGGCGTTCGCGGCAATGGCAGGCAGAAGAGGCTTGAGGTCTTCGAGGAGCGGGTTTGGCTTTTTCATGGACGGCCCTGCTTATTATTGGAAGTCCGGCAGGCGCTCCGAATCGTGGAACGGCGCGGGATGCAGGGCCAGTATCAAACGGGTCGTGCAGGCGGGAAATGCACGTTCGGCAGGCAAGCTTGTACTTTTCACAAGCACGGCAGGCACAGACATAAAAGCTGGCAGGCACAGTCAAGCCGCTTATCAGTGCGTTGGTTAACCTCGGGGTTTCTTTGTGAACTGCCAGGAACCTGCCATGAGCGATATCCCGTTGCTGCCTCAAGTGGAAGCCTTTTTGCGTCGCCGCCATGGGCTGTTTATCGAAGGCGCCAGTGTGCACAGCCACACCGACGCACGCCTGAGCGTGACCAACCCCGCCACCGGCCAGGTGATCGCCGACGTGGCCGATGCTGACCTGGCGGATATCGACGCTGCGGTCGCTTCTGCCAACCGTGGTTTTCAGCTGTGGTCCCAGGCTGCGCCCGCCATCCGTGGCAACGTGCTGCTGAAACTGGCCGACCTGCTGGAACAGCACCGCGAAGAACTGGCGCAGATCGAAACCTGTCAGTCGGGCAAGATCATCCAGATTTCCCGCGCCTTTGAGGTCGACCAGGCCGCGCACTTCCTGCGCTACTACGCAGGCTGGGCCACCAAGCTCAGCGGCCAGACCCTAACGCCCTCCCTGCCTTCGTTCAATGGCGAGCGTTACACCGCCTTCACCTTGCGCGAACCGGTGGGCGTGGTGGTAGGCATTGTGCCGTGGAATTTCTCGACCATGATCGCCATCTGGAAGCTGGCCTCGGCGCTGGTGACCGGCTGCAGCATCATCATCAAGCCCAGCGAATTCACGCCGCTGACCCTGTTGCGCATCGCCGAACTGGCCATCGACGCCGGCTTGCCGGCGGGGGTGCTCAACGTGCTGACCGGCGGCGGCCATGTCGGCAAGGGGCTGGTGGAACACCCCGGCACGCACAAGGTGTCCTTCACCGGCTCAGTACCCACCGGTATTGCAGTAGGCCGCAGTGCCATGGGCGCCGGGCTGACCCGCGCGACCCTGGAACTGGGTGGCAAGAACGCCGCCGGCTTCCTGCCGGATATGGATGTAGACAAGGCTGTGGATGGCATTATCGAAGCGGGCTTCCTGCACTCGGGGCAAATCTGCGCAGCGGCCGAACGCTTCTTCGTGCACCGCTCACAGATCGATGCCGTGCTGGAAAAACTCAAGGCGCGTCTCAGCCGCCTGACCATCGGCTCACCCCTGGATGACCACACCGACTTCGGCCCCGTGACCCACCAGCAACACCAACACAAACTGCTCGGCTACTTCAACCAGGCCCGCACCGAAAACAACACGATCATCCACGGGGGCCACCTCATCGACCGTCCCGGCTGCTACGTCGAACCCACCGTGATCCTGGCCAACCACCTGTACGACACCCTGCTCAACGAAGAAACCTTCGGCCCCATCGCCACCTTCCTGCCCTACGACGATGAAGACGAACTGCTGGCGCTGATGAACCACGGGCCCTACGGGTTGAGTGCCAGCCTATGGACCAACGACCTGGGCAAGGCCCTGCGCATGATCCCGGCGATCAAGGCAGGCACCTTGTGGGTGAACATGCACACCCTGCTCGACCCGGCGGTGCCGTTTGGCGGCAGCCGGTCTTCGGGGGTTGGGCGGGAGTTTGGCAGTGCGTTTATCGAGGATTACACCGAGCTTAAGTCGGTGATGATTCGGTATTGATTGGGGGCAGTGCAAGCTTGGACTTGATAGGTGTCGAGTGTACGTCAGACCCAATGTGGGAGGGGGGCTTGCCCCCGATGACGGTGGGTCAGTCACAGATGTATTGACTGACACGATCTCATCGGAGGCAAGCCGTACCGGACAACCTCATGGAGCTGGTCGAGCGCAGTAATATTTTCATCGCCATTGGACATGCGCTGTTCCCATTGCTCCATAGCCAGACGCTGAGGCATCCGTACTTTCCTCCTCTGTCAACGCCGTGTCCTGCATCACACGGGTTCAATGCCGGAATTATCACCTTTGAGTACCAAAGTGACCGTACAAAAATTGTTTTTTGAATCAACCGACGAGCAGCGCCATCCTTACCAAAATGAGGCGCCGCCGCCGACGCGATGGCAACTGTTTCTCCACAGCAGATCGGGTGTGTAATCCACGGCAACAATGAGCAATGCCTGCTGCGGTTTGTGTGACGCAGGCATGCGCTATTGTCGTAGTACCAGCTTCACTACAACGGAATCATTGGCTTACTGTCGCAATTCGACTATCTGGTCAGCACCTACATCGCCATTCACGGCGGACTCCCGTTCGAGGTCGCGACCATCATCTGCGCAGCACAACCGCCAACAGCGAACGCGAAGCTCATCGGCTTGGTAATCGCCCCTCATCTGCTCCAACAGCAGCCTGCCACTACCCTGGCTACGCTGGCGCGCCTTCGCTCAGTAGCCTAACGCGCCCGCAACTCTGGGCGCTATGGGCGAAACAATAGGGCATGGCGTCAGCAATACCGCTCAGTGAGCTTGAGCATTTCTACTATGTGATAGAGGCGGTGAAGGCTGGATTGGGCATAAGCGTGATCCTCTGGCCGCTGGTGATGGATGATCTGCAACAAGGTCAATTGCTTGCCCCCTTTTGCTTTATCGGTAGTGGCCAGTCCTATGTGGAAGTAAGACGGCAGACGTGTTCGGCACGCGCCGAGCACTTTTGCGTATGGCTGGTCAGCGAGGCGCGGGCGACGCCTGTGCCGGGCGACACCAGCTAGCTGACAACGCCGGATAGCCCGAGCCACTCGTCAAGCGTAGAGGTCATTAGCTAGCGACTACCCCACCCTACCGCACTCAAGGCCTCTCCGCAGCAGCCAGCCAATCGCCGATACCTGAAACGCCAAGAGATAACAGTTCATCTTGCGCTGAAACGACTCGTTGCAACATTGCGCCTCCATCCACCTCTTCCCACTCCTCTGCTTCTGCAAATAATTGCGTAAGCAACTGGGTGAGATTTCCTCCGCGGTCATACATATGCGCGCCCTTACCTCGCACATAGGCGAGATACAGTTCGAAGACCACAAGCGCCTCTCCAGCGTCTCGTTGCGCAGTGACGCTTAACCACTCATCAAGCCCATGAATGTATGCACCGACACCACTGCTACCCATCTCACGCACGGAGAAGTAACGACGTACAAGATCAGAAGGTATGCCCGTTACATCACTACAAAACAATTGTCCCACTCGCTGCCCAATAACATCTGAATGCGTATTGAGTGACAACCCATAGTCGAGTCCAGCAATGCACTGCGCTCTGTACCGGGCAAAATTCTGGGCGTTCGCCCAAACGGCTGAAGCCCCCTGCCATCCGGCAGCATCATCTATCTCAGACAGCTCAAGCATCAGCTCCGAAGTCCGGCCAACATCCGACAAGGCGGCCAAAGCAGATATTCGCCCCCAGGTCTCAAAATCTTTACCCACCCCCTCCAAACGAAGTCGCGCCAACCATTTAGAAACTCTCTCAAAATCAGTGCGATAGGAGTAATAAAGACATTGCTCCGCCCCTCCCCAAAGTCCCGAGGTATTGCCTTTCATACATCGATCGAACAATTCCCAGCCTATACCGGAGTCCAGACTCTGCAGATACGCCAAACGCCGGAGTATCACGGCGGCAATAGCCGGATCACCTTCATCAGCAAAGTCGAACAAAAGACGCAGCAATGAATCAGGCAGCGCATTACCACTCTTCAGAAAGTTGATGGTCAAAATCACCAATGCCTCGGCAATATGACCGCGAGCCATATTTATTCCAACGTCGAGATGATCAACCCCATCACCGCTGATAGAAGCTTCTTCTCGCATTGTCAAAAAACATGTAGCAAATTTTATCATCCGTTGAGCTTGGTCAGCATCTTCGACCACATTGGCACATGCGTTGAGGGCGTTAGAAGCCGCGCGATTGTGCTGCCAATACTCTGAGTTAAGTCCAAGCTCGTGAATAACTTTCCCAGCCAATGAGGCTCCATCTATAGTTACAAATGGCGTCCAAGAATCCCCTGATTGCAAATTGCCGTGAAGATGGGCCAAGCAATTGCCCGCACCACTCATAATTGCATCGCGAAAAACTGACGAAAGATCAGCCCAGCTGTCCGTCATAATCCCCAGGAAACGATCAGGGTCACGGGACGCTGCCTCCCGCAGCATTGAAGCCACCTCACCTTCACCACCGACCAAGTGCTCCTCGAAAGCACGCTGATATCCGGTGTAATGCATAAGAAGCTGCAACACTCCGCGATCACTGATTTCAAGGAATACGCTATATGGGAAAGGCGCCGTAACCATCCCGCTCCAAGCCTGAATTGGGGGTCCTTCATTAAGGACGCCTTCGCGCTCAATTGCATCATCAAGTAAAAGCTGAGCACCGGCGGGTCGCAGATGACATGGAATGCACGCAATCAACCGCGCCTGTACCCCGTTTGCCCATAAAACCTCTCGCTCATCTCGTTCAATACCCTCGGTAATCGCGAATAATGCCGCCACCACAGAGTCCTGCTGACTTGAGTCAAAATGCACAAACGCGACCTTGGCAAGACAGCCAAGCTCGTATAAAAACTCACACTCCACCAGCGGCTCGATACAAAATAGCCGAGCAGCAATTTCAGAATTGGTAGACGGGTTTTCTATACAAGCCATTAATCCAAAGTAGCGCAGAGCTCCCTCATGATTAAAACAGAGGCGTTCCCGATTGCTTCGCCACCACTCTGAGTCAATTGAGGCATGACTGAGCACAGCCCCTTCGACCGCCCTCAATAGTAAATGCATAGAATCTTCATGCTGAAAATCACTGTGGGACCGGATTGCTCGGTGAGAAGTGCTCCGCAAAAAACCCGAGCTTCCAGCAGCCCAATCGCCGATTTCAGATATTCGAATTTGGCTCCAACCTTCTATAGAAGGTATTGCAATATTCAACAGGTCCACTGAAGACTTCATGCGCTCGGCGATGTAATTTTTACATTCGGCACCGAACTCATGATCCCGCCACCTTAGCTTGGTGCCAAAATGATGAAGCTCTCGCACGTCATCCTCTGTCACATCACCCGTAATGAATGCCCAAAGTACATCATCTGATAAGACGCCAGCGCCAACGCAACGTGCGATAGAACGTCCTAGGTAGCTGTACTCCTGTATAGGCATACGGAGCAGCGCCTCAACCAACTTACCCGTAAGAGCGGCATGTTCAGACGCTACATCGGATAGCAAGAAGCCCAGTCCGCCAGCGACAAGCCCTCTATCCATCCAGTCCGCCTCAAGCAACTCAGTCCAGAAAGGCAATATTAGTGATGGAGCGTGATTCACCCACAATGAAGATCTGTGCAAATGCGTCATCAGGCCTTCTTGGTCGCGCTCCGCCCTCAGCAGAGGCACTAAATGCGCGAACCAGAACGCCCCCCACTCCATCGCTTTGCCTCGCAAATAGATGATCTGAAACACATCTTTGTAATCTCGGCGGAGATCGCGAAGCATCGGCCAGTCATCACTATGGGGCGGCCGGTCAGCGAATGACTCCGCGACCAATCGACGCATATGGAATGGGCACTGCCCCATGAGAACAGCCCGCAACTGAGTTCGAAACAATCGGCGATCACCAGCAGCCAACTGCGCCACGAAACTTCGGATAGTTGGTCTGACAAATGGTACAGGTGACAAGCTCTGAATGAACTCATTCAACGTCACCCCCCTTCGAATCGCTGAGCTGATCACTAGCACATCAAGCAACGTCTGGTGACCAAACCCGACTCGCCCATCCATAGCCTGGTGCAGCACGTTGTGACTGAGTAGCACACGCAAAACACCCTGGGAGCCGCTGAATCGCTGCGCAGGAATAGTGAGGCTGCGGGTCCGGAGCATCTCGTCGGCAACTGACTCTATCGCTTCAAGCGCTGTGATGCCCAAATTCGCATCAGCATGAACCAGTGTATCCAGATACCGTTGCGCCAGCGCCTGACTAGTTACAACGCTAAACCCACCCCCCCATTGTGCTAGCTCAATAAAAATTGCAAGTTCACGGGGATTCGAGATGAGTTGACGCGTTGGCGCATCCACCCCAAAAATATCAATGCCGAGCGACTGTAGCAATGGAGATACGTCACAGTTCCAATCCAGGGGCTGACAAGCTAACTCGCACTCCCATACTCGCGACGCCAAACGGCGGTCATAGCGCCTATCAAAATCACGACAGGCTGTCAGCACTGTCACGTTGCTGATCAATAACAACCTATCGATCTGTGCCAGGAAATACGTCAACGCCGCGTGCTCCCGCGAGATCGACAATACATCAAGAGAATCAATAACAATGGCGACCCGAGCATTGTCTGCAAGACGTGCAACCTTTTCCACCCAGTCCTCGTACAGGCCCTGAGCGTGGCGGTCTTGGGCCGTTGCAAGGTCAGCAAACTCTCGGGACTGTATGAATAGAGGCACTATAGAACCGTCACCCTCAGCCAGGAGTTCCAGTGCTTCTTGCACTGCCAGAAGAGCGCAGGTTTTCCCCGCCCCAGGCAGCCCGGTGAGCAGTATTGAGCGCTTTCCGTTATCGATGGCAGAAAGCATGTCGTCAACAACACGAATTGGGAGCCGCCTCCCACCCATCTCGCGCCGCCAATTCCTACCGATAGCAGAAATTTCATCGAGAGAGGCACGAACCTCAGACACGTTCATATGCGGCGCGAGCATCGACCCTGATTGCTGAAGCAGGCCGAGAAGGTCCTCTTTTGTCAAACGATGTTGAACTGACGCCGCCTGTGAATCACGCGAGGGCATTCGTGAACCCAACTGATCGAGCCGGTACCAAAGTGCATCGTAAGCGGCCTCCGCATTGGTTGCCAGAATGCGAAGCCGCTCGAGCAACGACTCTTCCAAATCGTTGAAATCATTTGTGTTATGGAAAGTTGTGCGACGTAGAAAGTCATACGTGCGAAGCGATACAGCGGCATTAAACGTAGCACTTAAAGAAGCATCGATTGTCGCGTGCTCGTTCGTAAGGCTGTTCCGGTAGCTGCTCTCATCAGGCTGCGTTGCGCAATGCTCTCGCAGCTTAGCAATATGACCAAACGTACCGCGCGAATAGAAACGCACCACTGTGTTCAGATCCCCCACCAACAGGCGAGAAGCCTTCTCGAACTCACCGGACAGATCAGCAACCGTCCAAGGTTTGAAATCCGGCTGGTTCTTCTTGCATTGACAGCAAATGATTGAACCGTCGGACTTTCCGACAACCACGTCATCCACCAACCAACGAGTGGAGTCGACCTCCAGCCACTCATAGTCGGCGTCGGATAGCATCGAAATGGCAAACCACATAGCAATCAGCGTCTGATAGCTATCCCCTCGATTTGAACGAATACCTGAAAGACTCATTAGCCACCTAAAAAGGCAATAGAACGTGAAAGAGCCAGCTCAAGTGGTGGACAATGCCGACATTCAACAATGCCGTAACATAAAAAACGCAGGTCCGCTGCTTCCGAGCGTAGACGCATAAATCACAAGAGGTCGATATGTGACAACCTCCTCAATGCCCAGAACATTGAATGCTCCGGGCAGTGAGGATCATAGATTTAACGAGGCGACCAGTTAGTCTGTCCAATGGAGATCATTTCGTTCGTCCGCCCATAGCGCGCTTTCAAAATCGCGGAAATCCCAAGATCAACCGTGTCCAGATGCGGCAGCATCATCGAAACATACGTCTCAAACGTCGGATGTTTGGTCCAGTAGCCAGACTCAATCGCCGAGCGAAGAGACCGATCAAACCAACCCCGAGTGACCATGAGCAAACCTAAGATGCGATCCTCTTCATGTTCGCCATTGGTCATTAGATGGTAACCGTCCGTTTTCATACGCTCGCGCTGCACGTATGTCCCTGGCCGGTACCCCAACTCTTCTTCAGCTTCCATAAAAAGCTCATGGATCTCTCGATGCGTTTTCTGATCAGGCTTGTGATCGGACGCGAAGCGAAAGTCACAGTATCGGCAGTGGCTCACACCTTGATGTCCATCCGGCGTATCAATATGCTGACTGATTGTGCGGTCAAACCAACGGCTCAGCTCATGATAGTTCCGCGCACCACAAATCTCGACGGCAGCCTTATCGAGGCGCTTGCCGTGAGAAAGATCAGGGAAGTCGATTCTGAGTTGCTTAGCGTGGCGCTTGACGCGGTGAACATCAGCAAAAGTGATGGTGTTTTGCATTTCAGCCTCCGGGGCCGGGCCTAGTGTCCACTACGAGAACCCAATACAGGGCGGTTGGTACTGTCACGGTAGAGCGCGAGCTTTGCCATTAGTGGACGGCTGGCACCTACCGGGTGCCTTGATTGAATCCTATGTCATTCGCTCCGCAGACCGCAAGCACAGCGGGCTGAGAGCCAGAAGAGCAACTGTTCGGTGGTTGATTCAATGCTTCCGCATCTGGGCTGCACGGTAAGCAACCTAAGAGCGCTAGGCGCAAAAATGTAACCCTATGCGTCGACCGACTTAGCCATCAGACGCCCCACCACTGTCGTCTCTGGCCCGAGCGCGTTTTGCTGCTTCGCAAATCCCCGACATTGGTCGCCATTCTGCTGACTCGAACGCAGCCGTTCGTTGGATGATACCCACGACAGCTACCGGCACCTGCCTCATGACCCCCAACACAGCCGTTCAATCAAGGAACCCATTCAATGCGTCCACTTTTCATGCAGGGTATCGATCATATGACAGCGACCTTCCCCTTTGACAAAAGCCTATTCCCACCCGATTGAAGCGGCGATCCGTTGGAGTGATTCACACCGCTCAGAAGCCTTTATCCTAGCCCAACTTGGCGAGCGTCTACGCTCGACCGAAGATGACTTCCCCGCTGGCCGAAGCTGTATTTGAGCAGCGAACGACTCTACTGCAAGCTTTACAACGGCGAGCTACCCTTAGGCAAGCGCGGTGTGGTCTGTAAGGACCTGAGCCTGGCCGACGCCCGGAGTTGACGCCCCTCCTACATTTTGATCGCATTGCATCAGCGAGACAGCTGTCGTTTCAGCCCTCCAGCGGCCGCACTTCAATCTCGATCAACCTTCCGGCAATGGCCACCCGCTGACGTTGATCCACGCTGCGAGCTTGTCAGACCCCTCTTACATAAACTTCGGGTTGCGTCCGATGAGCCTCGCCGCTAACCTTCGCGGGTCGCTGCAAAATCAGCGGACGGGTGTGGAAGCCCGAACTCTCCAGGCGTATAAGCGCCCATAGCCTTAGCGGGCGCTTT
This sequence comes from Pseudomonas sp. SWRI22, assembly GCF_014268395.2. Taxonomy (NCBI): domain Bacteria; kingdom Pseudomonadati; phylum Pseudomonadota; class Gammaproteobacteria; order Pseudomonadales; family Pseudomonadaceae; genus Pseudomonas; species Pseudomonas sp. SWRI22. The sequence goes on along the minus strand of NZ_JABWQK020000002.1, from coordinate 1,076,060 downwards.
TTTCATGCTCGCTATAAAGTGTTATGGCGGCTGTGCGCGGGGCATTTTCGAGTGCGCCGGGGTCCTGGAGTCCGGTCTTCCACACCTGCGTACAGTCGCCACCCCATCATGTGGAAGTGATTGTGGCGGCTCCTCTAACTCCAGGAGCAACCGTATGAAAAAAGTCACACCCAATCCCCCGTCATCAACTTCGGATGACGACCCACAACTACCTCCCGATGTCATCTTCACCGTCCGCCCCGGACTCAGCACGGAAGCCGCCTTGAGCAATGCCAGCGAAATGCTGGAGTCAGCGACTGTTGTGCCTACGACTGTGCCGAACAGCTCGATGGTCAGAGCCGCAAGCACGTGCTGGCGGTGGTGCAGCTGATCGAGATTGCGCAGTTGCTGGTCGATGAAGCGCTGAACCGGGAATGCCCGGTGGCCTGATGAAAAAACGCAAATTCATCAAGCAATAACGTTCCTATGTGGGAAGGGGCTTGCTCCCGATGAGGTAGTGTCAATCAATACATCTGTGACTGACCCACCGCCATCGGGGGCAAGTCGAATCGTCGCACCGCCCATCCCACATTTTGATCGGATTGCATCAGTGAGATAGCTGTCTTTGTCAGCCACTACTTGCTGCTTTCAAAAAGCGCTCGCCTAACTGAACGGAACCACCGCCTCTGCCTCCACCTCGATCAACCATTCCGGCAACGACAACCCACTGACCATAATCCACGAAGACGGCGGCGGGTTGTGTGCGAAGCGCTGACGCAGAGCTTCAGCAATCGGTTCCTGCTGATCCCGGGCAGACTCGACGATATACAACCGCAGCATGATCACGTGGGACAGATCGCCCCCCACCTCGGCCAGCACCTTTTCGACATTGTCCAACGCCATGACCGTCTGCTCGGCAATGTCTGGGCCCGCCGTGCGCTCTTGGGCATCGACGCCCACCTGCCCGGAAAGCATGATCCGTCGCCCTTGCGGCACTTCCAGGGCCTGGCTGAAACCGTATTGCAGGGAGTTGAATACCGTCGTGGGATTAATGACCTTTCGCTGCATGACCAATCCTTGTTTGTCAGTAGGAAGACAAGGCTAACCCAGAGAAACTGCTCTCGCTGACGGTTCAACATCCAGCAACATGTTCATGGGTGAAGCGCTGGCCTGATGAATAAACGCAAATTCAACAAGCAATGACATCCCACTGTGGGAGGGGGCTTGCTCCCGATGAGGTAGTGTCAGCCAACACATATGTGACTGACCCACCGCCATCGGGAGCAAGCCCCCTCCCACATTTGATCTGATGCACCCGAACCACCGTGTTCGGCGCTGGACGATCACTGCTATCATTCAGCCACTACTCATGACATGGAGGTCGCTATGCGCCGGATAACAGCCCTCGCTTTCGTACTGGCCTGCAGCGCCCTCACCGGCTGCAGCATCACGCAAACCGTCACGCCTGTTCCCGCTTCTACTGTTCACTCCCCTGAAATCTGCATGATCCCCGCTGCCGGCTTGCGTGAAGGCTTCAACACCACCTACACAGCCCAATTGCGCAGTAAAGGCTTTCAAACCCGCGAGTTACCGCCAGGCACCCCGCCCGCCAATTGCGCGCTTTCGACCACTTACATCGGTACATGGAGCTGGGACATGGCGTTGTATATGAGCTTCGCCGACATTCAGGTGTTCGAGAACGGTCGGCGGATCGGACAGGCACTGTATGACTCGACCTCGGGCGGCGCCCGAATGGGTAAGTTCATTGACGCACAAAGCAAGATCATCGAGATGACCAACCAACTGTTTCCCCACACTGACTACGGCAAAACTGCGGGTCAGGCTAACCGCCTTCCATAGACTGAATTCGTCAGACGGCTCTTACACAAACTTCGGGTTGCGTCCGATGAGCCTCGCCGCTAACCTTCGCGGGTCGCTGCAAAATCAGCGAATGGGTGTGGTAGCCCAGTTATTTCATAGACCCCGAAACGCTCAAGGGCGTTTTTTTATGCGGGCTGCTTTGTGGCGGCTGTGCATGGGAGGCTTCGGCCTGCCGGGTTTCTATGACCGGTCTACCACCCCGTGTACAGTCGCCTCCTTACTTCGTGTGGTAGCGAAATGGAGGTGCTCATTCATAGGAGCTTCGCCATGAAGAAAGTCACACCCAATCCCCCGTCATCAACTTCGGATGACAACCCACAACTACCTCCCGATGTCATCTTCACCGTTCGCCCCGGACTCAGCACTGAAGCCGCCTTGAGCAATGCCAGCGAAATGCTGGAGTCAGCGACTGTCTGCGCCTACGACTGTGCCGAACAGCTTGACGGTCAGCGCCGCAAGCATGTGCTGGCGGTGGTGCAGATGATCGAAATTGCGCAGTTGCTGGTCGATGAAGCGCTGAACCGGGAATGCCCGGTGGCCTGATGAGCAAACGCAAACTCAACAGGCAATGACGTTCCTATGTGGGAGGGGGCTTGCCCCCGATTGCGGTGGGTCAGTCACAGATGTGTTGGCTGACACTGCCTCATCGGGGGCAAGCCCCCTCCCACATTTGATCTGGCTGTGCCAGGGAGCGGGTGACAGGCTACCCGATGCCCATCGCCAGGCTGTGCGGCGAAAACTCAGCGAATTGCCAACGCAAGGCCAAGGCTGCCGGGCGGCGGACCACGTGCTCCACCGTCACCGTCCACAAGCGCTGCGCGCCTTCGAACTCAGCCACTTGCGGCCCGCTCAGGATCAACGATGTACGCCCGGCCACTTGCAGCACGTCGCCGGTCTCAAAATCCACAAACAATAACCCTGCCACCGGATTGGCGTGCAGGTTGCCAAGGGTGTTGAAGAACAGGTTGCCGGCGAAATCCGGGATGGTCAGCACGTTACCCTCCACCCGCACAAACCCCGTGTTGCCGCCGCGATGGGAAACGTCCACCGCGCGTTCGCCGTGCTGGTCCACGTAGCTGGCGACGAAGAAGGTGTCAGCGTTGCGGATCAGCGCTTGTGCAGCAGCGTCCAGGCCATTGCTGCGCTCGGCAGCGTTGCCGGGTTTGCGTGCAATTCCGGCGACGGGGCGCAGTTGGATGTACTTGGGGCAATTGCCGAAGGTGTGCACTACGTCCACCGCAAAGCCCTCATCCTCAAGCGATCCGATCCGGCCATTCATGCGATTGCGGCGGCGGGTATTGAGGTCGATGCCCAGCAGGCCGATCGCCGCGCCATCCGTTATCCCAGCCCAGGCGGGATCGCTTTTGGCGGGCAGGCTGTCGATCTGCAGCGTGTGTGGGTCCGGTGAATGCGCAAACCCTGGAGCGCCTTCCAGCATCGTTGCCCAGGGGATGCCTTGTTCGTCCACCACACCCGCGATCAAGTACGGCAGCAGCGGATAAAAATCGCGGTGCTGCTCAGGCAAATGATCACGAATGACCTTGGGCCCGATCATGGCCATGCGTTCAGAGACGCCGGCACTTTCCTGCATGTGTCGTTCGCCGACATGCCAAGGGGTTGCTTCAATCGAGTGCATGGCGCTCACCTCCGGTTAGATACGAGCATGCTGCGCCCAGGCCGTAATGGAGAGAATGCCCACCCAGGGCAATCCACTATTACGCCAACTGAAACGCCGGATGCTCGCGCAACGCGGTGACGCAGTAGTCGACAAAGCTGCGCACGCGCATCGACGCATGACGGCCTTCGCGGTAGACCACATGCACCGGCTGCGGCGGCAACTCGAAGGTAGGCAACAGGCGCTGCAACTGGCCGCTCGCCAGGTGTTCGTGCAGTGGGTAACTCAAGGCTCGAATCACGCCCGCCCCCTGCACCGCTGCATTGATCGCGCCTTGGACAGTGGCGCAACGCAGCCGGGCGCGAGCCTTGAGGGTGTAATGCGGGAAATCCCAGTGCACCGGGTCGGCGCTGGCAATCAGATGATGCTGCTTGAGTTCAGCCGGATGCCGGGGTTCGCCCCGGGTCGCCAAGTAAGCGGGGCTGGCACATACGACAGTGCGCACCTGCCCGACTTGCCGCGCAATGAGTGACGAGTTGGGCAATTCGCCGACCAGCACCGCCACGTCCAGCCCTTCTACGTGCAGGTTAGGGAAATAGTCGTGGTAATGCGCGATGACACGCACCGCTGGGTAGCGATCCGCATAACCGGCCAACAGCGGCGCCATGACATAGCGGCTGAACAGTAACGGCAGAAATATCCGCAGGTCGCCCTGGGCCTGCACATGCAAACCGTTGGCCGAGGCCTCGGCCGCGTCCACCGCTGCCAGCAGGCGCACGCAGTCGGCAAGGTAAGCCTGGCCTGCATCGGTCAGGTTGACACCGCGTGTACTACGTTGCAGCAACACCACGCGCAGGCGTGCCTCCAGGCGCGCAACTGCACGTACCAGCGTCGGCCCGGAAACCTGCGCATGACGTGCCGCCGACGCCAGGCTGGGTTGCCCGGCCAGCGCGGCAAACAGCTGCATATCGCGATAACGCTCCATCAGGCACGCTGCTTGGTCGCGGCGTTCAGGGCCGGGTCCTGCCCGAGGCGATGGCTGAGGAAATCCACAAACGTATTGACCTTGGCCGGTACTCGGCCGTTTTGCTGGAACACCACGTGGATCGGCAGCGGCGCCGGTTCGAAATCCTCCAGTACCAGTTCCAGTTCCCCCGCCGCCACCGCTGCCGCGACTTGATACGACAGCACCCGCGTCATGCCCCACCCCAGGCGGGCCAGGTTGATCGCGGCATTGTTGGCGGTGACAACCAGGCGTGGCTCGATGGGTACCTTCAGCGGCTGGCCGGCGTCAACGAATGTCCACTCACTGACCAGTTGGCTGGACGATGAGGTGACGAGCTTGGCCTCACGCAACTGCTCGGGGCGCTGGGGGCGCCCGTGTTGGTCAAGATAAGCCGGCGATGCGCACACCACCCGGCGTACTTCGCCGACCTTGATCGCTTGCTGCCCGGATTGCTGCAGGTGGCCGATACGCACCGCCACGTCAACACCTTCGTCGGTCATATTGACCACCCTATCGACCAGCAAGGCGTTGATACTCACCAACGGAAAACGGTCCAGATAATCCCCCAGTACCGGCGCCACATACAGCTCGCCAAACAGTACCGGTGCGGTCACCGTCAACTGGCCGCCCGGGATGGAGTAGCTGCCCGCCGCCGCTTCCTCGGCTTCGTCCAGCTCAGCAAGGATGCGTCGGCAATCGTCCAGGTAACGCTGGCCGGCTTCGGTCAAGTGCAGGCTGCGGGTGGTGCGCGCCAGCAACTGCGTGCCGATGCGTTGTTCCATGGCGGCAATGGCGCGGGTCACGCTGGGCGGCGACGTGTTCAGGCGCCGGGCGGCAGCAGCGAAGCCCTCCTCCTCGGCCACGGCCAGGAACACCTGCATTTCATGAAATCGATCCATCTTTACGCCTTCTGATTATGTGTCCCTGTGGCGAGGGAGCTTGCTCCCGCTGGGGCGCGCAGCGGCCCTGAAAGCTGCCAGCGCGGTTTGGCTGAATAAATACGGCAGCCTTGTTGGGGCTGCTGCGCAGCCCAGCGGGAGCAAGCTCCCTCGCCACAGGTGTTGGGCTTCAACTCGATTGCAAACCGACAGCCGTGCGCGGCATGCCCACAAAACCCGGCAGTGCTTCGATGCTGGCGAGCCAGGCGCGTACCTCAGGGTAGTCGGCCAGGGACACATTGCCTTCCGGCGCATGGGCCACGTAGGTGTAGAAAGCGATATCGGCAATGCTGGGCTGCTCACTGGCGAGGAAACGGCTCTGGTTCAGTTGCTGTTCCATCACGCTCAGCAAGGCATGGGCACGGTTGATTGCACTGACAGTGTCCACCTCGGCGCCAAACACCGTGGCCAAGCGCGCCGTGGCAGGCCCAGCATGGAGTGGGCCGGCGGCGGCCGAGAGCCAACGCTGCACCCGGGCTTGCCCGACAGGGTCGCTCGGCAGCCATTCGCCGCGGCCATAGGTGCTGGCCAGATAAATCAGGATCGCATTGGAGTCGGCCAGTACCGTGCCGCCGTCATCAATCACCGGCACCTGGCCAAAGCTGTTCAGGGTGGTGAGGAACTCAGGCGTTTTATGCGCACCTTGCTTGAGGTCCACCAGGATAAATTCACTCGCCAGCCCCAGCAGGGACAACATCAGTTCGACCCGGTGGGAATGGCCGGACAGGGGGAAACCATAGAGTTTGATCGCAGGCTGGGTCATGACAGGCTCCAAATGAGTGGGTATCGACGCCAGGGATGTTCTACCACTGCCATGTCTGGCGGAATGACCAGGATTCACAATCCAGCATTTCATCCAGCGAAACAATCTTCATTGACGTCATAGCCAAGCTTGGCGCGAGGTTTTCATGAAAAAATTCAAACTATCGCCGTCCCCATCGTTCACACCTTCACGTGCAACGTTAAGTAGGAGGCAACATGCAGTACAGACAACTGGGTCATTCCGGCCTGCTGGTATCGGAAATCATCCTGGGCACCGTGCCCTTTGGCGGTCGCGCAGAGTTTGAAAAATGCGGTGCGGTAGACGTGCCCCTGGCCAAGCGCATGTTCGATATGGCGTTCGACGCCGGGGTGAACATGGTCGACACCGCCGACCTCTATTCCCACGGCCTGGCCGAAGAAGTGGTGGGCAAGGCGCTGGGCGACAAGCGCAACGACATTCTGCTGGCCACCAAGGGCCGCAGCCCGGTAGACGACAACCCCAACAACTCCGGCTCGTCGCGCTACCACTTGATCCGCGCCTGCGAAGCCAGCCTCAAGCGCTTGGGCACCGACCACATCGACTTGTACCAACTGCACAACTGGGACGGCATGACGCCAATCGAAGAGACCCTGGAAGCCCTGCGCCTGTTGGTCGGCTCAGGCAAGATCCGCTACTTCGGCACCAGCAACTTCACCGCCTGGCAGATGATGAAAACCCTGGGCAAGGCTGAACTGCACGGCATGCTCAAGCCGATTACCCAGCAGATCTACTACACCCCGGAATCCCGCGAGGCCGAGTACGAGTTGCTGCCGTTGGCCCTGGACCAGCAGGTTGGCACTTTGGTGTGGGGCCCGATGGGCGAAGGCTTGCTGACCGGCACGACCCGACGCGGGCACAAGCCGCCCGCCAATACCCGCCAGGGCAGCGGTTGGCCGGAACCCTACGTCCACGACCAGGAACGTGCACTGGACATTATCGAGACCCTCGCCGCCGTCGGTGATGAACACGGCGTCTCGGTCGCCCGCACCTGCCTGGCCTGGCTCAAGGATCGCCCGGGGATAACCTCGCTGATTATCGGCGCCCGTACGGAAGCACACCTGCGCGATAACCTGGCGGCCACCGAGCTGAAACTCACCGAAGAGCAGTCGGCGCGCATCGAAGCCGTCACTCGCCGTCAGCCGTTGTACCCCTACTGGCACCGCTTCACTGCCGGGATTGATCGTTTTGATCCAGCGGAGCAACCCTTCCTGGCCGAGCATCAAAAAACCCTGGCTGCGCGCCAGGACAAGTAAAACAGCACCTGCCCCAATGTCGATGAATTAAGCGAACGCAATGCACGAAGATTCAATGTGGGAGCTGGCTTGCCTGCGAAAGCGGTGGTGCAGTAACAGATGCAGCGACTGACCTACCGCTTTCGCAAGCCCGCTCCCACACGGGAACTGCGCTTGACAGAGTGGCATTGGGGCAAGCCCACATTTTCAGGGTTGCACCGAACGGCAATGCTGCCTATATTTCCCGCCTGGCGCTCTCTACGCCACCTTCCGCGGAAAGGGCTGCGCCCAAGACATCCCAGCTCCACCACATTTCTACGACTCCCAACCTTGAAGCGGAAAAGGTTTGTGCAAGGAGCTCGTATGTCGCAACGCCCTTTGGCCTCCTCTACCAATGGCCGCCTCAACCTTGAGCAGCAGCGCAAGCGCGCCAAGGAACTGTTGTCGCACCTGAAAAAACTAGACCCCAGCGCCACCTTGGCCCAGGCCCAATGGCAGGTCGCCAGGCAATTGGGTTTTGCCAGTTGGCCCAAGCTCAAGGCGCATATCGATGCCCTGGACTTTGCTGCGCGCCACCCCGGTTTCGAGGCCAGCGACGAGGCACGCACTCACCATTGGCGCTGTGGCAATGACATTGCCCACAGCTTGCTGGTGGCTGGGTTCAAGGGCCGCTTCCAGATGCTCAGCGACCCACTGTGCATGGGCCCCGTACGCAATCTTCCCAGCGCCGAATTCCGCCGCCTGCGCAGCGCTTTTATCAGCCAGACTTTTGCCTTGACCCCTGCTGATGTAAACCTGCGCGTTGACGAGGAATACACCCAATTGGACGCACTGGCCGGCGCCGAACATAGCGTGCTGTGGTGTGAAGCGGACGCCTATGACCAACTGTTCCTGATTCGCGCACTCTCAAGCCTTGAACGCGCGCCAAAAAAGCTTGAGCTGATCGAGGTCGACCGCATACCGGGCGTCGAACGGTTTATCGGCATCGGGCAACTGGCGCCCGACGTGCTTGCCTGGCTGTGGCCTCAGCGACGCTTGATCGACGACGCGGCCGTGCACGTGGCCAAACAAGCCTGGTCGGCTTACTGCGCCCCCTCGCCGATCAAGCTGGCAGAACTGGCCCGTACCGCTCACCCGAGCCTGCCGCTGCTTGCACCGGCGCTACGCCGCCAATTGCAGGAGTTGCCAGGGATTGAGGATGGCCTCTCACTGACCGAGCGCTTGGCGCTGAGGTATATCGCCGAAAGCGGGCCAGTGGCGTTTGCCCGGGTCTTCGCAGAGTTGATGGCCAGGCGCGAACCCCTGCCGTTCCTTGGCGACCTGATGTTTCATGCGCTGATGCGGCCGTTGATCGATGGCGAGCAGCCGTTGCTGGTGGAAACAGAGAGGGATCAACCATGGCCTAAGCGCCCCTTGGCGTTGACGCCACTGGGGCAGGCTGTATTGAACGGCGACGCCAACTGGATGGACCACGTCAGCCATGAGCGTTGGGTCGGCGGTGTGTGCCTCAGGCCTCGGCAGCCCCATTGGCGAATGGGCAATCACCACCTGCCCAGCTGGGGGCGCTGACGCTCAACGCTTGGGTGACATCCCGGCGACACGCGCCATCGCCGCCGGGTCGAGCATTTCCAGGCAACGGCACAGGGAATTGAAATCCGGTGATTGCGACAAGGACAGATGCAAGGTCTGGCTGGCCGACACTGGCACCACCGACCGCTGCGCACACTGCCCGTCATAGATCAGCGCGTGCCGGATCATCGGGTTTTCACGGCAGAACTTCAGCAGGTCGACCTGGCGCGAACGCACCAGCGCGGTGTTGATGATCAACAGGTCGAACATCACGCCGTTCGAGCACGTCAGCGCCTGAACTTCGTCGAATGAGCTCAAGGGGGCGATACGGTAATAGCCCAACTGGTTGAGCATTTTCTCGATTTTGACCCGCTGCAAATGCTCCCCGTCGGCGATCAGAAAACGTAATGTTTTATTGGACATAGGCAAACCTGGCAGATGGGCAGCGACGACGATCCTTCAACGCTCGCTACATTACCCGCCAAGGGTGAAGCCTGGCTTTAAGACGATTCCGAAACAGCACCGAGCCGCGAGCCTCGCAAATGATTAGACTGGCGCGCCGACCACGCCACCACGTTCCTCGAGACCCAGCCCATGCGCAACCTGTTCTTCGCCAGCCTCTGCTTGCTCACCACCGCCCTCCCGGGCTGCCAGCAACACCCGCCGGCCAATGACCAACTCGACGCCGTGCTCTGGACCCAGACCTCCATCGAGCACGAGTTGATCTACCGCCAGCTCTTCGCCAATGCCACCCGCCAACTGGATGTCGCCCTGGCCGACCCGAGCTGGGACGCCCTGCCCTTTGCCCCACGCAACCTGGCCGGCTTGCCCCCGGCCGTGGTGGTGGACATCGACGAAACGCTGTTGGACAACGTGCCCCTCAACGCCCGCGACATCATCAATAATCAGGTCTATTCCTATGACCGCTGGAACACCTGGGTCAACCAGGCCAAGGCCCAGGCACTGCCAGGCTCGGTAGCGTTCCTGCAGGCGGCCCGGCAAAAAGGCATCCAGGTTTACTACCTCACCAACCGCGAACACAGCCAGGTCGCGGCCACCGCCAAAAACCTGCGTTTGCGCGGCTTTCCGATTGAGAGCGACGCACAGATCCTGGCGGCCAGCACCCCCATCGGCCACTGCGAAAGCGCGGGCTACGGCAAGCAGTGCCGCCGCCAGTGGGTCGCCAGCCATGCCCGCGTGCTGTTGATGGCCGGTGACTCGCTGGGAGATTTCGTGCAAGCCGAACACAACACCCTGGATGCACAACGCAAGGCCGTCGAACCCTATGTGAATTGGCTAGGCCAGCGTTGGTTCCTGCTGCCCAACCCGAGCTACGGCAACTGGTATAGCGCGCCGTATGGGGATGATGAGAGCTTGCCGTTTGCACAAAAACGCAGGCTCAAGCAGCAGGCATTGCTGTTGCAGGAATAGAGAGTAACCATGTGGGCCGTTCATCCCACTCATTTGCACCACCGCCCTCTTGTCATCACACTCGTCATCAACCCGCCAACTCAGGAATCACAGATGCCTCACTCGTTGCTCAAGCCTGCCTTGCCCGGCATTGCGCTGCGGCGGTGGCGTTTGCTGCACCGCATCAAGCAAAGTCATGCGGCGCAGTTGTTCAACGTCACGCAATCGACTATTTCGCGCTGGGAAAGCGGCGTACAAGCGATGGATCCGGCTGCGCATCAGCAGCTGGAGCAACTGTTGGCAGCCCGGCTTGATGCAGCCGCCGATCAGGCATTGGCCCGGCTGGTCAGTGAGAGCTCGCAAGCCATGCATCTGGTGTGCGACCTGACGCACCGCCTGCTCGCGTGCTCGCCCTCCCGCGCACGCCAGTTCAGCAGCCCGCTCGCCGAGCTTATGGGCCAGTCGTTGTGGCGCTTCGCAACGCCGCAAATCCAACTGATCGAAGCCAGCCTGGAGCACACCGGCTGGCGCGAAACTCAGGCGCCAGCGGCTCTTGAGTTCGCCACTGGAAGCAACGATTCCAACCTCGTGCCCATACGCCCCAGCATCTGTCGCTGGACACGCATGACCCTGAGCGATGGCAGCGCAGCACGCCTAGTCGAAACACTATAAAGCCCACCGCGCATACTTTATGCGTGGACGATCTGCACTCCCACACCTAGGCTTACCTGCACAACCGACCTTGCGGGGCAGCAGCATGGACATGGAAAAAATCAAAGGCCGTCTCGACTTTCTGCGCGAGGCGGAAAAACTCAAGGATGTGCTCAGAAGCGCCCACACGGCTTCGGGTCGCACTGAAAGCACGGCCGAACACAGTTGGCGCCTGTGTCTGATGGCGATGGTGTTCGCTGATCAATTGCCCGGCCTGGACCTGCTGAAAATCCTCAAGATGTGCGTTATCCATGATTTGGGAGAAGCCATCCACGGCGATGTCCCTGCGGTTAATCAGGTGGCCTTTCCCAACAAGGGCGAACAGGAACGGCGCGATCTGCTGCTCTTGGCGCAGTCCCTGGACAGCCCCCTGAAAGCCGAGATCCTGGCGTTATGGGATGACTACGAGAACGCGCTTTCGCCGGAAGCAAAAGCCGTCAAGGCCATGGACAAACTGGAGACCCTGCTGCAGCACACCCAGGGGCTGAACCCTCCCGATTTCGATTACGCCTTCAACCTGGCCTACGGCAAAAAACACACAGATGCCCAACCCTTGTTCGAAGCGTTGCGGGCACTGATCGATCAAGCGACAGAGCAAAGGCTCCACGCCACAGAGTGACGGGTGTGATCACACCGCCCTGGCCGCAATCGCCTCCACCTCCACCAACGCCCCCGGCAACGGCAACGCCACTACTTGCAACGCGGTGCGCGCCGGTTTGTTTGGCTGTTCGGGCGTGCCAAAGAACTGGGTATAGCCGCGCTGCAACCCGGCAAAATCCAGCTTGCCACCGGTCTCCTCGGCGCCGACCAGAAACACCCGTAACTGCACGATGTCGCCCAGGTCCAGGTCGTGTTGGCGCAGGATCTGGCGCAGTTTGTTGAACACTGAAACGCTCTGCACTTCGGTGTCGCCATACACCCCAGGCACCTTCGGGTCGGCGGGGTCCGGCAGCGTGCCGCTGACAAACACCAGGCTGGCCGAGGCCGGCACGGTGACGGTTTGCGAGATGGGAAATTCGCCGACGCTGGTGCGTTGAATGCTGTCGCTCATGGTGAGGCTCCTCAGGATGCGGCCAACGCCGCGAGTTGGTGTTGTTGGGTGATGCGCTCGGCCAGTTGCGCGACCACATGGCGCGCCGAGTTGGCTGCCGATTCCTGCCAGATACCCACGCCGCTCTGCACCAGGCCGTCGCCGGCGAAGTACATCCGGCCATGGGGCTGTTCAAGCAGGGCGTGGGCCTCGGCGGGGAAGTGTTCGCGTTGCAACCACGGGCCTTCGCTGTAGGGGATCTGCTCCCAGGACACCGCCAAAGGGCTGCGCAAGTGCCTGGAGTAACCTGGATGCAACAGCTCCACGGCTTGCCTGGAAGCGGCGTACTGCTGATTGAGGGGCTGGCCGCCAAACACGTCGGCGCCCTCGCCGGTCACGTAACCGGCCACCAGCACGCCTTCGCGGGTGTTGAGGTCGTTGCTGGGGTACCACAGCAGGCGCGCCGGGTGCTCGATCCACGACAAGCCGCCGTAGGTACGGTAGTCGGTCTCCCAAAAGCGCGGGGATTGCCAGGCCACCTTGGTCGCCTGGTCGCTGCGGGTGCTGAGCAGGGCCGCCTTGACCGGCGCGCTGAAGTCCGTATCGAGCTTGGCCAGCAGGGGCAGCGGCAAGGTGGAGACCAGAAAGTCGGCACGCACCACCTGTTCACGGCCAATGTGCTGGTCGTGGTAAGTCACCGCCACGCCGTCCTCCAGCTGGCGGATCTGCCGCACCTGGGCGCCCAGTTGCACCTGCTCCTGCACGCGTCGGTAGAAGGCCTCGGTGATGCGGTCCATGCCGCCCACTGGCTGGAACATGGTGGCCGAAAACTCCGGGAATTCGGTGTGTAACAGAGCGCCCCAGAGTTCCGGGTGCAGCAAGCGGTCCAACCCCAACGGTTTATGGCGGACGGGCAAGGCGCCAGGGTGGGCGGCAGATTCAAGGTGCCCGGAGCGCAGGGTGCCTTCAAAAGCCAGCTCTTGGGACAGGTCACCGTACACCTGCAAAAAACCGAGCAGGCGTGTGCGCTCTTCGCCACTTAATACATCATCGAGAGCGTCGCGTTGCACCGCCTTGGCCAGCAACCCCGACAGATGCCCGCGGGTATCGTTGAGCGCCTGGCCGACACTGAACGCCGCTTGGCTGAGGTCCGGCCGCACCTGGGCGCCATGGCTGCTGTTGACCAGCACTTCCAACGGCACGCCAAGCTCACTGCAATAATCGAGGATCGTGCGGTGCTGGCTGGGGATGCGCGCCGGCCCGGCGTTGAAATACTGGCCTGGGTCAAACCCCACCGTCTGCGAGCGACCGTCCTTATAGTCCACGCGGTCGCCGTTACGCAGGGTCCATGTGCGGCCACCCACGCGCTCGCGGGCCTCCAGCACCTGCACACTGAAGCCGGCGCGCGTCAACTCCAGCGCAGTGACCAGCCCGGCAATTCCGGCGCCCAGCACCAGAACCCGAGTGCCCTGCCCCAGGTCGTCCTTGAGTTTCAGCGGTTGCGGTCGGCGGTGTGACGATGGGCCCAGACCCAACACCGCCAATGCGTCCTTGACCGCCTTCTCACCGCCGACTGCGGCAATACTCGATAGCGCTTCACGTCGTGTCAGTCCCATGTCGATGCTCCTAGTCCGGCAGGCCCGGTGGGTTGATCAGCGACTTGTCGACGCGCTCGACATCCAGGCCCCAACGTTGCAGCACCTGCTCGTATTGGCCGCCGGCAATCGCACCCTGCAGTGCCGTGTGGATCGGCTGCACCAGGCCGTTGTCCTTGCGCGTGGTCACCGCGATATCCGCCTGCAACGGCCAGCCACCATTGACGGTGCCGACACGCTTGATGCCGCCGGTGATCGCTGCCGAATAGGCATACACCGAGTTCGGCCCGAACAGTGCGTCGCTGCGCCCAGACTGCACCGCCAGTTGTGCGGCGGCCTGGTCGTCGAAGTACTGCAACAACGCAGGTTTGAGGCCGGCTTTCTCATTGGCCTCGTTCCACGCCAGCAGGACTTTTTCCTGGTTGGTGCCGGAGCCGACGATGATCTTCAGCCCGGCAATATCCGCCGCCTGCTTGATCTCACTGATCTTGCTGGTGCTCTTGACGTAAAACCCGAGCACATCCTGGCGGTAGGTGGCGAAGTCGAAACGCTTTTTGCGCGCCTCGGTCACGGTGACGTTGCTGATCACCGCGTCGTATTTGCCCGAGCTGACGCCCAGGGGCCAGTCTTCCCAGCTGGTCTGCACTACGTTGAGTTGCAGGCCAAGGCTGTCGGCTACCAATTGGGCGGTGTCCGCCTCGCTGCCGATGGTGGTCTTGTCGTCACTGGCCAGCAGCGCCAGCGGTGGCCCGGCTACGCCTGACACGGCCACGGTGAACTTGCCCGGCTGGGCGAACTTGAAGCCGGGCGGGATCTGCGCGATGGCCGCTTCATTGCGTGGCGCATGGATGCGCGGGCGATCGGGGCTGAGGTCGACCTGTTGCACGGCAAATGCGCTGTGGGCAGCGGCCCCGGCAATTGCCAGCAGGACGACACGGGCAGTGGTGATAAACATGGGCAGTCACTCCTTGAACTAAAGCACTTTGCCGAGAAAGGCCTGGGTGCGGGGATGTCGGGGTTGGCGCAGGATCTGCTCGGGCGGGCCTTCTTCGATCAGTTGGCCGTCGCAGAGGAACACCACGTGGTCGGCCACTTCGCGGGCAAAGCCGATCTCATGGGTGACGATCACCAGGGTCACGCCCAGTTGGGTCAGGCCCTTGATCACGTCCAGCACCTCGCCCACCAGTTCCGGGTCGAGGGCCGAGGTGGGCTCGTCGAACAGCAGCACTTTGGGGTCGAGCGCCAAGGCCCGGGCGATGGCGACGCGTTGCTGTTGGCCGCCGGAGAGCTGGCGCGGGTAGGCGTCGGCCTTGTCCGCCAGGCCGACCTTGGCGAGTAATTCATCGGCCTTGTCACGGGCCTGCAGCCGGCTCCAGCGCTTGTGCGCCAGGGGCGCTTCGGCGATGTTTTCCCAGGCGGTGAGGTGGGGAAACAGGTTGAAGTTCTGGAACACGAAGCCCACGTCGATACGGCGCTTGAGAATCTCGCGTTCGGTGAGTTCAAAAAGCAGCTCGCCTTTGCGCCGATATCCGACGTACTCACCGTCGATGGTGATATGCCCGCTGTCGATCTTCTCCAAATGGTTGATGGTGCGCAGCAAGGTGGACTTGCCCGAGCCGGACGGCCCGAGGATCACCGTGACCTTGCCAGGGTCAATGCTCAGGTCGATATGATCGAGTACCTGCTGGTTGCCAAAGCGCTTGCCCACGCCCTGGATCTGAATGCGCCCGGCGCGTGCTTCAGGCATGGGCCTTCTCCTTGAACCAGCGGCGCACGCGCTGCAACGGCGTGGGTGGCAGCGCCCGCGCGGTGCCCCGGGCGAAGTGGCGCTCGACGTAGTACTGGGCGCTGGTGAGCACGGTGGTGATGATCAGGTACCAGACCGTGGCGACGATCAGCAACGGGATCACCGCCTGGGTGCGGTTGTAGATGACCTGCACGGTATAGAACAGCTCGGGCAAGGCCAGCACGTAGACAATCGAGGTGCCCTTGACCAGGCCGATGATTTCATTGAACCCCGACGGCAAGATCGAGCGCAGTGCCTGGGGCAGGATGATCCGGAAGATGCGTCGAGAGGCCGGCAACCCCAAGGCCGCCGCCGCCTCATGCTGGCCGGCATCCACGCCAATCAGCCCACCGCGAATGATCTCCGCCGCGTAGGCCGCCTGCATCAGGCTCAAGCCCAGGACGGCCACGGTAAATTGGCTGAGCACATCCACCGTCGACCACTCGGCGAACACCAGGTCGGTGAACGGCACGCCTAGCACGATGTGGTCGTACAGGTAGGCAAAGTTGTAGAGGATGATCAGCACCAGCAGCGCCGGCATCGACCGGAAAAACCAGATATAGCCCCAGGCCAACGCCGCCAGCAACGGCGAACCCGACAACCGCGCCAGGGCCAGCGCGGTACCCAGCAGGATGCTGAAGACTGTGCTCAACAGCGTCAGCAGCAACGTCTGGCCCAACCCGCGCAGCACCGAGGGCGAAAAGAACCACTGGCCGAACACCCCCCATTCCCAGCGCGGGTTCGTAGCCAGGGAGTGCACGATGGCGAGTAATACCAGCGCGGCGAAAATCGACCCGGCGCAGCGCCAGGGGTGCCGGGCCGGCACCACGCGCAAGGCCTTGATCGGCGTGGCGGCACGGCGCTGGCGCAGCGGTTGGGCGCTGACTTCATCCAGCAGGTCATAGGGTTTGGCGACAATGGGCATGTTCTTTTCCTCGCAGGCCTCAGAAGGCGTAAGTCAGCCGGGTGTAGTAATACCCACCGGTAAAACCGTAGGGCGAATAGGTGCCGTAGCTGGCAACCATGGTGCTGCTCGGCACCCCTTGTTTCTTGGGATAGAGGTCGAACAGGTTCTTGGCGCCGATGGCGATGTTCAGGTCTTTGGTGAGGCTGTAGCCCAGGTCGAGGTCGGTGATCCAGCGGGCGTTGTAGACCCGGTCCAGGTCACGATTGGCCGATGAGTTCACTTCCTTGTACGAGCCGTAGCGGGTCAGGGCCAGGTTGAGGTTGAAGCGTTCGATACTCCAGTCACCGCCCAGGATCAGCTTGGTGTTGGGTTGCACGCCGGTGATCAGGTTGCGCGCCTGGCGGTCCATCAGGTCGTAGGAGGTACCAAGAATGTGGGTGGATTCCTTGTAGTTGCGGATTTGGGTCTGGTTCCAGTTGAACGCGGCGGTCCACTTCAGCGCGCCGAACGCGCCCAGGTCCTGGTTGTAGCTGCTGACCTGGTCCAGACCCTTGGTGCGGGTGTCGGCGCCGTTGATAAAGTACTGGCCGCCGGAGGTGGAGTTGATGCCGTTGTTCTGCAGCACCTGGGTGACTTCCGGGCCCAGCAAGGTGCCGGTAAGGGTGATGCGGTCACGCAGGTTGATCACGTAGGCATCGGCGGTGAAGCTCAGGCGGTCGGTGGGCGTGAGCGTGAAACCAAGACTGAAGTTGGTGGAGCGCTCGGGCTTCAACGCCTGCGCGCCTAGCGCCTGGGCCGCCGCCGAGCCCACGGGGAGCACGCCATAGTTGATCGACTGATACACCCCATCGACGACGCCATAGGTGGTGGAGCGCGCACTGAACAGACTGTTGGCCAGGGACGGCGCACGAAAGCCATTGCTCACGGTGGCACGCACCGCGAACTGCGGGGTGAAGTCGTAGCGGGTGGTCAGCTTGCCGCTGCGGGTGGCGCCCACGCCCTCGTTGTAATGCTCATAACGCACCGCCGTGCCAACGTACCAGTCCGGCATGGGGTTGAAACCCACATCCACGTAACCGGCCAGGCTGTTGCGTGACGCGCTGCTTTCTTCGTCCGGTGAAATACCGTTGGTGACCTGTGCCCCGGACGACGCACAGTTACCCGGCGCCACGCAGTAACCGCCATTGGCATAAGACGCGTAATCGCCGGCTTGCACCTCGTAAGTGTCGCGCCGATGCTCGAAGCCATAGGACAGGTCCAAGGGCTTTTGCAGTCCGATGTCGAAGCCACGCTTGAAGTCCAGGTTGGTGGTCAGCTCGGTGGAAATCCAGGTACCGGAGGTGAAGCTGTTCGGCGTGGCTTCGCCCAGGGAAGGGTTCTGGTTGTGGGTGGTGCCCTGCTCCGCTTCGTTGCGCCCATAGGTGGTAGACAAGTCCCAGTCCCACTCGCCCACAGTACCCTTGCCACCAAACGCCGCCTGGAAGTCGTCCTCGTCGATGTACCAGGTCGGGGTGTACCCGGCCGGGTAACCGTTAGGCCCGGTGGTGATGGTGTTGGTGATGGTCGGCAGACGGAAGTTCTGCCCCTGCTCGGCCTTGCGTCGCGAGTAGGTGGTAAAGGAGTAGAGGCTGAGGCTGTCGTCGATCGGCAACTCGGCGTTGTAGCCCAGGGTCAGCAGGTTGGTCTTGGGCGTACCGTAGCCGCCATAGGTGGACTTGCCCGCCAGGCCATAGGCTTGCTCATAGGTGTAGCCGTTGGCGCTGGCCTTGTTGTCATCGTTCTGGCTGCGTGCATCCAGGGCCAGTTGCACGATGCCGCCGTTGCCGATTTCGAAGCCCTTGTTGAGGCTTTGCTGCACGGTCTGTTTCTTGCCGTCGTAGCCAAGGCCCGCGTGGGTCACCGAGGTACCGCGGGTGTCGGCCTTGAGGATCACGTTGATCACCCCGGCGATGGCGTCAGACCCGTATTGGGCAGCCGCACCATCGCGCAGCACTTCGACATGGTCGATGGCGCTGATGGGGATCAGGTCCAGGTCAGCCGGCGCCGCGCCGGTGTTGATGCCGTTGATATTCAAGGTGGCACTGGTGTGGCGGCGCTTGCCGTTGACCAGCACCAACACTTCGGCGGCGCTCAAACCCCGCAGGTTCGGTGCCCGGGCAATGCCGCTGGCGTCCCAACCGGTTTTTTCCGGCAGGGTCAGCGAAGGGATCACCGCGCTCAACGCCTCCATCAACCCGGGCTTGCCGGTGTTTTGCAATTGCCGGGCGCTGACCACGTCAATCGGCACCGGGCTGCTGGTGACCGTGCGCTGCTCGGCGCCACGGTTGCCGGTCACAACGACCGTCGACAAGGTGCTGTCATCCTGGGCCTGGGCTGCTGCGGCGAACAGCGACAGGGTCAGGGCAGCAGTAGGTTGCAGAATTTGCTTCATATCCATTCCCAGCTTTTTCCAAATCGCAAAGTCGGGCAGGCACGCGCCTGGCGCGACGTGGCCGGTAGTCAAAGGGGCGATGCGGCTTGGGCTAGGTGTGGGGCAAGCGAGGGGTTTGAAGTGGCAACATACGTTGAGCTCCCGTCCAACGACTCTGCGGCGGCGGGATGATTACCCGGTCAGGCGCGCAGAATCTGAATCACGCTGGGTACCATCCGAGGTCAGGGGTAGGCTGTTGGGATCAAACATAACGGAATGGATTTTAAAAATATAATGCTATTTGGGCATAAGCTAATATTCTGTACTTTCATTATTTATAAAAACAATTATTCATAAAAATGATTTTTAATCTGAGCGCGCAGAACGCTCAAAGTGTGGAAGGGGGCGTGCTCCTGATGACTGTGGGCCAGCCAAAATGCATTTACTGACACGCCCCCATCGCAACGGTAACTAAGGACGGTAACCACGATGCGAAGCGAGCCGCTCTTGATCTTGATCTGCTTTTGATCTTAAGCGCCCCGTCAAACCACGCTGGCCGGAATTCGACAGGGATTTGGGGGGTAAACCGGCAGGGATGCCGGTTTAGCCGCCCCGCGCCATGGATGGCGCGTGGCGGCGGCCCCCCAAATCACTGGCGGATTACGGGCACACCGAGCCCAGGCGAGGTGCCGAGTGGTGGGGCAAGAGCGTTTTGCTTACTTTGCCGCTTTTGCAAAGTGAGCCGCCGTCAGGGCGGAACCCTAAGTGGCCGTTACCGCAGGAATGGATATGTACCCGGTATAACTGCGTCGCCTGTTAGGCCGCCTTCGCGAGCAAGCCCGCTCCCACAGTTTGATTGCGGAGTGTCAGGTAGATAGGCGTCGGCTGGCACGCCGTTATCGCAGGCAAGCCAGCTCCCACATTTTTGATCGCGGGGTGTCAGGTTGATAGGTGTCGGCTGGCAGGCTGTCATCGCAGGCAAGCCAGCTCCCACATTTTTGATTGCGGAGTGTCAAGCCACCATCGGGAGCGAGCCCCCTCCCACATGGGTACTCGGTGCAGCCAGGATCATTGAGCAGGGCGCAACAGCTGCATCTGCTGGCGATAATCATCCGTCACCTGCCGCGCCTGGCTGCTGCTGGTAATCACCCTCGGCGTAATCAGCACAATCAGCTCCGTGCGGTCCTTGGACTTGCTGGTATTGCCAAACAACCAGCGCAACCCCGGAATCTTCCCCAGGTAAGGCACGGCACTGACGCTCTCAGCATTGTCTTGCTTGATCAACCCGCCGAGCAGCACCGTCTGGCCACTCTGCACCGCCACCTGGGTGGACACCGAGCGCGTGGAGATACGCGGGTTCACCGGCGTCTCACTGTTCCCCGTCGGGTTCTGGGCATCACTGACCTGTTGCTGGATATCCATGTACACCAGCCCACCCGGATTGATGCGCGGCACCACATCCAGAATCACCCCCGTCTGCACATATTCCACACTGCTCAAGGTGGTGTCGGCGTCCCCGGTATTGACGGTGGTCTGGCTGATGGGAATGTTGTCCCCCACCTGGATCTGCGCCGGCTGGTTGTTCATCACCACCAGCGATGGCGCCGACAGCACCTGGGTGCGGCCGTTGGTTTCCAGGGCGTGCAGGGCCACTTGCAGGTTGGAGCTGACGAAGGAGTAGAACAACGAGTCCGCCGCCCCCAGCCCTGCCCCGCCACCGCCCAGGGCGCCTTGGCTGCCGGAGGCGTTGGCCACCGTAGTGCTGGTGGAATTACCGGCCAGGCGGCCCAGGTACCACTGCACCCCCAGGTCCAGTTCGCCGGTGAGCTTGACCTCCAGAATGCGCGTCTCGATCTGCACTTGCAGCGGTGGGTTGTCGAGGCGTTTGATCGCCGCTTCGATTTCTTTCCATTGCGCCGGGCGGGTGCGCACCAGCAGTTGGTTGCTGCTTTTTTGCGCGGTGATGCGCGTGCCCGCCTCGAGGTCGCTGGTGGGCGATGCCTGGGTGTTTTCGGCAGGCTCGGATTCAGGTTCTTCGGCTGCGGGCACCGGGGCGCTCGCCTGCAAACCGGCACTGGTGGACGAGGACAAGGTGGTGGTACGCAACCCCGGCGCTACTTTCGCCGGGGCGTCATCCTTGATCGCGCCATTGCCGTAGATCTGCCGCAGGTACTTGGCCAGATCGGCGGCCTTCATATTGCGCACGTCGTACACATACATCTGCGGCTCGTTGCCGCCGCCCTCGTCGATGGTGCGGATCCAGTCGCCCACTTCGCTGAGGTACTGGGGCTGGGAAGAAATCGCCACCACCGAGTTGGTGCGCTCGACCGGCAAGAACCGCAGCATGCCGGCCAGGGGTGTGCCACTGTCCGCGCCGAACATGGCTTGCAGCTCGGGCATCAGCTCGGCCACCGAGGCGCGTTGCAGGCCGAACACCGCCACCGACATGCCCTTGAGCCAGTCCACGTCGAAGGTGTCGATGGTGTCCTGATAGTTGGCCAGTTCGTCGGGCGTGCCGGCCAGGCTCAGGACATTGCGCGCCGGGTCCACCAACAAAAAAGCGTTTTCACGGGCGAAGGGTTTGAGCAGTTTCTGCATCTCGGTGGCCGAGATATAGCGCAGTGAAAACAGACGTGCCGAGAGGCCGCTGGCCGGTTGCGCCACGCGCATCTGCGGCACCAGCTTGCCCGCCACTGCCTGGTTGGCCGGCAGGATCACATAGCGGTTGCCCTGTTTGATCATGGCGTTGTCGGTCCAGGACAGCAGGGTTTCGAGAATCGACAGCGCTTGCTGTTTGTCCACGGGCTTGGAGGTGGAGAAGCTGACAGTGCCCTTCACGCCCTCGGCGATGCTGTAGTTCTCGTGCAGCAGGTCGCCCATCACGCTGTTGATCACGGCCTCGATGGGCTGATCGGCGAAGTTGAACACGATGTCGCCGCCCTGCTCCGGCACGTTTACGGCTGCCGCGGGCTGGCGCACGAACGCTTGATTGCCACGAATGAGCTGGCGCTGCGGCGGAGCCTGGGTGGCAGGTGGAGCGGTTTCGGCCACAGGCGCCTGAAGCGGCGGGCGTTGTGCGCCGGTGCCCTGCAGGGCCTCGTGCAGCAGGTCGTCGTCCGGGTCGAGAGTGTCGGGCAAAGATCCACAGCCGCCCAGGGAGACGGCGGTAGCCAGGCAAAACAGCGAAGTGCGCATATCGATCAAGGGAGAGACTCGCGGGGATGTGAGTTCAGGGGTAACCGCTTACCGTAGAGGCTCAGGGTCTGGGTGCGCCCGTTGAGGGCAAAACGGGCGTATTGCGGGGTCAGGTGTTCCAGGCGCCAGCCGTTGGGCAGCGCCTGGCCCAAGCGCACCGTGAGCGTTGGGCCACCGGCTTGCTTGAGCATGGCCATTTGCAGGTTGCCGGTGATCATGATGCCGCTGAGGGTCAGGTTGGCCAGGCTCGCCACCTGGGTTTTACCCACCTCCCGGTCCGGGCGGCGATCCGGGCTGAACAGCGGCGTTTGCCAGGTACCGGCAAGGTCTTGCAACGCTGGCGTGGGAGCGGCTTGCACCTGGAACGAGGGTGGCGCGTGCACCGGCGCATCGGGTAACCACCGGGGTGCGTCGCCGATGCTGCTGAGGATCATCGCCATCAACAGCCCCAAGAGCCCGGCCATGCCGAGCCAACCCCATTCAAGAGGACGCAATGGGCCAATCATGGCGCCACCCGCGCCGGTTGCAGGTAGCCGCGCACCAGCAGTTGCACCGCCAGCTTGCCCGCCCCGCCACTGGCTGGCGCCTGTTTGTCGCGACGGATATGCAACTCATCGACGAACAGAAAAGGCGGTTGATATTCCAGCCCATGCAGGATCGCGGTCAGCGGTTCGATGGCGCAATTGAGCGTGAGGCTAACCTTGACCTGACGATAGGGCTCGCTGTCGTTCTGTTCAGGCGTGATCGGTTTGCGCTGGGTGAGGTTGCAGCCGCCACCGAGGTTGGCGTGGCTGTTGATCAGGTCGGCGAGACGCTGCATCAGGTCGGCGGCGACCACGTCCGGGTCGTCCCCTGGCAACAGGCTGGCGCTGCTGGCCGGGTCTTGCTGTGCTTGCGCCAACTGTTCGCGCAAGGCATCGCCCTGGCGTATGACGCTGGCATAGCGCTGCTGCTGTTCACGCAACTGTTCGGCCTGTTCACCCATGGCCCGCAGCGGCCCGGCGAACCAGCTGTCGATCAACAGCCAATAGGCCGCGCCGAGCACCAACGCCAGGGTCAACAAGGCGGCGCCGCGGCGTTCACGGCGTGTGAGGGGTCGGCGCATCGGCGGCCTCCTGGCGTAAGTGGGCACGCAAGGAAAACTGGTCCTTGCCGGTGCGTGCGTCGGGTTGGATCACCCCTTCGAACTGCGCGTTGTCCAAGCGCTGGCAGCCTTTGATGCGGCTGATCAGGCCACTGGCCTTGGCGCTCTGGCCGGAGAAACTCACCTCGCCGTCCTTGACGTCCAATTGGTCGAGCCAGGTGTCGGCGGGCAGGCAACTGGTCAAGTCATTCAGCAGCGCGGCCAGGGGCGGTTGCGCCCGTTTACGCTGGCTGAGGTACTGCGCCGCGCCACGGGTGTTGAGCAGTTGCTGGCGCAGGGCGTGCACCTGGGCGACCTCGGCTTTTTGCTGTTGGACAGTGGCGTGCATGCTGTCGAGTACCCGCTGGCGGTCGTTGAGCCACAACAGCATCGCCGCGATCAGCAACGCGCCGCACAACCACGGCAGGCTGCGCTGCAATTGCTTGCCGGCAGGCCGCGAACGCGGGCGTAACGGCGCGGGCAGCAGGTCGATACCCAGGCCCGCCACATCCACGCGGTGTGGGTACAGGCCGAGGGCGGCGCAGTCAGTGAGGACCTGGTCAAGGCGCTCGCGCAGGATCGCCACCACCCTCACCTCCAGGTGGCTGGGTGTGCGCCGCTCCTGGCGGGCGACGAAGTAGAGCTGCTCGGCATTGAACGGGGTGTAGCGGTCCAGTTCATAGCCAACCACCTCCACGAGGTTGCGCGCGGCAGCCAGAGGCAGTTGCACGCTTTGCTGCAACACGGCATCAGGAGCAAGCATCAGCACCTGGCGCGTATTGCCTGGGACCACCGGTGCCGTCAGCGGCCAGTGATGAACGAGCTCGGGAGGTTCCTGGAACGCCAGCCACTTGGGCACACAGCCGCGTAACTCCGTGAGCCACAAGCGCCAACCTTGTTGCAGCAGGCTGCCGCGCCAATAGCGGGCAATCGGTTCGAGTTGAATCATTCTTGCCACCGCACCACCCGATAGGGCTGTGCGCTGTCCTCCGCAGGGCTCAATAAAAGGGTCAGTCGCAGGCGTGCCTGATAGCCGCCGGGGCGCTCGGCGCGGCTGTCGATTTCCACGACCTGGCCGGGGTCGACGCCCTCGGCGTCCTGGCGTGGCAGGTTCAACGCCTTGCGCATCAGGGGGCTGGCGAATGCCGGAGCGGGCCGGTCGAGGTCGCTCCACAAGGTGATGTGCGGCAGTAGTTGGCTGTAGAGCGCCGGGGTCATGCCGGGAAGTTGACGTACCTCCTCCAGCACCCGAAACGGCGCCAGGCCCTGATGGCGGCGAGTCTCAAGGGCCTTGGCCAACTGCTGGGCCTGAACCGGTGTTGCGCCGCAGGCCAGGGCCAGGCGCGTGAGGTCCTGGGGGGCGGCGTTGACCAGGTACAGCTTGCCGCGCTCACTGCGCACACTGACCTGCAAGCGGGCGTCGTCGAAGGTCAGCGCAATAGAACGCCCGTCCGCCACCCACTGCCCTTGCGCCATCACCTGTGCGATACCGGCCTGGGCGGCCAACAGTGTCTGAGTGTGCTGGCGCAGCCACAGCGCCTGGCGACTTTGCAGTTGCACCCACCCGGCCAGGCCACCCAGCAATACGCTGAGCAAGGCCAGCACCCACAACACCAGCAACAGGGCCGCACCGCGTTGGCGCTTCATTCTTCGCTGCTCGCGCTGGACAGGTTCAGGCGCAGCGCAACCACCTGGGCGACCCATGGCACCGGCCCGTCGACGGAGGCGTCGATGCGCACCGCTGTGGGCAGGCGCCGGGGCCAGGGCCACGGGCTCAACCAGTCGGTGGGCTGGCCCAGTGGCGAGACACCGCGGTAGCTGAACTGCAGCGCCTCGACGTCATGCAAAAGCACCTGCGGCTCATCGCGCTGCGCGTTGGCGTGGGAGGCCCTCTGCGAAAAAGCCACCTGCAGATCCTGCCCGACCCGTTGCAGGGTAAAGCGCTGGATACCCCCGCCCAATACACCGGGCAAGGTCGCCACAAACTGCAGACGTTCAGGCGTGCCGATAAAAAAACCTTCTGCCTGGCTGTCATCGTCAGTGAGCTTTAGCGGCAGCGCCTCGCTGATCGAGGTGCGCAAAAACTGTTGGGCGGCGCGCATTTCATCCAGGCTGACGGTGTAGGCCTGGGCCTTGGCCACCGCCCGATTGGCCCCCAGCAACGCTGCGCTCACCAGCAACAACAACACCGACAGCAAGCTGAGCACCACGAGCACTTCCAGCAGCGCGAAGCCCTGCTCCCGGCGCTTCACAGGCGCGCCTTCAAGGTGCTGAAGTGCGCCTGATGCGCGCCTTCACGCACGTTAAGGTCGAGACGAAACAGGTGCGGCTGTTGGCGGGTACTGGTCAATTGCCAATGGATACCCTCGAGTTCGCCTTGGCGGGTTCCCTCCGTCAGCGGGCCGGCGGCTTCCTGGTCCAGCACCGTGAGCGCGGCATGGCTGAGGCGGTCGCTGCGGGCCACCTGGGACAAGGCGCGCGCGCTCTGGCCGAAGGCAACCAGCAACACGCTGCTGCATACCGCCATCAACGTCAGGGCGGCGAGCATTTCCAGCAGGGTGAAACCGGCCTGGTGCTTCATGGCAGCGCCTTGGACTGCACACTGCCGGTAAGCCAGCCAATGTCGATGCGCCAACGACGGCTGCCGTTGGCCAGCAGCAGGTTACCGCCTGTGGAACTGCCGTCGGGATAGAACACCACCGCGGGCCCAGCCTGCTCGGCACTGTGCAAGGTCACTTGCACCTGCGCTGGCCACTGCTGTGACGCACGCCCTGGAGCCTGGAACGAGCGGCCCTGGAGGTCGAACTGAGTGCGCGCCGCCTGGCCGCTGACGATGGCACTCGCCCGCGTGGCGCGCAGCGCCTCGACCATCTGCGCGACCACCCGGCGCTCTTTGGCCACCTGCAGCCCTTGCCGTACACCCAGCCCCAACAACCCCGCCGCAATGCCGATCAATAGAATGACCACCAGCATCTCCAGCAGGGTAAAGCCTCGCTGGGCCACGGGCGGGTTATTCCCAGTTGCCCAGGTCGGCACTGTAGCCCTCGCCGCCGGGTTGGCCGTCCTGGCCGTAGAAGATCAGGTCGAAGGCACCGTGCTCACCGGGGAAGCGATAGCCGAACCCGTGGCCGAACGGGTCTTTCAGCTCCGAAGGCTTGGCGTAGGGGCCGGACCAGTTGGAAGCACTGGCCGGCTTGTCGAGCAGTTGTTGCAGGTTGTTGGGCGGCGCCCCCACGTCCAGGGCGTAGCTGTCGATCTTCATGCTCAAACTTGCCAATTGCGCCTTGCCCGCGCCGTACTTGCCCTTGTCCACATTGCCACCGACCTGGCGCACCACAATGGTTGCGACAATGCCCAACAGCACGATCACCGCCAGCATTTCCAAAAGGGTGAAGCCGCCTTGGCGGTGTCGGGTTTTCATCGGTTCTGCTCCTTGAAAGTTCATATATGGCTGGTGAGGCTCATCAACGGCAGCATGATCGCCAGCATGATCACCGCCACCAGCACCGCCATGACCACGGTCAGGGTCGGCACCAGTGCCGCGAGCAAGCGTTCGATGGCGCGCTTGGCCTCGACGTCGAAGATGTCGGCGACCTTGAGCAGCATGCTGTCCAGTTCGCCGGCCTGTTCACCGACTTCAATCATGTGCAGCGCCAGCTCCGGTAGCAGCGGCTGGCGGCCGAACGCATCGGCCAGGGTGCCGCCGCCCTTGACCCGTTGCGCGGCCAGCGCCACTTGCGCCTGGAGCGCACGGTTGCTGCAGACTTGCCGGGCGATCACCAGCGCGGGCAGCAGCGCCACGCCGTTGCTGAGCAACGTGCCGAGAGTGCGGGTCAGGCGGGCGGCTTGCACCCGTTGCAATAGCGGGCCGATCACGCGGATGCTCAGCAGGTGACGGTCGTAACGCT
Organism: Pseudomonas sp. SWRI22; assembly: GCF_014268395.2. Classification (NCBI taxonomy): domain Bacteria; kingdom Pseudomonadati; phylum Pseudomonadota; class Gammaproteobacteria; order Pseudomonadales; family Pseudomonadaceae; genus Pseudomonas; species Pseudomonas sp. SWRI22. The sequence goes on along the minus strand of NZ_JABWQK020000002.1, from coordinate 1,048,963 downwards.
CACGGCGAAGGGGGTCGCGCAGGCGCGCCGCCAGGATCCACCCACTGATCGACAACCCGGCCAGCACCACCAGGCCATAGGCGCCGAGGAACTCGCCGAGCGCCAGGATCACCTGGGTGATCAGTGGAATCGGTACGCCAAGGTCCTGAAAAATCGGCACGAATTGCGGCACCACATAGGCCAGCAACAGCGCCAGGGAACCCAGTACACCCACCACCAGGAACGCCGGGTAGATCAGCGCATTGATCACCTCGCCGCGCAGCAACTGGCTGCGCTCCAGGTAGTCGCTGAGCTGGCGCAGGGTGCCTTCCAGCGCCCCGCCGGCTTCACCGGCGCGCACCATGCTCAGGTACAGCGGGGAAAACGTGCCGCCCTCCTCCTCCAGCGCAGCCGACAGCGGTTTGCCGGCCTTGACCTGGTCGCGGATACGCTCGATCAAGGCCCGCACCTGAGGATGGCGGGCTTGCTTGAGCAACAGGTTCAAAGCGCGTTCGAGGGGCTGGCCGGCGCCCAATAACGTGGCCAATTGCTGGGTGAAACTCACCAGCGCTGCGCCCTTCAACTGCCCGTGCGCCTGGCGCAACAAGGGGCTGCTGGCCGTTTCGATGTGCAGCAGCAACCACCCGCGCTGCTGCAAGACAGCGACAGCGGCCGCCTGGTCAATGGCCTGCAACGTGCCGGTCTGGGCCACGCCCTGGCTGTCCAGGGCGCGGAACTTGAACAGGCTCACACGTCATCTCCACGGGTGACACGCAACACTTCTTCCAGGGAGGTGACACCGGCCAGGGCCTGGCGCAAACCGTCTTCATACAAGGTGCGCAAACCGGAGCGGCGGGCGGCGTGCTCGAGGCTGGCGGCGTCGGCGTGGCCCATCAGCAGGCCACGCAACTCGTCGTTCATTACCAACAACTCAGTGAGGGCACTGCGGCCGTGATAGTCACCGCGGTAAAGCAGGATCGGACGCTGCTCGGTCAGGCGATCCAGCCCGTGCTCCTTGATCAATTCCGGCGGGGCCTGGAAGGCCACGCGCGTGGCCGGGTCCAGGCGCCGCACCAGGCGCTGGGCGAGAATACCGCTGACCGTGGAGGCAATCAGGTAGCTCTCCACGCCCATGTCCAGCAAGCGCGTGATACTCGCAGCGGCGCTGTTGGTGTGCAGGGTTGAGAGCACCAAGTGACCCGTGAGGGAGGACTGTACGGCGATACGACAGGTTTCCAGATCGCGGATTTCGCCGATCATGATCACGTCCGGGTCCTGGCGCACGATGGCGCGCAGCGCTCCGGCAAAGTCCAGGCCGATGGCGGGCTTGACCTGGATCTGGTTGATCCCTTCAAGCTGGTATTCCACCGGGTCTTCCACGGTGATGATCTTGCGTTCAGCCGTGTTGAGTTGCGACAGCGCGGTATAGAGCGTGGTGGTTTTGCCCGAGCCTGTGGGCCCGGTGACCAACAGGATGCCGTGGGGCCGCGCCAATAGATCCTGGAAGGCCGCAAGGCGCGGGCCATCAAAGCCCAGGCTGGGGAAATCGAATTGCACGGTTTGCCGGTCCAACAGGCGCATCACCACCGACTCGCCAAAGCTGGTGGGCACCGTGGACACCCGCAGGTCCAACGCTTTGCCCTGGATGCGCAGCATGATGCGCCCGTCCTGGGGCAGGCGTCGTTCGGCAATGTCCAGGCGCGCCATGATCTTCACCCGCGAGATCACCGCCGCCGACGAACTGGCAGGCGGTGCTTCGGCGTCGTGCAGCACGCCGTCGATGCGGTAGCGCACCTTGAGTTGGTTTTCGAAGGGTTCGATATGGATATCCGAGGCGCGCTGTTCCACGGCGCGCTGCAGGATCAGATTGACCAGGCGAATCACTGGCGCTTCGGAAGCCATGTCCTTGAGGTGTTCGATGTCCTCCAGCACGCCGCCCTGCTCATCGAGGTTTTCGACCAGGCTGCCCATGGCGGAACGGCCCTGGCCGTAATAGCGCTCGATCAGCGTCTCGACTTCATTATGCGAACCGACGGCCAGCCAGACCGGCACCTCACAGGCATACGCCAGGGCCTGGAACGGATACCACTGCGCCGGGTTGGCGGCCATTACGCGCAACCCGCCCTGATGCCAACCCATCGGCACTAGCTGGTAATGGCGCATAAAGCGCTCGGTGAGCACGGGAAGCGGGTCGAGCAACGGCGGCGCCGCGTCGGCCACCAGTAGTGGCGCATCCAGCAAATCGGCCCACGCGCGAGCCAGTTCGACTTCGGACACCAGGCCCAGGCGCGTGAGTAAACCGAGCAGGTCGCCAGGCTCAGTGGATAAACGCTGGGCGCGTTCCAGATCAGCGATTTTGAGCCCGGCGTGCTGCATCAGCCACGCGCACACCTGGTCGGTATGCGGGATCTGCATCTTGCAAGCATCGATGGGCGCTGAGGACATCATTGAGGAATATCTAACGTTGCGAAAAGTATGGCTATTTAGAACTACCGAACAATGCCATTAGTTCGCCATAGCCCAGGCAGGCGTTAGCCGGGTGTATCGACTGGAAGTTATAGCCCTAGTTCCGGATAAGGGGGTAATTAAATACAAAACATTGCCCAATGCACTGATTTAGAGCGTTAGCAGCAAATAGCCACTAGTTGCAATTAGCCATAACGGCGGGTCATTCAGGTGCTCTCTCTTTCAATTAACTGACAGTGCAAAAGATTCAAGCGATTAACTTCATCGGTGGCTAATACGCCCAGACTTTGCAGGACGCGTGTGGCAGCGAGTACACCAATCTCCAACGCGGGTGGCTGGAGGGTGCTGAGGCTGGGCAGCAACATGTGGGCAAACGGGTAGTCGCCAAATCCCAATACGGCGCAGTCCTGGGGAATGCTCAGCCCGGCGCGTTGACCGGCCAGCAAACCGCCGGCGGCGAGGTTATCGTTGGCGAAGAAAATCGCGTCGGGCGTGACCGCCTGCCCCATCAGCGCTTCCATGGCCTGCTTGCCGGCTTCGAAGGGCGCACGGTCGGCGTCCGGCACAAAGACCCACGGCTGCACACCCAACTCGGAGAGGGTCGCGGTAAACCCATCGCGCCGCTCCAATGCGCTGAAGTCGCCCACTGCACTGTTTTGTACGAAGGCGATGCGCCGATAGCCTTTGCCATGCAAGTAGCGAGCGGCGGTGACGCCCACTTCATAATGAGAAAAACCCACTTGCAACGGTGCGCGTTCCGGCACGTAGTCCCAGGTTTCGACGATCGGTATATCTGCCTCGGTGATCATCTTCTCGGTGCCAGGGCTGTGAAAGCGGCTGGTCAGCACCAGCGCTGCCGGCGACCAGCCGAGAAAGGCACGCACCGCGCTTTCTTCCTGTTCGATGCTGAAATAGCTGGAGGCCAACAACAGCTGGTAACCGTGACGACTGAGGGTGTCGCTGAAGCCCTGCAGCGTATTGGCAAAAATCGGCCCCGAGATATTCGGAATCACCATCGCGACGATTTTGCCTCGCGCAGAGGCCAAGCCACCGGCCACCAGATTGGGCACATACCCCAATTGCGCCACCACCTCGGCGATACGCTCGCGGCGCTCGGGCGAGACCTGTTCAGGTTGGTTGAAGTAACGCGACACGGTAATGGCCGACACCCCGGCCTGGCGTGCCACGGTGTTCAGGGTGACGCGTCCGGCGCCCCGGCGTTTGCGCGGTGGGTGTTCGCTCACGAAATAGCCCTATAAAAAAGGAATATAAAACTAATTTTTTAGTATTTGACGCTCTAAACGGCCCGCTTCAATAATGCCGATGTTAGCGCTAACAAAGCGCGCTGTCTGCTACTCGCTCGAGCGAATGCCCAAGACATGTTCACAGGCGCTGACGGTCGCAGAACCGCAGCGGACCAGGGTATTTTTTCGAGCGGGCACAGCATGCATAACTTTCCACGGCACACCCATTTGTTGCTTCTGGCCGGCCTCAGCGCCTTGCCCGTCTGCGGCGCTGTTGCAGCTGATGAGCAGGAACCCACGCTCCAATCCGTGACAGTCACCGCTACCCGCCGCGAAGAATCGCTGCAAAAAGTCCCGGTGGCCGTCTCGGTGCTTGAGGGCGAGCAACTGGAGCGTGACAATCGCAACGGGGTGGCGAGCATCGCGCAGCAGGTGCCATCGCTGAACTTTCGCACCGGTGCTTCGAACAAGGACACCTCATTGTTCGTGCGCGGCGTGGGCACCATTTCTACCTCGCCTGGGGTAGAGCCCACTGTGGCCACGGTGATCGACGGCGTGGTCTATGCACGCCCCGGCCAGGCCACACTCGACCTGCTGGACCTTGAGCGCATCGAAGTACTGCGCGGCCCGCAAGGCACGCTGTTCGGCAAGAACGCCTCGGCCGGCGTGCTGAATATCACCAGCAAGGCGCCGACGGCCCAGACCCACGGGTTTATCGATCAGTCGTTCTACAGCGGCAATGAAAGCCGCACGCGCTTCGGCATCGGCGGCAGCCTGGTACCGGAGGTACTCAAAGGCTCGATCAGCACCTTGTTCGGCAGCTACGACGGCAACGTCGACAACCGCCATAACGGTCAGGAGGTCAATGGCTACAACCACAAGGGCGTTCGCGGCAAGCTGGAGTTCACGCCAAACGACGACGTGAAGCTGACCCTGATCGCCGATTACATGCAGTCCCACGATGACGCGCCCAATGGTGTGGTCAGCAAGTCCCTGAACCCGGCGTTCAGCAATGCCTTGAGGCCGGTGCGCGCCTCAAGCGACAACCGCGATATCAACACCGATACCCGCAGCCATGTGCAAGACACCAACAAGGGCCTGTCGGCACAGTTGGACTGGAACCTGGGCGACTACACCCTCACCTCGATCACCGCCTGGCGCGGCTGGGACAACATTCAATATCAGGATGGCGACCGTCTCGGCACGGTCACCGCCGCGTTCCCCGGCACCGCCGACAAAGGCGACCTGGCGTTCGACCAGTACTCCCAGGAGCTGCGCCTGGCCTCGCCCAAAGGTGAGTTCCTTGAGTACGTCGGCGGCCTGTTCTACATGCATGGCAAGGATGAGGAGACCTATCAGCGCACCCTCACCACCACGACGCGTGTCGATAGAGGCATTGCTAACTACAACACCACCAGCGACAGCTACGCGGCGTTCGGCGAGACCACGCTCAACTTCACCTCGCGCTTTCGCGGCATCGCCGGGTTGCGTTACACCCATGACGACTTGAAGTACGACCATCGCCGCGTGTCCACCTCCCTCACCACCGTCAGCGGCATCCAACCGGCAACATCAAGTTCGGGTTCGGTGGATGAGGACGGCTGGTCCGGTCGGCTGGGTGTGCAGTACGACCTCAGCGACAACATCACCAGCTACCTCACCTACTCGCGTGGCTACAAAGGACCTGCCTACAACGTGTTCTTCAACATGCAGCCGCGCGACACCGACGCGCTCAAGCCAGAGACCTCCAATACTTGGGAAGCCGGAATCAAGGCCACGGCCTGGAACAACCGCCTGACCACCAACCTGGCGGTGTTCCACAGTGACTACGACAACTACCAGGCCAACTTTTTCGACACCGTCGCCGGCCAAGTCGTGACGCGCCTGATCAACGCCGGCAGCGTCAGCACCGAAGGCGTCGAGCTCGATTACGCGTTGCAAGCCACCCAGCAACTCAAGCTCTCCGGTGCACTGGCCTATACGCGGGCACGCATCGATCAGTTCGCGTGCCCGCCAGGCGCAGCGGCAACCTGCAACGTCAATGGCAAGCCACTGCCCTTCAGCCCGGACTGGAAAAGCTACGTGCGCGCCGACTACAGCATCCCCTTGGATAACGGCCTGGATATCGAACTGGGCACTGACTACAGCTGGCAGAGCGAAGTGCAGTACGACATCAGCCAGAACCTGAACACCAAACAAGGCGCCTACGGCATCTGGAACGCCAGCGTGGCCCTGGCCGACTACACCAATGGCTGGCGCGTGGCGCTGTTGGCGAAGAACCTCGCCGACAAATCCTACTCACCGCTGCTAGCCAGCGGCGGCAACTACATCTACCGCGCCGTGCCTCGTGACGATGAGCGTTACTTCGGCGTGCAACTGCGCAAGGATTTCTAGCATGAGCCGTCAACTCAAACTCGGCGCCTTCCTGATGGCTACCGGGCACCACGTGGCCGCCTGGCGCCACCCCGATGTACCGGCGAATGCTGGCCTGGACTTCGCCCACTACAAGCATTTGGCACGGGTGGCGGAAGCGGCGAAGTTCGACGCACTGTTCGTGGCCGACAGCATCGCCGCCGCCACCGGTGAGGTCGCGAGCCAGATGGCGCGTTCGGATCATTTCGAGCCGCTCACCCTGCTCTCGGCCCTCAGTGCCGTGACCGAGCATATCGGCCTGATCGCCACCGCCACCACCAGCTACAACGAGCCTTACCACGTGGCGCGCAAATTCGCCTCGCTGGATCACCTCTCCGGCGGCCGCGCAGGGTGGAACCTGGTGACGTCGGATAACGCGGCCGAGGCGCTGAATTTTGGTCGTGACGAGCACCTGGGTCACGCCGAACGCTACAGCCGCGCACGGGAATTTCATCAGGTGGTGACGGGGCTGTGGGACAGCTGGGACGACGACGCCTTTGTGCGCGACAAGACCAGCGGGCGCTATTACGAGCCAAGTAAACGCCACGTGCTGGACCATGTGGGCGAACACTTCCGGGTCAAAGGCCCCCTGAACGTGGCACGCTCGCCCCAGGGCCAGCCGGTGATCGTGCAGGCCGGCTCCTCGGATACCGGCCGTGAACTGGCCGCGCAGACCGCCGAAGTGGTGTTTACCGCGCAGACCTCACTGGCCGACGCGCAGGCCTTCTATGGCGACCTCAAAGGTCGCCTGGGCCAGTACGGGCGCGAGGCCGATTCGCTGAAAATCATGCCAGGTGTGTTTGTGGTGGTGGGGCAAACCGAAGCCCTGGCCCAGGCCAAATTCGAAGCGTTCCAGGCGTTGGTCGAACCCGAGGTGGGAGTGGCGTTGCTGGGGCGCATGTTGGGTAATTTCGACCTTTCCGGCTACCCGCTGGATGGGCCGCTGCCGCAGCTACCCTTGACCGACAGCGGACAGCGCAGCCGTCAGCAACTGCTGAGTGAACTGGCCCAACGCGAACAACTGACGCTGGCGCAACTGGGCCGACGCATTGCCGGTGGACGCGGTCATTACAGCTTGATCGGCACGCCGCTGCAGATCGCCGATGAACTGCAGCGCTGGTTCGAAGAAGGTGCGGCGGATGGTTTCAATATTCTGGTGCCGCACTTGCCGGGCGGGCTGGAGGATTTTGCCCGCTGGGTGGTTCCCGAGTTACAGCGGCGCGGTTTGTTTCGGCGCGAATACACCGGCACCACACTGCGCGAAAACCTTGGTTTGGTGCGCCCGGTCAGCCGTTTCAAGCAAGCACAATTATAAAAACCTCGCCTTGCTACTGACCCAGGCTGCCTTGGGCGGCTGATCCGTCGACCTCATGCATTAAGGTAGGCACAGCCGTGGGCAACGTACGAAACAAAGACCGTGAGCTGACTCTTCCTCTGGATTAACCTCTCACAGTGCACACGCGCTAGTGAAAGCCACCTAAACTAACCAGGGTTTGGGCCGATACCCCGATCAAACTCCCTTTACCGGGAAATTGAGAAACGCTTCAGCGGATTTAGATTATGAAAGACATTTACCTACTCGTAGAACATGGAGCCGATCAAGGGGAGGTGTACATTTTGGGTTGGTTCGATGACCAAAAAAGTGCAGCCGATATTGCAGAAGCAAAGGAATGGCAGGCTTACCGAGAGGCGCTGAACACTGAACACTCATGGTCTCGCCAAAAACCTGTACCTCCCGACCAGACCAAATACCGCCGCTACTGGATTCAGAGTGTCTCTAAATTTTCTGTGCCGACAATTCAAGCAACACCCGCGCTTCATTAAGCTGCGCAACGTCATTTAACGCCGGCATAGCCGGTGCCGTAGGCTTGGTAGGCATGCACAGCCATTATGGCGCTGGCTCCGTCGGCGGTGATGGCGGCGGCGGTTGACAGGCGAGCCTGGCGCAACCGCTAACCCTCCAAAGCGAAAAGTTTTGGAACTCCTCTCAAAAACCGCCCCACCGAAGCGCAAAGCGCTCCATTACCTCAAGGAAATGACAGGGCTAAAGACTGCACTGCGCCTTTAGTTCTGGAACGGTCCACCCTCCCTCGGCGTCCTGCCGAACGAAATTTACCGAATGCCCTGTCGCAATTTCAAAACACGTCTACAGTCACTGTGATTCGAACGGACCTCGATTAATGCAATACAAAGGAATCATCATGCATAGGATTGCTTTTGCGAACGCCTTGCGCGGTATCGCCGCCCTCTGCGTGGTCAATGCCCACTACGTCCTGATGTTCAATTACATCAAGGGCGCATACGGCGGGCTGCTTCCCCTGACTGAGCCTGTATTCCCATCCTGGATGCTCGAAATCTTCAATCCTATAGGAAACATGAACATGGGCGGCTTTGGCGTGGCCCTGTTCTTTCTGATCAGCGGCTTGGTCATTCCGATTTCTGTCGCAAGCCTTAATGGAAGCGCTCTCGCAAAAACAAAATTTGTAATCGGACGTATTTTCCGTATCTGGCCGACGTACGCCGTTGGCCTGCTTGTCACCCTTGGAGCCCTCAGCGTAGCGGCCGCGTATATGGGCAATAACGCGCCCTATACCACTTCGCAGGTGCTCATGCAGATGTCCCTATTCCGTGATTGGTTCGGCAGCTCGGCGCCACTGGATGGGGTGGTGTGGACGCTAGAGGTTGAAGTTAAATTCTATCTAGTAGTGTTGCTGTTCTGGTCGATGATTAGCCGGGGGAAACTTTTCCCTCTATTCGTGCTAGGCGTATCTACCGTGATGGTGGCTAACTTTTATCCGGGGAATATCCACCAGGCCGGCGCGCTAGCCGCCTTCGTTTTTCCGATAAAGTACATTTTCTTCATGCTGATTGGCGTAGCATTCAACTATCACTACCGGCGTTTTATTAGCAGCGAAAAACTCTTTGCCATCACTATCAGTATGCTATGCGTTTTTGGTTACAGTGGATTCACCGAGGGATGGCCATTTGAAGTAATAGCGGCCTACTTTATGGCTTTTGCCGTTTTCACAGTTATGTATCTTTTTGCAAGCACTTGGGCGGGCGGCCCTATCTTCACTTTCTTTTCAAACATCAGCTATCCGCTGTATGCCTGCCATGGCGCACTGGGCTTTGTTGGCATGAGAATTATGATCGACCATGGAATTGGGGCCATGCCTGCCCTGATCATCCAAACGACGGTTACTATTTTTATTTCATGGATCATCCACAAGACGGTTGAAGATCCCACTCATCGTATGGGGAAAAGGATAGCCGCAAGCATAGGGAAGTCACCACAGATAAGCAGGTTCACTAGATCTACTCAATAAAAAAGCCCGCGTTCTGCAGGCTTTCCTTTCACAAAAAAATTCACGAAAAAGGTAGTGGCTCGACAATATAGCAATCCACACAATCATCCGTGATCACTGTATCTAGAATAATCCCGTCCTCAACAGCGGGCCGGAGAAATCCAGTCCGAATTGACGATGTATAAACTCCAACATTTACTGTATTGAGCTGCGCGCGCGCATTAATTGACACGCAATCAATACTGTAATTCATGCCCATCCCGACACCACAGTTCTCACCGCCGGAATTGATCACGCGGGTAGAGTCCTGTCCTTCAATGACTACGCCCCATGCGGTTTGACCGGATTCAATACCAGGTTCCGTCGCAGTGCAGTAACTATTAAGAATAGTGTTGTACTCACCGCCATTATCAAGCAAAAGCATGCAGCGGCCGGTCCAATCTACAGATGTAATGTTCTCGAAAACACAGTGCTGCGCGTAGTGCAAGTGCAGGCCGATAGTGGCGTTACCGGTGAACTCGAGGTTCCGAATGTAAACGTTCTTGATGGGTTCGCACAAGGCAACAATAGCGTTCTCGGGGTGATCACGCTTTATAACTCGGTTAAGAATCAGAGAGTCTGCCAATACATAGATGACTTGGCGCACCTCGAGCGGCCCATCAAGCGGCATCGAGTAGGTCTCGAAGTCTGTGGATGCGTCCGAGATCACGATCCACGACCCATTTGTATAAGGCGTCGTGTCAGCGACAGATATCTGAGTGGTATTTACGTATGCCGGAGCCGTCAGGTAGCTTCCCGGGCGCACGTTCCCCTGGTAGTCGATGCCGGCATAGCTAGGATCGGTCGGCTGTTCTGAATTTCTCCCAACGCCAGAAACGTCAATTGTCACCTTGTCGATGCCTGGTGCCGGCTCGATTATCTGGCCGCTATAGGGCCAGTTGTCGTCACGGTTGAGAAGGACCGTGGTTCCAATTGGGCATTCAGGACCATTGATTTGCAGCCAGCGGTAGCCAGCTTTTAGCAAGGACTGAATCTGAGGGCCGTTGTCATTTTCAGGGTCGGGGGTGAAAACGTAAGGGGTATCTTTATAAATTGGCATGCTTCTCCTCGTAATTATTTAAGTTACGCCAAATCGGCGCACCAACAACTGTACATCCATACAGCTGTTTATTTCAAGAAATTACGTAACCCATTGATAAATTTATTTTTTGCACCTCAGCTGATCAAAATTACCTTGCCACCGGTAGCTGCCAATTAATCCTTTAAGCCCAGCCAACGGGTAACCGCACGCGCGTAAGCCTGACACGCGCACTGAGCTATTACGGCTCTGTTTGCGTCGTCATTTATGACAGTAATTCTTAGAATATTCGCGGGGTCAAGTTTGCTCGACAGCTGTATGAACCATGCCAATTGAGCTACGAGTGGTGAGCTCATTGCAGCCACTGACTGAATCCCAGAGGAAAACTGACAGCCAGCCGGAGATCAGCAATAGCAAGCTGGTCGCGCAGGCGCCCTGGTTACGCTGGGCGTCAGACAATTCCTTGGTGTGTTGTTGATCCTGGGTTGCGAACTACTACTTGCTGGTCAGGCGCTTGTGCTGCTCGGAGGGAGCCTGGGGCAGCGCCCAGTATCTGACTGGGCATCGCACGACACACCCGTGAAGAAGTTGTGGTGACACAGGCGTAGCGTCTGCGCTGCCGCAGTGCCACGTCCTTGATCGATCCGGACGTTCCGCTCTAATAGAGCCACATCAGCGCGCAGTTAGCCTCCCGCTCCGACAGCTCGCCCAGATGGCCCTTTCACCATACCCTTGTGTACTGCAAGTCGGCCCGGCTGAAACATAAGCAAGCACAGACAACGGATACTGGACGCAGATTGAGGAGCGGTATTTGACGCGAGTGCTGAAGGAAACCGGGAAGGATGGGCAGACGATCGCATGCCATGCGAGTGAGGGCATGACCAAAAACTACCAGCGAGATCACGAGGAAATCATCTGGTCCGAGGCGATGCCGGACGTGAATATTAGCGAAATCACCGGATAGTTTGCGCGGGTTTTGCGCAGGCACAAAAAAGCCGATCCATCTGATCGGCTTAAGTGTCTGATTTTACTCAGGAATAATGGTCGGGACGGAGTGATTCGAACACTCGACCCCTAGCACCCCATGCTAGTGCGCTACCGGACTGCGCTACGCCCCGACTAGGCGTGTTACTGGGTTCGCTTCTTAACGAAGCGAACCGGAATATACCGCAAGCTTTTGAAATGTGGAAGTATTTTTAAAGCTTGAATCATTTTTTCAGCACCACCAGTACATCTTCCAATTCGGAGATCATCTGGCGGATCAGTTGCTTGTATTGGGTGGTGTCGTCTTTGGCTTCATCACCGGACATACGCTGGCGTGCGCCGCTGATGGTGAACCCCTGGTCGTACAGCAACGCGCGGATCTGTCGGATCATCAGCACGTCCTGGCGCTGATAATACCGACGGTTCCCGGTGCGTTTGACGGGGTTGAGTTGAGGAAACTCCTGCTCCCAATAGCGCAGCACGTGCGGTTTTACCGCACACAGTTCGCTGACTTCACCGATGGTGAAGTAGCGCTTGCCTGGGATGACGGGTAGCTCGTCGTTATGACTTGGTTCCAGCATAAGCCTCAACTCGGGCCTTCAACTTCTGCCCTGGACGAAAGGTGACCACACGGCGAGCCGTGATCGGGATTTCTTCTCCCGTTTTTGGATTGCGGCCAGGCCGCTGGCGTTTGTCTCGCAGGTCAAAATTGCCGAAACCGGACAATTTGACCTGTTCGTTGTCTTCCAGAGCGTGTCTGATCTCTTCAAAAAACAGCTCGACCAATTCCTTGGCCTCGCGCTTGTTCAGACCCAACTCTTCGTACAGACGTTCCGCCATCTCAGCTTTCGTCAAAGCCCCCATACGTCACTTCCTTAACGTGGCGTTCAACCTTTGTTCGAGCGAGGTGAGGATATTTTGCGTCGTGGTATTCACCTCATCGTCATTAAGAGTGCGCGATGGATGCTGCCAGGTCAAGCCAACTGCAAGGCTTTTTCTATGCGGATCAATGCCTTTACCCTGATAGACGTCAAATAGCCTGAGGTCTGTCAGCCATTCCCCTGCATTTTCACGGATTACATCCAGAACCGCAGTGGCGGCGACTTCACGGTCGGCGATCAGGGCCAGGTCGCGACGCACTTCAGGGAAGCGCGACAACTCGCTGAATTTAGGCATCTTGCCCGACGCAACTTCAGCCAAGACTAGCTCAAACACGAAGACTGGACGGTCCAGCCCCAAGGTTTTCGACAGTTCTGGGTGAATGGCGCCCACAAAGCCTACCAGGCGACCTTCACGCTCTATACGTGCAGTCTGGCCTGGGTGCAAGGCAGGGTGGCTGCCCGATACAAACGTAAAGGCGTCCAGCGCACCGGCAAAGCCCAGCACCGCTTCCACGTCAGCCTTGATGTCGAAGAAGTCGACGACCTCACGGCCTTGCGCCCAACCTTCCGGTAGACGGCTGCCGCAGACAACACCCGCCAGCATCGGCTCTTGCTTCAAGCCATCGAGCTGGCCGACGAAACGCAAGCCGCTTTCGAACAGACGCACGCGGTCTTGCTGGCGGTTCAGGTTGTGGGAAAGTGCCTTTACCAGGCCCGGCCACAGCGACGAACGCATGGCAGCCATATCGTTGGAGATCGGGTTGGCCAGCAGCAACGGCTCAACGCCGGGGTTGAACAGTTCGAACTGCTTTGGATCGATGAAGCTATAGGTCACAGCTTCCTGATAACCACGGGCCACCAGCAGGCGGCGCAGTTCAGGCAGGTGCGCACGCGCTTCGGCCTTGGGTTGCGGTGCCAGGCGTGCTTGCGGATAGCGAACCGGCAGGCGGTTGTAACCGTACAGGCGCGCCAGCTCTTCGATCAGGTCGACTTCCAGACTGATGTCGAAGCGATGGCTAGGTACTGCAACTTGCCACTGCCCTTCCCCGCCCGCAGAAATACCCAGGCCGAGCGCGGACAGCAGTTGCTCGATTTCAGCCGGCTCGATGACCAGGCCAAGCATCTGCTCAACGCTTTTGGCACGCAGGGTGATCGGCGCAATCGACGGCAGGAACTGTTCGTTGACGGTTTCGGTAATCGGGCCGGCTTCACCACCGGTGATTTCCAGCAGCAGGCCGGTAGCGCGCTCCATGGCTTCACGGGCGAGTTTCCAGTCCACGCCACGCTCGTAGCGGTGCGACGCATCGGTGTGCAGGCCGTAGGAACGAGCCTTGCCAGCGATCGCGATCTGGTCGAAGAACGCGCTTTCAAGGAATACGTCACGGGTGGTCGCGGATACACCGCTGTGCTCGCCACCCATCACGCCGGCAATTGCCAGGGCACGTGTGTGGTCGGCGATGACCAGAGTGTCGGCACGCAGGCTGACTTCCTGGCCATCGAGCAGCACCAGTTTCTCGCCTTCCTCGGCCATACGCACGCGGATGCCGCCATTGATTTCGGCAAGATCAAACGCGTGCAACGGCTGGCCGAGTTCCAGCATCACGTAGTTGGTGATGTCGACGGCAGCGTCGATGCTGCGTACATCGGCACGACGCAGGCGCTCGACCATCCACAGCGGGGTTGGCTTGGACAGGTCCACGTTACGGATCACACGTCCCAGGTAACGCGGGCAGGCGTTTGGTGCCAGTACCTCAATCGAACGTACTTCGTCGTGTACCGCCGATACGGCAGCGACCACTGGACGAGTGACAGGTGCGTTGTACAGCGCGCCCACTTCACGGGCCAGGCCGGCCAGGGACAGGCAGTCGCCGCGGTTGGGGGTCAGGTCGACCTCAATGCTGGCGTCTTCCAGTTCCAGGTAAACACGGATGTCCTGACCCACTGGCGCGTCGGCCGGCAGCTCCATCAGGCCATCATTGCCCTCACCCACTTGCAGTTCGGCCTGGGAGCACAGCATGCCGTTGGATTCAACGCCACGCAGCTTGGCCTTCTTGATCTTGAAGTCGCCCGGCAACTGGGCACCGATCATAGCGAACGGGATCTTCAGGCCCGGGCGCACATTAGGCGCTCCGCACACGACCTGAAAGGTTTCCGAGCCGTTGCTGACCTGGCACACACGCAATTTGTCGGCATCCGGGTGCTGCTCGGTGCTCAACACCTCGCCCACCACCACACCACTGAAAACACCGGCGGCCGGCGTAACGCTATCGACCTCAAGACCGGCCATCGACAGGCGAGCAACCAGCTCGTCGCGATCTACCTGCGGGCTTACCCAGCCACGCAGCCATTGTTCACTGAATTTCATCCTGCTCTCCTAAAGATTCGTTACGACTAGCGAAATTGCGCGAGGAACCGCAAGTCGTTGTCGAAGAACAGACGCAAGTCGTTCACGCCGTAACGCAGCATGGCCAGACGCTCAACGCCCATGCCGAAGGCAAAGCCCGAGAACTCTTCTGGATCGATCCCGGACATGCGCAGCACGTTGGGGTGAACCATGCCGCAGCCCATCACTTCCAGCCAGCCGGTCTGCTTGCACACACGGCAGCCTTTACCGCTGCACATCACGCATTCCATGTCGACTTCAGCGGATGGCTCGGTGAACGGGAAGAACGAAGGACGGAAACGTACCGCCAACTCTTTTTCGAAGAACACCCGCAGGAATTCTTCGATGGTGCCTTTGAGGTCGGCGAAATTGATATCGCGATCAACCAGCAGGCCTTCGACCTGGTGGAACATCGGCGAATGGGTGATATCCGAGTCGCTACGGTACACACGGCCTGGGCAGACAATGCGGATCGGCGGCTTGTTCGCTTCCATGGTGCGGACCTGTACCGGCGAGGTATGGGTGCGCAGCAGCATGTTGGCGTTGAAATAGAAGGTGTCGTGCATCGACCGGGCCGGGTGATGGCCTGGGATGTTGAGCGCCTCGAAGTTGTGGTAGTCGTCTTCGACCTCAGGGCCTTCGGCAATGCCGTAGCCGATGTGGGTGAAGAACTGTTCGATACGTTCCAGAGTCCGGGTGATCGGATGCAGACCGCCCGACGCCTGGCCACGACCAGGCAAGGTCACGTCAATGGACTCGGCGGCGAGCTTGGCCGCAAGATCGGCCTCCTCGAGCGACACCTTGCGCGCATTGAGAACCTCTGTGACACGCTCCTTGGCGACGTTGATCAGCGCACCGACTTGCGGACGCTCTTCAGCGGGCAGATTTCCCAGGGTCTTCATCACCTGAGTCAATTCACCTTTCTTGCCAAGGTAGTGAACCCGGATTTGCTCCAGGGCATTTACATCTTCAGCGCTTTGCACAGCCTCAAGGGCTTGGGCGACGAGCGCGTCCAGGTTTTCCATGTACAGACTCCAGATACAAAATAGGGGAAGAGCTTGAAGGCTCTTCCCCTATTTATGACGTTTACCACCTTGGGCCACAGGAGTAGCCCAGGGTGACTGTCGGGGGTACTTAAGCCAAGGAGGCTTTAGCTTTCTCGACAATCGCAGCAAACACCGCTTTTTCGTTCACGGCCAGTTCAGCCAGAACCTTACGGTCGATTTCGATGGACGCTTTTTTCAGGCCAGCGATGAAACGGCTGTAGGACAGACCGTTAACACGTGCACCGGCGTTGATACGAGCGATCCACAGAGCGCGGAACTGACGTTTTTTCTGACGACGGTCACGGTAGGCGTATTGGCCTGCCTTGATTACCGCTTGCTTGGCAACACGGAATACGCGTGAACGCGCGCCGTAGTAGCCTTTAGCAAGTTTCAGAATTTTTTTGTGACGCTTACGGGCCATGACGCCACGCTTTACACGAGCCATGAGTTACTTCCTCTATTCTTGAACCAAAATTAACGAAGGCGCAGCATGCGCTCGACTTTTGCCACGTCAGACGGATGCAGCAAGCTGCTACCGCGCAGTTGACGCTTACGCTTGGTCGACATTTTGGTCAGGATGTGGCTCTTGAAAGCGTGCTTGTGCTTGATGCCGTTAGCAGTTTTCAGAAACCGCTTAGCAGCACCACTTTTAGTTTTCATCTTTGGCATGTTCGGTACTCCGCATTCAGTTGATAAACATAATCAGAAGGCCTGCCGTGCCCTGTTGATTACTTCTTCTTTTTCGGGGCGATGACCATAATAAGCTGGCGTCCTTCCATCTTAGGATGCTGTTCGACCGAACCGTACTCCAGCAGGTCAGCTTCAACCCGCTTGAGGAGTTCCATCCCCAGCTCCTGGTGGGCCATCTCACGGCCGCGGAATCGCAAGGATACCTTGGCCCTGTCCCCATCACTCAGGAAACGTACCAGGTTGCGCAGTTTTACCTGGTAATCCCCTTCCTCCGTCCCTGGACGAAACTTGATTTCTTTTACTTGAATCTGCTTCTGGTTCTTCTTCGCTGCGGCAACCTGCTTCTTCTTTTCGAAGATAGATTTGCCGTAGTCCATCACCCGACAAACAGGTGGGATTGCATCGGCGGAGATTTCCACCAGGTCCAGCTTGGACTCTTCTGCAATACGAAGCGCTTCATCAATCGAGACGATGCCAATCTGCTCGCCATCAGCGCCAATTAACCGAACCTCGCGTGCCGAGATATTCTCGTTGATCGGGGCTTTCGGTGCAGCTCGTTTATCTTGTCTCATTTCACGCTTAATAATAATTACTCCGAATCTGGGCGACCACGCCGGGAAACCGCTTGCGCGAGGAACTCAGCGAACTGGGCGACGGGCATCGAGCCCAGGTCAGCACCTTCACGAGTACGCACAGCGACAGTCTGCATCTCGACTTCCCGATCTCCGATAACCAAAAGATAGGGAACCTTGAGCAAAGTATGCTCGCGGATTTTAAAGCCGATCTTTTCATTTCTCAAGTCGGACTTGGCACGAAATCCGCTTTCGTTGAGAGTTTTTTCAACTTCAGCGGCAAAATCTGCCTGTTTATCAGTGATATTCATGATCACTGCCTGGGTCGGAGCCAGCCACGCAGGGAACGCGCCCTCGTAGTGCTCGATCAGGATACCGACGAACCGTTCGAACGAACCGAGGATCGCCCGGTGCAGCATAACCGGGTGTTTACGGCTGTTGTCTTCGGAGACGTATTCGGCTCCCAGACGGATCGGCAGGTTAAAATCGAGCTGCAGGGTACCACACTGCCAGACACGGCCAAGGCAATCTTTGAGCGAGAACTCGATCTTCGGACCGTAGAACGCGCCCTCACCCGGCTGCAGATCGTACGCAAGGCCCGCACTGTCAAGCGCAGCAGCCAATGCCGCTTCGGCGCGATCCCATAGTTCGTCGGAACCGACGCGTTTTTCCGGACGAGTGGACAGCTTCATCTCGACTTCGGTAAAGCCGAAATCGCGATAAACGTCCATGGTCAGCTTGATGAACGCTGCGGACTCGGCCTGCATCTGCTCTTCGGTGCAGAAGATATGGGCGTCGTCCTGGGTGAAGCCACGCACTCGCATGATGCCGTGCAGCGCACCCGATGGTTCGTTACGGTGGCAGGCACCGAATTCGGCGAGGCGCATCGGCAACTCGCGGTAGCTCTTCAGGCCCTGATTGAATACCTGCACGTGGCACGGGCAGTTCATCGGCTTGATGGCGTAGTCGCGGTTTTCCGACTGGGTGGTGAACATGTTGTCGGCGTAGTTGGCCCAGTGCCCGGATTTCTCCCACAGGCTGCGATCAACCACCTGGGGAGTCTTGATCTCCAGGTAACCGTTTTCGCGCTGCACCTTGCGCATGTACTGCTCAAGCACCTGGTACAGAGTCCAGCCATTCGGGTGCCAGAACACCATGCCCGGCGCTTCTTCCTGAAGGTGGAACAGGTTCAGGCGCTTGCCGATCTTGCGGTGGTCGCGTTTTTCAGCTTCTTCGATGCGCTGGATATAGGCGGCCAGTTGCTTCTTGTCAGCCCAGGCCGTGCCGTAGATCCGTTGCAGCTGTTCGTTCTTGGCGTCACCGCGCCAGTAGGCACCGGACAGCTTGGTCAGCTTGAACGATTTGAGGAAGCGCGTGTTCGGCACGTGCGGGCCACGGCACATATCCACGTATTCTTCGTGGTAGTACAGCCCCATGGCCTGCTCGTCCGGCATATCTTCTACCAGACGCAGCTTGTAGTCCTCGCCACGTGCAGTAAACACGTCGATCACTTCGGCACGCGGGGTGACTTTCTTGATGACGTCATAATCTTTTTCGATCAGCGCGTGCATGCGCTGCTCGATGGCCGCCAGGTCGTCCGGCGTAAAAGGACGCTCATAGGCGATGTCGTAATAGAAGCCTTCTTCAATGACCGGGCCGATCACCATCTTGGCGGTTGGATACAGTTGCTTGACCGCATGGCCAATCAAGTGCGCGCAAGAGTGGCGAATGATCTCCAGCCCCTCTTGATCCTTGGGCGTGATGATTTGCAGGCTGGCGTCGCTGGTGATCAGGTCGCTGGCATCAACCAGCTTGCCGTCGACCTTGCCGGCCACGGTGGCCTTGGCCAGGCCAGCACCAATGGATGCGGCGACCTCGGCTACGGAAACCGGATGATCGAATGAACGCTGACTGCCGTCGGGAAGAGTAATAGTTGGCATGGCGCCTCCTCTCCTAGTGGTGACCCCTACCAAAGGTCACGTGGGTTGGGATGAGCCAGTACAAGATCCAACACCAGGCCGCTCAATAATGAACGCCTGCCTTACAGCGGCAGGAGCCTTTCGGCCAACCGATAATCGAACCAGAGTGACTGGAGTGAACAAAAAGAACCTGGCAAGGCGGCAAATGGCGCGCCCGGAAATAGCCAGGCAAGGATGCTAGCACAGATGAACGGTCATCGCGTCGGCCAAGCGCTGGGTAAAGAGCAATTCATGGCTTTATAGCTGCAAAAGTGAACTTGAGCTGTACGCAGGGCCTCAAAGCCACTGAGAATCGCCGTTCGTCCTCGACCCAAAGGAGCATCCCATGATGCGTTTTACCTCTACCCTCGCTGTCGCCGCTACCCTGAGCCTCCTTTCCCTCG
Organism: Pseudomonas sp. SWRI22; assembly: GCF_014268395.2. Taxonomy (NCBI): domain Bacteria; kingdom Pseudomonadati; phylum Pseudomonadota; class Gammaproteobacteria; order Pseudomonadales; family Pseudomonadaceae; genus Pseudomonas; species Pseudomonas sp. SWRI22. The sequence goes on along the minus strand of NZ_JABWQK020000002.1, from coordinate 1,029,561 downwards.
GCGCGCAGGCTGCAGCCCCTTCCAACTGGCCAGCTGGCGCCCGTGACGCCTTCGTCAACGACTGCAGTGCCGCAGCCAGCCAGAACGTGGACGTCAAAACTGCCAAAGCCCACTGTGAATGTGGCGCTGACAAGATCAATGCCGAATTGAGCACTGCCGAGATCAAGGAATTGATGACCAACCAGAACGCCAGCCCGGAGCTTAAAAACAAAGCGGTCGCGGCTATTTCGTCCTGCAAAGTGGTGAAGAAAAAGTAAGATTGGCTGACGATTCGACGGTCATTTCGCTGAAAAAACAGCCTGAAAACTGCTATTTCACACAAATTATGCAGGTTTTACGGCTTTTTTTAACAGCTGATATTTCGTCGCGAAGCCCCGTAAATCGGGGCTTTCAGCCGAACAACGGATCAAACGCAAAGCGATTGATTAGCAAACAGTGCCTTGGGGGGGCTCCCAAGCCGAACATTTCGACTATGATAGCCCTGTGTGCCCAGTTGGCCTGAGCAGCACAGCACTACTGAAAATATATGTTTCTTGGAGATACACCATGTCTAATCGCCAAACCGGCACCGTTAAATGGTTCAACGATGAAAAAGGCTTCGGCTTCATCACTCCTCAAGGTGGCGGTGACGACCTGTTCGTACACTTCAAAGCTATCGAAAGCGACGGTTTCAAAAGCCTGAAAGAAGGCCAAACCGTTTCCTTCGTGGCCGAGAAAGGCCAAAAGGGTATGCAAGCTGCACAGGTTCGCGGCGAGTAATTCTCCGCTGAGCTAAAAAAACCCCGTCCATGTGACGGGGTTTTTTATGGGCGATGCAAAAGCCGTATCAGCCGCAGTTAACCCGGTTGATCACCAGATTGTCATCGGTGTTCAGGTTCAGGCGGTCAGAGCGATACTCCAGCGTGACCATGTCGTTGGGCTTGAGGATGCGTGCATTCTGCGCGCCAGCGCGCGTACGTGCTTGCTCCAGCAACTGGGGCGAGGCTTTCTGGCCGATGGCGAACTCTGCGGCCTTCGACTCACAGCGGCTATGACCGGCATCGGTCACAGTGGCAGCTTTGCCTGGCTCAGAGGCACCCGGGGTACTGCAACCCGCCAACGCGAGCGCAGCCAACAAAGTACCGAATGATGCGAGCTTCCAAGGCATGAAGCCTCCTATGATAAAAAGTGGACAGAGATCGTGCGACAGCATTCAAAGCGATTGGTTTCAAGACGTTAACCGCCTGTGGGCAAGTCTGCCTGAGTCACGGCCTGCAATCGCTTGGTGAATCGTGACTAGATATGAACGTATTCAGTAGATATCGATGTAGTCCGACGAAGGAGTAGGCCAATTCTGCTTCAGCGCGTTGAAAATCTGCATGACCCAGACTTCATCGCTGGCCGCCACGTTGCCGACATAGCCGGAACCTTTGGCCCAGGTCTCCAGGCGAAACACCAGGCCAGCGATATCAGCTCCCCCGACTACGCCGGAAGAAATGTAGGCGATGCCTTCTTTGGTCACCCGCAACTGGGTATGTTCGTCGTCACTGGCGCTGCCAAGCAATTGGCGCACGGCGTCCAGCGTCAGGTTGTCGGGCTTGCTCAAATCGATTTGCACGTGGTGTTCCCGGCCATTTAACAGGCCAACAGTGTCGCACAGCCGCTGCTTCATGCCTAAGTAGCAGTGCCAAATGGCGTACAAAATGCTTAACTGCGCCCCTCTGGAACGGCGTTCCAGTGCATTGCCCCCGCATTTTTAGCCCGTGAGATTTCCATGACCACCGTAACGCTTCAAGCCGACATCAAAGCCAAGTGGCCCCAAGGGCAAAGTTCCTACAGCCCCGGAAGCCCGGAAGAACTGGCGATCATTGGTATCGACCTGTTGATCAAGGAACTGGGCACCCAGGCGGCGCAAGCATTCATCGGCCAGATATTCGAGAAATACCCGGCCGACTACATGGGCGCCCAAGAGCGCGAATAGAACAGGGCGACGAGCGCCGCCCCGCTAACTTACTTCAGACGCGCCAGGCGCTCGGTCAGCAGATCGAAGAAGCCCTGGGCGTCGCCATTCTCAACCCAGAACACATTCTTCGGCTGCTTGAGGCCGTCATACCAATCGACGATGGTCTGGCCGAAGGTCGGGCCTTCGCGGCTGTCGACCACCATATTGGCCTCACGACCGCTGAACAGCGAAGGCTTGAGCAGGTACGCTACCACAGTAGCGTCATGGACCGGGCCACCCGGAATGCCGTAGTGCTCCATATCGCCTTTGACGTACTCATTCAGAATACTGCTGACGACCTTGCTCGCGTTGTTGTTCAGGTCCGCAATCTTCTTCAGGCGGGCGTCGCTGGTGAGGACTTTATGGGTCACGTCCAACGGCAGGTAGGTCAACTTCACACCGCTTTTGAGCACGATCTCCGCCGCCACCGGATCGGCGAACAGGTTGAACTCGGCCACTGGGGTGATATTGCCGCCGTTGAAGTGGGCGCCGCCCATCACGACCACTTCCTTGATGCCCTGGGTGATTTCGGGCGCTTGAGTCAGCGCCAGTGCCAGGTTGGTCTGCGGGCCGAGCATGGCGATGGTGATGCTGTGCGGCTTGGCGCTGCTCAGGGTCTTGATCAGGTAGTCGACTGCATTGCCTTCGGCCAGGCCTTTTTTCGGTTCATGCACCGTGACGCCCGAGATGCCTTCCTTGCCATGGATATTTTCGGCGTAGATCGGTTTGCGCAACAACGGCGCTGGCGCACCTGCGTACACCGGGATGTCCTCGCGCCCTGCCCACTCGCGCGCCAGGCGCGCGTTGCGGGAGGTCTTGTCCAGGCGCACGTTGCCGGCGACGGTGGTCAGCGCACGAATGCTCAACTCCTCCGGCGAGGCCATGGCGAACAGCAAGGCCACCACGTCATCGGCACCCGGGTCGGTATCGATGATCAGGTCGATTTTTTCCGCCGCTTGGGCGCTTGCAGCAGTGAGCGCGGACAAAAGCAGAACACTCCGGAACAGGTTTTTCAGGGTAGGTAGACCACGTTGCATAAAGCACTCCTTGTCATAGGGGGGACGCTAGAACGTTACGCCGGACACCAGCGCGATATTGCAGTACGGCTGGCACTCGCCAGTGCGCACCACAGCGCGGGCATTGCGGCTCAATTGCTTGAATTGGTCATGGCTGAGCAGGCGTCGCTCGCCCAGTGCAGCCTGCTCTGTAAGCGTATTTAGCGCGGTCAGCGCGGGCGGTTGTTTCAGCAGGATCTCTTCTGCCAGAACATGGCTTTCCACCTGCATTTCGCTAAGCACGATGCGCAAGGTGCTGATGAAGTCCGGGATGCCCTGGGTCAGTGCCAGGTCGATCAATTCGACGCCGGGAGGTACCGGCAGGCCGGCATCGCCGATGACCAGAATGTCACCGTGGCCCAGGGACGCGATCACGCGCGACAGGGCGATATTCAGCAAAGGTGTCTTTTTCATGCGGGCACAAAACCTTGTACGTCGTGCAGCGTAGGAATGGAAGGCTGAGCGCCGGCACGGGTCACTGACAACGCCGCCGCCACCTGGCCAAAACGGATCGCCTCGGCTTCGCTCTGGCCCGCGGCCAGCGCGGCGGCAAAGCCACCGACAAAAGTATCGCCAGCAGCGGTGGTATCCACCGCCTTGACCTTCGGCGCCACCAGGTGCTCAAAGCTCTTGCCGTCGGCAAACAGCGCGCCCTGGGCGCCCAGGGTGATGATGACCTTGCCAGCACCCGCCTGGATCAGCGCGGTCGCGGCGACCTTGGCGCTGTCGAGGGAGTCGACCGCTACGCCGCTGAGAGCACTGGCCTCGCTTTCATTGGGGATCAGATAATCGATCGAGGCATACCAGTCAGCGGGCAATGGTCCGCTTGCCGGGGCCGGGTTGAGGATGACGGTCTTGCCCAGCTCGCGACCCCGCTTGAGCGCATACCCAACGGTCTCCATCGGCACCTCAAGCTGGCAGATGATCACGTCTGCCGCCTGCAGCACAGCGTCACACGTTCGCAGCGACGCAGGCGTCAGCTCACCGTTGCTGCCGGCCACAATGACAATGGCGTTCTGGCTGCTGTCATCGACCACGATCAACGCCACACCGCTGGAGCCGTCCACCGTGCTGACTGCCTGGCAATCGATCCCTTCCAACAACAGCGCATCGCACAATTGGCTGCCATAGGCGTCGGTACCGATGCATCCCACCATTGCGACACTCGCTCCCAGACGTGCCGAGGCGACAGCCTGGTTGGCGCCCTTGCCGCCGGGCACAGTGGAGAACGTCTGGCCGATCAGGGTTTCACCGGCACGCGGCAAGCGACTGGCGCGGGTGACCAGGTCCATGTTCAAGCTGCCTATTACCACTACTTTTGCTGGCATACATCAGTACTCATCAATTCGGTTCAGCGGTATTGGGCGAACACATCAGCCAATGGCGCGGTCGACTCACGCAAAACAATACTGGGCGTCACGATACGTTGATCGATCGGCAGTTGGGGTGTTGCTATTCGTTGCAGTAATAATTCGGCCGCAGTCTCGCCCAACTGCAGGATCGACTGGCCGACCGTCGTCAGCGCCGGATAGACGTAGCGCCCCATCTGGATGTCATCGAAACCGATGACCGACAGCTCGCCCGGCACCCGCACATTGCGCTCGGCGGCGGCGCGCAGCACGCCAAAACCAATCATATCGTTGCTGGCGAAAATCGCGCTGGGCGGGTGTTGCGATAATAACTGTACAGCTGCGGTATACCCGCCCGTGCTGGTGAAATCGCTTTCCAGGGTACGACTGGCCAACACCTCGATGCCCGCCTCGCGCAATGCACGCTGGTAACCCGCCAGGCGCATCTGCGCCACGCGGGTATGCCCAGGGCCGCCGATACAGGCGATGTCCCGGTGCCCCAATTCCAGCAAGTGCCGGGTCGCCAGGTAAGCGCCCTCTTCGTGATCGATGCGCACCAGGTCCACATCAATCCCATCCAGCGCCCGGTCGACAATCACCATCGGCGTGCGCACTGCGCTCAAGCCTGCGGCAAGGCCACTGTCATCACCGCCCACGGATGTCACGATCAAGCCGTCGACGCGTTTTTCCAGCAACACGCGCAAATAACTGCGCTGTTTCTCTGCGTCGTCATCCGAGTTGCAGAGGATCACGCAATAGCCATTACGCTCGCAGTAATCCTCGATACCCCGAGCCAGCTCGGCAAAATACGGGTTGAGGCTGTTGGGCACCAGCAGCCCGATGGTGGCCGTGGTCTTGGCCTTGAGCGAGCGTGCCACGGCACTGGGCACGTAGTCCAACTGCTTGATCGCCGCCTCGACCTTGATGCGTACCGGCTCGCTGACTGGGCGCGTCTTGTTCACCACATGGGACACGGTGGTGTAGGAAATACCTGCAAGCGCTGCCACATCCTTGATCGTTGCCATGGTTCAGTCCCGCCGACTGGCGCGCTGGCTGCGATAAGTATCGAGGACCACGGCAATCACGATCACGGCACCGGTAATGATGCGTTTAGTCGGTTCCGTCGCGCCGATCTGCGCCAGCCCGGCGGCCAGGACCGAAATAATCAACACCCCGAAGAACGTACTGATGACCGAGCCACGCCCGCCCATCAGGCTGGTGCCACCGATCACTACGGCGGCGATCACTTGCAGCTCCAGGCCCGAACCGGCATTCGGGTCCGCCGCTTCCAGGCGCGAGATCTGGAACAGCGCCGCCACACCAGCCAACAGGCCCATCAGGCTGAACACCAGGACCTTGTAAGGCTTGGGATTGATACCCGCCAGGCGCACCGCTTCTTCGTTGGTGCCGATGCCGATCAGGTAGCGACCGAAGACCGTACGGGTCAGTACCAACTGGGCCGCGATGATCACCAGCAAGGCGATGATGAACGACGGAGAAATACCGAAGGCAATCGGGTTGGACAGCCAGGCAAACGAGTCACCGATATAAGCGGTGCGCGAGCCCGTCATCTGGTAGGCCACGCCGCGGGCCATCTCCAGCACGCCGAGGGATACGATAAATGACGGAATGCGCCAAGCCACCGTGATGGAACCGGTGATGGTGCCGGCCAACGCCGCGCAACCCATGCCCAACAGAGCGGCAGGCAACACGCTCCAGCCCCAGCCCAGGATCGCCACGCTGACTGCCGAGGCCGCCAATGCCAGTACCGATCCCACAGACAGGTCGATGCCGCCAATGATCAGGATGAAGGTCATGCCCACCGCCAGCACCATCAGGTCTGGAATCTGGTTGGCCAGGGTGCTGAAGGTGTCATAGGACAGAAAGTGATCGCTGAGCATCGAGAACAGCGCAATCATCGCCAGCAAGGCACCTGCCAGCCCGAGGTAGGTACCCAGGCCATAGAAGTTGCCGCCAGTTTTACCGGGGGAAATGTTTGTTTTCATGGGGTATTCCTAGGCGCTGCTTCGTTGAGCAGCGCATCACGTTTCTGATAGCCGGCAAAGGCGGCGGCGAGCAATTCGTCCTGGGTCCAGCTGTCACGCTCGAAGGTCTCGATCAGGCGCCCGGCGGACAGCACACCGATGCGGTCACAGATCAGCATCAGCTCACGCAGGTCACTGGACACCACCACCAGCGCTTTGCCCTGGCGGGTCAATTCACCGAGCAAAGCATAGATATCGAACTTGGCACCGACGTCGATGCCGCGGGTAGGCTCATCGAACAGCATTACTGCGCAGTCGCGCTCCAGCCAGCGGCCAATCACCACCTTCTGCTGGTTACCACCCGACAGCTCGGACACCAGTTGCGTCGGGCTGGAACTGCGGATTCGCATGGCGTCGATCTGGCGCTTGGCCAGAGCGGTTTCGTTACGGCTGTTGACGACGCCCCCGCCGGAAATTTCCGGCATGTTGCCCAAGGCGATGTTGGCGCTGATGGACTGGGTCAGCAGCAGGCCTTCGCCCTTGCGGTCTTCGGTGATCAGGGCAATACCATGACCGACCGCGTCCACCGGCGAGCGAATGCTCACCACCTTGGCCGGCGAACCCAAGGCCACGGTGCCGCTGTCGGCCGGGTCGGCGCCGAAAATCAGGCGCAGCAATTCGGTGCGGCCGGCGCCGATCAGGCCGGAAATTCCATAGATTTCACCGGCGCGCACTTCAAAGGACACATCGCGGACCTTGTCCGAACGGGTCAGGCCCGTCACGGTCAAGGCCGGGCCTCCGATGGTGCGCGGGCCCAAATCGATGTGTTCACCCAGTTCGCGACCGACCATCAAGGTCACCAACTGCTCACTGTTGTAATTGGCCATCGGCTCGACGCAGACCAGCTTGCCGTCGCGCAATACCGCAATGCGCTGGGCGACACGGGCCAACTCTTCGAGCCGGTGCGAAATATAAATGATCGCCACGCCTCTAGCCTGCAGGCGCGTGATTTGTTCAAACAGCATCTCGACTTCACGAGCAGTAAGCATCGCCGTGGGCTCGTCGAGGATCAATACATGGCAGTCGCCGATCAGGTTACGAGCGATCTCGACCATTTGCTGGTGACCAATGCCCAGGGTGCCTACCAGTGTGTCCGGGTCGATCGCGTCCAGGCCGACTTGGGCCATGGCTTCGATCGCGGCTTTGCGCAATTGTTTGCGGCTGATCCAACCACAGCGGCTCGGCAGGTTATCCAGGAACAGGTTTTCAGCCACGGTCAGCGTCGGCAGCAGGTTGAGTTCCTGCATGACCATGCGCACGCCCAAGGCTTCGGCCTGGGTGCGGCTGGCGGGGCGATAATCCTGACCGTTGAATTGCATGTGCCCGGTGGTGGGCGTGACCAGGCCGCCGATGATCTTCGACAAGGTACTTTTGCCTGCGCCGTTCTCACCGGTCAGCGCCAACACTTCCCCGCGATTGAGCGTCAGGGTGATGTCGGACAGAACCGGTTGGGCATAGGTCTTACCGATACCGCTGACCGAGAGGACAGCGTTCGGGGCGGAAGATGACATAGGAAAATCTCCAGGCGCCCGCTCAGGACGAGCGGGCGCTGTTGGGTACTGCCAGGATTACTGCTTGATGACGAGTTCGACCGGGGTTTCGATCACGCCATCTTTGGCATCGACTTTCTCACCCTTGACCAGCTTCAGCGCGTTCTGGATACCGAACACGGCTTGCTGGGCGGCGGCCTGGTCAGCGGTGGCCAACACGCGGCCGTCCTTGAGCATTGGCTTGATCGCGTCAATGTTGTCGTAACCTACCACCAACACCTTGCCGGCCTTGCCTGCCGCACGCACGGCGGAAACAGCGCCCAGGGCCATGTTGTCGTTACCGGCCAACAGCGCCTTGATATCCGGCGTTTCGCTCAGCATCGCTGCCGCGATTTTGTTGCCTTGGTCGATTTCCCAGTTACCGGATTGGGTGGAAACAATCTTCATGCCTGCCGCGTCCATCGCATCCTTGAAGCCTGCGGTGCGCTGCTGGGCATTGGTGGTAGTGGGTACGCCCTCGATGATGCCGACCTTGTCACCGGCGGCCAGTTGCTTGGCCAGGTAGTCGCCCACCAGCTTGGAGCCTTTGCGGTTATCCGGGCCTACAAACGGAATATCGAGGTTTTTGCTTTTGAGTACTTCCGGGTCCAGGCGATTGTCGATGTTGACCACCTTGATACCGGCATCGGAAGCCTTTTTCAGCACACTGGCGAGTGCCTTGGAGTCGGCGGGAGCAATGACAAGCGCATCAACCTTGGCGTTGATCATTTCGTTGACAATGGCGATCTGCGCGCTGGTATCGGTTTCGTTCTTGATGCCGTTGGAGATCAACTTGAATTCTGTTGGGTGCGCTTTCTGGTAATCCTTCGCACCGTCGGTCATGGTGACGAAAAACTCATTGGCAAGGGACTTCATGACCAAACCCACGGTAGGCGTTTTGGCAGCGTCCTCGGCAAATGCAGAAGAGAGAGGCAAAGCGGCGGATGCGGCAGCAAGCACAGCAACAGCAAGAAGACGTCCAGCAAATGGCAGCTTCATGGGTTCACTCCGATCTTATGATTATTGTGAGCAACGCCTGCACCGAAGAGCCCTTCGGCAGCCCTCCCACCTGGGCGGCTGATACGAGCTGTCACGATGCGCCAAGGGCGCAGTGAAACATCTCGCAAACGTTTGCGTTGAGCAAACTATGAGAACCTTGTCGAGATTTGTCAACGGTAGCAGCAAGCCTTTCATTGGCGCCCTCCAAGCTCTCCCTTGAGCCACCGACCGCTGATACGTTTAAGCCAGCTCGCCGTTTCTGCCGTTCGCTGAAACGACAGACTGCACTGCGAATGATCGACCACAGCGCTCGGACATATCGTGATCGCTTTCGGACAACCGAACACCACAACCCTTCGCGTTCGGAAAGCCGGACAGCGCCAAGCCCCATGAAACTAAAATCTTAGGTTAAGTTGTTTTAAATCAATAAGTTAATTTATAAAAACCAACATGCTCAGTCTGGTACAAATCCTGCTCTTTCTCAGCACCTCGCGGCGTTCAGAACCGCCCGGGTGTTCTAGATGAACCTGCTACAGCACTCATCAAAAACCAGAGAGAAAAATAATGAAATCTGCATTGAAGAACGTCATTCCGGGCGCCCTGGCCCTTCTGCTGCTGTTCCCCGTTGCCGCCCAGGCAAAGGAAGTCGAAAGCAAGACCAAACTGTCCAACGTAGTCATCCTCGCCACCGGCGGTACCATCGCTGGCGCCGGCGCCAGTGCTGCCAACAGTGCCACCTACCAGGCGGCCAAGGTCGGCATCGAACAACTGATCGCCGGCGTTCCTGAGCTTAGCCAGATCGCCAATGTTCGCGGCGAACAAGTGATGCAAATTGCGTCGGAAAGCATCAATAACGAAAACCTTCTGCAACTGGGTCGCCGTGTCGCCGAATTGGCCGACAGCAAGGACGTCGACGGCATCGTGATCACCCACGGCACCGACACCCTTGAAGAAACCGCCTACTTCCTGAACCTGGTGGAAAAAACCGACAAGCCTATCGTGGTGGTCGGTTCCATGCGCCCAGGCACCGCGATGTCGGCGGACGGCATGCTCAACCTGTACAACGCCGTTGCGGTCGCGGGCAGCAAGGATGCACGGGGCAAAGGCGTGCTGGTGACAATGAACGACGAGATCCAATCTGGCCGCGACGTCAGCAAGATGATCAACATCAAGACCGAAGCGTTCAAGAGCCCATGGGGCCCGCTGGGCATGGTCGTCGAGGGTAAATCCTACTGGTTCCGCCTGCCGGCCAAGCGTCACACCATGGATTCTGAGTTCGACATCAAGACCATCAAAAGCCTGCCTGACGTTGAAATTGCCTACGGCTATGGCAACGTGAGCGACACTGCCTACAAGGCATTGGCCCAAGCGGGCGCCAAAGCGATCATTCACGCCGGTACCGGTAATGGGTCAGTATCGTCCAAGGTCGTTCCAGCGCTGGTGGAATTGCGTAAACAAGGCGTGCAGATCATTCGCTCTTCCCACGTCAACGCCGGTGGCATGGTTCTGCGTAACGCCGAACAGCCAGACGACAAATACGACTGGGTCGCCGCCCTTGACCTGAACCCGCAGAAAGCCCGCATCCTGGCCATGGTCGCCCTGACCAAGACCCAGGACAGCAAGGAACTGCAACGGATCTTCTGGGAATACTAATCCCTGCTGATTCATCTGTAGAAAGATGCTTTTGTGGCGAGGGAGCTTGCTCCCGCTGGGCTGCGAAGCGCCCAAAATACTTGCGGGCGCTACGCACCCGAGCGGGAGCAAGCTCCCTCGCCACATTCAGCCCCTCTCCCCCCGAACTTCAACAAACTCCCTGATTCGCTGTCAGACGAACTTCTTGAAATTTAAGCAGTTGCGAAATTGCCTACAGTTAAATACTGTATGTGCGTACAGCCAATTAAGGAATGCTCTGTGGCAAAGCCCTCTTCCGCAGCACCTGCAGCGCCTGACGCCTATCAGCGCCTGGCTATCCGCGTGCAAAAAATCATCAATTCGACCAACGCGCAGAAAGCCAAGGCGGCGTTGATCTTCCGTTTACCCGAGGAACCGGAGAACGATTGGCAACGTTTACTGGAAGAGATTGCAGAGAATGACAACGTCACCCTCGCCTATCGGGACGACGGTGGCGTGCAGATTTTTTGGGTTGTACCGAAGGAAGATTGATTGTGAGTGCCCGTTTTATTGCTGTGTGCTGTCTGTTTTTAACCTTCACTGCCAACGCCCAAGCCCCTCGCACCTTTAGCGAAGCCAAGAAGATCGCCTGGAAGCTCTACGCGCCGCAATCCACCGAATTTTATTGCGGCTGCAAATACACCGGTAACCGGGTGAACCTGAAAGCCTGCGGTTACATCCCCCGCAAAAACGCCAACCGCGCTGCACGCATTGAGTGGGAACACATCGTGCCGGCCTGGCAAATCGGACATCAGCGCCAATGCTGGCAAAATGGCGGGCGAAAAAACTGCACGCGCCATGATGAGGTGTTCAAGCGCGCCGAGGCAGACCTGCACAACCTGGTGCCGAGCATCGGCGAAGTGAATGGTGACCGTAACAACTTCAGTTTTGGCTGGCTGCCGGTGCAAAGCGGGCAGTACGGCTCATGCCTGACCCAGGTGGACTTCAAGGCGAAGAAAGTCATGCCGCGCCCGTCCATTCGCGGGATGATCGCACGCACGTATTTTTATATGAGCAAGCAGTATGGCCTGCGCCTGTCGAAGCAGGACCGGCAATTGTATGAAGCCTGGAACAAGACCTATCCGGTGCAAACCTGGGAGCGCCAGCGCAACCAGACAGTGGCGTGCGTGATGGGACGTGGTAATGAATTCGTCGGCCCGGTCAACCTGAAGGCCTGCGGCTGACTGTGGGCGGGGGCCCGCCCACTTCGCCCGCTACTGCGCAGCCTGGTGTTCGATAATCTCCGACACGGTGTCGTTTTTCTTGGCCCGCGCCATTTTTTCGTTTAGCAGCGCCTGCTTGGCTTCGGCCTCGGCTTTGGTCGCGAACGGCCCCAATAGCACCTCATCCTTGCCGTCGACTTTCACGATGTAGAAATTGAACCCGTGCTCCAGCAACCAGGCGGTCAGGTCGGTGATCGCCTGCAGCTTATGGTCCGGCGGGCCGACCCGTATATCCCATTCCTGAGCGGCAATCGCACCGGTTTGCGGCAGGCTTTCGGTCACGGCAGGCTTGGCCTTGGGGGCGTCGACCGACTTACCTTCACCGCATCCGGCCAACGCCAACACCACAATTGCCATCGCTACTTTACGCACTGCCCTGCTCCTTTGAGGATCAAAGAGGCAACTTTACCATTCACTGTCTATTCTGGCCGTCATAAACGTTGGCTTAAACAATGCGAATCATGTATCGCGACCTGTATGATACCGCCATGGGAATTAATGTCGCCTCTATGCGTCCTAGAAAGAGGCAGTCACAGGGAAGCGCTTCGCAGTAAGCTACACACATCCGACACCTACCCTGTCTGAAACATGTGTCCTTAAAAGTAATTCAAGGAGAAGTCCATGCTTATACTCACCCGCAAAGTCGGTGAAAGCATAAACATCGGTGATGACATTACGATCACCATCCTGGGCGTTAGCGGCCAGCAAGTACGAATCGGCATCAACGCACCTAAGGATGTTGCCGTGCATCGCGAGGAGATTTACCAGCGTATCCAGGCCGGCCTGACTGCACCTGACAAAAACCAGACGCCTTGAAACGCCTCCAGTAGCCAGCCTTTTCGTTCACTGTAACGGCTGGCGAAAACCCAATTGGCCTGTTCGCGCTTCCCGGGTGACCAGCGCACGTTGAGCCCTTCCTTCGCTGCAAGATGAAACTGTCAGGGCATCCGGAACTTGTCGCGCTATTGGCAGCCCAACTTCTGACACTTTATCCTGCCGTCCGAGTGCATTTCGGGAACACGTCGATGAGGCCAGCCGCGTCGCAACCGCTTGTTTCAAGATCCTGGATGATCGCCCTGCTGATAGGGCTGGTCTTCGTGGCACTCGGGTGCTGCTTGAGAATGGAAGTGGAAGGGGCCGATCCCGACACCCATTCCTGGTTGGATCTTGCGCTTCTGCTCTGTGGCTACCTGCTTGCGTTCTGCCTCAAGCCCATCCAGAAGGTGATCTTGCGCAAGCTGCGTCAGCGCGCCGCTCATCGCACCCATGGAAAAACCGCACGTTGAGGGCGTTTACCTGTTATCGGATCGCCGGTATTTACAGCGCCGCCGCACCACCTATCATTGGGCTTGCGCAGTCAGTCAAAGGTGCAGATACAGATGGATACCCTCAGTAAAGCCCAGATCGAGTCAGCACTGGCAGCGCGCCTGCCCAGCTATACCGTTGAGTGCACGCTGCATGCCGACGGTACTCTCTCAGCCGTTCTCAGCGGCCCGGGAACCGATCACTTCGCGATTACCGGCATCGTGCGCGCGCATTATCACGGTACAGAAGCCATCAACCGGCTCGCCACCGAGATACTCAGGGAAATGGTGGTGTCGCGCCAGGGGATGAAAAACAGCCGACTGCAGGCACTGTCCGATCCCATCGACTGCATGGAAGGCCGAGACCGGTAACGGGCTCGGCCTTCCACGTATCATGGCGCCAACGAACTTAAGGACAGCAAGCCATCAGCCCCACGCTCGGCTTTCAACGCACCGTATTGCTCGATGCAAGCATGGGCGGTCACCATCGGCGCCACGTGTGTCGAGGTCACCACCATGATATCCGCCCCCGCCGCTTCCCCAGCCTGAATACCCACTGTGGCGTCCTCGAACACCAGGCAGTCCTGCACCGGCACGCCCAGGCGCCGAGCACCCAGCACATAACAGGCCGGATCGGGCTTGCCCGTCTTCACATCTTCGGCTGTCACCAGTACCGCCGGCACGGGGATGCCCGCTGCTTGCAGCCGGCGCACGGCCAATGCCTTTGGCGCTGAGGTGACCAACGCCCATTGATCGACGGGCAGGCTCGCCAAAAACGCCACCGCGCCGGGAATCGCCACGATGCCTTCGACATCGTCCAGCTCAGCCTCGGTGATCCATTGGGCTTCTACCTGCGGATCGACGCCCGGCAATGCCTGGCGGGTGATCGTATCAATCGCGCGGGCGCCATGAATGGTGTGCAGAAACGCCTCGACATCCAAGCCATGCCGTGCAGCCCAGATGCTCCAGACGCGCTCCGCAGCGGCAATGGAGTTGAGCAGGGTCCCGTCCATATCGAACAGAAAGGCGCGGTAACGCCGGGTAAATACATTTGGAGTTGGGCTGGACACTGCGCGGCTTCCTCATGGGCTGGGCCCTGCAATCTACGGATCACCTCGACGCTTGTAAACGCCGAGTCCTGGCCCGTCACCTCCAAGTAAAAAATGACGAACTTGTCATGATCCTGTTGGTTGGCTGTTGGGGTCGCCTGGTTACCGTGAGCTCACTACCCACCCGGAACGTGAGACACCACCATGAAACTGATTGCCCTGGGCTTCGCCGCTTTGCTCGCCACTGGCTCGGCATTCGCTGCCGATACCGCCCCCGCTACCAACGTGATCCACGACAAAACCGGCTTCTTCGTGCACCTGGATGTCGCCAGGGTGCTGTCGAGCACCGACACCTACGGCCAATGCGGGGTTGTGCCGGCGCAACTGCGCTATCTGGACCACCAAGACCGCGAACATGTGCTGGATTACCAAGTCCAGGGCACCGGTTGCGCCAATGACAATTGATCGGGCTACACTGGCGCAACTTATTGGAGCAGAGCACCTTCCATGAACATCCTCGTAGTCGAAGACGAACCCAAGGCCGGTAATTATCTGCTCAATGGCCTGCAGGAGCTCGGGCATTGCGTAAGCCTGGCCCGCGATGGCGTGGACGGCTTGCACCAGGCCCTTGAAACGCCGTTCGACGTGATCGTACTGGACGTGATGATGCCGAAAATGGATGGCTGGGAAGTGCTGCGCCGCCTGCGCAAAGAAGCCGATACGCCGGTGCTGTTCCTCACCGCCCGCGATGACATCGCCGACCGCATCAAAGGCCTTGAGCTGGGTGCCGATGACTACCTGATCAAGCCCTTTTCGTTCGCCGAACTGGTGGCGCGCCTGCGTACCCTCAACCGTCGTGGTCCGAGCCGGGATGAAGAGCAACTGCAAATCGCCGACCTGCACATTGACGTACTCAAACGTCGGGTCACCCGCGCCGGCACGCGCATTACCCTGACCAACAAAGAGTTCGCCCTGCTGCATCTGTTCGCGACGCACCAGGACCAGGTGCTGTCCCGCTCGCTGATTGCTTCGCGGGTATGGGACATGAACTTCGACAGCGACACTAATGTGGTGGATGTCGCCGTGCGCCGCCTGCGCCTGAAAATCGACGACCCGTTCCAGCTCAAGCTGATCCACAGCGTGCGGGGCATTGGCTACCGCTTCGATACCCAGCCATGAACCGTCAACACCCTTACTCCCTGACCCTGCGCCTGGCGTTGATCTTCGCCCTGCTCGCCTTCGCCTTGCTGGCCACCCTGGGCGTGGCGCTGTACCGGGAACTGGAGCGCGAACTGATCCGCCGCGATGACGCCGCGCTGATATCCCGGGTGGACCAGTTACGCAACCTGCTCAACGACAGCAATACCCTGGACCTGATCAAGACCAAGCCAGAGCTGTTCCAGAACATGTTGGGCAACCGCGAATCCGTGCTGAGCATTGCCGCCCCCGACAAACAGCCACTGCTGCTGGTAAACCCGGGGAATATTGAGTTGCCGTCGATCCAGCCGCTGCCCAAGGATCACAAACTCATGTTGAGCGACGTGCAACATTTGCCAGGCCTGAACGGTATTCCCTTCTCGCTGGTGGCCGTGGCTATCGACTCCGGCGACCTGGGCAGCCTGCAAATCACCAGCGGCCGCCTGATGACCGAGCGCACCGCGGTGCTCGCCAGTTATCGACTCAGCGTATACATCCTGGCGAGTATCGCCGCGATCATCCTGGCGCTGGTGGGTTACCTGCTGGTTCATCGCGGCTTGCTGCCATTGCGCCGCCTGGCCCGGCATGCCCAAGGGATCGGCGTCAGCAACCTGGCCGAACGGCTCGACAGCCACGGCGCACCGAAAGAGTTGCTGCCCATGATCGACTCGTTCAACACCATGCTTGAACGCCTGGCCAAAGGCTTTGTACAACTGGGCCAAGTGTCCACCGACATGGCCCATGAACTGCGCACCCCGATCAACAACCTGCTCGGCGAAACCCAGGTTGCCCTGCAGCAGCAGCGCAGCATCGAGAGCTACCAGCAACTGCTGGCCTCCAATGTCGAAGAGCTGGAACGCCTGGCGCGAATGCTCGACAACATGCTGTTCCTGGCCCGCACCGACCCCGCCAGCGCACTGCGCCAACGCCAGGCGCTGGACGCAGCGGATGAAGTGGAACGCATCGCGGATTACTTCGAGGGGTTGGCCGGTGATGTGGACATGCACATCACCGCCTTGGGCGAAGGGGTGATTTGGGCTGAACCGATGTTGCTGCGCCGTGCCCTGGCCAACCTGTGCGCCAACGCCATCAAATATGGCGCGCCGGGCTCGGAACTGAGTATCCAGGCAGTGCCGGATGGTGCGGGCATCAACCTGAGGGTCAGCAACCACGGCCAGACGATCCCGGCCGAGCACCTGCCGCGGCTGTTCGAACGGTTCTACCGGGTGGATGAATCCCGCGAGCGGTCAGCCCAGTCCAACGGCCTGGGACTATCGATCGTGGCGACCATCATGCAGCTGCATAACGGGCGGTACCGCGTAAGCAGTGAAGACGGCGTGACCTGTTTTGAGTTGTTTTTCCCCGGCCGTGAAGCCTGAGGGCGCTGCGACTCAATCAAACGCACCGTTCAGAACTTCGTAGATGATACCGGTCGCAATGGCCACCAATATCAAGTCGGTTCCCGCTTGCTGCCACTCGTAACCGTCGTAGCGAGGCAACTGCCCCAGCAAGCGGCCGTCCAGCTTCTTGGCAATGCCGGGCGGCAGGGGCTTGCCGCGTGCCAGGTTTTTCTGAATGCCAGGCGGCAAGGCTGGCCCTGGGCGCCAATAATCGCGGTGACCGCCCAGCACGTTCAGTACAAGACCGCGATCAACGCTGAAGTCATTTCTGGATTGGCCGCCCTTGTCTTTGGCCTTACCCGGCCCGCCCTGGGCATTACCTTTGTTATTACCGTGACCTTTGCCGTTGTCCTGCCCACCATAGGCATCACCCTTGCTATTGCCTTGGCCTTTGCCCTGCCCACCGTAGACATCACCTTTATTGTTACCCTGGCCTTTGCCATTCCCTGGATCTGCAAAGGCAAGGCCACTGGTCACGGACAGTGCAAGGGACAACGCAACCGACACGAACTTCGTACGCTTTAACATGGCGACTTCCCAAGGCAAATATGTCCTTGAACTGTAGTTGAAATCGCAACACAGCGTACCCAAACAACAGCGCCTGCCGTCAGCTCACCTGACCACCACTCAAGGCGATATCTACCTGGGTTTGCCAGGCTGCCAACGCCGCCACACGCAACCCCTCGACTATTGTCGATAGCGCCATCGAAGGCTCGCCCGCGTCAGGCAAACCAGGTACGTGAATAAACCCACTGCGCACCCCAGTCCCCACCAAGGCGTGCTGCAAATGATAAAACACCTGGTTGCACACAAACGTCCCCGCCGTCTGCGATACCGAAGCCGCGATACCCGCCTCACGTACCGCCTTGACCATGCCCTTGATCGGCAACGTCGAGAAGTACGCCGCCGGGCCGCCATCCACTACCGCAATATCAATCGGCTGCGCCCCCAGATTGTCGGGAATACGCGCATCGTTTACGTTGATCGCAACGCGCTCGACGGAAATATCACTGCGCCCAGGCCCCAGGCCCGTGGCGATGACCATTGCCGGCCGCAGTTCGTTGATCAACTGGAGCAAGGTTTCGGCCGCAGTGGCAAATGCGCAGGGCAAGCAATGCGAAACCATTTGCACCCCCTCGCACAGCTGCACACCGTCCAACTGGCGCACGGCCTCCCAAGAGGGGTTCACCGCCGCCTTATCAAAGGGCTCGAAGCCCGTCAGCAATACGTTTTGCACAGTCGCCTCACATCAACAGATAGAGCAGCACGATATTGACCACCAGCATCATCAGCGCCGTGGGTAGTTGGGCTTTGATCACCGCATTTTTATCCGGCAGCTCCAGTAGCGCCGCCGGTACGATATTGAAGTTGGCCGCCATCGGCGTCATCAACGTACCGCAATAGCCAGAGAACATGCCAATCGCCGCCATCACCGCAGGGTTGCCGCCGTAAATCCCCACCAGCACCGGCACGCCGACGCCACCGGTCATCACCGGAAAGGCCGCAAAACCATTGCCCATGATCACGGTAAACAAGGCCATGCCCAACACATAGACCATCACCGCCACCAACTTGTAGTCCAGGTTGATGTAGGTGGTGGTGACATGAGCGACCGCCGTGCCCACCCCGGCCTCATTGAACAACAGCCCGAGCATCGCCAGCATTTGCGGAAGCACCATGGCCCAGCCCAGGGCTTCGGTCAGGCGACGGGATTCGCGTAACGCTTGTACCGGCGTATCCCTGGTCAGCCAGCAGGCCAGGCCAAGGGCGATCAGGCAACCGATGCCGAGGGAGACAAAGGTGGTGTTCTTCGGGTCCAGCAGCGGTACACCACCGATTTCGGTGTGTTTGAGCAACACTGAGCCAATCACCGTGGTTAGCGGAATCGCCAACGCCGGAATGAACAATTTGTGGCCCAGGCGCCCGGCACTGGCGCGGGACGCCTTGTCGTGCAACTCGGCATGCTGGCCACGACCAACGCCGCCCAAGCCCGCAATCAATGCCATCACCACCACACCCACTCCGATGACCACCGAAGGCAGGCGCTCGCCTATAAGGAACGGTACGGCGAACAACAACCAGAACAGCGCACTGGACCAGCGCTTGGGGTGGGAACGGTCGAGCAGGATCATGCCGGCGGTGATCAGCAACAGCACGCCCGCCAGCCAGTACAGGTATTGAATGGAAATAATCATTGAGCAGCCTCCACCGGAGCGGTGGCCGAGCTCATTTCGTGGGTCAAGCGCCGGTCGAAACGATGCAACCGGATAGCGTGAATGATGAAGGCGCAGATCGCCGTCGGGATGCCCCACACCGCAATGTGCAGCGGCTCCACATCAATCCCCGAGCCAAGCAGGAAGGTGTGCATCAACGCAATCGCACCAAAGGCCACGAAGATGTCCTCACCAAAGAACAACCCGACGTTGTCGGTGGCAGCGCACATGGCCAGTACCTTGTGGCGCAGCTTATCCGGCAACTTGCCATAGCGTTTTTCCGCTGCGCCCTCGGCCATCGGCGCCAGCAGCGGCCGCACCATCTGCGGATGCCCACCCAGGCTGGTCAACCCCATGGCCGCCGTGGACTCACGCACAAACAGATAAATGATCAGCAAGCGCCCGACCGTGGCGCGTTCGAAGCGTGCAATCCAGTTCTGCGCATGCAGGCGCAGGCCATGGCGTTCCAGTAGGCCAATCACCGCCAGCGGCAATAACAGAATCAGTTGCAAGGCACGGGTCTGAAGGAAGCCATCGCCCATGGTGGCTAGGATTTTTTCCAGCGGGAACTGGGCGGCAAGCCCGGTGGCGATGGCGGCCGCGGTGACCACCAACAGCGGATTGAAGCGCAATACAAAGCCGACCACGATGACAAGTACGCCGATCAACGGCCATAAGTTCACAACAGTTTGCATGGCGGGGAGGTCCTTTAGTGCGCGCTGCGGCGCCATTACAGCAGGATGTGGGCAAAGGGCTCACAGCGTGAAAGTGGCGTGCAGTCGGCTCGGTTTTTTATTGTTGACCTGGAAGGTCGAGCGTCAGTGGCGCAACTTTGCTGCCTGGGGCCGGGGGTGTCCAACAAGAAAAATTGTTGCTGCAAACCAATAATTTTTGTGGGGGGATGGCTTCGGGCGGTACGGTGCCATGCAGAGATTCAGCGCAGTTTTTTTGGAAATATCGCGAGGATGAACGCGCTATGGCGTCGGCAGGGAAAATTCCTGATCAGCGCCTATACTCCACGATGCAGATGTGTGTACTTGGAGTTCATTCACGGCGTCATGCCGACAATGAGGGTTCCCGCTATGTATGCCGGACAAATGAGTAGTATGGCGACCACGCTTGGCGAAATACGCTGCCAGCTGTTCGCCCAGGTAATTTGCCTGCTGGCGGTGGCGACGCTGTTCGCCTGATCGAACATTCAAGCCCTGAAAGGACGCCGCTCGGCGTCTTGGCTTTCCTTTGCCCAAATTTCAGGCAACAAAAAAGGGCCCACCTTTCGGTGAGCCCTTCTAGACCGCCCAGCAGAGCGGATTTTGTTTGGTAGGCGCGATTGGACTCGAACCAACGACCCCCACCATGTCAAGGTGACCCCGGAACGCTCGTAAGCATTTGATATATATAGAAATCACGCGTATTTAGGCTAGGCCAAAAACAAGCTTATAGCCCTATAAGAATCAATAATTTAGCGTTGTATATTGCTACAGTGATTCCCATCCCGGCGTCCTGCCGACGAACACCACTCCCCAAACCTGCAACACCTCGATTACTGTACGCACATACAGTATTTGAGATTCACGCTATGAACGTTGACATGGACACCGATGACTGGCTCGGCTGCCCCACCCCGTTGGAGATGTACCAGCACCAATGCGCAATCTTGGTAGATGAGATGGTGGAGACCGAGCGCATGCTGCGTCGAGCGCGGGCGAATATCGCCGGCCTGGTGCAGATGAATGACCTACTGATGACGGGAAAGGATCAAGCGGAGAATTCCTTGAAAGCCGCCCTATCCCAAGTAGCTGTCTTGAACCTGGAAAACTCACGCCAGGGCCGCAAGTTAAACGGGTTGGCGATAATCACGGAACAGAGGGACCACCTTCTCAGGGAAAACCAGCGATTGCTGGAAGAGCTGCGGGCACTCAAGGAGCCACAGCCCTGACGTACGCCTGGCACGCACGCAAGGCGATTATGGCGTTGTCCCCGTCGTCGGTGATGGCGACAATTCGTTGCGCATGCGCTGGGTCAAGTTGGGCTCGACGGGCTGCATGAACCACGCCGACGGTGCCGGGGGCGGTAGGCACGTTGCAGCCACTGGTTGAGTCCTCGATGAGGACTGACAGCCGGACATCAGCAGTAGCAAGCTGATCACGCAGGCGAGCTTGGTTGCGCTGGGCATCGGATAACTCCTTGGAATGTTGTTGGTCCTGGCCGGCGAGCTGCTGCTCCAAGGCCAGGCGCTTGTCCTGTTCGGCCGCCTGCTGACGCCAGGCCTCGCCAGTGATTGCATCCAGTTCCTTCTGATGGTGGGCTCCCTGCTCCGCAATACGCTCGGCCATCTTCTTGCCCATACGCCAGCCCTGAACCTGCCACGCACTACCAAAGCCGATGGCCAGCGCCAGCAGGATTGCCAGCCCAAGGCCGATCAGCTTCTGTACCGGCGTCATCACGGCACATCCTTGAAGAATATGTGGTGACCAAGGCGCAGCGTCTGCTTGGCCTTTGCCGCCCAGGCTGGGGCCTTTGGCATCGTGGTCGCGTAGTAATGCGTGGCGCCGCCGGTTGGATCAGGCGCGGCGCCGGACATCACCTGGTCAGCCGCACGCTGGGCCTGGGCAAACTGCGCAGCCGGGATCTGCTTGGCGCCGCTCAGGTAGGCGTAGTTCGGGTCGTTCTGGTTCCAGCAGCTGAACTGCCAGGGTTTCAGGCACACACCGGCGTAGCCCTCCCCCCACCACGACTTAGCCTTGCCGTCGAACACACGGTTGCGGATGGTCCAGGCCACGGCAATTTGACCATCCAGCCCTTCGCCGCGGGACTCTCCCCACAGGGTGCGCGCCAGGATGTCCCGGTCTTTCTCGGTTGCGTTCATACTTTTCTCCAGGCAATAAAAAACCCGCTCAAGGCGGGCGGCGGTGACCGATGACAATCACGCGGGCACTACGGGCCATTCAATGGCATCCGGGAACTGCGGCTGCTCAATAACGCGGCTCAGCGCAACACGGTACTTTTTCCAGGAATTGAGTGCGGCGAGGTCTGCGTCCGTGGCTTCGTCGACATCTACGGCGTCCTGGAGTGGTGCGATCGCATAGTCTGCGACGGCCCGCAAGCGGGTGATCTCCGCAAAAGCAGTCTCCATGGGGTCGGCTTCAGGCGCTGTTAGCTCAGGAACCACCTGCACTGGCAATGAATCCACGGCTACATGCAGAGTGATGCTGTGCGCCAAGTCGGCGGGCTCGCCATCTTTCGCCACGCTTACGGCCAGCACCCCGTCGTTGTAATTTATGGCTACCGAGCAAGACGCATCGACCTGATTCAACACATAACCCCAGCCTTCTGGCGGCGGAACCATGCCAAGCGTTCCGTGCACCAGGTATTGGCCAGGGCCGGGGTGCTGGGTGGTGATGGTGTTAGCACCCAGGGAGGTGACATCAATAACGGCACCGTCAGCACCGAGAATGTTTACTGCTGCGCGAGTTGTCATTTAGATAGCCTTGAGTGTGCCGTCAGCGGCGCGAGTGGTATTTCCGGTGTGGTATAGCTCAAGCCAGGGTGTTGTGGCGCCATCGTAAATAGACTGAAACTTGATAGTGCCGGTGTTACCAGCCAGGCCGTACGGCCACGCGACTGTCAGTCTGTTAGAGCCGTCCGAATGACGGAAAATCTGCTTGTACCAGTAGCCCGTGCCGCCGGAGGGCATGCTAGGAGACCCTGGCGGATAGAGGTTGGGGTCAAGACCATGCACAGGATTGGTCAGCCAACTTTGAACTACGCTCGTCCGTGTTCTGCCAGTCGCATAAGCATCTGCGACGTTGCCGTTCTCGTAGCCGATAGAAGCCACAGCCGCACTACCCAACTGAAGCCCAGCTCGGGCCGCAGCTGGGGTGGTGCCGCCGGTGCCCCCCATGGTTACAGGTACAGTGTTTTGAGTGGAGACCGTACCAAGGCCCGCCAATGTCGCCCCCCACTGCTGAACCATCAGGTTGACCGCATCGGCCAGGGCCTTTGGGTACCCATTCACGGGCACGATTCCATATGCGGCGCCCGCTGAGGTGGCGCCCCGGTACGCTGGAGAGATCGAGACAGAGGTATTGCTCGACGGGTTGATTACCTGATA
The DNA here is from genome assembly GCF_014268395.2 of Pseudomonas sp. SWRI22. NCBI lineage: Bacteria > Pseudomonadati > Pseudomonadota > Gammaproteobacteria > Pseudomonadales > Pseudomonadaceae > Pseudomonas > Pseudomonas sp. SWRI22. Next base: position 1,006,432 of record NZ_JABWQK020000002.1, on the reverse strand, counting down.
GATGCCGTTGTCTGGACCGACAAACATGTCGCCAGACCGGCAGTTAGAAAACTTCGTACCGACGCCAGTTACAACGGCATTGCCGTTCGTAACGTTAACGGTCCCTTCTGAAAACCAAGAAGCCATAGTCACTCTCCAAAACTTTCTAGTTAATATATGACTTACCGTCTGGCGCTACTGAGAAACCCTACCAACCATCACAGTTACGCCTGTGACAATCGCGTTCTGCACCCCAATCATACCGAGAGTGAGAATTCTGCTTGGATAGTTCCACATAGCTGCAATCTGGCGATTAGCTGTACCAGAGCCAATTGTTACCGCCTGCATACATAGATTATTTATGAGCATGTACTCGTCTTCATTCAGATTAAACTGTGAATTAAAGTACGTTATTGACACACCTTGCCCAGTAGTGCCGCTCCCGGCATAAGTCCAAGTATTGCTAGCCCTGACAAACTGAGCGGCGGGTGTACCTGAATCGAAAATCGTTTTGCGACTTGCATCACGAAGCCTCACACCAAAAATAGCTAATGGCTGGGCCACGTACCCAGCAACGAACCATCGCCCCACTGGCTTGATCGTATACATATTGAAAATACGAACCCTGAACCCCGTCCAGTTACCCGCAGATCCAAATATTTCAAGGTTGCTCATGCCAATGATGCCGTTTGCACTATCAGGACGAATGAAAACAAGGGGCTGTTCTTGGGTTGTGATGGGTGATGGGAAATAGGTTGAAGAGGAGTTACCACCCTCCTCGGTTCCAACGTACCTACCCTTGTACATAACAACGAGCCTCGAATACTCCGAATCAATTACTACTCGATTATCGTCACCAGACTTAAATATGAGGCCATACGATTCTGCCATATCATTTAAACCTTACGACTGTCAGTCGCTGCCTTGTAATTGTTATGGTAGATGTATTGTATGGATCGCCCTTGATGGTTCTCCATACCCGTACCGCACCATTTAGAATCTCTGGCTCTACCTGCGCGTCGGATAGCGAGTTGACTGCCTGAACTGGCGTAGGAAAAGCGGCGGCGTTTTGAGGGTTAATTCCGGGAATCGCTATATCTATAAACTTCGCCCCCCAAGTTTGAGGGGTTATTATTTCGGAGTACACCACCCTCATTGTGAATGACGTTTCATCAAGTTCAACGACGCCTGTAGGCCCCTTGATCCGCATACCGAAAGTCATACCGAAAGTCTCCCGACCGATACGCGGTCGACCCCACCTGCATCAAACACCGTCAATCCGTCGTTGTTGAGCAGCGATGAACCACCAGTGCCCGCGCTTCGCAACGTGAAGGTGCCAGCGGGAATATTGATTTCCAGCAGTGGACGCCCAAGCGAGTCCACCGCCGGAGAGCGAAGCACCATCCCCAGAACAATTTCTTGAATGATCGCCTTGCTGATAATCGCCGTATTGAATACGGCTTGGCCGTTCTCAATGACGAACATCGGGTCGATCTTTCCGTCTATCTCGTTAACGACGCCGAACCTTTGAGCGAAGATCAGAAACTCCGACTGCTCTCCGTTCGAACCGAACGCCAGGCCGGACACAACCTTTCTGCCATCTACGATGGTTTGAGCCTTCATGGTGGTCTGTGCCGATACTCTGCCGTCCAGCCGGACAACCGTCTCGCTTACCGTTTGCACCGACGCACTCGTCTGTCCAATGCTCGACTGCAGCGTTTCCGTAGTTTTGGTCAACGCCTCGTTTGCACTCGCCTGCACAACCTTCTCAGCTGCAAAGCTGGCGGTTGACTCCCATGCCTTGATCGCGCCAGCCAGATCACCAGAGCCATCGTCCCCACGAACGGAAGCCCGCAGCGCCTCATTGCTCGACGCCTGGGATGTGATCTTCCCATCCAGGTTTGTGACTTTTGTGTCAAGGCTGGTGAGCGCTTGAGCAGTGCCGCTCGCCTTTTCATCGACCGCAGACAGATCGCTGTTCAGTTTGGTGATCTGCGCTGCGGACGTCTCGCGGTTCGATGCAACAACCTGTTCCAGTACAGTAAGTGACGACTTGTTGTCACCTACCTGGGCACCCAGGTTTAGCAGCTGCTGAGCCATTGCATCGTTTTCGCTGGCTCGGGTTTTACGCTCTACAGCAAGATCAGCTGTTGACGTCCAGCCCCTGACTGCGTCTGCAAGATCGCCGGCGCCGTCATCACCACGAGCAGCTGAGCGCAACGCCTCAACTGAGGTGGCTGTGGCCAACACCTTGCCATCGATTTCCTCGATCTTGGTTTCGATGATCTGGACCTGGGACACCAATGCATCAGTGGTCTCAAGGATAGTGCCGATATCTATCCAGTACGTCACGTCGGGCGGCGTTTTTCCCGCAGGCACAGGGCCTTTCGCTTGGTAGAGGCGCTGATCCAGTCGGACAATGTCGCCCTTCAGATAAGGTTTCGCAGGGTCGTAGGCGAGTGCGTCGTTCACCTGGTCGATCAGGTCTTTCAGCTCCTGCTTGGCTTCCTCGAGGCGTTCATTTACTGAGCCAGGGCCGTCGCCGGTGATCAGCTCGATTTCTTCACGCAGGCTCTGGTACAGGGCGCCCTTGCCGATTTTCTCAGCGTAGTACGCCTCGTAATCGCTCTGTTTAGAACTGGCCTGGCCATTGACGGCGCCGGGTATAGGGAAGAACGGGCCAACGTTGCCAGTCCGGTCTACGAGGCGCGCCCAGAAGAACAGACTCGCCCCTGCCAGCAGGCTGTGCATCTCGTGCTTGGCCTGCGGGTAACTAAAGTCGCTCAGCTTTATCGCGGTCGCCCGGTCAGCCGATTGGCTGTACCAGATTTCCGTGCGCTCGGTGTCCTCTGCGCCTGGTGGAAAACCCCATTGAATGCCTATGCCGTACACAAGGCTTTTGGTGGTAAGGAACGACACTGCCGGCGGCAGGCCGGTTTTGCCTTCCAAGTTGGTCAGCGCAGAGGTTGCCGGAATCGACGAAACGTTGAGCGCACTAACCGCCCGCACCCGGGCCATGTACTGGCCCGAGTAAATACCGCGGACGTCGACCATCTGCTCGGCGGTACGCGGAACCCTGATCCACTCCCGGGCGCCCCACTTCCATTCAACGTCATAAGCCACAGCGTTTGGCGCTGCATCCCAGGCGATCGACATCACCGTGACGGCGATGCCCTGCTCAATCACGACGTGCTGACTGAGCATGACGCGGGCCGGTGCGTCCTGGCTGCCAATCGGAATACCAGTGATTGGGCGAGGATCCACTACGGCGCCGTTGTCGATAGCGTCAAACTTGCTCGGGTCGTGCTGGATCACCTCGAGCTGGAACTGGTGCCACTCCGGCCGCGTGACGTTGCGTACATAGAACTGCATCAGCTTCAAGTCTTGGTAGTCGAGAATCCACCCGCACTCCGCCTGCGGCTGCTCGCTGAAGTCGGCCATGACGGTCACATCTCGCCCTGCCACAGACTTGACCACCCGGCCCTCTGACTTGCCGCTGGGAAGGTTGACCATCAAGCGGGCACCGACCGGCACCACAGTGTCGCGATCCAGAGTGACCAACCGGCCCGCTGCTGCGGCAATACGTCCGCCGTTTTTGCGGCCCACCAGCATGGGGTCGGCCACCGCGATGACCTGCCCAGGCTTGGGAATGTCACCGTCAAGGCCGACACGAAACACTCCGCCCTGTGTTTGTAGCTTCTCGGTCAGCGCCGCCCACTGTCCTGCGCGCTGCGCCTGACCCAGGGATGTGCAGCCAATGGCGCCAACCGTGGTTTCGCGCACGATACCGCCAAGCTCGATCATTGCCTCATCGTCGAAGACAGGCTCTTTGTCCGTTTCAAAGCCCTGGTCTGGATTGTCCCATCCGACCATGTACAGCGTGTGCCGGTCCCGCGCCCGGGTGCCCTCGTACTTAATGGCTCCGTTGTTCAGGATCTGCGTCTGGTTGTAGGTGAACACCGGGTCGCCCGGCATATCGGCGTTGACCACGATCTGGCTGCCGTCCCAGTAGGCCAGGCCGTGGAAGATCGAGGCCAGGTCCTGGAGCACTGCATAAGCTTCGGCTTGCTTCTGGAAGTACAGGTTGCAGGTGAAACGCGGCTCCATGCCCCCCTTTCCGTCCGGCACCATCTGATCGCAGTACTGCGCGATGCGATAGAGCGACCAGCGATCAACCATTGTCGCGTCGATGCGGTCGCCGAGGCCGTAGTACGGGTGCAGCACCAGGTCGTAGAAGATCCACGCAGGGTTGTTGGTATAGGCCTCTTTGAAGGTGCCATCCCAAATGCCGTTGCTCGTACCCGTGCCAGATGTTGAGTACGTGCGTGTCTCCGGGTTGTAGTTGGTGGGAACCCGAATGATGCGCCCGCGCATCAGCACGGCAATCTTGGCGATGTCGCCGCCGAAGGTCTGGGCGTCGTACTCGATGCTGCTTACAGCGGTGAGCGGATATTCCTGATCGCTATCGACCACCTCCGCGATGGCCTTGACCACCATCTGATCGGACACCAGGTCGGAGTTGGCATTCGGAGTCAGGCGGCGCACCCGGACTGTCCAACGGTTGCCGGTGGGAAGCTCAAGCCGATGAGCTCGCTCGTACTCGGTAACGTTCTTCCGGTCGACAAACGAGACCAGCGCTTCTAGGTAGGGGCCATTATCAGTAGAGATATCCACCGCGTAATCAATGCGCACGCCGTTGATGTTGCCGGCTGCATCTTGGCTGCGAAGCACTGGCCAGCTCAGGCGCAGGCGCACCGCGTCGAGTACCGGGTTGGTGATGCTGTGCAGCCAGGGAGTGCCAAAGATCAGCTCTTGCTTGACGTCGATCTCGTTGCTGGACTCGGTGTTGCCTTCCAGACGAGCCTGATTCAGCTCACCGTTACGGAACTGCCATTTGACGCCAGGGTAGTTCAATGTGCCGTCCGGGCCCTGGATTGGGGTGCCGTCCAGCTTGATCGAGCGCAGGCCATCAACCGGGCCAACAATTGGTCCCCAGCTCCACATGTAGAGGATGCGCGCGGTAGAGATCGAAGGAACGCTATTCTGCGCAATGCTTGGCTTTTTCTCTTTGGCCTGGCCGCCTTTGCTGCCGATCACGGCGCGGCGAGTGCGCGCTGCGGCGCGGGACGTCTTCTTTGCTGCTGCGCTCATGCGCCCTCCATAATGCAAAAACCCGCCAAGGCGGGCTGCAAAAATATGCAAACTTGCTCGATTGTTTCGCTTTGCTACATATCTTTGATATACAAGAAACCCATGACAAGGAGCGCTGATATGACCGACTTATTCCACGTAGAAGCACTAGATCTAGCTACTCAGCCACAAGGCACGAAACAGGTTTGGTATGTAAAAGAAGGTGACTTTCTGCACTGCACCTGCGATAGCGAAGAAGCGGGAAGACTTTCTTTGCAGCACTTTAAAGATGTGCATCAAACCAACGCTTCTATAGCCAGAATGAAAATTTTGCATGAGACCCTGACTGCGGAAGAGCATGTATTTGTCGTGGAGACAGAGCTTGCAGCGCAAGCAGTTGGGAGGCTAAAAGCTGTCCTAGAACTTGAAGCTATGATGCAAGCTGCCCCTGATTCGGCTGACAATAACGATGATTCAAAAGCGGGGTTATCCAACAGAAACAAAAACGGTCTAAAGGGCTGAATCAGATGTTGTCTTGCGTGTAGACCCCGCCAGATTCGATGGCGCCACCGATCTCGCGCTCACCGTATAGCAATGGGTAGGGATTGCCCTGGGCAATTGTGGTCACCGCGCCGCCGAAGCCGTAGCTCGGGTTGTTGCCGTCGTCGTTCTTGCCCTCGGCGGTTGCCTTGGTGGTAGGCGAGAGCATCTGCACAACACCGCCTAGCCCCACGGCAGCGCCGGCGGCCAGAAGGCCCATGCCGAGCGCAGACGAAGTACCACCTGTAAACAGGCCGGCCACGATCAGCACCACCCCGAGCAATGTCTGAAACATGCCAGCCTGCTTGCTGCCCTGGATAATCGGCTGTATGCGAATATCGCCTTCGGCACGGCCGACAAGCTCAAGCTCCTGCGCGCTGACGTTCCGCTCATCAACAAACACAGCGAAGACCAGGCCCCGCTCGTGTGCGGTCCGCATGAACTTCTCGAAGCCGGGTTTCATCGCGCACAGCGCCGCAGTGGCGTCATGAATACCGTTCAAATCAAGGCGGTACTCCTTGCCGAACTTTTTGCCCAGCACCCCGCCGAGCTTGATAGTGCGCATGGTCATGGGCGGTAGTCCTTGTGCCGCAGGATCAGTTTCACCCTGTTCGCCATCGACCAGCCGTAGACTTCACGGGCAGCCAGGCGTCCGGGCATGTGGTGGTAAATGAACGGGCCTGACCCGCCGAGCTTCGGCGCCGGCTCACTGAGCAGCGCAGGCTCATCACCCAGATAAATCACGGCGTGGTTAGGGAAATAGCACTCCCGCCCGGGCGTAGGGATCTGCAACACAAGCATGTCGCCGCGCATTGCCTCGTTGACCTGGTAGAAGCCGGTGGCCGCAAAGTTGTCCTCGTAGAGGCTCGGGCCGTCCTTGCATTCCCACCATAGGTCGGCCCGTTCAAAGTTCGGCAACTGCAGGCCCCCCTCCCTGGCGTACCAGTCCCGGCAAGCTGCCCAGCAATCAAGCAGGCCATGGGAAAAGTCACGGCCCAGCAGCGGCGCCTGGAAGCCGGACGGCTTAAACCACTCAATGTCACCGCCAGGCCAGCCGACGATGCCCCAGGGCAGTTCGTGCAACTCGCAGCTGACCCGGTCGGCCATGCTGGGTCTCGGCGCTTTATCCGGATGGCTGTGGATGATCGCCAGCACTTCCCCGCGGTCTTCGGCGCGGGCCAGGTCCTTGTGATCGATCTGGAAGTGTTCTCGCGGCGTTGTGGCCAAGTTCGTGCAAGGCACATACTCGCGGCCCTCGGCAGACTTCACCAGCACCCCGCAAGCCTCGGACGGGTAAGCCCGCTCGGCGTGTGCGCGGATCTCGTTCTGCAGTTTCTGATTGATGCGCATGACTACCTCGAACTTGCGATGAGGCTTGCGCCCATGGAACCACCGAACCGGCGGGTGTTGCCCCTGATCTTGCAACTGCTCCACCAGCCCCCACAGCGGTCGAGCGCGGGGTTGTCGGTGGGTTGGTTCTTCTTATCGAACATCGCAGCTCCTGTGTAGGCGCAAGCCTCCTGCCGGTACCCGCCACGGCAGGCCCACCTGCAGAGCTTGGTTATCTGCTGGCCAGGGAGCATTTGCCCTTCCATATCGGTAGGGCTCGACAGCGAGAACGTGACCGAGATGCTCGGCAACGCCTCGGTCTTCTGCTCGATAAACCAGAGGTTCGTTTTCGATTGATCGCTGGCTTCCGGGTTGCCGTCGGGAAAGTTGGCGGCATCCAGGAAGTGGCGAAACGTCTCGATTACTTTGACCCTGGCACCGGCCAGGTCGCGGAACTGGAAGCAAAGAGCGGTAATCGCTCCGCGCACGCCGCCGAGCTCGTCATCCACCTGCAGCGTCGGTGTCGCTGGGCGGCCATCGCCGCGAATATCAAAGCCCTTGGCCTCGATCTGGAGTGGCGAATACAGCTGCCCCTGCCAGACGATGTCGCCCTCATGGGCGTGGCCGTGGAAGCGCCAAACCGTAGCGCCCAGGCGCGTAGCGTCCAGTTCGTACAGCCTGATCTGGTTACCTGGCTCGAGCTTTTGAATATCGGTGTTGTAATTCATAGGACCCCAGAAACAAGGAACCCCGCACTTGGCGGGGCTTGGTGAGGGTTAAATTCGGGGATTGAACACCTGTTTAACGGTGAAGGTGACGGTGTAGATTTCTTCGCCGAGCGCCTTTTTCTTGTATCCGTTCGCACGGTACCAGCCTTCCGGCTCGCCTGGCGGCGCATAGCGAAAGGCCTTGTAGCCTTCGTGCCGATCCAGAAACGCCAGCAACTCGGGCAACTCCTCGCCCGGCAGATCCTCACCGGTGTGCACCAGGTTCCAGATCTGGCTCTTGGTGTTGATGCCGATCCCGCCGGCCTGGGCCATGCCGTCACCGAACTCGTTCTCCCAAGTGCGCTGGCTGACATCGCCGTCGGCGCCGACCTCAACGTCAAAAGTAAATGTCTCAGCCATCAACGCCTCCACAGCCGGCCGCCCTGGCCCATTTCACGATCAAGGAATTTCCCGAACTGAGCCTCCAGCCCAGAAGACATTGCCTGTCCTTGGCGCGCTGCTTCCTGATCTGTCATGCCCGGTTGGGCCTGCACATTGATTGGCGCGTTGAACACGATCTGTGTTGGGGCGCTTGGGGCCGAGGCTGGCGACGTCCCCGCAAGGGCGACCCTTCCATTGCCGATCGACTCCAGGCTGCCAACTCCGATCTGTGCCTGTGGCTGTGCGCCGCTCAGGCCGTTGTCTATCCTGGACAGCATTGCATCCAGCTTCGCGCTGGTTTGAGCAGTAGTAACCCGCTCGCCCTTTTGCAGAAACCAGCTGCCATCCTCAGGAACCGAGTCGATACCGTCGTGCGCCATACCTGCAAGCGCAGTCATACCAACAGCCGAAGCCAAAGGCCCGGTAACAGCCATGGCCGTAGCCATTGCCGCCGGAGCGGCCGCAGGGCCAATGATGGGGATGCCCGCAGTGGCGGCATAGGCGTTAAGTCCTGCCGTCAGGGACATGGCTTGCGCATTGGCACCCAAAGTCCCGGCAGCGCTCGCCTGGGTGGTCTTGCCCACAAGCAACTGAATGCCCTGATAGATCAACCATTGCGCCGCCATGTCGCCCAGCGCCTTGAGCATCGACTTGGCGAAGTTGCCGACCATGTCGCCGAGAGCGTCGTCGGCATCCTCCGCATCGCTGGCCACGTCAGAAAAGAAGGTTCCCAGTCCACTGGTCCCTTCTTGCAGCGCTGTATTGGTGAGGTCTGCGGCCTGGGCCGAATAGTCCCGCGCTGCGTCTGCGTAGTTTGCCCAAGCTTCGTTGACGCCGTTCATCCAATTGGTTTGCTGCTCGTCGACAGCCTGGTAATACAGTTCTTGCGCAATGAGCCGCTCGGCCAGCGCCTCCTCGAGGACAGCCGTTTCTTGATCGTAAAGCGACTTATCAATGCTTTTCGCCTGCAACTGTTCGTTAAGGCTGGCGACATCGGCCGCGTACTTCTGCTGAAGCGCCAAATCAGCGCGCATACGGTCCCGGGCTTTATCGCCCATTCCTACGCCTTTCAGCTCCTGATCAAACCCATCTTTCATGGTTTGAGTGCCGACGCCCTGGGCATTCCTGAACGCCGTCAGCTTCAGGTCATCCTCGTTTGCCTTCTTCAGCTTGTTCAGCGCATCCAGCTCGGCAGCCATGCCCATAAGCTTTTTCTTTTGAGCCTCGCTCAGCTTGCCGAGCTTCCCCTCCTGCAGCTCAAAGGAAAGCTTCATCACCTCGGTGGCGTCTTTCTGCTTGTCACCGGTGGTGTTGATCAGCTCGATCTGGCGCTTGTAACCTTCCTCTGCGGTGTCAAACGACTTGAGCTGTTGCTTAGCGGCCGATTGCCCTTCGGTGGCGTTCTTCCGGGCGGCCTTGGTAGCGGCGTCATCAGAGGCTTTCTGCGCATCCTTCGCGGCGGCCGCGCGACGGATTGCGACGATCATCCCTTCAGTGAGATCTTTATTTTCAGCAATAAACCGATTGGCAGCTTCAAGAGCGGTTTTATCTTGAGCGGCAGCGATTTGTTTTTGCAACTGCTCCAGATACTTTTGCCCGATACCTGCGGCCGCAGCCTTGGCGGCAGCGTTCTCCAGCTGGGCGCGTGTGTCTTCATCGGTCTGGCCGGTGAGCGCAGTAAGTGCCGCTTTAAGCTGGGAAACCTTTTCGGCATTCTCAGCCGCAGCGCCACCACTTTTCTCCAGGGCGTCTGCCATCTCAGTAGTGACGCCGGGCACCACGCGCACTTGATCCGCCACCGACTTCCAGTCGACAACCATACCGGCCGACTGATCAGAGGACGCTTTCTTGATGATTTCCATTGCCGACTGGAATTCAGGCGGCAGCGGAGCTATGCCGGCCATGAAGCCGGAGGCGCCAGCAAGGCCGGCGTTTGTCAGGCTGCTTTGAAACTCAAAAGCGATTGAGCCCGCCGCGGTAGTTAGATCGCTCTCAGCATCCTCAATGGAAGCCTTGAGCTCCCGAAGGGTGACAGACTGCGTCGCCCTGTTGAGCTTGTTGAATTTCTCAACGAGCTTATCAATCGGGTCGCCGAGATCGCCCAGTTTCTTCTCAAGTCCGCTGGTATTGTCGCGCAAAGTAAGGAATGCAGTGGCCGCGCCTACGGCAAGCGCAGCGATGCCAACAGGACCGCCAAGCATTCCGACCAAGCCAAGGCCGGCCCGGCTGACACCCGACTGCGCTACAGCTACTGCGTTGGTTGCGCGCGTTTCTGCGAGCCTGGCCTCTGCGAGCTGGAGGGACATCTGAGTTTGTACGGCGGTGCCTCGCGCGGCGATAGCTTCTTTCTCAGCCAGAAACACCGATGTCTGCGCTTTCTGTTGCTCCGCTTGCGCAACCAGCAAGACCGATGTCGCTTGGGCCTTTCTCGCTGCCGCATCCTTGAGCGACGAGTAAACAGCCGCCGCGCCCGATGAGGCGGCCATTGCACCGTATCGAGAAAGAGCAGCAACCGCGGCGATGATCGACACATCTGCCAAGGTTGAAAAATTGTCGCCTATCGCGCCAATAGCGTTTCCGAGAACACCGGTAAAATTGGTAGTTTCGTCCAGGCGCCCGACATATACGTCGAAGGCATTTGTCAGATTTTGCAACGCATCACGGACTGCGACCGTCATGCTGTCAGCGAGCTTCCCATTGGCCTCAGCGGCCTTTTGCAAACCTTTCGTAAGTACATCAAGACCAAGCTTGCCGTCCGCACCAAGAGAGCGAATCGCTTCGGCGGATTTGCCAGTTGACGTGGAGACGGTTTCTACGATGGTGGGCATAGCGGCGAGCATCGCCTGCCAACCATCAGCATCTACCTTGCCTGTTTGCAGCGCTTTTGAGTAACCGTCAATAGCGGATTTTGCTCTATCAGCTGATGCCGAGTTGGTCACCAAAAGGAAACTGAAGCTGTCCATAACATCCAGCGCCTGGCTGGTGTTATAGCCCATAGATTTCAGGCTTCCCGAAGTCCTGATGTAGAGTTCTTGTGCTTCGGCGAGCGGTCGATAGGTGCGCTTAGCTGTATCCAGAAGACGTTGCTGGACCAGATCGTACTCAGCAACACTGGATGTGGCCATGCCGATACGGTCGGACATTTGCCCGTAGGAGTCGGCGGCCTCAATGATCTTTCCAATACCAGCCGCGCCGATAGCTCCTGCCAGGGCCGTCTTGATCAACCCTGACGCGTTGAGAGCCCGCTCGCCAACACGATCAAAAGCGCTGTCGATTCTCCCTAGGCTCTTATCAATCTTTCCCGATGCCATGCCTACGCTGGAGTCTGCGCGCGCCATCTCCTGACGCAGCTGGGCCGTGGTCGCTTCGATGCGTACCAGCATCCCCTGTACGTCGGTATCGGCCATGCTTTTCTCCAGACATAAAAAAACCCGCCGGAGCGGGTAGCGAAATTGAAAAAAATTAGCGGCAGAACTGTGACCAAGCTTGCTCAAAGTCAGTCGAGGTCATGCGATCATCACCCGCAAACACCACCATTTCCTCAGACGCCGCGATGAATCTCTTGAAGCCGGCATACCCCCCGAAGGAGTTCTTCGAATTCACCTCGCCGCAAAAACCTTTCTGATTACGAAATTCAGCGCTTTCTGGATCTTTCAAGACCCCGGACACGAACTCTCTCGCAACACGTTGAGATCGTATTTCAGCCATCTCGGCCTTGCTCCTGGCCTTATCGGCCTCGGACTGGCCACAAGCCGCCAGCAACAAAAAAAACGGAACAACCATCATCAGCTTTTGCATTCCCAATCCCTCGCGTTTAATCGGAGAAGACTATCAAAATGCTACGATGACTGCCTCCCCGTGAGCGCCTGCCGCAGCTTATCCGCTACGCTCGACGGCGAAGGTTTGTCGGTCTTGGTCTTTGTCTTGCCGGTGCCAAACGGGTTGGTCATCTGCGCCCACTCGATCTTGGCGTCCATGGCCAGGAACAGTTCGGGCATCGGAATTGACCAGGCCAGGTCTGGCGACCAACCCAGCCACCCCGTGGCCACCGCATAGAGCCGGTCGACGTAGCTGCCGTCCTCGACAGCACTTACGCCGCCGCCGGCTTTTCCTTTCCCGCATCAGGCCCTTTCGGGTTGTAGAGCGCTACCAGGTAGGCGTTCAGCTGCACGGACACATCCAACACGCCCGCCTGCCACACCTGCTCAGCCACGGTCTCGGCCGCCTTGCCATTCAAGCCAGCGCCGCCGGCGATGATCACGGCGCAACCGTCGATGCTCAATGCATTGATGGCCTGGGACGCACCGCGCAGGCCGCCGAAGTGGGCCTCAATCGCACGCACGGCGCCGAGCGTGGGTGTCAGGGTATAGGTCTCGTCGCCAAGCTTGATGTCGACGGTTCCGTAAAGGGTTTTGCTCATGTGTCGAATCCTTTGGGTTCGGGGCCGGAGCCCCTATGTTTAAGGGGTGACGGGCGCCGGGAGGATTTCCAGGATGTCGGAGTTGATGCCGATGGTGACGTTGCGGCGAACCACGTTGTCAGCAGCGCCGGCGGCTACGGTGTTGTTCATCACCTTGCCGCGCAGGTAGAACGTGGTCGGCAGCACGGCCGGAGTGGCATCTGGATCGCCATCGTTCAGGGTGATCTTGATGTTGTAATCGCCCTTGCTGCGATCCCGGTGAGCGATCTTCAGCTTGGCCTGGCCCAGGTCGCCGTTGTCGAGACCAACAGCCAGGGTCAGGTCGCCAGCATCAGCGGTACCCTTGTACTTGCGCACGCGGCCATCGCGCAACGACGTGAATGTCACAGAGCTGAACGTGTCGCCGAACTCGCCCAAGTCTTCCACCTCGCCGATATCGACATAGGTGTCTGCCTTGTAAAGCGCTTCAGTGTCCGCGCCGTTCTTGCTACCGATACCGATCCGGCAGCCGGCGGCTGTATTGAGGTTGTCTTCGGCCATGGGGGTTCCTCCAAGGGCACATTGGATAAAGCCGCGGTGCGGCCGGGTGTTGGGTTTAGTGCGTGGTAATGACGCGGACCGTGACCGATCCTTGATACGTAACGCCGTCAGCATCGCGCTGGGCGTCGGCTTGCTCGACACGGACCGATACAGCGCGCCCAACGGTCAACGGCAGGCGGCGCTCGTCCAGGGCGGCCACAACCTCACCGAGGATGCGTTTCACCTCGGCTTGGCCGTGGGCATCCGACCAGACCGACAGGTAGACCAGGCGCTGCTCACGCTTCCTGCCCGAGATGGGCGAGGCGTTGGCGGATATCTCCCGGTCAATAGAGACGTAAGGCATTGGAGAATCCAAGGGGGCACCATCGTAGACCGGGCATGAAACCTCAGCCGCAAGCCTGGTGAACAGCGCCTTCTGCAGCGCAACAGATGGATCAGCCATTGGATAGCCCCTTGCTTGCCTTGCTGAGAGTCCGACTTATTGCGGCCTGAATGTTGGCGATCACATATTCCCGGTTCACGTCCTTCGCGGGCCGAAGCCATGGATGCGCCGGGCGCGCCGGGATATCTGGGTATTTGCCAAAGAAATCGGCACCATCGCTTTTGTTGGTCGGGCGCCGGTTTCGCCCACCAGACCGCTTGGTGCCTGAATACCCCTTGGTGCCGTATTCAACGAACTTCAGGTAGAAAAAACGGTTGCTGTCCCTCTTCCCACGGATGCCGATCTGCGCATCAAGCCCGCTTTTGGACACAAACACCTTCAGCGCAGCAGCCGCCGCGCCCGTGTCTTTCGGGATCAGGTTCCTCATGGTGGAAAGAATGCGCTCAGCACTGTCGCGCATCACCGGCGCCAACTCGTTATCCATGGTCGCGTGGATGTTGCGTAGCGTCCGGCGCAACTTGAAGTCGCCGGACATGCGTGAGCGGCGGGCAGCCATGGCCTACTCCTTGGCCTTGGTGGCCTTTTCAGTCGCTGTGGCGGGAACAGAAGCTTCCTCTACCAGGCCACGTGCCACCAGGTCAGCGCCAAGCTTGGCGTCGACCACAAAATCTTCACCCTTCTCCCGATCGCCTGTGGCGCCGGACAGGGTTCCCAGGGCAATAACTTTCATGACTCACCTCTATGGGTTGGGTACGTTGGAACACAACAGCCGGAGCATGCTGTTCTCGTTGTCGACCAGCGCAGCGCCGATCAGGTAGGTGGTGGTGACGCCTTTCACCCTGTTAACAAGGCGATTGCCGGCGACGGCATCGGCACGCGGGCGGATGCGGATCTCTGCGGTGACTACGACCTTCAGTTGCTCCGCCACAGGGGTAATGCGTCCAGTTGGCAGCGTTATCTCAGCCCACAGCTTTCCGATTTCGGTCCAGGTAACGACATAACCACCGGAACCGTTGGGCGTGCGCATCTCTTTTTGAAGTGCGCAGCGGTGACGCATTGGGCCTGCTCTCATCAGAAGCGCTTCCTGTACCAGAGCAGCCTTTCGACTGCGAGCGGAAGGGCGGTGGCGATTGTGCCTACAGCCACAGCTTCCCTGTTGGCGTACCAGTGGCCCACGAGCAGCAGCACTGCCTGCTCAACGTCCGAGGTGAACCCCATCTGCTCTGGCCCAACCGGTGAGCCTTCGACCAACTCCCGGTCACAATGCATAGCGACATGGGACTTGGCGGCTTCGAAGTAACCGGTGATGAGCGTGTCTTCCTCGTCGCCGTCCACCTTCAGGTGAAACTTCACGCGCACCAGGTCGATCATTTACTTGGTCTCGTTTGGCTTGGACTGCTTGTTGGATTTCGGGGCGGTACCGTCATCGAGCGCGGCAAGCCCCTTACCGATCAAACAATGGGCGTACTCTTCATCGTCCAGGCCGATGACCTCACCTGCAGATACTCGCCCGTTGTTCACTTTGACCTTGTCAGGATCGCCTTCGAAGCCCCACAGAACTTTGACTTTCATAACGTTCTCCACAAAAAAGGGGCCGTCAGGCCCCGGGATCAATTCGACAAAATCAAGCCTGAGGCTTGAAGCGCCCCTTCACGAAGGCGTAAGGACGACGTACAGCCAGACCCAAACGTTCCTCGACCAAGATGGCGCGCTTGTTCTTGATGAAGTCGTCGTTGATCATGCCGACCTTGATGGTGAACGCCATGCGGTCATAGATCCGCGCACCCTGCGCGAAAGAACCCGTCAGAAACTCGCCGCCAGTGGTTGTGCCATCGCCTTCGTCCATGCTGTCGGAGGCCACAACCGGGCGCCCCCACAGGATCGGAGTAACCAGACCCTGCAGATTGGCGAACAGATAGCGGTTCTGGGCGTCCTTTTCCAACTCGATGTTCATCCAGTCCAGATCAGTCATCACCACGGCATCGGCCGAACGCTTCGATTGCCTGCCAACCTGATAAAGGGCGCGGCGGACAGTGTCGATAGCCGTATCATTCGCCTTGCTCAGCGCCGCGTTGAAAGCAGTAGCCTGAGTCATGATGCCGTTCATGTTTTTGCCGATGCCATCACCCTTGAGGATCTGACCTTCTTTCTTCAGCTTCAGGTCGTAGCGCAGCAGCTCCTGAATGTAGCTGTAGAGCTGCGGCACGTCGTCAAGGGCCTCGTCGGTTACCGGCATCCAAACAGCGATCTTCTTGATGGTGTCGGTGGCTTCTTCGAAGGTCACGTCGCTGGAGGGCTTCGCTTCACCTTCGCCGACCATGCCAGCACCCAGGGTGTGCAGCAGCTCCTTGAAGTAAGTGAAGGAAGTGCCCGTGACCGGCGTCGACGGGATCAGATCCTGAATCACCAGGTTCTGACGTGGCTTGTCCTGAATGATTGGATCGTACTGAGGCGCCACCAGACCCGCGCTGGTCACCTTGACCTCGGACATGGTCGCCATTGCCGATTTGGTAACTTCGATTTCGGCGCGATCCTGCTTCCTGTCGAGCAGCGCTTTGTAATCGTCGTTGCCTTTGACGAAGTCGATAAAGCCCTTCTGCTCGCCGCCGTGAGAACGTAGACGCACGCCCTTTTCTTCGAGCTTCTGCACCTGCTCGATGACGCGCTCGATTTCGCCCTTTTGGTTTTCGATCTGAGACTTAATGTCATTGGTTGCAGCGTTGCCCTTTTCGAGCTCCGCCGACACATGGTCATATTTTTTTTGCAGCCCGCCGAAGCCCTCGGAGAGTTGTTTTTCCAGGGCTTCGCGAATTTCTTTAACATCAGCGGTCATGGCTGAACTCCAAATTGGTTTTTGAACAGGTTGGATATTTCTTTCAGCTCATCCACGATCGCCGTGGCCGCCGTCCCACCATCACGGTGTACGGCGGAATAGCCGAGCGAGGCGACTGCTGCCGCCTCCTTTTGCGAGAGCCCCATGCGTTCGCGCAGGGCTGCTTCAAAAAGTCTGATATCCGACTTCACGTCGGTAACCTTTGCCTCTGGGTTCATGCCGAAAGGCACGATTGAGGCTTCCCACAGTTCAGCAGCACTGATCAGCCGCACAGTGCGGCCATCACGCTCTTCGAACGTGGCTTTGATGGTGTTGAAGCCGATGGACATACTGTCCAGCGTCTCTTCCTTCATGAGCTCGTATGCGTCACGCGCATAGCTCACGGCCAGGTTGATCTTGCCTTTGAGGTAAAGGCCATGATCGTCTTGGGTGAACGCCGCAGAGCCCACTAGCCGGGTCAGATCATGAAACAGCGCCAGTTTCAGGCGGCCCCCGCGAGTCGTCTTCACCTTCGTGAATGCGCCGGGCAGGATCACGTCGTCACCCAGATCGATGTTATTGAACACCGCGGCATAGCCTTCAAAGTTGCCCGCGTCGTCCATCCCTTTCAGCTCAAACGGGACTTCAATCTTTGACATTTGTCTGCATCTCCCACCGGGTGACCCGGTCGTATTCTTCGCCAACCAGCGGAGGAAGGTTTTCTTTGCGCCGAACTTCGTTGATGGTCATCCAGCCGGATCCGCCAGAGCCGCCCAGGGCGCTACCGTAGTAGGTGGCCCGACCAGCGCTGTCAGCCCGCAGAATGCCTTCCACCACGAACTCGACGAACTGAGTCGTGCCGCCAAAGAGCTTGTCGTTGATCTCGTCCTCGATCGCCTTGATGTAGGGACTGAGGCCGAAGGTAATAAAACCGCTGGTTTGCTGCTCCAGGTTGGAGCCCATGATCGAGGTCTTGCCGGCGCGGTTGGCCAGGTACAGCGGCACGCCCCAGATTCCCGCAAGGGCTTCTTCCTGAAACTGCTGAGACTCAATGAATTGGCTGTCTTTCTGCGTCATGCCGGCAGGGACAATCTTCGGGCCACCCTGAAGCAGCCCCATTTTCCCGATGTCCTCTACATCCCCATCACGAATCTTTGGGAACTTGTCGAGGACTTGCGCCTGCTGTTCCGCAGTCAAGAAGTTGTCGTAGATGACGTACCCGCCGGTGAAGCCGCCTTTGCGCATAAACCGCGACGACCAACTCTGAGCCGCTTTTGCCAGGCCCATCGCTTCCTTCTGAAACTCAACCGGGGACAACCCGTTGATTCCATCCGCGCTGAATATCTTGAAGTGCAACATGAACTCCGGAGATACCGGAAATCGTTCGCCCTTCAAGGTCACCCAGTAAATCAAGTCATCGTCGGTGTTCACCTCGACAGAGTCGGCGCCCAGCGGAATAAAACCGATGAACTCGCCTGCATCGTTGCGCTCGATCAGTGCAAAAGCATTCCCGCGCAGCGCCATGTTGACGATGATCGCTTTGATGAAGTTGAGCATTGTCATGTACGGGTTTGGCTTAGCCAGTAAGCGCGCCGCACGGCTGTTACCTTTGGCAAGAGCTCGCCCCGCCGGGAGATCGTCGTAGAGCTTCAGGGGAAGCCCCGACACTGTCTCGCTGAGTATTTTTACGCAGGACCAGACAATGGGAATCGCCATTGCCTTCTTGGGTGTGACAACTTCACCCGAGCGCGTTTGACCACCGATCTCGTTATTGACCTCGATGTACTGGCCTGTTTTTGGATCATTGAAGCCGAAGAAACTCCAGCTCATCGGGTTGTACCAGCGAGAAGCCATAGTGAGCCTATAGAAGTCCGGAGAATCCGTTTTTGAGATAGTGGTCGATGTCGCCCTTGACCTCTTCGGGAGCGCCGAGAGTTGCGCCGAAGGCCATAGCCAGGGCCGACATCCCGTCGATTCGCCCAGTAGCTTTGTCCTTGGCAAACTTGCGGTTGCCTGCCGGGTCTTTTTGGATCACCGCATTGGATGCGCACATCGTGAGCACTGGGTGCATACCGTGGCTTAGCCTCCCGTTGAGCAGCTCTGACTCCAGCGCATCAATGGCCGGGGTCATGTCCTTGTAGCCTTGGCCGTACTCGACCAGAGGTAGCGTGACGCCCTGAGCCTCGGCATCCCGCTTGAAGAGGTCGATCCGGTATCGGTCGAACGCAATGGCCTGGATGTCGCCGCCGAGCTCGGCAAGGATCCGAGCGATATCGGCGGCAACGTAGGCATAGTCCACGGTTGCGCCCGGGGTGGTCAGTAGCAGTCCCTCCCGAGCCCACACCTCGTACGCCTCCCGGTCACGCTTGGCGCGCTCGGCAAGGCCCTGCTCAGGCGTCCAGAAGAATGGCCAGACACTCCAATTGCCGTCGCGTTTGCCGATGACGACGAAGGCCGTAAGGTCAGTCCTGAACGAGAGGTCAAGGCCGCCGTACAGATCCATGCCATCTGGGCTATCCGGATCATCGCCGCAGCCGACCCAAACGCCCTTGGAGACGAACACCGAAACTGTCGACACCCGCTGATTCAGGCAAAGGTTGCGGAACGTGTTCTCCGAAGCAGGCATCCGGTCGGCACGCTCTGCCTGCTTCTCAAGATCTGCCAGCGAACGGAACGAACCAAGCGCCGGGTTTGCAGCCTTCCAACCTTCGCGGTCGGTGACCTTGCAGTCCTTGGGCGCCTGGTAGACGCGGCTGACGATGTGCGGGTCTTGAGACTTCTCCGCGTCGTCGAGCCAGATGCTGAACAGGTCACTGTCCTGCGCGGCCTGGGTACTGATCGCAATCAGCAGCGGCGCCGCGTGGGCGCCCTGTGCTGTCGTGATCGCGTCAATAAAATCGCTTTGCGGGCCGCGCACCTGACCAATCTCATCGAGGATGGCCAATATCGGCGACAGCCCGTGCGCGGTTTTCCCTTCGGCGGATAGCGCTCGGTACTCCACGTTCAGCGGCGTGCCGATCAGTGTCTTGCTGCTGGGCACGATGTGAATCAAAGACTGCAGTTCTGGGTTGAGCTGGATCATCTTCACGGCCAGCTTGAACACAAGCCCAGCCTGTTCGCGACTCATTGCGCCCGAAACGATCTGAGAGTTCTGCACCGCCTCAGGCCCAACGATGTGCGCCAGAAGGATGCCGGCGATCAAACCCGTCTTTCCGTTTTTCCGGGCAATGCTGAGAAAGGCGGTGCTGGTGCCAACAGGGTTGTCGTAGACATCCAGGATGAATTCTTTCTGGAACGGATCAAGCTCCAGGGGCTTGCCAACGTGCTGCCCTTCCGGTACGCGGCAGTATTTCTCGATGAAGGCGATGACCTTTTCGCCACGCGTCCTGCGCTTGACTGCCATCAGTGCATAGCCCTCGGAATGAGATCCTCGTCGTCCTGCTGAGCGAGAACCTTCTCGGCCTCGCGCTGCTTGGTTGCCTTCTTGCCTTGGTCGCGGGAATCACCCTGAGTTGCCTGGGCGTGAACCTGTAGCGTCCGACTCAATGACACAGCCCGACGACTTAGCGTTTCCAGCAGGCTGTGCTTGGGGTTGATGACCTGTGTTCCCCGGTCGTTTTTCAACACATCGCCCTCCAGATCGATTTCCTTTTGCAGGCGTTCGATGTCAGAAAGGCACCGCGCGAGGTTGCCGGCCAGGACCAAATCGGAGTCTGTCCAACTATCACGCGTGCGCGCGCGCACAATGGAATCCCAAAATGGCTTGTCGCCTTTGCGTAGATGGACGAACCTCGGCGGCTTAATTGGACCGGCACTGGCAGCCCGCATAGCGGCAACCGCCGATGTCGCGCTATCGGAGCGGGTGCGGTTGGCTGTCATAGATTTTCTCAATTCGTCCGCCGATGTGTTTTGGCGGGTTTTTCCGGGTTAGGAATGAAACAACAGATCGAGGGCGGTCCTATGTAGCAAGAATGGCCATATTTTGACCGCCCCCTGGGGAACTGACATGCCTCAATCGGGGCTTTGACGTGCTTCAACCCAGATTTCAATAGCTTCGGTCAATCGCGATTCCAGTGGTGGTTCGGGTCAACCGGTATGCCAGACACGTCATGACCAGGCAGGATGCCGGTCCGCTCCTGCCTCTGCTTGGCTCCGTCGTGACAGGGCTTGCAGAGGCTTTGCAGATTCGAGGCGTCGAAGAACAGATCCTCGTCGCCTTTGTGCGGTTTGATGTGGTCGACAGTGTTGGCAGCCTCGACCGCACCCAACGCACGACACAGACGGCATGTAGGTTCAGCCTGCAGTTGATGCCAGCGGAGTCGATACCAGCGCTTGGTCTTGTATAGGTGGTGCCAGGCAGAGGCGCTCGCCATCAGTCAGCATTCCTTCCGGGCAACTTGAAACCAGTGACGCGGTCGGCGAACGCGCGGACCTTATCCACACCAAGCAGCCCGACCATGCCACCAAGCAAGCCGGCAGCTGACGGCGGAATGCCAATCAGCTCGAGGCCGGACAGCATCGACAATGTGATGCAGCCACACAGCAGGCTTTCAAAGAACGCAGCCTTGCGTGTGCCACCGCCATAGATGATCCGCAGCGCAGAGATTGATATTGCAAAGCCTGCGGCATAAAAGGCCGGGGCGTGCTGGCTCAGCCACGCGAGTACAAGAACCCAGGTGTCTGGCTTATCGGGCATGTTGGGCATCTCGGGTTCCTCCCTCTCGGGGAGTTATGAAATAGAAGAGCCCGCTCATGGCGAGCAGCGGCTGCGTGCTATCGTCAGCACGCACTCTTAATTACAAGGAAGAATCAATGAAAACGCGGTTACAACAGACTGATGCTTTCCAAGCCAGAACCGATTCTGGAAAGGTCTACGGCATAACTGAGTTCACAGAACAGATGTATCAGGAGTTTCTCAACTCTGCCGACAACGGCTGGGCGGACGGCATGAAGGAATATCGGGTGTCCGGTGGCGGCCACGCGAATAAGAAAAGCAAAACGGAGTTCGAAATCGTAGCCACAGGAGAGATAGCGACTCGCATCTGATTGAGTAGTGCAGAAACTAAAAAGCCCCGCACATTGGCGGGGCTTTTTTTGGTACTGACTGTCTCTCATAACGCGCAAGATCGACATGATGGGGTTAATTTACGGCCAGTCGGCCAATGGGTCAAGCGGCATCTACAAAGATTTGTTCGCTATCGAATATCTCGGTCGCATGGATCACGGCCTGCTCTTCGAGCCTCTCCAAACGTTTGTGGATTCCGCCTCGCCAGTTGCGACGGGTGCGCTCTGGTGATCCCGCCAGGTCCCAGGTGTTCATGTCGTAAAACTCGGCAGGCAGCACGATCATGTCGGTGGAGCGCTTCCCAACCTGGACACCCTTCAGCTTTGGTATCGCCCAGGCCGTCAGCGCCTTATAGATGAACAGTTGAGGTGCAGGTGACACCATGCGAGCCACCAGCCTGCCGATGGCACCGACCTTGTTGGCCTTGTGCGTGGAGTACTTGGCCACTAGCACATCCCACTGCGCCGGGTCGAGCTGGCGGTGCAGCAGCGCATAGAGGCAGCAGTCGTAATCGAACTTGTCCCGGACAGATAGCGTGCTGCCGGTTCCGCCCTGGCGAAGGTCGGCGTCGATCAGCTTTTGCCAGGACTGCTTGGTGCTGTTGTCGATGTTGTCTGCTGCCAGCACCCGCACCAGGGTACCCATCACGTCGTTGTACATGGCCATGGCTCAATCCCCTGTGAAGTTGGTGGCACCTGGGCCACGGCGGTTGTTCTGTTCGTATTGCTCGTGGGCACCGCCGATGACATGGCGAGCCCTGGCGATCTCGGCGAGCGCATCTTTCAAGCGCGCATTCAGCACGAGCACCACATCGCTTAACGGTAGCGTCTGGAGTGTGTGACCACAGACCCAGCCAGAGCCCAGGCAGTGGTCGCACTCGAGGTAGTGGAAAAGCCCGAGTCGTTCGCCCTTCCCGACACAGGTGTTGCATTCGACGATGAACTTAAGCTCGCGCCTCTGGAGTGATCCGCGTGACTTCTTCATGGGCGCGCCCCGGCGAAGCCCTCAACAACTGCACCGGCAAAGAAGGACGCGATGACCATAGCTGCGGCCCAGCCCGAATTGAACGAGACCGCCAGGCCCATGCCAGCAACGCTGATGATGGTGACGTAGTGCTGCCAGAGGCTGATGCTCGGCTTGAAAAGGTCTTGATTCGCCATTTTTAAACCTCGCCTTTTATGGTTTCTGAATCTGGCTAGAGGCCGCGCCACTAAAGGCCTCGGCGTCATTGTGCGAATTTCCGTTTCTAGTCATGGTCGAGCGGTGAATCAGGTTGAAACCCTTCCCGTCTAACCAGTCATGCCACTTGTTCAATGCCTCGCGCTTGAGCAGTTCCGCCGAGGTATGGATGTAGGTCTGCACGTTTCGAGTCATCGTGTGGTTCACCAGCATCTCGCCAATGAGGAAGTCGACGCCCAGGTCAGTCCAGCCGGTGCGGGCAACCTTGCGCAGGTCGTGACTGGTCCACTCGCCCTTACCCAGTCGGGTGAACACGGCACAGGCCTGGCTATCGCTCATCGGTCCACGGGTGCGAGCCGGGAACAGGTAGGTGCCCTTGTAGCCCTTGGACGACTGCCAGTCCCGATACCGCTCCAGCAAGGCACACACCTGGTGGGTAAGTGGGAGGTGATGCTCGCAACGGGTCTTGGTGTTCTCGGTGGGGATGAACCACTCGCCCTGCTCACCCAGGGTCAGGTGGGACCACTGGGCTTGTCGAGTCTCGCCGGCGCGGGTGCCGTGGCACAGCATCATCAGGGCCAGCATGCAGTCCTGGGGGTGCTGGTCGAACGCGGCGGCCAGTTGCCCGATCACTTCCTCGAGCTGGACGGCGCGTAGGCGCGATGGCTTTGGCTGAATGCGGGCCTTGGTGAAGTCGGTGAACTTGAACCCGGCAATAGGGTTGGTGGTAATCAAGCGAAGCTTCTCGGCCTGGCGGAAGGCAACCACCAGCACGCCCCACATCAATCTCACGTAGGACAGCGACATTTCGGCCTGTATTGGCCACATGACCAGCTTGTCGAGCGTCGAACGGTCAACATCCTCCACCACCAGGGTGCCAAGCCGTGGCTTCAGGTGGCACGAAATGATCGAGGTATTGGTGGAGCGGCGCTTGGCTGACAGGCTCCGGTCCACGGCCTGGCGGGTGGTGAACCAGTCGAGCAGTTCGCCAACCGTGTGCAGTGTGCAGGCGGCGGCGGACGCCTTGGGATCGGCGGCCAAACGCTCGCGGATCTTCGGCAACGCGACGATCAACCCCTTTACCGGCAGTTGAGGAAACGCGGCGATCTTGTCCCACTTGCCACCCGACACCAGGTACCAGGTACCGCGCTCGCGGTTTTGATGGAAACGGAAGTACACGCCCGGGTACCGAGCGTCGCGCAGGTCACGCACTGCGCTGTTGCTGGCCTGGCGACGGATCTCCGCATCGGTAAACGAAGTGAGCATTGTCTGGGTCATGCGGCGGCCTTGGTCTGAGGTTGGAGAAGGTAGGCCCGGATCGCCTCGATGGCGTCGAAGTGCCCGCGGCAGACGATGGCCAGGTAACCCTGATCGGTCAGCGCCTGCAGGTATGCGTCCTGGGCCGGGGAAACGGCGGCGTCATGCGGCGCCGTGGCCTTGAATTCGATGTACAGCCCGAAGTAACCCCCGCGGGCCATGGGAAGCACCAGATCGGGCACGCCAGCCTTCACGCCCTGCTCTTTCAGCTTGATCGCCACCAGCTTGTGCCGGTGCCCACCGTTCGGGACGTGAAAAATGAGCTTGGCGGCGACTGGGTAACGCAGCGCGACTTCCTTGAGCAGCGCGGCCTGCTCCAGGCCCTCACGGTCGATGGACCTGGCGCGCACTGGCTTCGCAATGAATGGCTTCAAAGTTTTACCTTCCGTTCACTGATCAGGATGTCTTGGGTGCGCATGACGCCTTCAGCGAGGAACAGGCGGACCTCGTATTTGGTCAACTCCCCGGGCGCACGCAGGCGTCCGTCGGCAATGTCGTGGCAGTAGCCACAGGCCCAGGCCGCTTGGAAGTCGTTGGGTTTCATGCCCATGCCGCAGGTACCGGCCAGGCGGTAGTGCGCAAGGACTGTGGTGGACGGCTCGCAAGAACAGCCAGGGAACCGAACCTGGCAGTCGCGATCACGCGCGGCCTTCGTAAGCTTGCTCATTGCGCCTCCCGATACCGAATCTGGCCAGCAACTCTTGGCGGGCGGCCTTGCCATCCGTCTTGATACCCATCCGGGCGACCTGCGCACAGGCAACTCGCTCGGTTAGCTCAGAAGCCAGCTCGGCGGCCGACTTGTTGCCGTCATAACCAATGCCCACGGCGATTTCTTCAAGCGGAAGCCCCTGCACCAAGCGGCGAATGGTTATGTCGTAAGCCCGATCAAACACCTTGCTGGCCTTCTCCGGGATCAATTCGCCGAGGTTATGCAGTTCGCACTGCAAAGCAGCGTGACGGACCGCCGGGTGAGACCAGGTGCGCGCACCAAAACGGCTTGGGTGGGAGTTTTCCAGCGCCTCGCGGAACGCCTTGTCGTGGGAAGGTATGCCCAGCATCTCGGGTGTCGGCTGGCACCATTTGATGAACTTGCCGACGCTTGGCGCGAAGTCACCTCCGATCTGCCGGCAGTTCTGCAGGCCGTACCGGATCTGCTCAAGCGTTGTGATCCCCGCAACGATGAACGCCTTGATCCAGCTGCGCTTGGCGGCATTCAGCGATTCGGCATCAGGCCAAGCCTGTTTCCATGCAGGGAAAATCGCCTGCAACTCTTTGAACAGCGCGTTCACGACATCGGCGGTACCCGGCGGCAACTGCTTCGGCTGAACCAACGTTACCGGAGGAAGATTGCCCATCGTGCTGAGCAGTTGTTCGGTGCTGCGTGGCTTCTTGACTTCCATCACAGGTCCCCCAGATCATTCGCCCAGCTGGTGTCATCGAAGTCAGGCGCCTTGCCCTGCCCCGAAGCTTTGACGCGTTCGCGCTTGACCCACTGAACCAGGCGGTAGCACCAGCCGGCCGATGTATCAATGGTTGCTGGCTTGGCGACGAAGAACCCCATGAACGCCCGGATCGCCGCTTCAGGGACCGCATCGGCAGGAAGCCCGGCGATAGTGATTTGATCCGACAGCCCCTTCTCGCTCGGAACCCAGGTGGCGAACATGGCGAAGCGCTGGCGATCATCCTGCGGTTCGATGGCAGCGCTGTTCTGTTCGGCGAGAGCGGCATCAATCTCGCGCTGCTGCAGCTGCTCTTCGGTTCCTTGATGGTTAAGTGGTGGATTGGGTGCAGCTGCTGCACCCCGTTCTGTTCCAGGCTGCACCCCGTTCTGTTGTGGGTTGCACCCCGTTGCGTCATCTGCACCCCGTTTTGTACGGGGTGCAGGATTTGCACCCCGCGATATCTGAAGGTCGTAAACGACTGGGCGGCGGTCATGACGATCGATATGCACAGCCGCGATAGCCTGATTGCCCTTCTGGATCAGCCCGGACTTCTCCAGATCGTCCAGTTTGTAACGTACGGTACGCTCGGATAGTCCTGTGTCTTGGGCCAGGGTGGAAGCAGATGGAAAGGCGCCGGCACCGTTGGAGCCGGCATAGTTGGCCAGGCACAGCAGCACATGCCGAGCGCTGGAGTCTTTGAGGGTTTGAACGGGCAAAGAGAGCGCCCATGACATTGCTTGAACGCTCACAGCGTGATTCCTTGAAGTTTTTCGGCCAGTGCGACAATCCCCAAACGGGTGACCATCACTTGCTCGACCACTTTGATTTCATGCCCTTCCCCGCCGCCAACCTTGACCAGCTTGTGCTTGAGCCACCCAGCAGTCAGGCGGGGCTGATACGCAACCCAGCTGGAATGGGCGGTGCGGCGGTGAATCCAACGATTTTGGTTAAGCCAGGCAAACAACTTTGTCGGGCGAACATCGAGGATTTGTGCGGCAGTTGTGATGCAGACATCGCCTTGGGTTCTGGCGAGACGTTGAAGCGCCTCAACCTTTGGGGCTTGTTGCTGGATCAATTGCTGAAGCTGATGATTCTGTTCGGCCTGATCGGCGGCGAGGCGAAGGGCCTCAACAAATGTGGTGGGGATTTCAAGACGGCCGACCACTCGCGATTCCAGCTCCTGCCAGCGGTCAATAATTTTGGCGCGCAGGACAGCGTTGTAACCCGACACGAGAACCAGGCTGTCTCGTTGGTCAAGGATGAATTCGGGATAGATCTGGCCATTTTGCGAATGCCGATAAGGGGTCTCCTCAGTTTTGAGGACACCCGCTGCGACCAAAGCCCTCGCATCGCGAAGTACGTTGTCGTGAGACTTTCCAGTCAACTCGGCTATCTCACGGGACGACATCGAGTGGTGTGACACCTTTCCAGGCTTATTAAAAAGTGTCGCGACACCAGGGGTATTGCCAGGGGTAGCTGTCATGCTCATAATGGCCCCACAAGTTTTATTGCTGTTGAAAGGACCGCCCTGCCAGGCGGTTTTTTTATGCCTGCGATTTGGGTACTGGATGAATCAACAGCTAATCCAAATCACTTTTACCAAGATCAAACACAGTGGAAAATTCATCCCATCAAAGCGCTGCTGTGTGATGGAAAAGGTCGCACTTCTTCGGCGGTGAATGTCCCGTCCGGATGCTCTTGAACCTGGATATCTCGTTCAGCACGAATCGCTTTGGAGATGGCCGGAGAGCTGACGCCAAGGGCTTTGGCGACAGCGGTCTGCCCGATCTTCTCTACCAGCTCTGGCAATGGCGTCTTCTTCATTTCTTGGCTCAACAAGGATGATGTGTGACCACGATATTAACCGGCGGTTAGCATTCAAGCAATACCGGCGGTTAGCGCAAATTAATTAACCACCGGTTAAATTCCGCGAATGACCAAAAAGAAAGAGTTGTCCCCAGAACTGAAGGCTGAGTGTGAGGCGGCAAAATCCCTATTCGTCTCAAAGAAGAACGCACTTGGACTGACTCAGGCCAGCTTGGCAGAGGCGGCTGATATTTCGGCAGCGGCGGTAGCGATGTACTTAAACGGAACGAACCCGCTAAATGCGAAATTCGCGGCCGTGCTATCCCGGCTATTGGGGGTACCGGTAGATCGCTTCAGCAAACGCCTTGCAGACGAGATTGCTGGACTGACGAACACCAACCAGCAGGATGCCGGCCTTTCAGCATCAGAAATGGTTCGGCAGATGCTCGCCGCAAAGGGAAGGAGCCTTTCAGACTCTACACGTGCAAGCCTCCTCGCTGCTGCGGAGCAAAGCGACTCTGGAAATATGGTACCTGTTCAATTCGCTCGCCCAGGGCAGGTAGGCGACGAGGTATGGATCGCCCACTACGACGTGCGAGCTGCAATGGGCGGCGGACAAATCCCGCACGAATACCCGGAAATGCTCCAGGACATCAGGGTCAGCCCCAAGCATCTACGCGACCTCGGACTCACCTTCAAAGAACACTTTCACCTGAAGATGATCACCGGTTGGGGCCAGTCGATGGCGCCAACGATCAAGGATCGCGATCCGCTGCTCGTCGACATCACGATCCGGGAGTTCACAGGCGACGGTATCTACCTCTTCTCCCACGACGAGATGCTGTACGTGAAGCGTTTGCAGAAGAAAGGCAAGGATCGCTTCAAGATGATCTCGGACAACAAGCACCACGACGCCGAAGATATCCGCATGGATGACACCCATATCCTGGCTCGTGTGCTCTACGTATGGAACGGACAACCGGTGTAACGCTAGCTACTCACCAAGCCAATAGTTGCGCTGCGAATGAAGCTGGCGACAGCTTTTAACAACCGAGCACGGAATGCATTCAATGAGTGATGTTGTTGTCGTTGATGGACCTGAATCCTTCTTGGCCGCCTTGGATCGCATGGAGCTTCTCGGCGATTCATTTCCAGTTTTCCGTGGCTGGCCTAGATTCGACGTCAAGGTCGAAGGCGACCGGTATCATGGAACGCTCACACCCAAGTTCATGGCGGGTCTCATTGAATTTCAAGACCAACTGCTGCGCGCGTACGCTGAGATCCGCTATGGTTCTTCTTCTATTGGAAAGCTAAGCGCTGCCGATAAGGCCGATCTTGAGGTAGTCTTAGCCATCACGAAGGGAAGCACCAATGGGCAGGGTCCGCTTGATGAAGTCCTTAACAAAATCATTTCGGCGCTGCCCATGAACAAAATGAGCGGCGGCAACGTCACGGCCTTGCTAATCATTGCAGTGTTGTGCCTGTCTGGCTATATGGTCTTTTCTGTCTGGAACCAATCAGACTTAGAAAAAGCCAAAATCTCCAGCGTGGAGCGACAATCGACCACGCAAGCAATGCTCATCAGTAAGCTAGCGGATGCGCTTGCCTCTAAGAATCTGCCGCCCGAGGCTGTCGCTATCAAAGATAGAGCGGCCGAAGGTTACAGGGCCATCGTAGCCGGAGCCCCAGATGCCACTTCAATGGATATTCAGGGTGAACACTTCAACGCCGATGAACTAGAAAAAATTAGGACGCAGGAGCCGCAGCCTAAGAGCCGGCTGGAGCGCAGGGAAGATGTTTACATCGACATGGTGAAACGTCACCCGGACTACCTCTCGTTAACCCTTAGGTTGCCGGGGTCCAATTACACTTTCCCAGGCCGAGTTGACTTGTCGAAGTTTGATCAAGGAAAGGTCAATCAACTGTTCGACTCGCTTCGCGATTCCAGCCCTATTCGTCTCTACCACTATTCATCCGAGCAAAAAAACCGAATCCTGAGGACTGACGTAATTGCGGTTGACGACATCACAGTCGGCCAGGCGAAATCTGCACATTAGCGATTTTACGCGAAACCAAGTAGCCCGCCATAGAGCGGGCTTTTTTGTGTCGATCAGAACGGGACCGCTTCTTCTGGCTCAAACTCGACCTCACCCCTCCCCGCTGCCTCGACTTCCTGCTGCTCCCACCTCACCGTCACGCTGCTGTCGTCATTGAGAGTCAGCTCGAGCTCGTCAGTGTCGGCGATCACGCCGAGGACCTCTTCCCACTCCCGGTCGCCGTCTGTATCCAGGCGATGAATCGTGACCCAGCGCTGCGCCTGAGCCACCGGGTGATTAATCATTGAGGACACGCGTAGCGCTAAACGCTCCATTCCGCTCATTTCTGCTTTTTGTTCTTGCTTCTTCTGTGCGCTGGCCATCTTTAGCCTCCCTCAAATACTGTATAGACATACAGCTATAGAAAGATTAACGCATTCAACTTGAAAATAAATTAACCGCCGGTATTGACTCACACATAAACCGGCGGTTAACTTGAGTCATCGCCGGATAACAACCGGCCAGATGGGAGGCAGCGATGAACCGGCCTAAACGGTTCAGATGGGTGGCCACTACCCAAGGCGCGCAGCGTAAAGCGATCAAAAAAAGTGTTCTGGTGGGCTGAGCCGCGACCAGGTGAACAATTTGAATGAGCCCGTACCGCGCCAGCAGCGCCGAAGGGACGGAAATTTTCACTGATGCACCTGGTTGACCGGGTGCATTGGGAAACCAACCGGAGCATAACCATGAACGCAGACGAACGAAGGGTTGCCGCGCCAACTCTGCAGGAGCGAATTGAAGCCGCCCTGATGACCCTAGCTTGTCATGGGGACCCAGGCCTCAGGACGAAAATGAGCCTGATGTATCCGAGCGAGGACATTGCCCCGATCAGCTGCTTGAAGTTCGCGACGATTGTCCTCAGCCGGACAATAGCTGCTTCATTACAAGCTTTGCCTCCTGGGGAGATTGAGAGGACTTCGAAAGAGTTAGCTGAATATCTCTTTTCAGAATTCGAATGTCCGTGACGGCATGCCAAAAGCCATTGGCCACCAAGATGGCATCACCAACCTTGATCGGCTCATCGCTCTCGTAGCTCTTCGGGCATGAGTCATCAAAGTCATATCCGTACTTCAGTTTGAATTTGCGCATAGCAAGTTCGCCCTCCTTTGCAGGCTGTGTTGTGTGAGAGCGCTCAGCCTAGCGCAAAGCCCGTCACCTGGGCAGTGGTGAGGTGGCCGCTGGCCACCTACTAATTTCCCCGAGGGTTCGAAATGGACGCAACAATCATCAGCGGCGCATGGAAGGGTCATCTCGGACGCGGCCTTGCGCCAAAGGAAGTTCAGTACCTGCTGGGCACCGCCCAGGGCAAGACAGCAAAAGAGATAGCCCGCCAGTTCGACGTGGCGGCCTGCACAGTGGCCAAGCGTCTTTCCTGCGCCATGTTCAAGCTTGGCGTGACCCGCCAGACAGCGGCGGTCGCCGAAGCCATGCGCCGGCAGATCATCTCGCCGATGTGCTTTGTGCTGGCCAGCCTGATCGCCATGCACGCAATGATCGGTGACGACTCAATGCGTCGTGATCGCCGAGTACCGGAACGCCGTACGGCCCAGGTGCGGATGGTGCGCCGGGCCGAACAACCCGTGTTGCTCGCCTAATTCATCCACCAGAGGCACCCACCATGAAGCACGCTACAGCAATCTCCCAACTCGAAACCCACGCGTCCAACTGCGAAAACAACGCAGCCATCCAGGAGCGCGAAGGCGAACACGAAAGTGCCGCCACCAACCGTTCCAACGCTGCCGACTACCGCCAGGCAATCGAAGCACTGCAGGCCGAATAAGCATCACCTCTGCCCATTCGATGAGTGGGCTTTGGGATGCGGACGAAAACCCGGCACGCGCCGGCCACCTGCATTCAACAGGCCTAGAGAACGGTAGCCACTGCCAAACCAGTGAGCGAACAGAGGGAGGATTGGCAGCCATGTGAACCACAACGAACCCTAGACGCCACAGCGTCGACCGCGTGACGTAGGGAGGTCTACGAAACGCACTGAAAGCCCGGTTTCGACTGGGCTTTTTTATGGCTCGCCTTTACCCGTCAGCACCCTCCCCTGGGCCCACCGGCACATACCAGGCGGTCAGGGTGCTGACGAATAAACGCAACCCACTGAGGTATCCACCATGCACGCATCAATTCAACAGCGCGTAGACGGGGTTGCGGCCCTGCATATGCGCTCTCGTCTGGCCACTGCCGAGCTCTACGCCATAATCGGCAAAGAGCCGCCGGCGCAGAAGATTCGTTTTCAGATCCGCACCGCCGGCAAGGCTTACCACATCGTGGAGCTCGCCACCGACAAGGTGAAGGGCTTCCGCTGGACATGGAAAGAGGCCAGCAACTTCGCCCAGGCCCTGGAATCTCGTGCAGACGGCGTGAAGGTGACGCTGTCGGGTGGTGCGCAATGATCGGCGAGCCAATGCCGGATCCACGGCACTCGATTATCGACAACCTGAACCAGCAGCTGGAAGCGTTCTTCGGCTCTGGCAAGAAAGCCCAGGTCATCCCGAACGGCGTTGGTGTTGACGGTCCCTACAACGGCACCACGGCGCACCACGAACGCCTGCGCAAAGAACGCGACAAGCTTGCACCGGCCGTACGCGCCGAAGCAGCCGAGGGCGTCGTGGCCAGCGTTGCAGCAAAGAACCTGGGCATGCACATCAAGCGCGTGACGCTGATCGCCCAGGAGAACGGCTTCAAGTTCGCCGACACCCCATGAGACGCATCAGCAAGATAGCCGCCGCGCGGCGCAAACCGACCTGGCTGGCGTTGCCGGCAAGCGGGATAGAAGAGGTAGGCCATGGCCTAATCAGCAAAGGTGCAGCCGACACACGCTGCACCGAAGCGCCAATCGGAACTTCAAAAACGCCAAGCTTTACTTCATAAATCAGTCTTCCGGATTGTAATCAGAAAATGACTTTTCCAACAGAGCCGCAACAACTTTGTCCGGATTGCCCAGAAGCTGTTTATTGAACGTATCTCCTCTTGCTGAGCGCGTAGCGAGAAGCCCCCAGGACTTAGAGCCGTCCGCGCTGAAAACGACGCTGAGCTGATTGTTTGCACAGTCGTGTGGCTTGCACATGTGGCCTACGGTGAAGCTCTTCCCATCAGCCGAAACCTTCTCGACTGGCGACGCTGTGCCCTGAGCTTTACTGACCCAACTTGGAAAACTGAGCATCTCTGCATAGGCTTTTTTGTATGGAGCTTTGCTCGCGATTTCGGGCAGATACTGCTCTGCGAAAGCGCTCGAGGCCATGACCAACAGTGAGGCACCAGCAACAATTGAGAGGCTCAATTTTTTCATCCGAGTAACTCCTTTTCTAAACTACAGGTACGACATTTAGGACACAGCGACAGTATGGAAGTTTCAATATTGGTACGTAACCGAGCTTGGAAATCAGAGGTAGGCCATGGCCGAGGAAGAACAGCAGCCGACCGCGGAAGCGCTGAAGCAGCGACGCAAGCGCGAGAAGGCAGCAGCGAAGGACGCTGCATTGGGCGTCGAGAAGTTTACGGTTGAAGTGGCCGGGGTGTTCAAGGGCGATCTTCGCAAGGTGATGAAGGCCCACGGCATCAACAACCAGCAGGACATTCACCAGCGGCTGATCATTAATCTGATCGCCGCAGACTTCGAAACTCAAGCGCAGATGCTCAAGTGTGTCACGACACCTTTTGTAGTAACTGAAAAGGTGTCGCAGATAATCCGGGCGGCCGGTCTGAAGTCGCTTGCCGATGACACGCCCGAGCCTGACGACGAAATCGAAACACCAGCATAACCCACCCTACTCGCTGCATCCGGTAACCCGGAGGGCGGCGCCTGACTGGAGATAATCCATGAGCAACTACATGTACAAGACCACCGCTCCTGCCGTGGTTGCGGCGGTCATCGCCTGGGAAGCCAAGCGCAAAGAGTGGGACGCCCAGCGCGCCAAACTTGGCCAGGTGCTCGGTGGTGCGGCCTCGCCGATGCGGTCAGGTAGTCGAAGCTACGTCGGCGGGGTGAAGATCAGTGCCAGCCGGGATTTGGATGTGCACTGGTGCCGCCCCGACCAGTACGACTACCGCGCCCTTCGTTCCAGCGCCAAGCCGGCGAAAGGAACACCAAAGGAAGCGCGCGCCGCCCAGGTCGTCGAGCATGAGCGCCTTTCGGCACTGTGGAAGGAGCATTGCCCTGCCAGCATCGATATGGACGAAGCCTGGGAGGCGATCGGCCTGAATCCGGGCGCACTGTGGATGTGCGGCGGTGTGTTCTTCGAGCTGGATGGTGTCGTGTACCTGAACCTAGGCATCAGGCTTGAGGATGGGCACGAGAGCATCGAGGGTGCCGCCGAGATCCTGGGCAGCGAATTTGAAGCCGCACGCCAGCAAGTGCTGGGACAACGCCAGGCCGCCTGATCCGGCTCCATGCCGGTCACCCGTAATACCCCATATCACTGAACAGCGCCAGACGTACGCCGCCTAACTCCCCCACTCCACCGCCCGGGCATGGCCCGGAAGGAAATTACTGTGTCCGAAGTGAAAAGCTTCTGGTGCCACGAAGCATCCAACGTCTTGTGCGTGCGCGCCTCCGACTTCGACCGGGTAACCGCCGAGCGTGACGCCCTGCGAAACGAGGTCGGCCAAGTAAAGGGCGAATACGACCGGGCAGTAAGCAAGGTCGACGTCCTGCAAGCCCTGCTGACCGCAGCGGATGAGCGGGTGGATGTGCTTAGTCTGGGATCTGCGCTGGGTGATGTTCATCTTGAGCGGCTGCGCCAAATAGACGTAGAGAATCGATCCCCGGTTGACGATGACGATTATTCACTGGGCCAGCTTGCATATGCCGCTGCCGGTTACGCGCAGGGCTCTGTGCCGGCTCAGCAGGTTCAAGACTGCCTACGTCCATCCTACTGGCCTTGGCATCCGCACTGGTGGAAACCTGGATCGCCTCGCCGAATGCTGGTTAAGGCTGGCGCATTGATCCTGGCCGAGATCGAGCGCATCGATCGGCTGGCATCAAAGCCCTAACCAGCTCACCGCCTACTGCTGGTGCCTGCTGGCACTGGCACAACTGATTTGATGAGGTGATTTATGCGGAACATTCAAACCCGCGAGGGTTATGACCTGTGGGATAAGGTCCACGCTCTGCCGCGCTTCAACTTCTGGCGCGGCGGCGAGGATGAAAAAGGCAGCGTCATCCGCGTGCCGGAGAAGCATGGCAACTGGGTCAACTTCAACGACCTGACGACCCTGGCCGATCAGTACCAGGATGAAATCAACAGTCTGCGCGAGCGACTTGCCCGCCTCGAACCGAAATCGGTGAAGCCATGACCAACCAAACGATTGACGGCGTGATGGTACTGCGTGCGGCAGTTACCCTGGTCCGTAGCAATGAAGCGCCCGCGAAAGATGCCGCTATTCGTGAGCTGCGCGCCCTGCTGGATGCGCCTGCGTGCAAGACCTGCTGCGACCAAGGCGAAATATTCGTAAGCAAAGGCAAAGTTGAGTCGCACATGCTTACGGAGCCAGACCCAATTTATCGCGGCTGCCCCGACTGCAAGCCAGCCGCCCAGCCCCAGGACGAGCCGGTGGCGTGCGCCATCTGCCTGGATTTGGGCGATCAATGCCTAGAGTGTGAAGAGGCTGCGTTCGTAAGCTGGGCCAATAGACACTTCGCTTCAGCCGACTATAGAAAGACAAATGCAGGCGTCTACATACAAGACTGGATGCGTTCGGCTTTCGCAGCGTGGCAGGCCCGTAAAAGCGAGCAGCCGGCGCCGGTAGCGGTGGCGCTGCCTGAGCGTAGAGACTTCTCGCCTCAAAGCGATTCGGAATGTGGCTGGAACACCTGCCTCGACGAGCTGAAACGCCTCAACCCCTCTTTGTAACCCCTCCCCCTTCAAAGTCAGCCGCTATAGCGGCAAGGACGAACTCGCCCAATGAAAGTTACCGACGCAGAAATCCTGCAGGCCATCTGGCGCGCGCAGGTCAAAAAAACAGCCCGGGGTGTAATCGACAACTACATCGGCGGTACCAAGGGCCTGAAGCGTGATAGCGAGCAGGACCGACACTTTGCCCAGTACCAATACATGATCGGCCGCGGAAACCTGGGCATTGCGCTTGGCAAGGGCCAACTCGCTCGGCGCTTAAAGGCGCTGATCGGCGGGGAGAACCTTCAATGGCAAGGTTCGCCAGGGCATGTCTACGAGTTCCGGACTGAAGCAGCCATGGACGTGTTCCGGTTCGCACGTATCTGGTGGGGAGCCCGCGGTGTGCCGAGCGGATGGGATGCGGACAATCAGTGCATGCGAACCATGCGCCTCGATAATTACGACGACCTGGCCGCCCAGCTCGAACAGGAACTGCTGGAGCGCTATGGCAATTTGGCGGTGACGCGATGATCGCCCCCCTCTGGTTCGCCTACGTCTTCATCTACAAGGGGCCACGGTGATGATCCTGCGCGAAGGCTTCATTCGGCGAAAGCTCGAGGCTTCCCTAATCCGCCTGGCTATCGCAATCCTCATGGGGCGCAACGTTCAGCGCTCCTTGGTCGTTTCGCGCCGCGACAATAACGACATGTGGTACATGGCCGAAACGCTCGAAGCCATCGCCCAGCGCATCAGCAAGAACTACCCCTAACCCCAATCCCCCTACATGCCTGCCGGTGAGCGGCGGGCGAGGTATCTCATCGTGAGCGATGCGCCAATTGATCCGCAAGATTATCTATACGGCGTGAAGGTGGTGCAGATCGAGGACTTGCGAGTAGCCAGGGGCATGACTCGCAGGCCTATATCTTCATGCCGACACAAGACGCTGGTCTACGACGAAAAGGAACGTCGCGTCTGGTGCAGCGACTGCGAATCCGAGGTGGAGGCCTTCGACGCATTCGTTGGCATTGTCGGGGTGTTCAGCGCCGGCATGAGCCAAATAAAGCGACGTGGCAGCGAGTTAGCCGAGGCCGAGAAGTTTCAAATTCGGAGCCGCGCAGCAAAAGTTATGGATGACGCATGGCGAAGCACCAAGACAGCGCCGCTTTGCCCGCACTGCAATACAGCGATTCTCCCTGAAGACGTGGTTGGCGGAGTGGCGAAGACCTCAAAAGCCATCGTAGCTGCTGCCCGCAAGCGTCAGGCCCAGAACAAACCCACCTAACCCACCTTCTGCCGCCCAGCGCGGCAAGGACACCCCATGTTCGCTATGAAACTCACCCTGATACTGCTGGGCGCTTTTCTGTACCTGGTAGGAACACTCGGCTGGTTCTTCTGGGCCGGGCCCGGCCTTGTCGGCACGGGCACCACCGAGGCACTGCTCTACGCCTTCGCCGGCACATGCGCCTGGCTGCTGATTAGCTTCGGCTTGGCAATCCACATCATCAAGACAGCGCGGCCCACGGTGGGCGGGAGGTAGGCATGGCAAAAGTACTTGCCCAAATTACGGTCAAGCTGCCGCGTCTCATGGAGGCTGGCGAATACAGGAAGTTGCGGTACGTTGGCGGAAAGCCGAGCCTGCAGCAGTTGAAAAAATGGATTGAGGAAGGCGAAGTGATTGGAGAGGTAAAAGGCGGGATGTATTTCGTCGACGTGCAGGCGGCGGTTATGGGATCGAGTGACCCGCTGCTGGCCAAGATGCTGGAGATTGGGTGATGGCTGCCCGGCCCCGTACGCTGCAAAACAGAAAGCTGCCGCCAAACCTCTACCCGAACGGGAAGTACTGGCGGTACCGCAACCCGGTCACCGGCGTGATGACCAGCATCAACCGCCCACTGGAGGAGGCAATCAAGCTGGCCCGGGCGGCCAACCTCAAAATGGCCGAGCTGGTCGTAGATGACGGCTCGCTGCTGGCGGTGTTGACCGGCGACCGCCTACCGATCGTGAGCAACCTGCTGACGCGTTTCGAAGAAGATTGGTTGCCGCACCGCTCATACGCCGTACGCACCCTGGAGGAGATCAAGTTCAAGCTCGAGCGGTACCGGCAGGATCTGGGTGACCGCTTGATAGGCCAGTTGGATGTGCTGGCCATGGCCGAGTACCTTGATAACTTCAGCAACAACGCCTACACGAAGCACCGCGGGCTGTGGGTGCAGATATTCGCGTTCGCAGTGGCCAAGGGCCTGGCCGAACGCAACAACGCCGAACTCACCCTAGTGAAGAAGGAGGCAGAGAAAAAGCGCCAGCGCCATACGCTCGACGGGTTGAAGGTGATCATCAATGCCGCAACAACGCCGCCATGGCTAAAGCGGGCAATCCGCCTGGCCCTGGCCAGCCTTCAGCGCCGGGACGACATCGTCACTTGGCTGAAGTCTGCTGCGGACATGGAAAAGAACACGCTCACGGTGTCGCCAGGGAAAACCCAGGGTTACGACAACCCGGTACACCTGAAGATAACCATGGGCGCAACGCTGCGGGAGGTGGTCGGAGAGTGCCTGCGCTCACCGCTCGCCTCGCCCTACCTGATCCACTACAAGCCCAAAGCCCGCAGGCGGGAGCAGATAGACGCCAAGGATCACTGGACATCGGTAACGCCGGACTACCTGACCAAGGAATTCAGCAAGGCCAGGGACGCAGCGCACGCCTATGACCACGTGCCGGCCGGAGAGCGCCCCACTTTTCACGAGATCCGCGCATTGGGTGCCTGGCTTTACGAGCAGCAGAACTTCCCACAGGAGTACATCCAGGCGCTCATGGGCCATGCGGACGAGAAGATGACGAAGCATTATCAGGAGGGGCACGACGAAAAGAAGATCGAGTATGTCGAGGTGGGCGCCGAGTTGGCGTTTTGAGGTGGGGGTTTTGCAAAAGTTTTGCAAAAGTTTTGCAAAAGTTTTGCAAATCGCAGAAAGCAAAAAGGGGTCACCGTTTCCGATGACCCCTCTAGACCGCCCAGCAGAGCGGATTTTGTTTGGTAGGCGCGATTGGACTCGAACCAACGACCCCCACCATGTCAAGGTGGTGCTCTAACCAACTGAGCTACGTGCCTGCTGTGAGGCGGCATTCTACGGAATTCCGAAGGGGTGTCAACATCTTTTTTGCAGCTAACCCTATGAATATGCGAATTTTTTATTTGCGCCGGGTACACCCGTGATTTTCGGGTGGCTGGCAGGCAATTTTCAACTCAGGTAGGATCGGCGCACTCGTAAAAAATATAAAACAGAGGTTCCAGGATGGCGAACACCCCCTACCCCCAGTCGTATTACGCCGCTTCTGCGAATGCAGTTCCGCCCCGCCCTGTGTTGCAAGGTGAAGTCGAGACCGATGTGTGCGTGATCGGGGCCGGCTATACCGGGCTTTCCAGTGCGCTGTTTTTGCTGGAGAACGGCTTTCGCGTCACGGTGCTGGAAGCCGCCAAGGTGGGTTTTGGTGCTTCGGGTCGCAACGGTGGGCAGATCGTCAACAGCTACAGCCGCGATATCGACGTGATCGAGCGCAGCGTCGGGCCTCACCAGGCGCAGTTGTTGGGGCAGATGGCCTTTGAAGGCGGCAGGATCATCCGTGAGCGCGTGGCCAAGTATCAGATCCAGTGCGATTTGAAGGACGGTGGCGTGTTCGCCGCCCTCAACAGCAAGCACATGGGCCACCTGGAGTCGCAAAAGCGCCTGTGGGAGCGCTACGGCCATACGCAACTGGAGTTGCTGGACGAGCGCCGCATCCGCGAGGTGGTGGCCTGTGACAACTATGTGGGGGGTTTGCTGGACATGAGCGGTGGCCATATCCACCCGCTCAACCTGGCGCTCGGTGAAGCCGCGGCTGTGGAATCCCTGGGCGGCACGATCTATGAGCAATCGGCAGCGGTGCGCATTGAGCGCGGTGCCAATCCGGTGGTACACACCGCCGAAGGCAGGGTCAGGGCCAAATTCATTATCGTCGCGGGGAACGCTTACCTGGGCAATCTGGTGCCGGAGCTAGCGGCCAAGTCGATGCCGTGCGGCACCCAAGTGATCACCACGGCGCCACTGGGCGATGAAGTAGCCAAGACTTTATTGCCACAGGATTACTGTGTCGAGGACTGCAACTACCTGCTCGACTACTACCGCCTCACCAGCGACAAGCGCCTGATCTTCGGCGGCGGCGTGGTCTATGGCGCGCGGGACCCGGCGAATATCGAAGCGATCATCCGACCGAAAATGCTCAAGGCCTTTCCGCAACTGAAGAACGTGAAGATCGACTACGCCTGGACCGGCAATTTCCTCCTCACCCTGTCGCGTTTGCCGCAGGTCGGCCGCCTGGGTGACAACATCTATTACTCCCAGGGCTGTAGCGGTCATGGCGTGACGTACACGCACTTGGCAGGCAAAGTACTGGCGGAGGCCTTGCGAGGTCAGGCTGAGCGTTTTGATGCGTTTGCGGGCTTGCCGCATTACCCGTTCCCGGGTGGGCAAATGTTGCGCACGCCGTTTGCGGCGCTGGGGGCTTGGTACTACGGGTTGCGGGATAAATTCGGGATGTAAACACAGGCAGACTGTGGCGAGGGAGCTTGCTCCCGCTGGGCTGCGAAGCGGCCCCAAAAGCCTGGGAGCGCTACGCACTCCAGCGGGAGCAAGCTCCCTCGCCACATTTACATCAAGCCTTCAAGCAAAGATGCGCTCAGAGCTGGTCGCGAGCAATCCCGCTACGAATCCGTACGATATCCGCCAATACCGCCAACGCAATTTCCGACGGCGTCCTGCTGCCCAGGTTAAGCCCGATAGGCGCGTGTATCCGCGCCAGTTCAGGCTCCCCCAACCCACCGATGCGGCGCAGTCGCTCAAAGCGCTTCTGCGAGGTCTGCAACGACCCCATCACGCCAATGTAGAACGCGTCGGTACGCACCGCTTCCATCATCGCCAGATCGTCGATACGCGGGTCATGCGTCAGCGCAACCACCGCCGTATCACGGTGACAGCCGCCGTCGGCAATAAACACCGACGGCAACTGGCGACGAATCTCCACGCCATTGAGCACCACGCCTTCGAGCACTTCATCACGTGGGTCGCAGAGAATCACTTCAAACCCAAGGCCGACTGCAAACTCGGCACACGCCTGCGCCACGCTGGAGTACCCAGCCAGCAATAAACGCTGAGCCGCACCGACGCGGATGCGCACCCGCTCACTGTCACGCTCGATGCGCACGCCCTGCTCACAATCAGCGACCAGGCTGCGCGCCCCGCTGGCCAGGTCGACTTGGCGAATCAAGCGGCGCTGCCCGAGCAGCGCCGACTCCACTTCACGTAGGTGCGCCTGCACCTCGCAGTCAGGCTCGAACTTCTCAACCAATACATCGAGAATGCCGCCGCAGGGCAGGCTGACCCGCGAGCGCGGATCGTCCCCTGCGCCGTAGCGCACCACGTTGACCGCAGCGAAAAACGCACCTTCGGCGACGCGTTCGAGAAAGTCTTCCTCGACGCAACCACCCGACAACGACCCAATCCACTGCCCAGCGGCGTTCACCGCCAGCAGCGAACCCGGCGCCCGCGGCGCCGAGCCGTAGGTGGCCAGCACCGTACAGAGCCAAATGCGCTGCCCCGCCACCGACCACGCCAGCGCCCGTCGTATCACCTGCAGGTCCAGATGCTGCATGTCAGTGCGCCTTGTGCTCGATGGACGGCGCCTCAGCCTGCAGCTTCTGCACATCGCTCACCGCCAACTCCGCCGACTGCCCACCCCAACCTTGGCGCAGGTAATTGATCAGGTCGGTGAGTTGTTCCGGGCTGAGTTTTCCCGCGAAGCCCGGCATCGGTTGCATGTGCTCGAACCCGGAGAACTTCTGCTCGCCGATCCCGTCCTCGATCACCCGCACCAAGTTGCGCGGGT
The DNA here is from genome assembly GCF_014268395.2 of Pseudomonas sp. SWRI22. Classification (NCBI taxonomy): domain Bacteria; kingdom Pseudomonadati; phylum Pseudomonadota; class Gammaproteobacteria; order Pseudomonadales; family Pseudomonadaceae; genus Pseudomonas; species Pseudomonas sp. SWRI22. The sequence goes on along the minus strand of NZ_JABWQK020000002.1, from coordinate 965,488 downwards.
CTTCCAGACGCAGCGTGGTGTTGCCGCGCATCGCCACCGCGATGTGCGGCTTGCCTTCGCCCCCCGCGGCATGGCAACCGGCACAGACGTTCAGGTATTCCTGGCGGCCGCGCTGAGCGCTCGGGCCAAGGTGTTCCACCGGCACTTCGACCAGCGCCTTGGCTGCGGGCGGTTTATCACCGAGCAGGAAGGTCGCCATCGCGGCCAGGTCCGTATCGCTCAGGCCCTGGGTGCTGTTGTGGAACACCGGGAACATCTCGTTGAACATCGTCCCTTGTGCGCTCATGCCATGCTTGAGGAACGTGGCCAGGTCCTGCTCATTCCAGCCGCGCGCGGCCAGGTCGGTGGCGAGCAGGCTGGGCGCCAGATAGCCATTGAGGATGCCGCCGGTCAGGCGCTTGTCCAGCTCCATCGCACCGGGCAGGCCACGTGGGGTGTGGCATTCGCCGCAGTGGCCGAGCACTTCGACCATGTACTGGCCGCGCTTCCAGGCTTCGCTCTTGCCTTCGGCCGGTTCCAGTTTCAGCGCTTTGCCGTACAGCACGTTCCAGCCCATCAGGCCCAGGCGCACGTTGAAGGGAAAGCTCAGGCTCGTGACCGGCGCTGCGCGCTCGATCGGCTCGATGGTTTTGAGGTACGCATGAATGGCGTCCGAGTCTTCACGCGGCATCAGGTGGTAGGAGGTGTAGGGCATCGCCGGATACAAGTACGCACCGTCGCGACGCTTGCCTTCGGTCAACGCAGCGAAGAACTCGTCATCGCTGTACAAGCCGATGCCGTGTTCTTTGCTTGGCGTGATATTGGTGCCATAGATGGTGCCAAACGGCGAGACAATCGGCAGGCCGCCGGCAAACGGCGCGCCGCCCGGTGCAGTGTGGCAGGCCATGCAGTCAGCGGCGCGGGCGAGGTATTCGCCGCGCTTGGCTTGATCATCAGCGTGGGCAAACAATACCGGCGCGGCCAGGCCGACCGCCAAGGCCAGGCGGGTCAGAAAAAGCTTCATGCTTAACCCTCCTTGACCAGGCCGAGATCGGTCAGCACGTTGCGGGTGGCGTTGTAATAACGCACGTACCCGGTACAACGGCAGACGTGATGACCGAGGCTGTCCTCGATGACTTGTTCCAGCTTGCTGTGCACGGTCGGCTGGCGTTGCAGTTTCTCCACCAACACGGTCGCCGCGTTAACGAAGCCCGGCGCGCAATAGCTGCACTGAAAGGCGAACTCATCCACGAAGCGCTGCTGGATCGGGTTGAGCTCAGTGACCTGGCCCGACTCATCGCGCTTGGCGTGGCCTTCGATAGTGCGCACTTGCTTGCCTTCGAAGTAATGCGCGCCGGTGATGCAGGTGCGCACTTCTTCGCTGGTGCCGTCCGGGTTGTCGACGATCACCACACAGGCGTGGCAAATGCCTTGGCCGCAGCCCAGCCGCGAGCCCGTGAGGTTTTTGTATTCGTGCAGGTAGTCGATCATCGGCAGGTCATCAGGGATGTCCACCGGGCCGACGGGTTGACCATTGAGGGTCAGTTGAAGCGGACGGTTAGCCATTGAGGGCCTCCTTGATGCGTGCAGCCGTGATTGGCAGGTCGCGAACACGTTTACCGATGGCGTGTGCCACCGCATTACCGATGGCCCCGACAATCGGGATCATCACCACTTCAGCGATACCTTTGGACGGGTCGCTTGGCGACAGCGCCGGCAGAATCTCCGAGGTCTGCTTCCATACGGCAACGTGACGCGCCATCGGCAGACGGTAGCGGTTGAAGTTCCAGTCGCCCTCCCCCGGCCCGCCTTCGTACAACGGCATTTCCTCCATCAACGCGTGACCGATACCCATGGCCACTCCACCCTCGAGCTGGCCTTTGACCAACTCTTCAACCAGCACACGCCCGCACTCGACCCATGAATGGTGATTGAGCACTTCGACCTGCGCCGAACCCTTGTTGACCTTCAACTCGACCAACGTGGCGACGGGGCTGTAGTACGTCACCGCAGCGTTATTCAACTGGGTGGCGGGATAGCTGACGTTCTGGCGATCGAGCAGGTGGAAACCGGCAGTGCTCATCAGCGCCTGCTTGGCTTTCGGTGCGCCATCACCGTATTTCACCGCCAGACCGTCGAGCGGCAGGCGCTCGCGCACGCCGTCGATGCTGTACTCAGCCTCGGCCCAGCTCCAGCGGTTGAACCCGTGGACCGTGGCAGCGGTGACCAGGCCTCGCTCATGAGCGCGCCTGGCCAGTTCTTCAAAGCTCAATGGCTGCATGCCGTTGGCGGTGAGCTTGCCGTCCACCCAATGTGCGTCTTCGCGGCGTACCACATAGGGGTTGGCCTGGCCGCCGAACGGGCCCTGGCGCCAGATCTCTAGCGCCGCTGGCCACAGGCCGTGGTTGAACAGCACACGCGCCGCTTCGCGGGTGGCGTGGCTGAAGTAGTACGCCGAGTTGGTCGCCGAAGACGCCGAAGCGAGCTTGCCCACCCAACGCGGGTTACGCAGCAGGTTGTCCTGCTCGGCCTGGCTCATGGTGTAAGGGTTGCCGCCGGTGACCAGTTGCATTTCCTGCCATTGTGTTTCGCCGGTCTTCACTTCGTGGGCCGGGCTGCCGAGGAAGTCGGCAACCACCAGCGACTGCGAAGTGGACATGCCGGTGCCGATTTCGATTCCGATGTGGCGCAGGCTGATGCGACCGTCAGCGCTGAATTCAACACTGGCCATCGGCGCTTCGGAACCGGTGCCGAAGTCTTTCTGGCAGATGGCAAAACCGACGCCATACCAGTTATCCGGGTCTGCGGCTTCGCGTTGTTGCTTGATCGCGTCACGGTTTTTCCACACGTCGTGCACAGCGGCCTTGTCGAGAATTTCGTGCAGCCGCAACGCACCGGCAGGGATCGCGCCCTGGGTGTTCTTCATGCCCGAACGCAATGCGTTCTTGCGCCGCAGCTCGATGGCATCCACACCAAGGCGGCCGGCGATTTCGTCGACCATCATTTCGGTCGCCGCCATGCTTTGCAGGGTGCCGTAGCCCCGCATCGAACCGGCTTCAACGCCACGGGAATGGTACGCGGTGACTTGCAGGTCGTTCTGCGGCATGTAGTAGATCGACTGCGCCGCCGTGGCGCCGACCGCAGCCACCGATGGGCTGTAGTTGATCCGGCCACCGCCGTCGACGCTCATGTCGGCGAGGAAGATTTTGAAGCTGTGGTCGTTCTTGTCGACCGCCAACTGATAGCGGATATCGAATGGGTGACGCTTGATGCCGCTCTGGAATTGCTCGTAACGGTCGTTGGCCAGGCGCACCGGCACACCAGCGCCATACAACGCAGCGAGGGCGGCGTAGTAGACGAAAATGTTGTGGTCTTTGGAACCGTAACCAACGGTGTAACCCGGGTGCATGTTCAGATGAGCCAGGCCGAAGCGCGACGGCGAGATCATCTTGGCGGTCTCGGTCGCAACTTCCAATGGGCACTGGGTAGCCACCACAAAGTGCAGGGTTTTGGTTGCTGGATCGTACCAACCGTTGCCGTTGTCCGGCTCCATGGCGGCCGGTTCGATCGATGGGGTTTTGTAGCGCTCGTCAAACACCAGCCAGTTGTCCGGTGGCGTGTTGATCTGGCTCTTCATGCGCTCGGCGTAGAACAGCCCGCGCTCGGTCAGGTTGCCGTGCAGGTTCGGCTGGGAATTCCACACTGGGCGACGGTTTTTCAGCATCGGGAACAGGATCGAATCCTTGAGGCTGGCGAATTCGTCTTCATCGGCCGAGGTCGGGCCACCCACGCGCACGTAGCGGAAGCTACCGTAGGGGTCACCTTCGTAATACGGCACTTTGGCGCCGTAACGAATCGCCTTGTCATTGAACTTGAGTTTGTTCTTGGCCTGACGGAAACGCTCGAAGTCGTTCCAGATCAGGATCGCCACCGGGTGACCGATGAACATCGGCACTTTGCCCTCGGGTAGCAACGGGGCCGGCGCATGTTCTTCCGGGAAGACGATACCGTCCTTGTCCAGGTCGGCAGCGGTGACAATACGGTCCGGCTGCAGCTCGGCGCCAAGCCACGACAGGTCGTAGCCCGCGTAGATGTGGTCGGCCTTGATGGTTTTGAGCAACATGGCGTGACCTTGCTGCTGGGGCCAGCCAGGCATGTCCTTGGAACGGATGTCGCGGGCAAACACCTTGCTGCCGCAGACTTTCGACAAGGCATCGTTACGCTGGCGCGCCTTGCCGTTATGGCCAAGCCACTTTTCAGACGGCACGGTCACGCTGTTTTCCATCAAGGCAGCCAGCGCCTGGGTGCTGAGCGGCGTGAGCGTGACACTCACACCCGCCACCAGCCCGCCCTGGAGGAACGAGCGCCGGGTTATTTCACGGTTGGACATGGATCATCCTCTGAGCGGTTATAAATCCGCCCTTATGGTTAAGTACACCAAATCTGGAGACTTGCAGAAACCTTTCTCGACGAATCAAAAGGCCATGATGACAGTGCAAAGTTGACCGAAGGGTTAACTTTAAAGGTTTCTGCGCCTGCGGCAAATAACCACATTGAAATTTTTTGACACAAGAACGCAAAACGGCCGACAGAATCGAAATGTTCTGCCGGCCGTTTGCCGATAATGAGCACTGTTGGTAGCGAAGAAGATGAGGCTTTTTTTCAAACCCCAGACACAAAAAACCCCGGCCTTTCGACCAGGGTCTTTGCTATCGGATCAAGGTGAGCCAGTGGCTTTCCTTGTGCTTCAAGGCGTTCAGTGGGCCTTGAGGCAGATATGGCGCAGCGGACGGGACTCGAACCCGCGACCCCCGGCGTGACAGGCCGGTATTCTAACCGACTGAACTACCGCTGCGTATCGCTTGGCTGATTGAGCATGAACCCTCAACCACCTTAAACATCTGATCGATCAGCCTTGGCTGTTCAATCTCAAGCCCGATATATCGAACCTGGAAAATATGGCGCAGCGGACGGGACTCGAACCCGCGACCCCCGGCGTGACAGGCCGGTATTCTAACCGACTGAACTACCGCTGCGCGTCGGTGCAACCTTTAACGTTGCGTCTTGCCCTAGGGCAAAACTCTCAAGAAGTGGTGGGTGATGACGGGATCGAACCGCCGACCCTCTGCTTGTAAGGCAGATGCTCTCCCAGCTGAGCTAATCACCCTTTGCTTCGTTGAGGCCGCGAAATTTACGCAGGTAGCGGACCTAAGTCAATAGCCTGCTTGAAGTTTTTCTGAAAAAGACAAAATGACTTCAAGACAGCTACCCGCCCTACTCGCTGTAAATCATCTTCTTGCTCATGCCGCCGTCCACCACGAACTCTTGCCCGGTGACGAACCCGGCCTGGCGTGACAGCAACCAGGCCACCATCGCCGCCACGTCCTCCACCGTCCCCACCCTGCCCGCCGGATGCTGGGCATGATCGGCGTCGGTGAGCGGCTCTGCACGCCGCGCAGCCGGATCACGTGCGTCGATCCAGCCAGGGCTGACCGCATTGACCCGCACTTCCGGCCCAAGGCTCATGGCCAGGGCGTGGGTCAGGGCCAACAGCCCACCTTTGCTGGCCGCATAGGCTTCGGTGTCAGGCTCGGATTGACGCGCCCGGGTCGAGGCCAGGTTGACGATGGCACCGCCATGGGCACGCAGGTAAGGCGCGCAGTGCTTGGCCAACAGCATCGGCCCACTGAGGTTGACCGCCAGCACCCGATTCCAGTACGCCAGGTCCAGGCTTTCCAGGGTGATATTGCGTGGGTCGGCCACCGCCGCGTTGCACACCAACGCATCCAGGCGCCCGAACTGCCCCAGCACCTCGGCGACACCCTGGGCCACTTGCTTCTCGTCGGCCACGTCCATGGTGATAAACCAGGCATTGTCGCCCAGCACCTTGGATACCTTGGCACCGCGCTCGCGGTCCAGGTCGGTCAGCACCACCTGCCAGCCTTCGCTGATCAGCCACGCGGCAATCCCGAGGCCAATGCCCCGCGCCGCACCCGTCACCAGCGCCACGCGCCCGTTACTGGCCGCTGCGGCCTCCATGGACCACTCGATCACAAGGCCGCCAGCCCGCGGGCCAGGTCTGCCTGCAAGTCAGCGACATCTTCCAGGCCCACCGCAATGCGGATCAGGCTGTCACGGATGCCGGCCGCTTCACGCTCCTGCGGCGCCAGGCGCCCGTGGGAGGTAGTGCTCGGGTGGGTGATGGTGGTCTTGCTGTCACCCAGGTTGGCGGTAATGGAGATCAAGCGCGTCGCGTCGATGAAGCGCCAGGCGCCGTCTTTGCCGCCCTTCACTTCAAAACTCACCACTGCACCGAAACCGCGCTGCTGGCGCTGGGCCAAGGCGTGTTGCGGGTGACTCTTGAGGCCGGCGTAATGCACCTTCTCGATACCGTCCTGCTGCTCCAGCCACTCGGCCAGGGCCTGTGCGTTGGCGCAATGGGCTTTCATGCGCAGGCTGAGGGTTTCCAGGCCTTTGAGGAAGATCCAGGCGTTGAACGGGCTGAGGGTCGGGCCGGCGGTGCGCAGGAAGCCCACCACTTCCTTCATCTGCTCGCTGCGACCGGCCACCACGCCGCCCATGCAACGGCCCTGGCCGTCGATGAACTTGGTTGCCGAGTGAACCACAATGTCCGCACCCAGCTTCAGCGGTTGCTGCAAGGCCGGGGTGCAGAAGCAGTTGTCCACCACCAGCATGGCGCCCTTGGCATGCGCGACTTCGGACAGCGCGGCGATGTCCACCAGCTCAGCGAGCGGGTTGGACGGCGATTCGACGAACAACAGCTTGGTATTGGCCTTGATGGCCGCCTCCCAACCGGACAGGTCCGCCAGGGGCACGTAATCGACTTCAATACCAAAACGCTTGAAGTACTTCTCGAACAGGCTGATGGTCGAGCCGAACACGCTGCGCGATACCAGCACATGGTCGCCGGCGCTGCACAGGCTCATCACCACGGCCAGGATGGCCGCCATGCCGGTGGCAGTCGCCACGGCCTGCTCGGCACCTTCCAGGGCCGCAATGCGCTCTTCGAACGCACGCACGGTCGGGTTGGTGTAGCGCGAATACACGTTGCCCGGCACTTCGCCAGCAAACCGCGCAGCGGCGTCGGCGGCAGTACGAAACACGTAGCTGGAGGTGAAGAATATCGGGTCGCCGTGCTCACCTTCCGGGGTACGGTGCTGGCCGGCGCGCACAGCCAGGGTATCGAAAGCTACGCCATCGAGGTCGCTGTCCAACCGACCGGCATCCCATTCCTGACTCATGCTGCGACTCCTTATTCAATTCTTTGTTTAAGATACAAAACCGGCCCCTCAGGGCCGGTGTTTACTCAGTTGTTATACAGGTCGATGATCGCGCTGACCGCCTGTGTCTTGATCTTCGACGAGTCGTTGCGCGCCTGCTCGATCTTGTTCAGGTAGGCCTCGTCGACATCGCCGGTCACGTACTTGCCGTCGAACACGGCGCAGTCGAACTGCTCGATCTTGATCTTGCCACCGCCAACCGCTTCGATCAGGTCCGGCAGGTCCTGGTAGATCAGCCAGTCGGCGCCGATCAGGTCGGCCACGTCCTGGGTCGAACGATTATGCGCGATCAGCTCATGGGCGCTCGGCATGTCGATACCGTACACGTTCGGGTAACGCACCGCAGGCGCAGCGGAACAGAAGTACACGTTCTTCGCCCCGGCTTCGCGGGCCATCTGGATGATCTGCTTGCAGGTGGTGCCCCGCACGATGGAGTCATCTACCAGCATTACGTTCTTGCCGCGGAACTCAAGCTCGATGGCGTTGAGCTTCTGGCGTACCGATTTCTTGCGTGCAGCCTGGCCGGGCATGATGAAGGTACGGCCGATGTAGCGGTTCTTCACGAAGCCTTCGCGGAACTTGACGCCCAGGTGGTTGGCCAGTTCCAGCGCAGCGGTACGGCTGGTATCCGGGATCGGGATGACCACATCGATATCGTGCTCGGGACGCTCGCGCAGGATCTTCTCGGCCAGCTTCTCGCCCATGCGCAGGCGCGCCTTGTAGACCGAGACGCCGTCGATGATCGAATCCGGACGCGCCAGGTAGACGTGTTCGAAGATGCACGGGGTGAGTTTCGGCGCTACGGCGCACTGACGGGTGTGCAGCTTGCCGTCTTCAGTGATGTAGACAGCCTCGCCCGGCGCCAGGTCGCGGATCAGGGTGAAGCCCAGCACGTCCAGGGACACGCTTTCGGAAGCGATCATGTACTCGACGCCTTCGTCGGTGTGACGCTGGCCGAACACGATCGGGCGAATGCCGTGGGGGTCGCGGAAACCAACGATGCCGTAACCGGTGATCATCGCCACCACCGCATAACCACCGACGCAACGGTTGTGCACGTCGATCACGGCGGCGAACACGTCTTCTTCGGTCGGCTGCAGCTTGCCGCGCTGGGCCAGCTCGTGGGCGAACACGTTGAGCAGCACTTCCGAATCGGAGCTGGTGTTGACGTGGCGCAGGTCAGATTCGTAGATCTCCTTGGCCAGTTGTTCAACGTTGGTCAGGTTACCGTTGTGCGCCAAGGTGATGCCGTAAGGCGAGTTGACGTAGAACGGTTGAGCTTCGGCCGAGGTCGAGCTACCGGCAGTCGGGTAGCGCACATGGCCAATGCCCATGTGCCCGACGAGGCGCTGCATGTGACGCTGATGGAACACGTCACGCACCAGGCCATTGTCCTTGCGCAGGAATAACCGGCCGTCGTGGCTGGTCACAATACCGGCAGCGTCCTGGCCGCGGTGCTGGAGGACGGTTAGCGCGTCATACAGCGCCTGATTGACGTTCGACTTACCGACGATACCGACGATGCCACACATGCGACGCAACCCCTACTTAATGAATCTTGACTGAACACAGCTTACTGAGGCGTTTTGGCCGGTAAGAGGTGCTCCTTGAACGGAAGATCAGCGGGTACGCTGATTCCGCTGGCCAGCCACTGACTGCTCCACCCCAGGATGAGGTTCTTGGACCAGTCTGCAACCAATAGAAATTTTGGCACGAGTACCGACTCCTGCCACCACGAATCCTGCTGTACCGGCCCCAGGCTCAACAGCCCGACCGCCACGACCACCAGCAACGCGCCACGCGCAGCCCCGAAGGCCATGCCGAGAAATCGATCGGTCCCGGAGAGGCCGGTGACACGTATCAACTCGCCAATAAGATAATTGACCATTGCCCCCACCAACAGCGTGGCGATGAACATGATGGCGCAGCCCGCGATGACGCGAGCCGAAGGTGTCTCTATGTACCCGGCCAGGTAGACCGACAGTGAACCACCGAACATCCAGGCTACGACTCCTGCGATGATCCAGGTCAGCAACGACAGTGCTTCTTTTACGAAGCCGCGGCTCAGACTGATCAAAGCGGAGATGGCGACGATTGCAACGATCGCCCAATCAACCCAGGTAAATGGCACAGTGCAGCCTACGTACGGATAAGGCGGCGCATTTTAGCAGAGCGCCGGGCTATCGGTAAGCGGTGATTGCGGGTGCTTTGCAAATCAATAGATTGTGACGGGCCAATCGCATTTCAACCCCAGCACAAACCAATGTGGGAGCTGGCTTGCCTGCGATGAGGGCGGCACGCTCGACATCGTTGTCGATTGAACCACCGCCATCGCAGGCAAGCCAGCTCCCACATTTAGAGCATATTGCCCGTTCAGCCGCGCTCGGGCTGGAAACGCACCACAAACCCGTTGAGGTTCTGCTGACGACCCAGCAAATCGCGCAGGCGATCTGCCTCCGCACGCTCGATCAGCGGCCCGACAAACACACGATTCTTGCCGTCAGCGCTGCGGATATAAGCGTTATACCCCTGGGCACGCAGCTTTTTCTGCAAGGCGTCGGCACTTTCGCGATTGGCCAGGCTGGCCAGCTGGATCGACCAACTGATCGGCAGGCCATTAGGGTCGATGCGACTCTGCCCCACATCCGGCTTGCCAGGCGCTGCAGGCTGCGGCGCTACCGGCTTGGGCGCTGGCGCCGGTGCAGCCGGTTTGGCGGCGACAGCCGGGGCTGGCGTTGGCTTGACCACCGGCACACTTGGCTGCACCGGCATCGAAGGGGCCTGTGAAGGCGCCTGCTGTGTGACGACCTCCTCCTCGACGGGCACAGGCTCTTCCGGCAACACCTGAGGCTCAGGCACGACCACCGGTTCGACCTGAACCTGCGGCACCACCGGCGCCTGGGGCGCAGCGGGAGCTTCAACCACCACCTGGCGCTGTTCGTCCTGACGGGAAAACAGCATCGGCAAAAAGATTACCGCCAACGCCACCAGCACCAGGGCCCCGACCATTCGCTGCTTGTATGCGCTATCCAGTAATGCCATGTGCAGCTTCCTCCGTGGAGCGCCGGGCCAGCCATTCAAGCGCCTCGGCAACACAATAAAATGATCCGAACAACAGGATTTCGTCCTCGGCCGTCGCTACCGCACACTGCGCCTCCAGGGCTGCAGTGACGCTTGCATGCGACGTCACCGGCGCGCCAAGGTTCTGCAAGGCAGTTTCCAACTCAACCGCAGGACGGCTGCGTGGCGTGTCCAGCGGCGCAACGGCCCAAGACTGGACGCTGCCCAGCAGTGGCGCAACCACGCCGTCCAGGTCCTTGTCGACCAACAACCCGAACACCGCCAGGCGACGCCCCACCGGCGGCGTACGCGCCAGACGCTGAGCCAGGTACTGCGCAGCATGGGGGTTATGGCCTACATCCAACATCAGGCTCAGGCGCTTGCCTTGCCAGTCGAAGGTTCGGCGATCGAGGCGCCCCACCACTTTCGTTGCCAGCAAGGTCGCCGCGATCTGCGCGGCGTCCCACGGCAGGTCCAGCAGCAAATAGGCTTGCAGCGCGAGCGCGGCGTTTTCCATCGGCAGGTTCAGCAACGGCAAATCAAGCAGCTCTACCCGTTGGCCACGTGCATCCTGCCCACGCCATTGCCAATGGGTGTGGCCGATGTCCAGAGTGAACTCGCGACCCCGCAGGTAGAACGGGCAATCCAGTTCGCGCGCCCTGTCGAGCAAGGGTTGCGGTGGGTCCAGGTCACCACACAGCGCCGGACGGCCCTGACGGAAGATCCCGGCCTTTTCAAAAGACACCGATTCGCGGGTATTGCCCAGGTAATCGGCATGATCGACACCAATGCTGGTTACCAGGGCCAGGTCGGCATCCACCACGTTGACCGTATCCAGACGCCCGCCGAGGCCGACTTCCAGCACGACCACATCCAGTTGCGCATGCTCGAACAGCCAGAACGCCGCCAGGGTGCCCATCTCGAAATAGGTCAGGGAAATGTCGCCACGCCCGGCTTCCAGGGCTGCGAAGGCTTCGCACAGCTGGGCATCAGTGGCTTCGACGCCATTGAGCTGCACCCGCTCGTTGTAGCGCAGCAGGTGCGGCGAACTGTACACGCCGACTTTGAGGCCCTGGGCCTGCAACAGCGCGGCGACAAAGGCACAGGTGGAGCCTTTGCCGTTGGTGCCGGTCACCGTGATCACACGCGGTGCCGGCTGGCCCAACCCGAGGCGGGCCGCTACCTGTTGCGAGCGCCCCAGGCCCATGTCGATGGCGGACGGATGCAACTGCTCAAGGTAGGCGAGCCATTCGCCCAGGGTACGTTGGGTCATAGGTTTGCTGGCACCGGCGGCACGACGATCGGCTCGACCTTAGGCGCGATGTACACAGGCGTCGGCAAGCCCATCATTTGCGCGAGCAGGCTGCCCAGGCGCGGGCGCAGTTCGCCACGCGGAATGATCAGGTCGATCGCACCGTGCTCCAGCAGGAACTCGCTGCGCTGGAAGCCTTCCGGCAGTTTTTCCCGCACGGTCTGCTCGATTACGCGCGGGCCGGCAAAACCGATCAGGGCTTTAGGCTCGCCAACGATCACATCGCCCAACATCGCAAGGCTGGCGGAGACGCCGCCGTAGACCGGGTCGGTCAGTACGGAGATGAACGGAATGCCTTCTTCACGCAGACGCGCCAGTACCGCCGAGGTCTTGGCCATTTGCATCAGGGAAATCAGGGCTTCCTGCATACGCGCACCACCGGAGGCGGCGAAGCAGATCATTGGGCAACGATTTTCCAGGGCATAGTTGGCGGCGCGAACAAAGCGCTCACCGACGATGGCACCCATGGAACCGCCCATGAAGGAGAATTCGAAGGCCGAGACTACTACCGGCATGCCCAGCAGCTTGCCGCTGACCGAAATCAGCGCGTCTTTTTCGCCAGTCTGCTTCTGTGCGCCGACCAGGCGGTCCTTGTACTTCTTGCTGTCGCGGAACTTGAGACGGTCAACCGGCTCCAGGTCGGCACCCAGCTCATTACGGCCATCGGCATCCAGGAAGATGTCGATACGGGCGCGTGCGCCAATACGCATGTGGTGGTTGCACTTGGGGCAAACGTCCAGGGTCTTTTCCAGCTCCGGGCGATACAGCACCGCGTCGCAGGATGGGCATTTGTGCCACAGACCTTCAGGAACCGAGCTTTTCTTCACCTCGGAACGCATGATCGAAGGGATCAGTTTGTCTACTAACCAGTTGCTCATGCTTTCTTTTCTCCAGTACCGGTGGCTCGAACACAGCCCCGCGTATGCCCTTGAGCTAAATTCATATGTGGCGATGACACAGGCGGGACGGGGTCAGACGTTGGACCTGCCATTTCCCGCCCGTATCCTCAGCCTTCCAGACAACCTGCCAGCGCAGGGTTGCCACTTCGTTTCCGGGCCACCCACAGGCGGCGCCGGGCTGTTTTACACAGTGGTAGTTATGGACGGCGGCAGACTGCCAGCCGTCACATCCCACCCCTGCTGTTGCGCACGGCCTGCATGAACGCGCGAATCTTGCTCGGGTCCTTGATCCCCTTGCCCTGCTCCACCCCACCGCTGACGTCCACGGCATACGGCCGGACCTGTTCGATGGCCGCCTGGACATTCGCTGGAGTGAGCCCACCCGCGAGAATGACCGGCTTGCTCAACCCCTCGGGAATCAGCGTCCAGTCGAACGCCTCGCCCGTGCCACCAGGTACGCCTTCGACGTAGGTGTCCAACAGAATCCCGCGAGCGCCGGTATAAGCGGCGCAGGCTGCGGCGATATCGTCCCCGGCCTTGACCCGCAACGCCTTGATGTAGGGGCGCTGATAGCTTTCGCATTCCTCTGGCGATTCGTCGCCATGGAACTGCAACATATCCAGCGGCACCGCATCCAGGGTTTCGTTGAGCTCGCAGCGGCTGGCGTTGACGAACAACCCCACGGTGGTCACGAAGGGCGGCAATGCAGCGATGATCGCCCGCGCCTGCAGCACATTCACCGCCCGTGGGCTCTTGGCATAAAACACCAGGCCAATGGCATCCGCCCCCGCTTCGACTGCCGCCAGCGCGTCTTCTATGCGGGTAATCCCGCAAATCTTGCTGCGAACGGCTGACATGTCGTAGGAACCTCAGGGTTGGACCGAGAAAGTCCCGGATGGTAACAAAAGCTTTTCCGGGCGTCAGCCGCCAAGTTCGCTGAAACCGGTGAGGAAGTGCGGCCCGATAAAGCGTTCCGGCAATTCGAACTCGTCGCGGTACTCCACATCCACCAGGTAAAGGCCGAACGGATGCGCCGTGACCCCGCCCGTGCGGCGAATGCGGCTTTCCAGCACTTCCTTGGCCCACTCCACCGGGCGCTCACCGGTGCCGATGGTCATCAGCACGCCAGCGATGTTGCGCACCATGTGATGCAGGAAGGCACCTGCACGGATATCCAGCACAATCATCTTGCCGTGGCGCGTCACCCGCAGGTGGTGGACTTCCTTGATCGGCGACTTGGCCTGGCACTGCCCGGCACGGAAGGCGCTGAAGTCATGCACCCCGACCAGATGCTGCGCGGCTTCGGCCATGCGTTCGGCATCCAGCGGGCGGTGGTTCCAGGTGATTTCTTCATTGAGGTGCGCCGGGCGGATCTGATCGTTGTAGATCACGTAGCGGTAACGGCGGGCGATGGCCTTGAAACGGGCGTGAAAATGCGCCGGCATGACCTTGGCCCAACTGACACTGACATCATGGGGCAAATTGATATTAGCCCCCATCACCCACGCCTTCATCGACCGCTCGGCCTGGGTGTCGAAGTGCACCACTTGGCCACACGCGTGTACGCCAGCATCGGTACGCCCGGCACACATCAGCGACACCGGCGAGTTGGCGACTTTGGACAGGGCGTTTTCCAGGGTTTCCTGCACCGTCAGCACCCCGGAGGCCTGACGCTGCCAGCCGCGATAGCGCGAGCCTTTGTATTCCACGCCCAGGGCGATGCGGTAAAAGCCTGCGGCCGCCATTTCGGCAGCCGCGTTATCTATATTTGCCAAGAACTGAGAGCCTGATGAGTTGCGCAAAGGCGGGCATTATAGGGCGTCAGGATGCATGAGAGGGGGCTTTTAATCTGGGGTTTTTGTGGCGAGGGAGCTTGCTCCCGTTCGACAGCGCAGCTGGAGCCGGCTTTTCAGGGGCGCTACGCCCCCCAGCGGGAGCAAGCTCCCTCGCCACAACAAGCCCGCTCCCACATTTTTCTGCCTCGGCCGTTAGATTCGGCCGAGCATTTCCTTGGCTTCGCCACGCTGGCCTTCGTTGCCTTCGGTCAGCACCTCGGACAGGATGTCTCGCGCGCCGTCAGCATCGCCCATGTCGATATAGGCCTGGGCCAGGTCGAGCTTGGTAGCCACTTCATCGGTGCCCGAGAGGAAGTCGAAATCCGGCTCATCCTCAGCACCCAGCGCGGCATCTTCAGCCGTGAAGGAAGGCTCGATCGGCGGATGTTCCAGGCTCTGGGACAGTCGATCCAGTTCAGCGTTGACGTCGTCCAGCTCCGACGCGAAGGCATCGGGCTTGGCCGCAGGGTTGCTCGGCTCGTCCGCCAGCGACAGGTCAAAGTCTTCCGGCAGGTCGAATTCGTCCAGCGCAGCCGGCGTCAGGGTCGGCGGCTCCACTGGCGGTACATCCTTGATCTGCTCTTCAAGGCCCGACAGGAAGTCGTCATCGGTTTGCGACGCGGGCGGGTCCAGCTGCAGGTCCAGGTCAAAGTCCGACAGGTCCTGTGCGTCGGCCTTAGACTCGGTCTGTTGTTTGAGCAATGTTTCAAAGGTTTGCTGGTCTTGCGCGATCTCGGCCGGCGAGGCGGCTTCCAGGTCATCCAGGCTCAAGTCGAAATCGGTGTCGAAGGTGTCTGCCTGCGCAGCCGAGGCCGGCTTGTCGTCGAGCAGGTCCTTGACGTATTGCGCATCCAGGGCTGCGGCGGCCACTGCGGCACTGACACCCGCAGCCAACACGGCCATGGCCGGGAAGCGCGCCTTGAGCTGCTCGACCTGGGCATGGTTCTCACCGTTGGCCACCAACTGGCGCTCCTGGGTGACGAACCCGTCCTTGTTGTTCTGCAGGCCATAGACTTCCATCAGCTTCAAACGCAGGTCGCTGCGCTTGGGCTCGTGCTTGATGGCTTGTTCAAGCACATCCGCCGCCTGGTTCAGGTGGCCACGGTCAATATGGGATTGGGCCTGGGCCAGGGCGTCGCTGGAATTTTCCTGAGCCACGGCAACCGCCAACGGCGCCAGCACGGAGGCGACCGTCGGCGCCACAACCGTCTCGACCACCGGTGCTGGCGCGGGTGCGGCTGCTGGCGCCACTGCGGTGGCGAGCTTGACGCTCGGCGGCGGCACTTCAAGGCCCTCGAAGCTGTCAGGCGGCAGGTCTTGATCGATATTGGAAACGAACTCAGGCTCTTCGGCCAACGCCCGAGCCATGCGCAGATGCTTCTCTTCTTCACGGCGAGCATTGCGATGGCGAGCCCATAGCAACAGAAGCAGCAGCACCACCAGCAGGGCCGCACCGCCAAGGATGCCGAGCACAATCGGGTTGGTCAGCAGATCATTGAACTTGCCTTCGGTACTGGCCGGCGCGGCAGCCGGCTTGACAGGTTCAGGCGCTGGCGCTGGCGTTGCAACAGGGGCCGCAGGCTCGGCTGCAGGCTCACCGGGCAACTGTGCGGGGATCGCGGCGGGCTCACCCGTTTGCGCCTGCAAACGAGCCAATTGGTCATTCTTCAGCTGTATCAGCTTCTGCAGCTTGTCCAGCTGGCTTTGCAGGTCGGCGGCACGGCTTTTCAGTTCTTCGTTGTCGCGCCGCGTGGTGTCGAGCTCTTCCTGGGTCATCGCCAGCTTGTCGCTCAGGGCGCGGCTGTCCCCAGCTGCGCCTTTGCCACCTTTCTTGGCGGCTTGCGCCGATACCAGGCTCAAATTGTCCTTGGCCTGGGTGCTCGACGGCGCATTGCCGGCCTGGGTGCGCCGGGTTGCATCCAACTGCGGCTTACCAGCCACTTGCCCCTGAGGACTGCGCTGGCGCTGGCGCCAGGCTGCGTTCTGCGCACTCACTTCGGCAATCGCTTGCGGCTGGGCCAGGGCTGTACTTTGGGTGATATCCGGCAGGCGTAGCACCTGGCCGGTTTTCAGGCGGTTGATGTTGCCGTCGACAAAGGCATCCGGGTTAAGCGCCTGGATAGCCAACATCGTTTGCTGGACCGAGGCGCCATGACGGTTCTTCGCGGCAATTTCCCACAAGGTATCGTGGGGCGTGGTGGTGTGCCGGGCAAGCGTGCCAGTGGCAGGCGCAGAGCTGGCCGGCGCGCTGGCAGTCGGTGCCGGCTGGTCAAACTTGGCCGGGTCGAGCAGCACACTGTAGTCACGCATCAAGCGGCCATTGGGCCATTGCACCTGCATCAGGAAACGCACGTAGGAATCGGGCAACGGCTTGCTGGAGGTCACACGTACCACGCTGCGACCTTCGGGGTTGATCACCGGCGTGAACGTCAGGTCATCGAGAAACGCCTGGCGGTCGACACCCGCATCCACGAAGGCCTGGGCCGAAGCCAGGCTGGGGGTGATCTCGGACGCCGTGAGGCCGCCCACATCGCGCAATTCGATTTCCACCGACAGCGGCTGGTTCAACTTCGACTTGAGGGTCATCTCCCCAAGTTGCAGCGCCTGCGCCATACCGGAGGACAGCGCCGAGGCGGCCGCTATTGCTAACACCAGTTTGCGAACTTGAACCATAGCCTCATCCTTTGTTTGAACACTTCCCGCTCTGCGAGAAGGTTGGTAACCGCTGCCATAAGGCATGGCGAGCCGATAGGTCACCGACGCGCTTGTGTTTCACTTGGGACCAAGCATAGCGCCTGGCTAGAATCAATCTACAAATTGCCGCCAAGTATCTTTTACACAAGGTCTTTTATCAACAACTGCGCCAGTTCCACGGCGTTCAGGGCCGAGCCTTTGCGTACGTTATCTGACGTCAACCAAAGATTTAGTTCCGCCGGGTCGTCGATACCTGCGCGAACTCGCCCGACGTACACCACGTCCTGGCCGACGGCATCGCCTACGGCTGTGGGGTAATCGCCCTCCTCGACCAGCTCGATTCCCGGCGCAGCGTCGAGGGCGCGGTTCACCGCGGCCAGGTCGACCGGCGCGGCCAGTTGCAGCGACACAGTCAGGCTATCGCCGAAAAACACCGGGGCTTGAACGCAGGTGGCGGAAATCTTTAGTAAAGGTGTTTCCAGCACCGCACGCAGTTCGTGTACGAGGCGCTTCTCCAGGGCGGTATGACCTTGGACGTCTGGCGTGCCGACTTGCGCGAGCAGGTTGAACGCCACTTGCCGATCGAAGAACGCTGGCTCCAAGGGACGCACGTTCAGCAGTTCGGCAGTCTGGCGCGCCAACTCGCTGACGGCCTCGCGGCCCTGGGCAGAGATGGCCAGGTTGGCGGTGACGCTCACGCGCTGGATGTCCACTACATTGCGCAACGGTGCCAGCACCACCGCGAGGTAGGTGGCACAAGGGCTCGGGCTGCCGAGCTGGAAAGGCTTTTTCAACGCGCCCAGCACATGGGCGTTGGCCTGCGGCACCACTTGCGGCGCCTGCTCGGCGGGCAATGCGCCAGACAAGTCGATCACCGCGCAGCCAGCGGCGATGGCACGCGGGGCGAAGCTCAGGGTCACCGCGGGGCCTGCAGCGAAGAACGCCAACTGCACCTTGCTGAAATCAAACGTGTCGACCTCTTTGACCCGCACGTTCTTGCCCCGAAACGGCACCGAAGCCCCCGCCGAGTTGCTACCCGCCAGCAGGTACAAGGTGCCCACCGGGAACTCCAGCTCTTCGAGAATCTGCACCAGGGTTTCGCCAACGGTACCGGTAGCGCCGATCACGGCGATTTCAAAGGTCTGGGTCATGGGATTGCCTCGGGCATTACGGGGGAGCGGCACTTTACCGGGTGGTAGAGGGTGAGGCAATTACAGCCCCCCTGATCGTTCCCGCGCTCTGCGTGGGAACGCCTCCTGTGACGCTCCGCGTCACGCCTCTAAAGCAGACGCAGAGCGTCCAGAGCTGCATTCCCACGCAGAGCGTGGGAACGATCACAAGGGCAACAAAAAACCCGCGCCTGTCACCAGAGCGCGGGTTTCTGTTATTACCTCAAGCGATCAACGCTCCAGCAAAATCCGCAACATGCGACGCAACGGCTCAGCCGCGCCCCACAGCAGTTGGTCGCCAACGGTGAACGCGCCGAGGAACTGGCTGCCCATGTTCAGCTTGCGCAGGCGGCCCACCGGTACATTCAGGGTGCCGGTGACCTTGGTCGGGCTCAGCTCCTGCATGCTGATATCGCGGTTGTTCGGCACCAGCTTGACCCAAGGGTTGTGCTGGCTGATCAGCCCTTCGATATCGGCAATCGGCACATCTTTGTTCAACTTGATAGTCAGCGCCTGGCTGTGGCAACGCATGGCGCCAATGCGCACGCAGATGCCATCCACCGGGATCGGGTTCTTGAAACGCCCCAGGATCTTGTTGGTTTCGGCCTGGGCCTTCCACTCTTCGCGACTCTGACCGTTAGGCAGTTCCTTGTCGATCCACGGGATCAGGCTACCGGCCAATGGCACGCCGAAGTTCTCGGTCGGGTAAGCATCGCTGCGCATGGCCTCGGCCACACGGCGGTCGATATCGAGGATCGCACTGGCCGGGTCAGCCAGTTGATCGGCGACAGCGGCGTGGGTCGCGCCCATCTGCTTGATCAGTTCACGCATGTTCTGCGCGCCAGCACCGGAGGCCGCCTGATAGGTCATCGCGCTCATCCATTCCACCAGGCCCGCTTCGAACAGGCCGCCCAGGCCCATCAGCATCAGGCTGACGGTGCAGTTGCCGCCCACGTAGTTCTTGGTACCGGCGTCCAGTTGCTGGTCGATGACCTTGCGGTTGACCGGGTCGAGGATGATCACCGCGTCGTCCTGCATGCGCAGGCTCGAAGCGGCGTCGATCCAGTAACCCTGCCAGCCGGCTTCGCGCAGCTTGGGGAAGACTTCGCTGGTGTAGTCGCCACCCTGGCAGGTCAGGATCACGTCGAGGCTCTTCAACTCTTCAATGCTGTAGGCATCCTTGAGCGGGGCAATATCCTTGCCCACGGACGGCCCTTGGCCACCTACGTTCGAAGTGGTGAAAAACACCGGCTCAATAAGATCGAAATCCTGCTCTTCCAGCATCCGCTGCATGAGCACGGAACCGACCATACCGCGCCAACCGATCAGACCTACACGTTTCATCGCAACTACACCTTGTTAAAAAGTGGGCCGCCTTGCAGCAACAACTGCAAGCGGGCCCGAGAGATTACAGATTCCGCAGCGCGGCGACTACTGCGTCGCCCATTTCTTGCGTCCCGACCTTGGTGCAACCCTGGGACCAGATATCGCCGGTGCGCAAGCCCTGATCCAGCACCAGGCTGACGGCCTTCTCGATTGCGTCCGCCGCATCGCCCAGGTTGAAGCTGTAGCGCAGCATCATCGACACCGACAAAATCGTCGCCAGCGGGTTGGCAATGCCCTGTCCCGCGATGTCTGGCGCCGAACCGTGGCACGGCTCGTACATACCTTTGTTGTTGGTGTCCAGGGACGCCGACGGCAGCATGCCGATGGAACCGGTGAGCATCGACGCCTGGTCGGACAGGATGTCGCCGAACAGGTTGTCGGTGACAATCACGTCGAACTGCTTGGGTGCGCGCACCAGTTGCATGGCGGCGTTGTCGACGTACATGTGGCTCAGTTCGACGTCCGGATAATCCTTGGCGACTTCTTCGACGATTTCACGCCACAGTTGGCTGGAAGCCAGCACATTGGCCTTGTCCACCGAGCAGACTTTTTTGCCGCGCACGCGCGCCATGTCGAAACCGACACGGGCGATACGGCGGATTTCGCTCTCGCTGTATGGCAGCGTGTCATAGGCCTGACGCTCACCATTTTCCAACTCGCGCACGCCCCGTGGCGAGCCGAAGTAGATACCGCCGGTCAGCTCACGCACGATGAGGATATCCAGGCCCGCTACCACTTCCGGCTTGAGGCTCGACGCGTCAGCCAGTTGCGGGTAGAGGATGGCCGGGCGCAGGTTACCGAACAGGCCAAGTTGCGCACGAATCTTCAGCAAGCCGCGCTCAGGGCGGATGTCACGCTCGATCTTGTCCCATTTCGGCCCACCCACGGCGCCGAGCAGTACCGCATCGGCAGCCCGGGCGCGGTCGAGGGTCTCGTCAGCCAGCGGCACGCCGTGCTTGTCGATGGCAGCGCCGCCGATCACGTCGTGGCTCAGCTCGAAGCCCAGGCTGTACTTGCTGTTGGCAAGCTCAAGGACCTTGACCGCTTCGGCCATGATTTCCGGCCCAATACCGTCGCCAGGGAGAATCAGAATCTGCTTGCTCATGCGTTCCTCATTTCATCAAGCGACCCGCCCGTGGGCAGGTCGGGAAAAATCAATCAGCGTTCGGCGAAGACCACCAGCACATCGGTGCTGAAGGTGCCGTCGGCTTGAACTTCGTAATAATCACGTACTTCCTGGCCCATCGCCTTTTGCAGCTCAAGGATTGCTGCACGCAGTACCTCTGGCGTGCGCATGCGTTCAACCCACGAGGTGTACTCCAGGCGCAAGCGCTGGCGACTGCTGTTGCGCACGTGCAGGCCAGCCTCACTCAACTGGCGCATCCACTCGGCGCCGGAATAGTCACGTACATGGCTGGTGTCGCGCAGCACTTCGACGGTTTGCAGGTAAGTGTCCAACAGCGGGCTGCCCGGTGACAAGACATCCACAAACGCCGCCACGCCACCCGGCTTGAGCACACGGCGCACTTCACGCAGGGCCAGGCCGAGGTCGCTCCAGTGATGGGCCGAATAACGGCTGAACACGAAGTCGAATTCGCCATCGGCGAACGGCAGGCGCTCGGCGGCGCCGTGCACGGTGCGGATGTTGTCCAGGTTGCGGTCTTTGGCGGCGGCGGCCACCACGTCGAGCATAGGCTGGGACAAGTCGTAGGCCACCACTTCTTTGACCAGAGGCGCTACATGGAAGCTGACATGACCGGCACCGCAGCCCAGGTCCAGCAGGCGTGCAGCGCCCTGCCCGGCCAGTTCGGCCTGTAGCAGTGCGAATTCGGTGCCCTGGGCGTGTACGGCGCTGCTCAGGTAGGCCGAGGCTTGCTCGCCGAATTGTTTTTGCACGACTTGGGTGTGGGCGGTGGTGGTCATGGTGGCTTTCCTTGAGAGTTGTGTTGCTTGTACTGCCGCCTTCGCGAGCAAGCCCGCTCCCACATTTGATTGCATTTCAACTGAAGAAACTCGTTCGAATGTGGGAGCGGGCTTGCTCGCGAAGGGGCCAGTGCGGCCTACATAACGTCAGGCATCGCGAAACAGCCAGGGCTGGCTCGCCCGGTGCCTGGTTTCAAACGCAGCAATCGCATCGCCGTCCTGCAAGGTCAGGCCAATGTCGTCCAGGCCGTTGATCAGGCAGTGCTTACGGAAGGCATCCACTTCAAAGTGGTACACCTTGCCATCCGGGCGGGTCACGGTTTGCGCGGCCAGGTCCACCGTCAACTGGTAGCCGACATTGGCCTCCACTTGCTGGAACAACTCGTCCACTTCAGCGTCGCTCAAGATGATCGGCAACAGGCCGTTCTTGAAGCTGTTGTTGAAGAAGATATCGGCGTAGCTCGGCGCGATGATGCTGCGAAAGCCGTACTCTTCCAGGGCCCAAGGCGCGTGCTCGCGGCTGGAGCCGCAGCCGAAGTTTTCCCGGGCCAGCAACACGCTGGCGCCTTGGTAACGCTCGGCGTTGAGCACAAAGTCCTTGTTCAGAGGGCGCTTGGAGTTGTCCTGGTAGGCGTAGCCCACGTCCAGGTAGCGCCACTCATCGAACAGGTTGGGGCCGAAACCGGTGCGCTTGATCGACTTCAGGAATTGCTTTGGGATGATCTGGTCGGTGTCCACATTGGCACGGTCCAACGGCGCTACAAGGCCTGTGTGTTGGGTAAAAGCTCTCATCGGGTTTTCCTCAGATCAATTCGCGAACGTCGATGAAACGACCGTTGACGGCAGCAGCGGCGGCCATGGCCGGGCTCACCAGGTGAGTACGCCCACCCGCGCCTTGGCGCCCTTCGAAGTTACGGTTGGAGGTCGACGCGCAATGCTCGCCCGACTCCAGGCGGTCCGGGTTCATCGCCAGGCACATCGAGCAGCCCGGCTCACGCCATTCAAAACCGGCTTCGAGGAAGATCTTGTCCAGGCCTTCGGCTTCCGCCTGGGCTTTAACCAGCCCGGAACCTGGCACCACAATGGCTTGTTTGATGGTCGAGGCCACCTTGCGGCCTTTGGCGATCACCGCCGCGGCGCGCAGGTCTTCGATCCGCGAGTTGGTGCAGGAACCGATAAACACGCGGTCCAACTGGATGTCGGTGATCGCCTGGTTGGCGGTCAACCCCATGTATTTCAAGGCGCGCTCGATGGAGCCACGCTTGACCAGGTCGGCCTCTTTGGCCGGGTCCGGCACGTTCTGGTCGACGGCCAGGACCATTTCGGGCGAAGTGCCCCAGCTGACTTGCGGCTTGATCTGCGCAGCGTCGAGTTCGACCACGGTGTCGAACACCGCATCGGCGTCGGAGACCAGGTCTTTCCACGCTTCGACGGCGGCATCCCAATCGGCGCCTTGCGGCGCGAACGGGCGGCCCTTGACGTATTCGACGGTTTTTTCGTCCGCCGCCACCATGCCCACGCGGGCACCGGCTTCGATGGACATGTTGCAGATGGTCATGCGGCCTTCAATGGACAGGTCGCGGATAGCACTGCCGGCGAACTCGATGGCATGGCCGTTGCCGCCGGCGGTGCCGATCTTGCCGATCACGGCGAGCACGATGTCTTTGGCGGTCACGCCAAACGGCAATTGGCCTTCGACGCGTACCAGCATGTTCTTCATTTTCTTGGCCACCAGGCACTGGGTGGCAAACACATGCTCCACCTCGGAAGTACCGATGCCGTGGGCCAGGGCGCCGAACGCACCATGGGTGGAGGTATGAGAGTCACCGCAGACCACGGTCATGCCCGGCAAGGTGGCGCCCTGCTCCGGGCCGATGACGTGGACGATGCCTTGGCGCACGTCGTTCATCTTGAATTCGGTGATGCCGTATTCGTCGCAATAATCGTCGAGGGTCTGCACCTGCAAACGCGAAACCTGGTCGGCAATGGCTTCGATGCCGCCCTTGCGCTCAGGAGTGGTCGGCACGTTGTGGTCCGGAGTGGCGATGATGGAGTCGACGCGCCAAGGCTTGCGCCCGGCCAGTCGCAGGCCTTCGAACGCTTGGGGCGAGGTCACTTCATGGATGATGTGACGGTCGATGTAGATCAGCGACGATCCATCATCGCGACGTTTCACTTCGTGGGAATCCCAAAGCTTGTCGTAAAGCGTTTTGCCGGCCATCAGTCGGTCCTCATCAGCGGTGCTTCTATACGCCGG
Organism: Pseudomonas sp. SWRI22; assembly: GCF_014268395.2. Lineage (NCBI taxonomy): Bacteria > Pseudomonadati > Pseudomonadota > Gammaproteobacteria > Pseudomonadales > Pseudomonadaceae > Pseudomonas > Pseudomonas sp. SWRI22. Next base: position 941,673 of record NZ_JABWQK020000002.1, on the reverse strand, counting down.
GCTTTTCAATAACCCTTTGGCTTGTGAGGCTGATGGTATGGCGCTACATTAAATAACTCAAATTCATATTTTTTATGCTTTGGATTACCAACTGGAATAGCACCATGGACCTGGCCAACCTCAACGCCTTTATCGCCATCGCCGAGACCGGCAGCTTCTCCGGCGCCGGCGAACGCCTGCACCTGACCCAGCCGGCCATCAGCAAGCGCATCGCCGGTCTGGAACAACAATTGAAGGTACGGCTGTTCGACCGCCTGGGCCGCGAAGTCGGCTTGACCGAGGCCGGGCGGGCATTGCTGCCCCGCGCCTATCAAATCCTCAACGTGCTGGACGACACCCGCCGGGCCCTGACCAACCTCACCGGCGAAGTCAGCGGGCGCCTCACTCTGGCCACTAGCCACCATATCGGTCTGCATCGCCTACCGCCGATCCTGCGCACCTTCACCCGGCAATATCCGAAGGTGGCGTTGGATATTCAGTTTCTGGATTCAGAAGTGGCCTACGAAGAAATCCTCCATGGCCGTGCGGAAGTCGCGGTAATCACCCTGGCGCCTGAGCCCCACAACCTGGTACGTGCAACCCGGGTGTGGGACGACCCACTGGATTTTGTGGTGGCGCCGGAACACAGCCTGATCAGCAACGGTTCCGTCAGCCTGGGCGATATCGCCGGGCATCCGGCCGTGTTTCCCGGTGGCAACACCTTTACCCACCATATTGTCAGCCGCCTGTTCGAGGCCCAGGGCCTGACGCCCAATATCGCGATGAGCACTAACTACCTGGAAACCATCAAGATGATGGTCTCCATCGGCCTGGCCTGGAGCGTGTTGCCGCGCACCATGCTTGACGATCAGGTGGCAAGTATCGCTTTGCCGGGCATACAGCTCAGTCGCCAGCTAGGCTATATCGTGCACACCGAAAGGACGCTGTCGAACGCTGCGCGGGCTTTCATGAGCCTGTTGGATGCACAGGTCGATCTGCCAGGGTTACCGGCATGACACCGTGCGGGCCAGGGGTTTAGGTCAAACCGCGCGGTTTTCTCAATGAGCCAAGGCCCTTTGATAATGCGCAACCCCCTTGACCCGATTCCCCCCCTGCCCCGCATCTACGCCCTGGACCCTCAAGCGGCGGAACAAAGCTGGGACAGTGCCCCGCAACTGCTGACGGCCCTCAATGCCGCGCGGCTGGGTGCCTGGTGCTGGGAAATCGACACAGGAAGAATCAGTTGGTCACGGGGCACCCAGGCGTTATTCGGCTTTGACCCGCGCCAGCCTCTGCCCAAGGACCTCGACTATCTCGACCTGCTGGCTCCGCAAGACAGTGCGCGGGTGGTGCGCGGCTTTCATGCGGTGCTCGCCGGAGAGCCGTTCGACCGCGCCATGCACCACCGCATCCAATGGCCCGATGGCAGCGTGCACTGGTTGGAAATCAGCGGCAGCCTGGTTCCCGATAAAGCCGGACGGCGTCGCATGATCGGGGTCATCCGCGAAATCACCCACCAACGCGACCGTGAACACGCCCTCAGCCATTCGGAAAAGCGCTTCGCCACCCTGTTCCACCTGTGCCCGAACATGGTACTGCTGACGCGCCAGGCCGACGGTTTGATCAGCGAAGCCAACCAGTATTTCGAAATGCTGTTCGGCTGGCCGGTGGCTGATGTCATCGGCCGCACCACCCTGGAACTGGGCCTGTGGCGCCACCCGGAACAGCGGGCGCTGCTGGTCAAGGCCACGCAACGCAAAGGCGAACCCATCACCATGGAAGTGCAGTTCTGCGCCAGCAACGGCCAGATTCATGACGGCACCCTCAGCGCACAAAAGGTGGAACTGGACGGCGAGGCGTACCTGATCAGCACCTTTCTGGACATCACCGAACGCAAAAACGCCGAGCAAGCGCTCAAGGAAAGCCAGGAGCGCCTGGACCTGGCTCTGGATTCCGCGCAACTGGGCACCTGGGATTGGCACATCCCCAGCGGCATGCTCTACGGCTCGGCGCGTGCCGCCCAGTTGCACGGGCTGGAACCCGCGCCGTTCCATGAATCCTTCGATGCGTTTTTTGAGGGCATGTCCGATGAGGACCGCGAGGGCATGCGCCATGCGTACCGCAGTTTGCGCGAAGGCCCGGACGGCAACTATCAGCTGACCTACCGCGTGCAAATGGAAGACGGCAGCCCGCGCTACCTGGAGAGCCGCGCACGCCTGTATCGCGATGAGTCAGGCAAGCCCCTGCGCATGGCAGGGACCTTGCTGGATATCACCGACCAGGTCGAGCGCGAGCAACGGCTGACCGCCTCGGAAGAAAAGTTCGCCAGCCTGTTCCAGGCCAGCCCCGACCCGATCTGCGTGACCTGCCTGGACAGCGGCGCCTTTATCGAGATCAACCCGGCGTTTACCCAGACGTTTGGCTGGACAGCCGCCGAAGTGCTCGACAAAAGCGCGGAACAAATCGGCTTGTGGGACGACTCCAGCAAGCGCCTGCAGCGCATCGAGCAGGTGATACGCGAACAGGCCCTGAGCAATGTGGCTATCGTGGTGCATCACAAGGACGGCCAAAGCCTGACCTGCATGATTTCCAGCCGCTTGATCAAGGTCAGTGACCAGCCGTGCATCGTCACCACGCTGCGCGATATTACCCAACAGCAACGCTCGGAAGCCGCACTCAAGGCCAGTGAAGAGAAGTTCGCCAAGGCGTTCCATTCCAGCCCCGATGCGATATCCATCACCGAACGCGACACCGGCCGTTACGTGGAGGTCAACGACGGTTTTTGCCGCCTGACCGGTTACCGCACCGAAGAAGCCATCGGCCTGACGCTGTACCAGATCGGCATCTGGGCCGATGAAAACCAACGCGCCGCACTGTTGGCCGAGTTGCACATCAAGGGGCGCATTCACCACCTGGAAATGCTCTGGCGCAACAAGCGTGGCGAGGTTCTGGCGGTGGAGGTCTCGGTGGAGCCGATCACCTTGAATGAAACCCCCTGCCTGCTGCTGACCGCGCGGGATGTGAGCCTATTGAAGAACGCCCAGGCGCAGATCAGGCACCTGGCCTATCACGACCCGCTGACCAACCTGCCGAACCGGGCACTGCTGATGGACCGCCTGAGCCAGCAGATCGCCCTGCTCAAGCGCCACAACCTGCGCGGCGCCCTGCTGTTTCTGGACCTGGATCACTTCAAGCACATCAACGACTCCCTCGGCCACCCCGTTGGCGACACCGTGCTGAAAATCGTCACCGCGCGCCTGGAAGCCAGCGTGCGCACGGAGGACACCGTGGCGCGCCTGGGCGGCGACGAGTTTGTGGTATTGCTCAGCGGCCTGGAGGGCACCCGCCAGACGGTCAGCAGCCAGGTGCAAGCGCTGGCCGATACCCTGCGCGAATTGCTCTCGGAACCCATGTTTCTCGACGGTCACCGGTTGCAGGTCACGCCCAGCATCGGCGTGGCGCTGATCCCCGACCACGGCACCACACCCGCCGATCTGCTCAAGCGTGCCGACATCGCCCTGTACCGCGCCAAGGACTCCGGGCGCAACACCACGCAGATGTTCCACAACAGCATGCAAAAAACCGCCAGCGAGCGCCTGCGCATGGAAACCGACTTGCGCCTGGCTTTGTCACGCGGCGAATTCAGCGTGCATTACCAGCCCCAGGTGGATGCGCGAGGCAACAGGATAATCGGCGCCGAAGCCCTGGTGCGCTGGCAGCATCCACAATTGGGTGCGCAGTCGCCGGCGGAATTTATCAAGGTATTGGAAGACAGCGGCCTGATCCTGGAGGTCGGCACCTGGATTCTCGATGAAGCCTGCGGCGCCTTTGCCCAGTTGATTGCCGACGGCCTGGTGGACCCGCTCAATTTCAGCCTGTGCGTGAATATCAGCCCGCGGCAGTTTCGCCAGAACGACTTTGTGGAACGGGTGGAGCACAGCCTCAAGCAACACGGCCTGCCGTTCAGCCTGCTGAAACTGGAAATCACCGAAGGCATCGTGATCCAGAACCTGGACGACACCGTGATGAAGATGCGCCGCCTTAAAAAACTCGGCGTGAGCTTTGCGATGGATGATTTCGGCACCGGCTACTCATCCCTGACCTATCTCAAGCGCTTGCCGGTGGACGCACTGAAGATCGATCAGTCGTTCGTGCGCGATGCGACCCACGACCCCAATGATGCAGAAATCATCCGCGCCATTGTGGCGATGGCGCGCAGCCTGAACCTGGAAGTCATCGCCGAGGGGGTGGAAACCCTGGAACAGCTGGCGTTCCTGCAAAAGCTGGGCTGCCATTTGTTCCAGGGGTATTTACACAGCCGGCCATTGCCGATCGAGGGTTTCAGGCGGTTGCTGGAATAGGGCCGCGCCTGATCACGCGAGGTGCAAAAGATGCAGCCAAGCGCCACTGCCGTCAACGGAGCCGCCCGCCTGGCTGCCTGTTCAATTACATAAGCGCTACAGCATCGCCGTAGGTAGGGGCCGAGCCTCGGCGCCCCCACAACTCTTCACGACCATTGATAACCGCTACCGAATGCTTATCCCGGTTGCACATACCCACTTGCCCACCGGCGAGCGCACTGACGGGTACCCTTCTCATGTGTTTCCTCAACCCCAGGCGCAGAAACCCTTCCCCCGGCCCCCACTCATCCTCCCCATTGTTCAGGCTGCGAATGGCAGCATGAAAACTCCTGCTCGCCGTACCATCGTTGTCTTCCATCTGCGCGCGCTTGGCGCTGACGGCAAAAAGAAAATGCGCATCCTTGAGCATCTCTTTATCGGGACCTATAAACCGCGAACCTTGTGCTGCTTGTGCCAACTCCGAGTCGGTCAATCTCAGCTGAAAATCGTCGCGCATGACCACCCGATAACCGCCAGGCTCTTTTCTCACCGAGTGAAAAATGTCCGTTGGGCTTTGACCAAATCGGTACATGGCTGCCTTGATGGCCGATACGGTAACGCAGTTGCCATCTGGCCCTTGGCGAAAGCCACTCCAGATATTCTCCGGCTTAGCCCCATTACGCTTTATCGAAAGACCCGGAATATTTGCGGCGACCTCAGGCTTTGGTGGCAGCGGTTCAGGTATGACCCGAGGCGGAACCTCAGGCAGAACCCTGGGCTGAGGAGGAGTATCAGGAACTGTCGTATCTTTTTTACCGGACAACAGAGAAATCAGCTGTGAAAAAAAAGACGCAAAGAGACCCGACAATGTAGTGACTAATTCCATATTAGCACCAATGCTATTTTTAGCTGTCTCGACAGTCCCGTAATTAACCGGAGTGCACTGAAGAGTGTCATTAATGGGTTTTAACGTATCAACAGGTGCCACCTGACGGACATCTATCACGCGCGCAATATTATTAATCGAACAGCACGACACAAGTTTCTCCTTAAACAGTACTTCTCCGAGTAGTATGCCTCGGAGAAGCCCCCGTTTTATTCAAGCGTTCTTATGAGCCAGCGGGTTTCAAGATCTGGACGAAAGTCGAGCATTGAAGCGCCAGTTTTTGTCGAATTTATTCTCAGCAGGACCTGGGCTGGTCAAATCCGGAACAAACTTATCGGGCTGTGGCGCGGGTGTAGGTATCGGGTTGGTATCCGGATTCGGGCCTGGCTGTGGCACGGGGTTCGATTCAGGCTTCGGACCCGGCTGTGGCACGGGGTTCGATTCCGGCTTCGGACCGGGCTGCGGCACGGGGTTCGATTCCGGCTTCGGACCCGGCTGTGGCACGGGGTTCGATTCCGGCTTCGGACCGGGCTGCGGCACGGGGTTCGATTCCGGCTTCCGACCCGGCTGGGGCACGGGGTTCGATTCCGGCTTTGGACCCGGCTGGGGCACGGGGTTCGATTCCGGCTTTGGACCCGGCTGTGGCACGGGGTTCGATTCCGGCTTTGGACCCGGCTGCGGCACCGGGTTCGATTCCGGCTTTGGACCGGGCTGCGGCACGGGGTTCGATTCCGGCTTCGGACCTTGCCTGGGATTTAAGTCCGGGGTTGGCCCGTCCTTTGTATCAGGGCAGTGACAGTGAGCGACATTGATGTTCACATGCACATTTGCTTCAGCATCATTAGTGACACTCACTGAAGGCATCGGCACTGACGGCTTCACTGGATGATCGTTTCTACCCGGTTTCGGCGTCAATCCGCCGTGATCTATTAACACCCCCGGACCTTTTGCATCCGGCCTCACCGGTTGATCAGTCGTACCTGGCTTCACCGGCTGGTCTTTTGCATTCGGCTTCACCGCTTGATCAGTCGTACCTGGCTTCACGAGCTGGTCTTTTGCATCCGGCTTCACCGCTTGATCCGTCGTACCTGGCTTCACCGGCTGGTCTTTTGCATTCGGCTTCACCGACTGATCAGTCGTACCTGGCTTCACCGGCTGGTCTTTTGCATTCGGCTTAACCGCTTGATCAGTCGTACCTGGCTTCACCGGCTGGTCTTTTGCATCCGGCTTCACCGCTTGATCAGCCGTACCTGGCTTCACCGGCAGGTCTTTTGCATTCAGCTTCATCGCTTGATCAGTTGTAGCTGGCTTCACGGGCTGGTCTTTTGCCTCCAGATCAGGCGTAACACTTTTCCCCAAAAGCATCTCCCGCATGGATTTGAAGAACTGCTCGAGCATGTCAAATACTCTGGTGAGCGCCGTCGCACTCACCATGACCTCACTGTTTTCATTGCGTGCAGATGCGGGGTTGAGGTTGAAATGGCTCGTCGGAGGTTTAGGTTGCATGTCGACTTTCAACGGGGTCGGCAACTGCCCGCTCAGAGGTGATGTATCAACTTTGACAAAGGGCGAATTATTGACAGATAGAGACATTCATAAACTCCTTAATCGGCGCCACCTGACTCCGTTAAATGGCCAGGGAAGCAATAGCCTTAATGAACTGCAAGCAACAGCACTGCCTGACAGCTGCTAATTTGTGGGAGTTAACGCTGACCAGTTCCTAAAATCGCGCGTCATATAAAGAAACCAAACCAAATTTTCAGACTTTGCCTCGTGCTTTTTAAAGAACACCTCGATTTGCCGCCCCCGCACGTGTGCGTGGCAGAAATACAGATTAATAACTCACCTAAAACGCAACTTGTCGATACAATTCAAAACGCCGCGTAACCGCCCACTTTGATATTTCGCGCGAACATATAAGACACAACCAGAACCACGCAACCGAAGACATATATTTATAAATAAACTTACACAGAGAAACTTTTGAATTTAAAAAACCTATAACGTGCCTGTTTATTACCGAGCAACATTCAACCTATGTGAGAACAAACTGCGAGCGCTCTATAAAGGGCGTCAAGTTCAGCCATAGATAATCCCAACAAACAAAAAAATGCCCCATATCTCTCAATATGGGGCATTTTTTGAAACAGGACGCCGACTCAAATAATGTTGTACCCACCATCAACGGACATTGAAGGGTTACAACTCATAACGTTGCCGGTTGTGGGTGAGGCATGCCAAGCAAGCGGCTAACCTGTTCCAATGCGGTTTCACGACGCAGGGCCGTAAACAGCTCGACCGCCTCCGGGTAATTACGCGTCAACATCGCCAGCCATTGCTTCAAACGGCCCGGCGCCTGCTTTTCAGTCAACTGGGCTACCGATTGACGCCAGAACTCGCGGAGCATGGGTTGCATCTGCGCCCAGGTCATCTCCACTACTTCTTCGCCAGCGCGCGCGGCAGCGATTTGCCGGGCCAGGTCGGGCCGCGCGACCAAGCCGCGCCCCAACATGATGTCTTCTACGCCGCTGATTTCCCGGCACCGCCGCCAATCTTCAACACTCCATATATCACCATTGGCAAACACTGGCACCTTCACCACGTCTTGCACACGCGGGATCCACTCCCAATGGGCGGGGGGCTTATAGCCATCGGTTTTGGTACGCGCATGTACCACGATATGCGCCGCACCACCTTCTGCCAGGGCCGTTGCACACACCAACGCGCCATCCGGGCTGTCGAAGCCCAGGCGCATCTTGGCGGTCACCGGGATATGGGCAGGTACGGCACGGCGCACATGTTCGACGATCTGGTTGAGCAGCTCCGGCTCCTTGAGCAGCACCGCACCGCCGCGGGACTTGTTGACGGTCTTGGCTGGGCAGCCGAAGTTCAGGTCGATGACTTGCGAACCCAGCTCGCAGGCCAAGGCGGCGTTCTCCGCCAGGCAAACCGGGTCGGAGCCCAGCAATTGCACACGCAACGGCACGCCCGCAGCGGTGTGCGCACCGTGCAGCAGTTCCGGGGCGAGCTTGTGGAAATAGGCAGGTGTGAGCAGGCGGTCGTTGACCCGGATGAACTCGGTCACGCACCAGTCGATACCACCCACGTGGGTCAACACGTCCCGCAGGATGTTGTCGACCAACCCCTCCATGGGCGCCAAAGCAATTTGCATGGAAAACACTCAACAAAAATCGTGGCGCAGTTTACTGGGTTTCCTGCGGCAACCGTTAACCCCCTGTCAGGGCGGGGCCGTAACCTTCAATAAACTCGGCGGGCATACGCTTGGGCTTGCCGCTGGACAACTCAATACATACGAAGGTTGTTTGCGCACGCAGCAGGGTCGCGCCGTCACGGGGGCGCACAAGCTGGAAACGACGGGTCATTTTCAGGCGTTGGTCCCAATCGACGATCCAGGTGGCCAGTTGTAACTCATCGCCCTCATAGCCTGCGGCCAGGTAGTCGATTTCATGGCGCACCACGGCCATGGCGCGGTCCAGGCGGCGGTATTCGGTGAGGTCCAGCCCCAGGCGCTGCGAATGGCGCCAGGCGCAACGCTCCAGCCATGAGACGTACACCGCATTATTGGCGTGCCCCAGGCCGTCGATGTCCTCAGCCGCAACCTGCAGATCGATGATGAACGGCGTTGCCAAATCCCAGCCCATGCCTTGCTCCAGTCGATTGATGTCGGCGGGGCAGTGTATCAGGCGCTTTGGCGCTCCTGTAGACGGCAGCCGGCCAATAGGGCGAGTACAGCGTCGATGACCTGCGGGTCGGCGAGCACTTTCTGGTGGCCACCCTGCTCCAGGCGCAGCAGGCGGCTGTCGAACCAGGCTTCGTGAATGGCTTGAGCCGCCCTGACCGGAACGAAGGTGTCGTCTTCGGCGTGCACGATCAGGCCGGGAATGTTCAGCTGGTAGTGGGCCACGTCCAGATGCTTGAGCGGCATGCCCATGCTCAACTCCACCTCTTGGATAAAGGCTGAGCGCGCCCGTGGCGGCAAGCCGACCATGCGGGTGAACCCGCGTAGCACATCCAGAAAGCGCGACGGTGCGGCAATGCTGACCAATGCCTGCGTACGCAACCCCAACTGCACCGCCAACATCGCACTGGCGCCGCCCATGGAATGGCCGACCACCGCATACAGCGGTGGCAGCTCGGCCGCCGCCTCAAGCATGGCGCGGGCAAACAGCAGCACATGGGCTTCACGCCCTGGCGAACGACCGTGGGCGGGACCGTCCAGGGCTATCACCGAATAGCCGTTGTCGACCAACGCCGTGATCAAGCTGGCGAATTGAGTCGGCCGGCCTTCCCAGCCATGCATCAGCAGCACCGCCGGGCCATGCCCCCAACGCAATGCCGACAGGCCGAAACGCAGAGTGATGCGCTCCGACTGGGCCAACAGCGGCAACTCCCAGTCACGCGGCGGCAGATCGCGCGGGGTCATGAAGGTGCGACGCATCTTGCTGGCGACAGCATGCGGCGCAAGGCGCCCCACCGTGCCATTGAAACCACGAACCCAGGTCAATGCGCCCATCTTGCATCCCCTTTTTCAGCGTACCGCCGACTTGGCCGCACGTATAACCCGATCTGATAACTCGCCGGGCCCGAGTGCCCGCGCCAGGGTCAGCCCCCCTACCATCAAGGCCATGTCCGCCAGGGCCTTGTCGATGTCTTCGGGGCTGCCGGCCAATTGCGCGGCCATCAACTCGACGTGCTCGTTCAAAACCTCGCGAAAAGCGTCCGGCAAGCGGCCCATCTCCCCCACCGTCGCGGGCAACGGGCAGGCCTGGGTCGTGGAGTCGCGGTGCTTTCGCGACAGATAAAACGCGGCGACCAACGTGCGGCGCTCTTCGCCGGTCAGTTGTTCGTCCAAGTCATCGATGGAGGCGCGACGCTGCGCCAGCAACTGGCTGAACGCTTCCAGCATCAGCGCATCCTTGCTTTCAAAGTGCGCATAGAAGCCGCCGACCGTCAGCCCCGCCGCCCCCATCACTTCGCCCACACTGGGCTCAGCCGGGCCACGCTGGATCAACGCCGCGCTGGCAGCCTGCAAAATACGTTCGCGGGTTTGCGCTTTTTTATCGCTCATCGAAGCCTCCGTCTTTCATGGGTTGAATATTATTACCATAATAATATTTGGCAAGCGATAAGCACGACCGCCGGTCAGAACAGAAAAATGGGTAATAAAGGAGGGAATTGGCTAAACGCCAGACAAACAAAAGGGCCATTCAATAATTGAATGACCCTTAAAAATCCCGCAGAGCGGGTAATCGTGGCGTCCCCTAGGGGACTCGAACCCCTGTTACCGCCGTGAAAGGGCGGTGTCCTAGGCCACTAGACGAAGGGGACACAAACCTTCTATACAACAGATCAGCGCTGAGAACTGATCGATTCAAGGACGGTGTGGCCGGAACCTTGAACCTGTAAAATTGGTGGAGCTAAACGGGATCGAACCGTTGACCTCTTGCATGCCATGCAAGCGCTCTCCCAGCTGAGCTATAGCCCCGGATTTTTCGTCTCGCGACGCAGCAGACCTTTCGAGCTGCTTGTTGAAACTGGCGTCCCCTAGGGGACTCGAACCCCTGTTACCGCCGTGAAAGGGCGGTGTCCTAGGCCACTAGACGAAGGGGACAAAACCTTCTGTACATCTGATCAGAGCTGAGACCTGATCAATTCAAGGACGGTGTGGCCGGAACCTTGAACCTGTAAATTGGTGGAGCTAAACGGGATCGAACCGTTGACCTCTTGCATGCCATGCAAGCGCTCTCCCAGCTGAGCTATAGCCCCTCATCGGTGAGGACGGGGCGAATCTTAATGGCGGTTTGGAAACGTGTCAAATTTATTTTCAACAATTTCCAAAATTTTTTGCCGGGATAACAATCACTTACCGACGAAACCCCGGAAAACCGGGGTTTCGTGCCCTAAGCGGCCTGCTTAGGCGATAGCGCCCAGCAGCTTTTCCCATTCCTTGTTTTCTTTCTTCGACACACCACCAAGCAAATCAAGGGCTTGGCGCAGACGGAAACGGGTCAGGTCCGGGCCGAGAATTTCCATCGCATCAAGCACCGACACCGAACTGGCCTGCCCGGTGATGGCGGCAAACATCAGCGGCATGGCATCGCGCAGTTTCAGCTCAAGGGATTCCACCACCGCCTGGATGGTCGCGGTAATCGCATCCTTCTCCCACTGACGCAGGCTTTCAAGCTTCCACAGGATCAACTGCATCAGCTGGCGAACCTGGTCACCGGAGAGCTTCTTCGACTCGAACAGCTTGGGATCGGGATTCACGCCGCCAGCAAAGAAGAAACTGGCCAAGGGCGCGACCTGGCTGAACGTCTCTACCCTGCCCTGCACCAGTGGCGCGATCTTCATCATGTACTCGGGGTTCAACGCCCACTGCTGCACACGGCTGGCGAACTCTTGCACCGGCAGGTCACGCAGCCACTGGCCGTTGAGCCACGAAAGCTTCTCGATATCGAAGATCGGGCCGCCGAGGGAGACGCGGGACAGGTCGAAGTTGTCGACCATTTCCTGCAACGAGAACTTCTCGCGCTCGTCCGGCATCGACCAGCCCATGCGGCCCAGGTAGTTGAGCATCGCCTCGGGCATGAAGCCCATGCGCTCGTAGAAGGTCACCGACGTGGGGTTCTTGCGCTTGGACAGCTTGCTCTTGTCCGGGTTACGCAGCAGCGGCATGTAGCACAGCTGCGGTTGCTCCCAGCCGAAGTATTCGTACAGCAGGATCAGTTTCGGCGCCGATGGCAGCCACTCTTCGCCGCGCAGCACATGGGTGATGCCCATCAGGTGGTCATCGACCACGTTCGCCAGGAAGTACGTCGGCAAGCCGTCGGTCTTCATCAGCACCTGCATGTCCATGCGGTCCCACGGGATCTCGACGTCACCGCGCAGCATGTCCGGCACCACGCAAACGCCTTCGCTTGGCACTTTCATACGAATGACGTGAGGCTCACCGGCGGCCAGGCGCGCAGCCACTTCTTCCTTGGACAACAGCAACGCACGACCATCGTAACGCGGGGTCTCGCCACGGGCCTGCTGCTCGGCGCGCATCTGGTCCAGTTCTTCGGCGGTGCAGAAGCACGGGAAGGCATGGCCCATGTCAACCAGTTGCTGGGTGTATTGCTTGTAGATGTCGCTGCGCTCGCTCTGGCGATACGGGCCATGCGGGCCGCCGACATCCGGGCCTTCAGCCCAGGTAATGCCCAACCAGCGCAAGGCATCGAAAATCTGCTGTTCCGACTCACGGGTGGAACGCAGTTGATCGGTATCTTCGATCCGCAGGATGAATTCACCACCATGCTGCTTGGCAAAGCAGTAGTTGAACAAGGCGATGTAAGCAGTACCGACGTGGGGATCCCCAGTGGGCGATGGCGCAATGCGCGTGCGGACGGTGGTCATGGCAGGTCTCGAATGGGCGATAAAACTGAAAATTGAAACAAGGGGCGAATGGTAACAGCCTGGGGGATATCTGGAAAACCGAGGCGCGGCCATCGCAGGCAAGCCAGCTCCCACATTTTGACCGTGTTCACAGATCAATGTGGGAGCCGGGCTTGCACGCGATGGGGCCAGCCCAATCAACGTAAATCAAACAGCCAGCAGGCGCTCACGCAACTTGCCAATCTCATCACGCGTCTGCGCCGCCGCTTCAAACTCCAGATCCCGCGCCAACTGGTACATCTTCTCTTCCAGCTGTCGAATCCGCTTGGTGATCTCACTCGGTGAGCGCAGTTCGTTCTCGTACTTGGCGCTCTCCTCGGCGGCCTTGGCCATGCCCTTGCGCTTCTTGCTGCGCGAGCCGGGGACGGTGGCGCCTTCCATGATGTCGGCAACGTCCTTGAACACACCTTTGGGGGTAATGCCGTGTTCCAGGTTGAACGCGATCTGCTTGTCGCGACGACGCTGGGTCTCGCCAATCGCACGCTCCATGGAACCGGTGATGCGGTCCGCATACAAGATCGCCCGCCCATTGAGGTTACGCGCCGCTCGACCGATGGTCTGGATCAGCGAGCGTTCGGAGCGCAGGAAGCCCTCCTTGTCCGCATCCAGGATCGCCACCAGCGACACTTCCGGCATGTCCAGGCCTTCACGCAGCAGGTTGATCCCCACCAGCACATCGAAGGTGCCCAGGCGCAGGTCGCGGATGATTTCCACGCGTTCTACGGTGTCGATGTCCGAGTGCAGGTAACGCACACGCACGCCGTGGTCGGCCAGGTAATCAGTCAAATCTTCGGACATGCGCTTGGTCAGGGTGGTGACCAGCACCCGCTCTTCCAGGGCCACGCGCTTGTTGATTTCCGAGAGCAAGTCGTCGACCTGGGTCAGCGCCGGGCGAATTTCGATTTCCGGGTCCACCAGGCCAGTGGGACGTACCAGTTGCTCGATGACGCGGCCCGCGTGCTCGGCTTCATAGTTGCCGGGCGTAGCGGAGACGAAGATGGTCTGCGGGCTGATGGCTTCCCACTCGTCAAAGCGCATTGGCCGGTTGTCCAGCGCCGATGGCAGGCGGAAACCGTATTCCACCAGGGTTTCCTTACGTGAGCGGTCGCCCTTGTACATGGCCCCCACCTGCGGCACGCTAACGTGGGATTCGTCGATCACCAGCAAGGCGTCCGGCGGCAGGTAGTCATAGAGGGTCGGTGGCGGCGCCCCGGAGTCACGGCCCGACAGGTAACGCGAGTAGTTTTCGATGCCGTTGCAGTAGCCCAGCTCCAGGATCATCTCCAGGTCGAAGCGGGTGCGCTGCTCCAGGCGCTGGGCTTCCACCAGCTTATTGTTGGAACGCAGGTATTCCAGGCGCTCGGCCAGCTCGACCTTGATGCCCTCGATGGCGCTCATCAGGGTTTCGCGCGGGGTCACGTAGTGGCTTTTCGGGTAGAAGGTGAAGCGTGGCAGCTTGCGGATCACCTCGCCGGTCAATGGGTCGAAGGCTGACAGGCTTTCGACCTCATCATCGAACAGTTCGATGCGGATGGCTTCCAGGTCGGATTCGGCCGGGTAGATGTCGATCACATCGCCGCGCACCCGGAAGGTGGCGCGGGCAAAATCCATGTCGTTACGGGTGTACTGCAGGCTCGCCAGGCGGCGCAACAGTTCGCGCTGGTCGAGTTTGTCGCCGCGATCGACGTGCAGCACCATCTTCAAATAGGTTTCCGGGCTACCCAGACCATAGATGCACGACACCGTGGTGACGATGATCGCGTCTTTGCGCTCCAGCAGTGCCTTGGTGGCCGACAGCCGCATCTGCTCGATGTGGTCGTTGATCGACGCATCCTTCTCGATAAAAGTATCGGACGACGGCACATAGGCTTCGGGCTGGTAGTAGTCGTAGTAGGAAACGAAGTACTCCACCGCGTTGTTGGGGAAGAACGCCTTGAACTCACCGTAGAGCTGCGCCGCCAGGGTTTTGTTTGGCGCCAGCACCAGGGTCGGGCGGTTGGTCTGGGCGATCACATTGGCGATGCTGAAGGTCTTGCCGGAACCGGTCACCCCAAGCAGCGTCTGGTGCGCCAGGCCGGCCTCGATGCCTTCGACCATCTGACGAATGGCTTCCGGTTGATCGCCGGCGGGTTCAAAACGGGTAACGAGCTGGAAATCCGACATAACGTACCTCGTGAAGTCACCCCAGACTCGACACCGCCAGGGACGAAATAGCTCAGCACCCCGCGAATAATCATCGCAGGTTGCAGGAAAAAACCATGATAGCTGTAGAAGTGGTGTCGAATGTGACGGGTTTCAAGGCCGTCTTCCTACACGACCTTTATCGTCAATGTTGCAATAAGACTAACGGTCAGCAAATAAACCGAAAAACTTGGCCGAAAAGCCGTTTCCGTTGTCGCTCTCAGCCGTGATGGCCTCTATACTAGCTCCCCGTTTGTGCACCGCTCTAGTGCATTCGGCTGGAGCGCGACACGTCCCTCCTACCCCCCATAGAGCTGCCGCAAAAATGAGCCTGTTCTCCGCTGTCGAAATGGCACCACGCGATCCAATCCTGGGCCTCAACGAAGCATTCAACGCCGACACACGAACCACCAAGGTGAACCTTGGCGTGGGCGTTTACTGCAACGAGGAGGGGAAGATTCCACTCTTGCGTGCCGTTGCCGAAGCGGAAGCCATTCGTGTGGCGCAACATGCCGCCCGTGGCTACTTGCCAATCGACGGCATCGTGGCGTACGACCAGGCCGTGCAAAAGCTGCTGTTTGGCGCTGAGTCGCCACTGTTGAGCGCAGGCCGTGTGATTACCGCCCAGGCCGTGGGCGGCACTGGCGCGCTGAAAATCGGCGCCGACTTCCTCAAGCAACTGCTGCCCAACGCCGTCGTCGCCATCAGCGACCCAAGCTGGGAAAACCACCAGGCGCTGTTTGAAAAAGCCGGTTTCCCGGTGCAGACCTACCGCTACTACGACGCCGCCACCCACGACGTGAACCGTGCCGGCCTGCTCGAAGACCTCAACGCCCTGCCGCCACAGTCCATCGTGGTGCTGCACGCTTGCTGCCATAACCCGACCGGCGTCGACCTCAGCCCGGCCGACTGGCAAAACGTGCTGGACGTGGTCAAGGCCAAGAACCTGGTGCCGTTCCTCGACATGGCCTACCAGGGCTTCGGCGATGGCATCCACGAAGACGCCGCCGCGGTGCGCCTGTTCGCTGAGTCGGGCCTGACCTTCTTTGTATCCAGCTCGTTCTCCAAGTCGTTCTCGCTGTATGGCGAACGCGTAGGCGCGCTGTCGATCGTCAGCGAGTCCAAGGAAGAAAGCGCGCGCATCCTGTCCCAGGTCAAGCGTGTGATCCGCACCAACTACTCCAACCCGCCGACCCACGGCGCAGCCATCGTCGCCGCCGTACTCAACAACCCGGAACTGCGCGCCCAGTGGGAAGCCGAACTGGCCGAGATGCGCCTGCGCATCCGTGGCATGCGCGAGCAGATGGTGGCCGAACTGGCCAAGGCTGCTCCAGGCCATGACTTCAGCTTCGTCGGCCGCCAGCGTGGGATGTTCTCCTACTCCGGCCTGACCGTTGAGCAAGTCACCCGCCTGCGCACCGAATTCGGCATCTATGCGCTGGATACCGGTCGCATCTGTGTGGCGGCGCTGAACCAGTCGAACATTGGTGCAGTGACCAAGGCGATTGTCCAAGTGCTGTAAGCGGACACACGTTATACGAAGGGGGAAGCCAATGGCTTCCCCCTTTTTATTGGCGAACGCACTAGACTGAACACCGACTGCCCCCTTGCTGTGAGAGCTTTATGAGAAACGACGACCTGGATCTGCGCGCCGACCGCGACGAACTGCACGACTACGCCCCACGCGCACCGCAAGCCAAGCGGCAGAAGAGCTTGGTGCTGCAGGTAGCGCTGGGAGTATTCCTCGGTGGGTTGGCGTTATGGCTGGTACAACTGGGCGCCACGGCAATCATGGCCAAACTGGCCATGGGCACCCTGCAATTTGGTGGCTGACCCGCTCTCCTGTAGGAGCGAGCTTGCTCGCGAAAAACCCAAAGACACCGCGTTCATCCAGAATGCCCGCGTTATTGTTAACGGTCTTCGCGAGCAAGCTCGCTCCTACAAAACCCGCGTTCTTGCAGCAGTTTTACGAAACTGTTCAAACTCTGCGACACCGTGCCCCGCCGCCAGATCAGCCAGGTATTCAAGATACGGAACGTGTCGGGCAGCGGCCACACGCTCACCGCCGCACACCCCGGCATACTCTCCAGCATACTGCGCGGCATCAGCGCCAGCCCGGCCCCGGCGCTGACACAGGCCAACATGCCGTGGTACGACTCGATCTCGAAGATCCTGCCGGGCACCGCGCCATCCTGTGAGAACCAGCGTTCGAAGTGATGCCGGTACGAACAGTTGGAACGAAACGTATAGATGTTCTCGCCATTCACATCCTGCCCGCGGGTGATCGGCGCGTGATGCAGCGGCGCAATCACCACCATCTCTTCCTCGAACACCGCCACACCCTCCAGCGTGGAATGCAGCACCGGCCCGTCGACAAAGGCCGCCGTCAACCGCCCGGACAGCACACCCTCAATCATGGTGCCCGAGGGGCCCGTGCTCAGGTCCAGCTCGACCTTGGTGTATTGCTGGTTATACGCCGCCAATAATGCCGGGATACGCACCGCCGCCGTGCTTTCCAGCGAACCCAAGGCAAACGCGCCCTGGGGCTCCTCCCCCGCCACCGTGGCGCGAGCTTCCTGCACCAGATCGAGAATACGCCGCGTATAGCCGAGGAAATTCCACCCGGCCGGGGACAACCGCAAGCGGCTCTTCTCGCGGATAAACAACTCCACGCCCAAATCCTGCTCCAGTTGCTTGATGCGCGTGGTGAGGTTCGACGGCACCCGATGAATCAACTGGGCGGCAGCGCTGATGCTGCCTTGCTCGGCAACGGCCTTGAAGATTTCCAGCTGCACCAGATCCAAATCATTCTCCAATCATGCACATGATCGTTCCCACGCTCTACGTGGGAACGCTGCCTCGGACGCTCCGCGTCCGATCGTTGGCGCGACGCGGAGCGTCATGGGATGCATTCCCACGCAGAGCGTGGGGACGATCTAACATTCTCGAATTGAGAACATATTACTTATTATTATTCAGTTTCCAGAAAACATACAACACCGTACGCTGGCCCTATTCCACTCATTCAGCCGGACGGTGCCATGAACAATGTTATCTCCCACCAGACCCACGCCCTGTCGATCAACCCCGCCAACGGCGAAACAGTCGGCAACTACCCCTACGAAAGCGCAGAACAACTGAACGCCGCCCTCGCCCGCTCGACCGATGCCTTCCGCACCTGGCGCCGCACGCCTGTGAGCCAGCGCGCCGAATACCTGCTGGCCCTGGCTGCCGCCCTGCGTGAGCAAGCTGAAGACATGGCGCAAATGATCACCCTGGAAATGGGCAAACCCATCGCCCAGGCCCGTGCCGAAATCGAAAAGTGCGCCCAACTGAGCGAATGGTACGCCGCCCACGGCCCGGCCATGCTCGCCCCGGAGCCCACCCTGGTGGACAACGGCAGCGCCCGGATCGAATACCGCCCACTGGGGCCGATCCTCGCGGTAATGCCGTGGAACTTCCCGGTGTGGCAAGTGCTGCGCGGCGCGGTGCCGACCCTGCTCGCCGGCAACACCTACGTGCTCAAACATGCGCCCAACGTAATGGGCAGCGCCTACCTCATCCAGCAAGCATTGCGCAAAGCCGGTTTTGCCGAAGGCGTGTTTGAAGTCATCAACGTGACCCAGGATGGCGTGTCCACCGCCATCGCCGACCCACGCATCGCCGCTGTGACCCTCACCGGCAGCGTGCGCGCCGGCATCGCCATCGGCTCACAGGCCGGGGCCGCATTGAAGAAATGCGTGCTGGAACTGGGCGGCTCCGACCCGTTTATCGTGCTCAACGACGCCGACCTCGACGCTGCCGTACAAGCCGCCGTCATCGGCCGTTTCCAGAACAGCGGCCAAGTCTGCGCCGCCGCCAAGCGCTTGATCATCGAAGCGGGCGTGGTTGAAGCCTTCACCGCCAAGTTCCTTGAAGCCAGCCGCGCCCTGGTGATGGGCGAGCCCACCGCGGACGCCACCTATATCGGCCCCATGGCGCGCTTTGATCTGCGTGACGAACTGCACGGCCAGGTCCAGGCGACCCTGGAAGAAGGCGCCACGCTGCTGCTGGGCGGCCATAAAGTCGCGGGCGCGGGCAATTACTATGAACCGACCATCCTGGCCGACGTCACCGACCACATGACGTCGTTCAAACAGGAACTGTTCGGCCCCGTGGCATCGATCATCACCGCCCGCGACGCCGAGCACGCCGTGGCGCTGGCCAATGACAGCGAGTTTGGCCTGACCGCGAGCATCTTCACGGCCGATTCCGCAAAGGCGCGGGCGATTGCCGATCAGTTGGAAACCGGCGGGGTCTTTGTCAACGCGTTCAGCGTGTCGGACCCGCGGGTGGCATTTGGCGGCGTGAAGAAAAGCGGGTTCGGCCGCGAGCTGTCGCACTTCGGCGTACGCGAGTTCTGCAATGCGCAGACGGTATGGCTGGATCGTAAGTAGCCTGCCAGCATTGGCGCTTCAACAATTAATATGCCGTCGCACGCACTGCACCAAACCGTCCAGTGCCGGGGGATTCACCGGCGCGAGTACACAGACTGTGTGCTCGCGCTCGCCCTCCGCTACTGTCAGGGTGTAATGCACTCGGCCTGGGTTGCCAGGCTCGGGATCGGTGCTTTGCGGCAACTGGAAAAAATCGCACGCTTCAATCAGTTGCCGCAACTCCTGCTGGTCGGGCTCGGGCAACGCGTCCAACTCTACCGTGCGCGGCTTGGCCAACCCTGGAAAAAACGCCGGTCCGCCGCTTTCCTTGATTGAAATTCGCATGGCTGTTCCTCGCCGCGCAGGCGGCTTCGTCAAACGTTTATACCTACCGCTTTCCAGCCTTCCTTGACTGCCTTGTGCTCAGCTTTGTTCACACCATAAAGCTGACCGGCAATATCGTGGGTAATGCGCGCAAAACGCAAAAACCCGGAATTGGGCCGCAGCCGCGAATCGCGCAGTGCGTCATACCAGATACGCCCGGCACGCTCCCAGGCGAACCCGCCAATCCGGGTGGCCACCTGATAGAACGCGTGATTGGGAATGCCGGAATTGATATGCACCCCGCCATTGTCCTCGTAAGTTTGCACAAAATCATCCATGTGCCCAGGCTGTGGGTCTTTGCCCAGCAGCTTGTCATCAAACGCAGTGCCTGGCGCCTTCATCGAGCGCAGCGCCGTGCCCTTGATCTTTTTGGTAAACAGCCCCTTGCCGATCAACCAGTCGGCGTCCTCGGCCGTTTGCTTCAGCGCGTACTGCTTGATCAACGAGCCAAACACATCCGACAACGACTCGTTCAGCGCACCGGATTGATTGAAATACATCAGCTTGGCTTCATCCTCGGTCACGCCATGGGCCAACTCATGGCCAATGACGTCGAGTGCCACGGTAAAGCGGTTGAACAACTGCTGGTCGCCATCGCCGAACACCATCTGGGTCGAGTTCCAGAAGGCATTGTTGTAGTCCTGGCCGAAGTGCACCGTGGCGTCCAGCGCCATGCCCGCATCGTCGATGGAATTGCGATCGAATACCTGGTCAAAAAAATCGAAGGTTGCGCCCAGGCCGTCATAGGCTTCGTCTACTGCGGCATCGCCACTGGCGGGCTGCCCTTCACCACGAATCAGCTTGCCGGGCAGGCTGTCGGTGTTTTCGGCGCTGTAGATCGAGCGTTGCTTCTCGGCGCCCACGGCCAGTGCCATGCGGGCCGGGCCCTTGGCGGGTACCGCGACCATGCGCAACGAGCGGAACGTGCTGTCCTTGGCACGCGTGCGTAATGCGACTTCCCGTTGGGCTTTGTCGCCGTGGCGGGCGATCTGGTCGAGCATGTACGGCGGGATCAGGCAAAAAATCGGGTTGCGCGGTTGGCGAACACACATGAGCTGGCTCCTTTTTGGCGTGTGATGAACGTCCGGGTAACGGTTTTCAGGATAGTCCTGAGTTAGCCACCTGGGCCAAATTGTCATGGTTTTGTGTTTCAGTGGTGTTTATCCCAGGCCCATAAGGAACATGCCCATGCCCGCCCGCGCAGCCAACATCGACCTTTCCCACCGCCCAAGGCTTGCCGACCTGCGCCCATTGGTCGCGGCCAGCCCCACCCTGCTGGAAGCCAGAGCCGCGACGCCGCGCGTCACAGCGGCCAAGGACCTCAAAAACCGCGCTGGCTATGCCGACGACTTCCTCAGCGACTTCGTGGTGCCATGGCCCACGGTTGACCAGCCACTGGCGGGCGATGTGCAACCCAAGCGCCTGGACTACACGCATTTCTCCATCACCATGTCGCGCGCTCGACGACTGGCGCTGTACGTGGGGGTGAATATCGATGGCGCCAAGCATGTGGACATCACGCGCAGCAACGACACCTGGGCCTACGATGGTCGCCTGCCCCTGGAGGCGCAGGTAGGTGAAGACCTTTATGCCGGCAATGGCCTGGACCGTGGCCACCTGGTGCGGCGCCAAGACCCCAACTGGGGCGATGAGGCCAACACCGCCAACTTCGACACCTTTCACTTCACCAACTGCTCGCCACAGATGAGCGGCTTCAACCAGAAGACCTGGCTGGAGCTCGAAGACTACATTCTCGACAACACCCAGCGCTGGAAAGCCCGAGCCACGGTGTTTACCGGGCCAGTGTTCGCCGATGACGACCGACTGTACCGTGGCGTGAAAATCCCCAAGGCGTTCTGGAAATTAGTGGCCTACCTCAGCGACGATGGCAAGCCGTCCGCCAGCGCCTACATGATTGACCAGAGCCGCGAACTGGGCCAACTCGACCTGGTATTCGGCCCGCTTCGAACCTACCAGCGCAGTGTGATTGCGATCGAACAATTGACCGGTATCCGCTTCGCCAACCTGGCCGACTACGACGGCTTCAGCAACGAAGAGCGCGCCACAGGCACCCGGATCGAAGCGCTGATCCGCGGCCCCCAGGATATTCGGCTCTGACGCTTCTTTTGTAGGAGCGAGCTTGCTCGCGAAGCACCTGAGAACGCCGCGGCGCATCAGGCTCCCCGCGTTATCGTTAGCGACCTACGCGAGCAAGCTCGCTCCTACAGGGGGTGATCGCTTACCATACCGCCGCCGGTTCCCGTATGGGACTAACAGGGAATTCGAAACGCCGCACGCGACGTGAAACGAAACTGCCCCCGCAACTGTAGATGCCGAGCCTGCCCTTGAATGCCACTGGACCACGTCCGGGAAGGCGGGGCATGGCGACGACGCATCAGTCAGGAGACCTGCCGGCCCAGCTAACTCACTAACCGGCGGGGTGTCCGGGAAGGACATCCTGGCCCTGCGCATCAGCAGCCTCCATGGGCGTATTTCCGAGCCGTACCTCCCCTGCTGCACCTACGGTTCACAAGGAGATCGCCTCATGCTGCCACGCGTTACCGCCCTGATCGCAGGCTTGGGTATGTGTGCCCTGGCGCAAGCCGCGCCCACTCAGTACCCGCTGACCCTGCAAAACTGCGGCAGCACCCTGACCTTCCAGCACGCCCCCGCCCGCAGCGTCACCATCGGCCAGGCCGCCACCGAGATGCTGTATGCCCTGGGCGTGGGCGTGGGCGACAAGGTGGTCGGCACTTCGCTGTGGTTCAACAACGTGGCGGCGCAGTACAAGGCCCAGGACGATCACATCGAGCGCCTGGCCAACAACGAGCCCAGCTTCGAAGCCGTACTCGCCAAGCGCCCGCAACTGGTGGCCGCCGAGCTGGAATGGGTGGTGGGCCCCCAAGGCGTGGTCGGTACCCGTGAGCAGTTTCATGAACTGAAGATCCCCACCTACCTGTTGCCGTCCGATTGCGAAGGCAAGGACAACCTGGTCGGCGCCGACGGCACGCGATTGGAGCCCTTTCGCATCGAGACGATCTACCAGAGCCTCCAGCAACTGGCGCAGATTTTCGACGTGCAGGATCGCGGCCAACAACTGACCGACGAACTCAAGGCGCGCCTGGCCAAGTCCGTCGCCACGGCCCAGGGCAAGGGCTTGCAGCAAGCCAGCGCACTGGTGTGGTTTTCCAGCGCCGAAATGGCCAGCGACCCTTACGTAGCCGGCCACAAAGGCGTGCCGCAATTCATGCTGCAAACCCTTGGCTTGCGTAACGTGGTGCAGTCCGATGAGGAGTGGCCTGCCGTCGGCTGGGAAACCATCGCCAAGGCCAATCCCACCTTCCTGGTGATCGCACGCATGGATCGCCGTCGCTACCCGGCCGACGACCATGAAAAGAAACTCGCCTTCCTGCGCAGCGACCCCGTGACCCGCAACATGGACGCGGTGAAGAACAACCGCATCATCATCCTCGACGCTCTGGCCTTGCAGGCGAGCCTGCGCACCTTCGAGGGCCTTGAACAACTGGCGGCCGCCATTGACGGCTACCACCTAGGCCAATGATGCGCACCCTACTCGCCCTGGCGTTGCTGCTGCTCGCCCTGCTCGCTGGCGTCGCCATCGGTGAAACCGCCATCGAACCGCAGGTGGTGCTGCAGGTGCTCGCCAATAAACTCTGGGGCGCCAGCTATGCACTGGACCCCATCGACGAAGGCGTGGTGTGGAACTACCGCCTCACCCGTGCATTGGTGGCCGCAGCTTGCGGCGCAGGGTTGGCGACGTGCGGCGTGATCCTGCAATCGCTGCTGCGTAACCCGCTGGCCGACCCGTACCTGCTGGGCATCAGCGCCGGCGCGTCAACCGGTGCGGTACTCGTGGCCTTGATAGGCGTGGGCGGTGGCCTGGTGTCGTTGTCGGCGGGCGCGTTTGTGGGGGCGATGGCGGCCTTTGCGCTGGTGACTCTGCTCGCACGAGCCAGTGGATCGTCCAGCGGCACCGGGCAGATTATCCTCGCGGGCATCGCCGGTTCACAGTTGTTCAATGCCCTGACCGCGTTCCTGATCACCAAGTCGGCCAGCTCCGAACAAGCCCGCGGCATTATGTTCTGGCTGCTGGGCAACCTCAGCGGCGTGCGCTGGCCGTCGGTGTGGTTGGCGGTGCCGGTGGCGGTCGTGGGGCTCGCGGTGTGCCTGTGGCACCGGCGTGCACTGGATGCGTTCACCTTCGGCAGCGACTCCGCAGCCTCCCTCGGCATCCCGGTGCGCCGCGTGCAATTTGTGCTGGTGGCCTGCG
This sequence comes from Pseudomonas sp. SWRI22, assembly GCF_014268395.2. Taxonomy (NCBI): domain Bacteria; kingdom Pseudomonadati; phylum Pseudomonadota; class Gammaproteobacteria; order Pseudomonadales; family Pseudomonadaceae; genus Pseudomonas; species Pseudomonas sp. SWRI22. Next base: position 917,742 of record NZ_JABWQK020000002.1, on the reverse strand, counting down.
CCGCGTTGGTAACGGCGGTGATGGTGTCTATCGTCGGCTCCATCGGGTTTGTCGGCCTGGTGATTCCCCATGCGGTGCGCCTGTTGCTTGGCACCGGGCATTCGCGTTTGCTGCCAGCCAGTGCCTTGGGTGGCGCGCTGTTTTTGATCGCTGCAGACGTGCTGTCGCGCACCTTGATCAAGGGCCAGGTGATTCCGGTGGGTGTGGTCACCGCATTGGTGGGCGCGCCGGTGTTTGCGCTGATCCTGATCGGCCGGAGGAATGCCCGATGAGCGTACTCAGTTGCCGCGGCCTGGGCTTCAAAGTGCGCGACGCGCAGTTGCTGCGAGACATTGACCTCGACGTGCAGTTGGGTGAAACCCTCGGTATCGTCGGGCCCAACGGTTCAGGCAAATCCACCCTGCTCAAATTGCTGGCCGGATTACGTGTGCCGGCCAGCGGCGAAGTTCGCCTGGGTGGCAAGCGGCTCGGTGAGTTGTCGCGCCGCACCATCGCGCAGCAATTGGCGGTTGTGGAGCAACAGGCCGACACCGACGACGCCATCCGCGTGTTCGACGCCGTGGCCCTGGGCCGCACACCGTGGCTGTCGGCATTGAGCCCGTGGTCGCGTGAAGACGACGCCATCGTGCACCAGGCCCTGCATGACGTAGACGCCACCCACCTGAGCCAACGCGCCTGGCGCAGCCTCTCGGGTGGCGAACGCCAGCGCGTGCACATCGCCCGCGCCCTGGCGCAACGCCCGCAGATTTTATTGCTGGATGAGCCGACCAATCACTTGGATATCCAGCATCAACTGGCGATCCTCAAAGGTGTGCAAAGCTTGCCGGTGACCACCTTGATTGCGCTGCATGATCTGAATCAGGCGTTGACCTGTGATCGCCTGGCCGTGCTGGATCGCGGGCAACTGGTGGCACTGGGCGCGCCGCTGGAGGTGCTGACGCCGCAGCGTTTACAAGAGACCTTCGGGGTGCAGGGGCATTACCTGACGGACCCGTTCGACGGCGCGCAAATCCTGCGCCTGCGCTCCAACTGAACCTGTAGGAGCGAGCTTGCTCGCGAAAAACTTCCAGGCGCCGCGTTCATTCAGAAAACACGCGTTATCGTTGACGTTTTTCGCGAGCAAGCTCGCTCCTACAGAAGTTGGTGCATATGGATGGTTTGCCAGATCGGGTCGGCCTCGACATCCACCACCTCGAACCCCTGCCGCTGCCAGAAATCAATCGCACCGGGCAGAAACGGATGGGTGTGCAGGTACATCACCTCTACGCCATCGGCCCGCGCCAGCGCTTCCAGCGAGCGGTATAACCGGCCCGCCAGGCCCAAGCGTCGCACAGCCGGGAGCACATACAGGCGCACCACTTCCACTGTCTTGCGCCCCTGGTAGTTCAACTGCGGGAAGCGGCCGTCGTAGGGCCGATAAGCCACCGAGGCAACGATCCTGCCTTCGGCACGAGCAATCAAAAACCGCCCGCCGCCCTCAAGGTAGATGGCTTCAAACTGCGCCAGATCGTGGGGGACACCGGTGGCACTGAGCGTGGGAAACAGTTCATCACGCGCCTGCAAAGCAAAGCTCAGCACCTGGGGAATGTCAGCGGCCTGCACCGCCTCGATACTAACGCTCATCGCCAAGGATCCGGCTCGTTATCCACTGGCGAGCGTAAGCCAACACGCGATCGGCCATCGCCACCGGAAAGTGAATAAACCCATGGGCCGCTTCCGGCAGCAAATGAGCCTCCACCGTTGGCCATCGCTCGGCAATCAGCAGGGTGTCATCCTTGAGCGGGTCCAGTTCGCCCACGAACATCAACGCTGGCGGCAGCCCCTCAAAGTCCCCATACAAGGGCGACAATGGTGGCTGTCGGCGCGTCTCGTCGCTGATCCCCGGCGTCAGCAGGCGCAGCGCCTGAACCATGCCCGGCCCGTCCAGCAACAAGGTGTCCGGCCCGGCCGTGCGCACGCTGGGGGTGCCGGTCAAATCGTAGACGCCGTAATACAACACCGCACCGCTTACCCGCTGGAGCAACTCGGGCCATTGCTTGAGCGCCAACAAAGTGGCCGCCGCCAGGTGCCCGCCGGCCGACTCACCGACAAAAAACACCGGCAGGCCGGCAAACTCCGGGCAGTCCGCCAAAAGCCAGCGCGCAGCCGTCAGGCAATCATCCAGCAGCCCTTCGATCGGCGTATCCACCGCCAGCCGATAATCCACCGACACCACCGCCACATCGCACGCGTTGACCATGCCAAGGTTAAGGTCGTCATCCATTTGCGCATTACCGATCACCCAGCCACCGCCGTGGATATCCAGCACCACGCCTCTTGGCGGGCCAGCGGGCCGCAGGATGCGCAAGGGGATCGCCCCGAGCATTTTGCGTTCCGCCAGGGGCGCCTTCTTGAAGGTCTGGCTGGCACGCAGCAGCGCCTGGATCAGACGCGGCATCACGCGGTTGCGGACCTTGAAGCGCGGCATCCACGCCAGTTTGCGATTGAAGCGGCGCATCTGGGCCAGTTCGGGCTCGCTGGAGGGCCAATGCTGGTAGGCCATCAGCGATTATTACGCAGGATCGAGAAGTTCAACGCCGCGGCCACGCACAGCCACGCCAGGTACGGGAACAGGATCAGGCCGGTGATCAAATCCAGACGCACGGCCAGCACCACCATCGCTGCCACGGTGAGCCACAAGAGCACGATAATTACCATCCCGGCGAACAAGCGATGGGCACCAAAGAACACCGGCGTCCACAGGGTATTCAACGCAATCTGCGCCGCCCACAGGGCCAACACCATTTCGCTGCCGGGGATCAGGGTCAAGCGGTAACCGGCCCAGGCCAACAGCAGGTAGATGATCGTCCATGCCACCGGGAACAGCCAATTAGGCGGGGTGAAGCTGGGCTTGACCAGGGATTCGTACCAGGCGCCGGGTTTGAAGATCACGCCAGTGCTGGCGGCGGCGGCGCAGGCGAGCAGGAAGATGAAAAAGGTCATGGTCGGTCCTTGAGGTCCAGTGGATGGAAAACAGTACACTGCTTTTAAGTGACTCGAACAACCGCGGATAAATTCAATGGGGGCGGCAAAATACCCGCGCTTCTACGCGTCATGAAAATTGGTTATGGTCGGCAACATCCAGCACCGTTGCCCGAGACATCCCCTTGCCCCAGCTTGCCGATCACCGCAGCCGCCCCTGGTCAGTGTTCCTGATCTTCCTGCGCCTGGGCCTCACCTCCTTCGGCGGGCCGATTGCGCACCTGGGTTATTTTCGCCAAGAGTTCGTCACCCGCCGCCGCTGGCTCAGCGAGCGCAGCTATGCCGAACTGGTCGCGCTGTGCCAGTTCCTCCCAGGCCCGGCCAGCAGCCAGGTCGGTATCGCGTTGGGCCTGTCCCGCGCAGGTTACCGGGGCGCGGCGGCAGCCTGGGCCGGGTTCACCTTGCCGTCGGCCATCGCCCTGATCCTGTTTGCCCTGGGGCTGGCCCACTACGGCAGCGCCCTGCCCCCTGGCGCGCTGCACGGCCTCAAGGTGGTCGCCGTAGCCGTGGTGGCCCAGGCCGTGTGGGGCATGGCGCGCAACCTGTGCCGAGGCGTTTTACGGGTGGCGTTGATGTTGATCGCCGCCTGCGTGGTGGTGCTGCAACCCTCCGCCTGGGCTCAGGTCGGGGTCATGGTGGTCGCAGGCGTGGCTGGCCTGCTGTTGTTCAAGCCCGAGAGCAGTGCCGAGCCCGACGCCCTGCCCATCGCCATCAGCCGCCGCGCCGGAGCCCTGTGGTTGATGCTGTTTTTGTTGTTGCTGGTGGGTTTGCCACTCCTCGCCACATGGGCGCTCAACCCCACACTGGCGCTGGTGGACGCCTTCTACCGCACCGGTGCGCTGGTATTCGGCGGCGGCCACGTGGTGCTGCCGTTGTTGCAAGCCGAAGTGGTGCCCAGCCAATGGGTAAGCAATGACGTCTTCCTCGCCGGTTACGGCGCCACCCAGGCCGTGCCCGGCCCGCTGTTCACCTTCGCCGCCTTCCTCGGCGCCTCCATGACCCACGCCCCGAGCGGTTGGCTTGGCGGAGTGATCGCGCTGCTGGCGATCTTCGCCCCGTCGTTTCTGCTGATCTTCGGCGCCTTGCCCTTCTGGGCCAACCTGCGCAGCAGCCCGCGGACCCAGGCGGCGCTGGCCGGAGTAAACGCGGCGGTGGTTGGCCTGTTGTTGGCGGCGCTGTACCAGCCGGTGTGGACCAGCGCGATTTTCAACGGCTACGACCTCGCCCTGGCGTTGCTGGCACTGGTCGCGTTGATGGTGTGGAAACTGCCGCCATGGCTGGTAGTGATAAGTTGCGGCCTACTCGGCACGTTACTGTAGGAGCGAGCTTGCTCGCGAAAAACTCACAGGCGCCGCGTTTAATCTGAAGGCACGCGTTATCGTTAACGATTTTCGCGAGCAAGCTCGCTCCTACAGCATTGGGGCTCAGCCCGGCTCGACTATCTTGAGCCACGGCCAACGCGCCTGATAACTCCTGGCCTTGTGCAAAAACAGCTCCGGCTCCGGATGCAAAGGGTTGATACGCAACACCCCCTGCTCCACATCTTCCAATCCATAAGGCGCATACACCTCACCGCAAGCGATATCCAGCGCAATGCACGTGCCCGCCACCAGGTAACGGTCAACGCCCTGCCGAGCCGAATGCAACTGCGGGTAAGGCCGGCCAAACCGCTGACCATACCAAAGGTGCACCCGCGCCTGATTCCTGACCTCCACATTCACCCCCAGGTCTTGGAACAGCCCCTGCGCCGCACGAATTACCGCGTCTTCCGCCTCGTAGGACAGGTCCTCGTCAAAGTAAAAAACGTCGTAGTCTTTCACGCCCTGAGCCGCCGGCAGATTCGCCTGATGGTTCCACACGGCCTGGAACAAACAGCCCGCCGTGAGCATGCACTGCTGCACACCAAGATCCGGCAAGCGCGCGGTGAGTTGCGCATTGATAGGGTTGGCCATGGCCAATTCGAGCAGGGTGTCGACCGTCAATGTCATGTTCAGTCCTCCATAATCTGGCGCAACAATACCACCCCAACATGTCACTTCTGTAGGCGCGGGCTTTAACACCGAAACGAATCAGGAGTTTGACGAAATCACCTCGCGCCCTGCGTACAACTCAGCGCGAAGCCGAACAAATGAAACCAACATGAAGAATGCCCCCACTTGCTTGTAAAGCAACTTTACGCAGCACTACCCTTACACGCCCTACCTCAGCTGCCCCCTCTGAAATTGATCAGGACACCGGCTAAATGGAGTTCGCCCCTTGCACGCTCCCAAAGGTGCGTATCGCAATACCTGCAACGCCTTTTCGCGCCAAAAGTATGAAGGCCGAGAGCGCTGCATAAATGTGTCTAACTTTAACGCCGAGCATCTAAACCCACACCGTTGATGACACCGGCGTAGTGCCGTCATCGTTTTCGGCGCAGATAGAGCGTAAAGGTCAATTCAAGGAGAATGACAGTGAAGTGGATGGATGATGTGCTGGACACGATCGACAATGCCCGAACCGAAGCTGAATTGTTGGCTCGGATCGTCAGCACGGCAAAACACCTGGGGTTCGACTATTGCGCCTATGGAATCCGAATCCCTATCCCCGTCACCCGCCCTAAAATCGTGATGAGCAATAATTTTTTGCCTTCATGGCGACAACGCTACGCCCACTGCAAATACATCGCCGTGGACCCGACGGTACAGCACTGCACAAAATCGACGATACCGATTGTCTGGGACGAGCAAATGACCCGGCAAAACCCGCAGATGTGGGAAGAAGCCCGCGGCGCCGGGCTGGCCCATGGTTGGGCGCAATCCTGCCTGGACGGCCGCGGCAGCGGCGGCATGCTGACACTTGCGCGCTCCAATGACCCTATTACGGCCCAAGAGCTTGCCGCCAATCAAAAATACATGCGGTTTTTGGTGCATGTCGCTCATCAGGGGTTCTTGCGCGTGCTGACGCCGCACTGGCAGTTACCGCAGGAAAAAACCCTGTCGCAGCGTGAATGTGAAGTGCTCAAGTGGGCAGCCGACGGCAAGACCGCCCACGAGATCGGTTTGATCCTCTCGCTATCGCGGGAAACCATCAAGTTTCACCTGCGCAATGCAGGCTCAAAACTGGGCGTGCATAACTGCACCGCTACCGTCGTGCGCGCCACTTCACTGGGCTTGCTCGTCTGACACATACCTGACTGGCGCACCCCTGATGCGTTAATGCCGCTCAGTGTGAACAACAACAACAATAATACGCGCACCCTCACGACACACCTGCCCAAAAGAGCAGTACCTAAGTGTTCGATTATTCTGCCGAATGGCCCCTCGATTTTTTGCCGAGGGTTCCTCATGTATATAACCACGGGTACGCGCCTGACATTACCGACCGAACTGTGGCAGGCCCTGTTGCTGTATCGCTATCGCGTATTTGTCGAAAAACTTGGGTGGCATCTGGACTGTGCGGTCGGTGAGGAACTGGACCAATTTGACCGCGACGACACGGTGTACGTAATCGCCCGTCAAGGCCCGCACATCGTCGGTGTGGCGCGGCTGCTGCCCACGCACAAACCCTATCTGCTCAAGGAAGTGTTCCCCCAGGTGCTGGGTGGCCGGGCACTTCCTCATTCTGCGCACATCTGGGAAATCTCCCGGTTTGCCGCCGTCGACCTGCAACAACAGACCTTCACGGGCCACTCACTGTCATCGCCCAACGCCGTGGCGCTGCTGCATGAGGTGCTCAAGGTCGCCGCTTGCCACAAGGTTCGCCAATTGATCACGGTATCGCCGCCGGGAATTACCCGCTTGTTGCGCAACGCGGGTTTCGACGCTCATTGCGAGGGCAAGCTGACCGTGATCGACGGGCACAAGATCATGGCCAACTGGATCAGTGTGCCGCCCTGCCTGGCTGATCGAGAAGTGGCCTGAAGCAGCGCAAATGGCCTGCCGCTGCGGGCAAGTCGGCCGAGCCGACTCCCCAAAAGGTTAGGTTACAACCTCAGGCGCCTGCTCTTAAATAAAGCTGCATCGGCATTCCAACCGACTATAAATGGGACACACGATCTACATGAAAAAAGTCATTGTCATTTCTGGCCATCCTGATCTTTCGGTTTCCCGCGTCAATACCGCGATCATGGGCAAGATCAGCCAGCGTGGCGTCAAGGTCCATAGCCTGGCCAGCGCGGTGACGCCCACCGGGTTCGATATGGGTGCAGAGCAGGCATTGCTCAATGCCCATGACCGCATCGTGTTGCTGTTTCCGTTGTACTGGTATTCCTGCCCGGCAATCATGAAACAGTGGATCGATGAAGTCTTCACCCCCGGCTATGCCTACGCACGCGGCGGCGACAAGCTCAAAGACAAGGAATTCATGATCATCACCACGGTGGGTGCGCCCTCCACCGGCTACCGCGCTGGCGGGTTCAACCGTTACACCCTGGATGAATTGCTCAGGCCGTTGCAGCAGACGGTGGCGTACGTCAAAGGCATCTACCTGCCTGTGGTCGGGATTTACGAATCGGTGTTCATCGATGACGAATCAATCGACGTCACTGCTCGGAATGTCGCCGCACAAGTGATTGAGGACCAGGCCAGCGCCGACCAACTCTACGAGAACATGCTGTTGCAGGCCGAGCAGGCACAAATCGCGCTGCTGCAATAAGGTGCCTCACGCATGAAGACGTCAAATAACCAGATCCCACCGTGCGCCAGCCTGGTGGCCGCGCGCAACGAGCTGGGTTTTCTGCACTCTGCCAGCGCACTCATCGACACCCAAGCCACACCACTGGAACTGTACTGCCAGATGACCGCCGCGACGCCCGCCTGGCTCAAAGGCGCGTTCAGGTTGCGCGACAGCATCTCGCAGCACTTTCACGTCGAGCGGATCGGCGGGTTCTCGGGTGTGACACCTCAGTGCGCCCCGGTGGTCGGCGAAAAGCTCGATTTCTTCACCATCGAAGCCATCAGCGCACAGAAGCTGGTACTGACCTCACGCGATACCCACCTGGCGGTCATGGTCTCGATCGATACACCTCTCTCGCAACCGCGTTGCCTGCATATCACCACCTCCGTCAAGACCTTCAACACGTTCGGCCGCCTGTACATGCTGCCGGTGGCGCCGGTACATGGGCTCATCATCAAGCGTTTGCTGTCCCGTCTCCCCCTACATTCCCCAACTCGTTCACTTGGAGATCGCAACTCATGAACAGCGCAGACTCAATTGACCCTCATCTGTTGCACAAAGACACACCCAGGGATGTATTGATCGGTCGACCCAGGCTGATTCTGCCCAGCTTTCTCAATGCTTCGATCGGCGCCGACCTACTGGCTGGCAACCCCCAGGATCAGGACCTGTTCAAACAGCTGTACCGTGCCCAAGACGGCCGGTATGTGCTGCGCCATCTGCCCCTGACCCTCAGTGCGGAACAGGCCGGCACTCTCTCCACCTTCGAGATCCGCCTGGCTGACTTTTATACCGAGTGCGACGACCACTTCATCCTCACGGCTGAATTCATCCCCCACCAGGCCCAACGCTACCTGGCCCAGCATTTTCAAGGCGGTGATGCCCACATACCGCCCGACCAGGTAATGCGCATGATCGAATGCCTTGAGGCGCTCGCGCAGTGGGACAAGGCCAGGCAGGGCTCTTACTTGTTGATCAACGACACCAAGAATTACTACTTCTACAACAAGCAGCACGAACATGTACCGGGCCTGATGTTGATCGAAGTGGCCAGGCAAGCCATGTACCACTACGTCTACAACTACTTGGGCCATCAGCGCGGCGCGGTTTCCATTTCCATCGAAGACTTGCGCATTTCCTTCAACGCCTACACCGAATCGGCTTACGAGGTCGAAGTCGTGGTGCAACAGACCCACGGCCTGAAGCGATCGCAACCCAAGTCCATCGACAAGTGCGCAAACTTCTATCAGAACGGCCGGCTGGTATCGCGTCTCTGGCTGCAAGGCGCAGTGATCAAGTTACCGCTGTTCAAACGCATGCGTTCGTTGAACTACCCTCAGGATCACTGGTTCACCCCTTCCGATCGCTTGCCCAAGAACATCCTCGTGCATCACGCCGACAGTGCACTGCAAGCCAGGCTGAGCCTGCTCTCGGTACTGGGCGTGCTGGTGACTCACCAGGCCGAGGGCATCAATTGGAGCACGGTCACGACCGTATCGCTGTATATCGAAGGGGGCGGCTTCCTCAGCCTGCCCGTTGCTTCGACTTGCTCCACTGGCGAACCCGACCAGCGCGTGCTGGTGTTCGACAAACTGTCCAAGAGCCAGGCCAGCGAACTGCGTGAAACGATCAAGTGCCACTGCTTCTTTGCCGGGCAGATGCAATGGAACGCTGGCTCTTCACCTGACCCTCTGGCGCCCGAGCAAATCGTGGCATGAGGATCCTGCGCCCATGAGCTATGAGTTATCACAACGCCCACTGATGATCGGTCAGGGCGTTTCGCTGAAAAACCGCATGTATTTCGCGCCGATGGGCATCGACCTGGCTACCTCGGACGGTTCGCTGTCCGAGGAAATGCTCAGGTTCTATCAACATGTAATCGACGGAGGCTGCGCCATGGTGGTGCTGGGCAACTCCTCCATAGCGCCCTCCACGCGCCTGCATGCGCGAGGCCTGTGCCTGCATAGCCATGCCAACGTGGAAAAGCTCGCGCCGCTGGTGGAGTACGGTCGCCAGCGGGACTGTCCAGTGGTGGTGCAACTTCAGCATTACGGCGCCCAAGGTGGCACACAGATCAGCGGCCAACCGCTGCTTTGCCCGAGCCGCAGTGCGTTATCCCGCGGCGCCGAGGCATTGGAGATGAGTGTCGAGGACATCGACGCCGTTTGCGATCAGTTTGCTCAAGCGGCTCTGCGAGCCAGACAGGCCGGCGCCAGGATGGTCCAGCTTCAGGCCTCCAATGGCTACCTGCTGAGCAGTTTTCTATCGCCCTGGACCAACCATCGCCATGACGCTTACGGCGGCAGCCCGCTCAAGCGAGCGCGGTTTCTGTTGGAAGTCATCGACCGCATTCACAGGATTACCGCAGGAGAGCTGGAGGTTTCCGTGCGCCTGGGCATTGATGATTGCGTAGGCGCCGACGGGCAGCAACCGGAACTGCTCCAGGATGTGGTGGCGGCCCTGGAAAACGCCGGGACCTCGGCAATCATGTGCTCGATCACCATCAAGGAAACCTTCCGCTACATGCTGTCTGCCCATCCGAGCATTCAGCAACAGTTCGTCGAAGGGGTACGCCTGATCAAGTCATTCACCTCGCTGCCGGTCGGCTATGCCGGTTTCATTGGCTCCCTGCAGGAAGCAGAAAATCAACTGCGGCTGGGTCACTGTGACCTGATCGGTATGAGCCGAGCCCTTTTTGCCGATAACGACCTGATCAACAAATCGCTCGCCGGCCATGAAGACAAGGTTCAGCAATGCCGGTTTGACGGTAACTGCTTTCGGGACAAGAGCAACCCGCAACTCGACCGGGTGTATTGCTGCGTGAATGAGCACTACAAGCGTCCCGCTCACATCCACTACGGAAATCAATAACATGGAATTTCAAGACAAGAACATCGTCATTACCGGCGGTGCCAGCGGCATCGGCCTGGCGGTGGCAAAACAACTGGCCAAAGCGGGCGCACGCCTGTTCCTGATGAGCAGGAGCCAGCAAAAGGCCGACGCCGCTCTAGAGATACTGGGGGCTTCGGCGCAGTTCATCTTTTGCGATGTGGCGTCGCACACGTCGGTAGCCGAGGCATTCGCGACGGTGGATGGCGAGGTGGATCAGTTGCACTTTGCAATCAACAACGCCGGCATTACCGCCCCCTACGCACCGATCGCGACCAGCGCACCGCAGGATTGGGACAGGGTCATCCACACCAACCTGAACGGCCCCTTTTACTGCCTGCAAAAAGAACTGGAACTGATCAGCCGGTACCCCGATGGAGCGATCGTCAATGTGTCTTCGTGCGCGGGCGTAATGCCTATGGCCAATCAGGCCGCCTACGTCGCCAGCAAGACCGCGCTCAATGCCTTGACGCAGGTCGCGGCCATGGAAAATGCCTGCGACAGCGAATCCGGTTTTGCCGTACGCGTCAACGCCGTAGCGCCCGGGCCGACACTGGGCGGTATGAACTCTGCGGAACGGCTGGCGGCCCATCCGGAAAACACCCAGCGCAAGCGTGACGTGACCGCCATGAAACGCTTTGCCCATCCAGAGGAAATCGCCGACGCGATCGTGTTTTTGTTGAGCCGCAGATCCAGCTACATCACCGGCTCGGTGCTCAGTGCCGATGGCGGCTATCACATCGGCAAATTCTAGGGGCAATCATGGCTAGCATATTGATCACCGGTGTGAGCACCGGTATCGGCAACGCTCTGGCACGTTATCACTTGGCCAGGGGCGACGAGGTGCTCGCGGTATCACGCAATCCTGCGGCCAATATCCCGTCACAGGAGCGCTTTCACTTCCTCAGGTGCGATTTGACCGATATCGACCGCGCCCCGGCAACCTTACAGGCGTTGCTGTCGCGCTCCCCTGCCCCGGTAGACACCGTCTACCTGAATGCGGGTCGGTTCGGCAGCCCTCCACAACTGGCCACGCAAACCTCGATGCAGGAGTTCAACAGCGTCCTGGCACTTAACCTGGGCGCGGTGAAAATGGTCCTGGATATCCTGTTGAGTGCGACGCAGCCTCCCGGCACCGTGGTGTTTTCATCATCGATTTCGGCCGTGCGCCAACGGGCCGGGATGCTCTCATATTCGGTCTCCAAGGCGGCGCTGAACGCTCTGGCAAAGATCTATCACCTGGAAAATCCACACACATTCTTTGCCGTGCTGGGGCTCTGCAACGTCCAGACGACGGTGGCGAAGACCATCATGGCGGCGGATGAACGCTTCAGTGATCTTGTCGCACTCCGCCAACGGGCGGCAGTGCCCGGCTACATCGTCGACGCAGAATCCCGCGCTGCGAATATCGTTCAGGTCTTGGCCGAGCGCCATCATCTTGGACTGAAATCGGGTGAGTTCCAGGAAATCCGCGACTTATTGAACCAGCCACTCCAGGAGGAGACCCGCAATGACCCAATCCACCCATGAAAAAATCGTACGTGTCGGCGCTGCATACGACATTCTCGCGATGGCTCCCTTCGCCTTGCCGATCGTGTCCGTCTGGGCCTATGCACTGATCCAATGGGTTGATTTGCAACTGGGCTTCGACAGCCACTTCTCGGCGCTCGACCCCACGGCTATGTTCCTGCTCAACATCGGCGCCTGGGCATACCTTGTGTGGGGCGTTGTACGTTGGCGAGCCCCTACCCGCGAACATGCCCGTCTCAGCGCTTTGCTACGCGTGATCGTAGTGGTAGTGCAGGTAGTGGCCGTCAGCAGTGGCGCTTCACCTTTCCTGCTGGTGCTGGGTGCCGTTCAATTGTTGCTGGCGGTGCTGGAGTTTTCGCATAGGTTATTCGAGCGCAACGCTGCCCCATCCAGCCGAGAAGAGGCACGCGCTTACTGATGCCGCCGGGGGCCAACCTGGTGCTTGATGGAGGCCCCGCCTTCATCTCCTCGACATCGCTGCCGGACCATCCACCCACTGAGCGTTCCTGCTTACCCCTAGCTTTTTCTAGGGGTTCAAGCGCGACGGCTAACAACCCCACAATGCCGCGGTATTGTGGGTTCTTCTCTGTTGGCAAGTTGGCTTTGGATGATGTTGGGCGGGTGGTTACCGTGCGGTTGCCGGCAGCTCCTGGCACCACTTGATAGAACGCAGCGCTTCCTCGGCAGGCACAAGCGCGTAGCGCGAGTAAAACATTGTTCCGCTGAAACGACGGCCGTCGACTTCGCCCAAGGTCTGCCCATCCTTGTAGTCAGAAGTGCTGAGTTGATCAGCGATGTAATACACCTTGCCATTCTCGACGGTGATATCGAAACGCTGGTTAACCATACCGCTGATGATCGGTGGCGAGGTGGAGGCAACGCTGTGCTTGCCGGCGGGAATGCCGGCCTTGAAAAAACTACCGGAAGGCAAGCTGCCGATAGTGCGGCCATCGACCTGAATAGTCGGGGCGACCCCGCCACCGATGCTCGCCGCCGTGCGATAAAAGTAAACCGTCGCCTCATCCGCACGAGGTTCCGCCGGTGACGTGAAGAACGGTTGACCTTTGAGGTCCGGACCGCTGATGCAACCGGTCAGTGAGACCAGGCCTGCGAACAGGCTGGCCCAGAGGAGCGTAGAGCGCTTCATGCATGAATTCCTTGAACGTGGATCAATGGGCGTCGGGTTTGATGACTGTCACCGGTACCGGCTTCAAATCGTGCACAACCCTTTACCGAAGTCAGTGGCATCAGAACTCGGCCAAGGCGCAAAACCACTCTTCGGTGTCAGATTTACGATGTTCCGGTCCTTGAGCATCGGGTACTTGCGCTTGAGCGCCTGCACCGTGTCCTCGGCATTGTTCACGTTGGACAGGCAAAAGCGCAGGGCATCGACGCGCAGATCGCCGATATAGAGAGTTTCCCCGGCCTTCACCGAGAAAACCGCAGGCACCGGGCGCGGCATCGACTTACCCGCGTAATACACGTAATGCCACTGCGTGTACTCATACTCACCCGGCGGCACTTCATACATGAAGTAATGGCCCAGCACAGAGGGGGATGGCTGATCGTCTTCATTGCCCAGCGTCGTCAACCGTAATACGGTGCCCGGGGCTCCCTGTTGCTTGATCTCAACCACCAGCCCATGGGGCTGCATCATCGGAAAGCTCTCACCAACCGAACCCACGATGATCGCCTTACTCGGGTCCGGTGCGTGCTTGCCGTCGTAGCGTGACGTCGCGCACCCGGATAGAAGCATCGCGCAAAGTGCGACCGCGGCCCAGACAAGATGTTTACTGCTGACTTTCCCTAGCATTGGTTTTTTTCCGATCAGTAATCTTGCAGTTCGTAGAGCCCAGCCGAGCGAACCAAACGTTCGCACATCTGGTGCTTCGTTGCTGGCTCGTCGGCCTCTATTGTCCAGCTACCCGCACCTTGATAACAACCCACCCCTGTAGGAGCGAGCTTGCTCGCGAAAAAACCAAACGATAACGCAGCGCCTGAAGGCAAAATCCGATTCCCCTGCCGCACCTTGCTCCATTGCCTACGCCTGCGTCAGAATCCGCCGGCTTGTGCGCTGGGGTAGCCGTCTCTAAGGTGGCTCGGTCGCTGAATTGTTCAGTGATTCGGGTTTAGTAGCCTGAAGGTTAATCCAGACAACGTGCACAAGCTTCACCGATCAGACATTGCGTCTGTGTTTGATGGTGGCTGTGCGCAGGGCACCTTCGGGTGCGCCGGCTTTGTTTGGATTCCCCGGTCTACTAACCTGCGCACAGCCGCCACCCTTATGTTTAGTAGCTAAAGGATGATGGCCCTAAACAGGAATTCAAACATGCTCAAATCAGATTCAAGTGCTCTCTTCAACGTTGCCCCCAACGCCAGCAACGAAACCCTCATCACCAACAGCTACGAAACCTTCACCAGCGTCAGCACCCTGCTGCTCGATCTGTCCGAAGACCTCAACGGCAAACACCGCGACATCGCCCTCGCCATCCACCAACTAAGCGAACTGGGCGTACTCCTCACCGCCAGACTCCTTGACCGCGAAGCACCCTGCCCTGGCTGATGATCATCTCGTCAACTCGTTAGCCTGATGACTCGTCGCGTCGTTGTAAGTCACATACAACGACTCGGCAATTTGGCGCTTGATGGCATTGGGGGATTCAGCCTCGGCACAAAGCCCTCTGCGATGACGAGAGCGGCGACTGCTTTCGGCCCAGAGTGTGTAAATATTTAGCAGGAACGTGCGGCACTGAGGTAAAGCTAGTCTGTAGATGTCAAACCGAAGGGATGCCCTCGAATGACGGGATCTGCTAGAACCAGTGTTCGTGCATTTTCGAAAGAAATGCAGGGGTAATCGGCAGACTGGATGCTGAACCGATGACCGAGTCGATCCCGCACTTTGGACACAGAGCGGTACTATCTAGATCAACCCACTCAGTGATTTCTGAGGGCGAAAACACACTTAAACAGTAAAAACAGCCACAGTGATCGCTGGCTTCAATTTGAGTACGGTGATTTGTAGAAGATAGGTGCGCTGAAATCACATCCATGGGCAGGTCCTTAAGCTCCAAATTTACTAGCATTACTTTCTTGCATCAGAGTACATCAAGAGTCTTCCAACGTTGCTACGATTGCCCAAAGTGATAACGCAGGATTGCCTATGAAACGTTTCATCCAAGGTGACTATCGCGGACAAAGCACCCTGCTTTCCAAAACCTTGACGACTACGCCAGTGATACCAATCCGGTTCGCGTAGTCGACGTCTTTGTCGACGAGCGGGCCAGTTAGCGACGGTCTGACTTCGACCGTCGCTATGCATAGTCAAACCTCAGTCTGTTAGCCATCTCCAGGGCGTCATTGACCTCAATCCCCAGGTATCGAACAGTGCTCTCCAGCTTCGTATGGCCGAGCAACAACAACCGCCCGCAGGTTCTTCGTCCTTTGATAGATCAGTGATGCCTTCGTACGTCTCATTGTGTGTGTGCCATATATGGCTGGATCAAGGCCCACGGCTCACCCAGCCTTTGACGATACGAGCGTATTGACGAGTAGATAGATGGTCTGAAGTATGCAGCCGGCTAGGAAAAAGGTAGTCCTAGCTGCGTAGCTGGGCCCGATGTATCCAGGCCACGAGGGCAGATCGTGTTTAATCAGTGATCTTAAACTGCACAGGCCGCTGCGTTTTCTGCTGCATCACCATGGCTCGTGATGATAAGTGCTCGCCATGAGCAACATCGCGCACGTGGAGCTTGGTTAAGTCGCAGGCTCGAAGCTTGCTGTCGATGGCCAGATCGAAGAGAGCCAGATCTCGGGTTCTTTCCGCAATTTGAAGCCTTACTCGGATGGCCCAGATACCTCTCAGTCAGAGTGAGGTTTTCTGCCCGACCAGTCTTCCTTTGTACCAGGGCTGACGTCTGCAGGTAGCGATGATGTTCATGACAAGTCTTCCACGTGTGGAAGGATAAAGATGGCTAATCGGAGCAACGGTCGCTAACCGGCCAAAAGCGGTTTCTCAGTTTCTTTGCGAATCACGGGTGATTTAGTCACCGGTAGAGTTGAAAAAATTGTCCGCAGCGAGCCTGGAGGATACTTTAGAAAACCCGGTTATTTTAACTCTCGGGTTATGCAGCAATGATGATATTCGATATTTTGTTATAGCGCTCATAGAGCGGGTAATGATCGTCAGCTAAGGCGAAATTACAGGCTATGCATTCATCTCCTACAAGCCCCAATGACAAAAGCTACCATTAAAGTAGCTTCTGCCAGCGCCAACCTATTTTTTTGAGGACTTGCTAGGTTTTAAGTCGGGTTTATTTCCCGGCGTGTCTTTGTTATCACGGCGACGCTGATCAAGTTCACCGGTTGACTTAGCAACTGGCTTTGGGCCTGGTTTAAGAGCCATAAAACTTCTCCTTCATATTAATATTTATTTTGGTTGTTGCAGAATCAGCTTATTGGTTCTGATGAATACTTTCAATAGACATAAGACGCTTAATTTTAGCTACGTGAAAAATTGAATTAGCTTTGGCAGCATATACTTGTTATCTAAAGATAGACCAGTTTGTTGATTTACGCCCATTGGTGCGACATTGCAGGTAGCACAGCACGCCCAGAGTCATTCGAGCATCGCCTAGGGCGCGGTGGGCGCCGACCTCCGGCCCCGCATTCGCTGGTGGCCTTGATCAGCATGATCCAGCGCCATTGCAAGCCCTGGCGCCCTTCTATCCATTCACCATTCCATGAGGCATACAGCGACATTGCGCAGGCGGTAGTCAGCTGGGGGGGGGGTAGTTAGTCCGTGGCGCCGGCGGGTCAGCGACAATCGGCGCCTATCTAAGGAGACGCTGTAAGCCACGACCATTTACCCTGCAGCGATAGCCGCATATTGCTCAGCCACCTCTGGCCCGGTCAATGCGGAGGCCATCATGTCGTCGGTGATATATAAGTTCATGTGAAATCGTGCACGGCCTGAGACAACCAGACCAAGGCCTCCTGACATAGGGACCGAAAAGGGGACCAAAAGGGGACAGATTTATTTTTTCCTAAATAAATCTGTCCCCTTTTCCGAATTTACCCGAGGACTTGAGTCAAACGGTAGATGCGTCGGTGAGCGGGATGATCGCGGGGTGGAAGGCTTTTGGGATGGTGGTTCTGGGTCGCTAACGGTCACGTGCAAGTGACCGCTAATGATCGATAACTGCCATTCCGCGTTAGGCAGCAATCGGCCAAAAGCGGTCACTACCCAAACCACAGTCTCAAAGCTCCGCCAAATAGCGATATGGCGCGTCGCATTTAAGAAGCAAGTCAAACACCCACTGCCCGCAAGAATTGCAGCAACAATTTCTGTGCGAAAACGCCAGCCCCGCCTGTATTCGCGCAGCACACAGACTCCGAGACCTTGGGTTGATTTTGCGCACGAGGTAAGCTCGTAACCGTCGTCTGGTTAACTAGCCCCAGTGGCAACCATCTGGTAGTAGCTAAGGTAAATTTGCCCGGTCTGCGCAGCATGTCTTTTTTTCCGGAGCAGCAAGCTTACAAAGTCGATCCGCTCTTCCAAGATGGCCATCAAGTCACCTCCATCAACCAGCAATATCGAGGCCCCTCCGGCCTGATGTGCGGCAACACCTTCTGAAGAGAAGCCGTTGATGGAGAGGAATATCCCCAAGGTGTTTTCCAGCTTGGTTCTCACCTTATCGGTAAAGATGGCAAGGTCAGCCTTGTTGACTGGCTCTTTTTGCCACTTGGCTTCGAACAGATACTCGGTTCCCTCCAAGGAAAAAGCCCCGTCGATCTGTTCACCGAGGTTCTTAAACGAGGCTTTAGGGTCAAGGTCGAAAAGTTCGAACACCTCATACATTACGCGCTCCAGTTCGAAGCCTCGGGCCTGTGCACTATCAGAGCCAATCAGTGCAAGATAACGAGTATTGATCGCTTGGAGCTTCTGCCGTACGGCAGCGTTTTCGCGAAGCTTCTTCGCAGCGCTTTCCTGCCTGCGCCTGATTTCATCGTGCTCTTTTCTGACGTCTTGGTGCGGTTCAACTAACGATTTGAGTTGGTTGACGGCACTTTTGGCTTTTACCACCTTCTGGGCACCATCTTCCAAGCGCTGGAGGTGTGAAAAGTCAGTCAGCTTGCAAAGCTCGTAACAAATCTTTGTCAAATCACCGAGATGGGTGTCGGGATTCGCACACAAAAAGTCAAC
The DNA here is from genome assembly GCF_014268395.2 of Pseudomonas sp. SWRI22. NCBI lineage: Bacteria > Pseudomonadati > Pseudomonadota > Gammaproteobacteria > Pseudomonadales > Pseudomonadaceae > Pseudomonas > Pseudomonas sp. SWRI22. The sequence continues at coordinate 899,444 of NZ_JABWQK020000002.1, read as the reverse complement.
AACGTCCGAGGCGATTTGGCGTTTGTAATTTTCCCAGTTAAAACGTGGGAGGATGGCTGGAGTGGAGAGACAAAGCTGTAAAAAACCGCGCAGCTCAGATTTATACCAGTATACCGAGCACAGGGCTTCTTTGAGCGCCATGACTCCTGCGGGGGAAAGCTGCTTGGCCATGTATTCACCAGATATGTAGGTCATATGCGCCTCCCACGGCGGCGGTAACCCCGTGTGCGGCATCTACCAGAGTAGCTGAACGCGGTTAGTTATAGCAGCTAATTCAGATAATCACCCCTAGCACTACCGCGCTCGGATCAGGCCTATGAAGTAATATGCTCACAGCATCTGACTTAAGTTTGCTAGGTCGAATCCACGGCCCTTACACGATAGGAAATTAATCCATGGACGTTTTTGAAAAAAGCACAAGTGAACAGTGGCTATATGCGAATGCACCGGGGTTTAAAGAGCTACCTGATCAAGATCGCCGGGCCATTTTCGACTTCTCCGTTCTCTGGAGCCTTTTCGAAGCGCAGGTCATGGACAACTTTGCTCAGGCGCGAACCATCTCAGATCGGGTCAACGGCTGGGTCGCTGAAAACAGGATTCACCCTAAGGTGTATGAAGAATCACTGGCTTACTTCAGGAACCGTTACTCCGTGAATGGTGAAACAACAGATCACTATGATTACCTCAACCTTCGTAGAACGGACTATCCCGATTTGGTAAGCCGCGTCATCAATGGGAAAAGTGACGATCCCGGCGATAGCATGTTATGCATCCTGATGATTGTCTGGCGGCTTAGAAATAACCTTTTCCACGGATCAAAGTGGGCATACCAAATTCGTGGTCAGCTAGAAAATTTCACGCACGCCAACGCTGTCCTGATGAAAATACTGGAGCAGTACGGACGGGTCTGACACCACTAGCCCATAGGCTAGGTTCATGGCTTGGTCAAATCGTCCAAGATGCGCGGGAGTGCTCACTAAAGGTGCTGCATACTACAGACCGCTTTGGGCCGAATAGCGACGGTCACTCAAGCTTTCACTATTCGAGCGTATTACCTGATCGATAGGTGTCCTGAATCGTGCGGCCGGATTGGAAACAAGAAATCTTCACTTCTAAGGTGAGCCCGACGCAGCCAAGTCTCTAGAGCTATTCGGGTTTGCTCAGTGATTTCAAATTGCACTGGATGTTGGCGGAAAAGGGGACACGGAAAAGGGGACAGGTTTATTTTCCCTAGACATGAATCCGCCCCTTTTCCGTCATGAGCCGGGTAACACAATAGATCTACGTTTCCCGGCGGCATTTACCCCTGTTCCCAATGAACGTACGGGATAGTGCAGCCGTCGTCTGCACGACATGGCTCATTGAAAGGATTTTTGCCAACGGCTAGCGCGTTGGTGCCGAAGCCTAAAGCCAGCAAAGCAGAAAAAAGAACGATATGTAGTTTCATGAGGTTCTCCTTGAGCGACATTGCTCGCCTTAAGCATAGTACGTGCTAGGCGGCAGATCGCCCGCTCACACAGCGCTAAAACCCGATTCAGATTTTTCCTACACTCCGTCGAGTTGATCGCGAAGCAGGGCGAAAGCCGCGTCGATTTTCTTTTCAGCCAGGGCGAAAAGGGACATTTCCTAGAAATAAATCCGGCCCCTTTTCCACTGAGAAGTAGTAACAATGCAAAAACATGCCGTCTTCCATCGACGAATGCCGTCTGGTTACCAACTACGCCGCAGATATCGATACTCGCCCGACGCCGCAAGACGGATGAAGTCCTGATTACTAAATCGGCCTTCGGCTTTGCTGCCAGATGTGAGGGGTAGCGCCATTAACTCTCATTGAATCAGCCCTGCTGAGGATCCAGGACTGATATCCACCGAGAAGATAATCCAACTTACTGGTCGTATCCTTTGATAAAAATCGAATCAGGTACGCTTTGACCAACGAATGTTTTGTTTCGATTATTGCTCAGCTCACGAATCGCGGTCTTTCTAACCTGTTTAAAAAGTGCCGAGAAGGTTGCCCACTTAGATTGTTTTATGCACGCGTCAGAGACTCGCTGATCCATGCAAGCCGTTGAGATGATCAAACAGCGCCAAAACTCATCCGGCGTGGCAGCAAGAGACATATCTCTTATCCATTTTTTTGCCCATTCGCCCGTTTCGTGTGCGATCTTGGCTTTTTTCGCAGCGTCTCCAGTGATTCCTTTGTTATCCAAGTGGCTTTCGATTACGGCCAGCCACTCTTTTGAATGCTTAGAAAAACCAGCTACAGTGATCGCGAAGGACTGATCCAAAGTAGATGAACTGCACGCTTTGTCCTGAACGAATGCCTCAATAAATTTCGCTGCGCCAAACCGTTCGGCCGCGGCAACCTCTTGGGCGAGGACCTCATCGCTCCCCGCGGTTAAGAGTCGCTCCTCCCAGAAAAAATTAAATGCCAGTGAAGGGGTACTAGACCAGATTGCCTGATGCTCAAGGGTCAAGCCGTCAACCAGTTCCAAAGTGACAAAGAACTGGGTTAGCAGGGCTCTTTCGAACAACGCTATCGCCCTCTCGGGCATATCACTCGACACCAGATTGGCGACTGAGAAAGCCAGGTTTTTTAGCCAGCTAAATTCGGCATCACTTGCCTGTTCCAGTATGCCAAGCATGGTCGGCAGCAACGTGGGCTCCGCAAGATTCAGCAATCTCAAGTCTTCGATCGTCACACGCTCCGTAAACAGCAGTGCGTTAGTCCCCTTCAGCTTCGCGAAAAAGTCATCGGAGATTGCGCGAAGGAGATCTTGCTTTGCATAAAAGTCTTCATGAGAGCCAAGCAATTCAGCGAATGTATCTGGGGGGGCAAAGCGACTATTCTGACGCTCAGGTTCATCAATGGAGAGCATAGGATAAGGTGCTGAATCCGATGGTGTGAGCGTGAGCTGCAAGGCTGGCGCTGAGATGTTCCGAATCTCCTCAATCGCCAGCTGTAGTCGTTGTAGAAAATGGCTGGCCAAAGGTACCAACATCTCAGCGCCGACACGCGCAGAGCAATAAAACCAAGTTTCTGGATGGGTCCTATTCATCAGCTCATGGACAGTCAGCTCATTCTTTTTGCACGCGTCCGCAAGCAGAATGGCGCCATACCAGCCCTCTTTAGTAGTCTGAGTATCTAAAGTACGCCCGGACCAACCGCTATGGGCATGGGCATCTCTGATCGTTTTTAAGTCCCCCTGGCTAGCCAACTCTAACGCGAACGCCCTGCCCCTTAACGGTATTGAGTGGTAACAACGAAGTAATAATGACTCAAGCTCATCCGTTATGGGTGTACCACCGTAACGAGTAGTTGCGAGAACTGCATAAGTTTGCATCTCGTCGCCATCATCCAGCGCTAACTGAAGGGCACTGATGATCGCATCAGTGGGTTGCGGCTTCAGCATAGGAATAATGTTGAGCAGGAAATCCGTTCCGAACGCTGGACTAAGCATGCATTCAAGCTGTTCCGATGCCGTTAATTCGGGTGCCAAGTACATGAGTAAAAACATTCTCTGAACGTTTTGCTCCCGACTGACAAGCGTAGCTACTACATCATCTTCGCCTTCACTCAATCGTGCGAGCAGCCGAAGGGCAATGTCACGCGTCATGAGAGGGCCTAACTTCGAACCATTTAGTATCAATTGACGTAACGGTATTGAGGTTCGAGTGAGAAGACCTGAAAGGACCGTGCGAGCCTTCTCAATTGCTTGTTCAGGGGTAAAACGACAGGCTACAGGGAGAAACTCTTCAAATTGGTGATCCTTCACGCTGGACGTCATAGACTGAAAGATGGTGTCGGGGTCGATTGCGCTGAAGCTTTCTAGCCCACGGTCCAGATCGTCTGGTTGAAACGCTTTCGGGTCTGCAACGCGTGAGTGCCGCCATTTACCGAGTGCTGGTGTTGCTAGGTGCAGTATGTCTTCACGTAATAAGTTGGAGATCTCCGCAGCTTCCCGCGCAGCAGTTTCGTCTCCAGTAGCAAATAACATACGTACGACAGTCCATTGCCCACCTTTCGAAGTCTCGGTTGATCTCAGCGGTTCTATCGCCTTCAGAAAAGCATTCATCGTCGCCGCACGATCCAATCGGTTGAAAGTTGTCAAATGGTAAAATGCCCGGCGAGCGTTCGAAACATCTGTATCCATCGAGAGGCCGAGGCCGAAGAAGATAAAGCTCTCAGCAAACTCTGCAAGTGATCGGCCAGACAACAACCGAAGTGCGAGACCGTAAATATCGTCTAACTGACCTGTAACCGCGGTCATTTTCTGCACGAGGTTTTTTTCAAAAAGAGACAGGGAAGAAATAATCTCTTGAATCTCAACCGTTCTCTTCTGTAAACGCTCGGCTCTTTCCTCGTCCGATTGGCTTGGGTATCTACTCACCTGATCAAGTGCATCTTTGTTGTAGTAGCATAACCAGCTACGAACAGCATTTTGGGCTATTGGCCATCCCTCATTTGAAGCTGCAATTGAGAATGACGCATGAACGAACCAATCGTGATTAAGTCTTCGTCTTGACTCAAGTGTGAAAACACCTAGCGATTCAAATAGTGCTTTTGGTTGTTTTTTGACGATCTCGGCGTACTCCTCGAACCGTTGATCATCGACATTCTGCAGGGTAGAAAATGCGTCGAGCAGAACTGCGAAAATAGACTGGTTGAAGCGAACCGAGTCGTAAGCGCAGATCATTAGGGTGGCAAACACGACATCAACTGTTCGATCCATCGCGTAAATTGGATCGATCAAGCAAGTCATTCGCTGAGTTAGGTCGTGTCCAGCACGTTGCGCCTGCCACAGTTGGTCAACAAGTGTATAACCGAGTGCGAGGGTTAGTCCTTCCTCACGCAGCTCATAATTATTTCCTGGACCAATTAGTGTCCGAAAAAAGCGTGTTTCGATCACAGCTGTAGAGTCGTCTTCAAAATTATGCGGAGGTTCATTTCGCGAGTCCCTGATACGCTCCAATACTTTTTTTGCGTGGTCACTCAGACGGTTCGTAAGCTCATCCCAGGTTTCTGGCTCAAAGCTTTCCCGCTGAGAGGCTCGCAAGTGCTCAAAGAGAACTCTGTCTTTTGTCAACCCTTTCCAGGCGACAGAACTCGTGTGAGGCAATGTCGCAATAGCGACCCCAAGTAGCCGTGGATTTAGAAGTATTTGGCGCGTTGAGTCATCAAGCCAGTCAAGGCTAATGCCGTAATTTGTAAGTAGTTGATCACGCTCCTCTAATGACCACTCAGGTATCTCGACCAGGTTTGGTTTAAAACTTATGCCATGGGAGACAACTCTATCCCAAAATTGCGGGCGGACAGTCACAAGCAGTCGCCCGCCGATGGCTAACAGTCTTTCCTTCAGACCGTTAAGAATTCGATCCCATCGTTGACTTCGCCGCTGATTGATACCATCGACGACCACCAACAGTGAAAGCGCTGGTGGCTGACGCTTCCAAGCAGCAAGTCGGTGGCGCCACCTCAATTTCACCGTTTCATCCGCGACGTCACCAGTCTGACTTATCAGCAGTTCAACGATAAAATCGTCTAAGTCTTTAACAGCGACTTCATCGAATTGCTCGGCACTTGAAAAAAGTGCGAGGCCTTCATAATCACAGCAAATTTGCGCCGCTAGCCACGACTTACCATGCCCCTCCCCGCCAGTTAAGACGATGACCTGATCATTTTGTAGATAGTCCTTAATCTGCTGCCGCAGGGCTTCTCGTAGTGACGGCGAGTCCAAGTGTGCGACTACCAATGCCTGCCCCAACCGGTCGCGCGCAATGTGTTCGGAGCCAAACGACACAATGCGCCATGACTTGTTCAGCTCGGTCGAGCGTGCCGTTGCTAGCGTAGAAACATTCAAACTCGACTTGAGTCTTTCCAGCAACGAGTGAAACTCAGGATGATTACTGATGGCTTCGAATATTTGAGCAAGCTCTTGGCAATTGGGCTTTGGATTGCAATGCATCATTAAGAAGTCTTCTGCCGCATTAGCGGTGGCTACAGTGGCGACAGCCAATAGAGGTAATGGACCAGCCCAATCGAGTATGAGAGTAGAAATCGCGTTTTTATCGCCGTCTTCTTGCAACGCCTTCGCTAATTGCGTGCCAATTTCACTGGTGGCGGCAAGCACCCAAAGACGGTCTGCCGCCTCGCTTACACGTGATAAGTCTGCGATTTTTGTTACAACAGTTTCTCTAGAAACCCTACCTGAATAACGCTTTGCTTCGAAGCACACAGCATCATTTTGGAATGCCGAATCGCCATCCAGGCCACCTTGAAGCCCACTTGTGGCCAATCTAAAAGGAATATTCGTCATTGTAGTAAGAACTACCCTGACAAATCCTTCAAAACCCATCGCACCGGCTGCATCAAGCGATAGCAATAGGTCCTTAAGATATTCGAGCTGCTTCATCGTTAATTTTTCAGGCGACATTATTCAAATCCCCCTTTATTTGGAGGACTCAACAGCGTCCTGCTCGCAGAATGGCTCAACCCTAAGACGTTGCGAGAGAATGCGGATTGGTGAGTGTCCACTGGCATTGCGACTTCCTTCCTTGGGTCAGTTACTCTATTTAATTCCTTGAAACTACCATGATGGACGCTTCACGCGCGTCGCTTATTCACTCAACAAAAAACGCCTCATTACCGCAGCCATGGACTGGCTTGCACTACCCCTTCAACTCTGCGGCTCGATTGCTCGCCGCGTCGTCATACGCCACATACAGCGACTCTGCGATTTGGCTTTTGATCGCCTTGGTGGCCTCCAGCCCCAGCACAAAACCCTCGGCTTTACCGCCAGCACGGTTGAGTTCTTCATGGGTGGAGGCGCCAGTAATAGCGTCAAGCAGCTTGGCGGCGTGGGGGCCGACGCCTTTGGGGAGGGAGATCTGGTCGATGGACATTATCGCTACCTTGAAAAATTGAGTTCGGGAGCGAGTGGAACCACTGCCGGGGCTGGCATGGTAGACCTGTTTGCCATGAAAGGGGTCGCTTTACGCGCAGCGGCGCTATTCTTTGCGGCTACGCAGTCAGATTGGGGCATTGGTAAATCTGGAGGGGCTTATGGAGTATTGCGTTGAAGGCTACTGCCTTCGGCCATTGTCGTGCGACGATTTCGAGAGGATCAGCCGTTACGAACGCGTCAATCGCAGGCATCTGCAACCCTGGGAGCCGCTCAGGGACGAGGAATATTTCACCACGGGCAACGCAAAGGCCAGGGTCGAGCAGCAGGTCAACAATATGCACGCTGGCAACGCTCTGTGTTTCCTCTTGCTTGAACCCGAGAGCGGAGAGGTCCTAGCGCGGTGTAACTACACGAACATTGTGAGGGGCGTTTTTCAGGCCTGTCATCTCGGCTTCTCGCTGGCGGAATCTGCCCAGGGTCGCGGCCTGATGAAAAGAACGCTTCAGGTCACTAATCAACACTGCTTTGAGCAGTTGGGTCTTCATCGGATCATGGCCAATCATTTACCCCGCAATGTGCGAAGTGAACGCCTTCTGGAGTCGCTGGGGTTTGAGAATGAAGGACATGCGCGAGCCTATCTGAAAATCGCTGGCATCTGGGAGGACCATACGTTGAGATCGTTGATCAACCCTGAACAATAAGCGCGGCCACTGCCGCCGACCGGTCCTCGACGACAGCCGCAGGCTGCGCCGATCAAGCCTGGGTGCTGCCCCCCTGGGCGGCACGCCGCTCCAACATCGCCCGCTCAGTCTCTTGCGTCGCGCGCTCGCCGTTGGAAGACAATTGGTTTATGAAAAACTGGTTCCTGCCCGCTTTAATATCCGACGGGTCATGCGTTCTGAACAAGGGCGCCAGATCAATAGTGCTGGCGAAGTTTTCATTGGTCAGGCTGTAGTAGCCCAGGGTACTTCCCGACCAGGGTGAGCCTGCGTCTACCATGTCGATGGCGGCGTTGCGGTAGGCCACGGCTGTGGCCTTCAGCTCAACGGATTGATTGAGCAGAACCGTCAGCCTCTCGGTCGCCTCACGGCTGAGCTGGCCAGCCGTATCGAGCACTTTCAGCCGGCCGTCAGCCTCAACGGTAAAACCGTACCCGGTGCTGGCCAGGTCGGGCGCAGTGGCTGCCAGGTTCGCTTCGAATGTCTGGAAGGAAGCTTTCAGCGCACTTTGCGCGCCATTGAACAGGTCGACGAAGCGAGGAAAGTGCGGCGATTCGGAGCGACCGACCCAGGTATCAACGGCCTCCGGGGCTTGTGCCGTGGTTGTCGCCGCTTCACTGGGATGGTAAATGGCCGCGGGGCCGGCGTTTGCCAGGGCTTGCTTGGCGGGGTCCGTCGACGCCTGGGGTACGAGCTTCTGCTCAGAAGGCGTGAGGTTGAGATTGGCCGGTGGAATATAGGCAGGGCTAACGGAAAGTGCCATTTAATCGGTCCTTGATTAGCGGGTTCATACGGGTTATCGACCATAAACGCGTCAGCTTTAGACCGTCACGGGAGCAAGCTCCCTCGCCACAGCTTTTGATCGTTCCACGCCCTGCGCAAGAACGAACACGCGCCCGAAGCATTCCTGGTGCTCGAAGGCTCGCCACGGGGCATTTTGAATACCGGGCATGAAGGTGGGGAGCGTACGGCTGAAAATGCTCGGTGGATTTGAACAGGCTACGCCCCTGCCATTGGGCGTCCAGTTCCCCCCTGCAGGATGCATGTTTTCTTGATGTTTCGACACGACCGCTGCCTGTGTCTCCTTGTATATGATCTGGTCACCGCCAGATTCATTCTGGCCGTTTATCATCTGTCGCCTCAATGCGCTTGAAAAAGAACGCAAGGCGACTCGCCAGAAGGATACGACAATGACGACTTGCGCCCCCCCTGCTGGGTCACGTGAACACTACGACTCGGTAAGCCGAGCAGTGCATTGGCTGATGTTCCTGTTGTTTGCGTGGATCTATTGCTCAGCCATAACCCATTACCTGGCATCAGACTCAACGCTGGATAAATGGCTGTGGCCCTTTCACAAACCCGTAGGGTTGTTATTACTGGTGTTGCTGATCCTACGTGCCGGCTGGAGTCTGCTGAACCGACACCGGCGCCCACTCAGCATCAGCCGTTTCGCCGCCGCCGGGCACGGCATGCTGTATGCACTGATGTTCCTGATCCCGCTGATCGGGATGATCCGCCAGTACGGCTCCGGCCGGGCTTTTTCTGCGTTTGGCGTGCCGGTCATGGAGGGGTTCGAGGGGGAAAAAATCCAGTGGATGGTTGATCTGGGCAGCAACTTTCATAGCTTGCTGGGTTGGACAATGCTGGTGCTTATCCTCGGGCATGTCGGGGCGGTGGTCATGCACTATAGGCAGGGCGATAAGCAGGTGCTGCGGCGTATGACAAGAGGGGTACGCCAGCACTGAAGTGACGCGGCCCACAGGTGGGCAGCGCTGGCAGGATTGCTCCCATATCACCGGCTTGATCGCCCGCCCATGCTGGCGCGCCGTGACCAGGCCGATGGTCGATGACACTTCGCTGCAATGACCAAGCCACTTGCATTGCGGTACCCTTCTCCACCGCGTTGGCGATGGAGCAAGAACGGGGTTACCCGGATATCGTTGCCGAGAATTGCTTGAATGAGTGGCAACGCTTGCGCCCCGCGCTTCAATAACGCCCGCTCTGATCAGCCTATCGCCTGACGCCCCAACCCACTCCCAGGACTCACGGATTTCCTTTATGCCGCCTGCCTCACGCGACCACGCCCGTATCGAACGCCGCCTCATCGCAGCCCTGACCGACGCCTGCGAGATCGCAAAGGCCGAAATTCCGGGCTTCGACTGGTTGACCCACACCGTCGACTACCGCGCGTTTCCCCAAAGCCTGCGGGTGATCTGGGTGTTCGACAACGTCGCGAGCAAGGCTCGCGCCCTTGCGACCGGCGGGGACGCCCGTATGCGCGAGCTGACTACCGCCGCGTTGGATGACGCTGATGTGCACGTCCCGAACATCGCCCGCTGCGTCAGTTTCGACTCCGAAGAGGAATGCCACCTTCGGCATGGCGGCGATTGGCGTCGGCGGTTGGCTACTCTCCGGGCGATCTGAATCGCGCCACGGGTTGTCGAGCAAGGGGAAACATCGCTACCCCACCTTGCACGTCAACCAAGCCCCCCAGAAAAGGCTGCAGAAGAAACGCGTCGCGTCGCCGAAGCCAGCGTCATGCAACAGCTTCTGAACCGCGGCCTCGGAATGGGGCGGGTCAGCGCCTTGAAGGATTTTGCCGAGCTTGGCCTTCACTTCGTCCGAGGTAGCGCCATGCTGACGCCACCGTTGGCCCCATGCCGCCAGCAGCAACGGCTGGCTGGCATACGCGTAATGATTGCCCGCGACGATCAGCGGTGCCCCCGGTTTCAGGTGCGCCCGAATCGATCGCAGCATCCGGTCCTTGGCGTCATCCCCCTCCAGATGGTGGAGCACACCGATCAAGGTGGCGGCGTCGTATGACGCGTCTGCTGCCAGGTCTTCAAGCGTCCCGAGATGCAGGGTGGTTCTGTCAAGCAAGTGGTTGGCTTCCAACTGCTGCCTTGCCGCGTCCAGCATCGGCTGCGAGGGATCAACCGCCATGAAGCGCCAGCCCGGTTCAAGGTTGGCCATGGCGATGATCTCCTGCGCCGTACCGCCGGCGCCGACCACCAGTATCTTGGCCGAAGGGGCATCGCCAAGGCTCGCCGCGAGCATGCAGGCTGCCAGATCCTGGCACGCGTCATAGCCCGCCAGCGCGATACGGCTTTGTCGCGCGTACTCGTTGGCTCTTGAGGTATCGAATTTGTCAGCAGGGTTGGATGAGGATGAGTTCAAGGCGGTTCTCCGTGGCCTTGAAGGAAATTACGTTAACCGTGACAGTAAGAAAAATGCATTAATTTTATGCGCTGCATTCCCGTGGGGAATGCGGGGGTGTAGGAGTGGAAGGGTTGCAGGATCGTACAAGCCTATGACCTGTCGGCCCGGATAATCTGGCCTTCTCACTGACAGGAAGGCTCAGCATGACTCACCTACAGCAACCCGCCCAACCGATAAACCTCGCGCACAAAGCCTCGCTCATCGATCAGCAATGGAGCCCAAGAGTGGTTGCCGAAATGAACGACTACCAGTTCAAGGTGGTGCGTATCGAGGGTGAATTCATTTGGCATTCGCACCCCGAAACCGATGAAGCGTTCCTGGTGCTTGAAGGCACGCTGCGTATCGACCTGCCGGATGGCCCGGTGTATGTGAAGCCGGGTGAGTTGTATGTGGTGCCGCGTGGCATTGAGCACAGGACCGCCGCCGAAGGTGAAGCCAGGCTGATGATGATCGAGCCTAGGGGCATTCTGAATACCGGGCATGAAGGCGGTGAGCGCACCGCGTTGAATGACCAGTGGATTTGAGCGCCGAGGCTTATTGCCTTCTGTAGGAGCGAGCTTGCTCGCGAAAAACGCCAACGATAACGCGTGCTTCCTGAATGAGCGCGGCGCCTGTGAGTTTTTCGCGAGCGAGCTCGCTCCTACTGGCATTCGGGAAAACCCCAAGCCCTATCGCCTTTGAATCTGCACCGTGGCAAACGTCGGCTCGTCGCGCGCCTGCTCCAGTGTATTCCTGGGCTGTTGCGGGGCCCGGGATTGCCCCTCTGGCCGTAACGCAGGCGGCGGATGCAGGCGCATGTCCGAGCGCTCATCGCTGGGCGCAACGCCGAAGAAATCCCGGTAGCACTTGGAGAAATGCGGCGTGGACACAAAGCCGCAAATCACCGCCAGCTCGACAATCGAAATGGGCGTCTGCATCAGCAACTGGCGCGCACGGGTCAGGCGCAGCTTGAGGTAATAGCGCGATGGCGTGCAGTACAGGTGCTTCTGGAACATGCGCTCCAACTGGCGGCGGGACACGTGCACGTAGGCGGCCAGTTCGTCGAGGTCGATGGGTTCTTCCAGGTTGGATTCCATCAGGGCGACCACTTCTTGCAGCTTGGGCTGTTGCGTGCCGAGCAGGTGTTTGAGCGGCACGCGTTGGTGGTCGCGCTCGTTGCGAATGCGCTCGTACACGAACATCTGGGAAATCGCCGCCGACAGCGTGTGCCCGTGATCGCGGCCGATCAGGTGCAGCATCATGTCCAGCGGCGCAGTGCCGCCAGAGCTGGTAAAGCGGTTGCCATCGAGCGTGAATACGCTGGAGCTGACTTTGACGCGGGTAAACGCCTCCTGCATCGACGCCATCAGCTCCCAATGCACGCTGCACTGGAAGCCATCGAGCAACCCCGCCTGGGCCAGTGCCCAACTGCCGGTGCACACCGCGCCGAGACGTTTACAGTACAGGCGCGCCTGGCTGCGCAACCAGGCGATGAGCGCAGGGCTGATAGCCTGTTGAATGCCCACGCCGCCGCACACGATCACCGCATCGAAGCCGCGCTGGTCCTGGGCGCACGCGTCCGGGGTTACCGACACGCCATCGCTGGCCCACACCGGCTGGCCGTCCAGGCTGATGGTTTGCCAACGGTAGAGTTCTTCGCCCGCCAATTGGTTGGCCATGCGCAGCGGCTCGACCGCACACGACAGCGATATCAGGGTGAATTGGTCCAGCAGCAAAAAGCCGATGGTCTGGCAAACAGGTGCCTCGGTTTCCATCACCGCTACCCCACAGGCGTGATCAGGAATGTTCCAGCGCCACCGGCTTGGGTGCCCGGTTGTGCTGGCGCGACGTGACCAGGCCGATGAAGGAAATCACCAACGCCAGGCCAATGGTCGAGGACACTTCGGTGCGGTGTTCCGGCGTCACCATCATCACCCCCAGGGCCAGGCAGATGAACACGATCACCAGATAAGTCAGCCACGGAAATAGCCACATACGAAAGGTCAGTTCGACGTTCTGCCGAAGCAGCAAGCGACGCATACGCAGTTGCGAGATAGCGATCACCAGGTAAACCAACAACGCGATGGCCCCGGAGCTGGCGAGCAGGAACTGGAACAGACCGGCCGGCATGAAGTAGCTCAGCAACGTAACGCCCGCACCGATGATGGTGCTGGCGATCACCGCCGCCCTGGGCACGCCCGCCTTCGAGGTGATTTTAAGCGCCGGCGGCGCATCGCCGCGTTTGCCCAGGGAAAACAGCATGCGCGAAGAAATGTAGATCGAGGAGTTCATGCAACTGGCTACCGCGATCAACACCACCACATCGACCATGAATTTGGCGTTGGGGATGTTCATAATTTCCAGTGCGCGCTGATAGGAACCCACGGAGGCCAACAGCGGATCGTTCCAGGGCACCACGGAAATCACGACGGAGATCGACAACAGGTAGAACACGCCAATACGCCAGATCACCGAGCGGGTGGCCTTGGCGATGTTCTGCGCCGGGTTGCTCGATTCGGCTGCAGCGATGGTCACCGCTTCGGTGCCGATGAAACTGAACATGATGGTAATGAACGCGCCCACCACCGCCGACAGGCCGTTGGGAGCAAACCCGCCGTGTTCCTCCATCAAGCGGCTCAAGCCGCTGGCTTCGCGATCCGGGATCCAGCCCATGAGGACGCTGAAGCCCAGGCCGATAAAGCCGACGATGGCAATCACCTTGGCCATGGCGAACCAGAATTCGAATTCGCCGTATTTGGCCACGCTGAACAGATTGGTGATCACCAGCAAAACGATTGAGATCAACGCAAACAGCCACGCATCAACCTGAGGGAACCACTGATTGAGCACATGCCCGGCGGCCAAGGCTTCGATGGGAATGACCAGCACCCAGAACCACCAATACAACCAGCCGATGGTAAACCCCGCCCACGGGCCGATGGCCTGGTCGGCGTAGGTGGAAAACGAGCCGGTGTCCGGGCGTGCCACCGCCATCTCCCCCAGCATACGCATGACCAGCACCACCAGAAGGCCGGAAAACAAATAAGCCAGTAAAACCGCCGGCCCCGCTGCGGCGATGGCATGTCCGGAGCCGACAAACAACCCCGCGCCGATGATGCCAGCGATGGACAACATGGTCACATGGCGCGGCTTGAAGCCCTGCGCAAGCTGACCGTTGGAATCGTTGCAGTTGAGGCTAGTCATTGTTTTTGTTGTTCTCGGGCGGCCAATGACCTTCACCTTAAGTGCCCGAGGCCAGGCACAAGTAGCCTGGTTACGCCACCATCGTGCCTGATATCGACATGGGGAATAGTGGCATCCTGAAGTAACGGGCGGCGCGCCCTACTCTTGCGCGCTACGTATCAACGACCCGAACAGCTCGCCACGCGGCATCTTGCTCAGCTCGATATCGGCATTTTCAAACCATTCCCGCCCGGCTTCCGGGTGCGGCCCGCTCAGCACCACCACGCCACGTTCGTAGGTATAGCGCGCTGCCGCCACGTCGCCATTATGGTAGGTGGCGATGACCTTGTAGGGCGCAGTGGCATTGGCTTTGGGAAAATACGGACCGTCCTGATAGAACACAGAGTCGGGTTGCCCGTCCCACGTCACCCGCACGGCGGCGTCCTCAATACCGGACACTTCAAAACCGGGACGGCCAGCTTCGGTATCAAGCGCCTGGGGGATCAGGCCGAGGTTGTTGTCGTCGGCCAGGTAGGCGCCCATGCACAGGCCCAGGTAGCGGCCGCCTTTGGCGACGTAATCGCGGATGGCTTCGGCACGCGCATCGCCCAGGCTGTCGAGGGCGGCCGGGATGTCCTGGCCACCGCCGGGTTGCACGTATAGATCGTAGCGCGCCAGGGTTTGCGGGGTGATGTCGATGGGTTCGTCGGCACCGACGAAGTCGATCTGGTAATTGGGGTCCAGGCGCTGCAGGGCGGTTTTCACGTTTTCCGAGCAGTCGGGGCAGCTTGCCGGGCCTCGGTAGATGGCGACATGGGTGACGGGGCCTGCGCCGTGTACGGGTAAAGGATGCAGCGTAGCAACGGCGAGAAACGTGGCAGCGATGGCAGGCAGTTTCATGGGCTAGGCTCAACGGTCAGTTGAATGGGTTTGATCCAGTGGTCGCAGCGCCAAGCCTATAACGGTGAGCCTTTTGAATTCGTGAAGAGTTGTAAATCCAGGTCGGCCATTTATCCACTTGCCAGCATTTGCCATAACGACGCGCCTACGCCGGTAATGCTCTCACCGGCGATCAGCCCCGCCGCTGCCGTGATCGCAAAGCGCTGCGTCACACTTGGCCAGCGACAGCTCACGGCCCAGGTCATGATCGCGCCAAGGGCCATCATCAGCGACACCGACGCAGGCAAGACAAACGCCAGTCCCAAGGCTGCCGCACTTGGCAGATAGCGGGCGCGATGGGTGGGCAGCGTGCTATCGAGTATGCCCAGCAGTACGCCGCACAGGCTTGCAACAGCAATGGCCCAGCGGATGCTGGGTGACAACGAATCCAGCCCGTGGGTCAGGGTTTGGGCCACGGCTTTCCAAGTGGCGACGGCCGGGGCTGGCCATTGTTCGGTGAGCAGCATGGTTTGCGGGTCGGGGATCAACGCCAGGTACGCGAATACGCCGACGACGCTGCCGACAAAAATCCCGAGAATCTGGGCGATAACCTGTTTGTGCGGCGTCGCGCCAATCGCTTTGCCCACCTTGAAGTCATTCATCAGGTCTGTGCACTGCCCCGCCGAACCGCCGGCGGTGTTGGCGCTCATCAGGTTGATCGGCACCTGGCCCGGCGCAACGATGCCAAAACTCAGCTGAGACAGTTGCCCGATGGCGCCAATCGGCGGAATACCGGTCGCCCCCACCACCCGCGCCGCCACGGCGGCCAGGCAGATCGCCAGGGGAATGGTCAGCAGCGCCATCCCAAGGTTGATACCGAACAACAGCGCTTGCAGGCTCACCACCAACGCAATCGCCAAGGCAAACCCCACGGCAGGCCCAGGCTTGGGAACCGCCCAAGGCGTGCCGCCAGCCGCTCGGGTTGAGCGATGCAACGCCCACAGGCGAATCGCCAGGGACGCCAGGGTGGAACACACCATCAGGCTCACCCCAGGCCACAGCAGCCATTCCACCAGCGCGGCAAACTGCGGGCCGCTGCTGTCGGCGGGCAGGCTCACCAGGCCGTTGGCCAACAGCCACGGCCCCAGCCCGCCCCATGCCAGCAAGGCGCCGAGCAGCAGGGTCAGGCCCACGCGAATGCCGATGATGCCGCCGAACCCCAGCAACAGCAGAGAGGGGTCGGCGGTGAAGGTCAGGCGCTCCAACGCGGGGCTCGGCGACCAGCGTGGGAAGGCCCACATAAAGGTATCCACCCACTTGACCAACCCGGACAACAACGCTGCGCCGAGCAGCACTTTCAAGCGCGTGGCGGCTTCGCGACCATGGTTGTAGATGTGCAGCAGGGTCTCCAGGGTGGCCATGCCTTCGGGAAACTTCAGCGCCTTGTCATTGAGCAATGAAGGCCGCAGGTACCACGCGATCCAGATCCCCAGGAAACTTACCGAGAACACCCAGGCGATCATCGGCAGCGCTGCCAGTTGGTTGCCGGTGAGCAAGGTATAAGCCGGGATGGGCGCGACCAGCCCGCCGGAAATGATCGACGCTGCGGCAGAGGCCACGGTCTGGTTGATATTGCTCTCGTGCAGGGTCCACGGCAGGTGTTCAGCGGAACGCCGGGCCAGGCCTTGCCAGAGGCCATAACCGATCAGCAAGGCGATGATCGACATATTGAACGACCAGCCGATCTTCAAGCCTGCGTAGACATTGGAAGGGGTCAGCAGGATGCCCAGCACGATCCCGGTGATAACTGCCCGCAGGCTCAGTTCGCGCTCTACGGGCGCGACTGACGAGGTGGAGTGCATGCAGATTCCTTTCGAGAAAAGCCAGTGCCACCTTTAAGTGAGCGCTGGGAGACTCGAAGGTTCACCTGCCGAAACGGGTTCTGTAGGAGCGAGCTTGCTCGCGAAAAACCCAAAGGCGCCGCGTTCATCCAGGAAACACGCGTTATCGTTTACGTTTTTCGCGAGCACGCTCGCTCCTACAGGAGGCGGTGTCGGTGGGCCCGCTATTTGGCGAACGCGTATTCCCCGCCCCGCTCCACCGCCTTGCGGTATGCCGGGCGCGCCTGGAGCTTTTGCAGCCACGCCGCGAGGTTCGGGTAGGCCTGCAATTTGCCCTGGGCCTGGGCAACTTCGCCGATAAAGCTCATCTGGATATCCGCGCCGCTGAGTGCGTCGCCCACCAGGTACGGCGTGTGGCCCAGCACGTCATTCAGGTACCCCAGGTAGTTGGCCAGCTCCGACTCAATCCGCGGATGCAGCGGTGCGCCTGCTTCACCCAGCCGTCCCACATAAAGGTTGAGCATCAACGGCAACATCGCCGAGCCTTCAGCAAAATGCAGCCATTGCACATAGCTGTCATAGGCGTCGGTAGCCGGGTCGGGTTGCAGTTGGCCGTTGCCGTGGCGGCGGATGAGGTAGTCGATGATCGCGGCGGACTCGATCAGCACACGAGAGCCGTCTTCGATCACCGGGGATTTGCCCAGCGGGTGGATAGCCTTGAGTTCAGGCGGCGCCAGGTTGGTCTTGGCGTCGCGCTGGTAGCGCTTGATGTCGTAGGGCAGGCCCAGTTCTTCAAGCGCCCACAGGATACGTTGCGAGCGGGAGTTGTTGAGGTGGTGAACAGTGATCATCGAGGCGACACCTTGGGGGGATTTAAGAGAAGACTACAGCGTAGCGGTGAAGTGCCGCGAATGTGGCCAGGCAGCACCGGCCTGCGCGATCAAATGTGGGAGATGTCGAGCTTTAGCGAGGCTTCGAAGGCTGCGGCATTCACGACATGGATGTTGCCTGATACACCGCTCGAAGCCTGGCCAAGGCTCCACATCTGCCACACTGGACCGGTGGCGCTCAGGCGAGCAACTGATCGATCCACTTCACCTGTTGCACGATCTCCTGCACTTTCTGCTCGGGCACCGCCTGCCGCGCCTGTTCGAGGCTGGCCAACGTCTTGCGTTTCTCGCGCAATATACGTTGCCACTTCGCCAGGAATTCCGGGCTACGCGCTTGCATTTGCAACGGACCGAAGTACAGCTGCTCGGCGGTATAGGTCATCGCCTCGGCGCGTTCGGCGACAATGATTTCGTAGTAGAAGCGGTTTTCCCGCAGCAACTCCTCATGGAGGATCTGGTAGCCGTTCTCCATCAACCATTGACGCAGCGGCTGCTCACCGCCATTGGGTTGCAGGATCAGGCGTTCCCGCCCGTTCAACCGCGCCTTGCCGCTGTCGAGAATGTCGCGGATCGTCTCGCCGCCCATGCCGCACAGGCTGATGGCGGTAATGTCATCGCCCGATTGAATCGCCGCCAAGCCATCGGCCCGGCGCACGGTGATGTGCTGCGTCAGGCCATTGTCGGCCACGGTACGGTTGGCCGCCTGAAACGGCGTAGCGGCCACTTCCCCCGCCACGGCCGCCGCAATAGCGCCACGGCGCATCAACGCCACCGGCAGGTAGGCGTGGTCTGAGCCGATATCGGCCAGGCGGGCACCCGCGGGTATGTGCGCGGCCACGCGCTCCAGGCGCTGCGACAAGGTGTGTTCGTTCAACGGTGATTCCTTAAGAGTGCCCGGAAAATCGATCCCGGCTGTTGGTCAAGTGCAGCACCATGGCCGCCCGTGCGGCGTCCGGGTCCTGGCGCTTGATAGCGTTGTAGATGGCCTCGTGTTCCAGGTTCGCCAACTGCCCCAGTTGGGCAAAGTCCGCGCCGCCGCGCTCGACGGCATTCACCTGGGTGCGCGGAATCATCGCCGTGCCCAGGTGCTGCATGATGTCGGTGAAAAACGTATTGCCGGTGGCTTCGGCGATCAGTTGGTGAAAGCGCTTGTCCTCCTCCACACAGCTGTCGTTGTTGGCCAGGGAGGCCTGGTAGTCGTCCAGCGCCTGGCGCATGTGGGCCAGTTGTGCCTCGCTCCTGCGCAGCGCGGCCAGGGCCACCGCTTGCACTTCCAAGCCCAGGCGCAATTCGAGCATGTTGCGCACGCTGGCGACCGTGTCCACATGCAGGCGCAGGCCCGGCTGCGTGTGCTGCTCCAGCACAAAGGTGCCGATGCCGTGACGCGTCTCCACCAGCCCCGACGCCTGCAGCTTGGACAAGGCTTCACGCACCACGGTACGGCTCACCCCATGCTCAAGCACGATGGTGGATTCGGACGGCAGTTTTTCACCCGGCTTGAGTTGCCCCAACTGGATGCGCTGGGTCAGTGCCTCGACCAAACCTTGGGCCAGGTTGGCGGAACGTTTGCGCACAGGCGGTGTGCTTTTAATCGGCATCGAGACGGGTCCACGGGGTTGGGCTGGGGGGAGCTTATCACCCTGAACGCACGGGGCGATGGGTGGCGGCGAAAAACACCCAACTTGTATGACAACACACTCATCCCACCTCACCCGACCCTGTCTTCGCTTTGAGAGAAGCGCACACCCCGAGCCGTCAGCAGCGAGACAAATCCCAATAAAATCTGGCAAATAACCAAAATAGCCAACCTCAATACCGGCTTATAAGAACAAAAACAGCCCTGACAGGATTGCGGCCTTTAAAAAACAACTTGTATGATGTCTGTCAACAAAACACCAAACCCGCATAAAAATAATCAGGGGGAGTTTTCATTCGTGAAGCATTCAAGCCCAGCATCTGCCGTACCCGAAAGTGATTCAGCGCTCGCCCGCGCCGTGAGCAAAGTGAAGGGCCATGTGCTCCCACTGTTCGTGGTCATGTTCATCCTCAACTACATCGACCGGGTCAATATCGGCTTCGTGCGCACGCACATGGAGCATGACCTGGGAATCGGCGCAGCGGCCTACGGCTTCGGCGCCGGGCTGTTCTTCATTGGCTATGCGCTGTTCGAAGTGCCGTCCAATATGCTGCTGCAAAAAGTCGGCGCCCGCATCTGGCTGACCCGCATCATGTTCACCTGGGGCATCGTCGCCACGCTGATGGCGTTTATCCAGAACGAAACCCACTTCTACATCCTGCGTTTCCTGCTGGGCGTGGCGGAAGCCGGTTTCTTCCCCGGCGTGATCTATTACTTCACGCGCTGGTTGCCCGGTGTGGAGCGTGGCAAGGCCATCGCGATCTTCCTCAGTGGTTCGGCGGTGGCGTCGTTGATCTCCGGGCCGTTGTCGGGTGCGTTGTTGCAGATCGAAGGCTTTGGTTTGCATGGCTGGCAATGGATGTTCGGCATCGAAGGCCTGGCCTCGGTGGCGCTGGGCTTCTTCGTGTGGTTCTGGCTGGACTCCAAACCCCATGACGCCAAGTGGCTGAGCCGCGAAGAGCAGGATGCGCTGGTGGGCGCTATCGATCAGGAACAGCGTGATCGCGAAGCCCTGACCACGGTGAAACCCACCCTCGGCAAGCTACTCAAAGACCGCCAGATCCTGCTGTTCTGCGCTCTGTACTTCTGCATTCAACTGACGATCTACGCCGCCACCTTCTGGCTGCCGAGCATCATCAAGAAGATGGGTGACCTGAGCGACGTGCAGGTCGGTTTCTTCAACTCGATCCCCTGGCTGATCTCGATCATTGCCATGTACGCCTTTGCGTCGCTGTCGGGCAAGTTCAAGTTCCAGCAGGCCTGGGTCGCGGCGGCCCTGCTGATCGCGGCGGCCGGCATGTTCATGTCCACCACCGGCGGGCCGATCTTCGCTTTCGTGGCGATCTGTTTTGCGGCCATCGGGTTCAAGTCTGCGTCGTCGCTGTTCTGGCCGATCCCCCAGGGCTACCTGGATGCGCGCATCGCCGCCGCCGTGATCGCGCTGATCAACTCTATCGGCAACCTGGGCGGCTTTGTGGCGCCGACTACCTTTGGCTTTCTGGAGCAGACCACCGGATCGATCCAGGGCGGGCTGTATGGCCTGGCCTGTACTTCGGTGCTCGCGGCCATCCTGGTGTTCTTTGCCAAGACCTCACCCTCTGCCGTACCGGCCGTGCCCAGCGGCGCCGCCATCAGCAAACCTCTTTGAACTCAGCCAGGAACGCGCCATGAATACCCCTGTCGTTACTCATTTCCAAGTCATCCCCGTCGCCGGCCACGACAGCATGTTGCTGAACCTCAGCGGCGCCCACGGCCCCTACTTCACGCGCAATATCGTGATCCTCAAGGACAGTAGCGGCAACACTGGCGTGGGCGAAGTACCCGGCGGCGAGCGCATTCGCCAAACCCTGGAAGACGCCCGCAGCCTGGTGATCGGCCAGCCGATTGGCCAGTACCAGCGCGTTCTCAACCAGATGCGCAGTACCTTTGCGTCTCGAGACAGCGCGGGCCGCGGCCTGCAGACCTTCGACCTGCGCATCACCATCCACGCCGTCACCGCCATGGAGGCCGCGCTGCTCGATTTGCTGGGCCAGTTTCTTGAAGTGCCGGTGGCCGCCTTGCTTGGCGAAGGCCAGCAACGCGACGCAGTGAAGATGCTCGGCTACCTGTTCTATGTGGGGGATCGCAACGCCACCGACCTGGCCTACCGCAACGAGGCCGATGCCGATGACGAATGGTTCCGCCTGCGCCATGAAACAGCCCTGACCGCCGATGCGGTAGTGCGCCTGGCCGAAGCGGCCAAGGCCAAATATGGTTTCAACGATTTCAAGCTCAAGGGCGGCGTATTGAGTGGCGACGCGGAAATCGAAGCCGTCACCGCGCTGGCCGAAAGGTTTCCCGATGCGCGCATCACCCTTGATCCCAACGGCGCATGGTCGCTGAAGGAAGCCATCCGCCTGTGCCGCGACCAGCATCATGTGCTGGCCTACGCCGAAGACCCCTGCGGCGCAGAAAACGGTTATTCAGGCCGTGAAGTCATGGCCGAATTCCGCCGCGCCACGGGCCTTAAAACCGCCACCAACATGATCGCCACCGACTGGCGCGAAATGGGCCACGCCATCCAGTTGCAATCGGTGGACATTCCCCTCGCCGACCCGCACTTTTGGACCATGCAGGGCTCGGTGCGCGTCGCGCAAATGTGCAACGAGTGGGGCCTGACCTGGGGCTCGCATTCCAACAACCACTTTGATATTTCCCTGGCAATGTTCACCCAGGTGGCGGCGGCCGCACCGGGCGAGATCACCGCCATCGACACCCACTGGATCTGGCAGGACGGCCAGCGCTTGACGCGGGAGCCGTTGAAGATTGAAGGGGGCTATGTGAAGGTGCCGGCTAAGCCTGGCCTGGGTGTGGATATCGATATGGACGCGGTGGCCAAGGCTCATGAACTGTACAAAAGCATGGGCCTTGGAGCCCGGGATGACAGTGTGGCGATGCAGTTTCTGATCCCGGGTTGGGGCTTTGATAACAAGCGGCCTTGTCTGGTGCGGTAAATCGGCTTTAGGAATGCTCAGCGCAATTTGAGCGTGACGCAAAAAATCCGATGCCCAAACAGGCATCGGATTTTAGTCAGATCAGAAGCTTAGCTGTTTGACCTCTGGCACGTCTGCCAGAGGTCCCTTTTGCGCTACTGCCGATTGGCGATCTCCAGATCCGCCTCTTCCTGCTCCAGGCCAGCGAGATCAGTGCCATTGATCATCGGCCCATAACGGCGGCTGAACTCCCAGTTGTAGGGCACATGGTCTTTGTTGATCCCGTTGTCCCAATTCACCGACCAGGTCATCAGGCCCTTGATCGACAATCCTTTGTCGTGCAAACGCTTGAATGTATTGGTCACGGCTGTCGGGTTGACTACATAACCGGTGGCAGCCGCATCGACGTTGGCGGGCAGGCCAATGACGAACTTGTCTGCCGGGATCTTGGTAAACCCGCGCGTTCCGCTCACCAGACTTTCGGTGAGGTAAAACAGGAAATCCTCCTTCATCGCGTCGTTGTTCTGGGCAATCCAGGCGCCGTTGCCATTGTTGACCTCCTGTACCCAGATGCCGTCGCCCCCCTGGTTGTAATACTGCGGGGCGATGAAGTCGTAATAGCCTTCCAGCGCCTGGATGTAACCGACGTATTTGCCGGCGGTGGTGAGGTACGGAAACTCCGGCGCCATGCTGATGATGAAGTGTTTGCCTTGAGCCGCGTAGTGGTCCTTGACCAGCTTCAAGGCGGCGGGCAGGACAGTCTTGTTGTCGGCGAAATCAATCGCGCTCTGTTCAAGATCGATATCCAGGCCATCAAAGCCATAGGTTTCCACCAGGCGGATAATTTCGCTGGCCAGTGGCTGTTCGTTGCCTTTATGCAGTTCGATGTGTGCATCGGCGCCGCCAAGGGAAATCAGCACCGCCCTGCCCTGGCTGTTCAGCACGCCCACCTGGCGACGAAACTCGGCATCGGACAGGTTGTACGGTTTGAAGGTTGGGATACCGTTGCCCTTCATGAAGGCCACGGCCACCACGTTGTAATCCTTTGGCACATCCACCAGGCTGATATTGGCGAACTGGCCACGCTGGTAGCCATCGCTCGGGCCGGCAGGCCAGTTGTGCCAGAAGCCCATGAGGATCTTTTTGCCGGCAATGCTCGGCATCAGCGAAGCGGCATCGTTGAGCGGCGATTGCAGTGAGGTAAAGTCAATCTTTGACATGTTCTAATCCTTCAGAACGTGTGGGTTTAACGGCGCGGGCTTATTTGAAGTCCACATCGAAGGCTTGATAGAAGGCGTTGCCGGTGTTGGCGACGATCCACATCAACACAATCACATGCTGGCCCTTTTTGTGGGTCGGCAGTTTCACTTCATGATCGACCTTGGCCTTCAGTTCGCCTGCATGGCTGTAGTACGGCACCTGGGCATAGAAGTCTTCAGCGAACGGCTGGGCTTCCAGCTGTGCGCGGGTGATGCGCTGTTTCGGATCCCAGCCATCCTTGGTGATCAGCCAGCGGTAGCCACGGGTGGTGTGCGGCGCGGTGTATGCCCAGGTGACCTTGAAGGTCTGACCCGGCTCGACATTGAGCAACGGCCAGGTGAAGGCGCGGCCAAGTTTCTTGGCCATTTCCTCGTGGGTGAAGTTGATGCAGTCACGGGCATCGGTCTTGCCACCGCTGAGGATAAAGCCGTCGGCGGGAGGGGTGACGCTATCACTGTCGGTTTGATAAGGCGCCGGGAACGCACCGGCCGTCAGTGCCGGGAAGTTCTTGCCGCCTTCCATTTCATTGACCTGCCAGGTTTCCAGCAGGCCAAGATCCACGGCGACTGCGCCACGGCTGGAAGGGGATGTGACACGACCATGGCGAAGAGGTGTCTGGGTTTGTGGTTTGTTCATGTTGTGACTCCATTCACTTGATTAAGAACTCTCCCTTTCTTGAAGGAGAGGACCTCAACCTAACGGAGTTGCTTTTTTTTGCCACAGGCCCATTTTTCACTCATTTTCGTTTCGTGAGCGCGCAGACCCGCAAATACTGGATATACAACCAGTATTATAGAGGAAGCCTTACGCTACTAGAGGTCGATTTCCTACAAGACCAGGCGCATATCAACACGCTTCTCTCGTAAATGGCTTTATCCCCTTCGTAAGGGATGGGCGCTCTGTCGAAAAAAAGGGACGTATCTATTTTCATCAAAACCGTCCTCTGTTTGGTCCATCAGGTTTTGCCGATGACAGCCGTTTTTTTAGCGGTAGTCGCGGTAATCGGTCGCACCGTCAGTTCCACCCCCAATGCCAGCATCAGCTTCTGGACCGTCTCATAACGCGTCTTTGAGCCGCCTTTCAGGGTTTTATACAGACTCTCCCGATTCACCCCCGCCGCTTCGGCAACCTTGTTGACACCCAGGGCCTTGGCAACCTCGGCCAGCGCCTTCATAAGGACTTGCGGGTCATTGCACGCCATGCTTTGCGCAAGATAGGCACTGATGGTTTGCGGGCTATCAAGGAAGCGCGAAGCCTCATAGGCACTGGTGCCGGATGTATCCAGCTCGAGGACCGGCATGTCCTCTGGTTTGAATGTTGACTGACTCATGTCATTGACCTCTCAGGGCATCGAGAATCTCTTTTGCCCGCTTGATTCCTAGGGCGTCCCGCCGATCGTATTGGTCACAGATTCAAATGTAGCCTACTGGCTACTTCTTGTAGATGCCAGTGAATTTTTAATGTCGGTGTGCACCGCCAGAAAAAATCCTAGTCCAGCCGCTGCGCAGGCAGCCGAGCAATACTATTAGCGCTTGTGTCCTCAAGACCGAAACGTTGCGTCGCGACTGTAGGAGCGAGCTTGCTCGCGAAGAACGTAAAGATAAGGTGTGCATCCAGAGTGAACGCGGCGCCTATGATTTTTTCGCGAGCAAGCTCGCTCCTACAGGGAGTGGGTGAGTGGGCCGGCGTTGATGTGGACCCGTCCTACAACAAGCTGCACCGCCTTGCTCCGTTGCCTACAGTTGCGTCAGAATCCGCCGGCTTGTGCGCTTGGATGGGCGTCTCTAAGGTGGCCCGGTCACTGACAATTCAGTGATCGGGTTTAGTAGCCCGAGGGTCAATTACACTAGTGCATGAGCTTCATCTATCAGACGTTCCTGTCTGTGCCTGATGGTGGCTGTGCGTAGGGCGCCTTCGGGCGCGCCGGCTTTGTGTAATTCCCCGGTCTACTAACCTGCGTACAGCTGCCACCCTTTCGTTTAGTAGCGAAACGGTGTCGGCCCCACTCAGGAATTACGCATATGTATAAAGTCACACCCAACCCTCCAAACGATCCAAACCTCAAGCTTGATCACGCATCCCTTAACACCCCCGCCGGACCACCTCCCTCACCGCTGTTCAGCGTTGCCAACGATGCCAGCAGCGAAATGCTCATCGCCAACAGCTACGAAACCTTTTCCTCGGTCACCGCATTGCTGCTTGATCTGTCGGATGAACTGACGGGTAAACAGCGTGATGTCGCGTTGGCGATTCATCAGTTGAGTGAATTGGGTGTTTTGTTAGTGGACAAATTGATGGCGAGGGAAAGTGCTTCAACGGTTAGCTAGCCTTGCAGCCATCAGTCGTCATGATCGACTTCACGACGAATCGACAGCGCCTTGCGCCGGTCAGGCCCTCGGAGCCTGGCGGGCGCTCTTTCTCTTGGAAGACGCTGGAGCCGCCCCATCCTCGCGCAGACGATCAATCAGCATCTGCGCATTCTCGGCACATGCCATGCCCTCGGGCCTACCTTCGATACCCTTGATGACATTCAGCAATTGAGCCTTGTTCTGGGCCAGCCGTTGTTGCAGGACCTCGATTTCCTCGACCTTGTGCTTGAGCCCGATGAGCAGCTCGTCATGCTGCCAACCACCGGCACTGGCACTTCTGGGCATTAACTGCCGGATTTCCTCCAGAGAAAAACCTGCCGCCTGGGCTCCTTTGATGATCTCCAACACTGCCTCGGTGCCGGGCGCATAGTCCCGATAGCCGTTGGATTTACGCGCAACCGATTGGATCAGGCCGCTCGCCTCGTAAAAGCGGATGCGTGAGGCCGCCAACCCGCTGATTTTTGCCAGTTCGCCTATTCTCATGTCCCATCCATAAAAACCATTGACCTTGAAGTTGACTTTAAACCTAAAGTCATTGGGCGGCCAAGGCGCCCGTTACCCTCTACCTGAACGGTCCGTTTCAGTTCATGCTGCGCACTTCATTTCAAGGACGAAAAACGCATGAAAGCCCCCCTCGCCGCTCTGCTGCTGATGTGCCTGAGCGCTCCCGTATTCGCCGGCGACAACCCCGTCGGCTTCCAAACCACCACCTTGCCCGACACCCATAACAAACGACCGTTGGAAATGGCTGTGTGTGGTACCCCGCCACTACCACCGCGCAACCCAAACTGATCGCCGACAACCGGGTGTTCATTGGTGTGCTTGCGGTACCTGATGCCGCACCAACGCCCGGCAGGCATCCTTTAGTGGTGCTCTCCCACGGCTACGGTGGTAACTGGGGCAAGCAGGCGTGGCTGGCCAGTGCACTGGCCCAGCAGGGTTATATCGTGGCGGCGGTGAACCACCCGGGCACTACCAGCCAGGATCGCAGCGCCGAGGCCGCTGCGCAGTTGTGGCAACGGCCCAGGGATTTGAGCCGGGCCATCGATGCGCTGTTGGCGCAGCCCGAGCCATTCGGTGCGGTGGATAGCGGCCGGATCGCGGTGGTGGGTCATTCCCTCGGGGGTTGGACGGTGATGGAGACGGCCGGTGCACGTTTCGACCCGGCGCTGTTTGCGCGGGACTGCAGCGCCAATCCGACGCTGGTCGCGTGTACCGCCTACCGTGAGATGAACCCTGGGGGCACTCCGAACGGGAAAAAGCAATTGGCCGCGGATTTGAGCGACAAGCGCGTCAGCGCCGTGGTGTCTTTGGACCTGGGCCTGTCGCGCGGGTTTACCGATGCGAGCCTGGCGGCGCTGCCGGTGCGGGCGTTGGTGATAGCGGCGGGTGTACCGTCAGCGGATTTGCCGGCGCAGATGGAATCGGCCGACATGGCCAAGCGGCTGCCAAAAGCCTCGACGCAGTACGTGCAGATCAGCGACGCCAATCACTTCAGCTTTATGTTGCAATGCAAACCCGGCGCGGCGGCGGTACTCCACGCGGATGTGCCCGGTGACAGCATCATTTGCCAGGACGGCGAAGGCGCACGGCCACGACCCTTGATCCAGCAGCAGATAACCACGCTGATCACCCAGTTCCTGGCGCGCTGAGCCCGTGGCGAGGGAGCTTGCTCCCGCTGGAGTGCGCAGCGCTCCCAGCTTTTTTGGGGCAGCTACGCAGCCCAGCGGGAGCAAGCTTCCTCGCCACAGTTACCGGCTCTGCCTTAACTGACTGGCATTAACCCAGGGCCCGGTCACATTTGTTGAAACTGGTATCATCCGCGCCTTTCCCCTTCAGGCAACGAAACATGAACCGCCAGAAAAAACTTCAGCAGCTCTTCAAAGCCAAAGCGAAAAAGGCCAGCGCCAAGCTGGCACCTAAAAGCAAAGACAAATACATCAGCAAGGCGGACCGTTTGAAGCTGGCGACCGAGGCCGGCCAAGAGCCGGTCACGGCTGTCGAGACGCCTGCTGAGTAAGGCGCATGGCTGAAGGGGTGGCCGCTTCATATTTGCCCCAGATACGCCGCAGATGCCGCGCCGAGCCAAAGCCTGCGCGCTCGGCGATGGCTTCTATGTCCAGGGCCGACTCGGCCAGCAGTTCACGGGCCACGGCCAGGCGCAGGCGATGCAGGTAATCCAACGGGCGGATGCCGACATGCTCTTGGAACAGGCGCGCCAGGTGCCGGCTGCTGGTGCAGGCCAGGCTTGCCATGCGGGTGAGCGTCCAGGCCTCGCAGGGGGCGGCGGCGATGGCGTCTTGCACGCGATGGACCGCCGGGTGCAGGTGATTGCGCCCGGTCACCCAAGGCGATAGCTGCGGGTCGCTGCCGCTGCGGCGCAGGTACACCACCATGTCCCGCGCCACGGCGCAGGCCAAGCGTGGCCCGGCCAGTTCGGCAACCAGGTGCAGCATCAGGTCGATACCCGCCGTGATACCGGCGCTGCAACTGACCGGGCCGTCGGTGACGTACAGCCGGTTTTCCAGGACCCGGGCCTTGGGTGCGAGGGCTTGCAAGGTGGCGCACAGAGAATGGTGCGTGGTGCATTGGCGCCCATCGAGCAGCCCGGCCCTGGCGGCACTCAATGCGCCGGCGCACACGCACACCAGACGCTCGGCCGAGGGCGCGAAGACGTTTTGCAGCCACTGGGTGAGCTGATGGCTGGCCGATTCGAAGGCCTTTTGGTGGGTTTTCGACACGTTCATCGTGGAGCCCACCAACACCACCAGCGTACCGGGGACCAGGGTCGGCGGCAGCGGCGCCAGCCCCATCAGCGGCAAGCCGATGGAGGTGTGCAGCGTTGCCACCGGGCTGACGTATTGCAAGTCGAAATCCACCGCCGCCGGGTCGTCGACCTGCGCGGCCAGGCGCAGTACTTCGGCAGGCCCGGCCAGGTCGAGCATCAGCACGTTTGGCAATAGCACGAACAGCACCGGTACGCTCACCGCTTCACTCCGCCAGTGCCTGGGCGACCGTTACGATGCGGGCGAAGCGGTCATCGAGGACCAACTCCGTGCGTTCGCGAATCTCAGCCGGCGTATAGACCCGGCCGCTACGCACGTGGGTCATCGGGAAGGTCAACGTCGCCTCGCTGACAAAATCCACCTTGAAGCCGCTGTCCGCAGCCTGCCGCGTGGTGGTCTCGCAGCATTGCTCAGTGCGGATGCCGCTGATGATCAGCGTGGTGACGCCCATTTCCACCAACCGAGCGGCCAGTGGCGTACCGGCCAAAGCACTGTGGTAGCGCTTATGGATCACCAGTTGCGGCTTGATCGACAGCTCGCTCAATGCCCTGACGTTGCCCGATTGCATGGAGAAATGCCCTTGGTCTTCAACATGGAAGACTTGTATCACCGGGATGCCGCGCTGAACACAGCCATCGATGAGGGCCTGCTGTTTTTCCAGATAGTCGGGCAGGTCATTTTCGGACCAGTAGGTTGAATGGCGGAAGGAATGTTGCGCGTCGATCACGATCAGGGCTTTATGGGTCATGGACAGTCCTTGTGGCTTGCATTAGTGGGTAAACGATGCACGCCATGGTAAGGACTACCCACAGTGCGCGACAGACGCAAGGCAGACTACTTCAGGACGGATTCGGACATATCACCGGGCACGCCATGGCACAACGGCTGCCGGGTTCGAAGCCATGGGCGTACTCATCCGCCAGGATCGTTTCCAGACGCGAATCGACGTGAATTGCAAAGCCCAGGCGCCGGTAGAACGGAGCATTCCAGGGTACATGCTTGAAAGTGGTCAGCGTCACCGCACGCAGGTGTTGGGCGCGGGCATGCTCTATCGCCGTTTCCACCAATCTGCGCCCCCAGCCCTGGCCTTGCAGCGGCTGGGCAACCGACACTTCATGGATATGCAGGTCGTCGCCAAAGCGTTCTGCGCTGAGGAAGCCTTGAGGGCGATCGTGGTCATCAACCACCACCCAACAGGTCGATAACGCGATCCACTGCCGATGGCACTCGACGCCGATCGGCGCGGCATCCGCCAGCCAAGCCAGCCCTTCGATTGCGCGAAATGCCTGGGCTGCGCTCTGCTCGATGGCGGGCAACAAACCGGCATCTTGCGCGCGCGCCAGGCGAATGTGGGTGGACTGCTCAGCAGCCACTCAAGGCCACCTGGGGCCGTTCGCCCGCAAAGAAGAAGGGCCGCAGGCGCACGCCCACGCCGTTGCCGATAAAGGCCGCCACCAGCCACACCCAGCCATGCAGGCTGCCCGAGGCGATGCCACTGAAGTACGCGCCGATGTTGCAGCCATAGGCTAGGCGCGAACCGTAGCCAAGCATCAGGCCGCCGATCACAGCCGCGATCAACGAGCGCGCTGGAATATTCAGGCTGGGCGCGAAACGCCCGGCCAGGCCAGCGGCCAGCAGCGCGCCGAGGACAATGCCGATGTCCATGACGCTGGTGATGTCTTCCCACACCGGTGCAGCCAGGGCCTTGGCATTGCCCGGCATCTGCCAGAACGCCCAATTGGCAACGTCCACGCCCAGCCCGCTCGCCACCTTGGCGCCCCACAATGCGAACGCCGAGGTAATGCCCCACGGCCGCCCAGCCAAGGCCAGGGTGGCGCAGTTGAGCAGCGCCAGGCCAATCGCGCCCCACACTAACGGCCATGGCCCACGCAGAAAGCGGCGTAGCCCTGGGTGCTCGCTTTGCACGCCTTGTTCAAGTTGACCATGGCGACGTTTTTCCAGGCGCACGGTCACCATAGCAATCAGCGCGAACACCGCCAGGCTCAGGACCAGCGCCGGCAGCACACCGAAACTTTTGACAATGGAAACCGCCGGGAACGATGGCAGTGCAAACCACCAGTCGACGTGATGGGTGGCGATCAACGAGCCGCAGATAAAGAACAGCAGCGTCACCAACATCCGGGCATTACCGCCGCCCACGGTGAACAAAGTACCCGACGCACAACCACCACCCAGCTGCATGCCGATCCCGAAGATGAACGCCCCGAACACCACCGACACACCGGCCGGCGCCACCAGCCCCACGACCGGCTGACCGAACAAAGTGCCCGCGCCCAACGCCGGGAAAAACAACAGCACCGCCACCGCCAGCATCACCATCTGCGCACGCAAGCCAGCGCCACGCCGATCATTGATAAACACGCGCCAGGCCGAGGTGAAACCGAAGGCTGCGTGATACAGCGTCAGGCCCAGCGCGGCACCGACCACCAGCAGCAACACCTGGCGTGCGCCAACCATGTTTTGCAGGAACAGCGCGCCCGCCACCAGGATGATAAAGGCGATCAGTGGCGCGACGGGCTTGCGCACGGGCGTCAGGGAAAGAGACGTGCTCATGGGGTTCTCGATTGGTTGGAAGGAGGCAAGTATAGCCTCAGAAGGAATTTGATCAGGTGGGGCATTACCGAAAGGATCATCGTTTGAACCACCGCTTTCGCAGCCTCGCTAAAGCTCGACAGCTCCCACAGGGGATCGGCTGTGTATGTGGAATCACGCTTTGCAGGGCCATCGCCACAAGCACAACTCTCGACAGCAACACCGCCCAAATGTGGGAGCTGTCGAGCCCCAGCGAGGCTGCGAAGGCGGCGGCACAGGCAACCTCTTCATCGCCTGAACCACTGCTTTCGCAGCCTCGCTAAAGCTCGACAGCTCCCACAGGGGATGGAGGACTGACTAACCCAGGCTGATCGACTTCCACGCTGCTTCAGCCAGCAGTTCGCGGTATTCAAATGGGTTCTTTTTGACCTTCGCCGACAACCACGCACGCGAATAACTTTCCGCCGCGCCAATGATCAGCGAAGGGATCAGCTCGGCAGGCAAGTGACTGAAATGCTCCTTGCGCCCTTCCCCGCTCATCCACTCCTTCAACTGTTGGTTGCGCTGTTTATTGCGTGCAAGCAGCTCGTCCTTGAACGGGCCGCTGGAGACGGCAAAACGGCTTTGGAACACGAACCGCGCCCAGTCCGGCTGTGCGGTCACCCATTCAACGTAGCTGTACACCAGCCCGACGACGCCTGCGTGGGCGGTGTCCGCTGCTTGCAGATAGTGGTCACGCAGACTGGCCTGGTCCTCCAGCGCCGCAAAGAACAGCGCAGCGACCAACCCTTCTTTATTGCCGAAGTGGTGATAGATAGCGCCCACGCTGGTGTCGCAGCGCGCGCGAATGGTTTCGATAGAGGTCGCCTCGATGCCCACCTCGTTAAAACACGCCAGTGCTTCGCGCAGGATGATGCGCTTGAGGTCGCTGCGCCTGCCGGGGAAGGTGCGCTCGATGAGATCGATGGAGTGCATGGAGGAACGCCAAATCAAAACAGTTTATAGGCTGAACGACCGGCAGAGAAAGCTCAGGTTGACAGTCGTGGAATCAACAGAATATTGTTCCGTTACAGAATATTATTCTGCAAATGACCCTTGAGGATATTCCGATGAGCCAAGCCCTGAGCATGTTCAATAGCGTAGGCCCCGCCGCATTCAGCAACCTGGCGTGCCAAATGGCACCCTACTTCAGCACCATCACTCCCGAGATCGCGGAGCTCAAACCCAACCATGCGGTGGTCACCGTGCCGTTTCGCAAGGAAATCACCAATCACCTGGCCTCGGTGCATGCCATCGCACTGTGCAACGCCGCCGAACTGGCCGGCGGCATGATGACCGACGCGTCGATCCCCGCAGGCGCACGCTGGATTCCCAAAGGCATGACTGTTGAATATCTGGCCAAGGCGAAAACCGATATCCGCGCTGTTGCCGATGGCAGCGCTATCGATTGGCAAACCGCCGGAGACAAGATCGTGCCGGTGGAGATCTTCGATGCGGGCGGCGTCAAGGTCTTCACCGCCCACATCACCATGAATGTGAAGCTCGCTTAGGCACAATCGTTCAACAGACTCCAGATGCGCCGTCTGCCGGCGGCGTGTCCCGTACATTCGTAAAATCAAGAATGACCGTAAACCGCTGTTGCTCACGGATCACCTCAATCTGCCAGCCCAACTTTGCGCACAACTGCCGCATCAACTGCAACCCAAGCCCATACCCAAAATCATCGGACTCCTGCCGCGGCTTG
This sequence comes from Pseudomonas sp. SWRI22, assembly GCF_014268395.2. NCBI lineage: Bacteria > Pseudomonadati > Pseudomonadota > Gammaproteobacteria > Pseudomonadales > Pseudomonadaceae > Pseudomonas > Pseudomonas sp. SWRI22. Next base: position 866,509 of record NZ_JABWQK020000002.1, on the reverse strand, counting down.
ACCTCACTGATGTAATTGGCAATCACCAGCCGGGGGTATTTGAAACTGATATCCACCGTGCCCTCTTCCGCGTATTGCAGCGCATTGCGCAGGAAGTTGCCGATCACGATACGACACGCCGTAGGGGGCAGCCGGCAAGGTTCGTTGTGGATGTCGATGCTTAGCTCAATATCCCGGTGACCGATCAGGTAGCGGTGCCTTTCAATCAGTTCGCCAACGACCTCGCTAAGATTAACGTCTTCCTCGGGCAACGACTCTGGACGTTCGCGGCTCATCCACAGCAATGTCTCGGCGATCAGTTGCATATTCAGCACCGAGCGTTCTACGCGCTGCAACGAGGGTGGTAGCACACCACCCGATTGCAGGGCCAACAATTCGATATTGGCCTTGAGCACCGCCAGCGGCGTGCGCAGTTCATGGCTGGTGTAGCGCAACAGACGGCCTTCTCGCTGGCTGGCGGCCTGCACTTGTTCAACACTTTTGGCCAGGGCATCGGCCAACATATTGAACTCCTTGAAGTTGAAACCCGGCCGCTCGCTGGCCAGGGCGTCAGGATTGTTCAGGGTGCTGGACCATTGGATCAGACGTCCCAGCGGACGCACCAACCACCACACCAACAGCGCGATGATAATCAGCGCCGGCACGAATACGGCCAGGCTGATGAGCTGGACGCTTTCCAGTACCTGGTCAAAGTAGGCGTCGGACAATGGCGTCTCGACCTCACCCCCTACTTCCTTATCGTGGTCGATGTCATACATGTAGAGGGTTTTGCCGTCGCCCAGAGGTTGTTCGAGAACGATATGGAACGGCGCCTCGTCGTCATCGGAATAGAGATCGCCGAAGATATTCACCGCACCAAAGGACAGGCTCGGCGGTGCATTCAGCAACTCGCGCACGTCCTGCGGCAACGCCTCCTTGCCGATGACGCTGGTGTAGTAGTAATTGTGCGGCGTCGGCGTGGTCGGGTCCTGTTTGTAGTGCCGGAGAAAATACAGGGCTTCCTCCTCCATCATCGCGCTGGCGGTGTAGAACAGGCCGCGCACGGTGAATTCAGGTAGCAGCCTGCTATAGATCACCAGCACCACCGCAATCAGACACAGGAAACTGCCGCTGATTACCCACTTCAGGCTCAGGCCGCTACGCATGGGCCTTTACCTGGATGCCGACACCCGCCAGGGTATGGATCAATGGCCGGCCAAAAGGTTTGTCTACCGTCTTGCGCAGCCGATGCATATGCACTTTGAGCGTATTACTGTCGGGCGGCTCATCGCCCCAGATTTTGCTTTCCAACCGCTCCCTGGGAACAGGCTCGGGGCTGGCGCGCATCAAGTGCTCCAGCAAGGCCCAGCAAATGGGTGACAGATGCAGCTCCTGCCCTGCCCGGCTGACTTTGCGGGTGGTCAGCTCCATGACCAAGTCGTCCACTTGCAGGCGGCTGGTCTGGCCGCTGCGCCGCAGGCTCAAGGCGCGAATCCGCGCCACCAGCTCGGCAAGCTCGAACGGCTTGACCAGATAGTCGTCGGCTCCCGCAGCAAAACTGGCGAGCTTGTCGGGCAACGCATCCAGCGAGGTCAGCATCAGGATGGGGGTCTGGATGCCTTGCTGGCGTAACCCTGCGCACAACTGCTGGCCGTTCAGTCGCGGCAGCATGATGTCCAGCAGAATGACGTCGTAATGCTGGTTGAGCGCCAGGTTGAGCCCGGCCTGGCCATTGCTGGCGTGATCGCAGACGATACCGCTGATCTCCAGGTACTCGATGACAGTGGTGGCCAGGTCCAGGTTGTCCTCGACCAGCAGCAGATGAATATGCACGGAAAAACCCTCGGGCAGATGGTGCTCAGCGGTGTGAAGGATAGCGGAAGTCAGGCTGTTTCCTGCGATGTTTACCTGGTGTTAACCCCGCGCTGCTTAGGCTAAGGCTCTTCTTATCCAGAGCTCGTCACCGTCATGAACCTGTATTCGATGATCAAAGGGGTGCTGTTAGCCGTGATTTTCCTCGCGCTGATGGTGGGCATCCTTCCACAGCAAACTCAGTTGGTACGCATGGGAGGCAGTGGCTGGTTTCTGATTGGCCAGAATATTGGGCAGACAGGGTCGTGTCATGTCGCCCGTGCGTCGTGATGAGCTGGGCGCCAGCTATGCCAGCCAGTTGGTCGTCTGCGTGGTGCTGGTTATTGGTGTGGCGGTTTCGATGGGCGTCTATATCGCGCGCTTGAATGCGCACCTCGATGAGCAACGCAACCTGACCTCGGTGTATCTGCCCGACTGCCCTGACGGCCGTGGTGGTTTTATGGTCTATCCCGATGACAGGCGCAGTGGTGACGAGTGCTACACCGCGCAGGAAGATGAGTCGATCGATGTCGATGAGCTGCAGCGGCTATCAGGCTGGAGCCTTGCGCAACGGTTCGACTCCATCTTGCCTGCGGCTCAATCACCGCGCACGTTTTAGATGCACAGCCTTTATGCTTACCCAGTGCAGGCGCCGGGCCGCTCTAAAGCCGCTGCGCTGGAGGCAGACTTGCTGCCCAACGGCGAGCTGTGCAGCGCACCAGAACACCCTCTCAACGTTTCACGCCTGAATATACCGCCGCGTTGATCACTGTCATTGTCAGTTGAAACACATACTGCCAATACTCCACCACACCATTCATCAGCCCCGCTGGCGAGTACACTCGACAGCAATGCCCACCAGGACAACCCTACTGGGCAGGTTGCTGCTGATTATCATGGAAACTTGAGAAGGACACTCAAATGGTACGTGCCGTTACTATTCTCACCGAGAATTTTTCTGACTGGGAGCCCGCGCTGATCAATTCCACGGGCCGCGCCTACTATGGCTTCGAGACTTGTTTTGCCGCTCCCGGTGGCAAGCAAGTAACATCATCCGGAGGCATGACCATCATTCCCGACCTGGCCATCGAAGCCATTCGGCTGGACGATGTCGACTTGCTGATTGTGCCGGGAGGCCCGATCTGGAGAACAGACAACGCCCCCGCCATCGAGGCGCTGGTCCGTGAGGCTCACGCCAGGAACATCGTCGTGGCGGGAATCTGTGACGGTACCCGCGTACTCGCCAAGGCTGGAGTGCTGGATCACTTGCAGCACACCTCCAACTCCGCTGACAACCTCAAGCAGGTGCATTATCGCGGAGCAGATTATTACCAGGACGTACCGTACGCCGTTGCCGACCAGGGTGTGGTCACGGCTCCTGGCAGCGCGCCGGTCAGTTTCATGGCGCAAATTCTCGACACCTTGGGTTTGAAAGACAAGAAGCTGGATGCCTACCTGGCCATGCATGCGGCTGAACATATTCACGGCTGAACCCTTTCCCTCTATCTCTCCCCCTCACCTCGGCGCTGCGGCCAGTTACCGGGCCGTAGCGCGCGTCACCGTTGAACCGCCCCTCCAATACTCAAAGCGGCAGAACCGATGCTGAACATGATTGAGTGGTGGATATGTCTGAACATGCCGCCTGACGAGGTCAACAAAATCGCCCGGTTCCGCGAACTCAATGATGCTCAAAAAGCGCTGATGCTTTCAGCTCGTAAGGAGTCAGGGAAATTCACGGAGGGGTCCTGGGACTCTCAACAGCAACTGAATGCTGATAGCCGCCTCCTCACCGATGACGCGTATCGACATCGACCTCAACCGACATGCCCGGGCGCAGCGAGGACTCGAAAGGCTGGTCCGGATCAACAGATATACGCACCCCGATACGCTGCGGTACCTTGACGAAATTGCCCGTTGCATTGTCCGGCTTGAGCACCGCGAATTCCGAGCCCGTCGCTGGTGAGAGCCGCTCGACATGCCCCTTTAGCGTCGCCCCTCCTAACGCATCAATCCTGAGCGTCGCGATCTGCCCGGGCGCAATAGCCTTAGTCTGCGCCTCCTTGTAGTTCGCGACTATCCAGTGATCAGCGGGTACTACCGACATCAATTGTGTGCCGTGGGTCACGAATTGGCCCAACCGCACGCCCACTTCTCCGAGCACGCCATCCTCCGGAGCCTGGATGACCGTGTGATTAAGATCAATCTGAGCCGCACGCAGTTTTGCCTGTGCCACCCGCACCTGGGCTTCCAGACCTTCACGGCCGACATCCACGGTACGCAACTCCTCCCGAGCAATCGACTCTTGCGCACCCGCCTGCTGTACCTCGGCCTGGGCTTGACTGAACTCGGCTCGTGCCTGGTCGCGCTCGCGCGTAGAAATGGCGCCATCCATGACCAACGCGTTTGCGCGCTGCATATCAGCGCGGGCACGCAATAAGCGCGCCTGCGCACCGGCCGTAGCTGCAACTTGACTCTCGATGCCCGCCATGCGAGCAGCGTGCGCCTGCTGGTTGTTGGAGAGGTCGGCCTTGGCGACGGCAAGATTGGCGGTCGCCTCATCTACCTGCGCCTGATAGACCTCATCGTCAATACGCACAAGGACCTCGCCTCGCTTGACCTGCGCGAAATCTTGCCCGGCCACCTGGACGATATAGCCGCTGACCTGAGGGGCAATCACCGTGGTTCGCCCCCTCACATAGGCGTTATCTGTCTGTTGCAGACCTGCGTCAAAAGGCGGCAACTTCCAGATGTACAGGACGATCGTAATAACGCCAATCGCAGCCAGCACCATGATGATGCCTTGCAAACGGCCCCGGGGCGGGGGCGACCAATGAAAAGCAGTGTGTTCAACATCCGATGGAACAGTCATGGAATCAGTCATTTACGTTCTCAGGCTCGCGACGGATGCGCGAGAGGAAAAAAGCCGACATCTGCAGATAAAACACATACATCGCGGTGCCAAAAGCCAGCACTGACACGATGCGAAAGACGTCATTGAATGCCAGTACGCTAGCCTGTTGCTGCAACGCTTGTCCTAGCAGCTTGCTGCCCTGTTTCTGGCGCTGTTCCGGGTCGACTATATGACTCGAAAGCAACGCCTCGCCAATGCCGAGGCGCGCTACGACAAGGGGATTGGTGATCGGCGTACTGTCCGCCAGGCTAGCGATATGGGACTGAGTTCTGATGAACTCGTAGCTGCCCATTACAGCCGACCCTGCCAGGCTGCCGATACTCTGGCTCGCCCCGTACAGGACCACGAGCGTGATCATGTACTGAGGTCCCTTCGCGAACAGTTTGAGGAAGCCAAAGATCAAGGCAGGCCCGATAAACAGCGTCGCACCGAACCCAATCAAACACTGGCTCAGGTACAGTTGCGGCGCACGCGTGAGGCTGGTGGATTGCGAGTCCAGATACGCTCCCGTTGCGATAAACAACGCCGCGACCATGACCTGCCAGGGGATACGTTTGGGCGACAACGTCAGGCAAGCGACGACGATCCCCGCCAGCATCGACACCAGTACGCACGCAAACAGGACACGCAACTGATCGTTATTGAGCCCGCCCATTGATAGCAAACCTACCGAGCCGAAAGTCTGCTCGGCCAGCGATAGCCGAACCAGCAGCGCAATCGCAACAAAACGCATCAAGTCGAAACTGCCCAGCCATTCCAATTGCAACAGCGGCTGACGCCGACGTCGTTCAATGAACACCACCGTCACCAGCAACGAGATAGCCGCCACCAGCATCCAGCCGAGAAAGGGCGCGTCGGTCCACCAATAGCTCCGGCCGAGGCCAAGCACACCGGCAAACAGCAGGAAGGATGAAACCAGCAATACAATCACGACTGCGTCCGAGGCAGAAAACACGCTGGCCCTATCACTGCGTGGCAAAGGCACCGCCAACGTCACACCCAACACCGCCATACCAATGCCCAGATTCAACAAGTGCAGCCCCAACCAATGTTCCGAGGCGAGAAACTCCACGGGAATCATGCGCGCCACCGGCGATCCTATCTGGGTAAGCCCTACGCTGATAATCAGGGCCATCGGCTGGGCCGATGGGGCTAGGGCCTGCATCAGATAATAGGTACTCAAGGCGATCAACGTCGCGCACATCAAGCCGTTGATCGCCGTGGCAATGACCGCAGTTGTCAAAGTGGGCCACAGTAACTGCAGCACACAGGCAGCGATGTAGGTACCGACAATGCTTGCCGTGACCAAAGGGATTCCGAACTGCATCCGGGCCTTGACCAAGGTCAGGTTGGCGCTGGCATTGATCGCCAAAAAAACTGCCACCAACCATGAGACCTGAGCCGTGTACTCGCCAATAGAGCCAGAGATTACGCCTAGATTGCTCGCCACCAGGCCGTTGCACAGCGTCGTGCAGGTCCCGAGGAATAAGCCTACGACAAAATAGATGCCACGCCTGGCCGGCGACAGCCTGGGCTTATAAGGACTGCCCGCCATCGCCGGTTTCTCGTCAGCTTTGAACACGTATTCAGCGCTGGCCATGTACAGGTAACGCCTTCTTTTGCTGTCGCTGCAGACGCTTCACGGTTGGGATGTCGGAAGGCTGAAGGCCATTACATAGTCACCGGTGTCGGGAGAATGCGCTGCCCCGCCTACGGAAATGACAACGTACTGTTTGCCCGTCGTCGGCGAGACGTAGGAGATCGGCGTGGCGCTGGCGCCGACCGGTAATTCATGTTCCCAGACGAGTTTGCCACTTTGCCCGTCGTATGCCCGGATGTAGTAGTCCTGATAACCGGCAAAGAATACGAGGCCGCCTGCCGTGGTCATCGTTCCTGCATAAGTTGGCATGCCCATGGGCATGGGCAGGTGTGATGCGATACCCAGTGGCCCCAATTGCTCTGTGGTGCCAGCCGGCACTTGCCAGGCCACCTTGTGCGTATTCAGATCGACCGCCGTGACGGTCCCATAGGGTGGCTGGTTGCACGGAACCCCTAGGGATGACATCCAGATATAAATGGCTTGACCGTAAGGTGTTTTCAACTGCGGTGACGGCCCATGTCCGCTCACCTCGATCTGGTGGGTTTTTGTCCAAGTATTGAATTCATCACGAGGCATCAGCCAAAAGATGTTCGGCACCCGGATATCGTTCATGTAAGCCAGATGATTAACGGGGTCGTAGGAGACGCTACCCCAGTTGAATCCTCCGATATTGCCGGGCTGATCCAGCGCCTTGGTCAGACCGATCGGCGTGAAGTCGCCCTCGTAGCGCAGTTGCTTGAACATGATGCGGCACATGAGTTGGTCGAACATGGTTGCCCCCCACATCTTCTTCTCGGTGAGGTGTTCGGCACCGATAGTCGGCATCCCTACCGAATAAGGCTGTGTAGGCGAAAGCTTTTCTTCAGGTACCGCACCGGCCGTAGGCACGGGCTTTTCGACGACGTCGGCAATCGGCTCTCCGGTGGCGCGATTTAGCAGGAAAAGCTGGCCACGCTTGGTGGTTTGCAATACCCCGGGGATGGTTCCGCCTTGGCCGTCAGGCAAATCGACCAGCGCGGGTTGAGAAGGCAAGTCGTAGTCCCAGATGTCGTGATGGACGGTCTGGAATTTCCATTTCGGGCGGCCCGTCATGATATCGAGGGCGACAAGGGAAGAGTTGTATTCATCCGAGTGCGGTGGTCGCTCCATGCCGAAAAAGTCCGGCGTGGCATTTCCCAGCGGCGCATAGATAAGACCCAACTGGTCGTCATAGGCAGCGGCGGTCCACATGTTGGGCGTGCCGGGCGTGTAGGTCTGCCCCGCCGGTGGCAAGCCGGTTATGTCCGGGTTGCCTAGGTCCCACGCCCATGCCAGTGCGCCGGTGCGGGCATCAAAGGCGCGGATCACGCCTGACGGCTCACCGCGACTGTAGTTATCAACTACCCAGCCACTGATAATAATGTAGTCGCGCGCCACCAGCGGCGCGGAGGTCTGAAAGTAGAACCCAGGCTTAACGTCGCCCATGCCCTGCTTCAGGTCGACGACGCCGTCGCTGCCAAAACCTGGGCACTGCTTGCCGGTCTTGGCATCTAGTTCGATCAGGCGCGCATCGATGGTGGAATTGACGATTCGTTCCGCACAGACGCCATCAGCCGGCGCCTCCTTGAGCTTGTAGTAACCCAGGCCGCGGCAACGGTTCCAGATAGGAGATGCACTATGGGTATCGAATTTCCAACGTTCTACCCCCGTATCTGCATCGATGGCAGCAATGCGATCATCGGGTGTGCAAGTGAACAACGTATCTTCAATTTGCAATGGGGTGTTCGAATCCACGGCGCCCTTGTCCAACTGGATCTTCGCGCCGGTACGATAGGTCCAGGCCACTTTCAGGTCCTGAACGTTGTCACGGTTGATCTGCGTAAAGGGCGCGTAGCGCGTACCCGCAGTGGTTCGGCCATATGCGGACCAATTTGAAGGCGTGGTGTTTGTGGCGGCTGCAGTAAAAGGTGTGCCCGAGCCAGGCGAGACGACACCATGTGGAGTAAAGGCAAACCCAAAGAACACCGCCGTCCCTAATAGCGCTAGTACACCCAGACCGCGTATCCGACGCCGGGAGTCCGCAGGCGACCAAGTGGATAACAGGAGCAAGCCGATGCTCGCCAACGCTGCCGGTACGAGCAGGCGTGGAAACAGCGCCCAATAGAACGTGCCTGACTCCCAGAGCGCCCATGGAACACTCAGCACGGCAACCGCTACCAGCAGCCATACTCCACAAACTTGCCTACGCCAAAGCATGACGCCAGCGCTCAGATAGGCCCATCCGGCCAGCACGTAATAAAACGATCCGCCAAGGGTTAAGAGGTAAGCTCCACCTAACAATAACCCCAGCCCCATCAAGGCAACTAGGCTGGCAAAAATACGATTTATCGAGGTCACAGTTGAACTCCTATACGCTAAATGGCTCTCAGACTTGGTGATGATAGTGTTAGCCTATTAATTTTAGCCATGCCATATGGAGCAACTATACATTGCATAAAAGCAACGCCATGTGGAGCGAATACCACACCTTCCTCGTTGCCGCGCAAACATTGAACTTCAGCCGTGCGGCTGAACGGCTTGGGCAGAACACTTCAAGCATCAGTCGCGCCGTGACCCGGCTGGAGGAGCACCTGGGTCTGCGCTTGTTCAATCGGATGCCCTCTATGCGATTGACGGACCCGGGCGAGCGGCTCTATAGCGAAATCGCGCCCTTGTTCGAAGGCCTTCAGGAGGTTGAAAGCGCGATCAAGTCGGATGATGGAAAAATTAGAGGACGTATCCGGGTCGTCGGATCGCCCGAGGTTGTGCACTGGTTTATCAACCCGGCTATCGCTCGAATGCTGGAAGAACAGCACGAAATTCATTTTGAAGTGGAGGCCAGCACACGCGTGCCAAACCCCATTGAAGAGCCAGTGGATGTCTACTTCAGTCATCGCCGCGCCGAAGTGATTAACAAGTCGCTGGTTGCTCGGCCAATCTGTTCAATGCCACAAGGGTTATTCGCTTCTCCCCTGTTACTGGCCGGCAGGAAACCTCCCCGTGTACCGGACGATCTCCTGCAATGGCCCTGCCTTGGGCGTCAGGGAGAACCCGAGTGGGAGCTGATCGACCCCCAAGGACATAAACACCTGATGCCGGTGCAAGCCATCCTGCTTGCCACACCGAACGATGCGCGCATGGATCTTACTCTGCGCGGACTTGGCATCGCGCAGTTCAATTTGCCCAGCGCCAATGAGGCCGTAGAGAGCGGAAAACTGGTACGTGTTTTACCTGGCTATACCCTCCAGAACATGTCGCTGTATGCTTTTCTACTGTCACGACGCTTGATTCCGCAGGCGGTGCAGATCTTTCTGCGCTATACCACGGAAGAGGCAAAAAAATACTTCCCCGATTGACCCCTGACTTGATATCGGTTCGTTAGGGCAGATGACGTACGACCTTAATAATCTTATAGCCTCCTATTCGTTGCATAACCGAGTAAAAACACTATGGGCAATTACTTTCATCATGTTCTTATTGGACTATTGGCCCTGCTTCCTATGGCCAATCCTCTAACTAGCATCTCCCTTTTACTAGGCCTTGGAGGAAAGCTGCCTACAGTAGAGCGTAACCGGCAAATCCTGAAGGCAAGCTTATATGTAGCTCTGATTATGTTTGTCAGCTTCTACGGAGGCAGCCTGGTAATGCAGGTATTCGGAATATCTGTCCCCGGCTTGAGAATAGCCGGAGGCCTGATCGTTACCTACATCGGTTTCGCCATGCTTTTTCCAGCAACGACACCTGACGAAACAGAGGTTCAGAAAGATTTCCTTTCAGAGAAAGAGAAATCAACCCCACATTTCCGCGATCTGTCATTTGTACCTTTAGCTCTTCCTGGTGCAGCAGGCCCCGGCACGATAGCGTTGCTTATCAGCTCCGCCTCTACCCTGCAGTCGACCTACCAGACCCTGCCACTCGTCATTCACCTTGCAGCCGCAACCGTATTCATCATTACTGCGCTTATTTTCTGGATAGCTTTACGATGTTCGGGGCGAATCATGAAAGTGCTTGGTGAGTCAGGAATCGATGCAATTTCCCGAGTCGTTGGTTTTCTGCTGGTTTGTATGGGCGTTCAGTTCGTTATCAATGGTGGTTTTGAGTTAGCGTCTACACCTATGCACTGAATCATAGTTTTCATAATAGTGAATTATTAAAGGCCGTTGATATTCCCGCGGCCACATTCGCTAGCAATTTTATCAAATGCCTGGCTCAGCGCTTCACCTCATTACCGACAGAAGAAAGCGCTCCGCGGAGGCATTTCATTATTAACGATCAGTTGGTAGGTCCCGCCCGGCGCCTCACGCGTTAGCGTATAGAACAAGGACAGTGACGGCTGGGATCGAGATCGATCAGTAAGGTCCAATGACACGCGTCGGCGCAGAACGCGCCTAGATTGGCGCCAACCGTGGTTTTCCCCGGTCCGCCTTTGGTTGAAACGACTGCTGCGACTTTCATTGGCCTTACCTCTGAATCGAAGGATTAGAGATGGCGTCATGCTAAGCGCGCTCAGCGTCTGGATTGCTGGGTCAAATCCCAAGCAAAAAAAAGCCTGCATCTCTGCAGGCTTTTCTCTATCTGGCTCCACGACCTGGACTCGAACCAGGGACCCAATGATTAACAGTCATTTGCTCTACCAACTGAGCTATCGCGGAATGCGCCGTATGTTACTGATTAAAAAGAAGAAGTCAAGCGCCCTCAGAAATTTTCCGCAAATCGTCGCCCTGCTCGCTTGAATACGGCGGTTCCTTGGCCAAATCCAACCAGGCCCGCGCTGCCGGTGGCAGATGAGCGCTGGAACGCCAGGCCAGGGCGATGTGCCAATCGGTATGAGGCTCGTCCAGGGGGATCAAGGCGATGCCGGGATGTTGGTGTTTGTGCGCCAGCATCCTAGGCAGGAAGGCAACGCCCAGCCCAGCGGTGACCAGGTCGACGATAAAGTCTATTTGCCCGCTGCGGGCGGTGACTTTGGGGGTCACGCCTTTGCGTTCGCAGGCGCTGAGGATCTTGGCATTGAGGGCAAAGCCGGCCTCGAACAGGATGAAGGGTGAGTCGGCCAGGTCGGTGAAGTCGATGCGCTCGCGCTGGGCCAGTGGGTGACCTATGGGCAATACGGCGATCAATGGCTCGTTGCGCACCGGTTGGTAGTCAAAACCTTCATCAACCGGCAGCAGCAAGGCGGCGAGGTCCACCTCCCCTGCTTCCAGGCATTCGCGCAGCCTTTTACTGCCGTACTCCGTCAGTTCGATGTCGATGCCCGGGTAACGGCTGCGGTAAGTGGCGAACATCGCCGCAAACAAGACTCCGCACCCTACCGGCGGCAGGCCGATGCGCAGCACGCCGCGCTGGAGGCCGCGCAGGTCGTTGATTTCAGCCATCAGGTCGGTGCGTTCGGCGAGCATTACCAAGGCGCGGCGGTAGGCAATTTCGCCGGCGGCGGTGAGTTCGTTCTTGTGGCCAAGGCGATTGAGCAGCGGCATGCCTAATTCGTCCTCAAGGGTCTTGACCGCTTTGCTGACGGTGGACTGAGTCAGGGCAACCACTTCGGCCGCCTGGGAGAACCCGCCCTGGCGCACCACTTCGACAAACGCACGCAGTGTTCGTAGGTTCATCAGTATTCCTATAACGACTGGATGGCAGTGATAAAAGTTGTTTTCATCATGGCATAACTTTGCTTAGGGTGTAGCACTTTGCCCTGTGGAGACACCGTCGATGATCATCTCGTCCGCTTCCGACTACCGCGCTGCGGCCAAGCGCAAGTTGCCGCGCTTTCTGTTCGATTACATCGACGGCGGCGCCTACGCCGAGCACACGCTGCGCGCCAACAGTTCGGACCTGGCCGAGATCAGCCTGCGCCAACGCATCCTGCGCAATGTCGACGACCTGAGTCTTACCACCCAGCTGTTCGGCACCGAACTGGCGATGCCGGTCATCCTTAGCCCGGTCGGGCTGACCGGCATGTATGCGCGACGCGGTGAAGTGCAAGCAGCCAAGGCGGCGGCCAACAAAAACATCCCTTTTTGCCTATCGACAGTGTCGGTGTGTTCGATTGAGGAAGTGGCCTCGCAAAGCCCGCAGTCGATCTGGTTCCAACTGTATGTGCTCAAGGATCGCGGCTTCATGCGCAACGCTCTGGAGCGGGCGCAGGCAGCTGGCGTGACCACCCTGGTGTTCACGGTGGATATGCCCACACCCGGCGCACGCTACCGCGATGCGCACTCGGGCATGTCTGGCCCCTACGCAGCGCAGCGACGCATGTTGCAGGCGGTGACCAAGCCGCAGTGGGCCTTCGATGTGGGCTTGATGGGCCGCCCTCACGACCTGGGCAATATTTCCAAATACCTGGGCAAACCCACCCACCTGGAGGACTACATTGGTTGGCTGGCCAACAACTTCGACCCGTCCATCAGTTGGAAAGACCTGGAGTGGATCCGCGAGTTCTGGAAAGGCCCGATGATCATCAAGGGCATCCTCGACCCCCAGGATGCCAAGGACGCGGTGAGTTTCGGTGCCGACGGCATCGTGGTCTCCAACCATGGCGGCCGCCAGCTCGACGGAGTGCTGTCCACGGCCAAGGCGTTGCCGCCAATTGCCGAAGCGGTGGGCGATGACTTGACCGTGCTGGTGGACTCCGGCATTCGCTCCGGGCTCGACGTGGTGCGCATGCTCGCCCTGGGCGCCAAGGCGTGCCTGCTGGGGCGCGCCACCGCCTACGCGCTGGCCGCCGAGGGCCAGCATGGGGTAGAGAATCTGCTGGACATCTTCGCCAAGGAAATGCGCGTGGCCATGACCCTGACCGGGGTCACCTCCATCGCGCAAATCGACCGTACCACCTTGGTCTAGTGGTGATGGGTGCGGTGTACTTTGTTCACGAATAACGAAGCGTTGTTTATTTGCGACAAGCAACTCGCCCCACCGAAACAGTTACGTCAACCGGGCCGGCGGCAACGCTGGCCCAAATCAGCCAAATAACTGGCGCCATGCTTTAACGGACTTTTCTTATTTAAAAATTAGTTAATTGATTTATAAGTATTTTTTCCAACTAAAGACACTTGGCATGAATCTCGCTCTAGTACTGTTCAAGCAGGTTCGGCGATGACAAGACGTGCGGCAGGGCCATGGGGTTATAACCCAATGAAAAGCGGTTTAAACTGTTTCCAATGTTTTACGGAACTGAAGGATCAGTAAGACGCTTGGCACTCGCCACCCTCATCCCGCCTGTAAGACAGCCCAGTGCTTAGAGGCCACGCGCTTATGAAAACCCCCACCCAGACCAACGCAATTGACTTTGACAGTGCCAAATTGCAACGCCTGGGATTTGGCCAGCCATCCTTACGCCCACGCCGCCCCGCCACCCTCGCCGAACTTCGCCAGCAACTGAACCAGCAGTTGCAGACCAGCCTGGAGCCGGAGCGCATCCTGGGCCTGTTCTTTCGTGAGGTTCAGCGCCTGGTGCCGCTGGACGCGTTGCAATACCGTCACGCCGCCAGCGACCTGCGCCTGGAGTTTGGCCACCGGGGTCATCACTCCGTCAGCTACACCCTGAGCCATGAAGGCGAACACCTGGGGGAACTGGTCTTTCGTCGCAACCAGCGGTTGCTTGAAGAAGAACTGAGCCAACTCGAACTCCTGCTGGTGACCTTGCTTTATCCGATGCGCAACGCCCTGCTCTACCGCGCCGCCACCCGCAGCGCCCTGCGTGACCCGTTGACCGAAACCGGCAACCGTGTGGCCATGGACCAGACGCTGCAGCGAGAAATCGACATGGCACGCCGGCATTTGCACCCGCTCTCTTTGTTAATGCTGGACATCGACCACTTCAAGAAAATCAACGACACCCATGGGCATGCTGCGGGCGACAGCGTGCTGCGCGCCGTAGCCGGGGCGATCAAACGCCAGCTGCGCAACGTGGACATGGTGTTTCGGTTTGGCGGGGAAGAGTTTTTGATCCTGCTCTCCAACACCGGTCGCGATGCCGCGAGAATGGTGGGAGAACGCCTGCGCCAGGCGGCGCAAGCCCAGGACTACTGGGTGGAGGGCACGCGAATCGAACTGACCGTGAGCCTCGGCTGTTCTACGCTGCTGGCGGCCGAGTCGGCTGAAAGCCTGCTGCGCCGGGCCGACAATGCGTTGTACGTGGCCAAGCGCGAAGGTCGCAACCGCTTGGCGATGGCGGGATAAGGCCAGTTGTGGCGAGGGAGCTTGCTCCCGCTGGGGCGCGAAGCGGCCCCATTTTTTATTTAAAAAGAATGAGCCTGCTACGCAGTCCAACGGGAGCAAGCTCCCTGGCCACAAATACCATCCGAACCGTTACATCACGCCTCGCTGGCGATGCGCACAGGGCGCTCGCGAACGGCTGGCGCCTTGTCTTTTTCCGCATTCTCTAGACGCATGCAGCTTTCCAGGAACAAGTGCATGTAGTCGTAGCTCTTGCACACCGCTTGGCGCAACTCTTCCTGCAAGGCCTTGCTCGGGTTGGTCCCGGCCAGTGTGCAGATGATTTCCAGGGCTTCCCAAGGGTGGGCATCGTCGTATTGGGCGTGCATCTTCAGCCACTTCATCGCCCGCTTGCGATCTTCCTCAGGGAAGGCGGCAGCATACACACCGGTAGAGCAGACCACGGCGGACCACTCCCCCGTCGCCCCCTCGATCGCGTAGTTGGTGGCGGCAATCGCGACGATCAACGCATCCGCCGAGCTGGTGTGCCAGCACCAATGACTCAGGGCGTGCAACTCGGGCGGCACCTCCTGCGCTTGGAGTTCTTCAAGGCTGACGCCGTGAGCCCGCGCCCAATTGACCCAATAGTCGGCATGGTTGAGCTCCACGCGAATGTTGCGCATCAGCCAACGGCGCGCCATATCCTCCCCAGGATGGCGGGCAAACTTGGTCTTGGTCAGGTTCTGCGCCATGTACAAGGCAAACTGTTCCACCACCGGCCAACCACCAATCAGGTAGTGGCGCATGGTCTTGGCGCTGAGGGCGTTGTCGCGCATGCGCTGGTACAGTTCGTGCTCGACAACCCGACGCTTGCTCTCGCTACAGTCCTGGATCAGTTGCTGCGCCCAGGCGGGGTAACTCGAGGCTTCCATAAGCGGGCCGGTTCTGTTGAATGTGTCGATCACTGTGGGGCTCCTTTTCAAGTGTGATTGTACAGACCAGCAAATGTTTCAGCGGAAAGTGCCGGGCGCCTTGAATAACAGAGGCTGCGGCCGCTCAGGTCGGCACTGCAGGCTATCAAAGGTAAACAATTGCGGGCGTTCAATCAGGTAGCCCTGAGCGTAATCCACACCTATCTCAAGTAAAGCCTGTTCGATCTGGGGTGTTTCAACAAACTCGGCAATCGTGCGCTTACCCATGACGTGGCCGATGTGGTTGATCACCTCGACCATGGCGCGGTTAATCGGGTCGTCCAGCATATCCTTTACGAAACTTCCATCGATCTTCAGGAAGTCTACAGGTAAATGTTTCAAATATGCGAATGAGGACATTCCGGCGCAAAAGTCATCCAGGGAAAAATGGCACCCTAACGCTTTGAGTTCATTAATAAATCGAATCGCACTGCCCAAATTGGCTATAGCGCTCGTTTCAGTTATTTCAAAACAAATCATTTCCGGTGGAATGCTGTAACTATCGAATTTCTGACGTAAAAAACCCAAAAAGTCATCATCGCCAATGGTGATGCCTGACAGATTAATCGCACACATGGCCATGGGTCGGCCCGGACGCTCATGCATGCAGCGGGCGATAATCTTGAATACGTTTTCCACTACCCAACGGTCCAGGGACGTCATCAAACCGTAACGCTCGGCAGCCGGAATAAAACTGTTGGGTAAAATGATCCGCCCCGCTTCGTCATGCAGGCGCAGGAGAATTTCGATGTGCCCATTGCCAGCGTCGGTAGGGCCCAACGGCGCGATTTCCTGGGCATAGAGGCAAAAGCGATCTTCTTCAAGGGCGATATGCAGCCGCTGTACCCAGGCCATCTCGCCAAACCGTAGAGACAACTCGGAGTCGTCGACGTGGTAGACCTGCACCCGGTTGCGCCCCTTTTCCTTGGCCATGTAGCACGCCATGTCGGCGGCGCGCAGGGAGGTTTCCAGGGTGGTCGGGGTTTGCGAGATATGCACCAGGCCGATGCTGACAGTGGTCATGAAGGGCCGCCCCTTCCACACGAAGTGCAAGCTTTGCACGGTATGGCGCAGGCTCTCGGCGATTTTTTCCGCCACCGGCGCCGGGCAGTTTTCCAGCAGGATGCCAAACTCGTCGCCGCCCAACCGAGCCAGGGTATCGCCTTCGCGCAAGTCTGATTGCAACAGCGCGCAGATGTGACGCAACAATTCATCGCCTGCCGCGTGCCCACAGGTGTCATTGACCAGCTTGAACTGGTCGAGGTCGAGGAACATCAAGGCATGTCGCCCACTTTGCTGGCGCGCTACCTGTTGCAGCACCTGTTCAAGGCGGAACTCGAACTCGCGACGGTTGGCCAGGCCGGTCAAGGCGTCATGGGTGGCCTGCCAGGAAAGATTGGCGATGTACTGGCGTTCCTGGGTCATGTCGTGCAGCACCAGGACCGCACCGCTGATCTTGCCGGCGCTGCGGATCGGCGCGCCCACCAGGGTGACCGAGACCGTGCTGCCGTCCAGGCGCTGGATCAGCTTGGAATGCTCGCTGCCGCCGCTGAACTGGCCCTTGACGATGTGCTCAATCAGGGTGAATCCGTCGGGCTCGGCGTTTTCATTCAAAAGCTTGAACAACGCCGCCAGCGGCAGGCCCTGGGCCTGCTCCGAGCGCCAGTGGGTCAAGGCTTCAGCGGCAGGGTTCATATAGGCAATGGCCCCGTCGACATCGGTGGTAATCACCCCGTCGCCAATCGACTCCAATGTAATCTGCGCCCGCTCCTTCTCCGCTTGCAGCGCATCGGCAAAGGCATGACGCTGGGCCAGCAGCTTGTGGGTGCGCAGCAGCGCCAACACGATCAGGCCCAAGGCCGTCGCCAGGTTGGTGATCAACAACAGGCGCAGGATCATCCGCGAACCTTCGCCCAGGGCATCGCTGAACGCCTTGGCGGCGGGCGTCACCCCTTCATTGATGGCCGTGATGCGCGCCTTCCAGCTATGGACATCGTCACTGCTGACGTAGCCGGAGGTAATGGCGCCGTGCATCTCCTGGGCCAGCTCATCCAACTGCAGCAGATAGCCGTCGCCCACCGTCCACAGCTCAATGGCTTTTTCCAGGTAGCTGAAATGGCGGAAGTTGAGGTACAGCCAGATCAGGCTGGAAACGTCGTCCGGATGGTTGCCGCCCTTGAGGATACCCAGGCGCGCGGCCTCCATGTCTGGATTGGGACGGTCCAGGGCAATGCGCAATTCATGCCCACCCTGGGGCACGGCAATGGCCTGCTGGTATTTGAGGTAGGTGGCGTCGTTGCGGTTATCGGCGTAGAGGGTCAGGTAGTAGATAGCATCCTTCTGGCCCTTGGACCACAGGCTTTCGCCCGCCACATAACCCCGCACTGCCGAAAGCACGTAGAGACTGACGCAGCCTAACAATGCCTGGAACAACACGACGGCGATGAAGGGCCAGACAATACCCAACAGGCGTGGCGTTCCGAGAGTCCGCTTTTGCTTCATGAAGTCCCTTACACATGCACAGCTTAATACGCACGCGAAAATCCGCTCCCGATAGCACAGCCTAAGCTAAATCAACGTACTTGTTGCAAGTGTCCGTACAGTTTGGCGTACAACCCACCATCGGCAATCAACTGCTGATGGTCGCCATCCTCGGCGATGTGCCCGCCATCGAACACCAACACTCGGTCAGCCTGCTTCACCGCAGACAGCCGGTGAGCGATGATCAGTGTAGTACGCCCGCTGAGAAACCGCGCCAGTGCCTGGTGCAGGTTGTATTCGGTCGCCGCATCCAATGCAGACGTGGCCTCGTCCAGAATCACCACTTTAGGCTCGGCGAGCACCATGCGGGCAATCGCCAGGCGTTGCCGCTGGCCACCGGAAAAGCGCACGCCCGAACGCCCGACCACGCTGTCCAGGCCCAAGGGCAATGCCTTGACAGTAGCATCCAGTTGGGCGATTTCCAGCGCCTGCCAGCAGGCTTGATCGGTGCGGGTGCGGCCCATGGTCAGGTTGGCGCGCACGGTATCGTTGAACAGCGCAGGGTGTTGCAGCACCACCGCGACGTTTTCGCGGATGGTCTCCAGGCCGATCTCCTGCTGGGTGGCAGCACCAAAACGAATGCTGCCGGACTGCGGTGTGTAGAGCCCCAGCAACAGTTGCACCAGGGTGCTTTTACCGCCGCCGCTGGCGCCGACAATTGCCACCTTTTCACCCGGTGCGATGGCCAGGTTCAACTGGTTGAGTACCAGGTCTTCGCCGTAGCCGAAGTCGAGGCCACGCACTTCGATGCCGACCGTCTCGCGCCCGCTGAACGGGTCTGCGCCGCCTGGGTATTGCGGCTCATCGGCACGCGCCAGCAGCTCGTTGATGCGCGACAGCGCGCCACCCGCCGCGTAATAGGCGTATTGCAGGTTCAGCAGTTGTTCCACCGGGCCAATCATGAACCACAGGTAACTGAACACCGCGAGCATCTGGCCGATGGACAGGTCGGAAAACAGCACGGTGAGCATGGCCGCGGCGCGGAAGATGTCGATACCGAACTGGAACAGCAAGCCACTGGCGCGGCTCGACGCGTCGGTTTTCCACTGGGAATGAATGGCGTAGTCACGCACTTCCTGAGCACGCTGGCCCAGCCGCCCGAGGAAAAAGCCTTGGCGGTTGCCGGCACGTACTTCCTGGATGGCATCGAGGGTTTCAGTCAGCGCCTGGGTAAAGCGTGAAGTACTGTCGTTTTCCAGCTTCTTGAGGTGCTTGACGCGCTTGCCCAATTGCACCGTGGCGTAGATCACCAACGGATTGAACAACAGGATCAACAACGCCAGTTGCCAATGCATCCACACCAGGATCGCCGAGGTGCCGACCAGGGTCAGCATCGCCACCAGGAAGCGACTGAGGGTTTCACCCACGAATTTGTCCAGCGTGTCCAGGTCGGTCACCAGATGAGTGGTGACCGTACCGCTGCCCAGGCTTTCGTACTCACCCAGAGAGATACGCTTGAGACGCTCGATCAGGCGCACGCGGATGCGGTACACGATGTCCTTGGCCAAGCGCGCAAACAGCCGCGCCTGCACCACGTTGAACACCAGCGCGCCGCAGCGCAGGGCCAGGGTGACCAAGAGCATCAGGCCGATATAGCCAGCGGCTTTTTGCCAACCCAGGGGCAGCGCGTGGTTCATCACCTTGAGGGCGGCATCGCCATGGCCCAGCAGCACTTCGTCCACCAGCAACGGCAATAACAGCGGGATAGGCACGCTGCACAGGGTGGCGAGCACGGCGACACCGTTGGCGACCCACAGGGATTTCTTGTGGCGCAGGGCCAGGCGGCGAATTTCTGCCCAGGTCAGGCGGTCGGTGCGTGGAGGCTGTTCATACACAGGCAGCTCGCTCCAGCCATCGACCCAGTAACGGCGACAGCTCGGACAGCGGCTGGTAACCATTGGTCAGCAAGGCCAACTGGCCGTTGCGCTCGGCCAGCAGGGTCGGGAACCCGGCAATGCCCAGGTCTTGCACCCAAGTGAAATCGGCCGCCGTGGCGGCGTGCTGCTCGGCACGGTCGAACTCGCCGGCAAACTCGATACGTGGAATGCCGGCCTGCTCGGCCAGCTCAACCAACACATGGGCGAGGGTCACGTCCCGGCCTTCGACATAGAACGCACGCTGGATCAGCCCCAGCAGCTTCCAGGCGCAATCCGGCGCCAGGCTGCGTGCGGTGACGATAGCGCGGCACGCCGGCTCCGTGTCGTAGACAAAACCGTCGGGCAGCGCGCCGTCACGCTTGAACGGCTGGCCGGTGGCGTCGGTGACGGCCTGCCAGTGTTCAAGGATGTAGCGCCGGGTAGTCGGCTCCAGCGCCGCGCCGCTGCCGGTGCGCAAGCCGCCCACCACCAGGTGCACGTCCACGCCGGCCGCCTGGGCCTGCTCCACCAGCGCTTGTGCCACCGGGGCAAAGCCCCAGCACCAGGAACACATCGGGTCCATTACATAGAGCAGGCGCGCAGACATGGCTCAGGCCTCGGAAGGGGTTTGCTTGTAGTTGTAACCAATCGGGTGCGGCATGTTGCGGGCCTTGGCCAGTTCGATCTGCTTCTGGCGGTCGATCGCACTGCGACGGGTCTTCTCCGGCAGCTTATCCCAGCAATGGGGGCAACTGATGCCCGCCACGTAATGCTCGGAGGCGCGGTCTTCTACGCTCACGGGTGTGCGGCAGGCATGACATTGATCGTAGTCGCCTTCGCTCAAGTCGTGGCGCACGGTCACGCGATTGTCGAACACAAAGCAGTCGCCCTGCCATTTGGTTTCTTCCTGGGGCACCTCTTCGAGGTACTTCAGGATACCGCCCTTGAGGTGGTAGACCTCATCGAAGCCTTCGCTGAGCATGTAGCTCGAGGCCTTCTCACAACGAATGCCGCCGGTGCAGAACATGGCGACCTTCTTGTGCTTGGCCGGGTCGAAGTTGGCTTTGATGTAGTCGGGAAATTCGCGAAAACTGGTGGTTTTCGGGTCGATTGCGCCTTCAAAGGTGCCGATGGACACTTCGTAGTCGTTACGGGTGTCGATCAACAGCACTTCCGGGTCGCTGATCAACGCATTCCAATCCTGCGGGTCGACATAGGTACCGACTTTTTTGTTCGGGTCGACGCCTTCAACGCCCAGGGTCACGATCTCTTTCTTGAGCTTGACCTTGGTGCGATAGAACGGCTGGTCGTCGCAGTAGGATTCCTTGTGGTCGATGTCGACCATGCGCGGGTCTGTTTTCAGCCACGCCATCAGGCCGTCAATGCCTTCGCGGCTGCCGGAAACGGTGCCGTTGATGCCTTCTTCGGCGATCAGCAAGGTGCCTTTGATGCCGTTATCGACCATCGCCTGCAACAGGGGCTCGCGCAGGGCGACGTAATCTTCGAGGGTGACGAACTTATACAGTGCCGCCACGACAATCGGTTGAGTCATGGGTGTTCTCTCCAGGTGGCTACCCTCGTAAGGGGTGAACCGGATAGCAGCTGCGAGTTTTTAGCTGCAAGCTACAAGTAAAAGCAAAAAAAACGCGCCGACTAAGCGGCGCGCTGAGGATTGTAGCAAGAAGGCAGCTGCGAGGGCTCTACTCTTGAAGCTTGCAGCTGAAAACTTGTGGCTGCTTCAATGTCCGCCGGCGCAGGTCGGCGAGGCCGGGGCTGCGTCGATTGTCGCCCACTCGTCGGGCGTATAGGTATGCAGCGCCAGCGCATGGAACTCGCTCATCAGATCACCCAGGGTGGCGTAGACCTTCTGATGGCGCTTGACGCGGTTGAGCCCCTCGAACTGCTGGCTGACCAGCACGGCCTTGAAGTGGGTCTGCAACCCACGGCTGTGCATGTGGCTTTCATCCAGCACGCTCAAATGTTGCGGGGCCAGGGCGGCAAGGGCCGTTTCGATACGCTGTTGCATGGTCATTCCTGCTTACTTCTTCTTGGCCGGTGCGGCGGCTTTTGGCGCCAGCTCGTTGGTCATGTCTTCCAACAGCTTGTTCACCACCGGTACGGCGCTTTCCAGCTTGGCCTGGGTCATCTGGGCCGATTGCTGGGTCAGCTGGGGCATTTTTTCCAGGACTTTCTTGCCAAGTGGCGACTGGTAGAACGCTACCAGGTCCTTGAGCTCGGATTCGCTGAAGTTGGTGGTGTAGAGCTTGACCATGTCAGGCTTGAGCTTCGGCCAGCCGATGGCCTGGTCCAGAGCGGCGTTGGCCTTGGCCTGGTAGCTGTCCAGTACCGACTGCTTGGCGGCAGGCGCCTTGGTCTGTTCGAAACGCTGGGCGAACATTTGCTGCACTTGCATGTACACCGGGGTCCCCAGCTTGTCAGCATGGGCCAGGGTAAGGAAGGCTTCGGCACTGGCGTTGTGGCTGGCGGTATCGGCAAGAACCTGGCCGCTGGCGCAAACCAGAGCAACCGCGGTACAGATGGCACGAAGACGAGTCATCGAGTTTCCTTTTCTAGCAGGCGAGGTAAGACCCCAAGGGCGACCATTCTGCGCCTAAAAAACCTCGCGGCTCAACCCCACTCCTTGGCAAGCCCCGGTTTCACGGGGCGCGATGGCACAAATGCGCTTTTAGGGAACCCACGCTGGCCGCCAGGGCCTAAACTGACCAATCACGACTGCATAAGGAGGGTGACCGATGAGCCGTATCGAAACCGACAGCCTGGGGGAAGTACAGGTCCCTGATGACGCCTATTGGGGCGCGCAAACCCAACGTTCGCTGGTCAATTTCGCGATTGGCGAGCAGCGCATGCCGCTGGCGGTATTGCATGCCCTGGCCCTGATCAAGAAGGCCGCGGCGCGGGTCAACGACCGCAACGGCGACCTGCCTGCCGATATTGCCCGCCTGATCGAGCAGGCTGCCGACGAAGTCCTGGACGGCCAGCATGACGACCAGTTCCCGCTGGTGGTCTGGCAGACCGGCAGTGGCACCCAGAGCAACATGAACGCCAACGAAGTGATCGCTGGCCGCGCCAACGAACTGGCCGGCAACAACCGCGGCGGCAAGAGCCCGGTGCACCCCAACGATCACGTCAACCGTTCCCAGAGTTCCAACGACTGCTTCCCCACCGCCATGAGCATTGCTGCGGTGCAAGCGGTGAACAAGCAACTGCTGCCGGCGATCGCCACCTTGTCCGGTGGACTGGCAGAATTGGCCGCGCGGCATATGAAGCTGGTCAAGACCGGCCGTACCCACATGATGGATGCCACACCGATCACCTTCGGCCAGGAACTTTCGGCGTTTATCGCCCAGCTCGATTACGCCGAGCGTGCGATCCGCAGCGCCCTGCCCGCGGTGTGCGAGCTGGCCCAGGGCGGCACCGCCGTCGGCACCGGCCTCAATGCCCCCCATGGCTTTGGCGAGGCGATTGCTTCCGAGCTGGCCGCGTTGTCGGGTCTACCCTTTGTGACCGCGCCGAACAAATTCGCCGCCCTCTCCGGCCATGAGCCGCTGGTGACCCTGCACGGCGCGCTGAAAACCCTGGCCGTGGCGCTGATGAAGATCGCCAACGACCTGCGCCTGCTGGGTTCGGGCCCTCGCGCCGGGCTGGCCGAAGTCAAGTTGCCGGCCAACGAACCGGGCAGTTCGATCATGCCCGGCAAGGTCAACCCCACACAATGCGAAGCGCTGTCGATGCTGGCCTGCCAGGTGCTGGGCAACGACGTGACCATCGGCATGGCCGCCAGCCAAGGGCACTTGCAGTTGAACGTGTACAAACCGGTGATCATCCACAACCTGCTGGAGTCGATTCGCCTGCTGGCCGATGGCTGCAACAACTTCCAGGAGCATTGCATTGCCGGTCTTGAACCCGACGCCGAGCAAATGGCCCAGCACCTGGAACGCGGGCTGATGCTGGTCACCGCCCTCAACCCGCATATCGGCTACGACAAGTCAGCCGAAATCGCCAAGAAGGCTTACGCCGAAGGGCTGACACTGCGTGAGGCTGCACTGGAGCTGGGCTACCTCACCGATGCCGAGTTTGACCAGTGGGTGCGCCCGGAAAACATGCTCGGCGCTTAAACCGACATCCGCAGCCGCCGGGCCCTGAGCCCGGCGAGCAGCGAAGGCGCCAGCGCCACCATCGCCGAGCCAGTCACCACCACCAAAGCCCCCACATACCCCAAGGCATTGATCTCTTCGGCTTGCACATAGTCCGGCCACAGCCAGGCCGACACTGCCACCGCCACAAAGGTCACCAACGGCGTCAACGCCAGGGTCGCACTGACCCGCGAGGCTTCCCAATGCGCCAGGGCTTCGGCAAATGCGCCGTAGGCCACCAGCGTATTCATGCAGCACGCCAGCAGCAGCCAGCCTTGCAGCGGGCTCAATTGCAGCGCCTCCAGCGGGTGCGCCCAAGGCGTGAGCAACACCGCGCACGACAAGTAGATCACCATCATCACCTGCAATGAATTCCATACCGTCAGCAACTGCTTCTGCCCCAGTGCATAGAACACCCAGATGGTGGTGGCGAGCAGGATCGTCAGCACACCGGCAGTGTAAGTGCCCATGGACGTCAGCAACTCCACCAGGCGTTGGTTGAAGAACAAGCCAAAGCCTGCGATCAGCATCATCAGCCCCACCCCCTGCCCCAAGCTGAAGCGCTCCTTGAACACAAACACACTGGCAACCATCAGAAAGATCGGGCCCATCTGCACCACCAACTGCGCCGTGCCTGGGCTGAGCATTTTCAGGCCAACCAGGTACAACACGTAGTTGCCCACCAGGCCACACACCGCCATGCCCACCAGCCACCCACCCTTGGGGCCAAGCACTTTGCGGCTGGGCAGGCGTTTGGTGGCGGCCAGGTAAACGAACAGGCACGTGCCCGCTACCATGAGGCGAAACCAGGTCACGGTGATCGGGTCCATCACCTGCAACACTTGCTTGAGCTTGATCGGGAGAATGCCCCACAGAAACGCGGTCAGCAGGGTCAGGAAGAAACCGTAGACCCAGCGGCCGGAAGAGATGTGCATGAGTGCCCCAGATGCCAGAGGAAGTGGAGCAGGCATTCTAGGGGCAAGTCACTGAGTTCGGATACGTCACAGTCTTGAAGGTGGGGGCTGGCTTGCCTGCGATGGCGATTTATCTGTGTCCAATCTGTCGCTGACCCACCGCAATCGCAGGCAAGCCAGCTCCCACATTGGCGGTATTCCCACCTGACTCAGCGTACGGCTTCGAAGAGTCCGGTGGCGCCCATCCCACCACCCACGCACATGGTGACAATCCCGTAACGCAGGTTGCGCCGTTGCAGCTCGCGCACCAGGTGCCCCACCTGCCGCGAGCCGGTCATGCCGAACGGGTGGCCGATGGAAATCGAGCCGCCGTTGACATTGTATTTGGCGTTATCGATCTCCAGGCGATTGCGTGCGTAAAGGCACTGGGAAGCAAAGGCCTCATTGAGTTCCCACAAGTCGATATCCGCCACCTGCAAACCCTTGGCCTTGAGCAACTTGGGCACCGAGAACACCGGGCCAATGCCCATTTCATCCGGCTCGCAACCGGCCACGGTAAAGCCACGGAAGAACGCCTTGGGCTTGAGCCCCAGTGCCAAGGCTTTTTCCAGGCTCATCACCAGGGTCATCGACGCACCGTCGGAGAGCTGCGAGGAGTTACCTGCCGTTACCGAGCCATCCTCGGCAAATACCGGCTTCAGGCCGCTGAGGCTGGCCAGGGTGGTGTCCGGGCGGTTGCAGTCGTCCCGGTCTACCACGCCATCCAGGATCTGCACCGCGCCAGTGTTCTTGTCCTCGACCTTGTACTTGACCGCCATCGGCACGATTTCATCGTTGAACAAGCCATCAGCCTGGGCCTGGGCGGTGCGTTGCTGGCTTTGCAGCGCATAAAGGTCCTGGTCTTCGCGGCTGACGTGATAGCGGCGCGCAACGATTTCGGCGGTCTGGCCCATGGGGAAGTAAATGCCCGGCACCTGTTCTTTAAGCAGCGGGTTGATCAGGTTATCGGTGTTGACGCTCTTCATGGTCAGGCTGATGGACTCCACGCCACCGGCAACAATGATGTCGCTGCAGCCCGAAGCGATCTGGTTGGCGGCAATGGCAATCGCCTGCAAGCCCGACGAACAGAAACGGTTGAGAGTCATGCCCGCCGTACCGGTGCCCAGTTGCGAGAGCACCGCCACGTTACGCCCGATGTTATAGCCCTGGGCGCCTTCGTTGGAGCCGGCACCGACGATGCAGTCTTCTACCGTCGCAGGGTCGATACCGTTGCGGGCCAGCAGCGCATTGACACAATGGGCCGCCATGTCATCGGGACGGGTCTGGTTGAACTTGCCGCGAAAGGATTTGGCCAGGCCGGTTCGCACGCTGTCGACGATCACTACTTCACGCATGGGCTACCTCGATCTTGTGGTTGTGGATCGAGGATAGATCCAGGCCTGGCCGACCGCGATGATCATTCACTGCGTGGATGCAAAAGCATGGAGCCTCTGTAGGAGCGAGCTTGCTCGCGAAAAACTAATAGGCGCCGCGTTCACTCAGGAAGCACGCGTTATCGTTGACGTTTTTCGCGAGCAAGCTCGCTCCTACAGGCTATTTCTTTTTCTTTTTGTCGTGCTTGTCGCTTTTATCAAACGCTTCTTCCAGCGCACGGTTGATGGTGCGCAGCACCTTGACCCGCGCCCAGCGCTTGTCGTTGGCCTCGACCAGAGTCCAGGGCGCCACCTCGGTGCTGGTGCGGTCAACCATATCGCCCACTGCCGCGCGGTAGTCGTCCCACTTGTCGCGATTGCGCCAGTCGTCTTCGGTGATCTTGAAGCGTTTGAAGGGGATTTCTTCACGGGCCTGGAAGCGCTCCAGTTGCGTCTCCTTGTCGATGGCCAGCCAGAACTTGACCACGATCACCCCCGCATCGCGCAGTTGCTCTTCGAAGTCATTGATCTCGCCATAGGCGCGCATCCAGTCCGCAGGGGTACAGAAGCCTTCGATGCGTTCCACCAGCACGCGACCGTACCAGGAGCGGTCAAACACGGTGAACATGCCGCGCGCCGGGATTTTCTGCCAGAACCGCCATAGATAAGGCTGGGCCCGTTCGTCTTCGCTGGGCGCGGCAATCGGCACGATGTGGTACTGGCGCGGGTCCAGTGCTGCCGCCACTCGACGGATCGCCCCACCCTTGCCCGCCGCGTCGTTGCCCTCGAACACGCTTACCAGCGCGTGCTTGCGCATGCGTTTGTCGCGCATCAGGCCAGAGAAGCGCGCCTGTTCGGTAATCAGTTGCTCTTCATAGTCGTCCTTGTCCAGGCGCAGGGTCATGTCGAGGCTGTCGAGCAGGCTCTTTTGGTCCACCGAGGCAAGCAACGGCGCCGGGTTCATGCCGCTGGCCTTGACCTTGGCCAGGTTCAGGGCACTTTGCAGCCCATCGAGCAGGATCTTGCCCACGGTCAGCCCACGGTAATGGGGGTCGACGCCTTCGATCACATGCCACGGCGCGTAATCGCGGCTGGTGCGGCGCAGCACACGCTCACCGAAATGCACGAACTTGTCGTAGGTCTTGGACTGCTGCCAGTCCAATGGGCTGATGCGCCAGCTGTGCAGCGGGTCGTCGGCCAGGGCCTTGAGGCGCGCCTTCATCTGTTTTTTGGACAGGTGGAACCAGAACTTGAAGATCAGCGCACCTTCATCGCAGAGCATCTTTTCCAGACGTTCGGCGCCGGCGATGGCCTGGTCCAGGCGCGCATCCTTGATCTGCCCATGCACGCGGCCTTGCAGCATCTGGCTGTACCAGTTGCCGAAGAAAATGCCCATGCGGCCCTTGGCCGGCAGTTGCCGCCAGTAGCGCCAGGCCGGTGGACGCGCCAGTTCTTCGTCGGTCTGCTGGTCGAAGGTGCGGACTTCGATCAGGCGCGGGTCCATCCATTCATTGAGCAGCTTGACGGTTTCACCCTTGCCCGCGCCCTCGATGCCGTTGATGAGGATGATCACCGGGAAGCGTTTCTGCTGTTGCAGCTCGTACTGAACTTCCAGCAAGGCTTCACGCAAGGCCGGCACTTCGGCGTCGTAGGTGTCTTTGTCGATGGCGTGACCGATTTCGGCGGATTCGAACATGGGCAGCTCCGTTTCAAGATGGCTCAAGACTAGCGGATTGGGCCCCGACACGCGCAAGGAAATACAACCCAGCCTTGCCATGGATCAATTCAACGCCTGTTGATCGGCTAGAATGGCCGCCTTGCCTTTGCCCGCTTTCATTTTATGAGCCGCCATGAACCCCATCACCCACGCCCAGCTCGACTGGGATGACCAAGGCCGCCCGCATTCGCGGGTATTCGACGACGTGTATTTCTCCGACCAGTCGGGCCTGGAAGAAACCCGCTACGTGTTCCTGGAGCAGAACCGCTTGCAGGAACGCTTCGCCGCCTTGCCCGCAGATGGGCGCCTGGTGATTGGTGAAACTGGCTTCGGCACCGGTTTGAACTTCCTCTGCGCCTGGCAGTTGTTCGAACAGCACGCAGTCGCCGGTGCGCGGCTGCACTTTGTCAGCGTGGAAAAGTACCCCCTCAGCCATGCCGACCTGCAACGCGCCCTCGCCCTCTGGCCCGAACTGCAACCCTTGGCCGAGCAACTGCTGGCGCAATACATTGCCATCCACCAGGGTTTCCAGCGCCTGGTACTGGACAATGGCCGCGTGACCCTGACCCTGTTGATCGGCGATGCGCTGGAACAATTGCCGCAACTGGACGCCCAGGTCGATGCATGGTTTCTCGACGGGTTCGCCCCGGCGAAAAACCCCGACATGTGGACCGCCGAGCTGTTCGCCCAACTGGCGCGCCTGGCGGCACCGGGCTCGACCATCAGCACCTTCACCAGCACCGGCTGGGTAAGGCGGTTGATCAATGCCGCCGGGTTCAAGATGAAACGCACGCCAGGCATCGGCCATAAGTGGGAGATCCTGCGTGGGGAGTTTGTCGGTTGGCCCGCCGACTTACCCGCGCCGGCCCCACGTAAACCCTGGTTCGCCCGGCCACCCGCCATCGAGGGAGAACGCCATGCCCTGGTCATCGGCGGTGGCCTGGCCGGGTGCGCGACCGCCGCCAGCCTGGCCGCCAGGGGTTGGCGTGTCAGCCTTCTGGAGCGCCACGCCGGCTTGGCACAGGAAGCGTCGGGCAACCCACAGGGTGTGTTGTACCTCAAACTTTCGGCCCATGGCACGGCCTTGTCCCAGCTGATAGTCAGCGGTTTTGGCCACACCCGACGCCTGCTGGAACATTTGCACCGAGGTGTCGATTGGGACGGCTGTGGCGTGTTGCAACTGGCGTTTGACGCCAAAGAGATCCAGCGTCAGGCTCAATTGGCAAACGCCTTTGCTCCGGACCTGCTGCATCTACTGGACCGCGAGCAGGCGCAGCAAAAGGCGGGAATCGAACTGGCCCACGGCGGGTTGTTTTTTCCAGAGGGCGGTTGGGTGCATCCGCCCGCGCTGTGCCAGTGGCAGGCCAAACATCCACTGATTGAAGTGCTCACCCACCACGAGGCACTGGAACTGCACCGGCTCGACGACCAATGGCAAGCCCGCGCCGGTGACCGCGTGCTGGCCAGCGCCGGTGTCGTGGTGCTCGCAGGGGCTGCGGAGATCAAGCGTTTCCCCTTCAGTGCAAACATACCGCTCAAGCGCATCCGTGGGCAGATCACTCGGCTGGCGCAAACCTGCGCGAGTAAAGCGCTGACCACGGTGGTCTGTGCCGAGGGCTACGTCGCGCCGGCCCGGCTTGGCGAACACACCCTGGGCGCCAGTTTTGACTTCAACAATCAAGACCTCACGCCCACGCCCGCCGAACACAGCGGCAACCTGCAGATGCTGCGCGAGATGTCTACCGACCTGCTGCAGCGCCTGGGTGCCGACCGCCTGGCGGCCGAACAACTGGAAGGCCGTGCCGCGTTTCGTTGTACCAGCCCCGACTACCTGCCCATCGTTGGGCCACTGGCCGACCATGCGGCGTTTGAGCAGGCTTATGCGGTACTGGGCAAAGACGCCCGGCAAGTGCCGCAAACGCCCTGCCCGTGGCTGCCGGGGCTGTTTCTCAATAGCGGCCATGGCTCGCGTGGCCTGATCACTGCGCCGTTGTGCGGCGAACTGCTGGCTGCATGGCTGAGTGATGAGCCCCTGCCAGTGCCCACCAGCGTAGCCGAGGCTTGCCACCCCAATCGATTTGCCCTGCGCGCGTTGGTGCGAGGCCAGGGCGCTGCACAAAAAAAGCCGGATTAAAGGCAAGGCGGCTATCTGCCTTATAACTTATCGGTCTAAAACTCCACGCATAGCACTGGGTCAGTTTCTGGGTACGCGCCCTTTTGGGCGTATTGAGTATTGACCCCTCCCCAACGGAAAAACCGGTAAGGAATTTATGTGTGGACTAGCTGGCGAGTTACGCTTTGATCATCAACCTGCCGACCTGGCAGCCGTAGAACGCATCACGCACCGCCTCGCCCCCCGAGGCCCCGACGCCTGGGGCTTTCATGCCCAAGGGCCGATTGCCCTGGGCCACCGCCGCCTGAAGATCATGGACCTGTCGGACGGCTCTGCCCAACCGATGGTCGACGCCCATCTGGGGCTGTCCCTGGCGTTCAATGGCGCTATCTATAATTTCCCGGAGCTGCGCCAAGAGCTGGAAGCCCTGGGTTACGCCTTCTATTCCGGTGGCGACACCGAAGTGTTGCTCAAGGGTTATCACGCCTGGGGCGAAGCGCTGCTGCCCAAGCTCAACGGCATGTTCGCTTTCGCCATCTGGGAGCGTGATGCCCAGCGTCTGTTCATCGCTCGTGACCGTCTCGGTGTGAAGCCCTTGTACCTGTCGCGCACCGGCCAGCGCCTGCGTTTCGCCTCGGCGTTGCCAGCGTTGCTCAAGGGTGGGGATATCAACCCGATCCTCGATCCGGTCGCCCTCAACCACTACCTGAATTTCCACGCCGTGGTGCCCGCGCCGCGCACGTTGTTGGCCGGCATCGAAAAGCTGCCGCCCGCCAGCTGGATGCGCATCGACGCCAGCGGCAAGACCGAACAGAAAACCTGGTGGACCCTGCCCTACGGGCCCCATGAGGACGAAAAACACCTGACCCTGGAAGACTGGACCGACCGCGTGCTCGACAGCACCCGCGAAGCCGTGGCCATTCGCCAACGTGCGGCGGTGGATGTGGGGGTGCTGCTGTCCGGCGGCGTCGACTCGAGCATGCTCGTCGGCCTGCTGCGTGAAGTGGGCGTGGAGGATTTGTCGACCTTTTCCATCGGCTTTGAAGACGCCGGCGGCGAACGTGGCGACGAGTTCCAGTACTCAGACCTGATCGCCAAACACTACGGCACCCATCACCACCAACTGCGCATCGCCGAAAGCGAGATCATCGAGCAACTGCCGGCCGCCTTCCGCGCCATGAGCGAGCCGATGGTCAGCCATGACTGCATCGCCTTCTACCTGCTGTCGCGGGAAGTGGCCAAGCATTGCAAAGTGGTGCAGAGCGGCCAGGGCGCCGATGAACTGTTCGCCGGTTACCACTGGTACCCGCAAGTGGACGGTGCCAGCGACCCGTACGCGGCCTACCGCGAGGCGTTTTTCGACCGCAGCTACGACGACTACGCGGCGACCGTCGCGCCCCAATGGCTGACCGCCAACGACGCTGCTGGCGATTTCGTGCGCGAGCACTTTGCAATGCCGGGCGCCGACGCAGCGGTGGACAAGGCCCTGCGCCTGGACAGCACGGTGATGCTGGTGGACGACCCGGTCAAACGCGTCGACAACATGACCATGGCCTGGGGCCTGGAAGCGCGCACGCCGTTTCTCGACTACCGCCTGGTAGAACTGTCGGCCCGTGTGCCGGCCCAGTTCAAGCTACCCGACGGCGGCAAACAGGTGCTCAAGGAAGCGGCGCGCCGGGTCATCCCCAGCGAAGTCATCGACCGCAAGAAAGGCTACTTCCCCGTGCCCGGCCTCAAGCACCTGCAGGGCGATACCTTGAACTGGGTGCGCGAGTTGCTGCTGGACCCGAGCCAGGACCGCGGGCTGTTCAACCCGGCCATGCTCGACCGCTTGCTCACCGACCCGCAAGGCCAACTGACCCCACTGCGCGGCTCCAAGCTGTGGCAGTTGGCGGCGCTGAACCTGTGGCTGAGCGAACAAGGAATCTGATCCATGAAACCGAATGCCGCGGCTTACAGCCAACGCTTACTCAAGGGCCAGGCGCCGACCTACGAGCGCCTGCAAGCGCGCCTGGCCGAAGACGGCAGCGCACTGGCCGCCGACCCGATTGCCGTGCATTGCGGCTGGGGCCGTTTGTTGATCGGGCACACCTTTCCCGACCCGGCAAGCTTGGCCCAGGAACTGCTCAACGAGCAGCCTGGCGAGCGCGATATCGCGCTGTACGTGGCAGCGCCCCAGCAAATCCTGGGCATTGACCCGCAGCAACTGTTCCTCGACCCGTCCGACACCCTGCGCCTGTGGTTCACCGACTACCGCCCGGCCACCCGGGTATTTCGCGGCTTTCGTATTCGCCGGGTGCAGAGCGAGGCCGACTGGCAAGCGGTCAACCACCTGTACCAGGGCCGCGGGATGCTGCCTGTCGACCCGGAACGCCTCACCCCACGCCATCAAGGCGGCCCGGTGTACTGGCTGGCCGAAGACGAAGACAGCGGCGCGGTGATTGGCAGCGTGATGGGCCTCAACCATCACAAGGCCTTCCACGACCCGGAGAACGGATGCAGCCTCTGGTGTCTGGCCGTCGACCCGCAATGCACGCGCCCTGGCGTCGGTGAAGTGTTAGTGCGCCACTTGGTGGAGCACTTCATGAGCCGAGGCTTGAGCTACCTGGACTTGTCGGTGCTGCACGATAACCGCCAGGCCAAGAGCCTTTACGCCAAGCTGGGCTTTCGGGCGTTGACCACCTTTGCAATCAAGCGCAAGAACGGCATCAATCAACCGCTGTTTCTGGGCCCGGGGCCCCAGGCGGAGTTCAACCCTTACGCGCGCATCATTGTGGAAGAAGCCCACCGACGCGGTATTGATGTGCACGTGGACGACGCCGATGCGGGTTTGTTCACCCTTAGCCACGGCGGGCGTCGCGTGCGTTGCCGTGAGTCCCTGAGCGACCTGACCAGCGCCATCAGCATGACCCTGTGCCAGGACAAGAGCCTCACCCACAAGGTGCTCAAGGCGGCGGGCCTGCAAGTGCCGGTGCAACAGTTGGCGGGCAGCGCCGACGACAACCTGGAGTTTCTCGACGAACACCAGCGCATCGTGGTCAAGCCGCTGGATGGCGAGCAAGGCCATGGCGTCGCCGTGGATCTGCGCAGCATCGAAGACGTGCAGCAGGCGATCGAAGCGGCGCGCCAGTTCGACAGCCGCGTGTTGCTGGAAAGCTTCCACGAAGGCCTGGACCTGCGGATTCTGGTGATCGGTTTTGAAGTGATCGCGGCTGCGATTCGTCGCCCTGCCGAAGTGATCGGCGACGGCCAACATTCGATTCGCGCGTTGATCCAGGCGCAAAGCCGTCGTCGCCAGGCGGCCACCGACGGCGAGAGCAAAATCCCGCTGGATGCAGAAACCGAGCGCACCCTCAAAGCCGCAGGTTACGACTACAACAGCATCCTGCCCCGTGGCGTGCAACTGGCCGTGCGACGCACCGCCAACCTGCACACCGGGGGTTGCCTGGAAGATGTCACGGCGATCCTGCACCCCACGCTGGTGGACGCGGCCGTGCGTGCGGCCCGTGCCCTGGATATCCCTATGGTCGGCCTGGACCTGATGGTACTTGCGGCCGACCAGCCAGAGTATGTGTTTATCGAAGCCAACGAACGGGCCGGCCTGGCCAACCATGAACCGCAACCCACGGCTGAGAAGTTTGTGGATTTGTTGTTTCCACACAGTCAGCCGGCTACCTGACTACCGATCGTTACCACGCTCCGCGTGGGAATGCAGCCTGTGACGCTCTGCGTCACCACAGCGGACGCAGAGCGTCCCTGAGGCATTCCCACGCAGAGCGTGGGAACGATCGCACGATCGCAGCGCGTCGATCGCCCTCAACTCATCAGGAGTTTCCATGACCCGAACCATTCCCGAACCCGATCTCGCGTACCTGCAAAAAGTGCTGCTGGAAATGCTCGCCATTCCCAGCCCCACCGGTTTTACCGACACCATCGTGCGTTACGTCGCCGAACGCCTGGAAGAGCTCGGCATTCCGTTTGAAATGACCCGGCGCGGCACCATTCGCGCTACCCTCAAGGGCCAGAAAAACAGCCCTGACCGCGCCGTCTCCGCCCACCTGGACACCATCGGCGCCGCCGTGCGTGCGATCAAGGACAACGGGCGCCTGACCCTGGCGCCGGTGGGCTGCTGGTCGAGCCGCTTTGCCGAAGGCAGCCGGGTCAGCCTGTTCACCGACAACGGCGTGATTCGCGGCAGCGTATTGCCGTTGATGGCCTCCGGGCACGCGTTCAACACTGCCGTGGATGAAATGCCGGTGAGCTGGGACCATGTGGAACTGCGTCTGGACGCCTACTGCGCCACGCGTGCCGACTGCGACTCCCTGGGCATCAGCGTCGGTGACTACGTGGCGTTCGACCCACTGCCCGAGTTCACCGAGAGCGGGCATATCAGCGCTCGCCACCTGGACGACAAGGCCGGCGTCGCCGCCCTGCTCGCCGCGCTCAAGGCCATCGTCGACAGTGGCGAACCCTTGCTGATCGACTGCCACCCGCTGTTCACCATTACCGAGGAAACCGGCAGTGGTGCAGCGGCCGCCCTGCCCTGGGATGTGAGTGAGTTTGTCGGCATCGATATTGCCCCGGTCGCCCCCGGCCAGCACTCCAGCGAACACGCGGTGAGCGTGGCCATGCAGGACTCCGGCGGGCCCTATGATTATCATCTGTCCCGCCACTTGCTGCGCCTGGCGTCGGAGAACGACCTGCCGGTACGCCGCGATCTGTTCCGCTATTACTTCAGCGATGCGCACTCGGCGGTCACCGCCGGCCATGATATACGCACCGCCCTGCTGGCCTTCGGTTGTGACGCCACCCACGGTTACGAGCGTACCCATATAGACAGCCTGGCCGCCCTGAGCCGCTTGCTGGGCGCTTACATCCTCAGCCCGCCGGTGTTTGCCAGCGATGCGCAACCGGCCCAGGGCTCACTGGATCGGTTCAGTCATCAGATCGAGCATGAAACGCAAATGGAGAGCGACACCCGCGTGCCATCGGTGGACAGCCTGGTCGGCCAGAAGTCCTGACGCGGTGAGTTGATACTGGCAACAAAGGTCCCGGCGCAGTAGCATCGCCGGGACCTGACACCTGAGGCTTGTATGCTGATTCCCTACGATGCACTTGAAGTCGACACCCTGACCCGCCTCATCGAAGACTTCGTCACCCGCGACGGCACCGACAATGGCGACGACACGCCCCTGGAAACCCGCGTACTGCGCGTGCGCCAGGCGCTGACCAAAGGCCAGGCGCTGATCGTCTTCGACCCCGAAAGCGAGCAATGCCAGTTGATGCTCAAGCACGATGTGCCCAAGCACCTGTTCGACTGAAAAGCTGCGCCTAAAGGTTGGGTACCGGCACGGGATGGGTAGCCTGGCCCTCGCCTTTGAGAATCTTGCGGTACACCTCGGCGCGGTACACGTTGACATCCATCGGTGCCTCGATGCCGAATTTCACGTGAGTACCGTTCACTTCAAGGATATGCACGGTGATGTCATCGCCAATGGCGATGGCTTCGCCTATGGCACGGCTTAAGACCAGCATGGCGGTTGTCCTTTGCAAATAACAGGACCTCGACCATGCCCCCTTGGCACTGGACCGGCAATGGCTTGCGGGCAAATCAGGCGCTGCCTACACAGGTAGGTAACTTGCCTGACAGACCCCAGCCAAATCAGCCCTTCACAGCTTGCGCCTTGGCGCGCATCTTGTCGGCCATCAGGGTCATTTCGTCATACAGCAACTGCGGATTTTTCTGTTTCAACGCCCAAGCCATGCGGCCTTGCTCGTGGGGCAGGATCATGAATTCGCCTTCGGCCACGCGCTGGTAAATGTAGTCGGCAATATCCGCCGCCGAGATGGGCGAACTCTCAAGCAACTTGCCCACTTGAGCCTTCATGGCTGGGGTTGGCCCACGGAACGAGTCGAGCAGGTTGGTCTGGAAAAACGACGGGCACACCACATGCACGCCCACTTCCTGTTGCTTGAGCTCCACCAACAGGCTCTCGGACAACGCCACCACGCCCGCCTTGGCCACGTTGTAGTTGCTCATGGCGGGGCCCTGCATCAGCGCTGCCATTGACGCGATGTTGATGATGCGGCCCTTGCTCTTTTCCAGCAGCGGCAGGAACGCCTTGCAGCCTTTGACGACGCCCATCAGGTTGATTGCGATCTGCCAGTCCCAATCCTCCAGGGACAGTTCAGCGAAGAACCCGCCCGAGGCCACGCCGGCGTTATTGACGATCACATCGATGCCCCCGAGCTTCACCTCACAGGCCTGGGCGAAGGCCGTGAGCTGGCTGTAGTCACGCACGTCACAGCGCTGGATAAAGCCATCCCCCCCTGCTTCGCGAACCTGCTTGAGGGTTTCCTGCAAACCGGGCTCGCTGACATCAGACAACGCCAACTGCCAGCCTTCACGGGCCCAGCGCAGAGCGATTTCGCGACCCAGGCCAGA
The DNA here is from genome assembly GCF_014268395.2 of Pseudomonas sp. SWRI22. Classification (NCBI taxonomy): domain Bacteria; kingdom Pseudomonadati; phylum Pseudomonadota; class Gammaproteobacteria; order Pseudomonadales; family Pseudomonadaceae; genus Pseudomonas; species Pseudomonas sp. SWRI22. Next base: position 829,873 of record NZ_JABWQK020000002.1, on the reverse strand, counting down.
CCCGGCGCCAGTGATCATCATGCGGTTTTGCATAGGAGGTAGCCTTGTGGTTCACGAAAGAAGTGACCGGCAGTGTAGCGAAGGTTTTTGCTCTACCCACGCACCATCAGGGTGATGAATGCCCCGGGCAAACCGCGGGCTCGGTCGCAAGCGTGCCTATCGACTAAGTTCAATTTTTTTCAACTGATTAGTTCAAGTTGCGCACGCGTTAAAAGAAATAAGCGTCACATCAAAATGTTTTATAAAAACAATGAATTTTCTACGAAGTAGCAGAGTCGGAATGGGTAAGGCGTCCCACTGTACATGGACGAACCAACGGTTAAACAGCCGGTTTTTGCAAAGAACCTATAAGGAATAAAACCATGAGCCTCATTCTGATTATTATCCTGATCCTGCTGCTGGTCGGTGGCCTGCCCGTGTTCCCGCACTCGCGTAACTGGGGTTATGGACCGTCGGGTATCCTGGGTGTGGTGCTGGTTGTTCTGCTGGTGCTGTTGTTGCTCGGCAAGATATAAACGCCGCGCTACGCTTTTTGTAGGTGCGAGCTTGCTCGCGAAAAAGGTACAGGCGCCGCGTTTATTCAGGACGCGCGTTATCGTTGACCTTCTTCCCGAGCAAGCTCTCTCCTACAAGTAAGAAAGCAAAAAAAAGAGGCCCTCTAGAGGGCCTCTTTTTTATTGCCGGTCAGTTAGTCCGGTTTGCCATCTACCACACCTGCGGTGTTATCCAGCAGGCTCTTGGTCGCGGTCTGCAGGAACGACTCGAGCTTCTGCTTGAGCACAGCTTCGTCCGGCGACTCAGGAATCACCTTGCCAGTTGGCTCGGCGCCCAGTGTGTATTCCCACAACTTGGGTGGCATTTCCTTGGGCAATACCAGTACGCGGTCGCCGGTGAGCAAGGCCACGGTCTGGTCGCTGCCCGATGGCTTGATCACGCCGAAACCCTTGTCACCTTCCGGCAGGTTCAGCAGGTCGCGGCCCCAGCACTGGTGCAAGGTATCGCCGCCCAGGCGGCCCATGATGGTCGGCACGATGTCGATCTGGGTGCCCACGGTGTGGTCACGCTCACCGAACTTCTCGCGCATGCCCGGTGCAATCATCAGCATCGGCACGTTGAAGCGACCCAGGTCCATCTCGGTGATCTGCTGCTCATTGCCAAAGCCGTGGTCACCGACGATCACGAACAGGGTTTCCTTGAAGTACGGCTCCTTGCGGGCCTTTTCAAAGAACTGGCCCAAGGCCCAGTCGGAGTAGCGCATGGCCGTCAAATGCTCGTTGAGGCTGCCACGGTCGGTGACTTTCTCTACCGGCAACGGGGTCGGCAATGCGTACGGCGTGTGGTTGGACAGGGTTTGCAGCAGTGCGTAGAACGGCTTGCCGCCTTCGCGCGCCTTCAGTTCTTCCAGGCCACGGTTGAACATGTCCTGGTCGGACACGCCCCATGTCGGGTCGGAGAACACCGGGTCGACGAAGTCATTGCGGCCGATAAAGTTGGTCATGCCCTGGTTGCTGAAGAAGCCCGACTGATTGTCCCAGGCGAAATCGCCGTTGTAGACATACACATCGTCGAAATCACGCGCACTGAGCAACTGCGGCAGGCCCGACAGCTTGTGGCTGCCTTCCGGAGTCTGCATCAGGTATTCGAAACCCGGCAGGTTCGGGAAGCAGGCCATGGTGGCGAACATACCCTGGTGGGTGTGGGTGCCGTTGGAGAAGAAGCGGTCGAACAGCAAGCCCTCGTGTGTCAGCTTGTCGAAGTACGGGGTGATATTGCCCGGACGTCCCAATGCGCCCACCGAATGACCAGCGAAGCTTTCCATCAGGATCACCACGACGTTCTTGATCGGCAGGGTTTTCTCGGCCGGTGGCGTGAAGTCGCGGCGCACGGCAGCGGTGTCGGTGTCTACCAGCTTCTCTTGCGGCAGCACCAGCATGTCACGCACGGTCTGGGTGGCCAGCGGTTGTTCCAGGGTCGCCTTCCAGATGTTGGCGCGGTCTTCACCGAAGCGCGCCTTGGCCGCTGCGATCAGCGACAGAGTGCCATTGAGGCCCAGTTGGTTGGCGAAGTTCGAATCGGTGGTGTAGACGTCACCCCAACGCAGCGGTGGCCCCTGACGCAGGGTGCCACGGATGGCGACCACAGCGACCAGCAGGCAAACCATGAACACTGCGATGCGGCTGTACCATGGCGCCACCTGGCGCGTGCTGATAGTGCCGCCGCTGAAGGGGCCCCGTGGGCGCGTTGCGCGGTCAGCGCCCTTGAAGGCCATGCTCAGGATCAGCGTGCCCACGGCCCAGGCCAGCAGGTAGCGCACCACCGGGAAACCGTACCAGAGCATGCTCATCACGGTCTTCGGGTCTTCCTTCACATACTGGAAGACCAGGCCGTTGAGGCGCTGGTGGAATTCGCGGTAGAAGTCCATCTCCATCAGGCCAAGGAACAAGGCGATGCTGGACGCGACGGTCAGCCACAAACGGAAGAACCCGCGCGCTGCCATGGCCCGCACGCTGAACAGCGCCAACAGCAGCGGGATCAGCAGGTACATCACCAGGCGAATGTCCAGGCGCAGCCCGTTGGCGAAGGCTTCGAGGAACGTCGAAGCCGGCGTATCGAGGATCATCTCGCGGTTGTAGACCAGCAACGCCAGGCGCAGCAGGGAAAACATCACCATCATGACCAGTGCGCAGAGCAGCGTGTACGCCAGATGGGATTTGACGGTCGGTTGCAGCAGGCGATTTGAAGCTCGCTGCTGATTCAGGGCGTCCGGGTTTGCCATGTCGTTTTAGGACCCATTGGAAGTTTAAGTTGCGAAATAATGCAGTGGCGTCCGTCCCTCGCCCAGGCTGGCTGGGGTAGGCGGTTAACGCGGTGGCACAAATGGTGCCCGATCAAGGCCGGCAAGGCTATTAATTACTGAACGCATGCCACGGCCCTGCCTTTAAGGGCGCTGGAGATAGAGCCCTGGCAGCCGGATAAAGCCGGAGAATTGTCTTGGATGGGATGTGAAAATTTCGTGCGGCGAATACTTTCGACACACAAATCTGCTGTTGTAGGAGCGAGCTTGCTCGCGAAAAACTCAAAGTCACCGCGTTCATCCAGGAAGCACGCGTTATCGTTGACGTTTTTCGCGAGCAAGCTCGCTCCTACACTGGCATTAGGGCTCAGATCCGCACGTTACCGCGCGGCCCGGCGATAGCCCAGATGATCAGGCCCAGCACTGGCAACAGCAGGATCAACAGGATCCACAGCACTTTGGCGCCGGTGCTGGCGCCGCTTTTGAACACGTTGATGATCGCCCAGATATCCAGCGCGAGGATGATCAGGCCAATCAGACTATTAAACGTGGAACCCATGGTGTCGCTCCTAAGTGAGGGCATGCACTTGTAGGATAGTTAGCCTTGGCGCGGGTTCCGTTTTATTTCAGACGTGTACGGCAATCTTCAAGGCTTCAAGCGAGGGCGCGGCCTTGATGCCGACTTCGGCACACAGTTCCAGCACTCGCGCCAGGTCGTTGCCGAACACCAACACTGCCTGGATCTCGTCATCCAACAACTGGCTGAAGTTCATCAGCACATAACCGCCATCTTCCGGGCTCAGGGCGCTCATCTGGATCTGGATGCGGTTGAGCGCGGTCAGGTCTTCGGTCTTGGCCAGTTGCTTGGGCTTGAGGTTGAACGCCACGCCCGGACCGAACGACGCAACGATCTGGGCAAACAGGTCGCCATAGGTATCGGCCTGGAACAACACCGTGTCCGGCAGGCTACCGACCACCACCCACTCCCCCAGCGGGATCGGAAAACTGTCGTCGTAGTTGATATCCGGATTGGCCGCCAGGAACGCCGCCGGGTCCGCGTAGGCCTGGGCCGCTTCTTCGGCGATACGCGCTACTTCATCGTCCCCCATGACGCCGGCGCTGATTTTGCTGATGAGTTCGACGAGGGCGGTTTTCATGGGGCGATCCTGTAACGGGCAAGTTTTGAAGGGCGCGTAGCCTACACCAGTTTCTGCAACTGCGCCGCCGTATCCACCGCGCCCATGGTCTGCGCCGCGGCCAGTGCCGTCGCGCCTTGTGCATCGGTGGCCTTGGGGTTTGCGCCTTTACCAAGCAGGTAATCAACCATGTCAACGCGGTTGAACATCGCCGCCATCATCAAGGCCGTACGCCCGTCCGAGGAGGCCGCGTCAATCGGCGTGCCGCCCTCGATCAACGCCTGGACCACCGGCAGATTGCCTTTGAACGCCGCGCCGGCAATCGGCAACTGGTTCTTGTCGTTGGCGATCAGGGGGTCGGCCTTGAACTCCAACAGCACTTTGACCGCCTCGGCATGGCCGTGGTAAGCCGCGAGCATCAACAAGGTGTCGCCATTGTGATTACGAAAGTTGGCCGGCAGGCCTTTCGCCAACAGTGCGGCAAGCATCGCGGCGTCGCCGCGCCGAGCGACGTCGAAGACTTGCTCGGCAAACTCGGCGGCTTCGTCTTCGGTCATTTGTTTAGGCTGATCTGACATGGGGGCTCCTTGCTGAGGCGACTGACATAACTGTTTAAGGCGCCCAGTGTCGCGATGGAGTTCCCCGGTGTCATGGCTTTTTTGTCAAAAGCCGCCATAGCCAGAATCAATAACGGAATTGCCCGCCCTGGATCTGCGCCAGCAATTGCCCGGTCACCGGCACATAGGTGTCCGAACCCGGCAACCAGGCGTAGACCGGATCATTGCCAGCCTTGTCCGGGTCGAACCCTTGCTCCTTGAGCTTCACTTTCTGGTACTTGAACGTGCCGGTGGTTTCCATCTTCACCTTGATCCGCAAAAACAACGGCACCGCATAAGGGGGCAACTGGCCGTGGGCGAATTGCAGCAGTTCGCGCATGTCCAGGCTGGCCAGCGATTCGCTGGGGGTGATGGCGACCATGCCTGCGCGGCCGTTGGTGTTGTTGATCTCGACGCCATAGGCCACCACTTCAGCGATCTGCGGGTGTTTCAGCAGGACGTTTTCCACCTCGGTGGTCGAGACGTTTTCGCCCTTCCAGCGATAGGTATCCCCCAGGCGATCGACAAATTGCGCATGGCCGAAACCGATGCTGCGAACCAGGTCGCCGGTGTTGAAATAGCGGTCGCCTTTTTCGAATACGTCGGTCAGTACCACCTTGCGGTTCTTTTCCGGGTCGGTGTAACCGTCGAAGGGCGACTTATCATCAATGCGCGCCAATAACAGTCCCTGCCCGCCAGTGGGCACCTTGACCATGAACCCATTGTTGCCGCGCAGCGGTTCACCGGTGTCATGGGCGTAATCCACCAGCGCCCAATGCTGCAGGCAAAAGCCGATGGTGTTGTCAAAATTCAGCACGTTGGTAAAGCCGATATTGCCGTCGCTGGCGGCATAGAGTTCGCAGATGTGCTCCACGCCATAACGCTGCTTGAACTGCGCCCACACACCGGGGCGCAGGCCGTTGCCGACCATCTTGGTCACCTGGTTATCGCGGTCCTGCGCACTCGCGGGCTGGTCGAGCAGATAGCGGCACAGCTCACCGACATAGCCCAGGGTGGTCGCCTTGAACTGGCGTGCATCGTCCCAGAACTGGCTGGCGCTGAATTTGCGCCGAATGGCAAAGCCGGACGCGCCGATAATCGCCGCCCCCCAGCACACGCACAGGCCGGTGGCGTGGTATAGCGGCAAGGTGCAATAGAGGACGTCCTGCGGCCCCATGTCCAGAGCGATACTGCCGAAGCTCACGGCGGTTTTGGTCCAGCGCCCGTGCTTCATGATGCCGGCCTTGGGCAAGCCGGTGGTGCCGGAGGTGTAGATATAGAAGCAGGGATCGTGGAAGAACACCTGCGCCGAACTTGCCGGGTTGTCCACCGGGCTTTCGGCACTGGCGGCCATCAGGTCGATGTAGCCGTCGGGCACCCTACTGCCGGGCTGATCGGCCACGAACCAGGTGCGCTCGGCCGGGATCTGGACTTGATCGCGCACTGCTGCGTAAGGGCTCAGCAATTCGGCACCGACCACAATGGCAACCGGATTGACCAGGGTCAGGCTGTGTACCAGCGCCCCTTGAGTTTGCGCCGTATTGAGCATGGCGCAGATGCCGCCCAGCTTGGCCACGGCCAGCACGTTGAGCAGCAACTCGGGGCGATTCTCGATAAACAGCGCCACCACGTCACCCTTGCGGATGCCCTGGGCCTGCAAGTGATGGGCAATACGATTGGCGCACTGATTGGCGTCGCGGTAGCTGATCACGCTGTTCCCATACAGCAGGGCAGCACCCTCCGGGTTACGCAACGTGGCTTGTTCGAAATGCCAGCCCAGGCCGCAGGGTTGGCTGGGGTCGGTGACGTTGGCCGCACGCATGCCGCGCACCACCCGTGGTAGCGCCCGAACGATGGCAGGCACCTTACGCAGCATCATGCGCCAGGTAATCATGTCGATTTGCTGATGAGTCATGGCGGGACGTCCCTTTTCTTATTCTTGGTCTGGTCCAGGTACATCGACTGGTGTAGCGGAAAATACGTCAGCGGTTCTTTGGCTGTACACGCGGGATTTGAAAAGTTTTGTATCCCGTGGCGGCCGCCCGATGCCTATCCCCCTGACACTCCACCATTTAAATGTGGGAGCCGCCTTGCCTGCGATGACGGCCTGCCAGCCGACCGGGATTTTTCCTGGCAAAAGGCGGTCAGTATCATTACAGCCCTTCCCCTCCTGCCGGGAAAATCACCGGGCAGATAGCGCAAAATGCAGGATGCACGATGGCCCTTCATGCAAATTGCACGAAAATGAAAATCCTATAAATTTATAAATGACTGATTTATAAGGATTTTCTAGAAAATCCAATACTGGCACAATCACTGCACCTATCACTCCATGCTTGCCAACTTGAGCCAATGGAGCTGATAGACATGAGCCTGATCCAAGATAAATTCGCTTCGGTATTTTCCAACTACGACGTCACCACCCAGCCACGTCCGGACGGCGGTATCCTGTTGACCCTGCGCAACAGCGAAGGCAAACAGGTCAAGCGCTCGATCTCTTATCAGCAGCTGCACACTGCCGACCAATTGACCTGGGTCATCAGCGCCATTCGCCGTGACTTGGCTGAACAAGCCAGCGAACTGCCGCAGATTTCGATGTTGCAAAGCCAGAACCGCTTTGCGCTGCCGACTTATCATTCGGCCTAAGCTGAAAATCCGAAAAAAAAGGGCCGCGACGCTATTCAGCGTCGCGGCCCTTTTTCATGCCGTTAACATAAGCCCTGGCGTGCGGCCTCATTCTTTGCCTGTACACGGTTGGTGACATCCAACTTGCCGTAGATGTTGCGCAGATGAAATTTAACCGTGGCTTCAGAGGTGGCGCGAATCTGGCTGATTTCCCAGACGGTCTTGCCCTCGGAGGCCCATCGCAGGATTTCCAGCTCGGTGGAAGTCAGGGGCTTGCCGGACAAGCTCATGCGTTTTCTGATAGCCGTCGGCACGATAACCAACGGGCGATACGTCTCCTCGGGGCCACTCATTGCTCTCTCCTTATATCTGCTGATGCGCTGCCATCTTTCGGATTCCTCCCATTGACAGATGGCATAAACATTGACGCCGAACAGAGAGTTACATAAAGAGCGGAATCAAAGCGCACAGCACCGAACAAACAGCGTTGCCCTACAAATAATTAAGTTTCTTCCCACAGCAACTTCCAACTTGCCAGGGTTGAACATTCAGTTATCTATGCTTAGTCATCCAGCCCTGGAAAGCGGGTGGCAATCGCATCACCGGTCAAAGAGGGCGCAACGCCTTGGGCCGTGTTGAACAAACGCAGTGTCACACAGTGCGGGTTTTCGCCGATGTCGAACCAGTGCGGTACACCGGCCGGGATGATCAGCAAGTCATTCTTCTCACAGCGCAAGCTGTACACATAGTCGCCTATGTGCAGCGTAAAAAGCCCCTGGCCTGCGATGAAGAAACGCACTTCATCTTCACTGTAGGTACGTTCATCCAGGAACTGTGCGCGTAACTCGTCTTTCTGTGGATGGTCGTGGGTCACGCTGACCACTTCAACAGCGGCGTAGCCCAGAGCATCGATCTGCGCCTGGTACGCGGCGATCATCTGCGCCGCACTGGCGCCCTTCTCGATTGGGCTGGGCTGCCAGCGCTCGAACCGCACACCGTGCTCGGCCAGGGTCGACTGGATGTCGTCGGCATGGGTCAACACTTTGTTCGGGGTGTCCGGGGTGGCGATGGAGTAGACGGCTACATAGCTCATTGCACGGTTCCTTGGTTCGGCTCTTGCAATCGAAGGCCAATGATAATGGCGGCGGCCAGGGCCGCGAGGCTGGCGATACTGAACGTGAAGGTTGGCCCCAGCAGATTCCAGCTGTAACCGGAATACAGGGCGCCGAGCGCGCCGCCGGTGCCGGCCAGCGCGGCATAAAGGGCCTGGCCCTGGCCTTGCTGGCGGTCACCGAAGCTGCGTTGCACAAAGGCAATTGCCGCCGCGTGGAAGCTGCCGAACGTGGCGGCGTGCATCAACTGCGCCACCAGCAGCAGCCAGAAAACCTCGGCAAATGAACCCAGCAGCCACCAGCGCAGCGCCGCCAGCAAGAAGCTGGCGAGCAGCACCCGGCGCACCGAAAAGCGCGCAAGAATACGGCTCATGGCCAGGAACATCAGCACTTCCGCCACCACCCCAAGCGCCCACAGCAGGCCGATCACGCCACGGCTGTAGCCCAAATGCTCCAGGTGCAGGGTGAGGAAGGTGTAATACGGGCCATGGCTCATTTGCATCAGCGCCACGCAGGCATAAAACGCCAGCACGCCTGGGCTGCGCAATTGCTTGAGAAAGCCATCGCCGGCCAGGCGGTTGCCGTGGCTGGCCGGCTGCGCGTTCGGTACCCACAGGCTGGCGCCGATGATGCCGGCCATGATTACCACGACCACCACCGGGTAAATATCCAGGCTCAGCCAATCGAACAGGCGCCCCATAACCACCACGGTGAGGATAAAACCAATGGAGCCCCACAGACGGATCTGGCTGTAGCGCGAGGTTTGCTTGTGCAGGTGGGCCAGGGTGATGACTTCAAACTGCGGCAGCACCGCGTGCCAGAAGAACGCGTGCAGGGCCATCACCAGCGCCAGCCAGGCGTAGGTTTTGCTGACAAAAATCAGGCAGAAGCTGGCCAGGGTGCACACCGCGCCGAATCGCACAATGGCCAGGCGCCGGCCGGTGTAGTCGCCGATCCAGCCCCACAGGTTGGGGGCCACGCAGCGCATCAGCATGGGAATGGCCACCAGCTCGCCGATGCGCGCGCTGGAGAAACCGAGGTGATCGAAGTACAGCGCCAGGAACGGCGCGGTCGCCCCCAGCAGGGCGAAATAGAAGAGGTAGAAGCTGGAGAGGCGCCAGTATGGGAGCGGTGGGAGCATGTTATTGGGGCTGCTGCGCAGCCCAGCGCGAGCAAGCTCGCTGGCCACAACAAGCTCGCTCATTGCCCCAGGCGATCACAGTTGGCCCAGTATCGGGGTACTCACGCGCACATCGGCATTTTGCCCGCGATTGCGCAGCAGATGGTCCATCAACACGATGGCCATCATGGCTTCGGCAATCGGTGTGGCACGGATGCCGACGCACGGGTCGTGGCGGCCCTTGGTGATCACGTCCACCGGGTTGCCGTGCACATCGATCGAACGGCCAGGCGTGGTAATGCTCGACGTCGCCTTGAGCGCCAGGTGCGCCACGATCGGCTGGCCGGAAGAAATACCGCCGAGGATGCCGCCCGCGTTGTTGCTGAGGAAACCTTCAGGGGTCATCTCATCGCGATGCTCGGTACCGCGCTGGGATACGCAGGCAAAGCCGGCGCCGATTTCCACGCCTTTCACCGCGTTGATGCTCATCAACGCATGGGCCAGTTCGGCGTCGAGGCGATCAAAGATCGGCTCACCCAGGCCCGGTTTCACGCCTTCGGCCACCACGGTGATCTTCGCGCCGACCGAGTCCTGGTCGCGGCGCAACTGGTCCATGTAGGCCTCCAGTTCCGGCACCTTGTCCGGGTCGGGGCAGAAGAAGGCGTTGTCTTCGACGCTGTCCCAAGTCTTGAACGGGATTTCAATCGGGCCTAACTGGCTCATGTAGCCACGGATGACGATGCCCTGGGTGGCCAGGTATTTCTTGGCGATGGCGCCAGCGGCCACGCGCATGGCGGTTTCACGCGCCGAGCTGCGGCCACCGCCACGGTAGTCGCGTTCGCCGTATTTGTGGTGGTAGGTGTAGTCGGCATGGGCCGGGCGGAACAGGTCCTTGATCGCCGAGTAGTCCTTGGACTTCTGGTCGGTGTTACGAATCAACAGGCCAATGGCGCAGCCCGTGGTGCGACCTTCGAACACTCCGGAGAGGATTTCGACTTCGTCCGGTTCCTGGCGCTGGGTGGTGTGGCGGCTGGTGCCGGGCTTGCGGCGGTCGAGGTCGCGCTGCAGGTCGTCCAGGCTCAGCTCCAGGCCTGGCGGGCAGCCGTCGACAATGGCGACCAACGCCGGGCCATGGCTTTCGCCCGCGGTGGTGACAGTGAACAGCTTGCCGAAGGTATTGCCGGACATGCAGGGCGCTCCGTGAAATCAGTTGAATCAAGTCAACCGTAATAACTTAAGACGGCCAGTATACGCAGGCTAACCGACTAGTTCATCCTCGAAACCTTACCGGTAGACGTTGGTCCAACCGGCACCTCTCCAATGATGGCGCTATGATGCTGCGAGTTCTGCTGTTCACCCTCACCCTGTTCACCGCCGTGGCCCAGGCCGCCTCCCCTGTTGTCTTGCAACGCCCGATCAGCTTGGACACCGGCAGCGGCCAACTCTTTGGCTCCCTGCTGTTGCCGCAATCGGATAAACCGGTGCCGGTGGTGCTGATCATCGCCGGCTCCGGCCCCACCGACCGTAACGGCAACAGCGCCGACGGCGCGCGCAATGACAGCCTCAAGCGCCTGGCCTGGGTACTGGCCCGGCATAACATCGCCAGCGTGCGCTACGACAAGCGCGGCGTGGCCGCAAGCCTGGCGGCCACGCCGGATGAACGCAACCTGACCCTGGAGGCGTATGTGGCCGACGCCGTGGCCTGGGGCAAGTTGCTCAAGGCCGACAAGCGCATGGGCCCGCTGATTGTGCTGGGCCACAGCGAGGGCGCGCTGGTCGCCGCCCTCGCCGCGCCGCAACTTGAACCGGCCGGGGTCATTTCCTTGTCTGGCAGCGCCCGCCCGGTGGACCAGGTGATCCGTCAGCAACTGGCCGATCACTTGCCCCCTGCCCTGCTGCTGCGCAGCAATGAAATACTCGATCACCTCAAGGCCGGCCAGGTGGACGCCGACGTGCCGCGCCCATTGGAGGGTATTTTCCGACCCAGCGTGCAGCCGTATCTGATCAGCCTGTTCCGCGCCGATCCGTCGGCCGCCTTTGCGCGCCTGGACATGCCGGCGCTAATCATTCAGGGCACCAACGATATCCAGGTTGGCGTAGGCGACGCCCGGCAACTGAAGCAGGCCAAGCCCGACGCGCAGTTGACGGTGATCGAAGGCATGAACCACGTGATGCGCATCGTGCCCAATAACGTGAAGCAGCAACTGGCCTCCTACAATGACCCGAAACTGCCGCTGGCTGCGGAGCTGGGCCAACGTATCGTCAGCTTTATCGAAGGACTTCAACCCCGTTAAGCGGCAATTGGCCTCCAGTCCTGGGAAAAACGGCCGATAAGTCCAGAGTCGACAGTAAAAAGACTGTCGGCTCGCAGGGCTTGGACAGGATCGCGCCGCATGACAACCACCGAAACAACACCCGAATCTACCGCCGAGACTACGGCCGCAACCGAAGCTGGCGCCGCAGCGGCCCTGCCGTGGGCCGACGTTCACGCCGAACATTTCAAGATGCTGCGCCTGGCACCGCTGGCCACCGACCGCGCGACCGGCGCACGGCCGTTGCGCTTTGTGCAGTTCGGCTATGCCGAGCGCCATGATAAACACCACAGCCTGTTGCGCATGGTCATCCAGTTACCGGGCCAGCGAGTACGGCGCGAGCAGAACCACCTGGATATCTGGGTCGATCACGATAAACACCGCGTGCATTTCGGGCCCGGCAACAGCCTGGAAATCGAGCCGGCCAACCGCGGTATCGGGCGCTTCCTGGTGGCCCAAGGCGCCGCCTGGGCGAAGAAGAAGTGGTCACACTACCGCGTCGACGGCGTGGATCTGGCCAACAAGGACGCCCTCAACGAAGCCACGCGCCTGCGTCGCGATCACTTCCTGCGTATCCAGGGTTTCGATGTGGCCTACGCCGATGTGCAGCACCTCAAGGGCAATGTGCAACCCGGCAAGGTCAGCGACGTGCTGGACAGTTGGAACACCGAGAAAGTGCAGTTCGTGGAGATCCTGGAAGCCGCGCAGATGCTGCAACAGGCAGAGCAGAACCTGGCGGAGCAGGAAGTGAAGCTGCGCAAGGAAGAGGAAAAAGTCACCAAGTTCAAGCGTGAAGACAGCGGGCTGCGCTTTACCATCACCTGTCTGGTGGCGTTTACGGTGTTTCAGGCGGGGTTGTTGATCTGGATTGCCACGCACCGCTGATAGATTGAAATGCAATCAACATGTGGGAGCTGGCTTGCCTGCGATAGCGATGTATCAGTAGCACAAGTGCAAGCTGACCCACCACTATCGCAGGCAAGCCAGCTCCCACATTGACCGAGTTTCTGCAGTTATATCCGGGCAGCGAAAACGGCCTGGTGTTGGCGGCACTGCTCAGCCGTCAACATAAACACCCCATGCCCACCGCGCTTGAAGTCCAGCCAGGCGAAATCCACTTCCGGGTACAGCGCCTCGACATGCACCTGGCTGTTGCCCACTTCGACAATCAGCAGGCCCTTCTCGGTCAGGTGGTCCGCAGCTTCAGCCAGCATCCGGCGTACCAGGTTCAGGCCGTCGTCGCCGCAGGCCAGGCCCAGTTCCGGTTCGTGCTGGTATTCATCGGGCATGTCGGCGAAATCTTCGGCATCCACGTAGGGCGGGTTCGACACGATGAGGTCGAAGCGCTGGCCGGGTAGCCCGTCAAAACCATCGCCCTGCACGGTGTAGACCCGCTCGTCGACGCCATGGCGCTCGATGTTCTGGTTCGCCACTTCCAGGGCTTCGAAGGACAAGTCTCCCAGCACCACTTCGGCCTCGGGGAATTCAAAGGCACAGGCGATGCCGATGCAACCGGAGCCGGTGCACAGGTCGAGGATGCGTGCCGGCGGCTGGGCCAGCCAGGGTTCGAAGCGGTCTTCAATCAGCTCGCCTATGGGTGAACGCGGGATCAATACGCGTTCATCGACGATAAACGACATGCCGCAAAACCAGGCCTCCTTCAACAGGTAGGCCGTTGGCACTCGCTCATGGATACGGCGATGCAGCAAGCGCTGCACGTGGGAGATTTCCTCTTCTTCCAGGTTGCAATCCAAATAGCTGTCGGCGATTTCCCACGGCAGGTGCAAGGCGCCCAGCACCAACTGCCGGGCTTCGTCCCAGGCATTGTCGGTGCCATGGCCAAAAAACAGGTCTTCCCCATGGAAACGGCTGACAGCCCAACGGATATGGTCGCGCAAGGTGCGCAGGCGGGAAGTGATCACGGGGCAAGCTCCTGGAAAAAACGACTGGCGATTCTAACAGCCTTCACCTGTACCGACGATGTACGAAAAACCTGGCGCCGTACGTCGGATTTCATCGAATCTGCCCGCATTGTGTTAAACAGGCCTGCCTCTTGACATGGCTGCACGCCAGCAACGGCGTACCTTACGATAGTAGCGATTCACAGAAGCGCTCAGCCAGTGGACAATGTCGCAAAAGCCCCACTCACAGGAGCCCCAGAATGTCCGTTCCAAAGACGATGTTTCAACTCAGCGGTCGCGGTTACGCAGCAGCCAACCTCAATCATGCGACCCTGGTGATCATCGACGCCCAGAAAGAATACCTCAGCGGCCCGCTCGCCCTCTCGGGCATGGACGCGGCGGTAGAGAACATCAAGCAGCTTGTGACCGCAGCGCGCAATGCCGGGCGCCCGATTGTGCATGTGCGCCACCTGGGCACCGTGGGCGGCCTGTTTGACCCCCAGGGCGAGCGCGGCGAATTCATTCCGGGCCTTGAGCCTGAGGGTGACGAAACCATCATCGGCAAACTGCTGCCCAGCGCCTTCCATGGCACCGGCCTGGAAAAACACCTGCAAGACCTCGGCTCCCTGGACCTGATCGTCTGCGGTTTCATGAGCCACTCCAGCGTCAGCACCACCGTGCGCGCGGCCAAGAACCTGGGCTTTCGCTGCACCCTGGTGGAAGACGCCTGCGCCACCCGCGACCTGCCCTACAAGGGCGGTATCCTGAGCGCCGAGCATGTGCAGCAAACCGAAATGGCCATCATGGCAGACAACTTCGCCACCCTGGCGCTGGCCAAAGACTTGATCTGATGCTGCTGGCGGTGAGCGGTGTGTTTATTGCTCCGCTCATCCGCAAAGCCCTCTCATTTGGCGCATTTACCTCTCCCCCCGGAACAACCTGTGTATCTTCCGGTCGAAGGGCCGATACCCTGGAGGAAAGGTCGGAATGAAGATATCCGATGGTTTTGATGCTCGTCGCTTGCGCCCCAAGGGCCCGAGCAATTGGCGTCTGCGCCTGGTAGCGTGCATGGCCGCGTTGCTGGCGATAGTAGGCTTGTTGTTGGCAGGCGCTGGTGGCGCCGGTCTGTTTGGGCATTCGCCCGCCCTGGGCGAACTGAATGCCAGCCCGGGCGGCTCGGCACTCCTGCTGGGGATCGGCTTGCTGGTGCTGTGGTTGGGCGTGTGGTTGTGGCGTCGCAGCCGCCGGAAAATGCGCCAGCCGCTGTCGTTGAATATCGCCTCTCACCTGATGAAAAAGCACGACTGATGGCGCTTGGATAGCGTTTCCTGCGCCCTGGCCGCCGCGATTTAGGTAAACTGCCCGCCCTTCGCGGAGGCTGACATGCAAGACGACGATTTTTCCCTGTTCAAAAACGAGCTGCGCGGCGTCAAGCCGATCAAGCACGACCGCGCCGACACCGGCAAACCCAAGACTGACCGCGCGCAGATCGCCAAGCTGCGCCAGGCCGCGACCGTGCGCACCGATGCCACTACCGTGGACGGCCTGTCGGACCAGTTCGTGATCGACGTCGGCCCCGAAGATGAACTGATGTGGGCGCGCGACGGCGTGCAGGAAAGCCAGATGCGCAAGCTCAAGGCCGGCCAGATCCCGTTCGAAGGCAGCCTCGACCTGCACGGCATGACCGTGGAAAAAGCCCGGGAAACCCTCTGGGCCTTCCTGGCCGAAGCGACCAAATTCGAAATCCGCTGCGTGCGCGTCACCCATGGCAAGGCTGTGCGGTTGGACGGCAAGCGCCCGATGATCAAGAGTCACGTCAATACCTGGCTGCGCCAGCATGCCCAGGTGCTCGGCTTTACCTCCTGCCAGGCTCGTCACGGCGGTGCCGGCGCGGTGTATGTGATGCTCAAGCGCACCATGATGGAAGGGCGCGACGAGTAACAAGTGCCATCGTCAGGCTTGCAGCGATGTGTCCGCCACCGTAACCTTGCGCTTTGCGAAAATCCCACAGGTAGTTTCATGTCCCTGGAACAGAATTACACCGCGATCCTCGGCCAACTCGGCGAGGACGTGTCCCGCGAGGGCCTGCTCGACACGCCAAAGCGTGCCGCCAAGGCAATGCAGTATCTCTGCCGCGGTTATGAACAGACACTCGAGGAAGTCACCAACGGTGCCTTGTTCAGCTCTGACAACAGCGAAATGGTGCTGGTCAAGGACATCGAGCTGTACTCGTTGTGCGAGCACCACCTGCTGCCGTTTATCGGCAAGGCCCACGTGGCGTATATCCCGAGCGGCAAAGTGCTGGGTCTGTCGAAGGTCGCACGCATTGTCGACATGTATGCGCGCCGCCTGCAGATCCAGGAAAACCTCAGCCGCCAGATCGCCGACGCCGTGTTGGAAGTGACAGGCGCCCTGGGCGTGGCCGTGGTGATCGAGGCCAAGCACATGTGCATGATGATGCGCGGTGTGGAGAAGCAGAATTCGTCGATGATCACCTCGGTGATGCTGGGTGAGTTCCGCGAGAACGCGGCCACCCGCAGCGAATTTCTCAGCCTGATCAAGTAACCGGCTGGGCAGGAAGGAACCGGCGTTCATCGCCGGTTTTTTTTCGCCTGCAGAAATCAGGTAAGCTGCGCCCCCTCAGTCATGGGCAAGAGGTTTCAGCCATGTTCGTCAAAGCACTTCGAGTGGGCCTCGGCCACGTCATCATCGCGGGCGACTTTCTTACCCGCCCACGCAAAAAGCAACGCCCTGCCGAACAACAGGCCAAGGTCAATGCTGCGGCCAAGGACCTGACCCTGTATCAGTTCCACGCCTGCCCGTTCTGCGTGAAGACCCGTCGCACCCTGCACCGCCTGAATGTGCCGGTGGCGCTCAAGGATGCGAAGAACAACGAGCAGGACCGCCAGACCCTGCTGGAGCAAGGCGGCAAGATCAAAGTGCCGTGCCTGCGCATCGAAGAGAACGGCCAGACCACCTGGATGTATGACTCCAAGGTGATCATTGACTACCTGGACAAGCGCTTCGCTGCGATCTGAAGCCCGCGGCGATCAATGTAGGAGCGAGCTTGCTCGCGAAAAACGTCAACGATAACGGGGGCTGCCTGAATAAACGCGGTGCCTGTGAGTTCTTCGCGAGCAAGCTCGCTCCTACAGAAATCAGGTGGGTATTGCCAGGTCGAGATCCAACAGTGCCGAACCCAGGCACTTGCCGTGGGCGTCCAGGGCCAGCGAGCGGGTTACGCCGCCGCGCAGGATTCCCGGCAGGACGAAGTTCAGCGCCTGCACGTTCGGCAGCTCATGGCGCTGAACCGGTGCCGCATCGGGATCGCGTAAATCGGCAAAGAACTCGGCCACGCGCTCAGCCGTCAGCTGTTCACACAGCAACGGATAATCCTCGGCGCGATAGGCAATGATCGAGATGTTCGACGTGTCGCCCTTATCCCCGGTGCGGGAATGGGCCAGCCTGTGCAGTTTCATTCTTCAATCCTCGGTTTGACCGCTTCACGGGGCAACAGCAACGACGCCACCGCCACCACCTGACGCACGCTCTTGCTCGCCCCACCGCCCCCGGCCGGGCCGTTGGTGTAGAGGGTCTCTACTTCATTGCCGACCCGCACGGCGTCGCTGCGCTCGTCACAACGGGCGGCAACCCGCAGGCGCACTTCCCAAGGCTCGACGCTGCTGCGAGGGCCGTGCAATGAATCCATGCCGATCAACTCGGCACGCAGGTCCTGCATGTTGACCCCGATCAACGCGAGACGCTTGAGCACCACTTCCCGCGCCAACTCGGCCCGTGCGACAGCGCCAGGACCACCGTAGGACATCTGCCCTTCACCAATCCAACCGTCCAGATAACCGACGCTGACCTTCAGTTGATCAGGCCGGGCACGCCCACTGGCTCCCTGGGCACGCACCCGGTCCACGCCCTCCTCGACAAACCCCACCAGGGAAAAGTCGGCCGTCACATCCGGGGTCAAATAAGCTGCCGGGTCGTGAACTTCATAAATCAGTTGTTCGACGCAGGTCGCGCGGCTGACCCGCCCACCCGAGCCTGCCACCTTGGTAATCACTGCATTGCCGTCGGCGTCGATTTCGGCCAGAGGAAAGCCCAGGCGCGCCAGATCCTCCACATCCTTGAAGCCTGGATCGGCGAAATAACCGCCACTGACCTGCCCCGCGCACTCCAGCAAATGCCCCACCAGCGTGCCCCGGCCCAGTCGCGGCCAATCATCGAAGGCCCAGCCGAACTCGAACATCTGCGGCGCCAAGAACAGCGAAGGGTCGGCCACGCGCCCGGTGATCACCACATCGGCGTCGGCGCGCAACGCTTGAACAATGCCCTCCACGCCCAGGTAGGCATTGGCAGAAATCAACCGCTCACCCAATGCGCCTATGGTCTGGCCGTTATCCAGCAACTGCTCGGCAGACAAGGTATGCAGCACGTCATCCCCGACCACCGCCACAACCTTGAGGCCCAGGCCCAGCTCGCCAGCAATGCGCCGTACTTCACTGGCCGCCGCCAGCGGGTTGGCCGCGCCCATGTTGGTGATCACGCGCAGGCGTCGACGCCCCGTCCCCTGCCCCACAAAGGGCAAGACACGGCGCATGCGCTCAGCCAGCAGCGGGTCATAACCGCCTTGCGGGTCGCTGATACGCGCCTGTTGCGCCAGGGCGATGGTGCGTTCGGCCAGGCATTCGAAGACCAGGTAATCCAGGTCGCCGTGTTCGGCCAGTTCCACGGCGGGTTCTATACGGTCGCCGGAGTAGCCGGCGCCGGAGCCGATGCGCAAGGTGTTCATGTCAAATCACTCCCAGGAGCAACGCCGTCAGGGTCATCAACACCGAGGCGGCAAACAGGAAAGGAATGGTGAAGCGCTGGTGATCGGCCAGTTCGATCTTGCACAGGCCCACCAGCAGGAAGGTCGCAGGGGTCAGCGGGCTGACCGGGAAGCCGGTGGTGTGCACGCCCAGCAGCGAAGCCTGGGCCACCTGAAGCGGGTCGACGCCCAGGGCTTTGCCGACTTCGGCGATCACCGGCATCACGCCGAAATAGTAGGAATCGGGGTCAAACAACATGCTCATGGGCATGGACAAAAAGCCCACGACGGCCGGGATCAACTTGCCGTGGCCCGCCGGAATCTGCGCCACCGCCACTTCGGCGATGGCCTTGAGCATGCCGGTGCCTTGCATGATGCCGGTAAATACCCCGGCGGCGAGCAGGATACTGGCCATGGTCAGGGCGGTTTTCGCATGGGCGTCAATGCGCGCACGCTGGGCGTCCACGTTGGGATAGTTGATGCACAACGCAACCACGGTGCCGAGCATGAACATCACCACCGGGTCGACCCAGCCGGCGATCATCACCACCATCACCAGCACGGTCAGCACCAGGTTGACCCAGAACAACCGTGGACGGCGCAGCTTGATGTCGTTGTCGCTGAGCACTCGTTGCGGCACCGCCTCCACGCTGGAACCGGCGCCCAGGCCCAGGCGTTTTTCTTCGCGATGACCCAGCCACCAGGCGCAGGCGAAGACAAAGATCAGCCCGACGATCTGCACCGGGATCAGCGGCTGGAACAGGTCGGCCACCGGCACATGCAGCGCCGCCGACGAACGCAGCACCGGGCCGGTCCAGGGCAGGAAGTTGACGCCGGCGGCCATCGCACACACGCAGGCGAGGATGCGTTTATCAATGCCCAGCCGCGTATACAGCGGCAGCATCGCCGGCACCGTCACCAGAAAGGTCACCGCGCCAGAGCCGTCCAGGTGCACCAGCAACGCCAGGGTCGCGGTCCCCACCACAATCCGTGTAGGACGCGTGCCGACCGTGCGCAGGATGCGATCAATGATGGGATCGAGCATGCCCGCGTCGGTCATGATCCCGAAAAACAGGATCGCGAACACAAACATGCCGACCACAGGGGCGACGTTCTTGATACCGGTAATGATGAAGGCACTGGTTTGCAGGCCGAAGCCGCCGATCAGCGCAGCGATGATCGGCAAGGCGATCAAAGCCACCAGTGGCGAGAGGCGCTTGCTCATGACGGCAGCGAGCAGGCACAGGATGGTGATGACACCCAGGGTTGCGAGCATGGGTTACTCCAGGCGGCCTGGTTGGCCAGTTATTGTTTTCCCTGGAGTATTGGAAGCGGGTTAGTCTTTGTAAATTGGAATATTCGGCCTAGCTCGTTCGGAAAAACAAAATGAAGAACTCGATCCAGCACATCCAGGCGTTCCTCGCGGTGGCCCGCACTGGCAGTTTCACCAAAGCGGCCAACGAGTTACACCTTTCGCCGTCGGCCCTCACCGTGCAGGTGCAACAACTGGAAGACTGGCTCGGCGTCGCCCTGCTCGACCGCAGCCCGCGCCACGTGAGCATTACCGCTGCGGGCCAGGAGGCGCGCGGGCCCATGGAAAAACTGGTGCTGGACCTGGACAACATCGTCACCGGCTCCCGCGACCTCGCCGCCTTGCGCCGTGGAGTGGTAACCATCGCCGCGCTGCCCTCAGTCTGCGCTGGCGCCCTGCCCCCGGCCTTGCGCCTGTTTCGCGAACGCTTCGCCGGCATCGAAGTGCGCCTGCATGACCTGGTGGCCCAGCGCATTCACGCAAAGGTCCGCAACGGCGAAGTGGATTTCGGCATCGGCGTGCGCGCCCGCCTGAGCCACGGCCTGGACTTCGTGCCCGTGCTTAATGATCGTTTGTGCGCATTTGTGCCGTCAGGCCATGCGCTCGCCCGCCATCGCCAACTGACGCTGGAACAATTGGCGGACCAGCCGATCATCCTGACCGGGCGCGACAGCAGTGTGCGCGAGCAAGTAGACACGCTGTTCGATGAGACACGGCTGACGCTGAACGCCGGCATGGAGGCCAACTACATGTCGACTGTATTGGCCTTGGTGCGCCAGGGCCTGGGCATCAGTGTGTTGCCGGAGTCAGCGGCGGATAGCCTGGAAGGTTTGAAGCGGATCAGCATCGATCATCCCGGAGTGAATCGAGAGATCGGGTTGATCAGCCGTAGCGGGATGGGCTTGAGCCCGGCGGCGCAGCGCTGCTTTGAACTGCTCAACAAAGCACTGCCTGACACGCCGCCGCGCTGAATGTGGGAGCAAGCTTGCCTGCGATGCAGACACCTCGGTTTAGCCGGGGCACCAGGGTGACGCTATCGCAGGCAAGCCAGCTCCCACATAGGACCGAGGGAGTCAGTCGAGCATCGCCACGTACTTGGGATGACTGGCCACGCGCTGCAACCACGCCTGCACCGCCGGATACGGCGCCAGGTCAAAGCCGCCTTCATGGGCCACATGGGTGTAGGCATACAACGCAATATCGGCAATGGAAAACTGCTCGCCCACTAAATAAGGCGTGGCTTGAAGCTGACGCTCCATCACTCTCAAGGCCTTGTAACCGCCTTTGTGGGTGGTCTTGTATTCTTCCAGCCGATCCTCGGGCATGTTCAGGTAGAACTGAATGAACCGCGCCACCGCAATGTAGGGCTCGTGGCTGTATTGCTCGAAGAATTGCCACTGCAGGACTTGCGTGCGCAGGCGCGGTTCGGTCGGCAGGAATTCGCTGCCATCGGCGAGGAAGTTGAGAATCGCGTTGGACTCCCACAGGCAGGTGCCATCTTCGAGCTCCAATACCGGGACCTTGCCATTGGGGTTCTTGGCCAGGAACTCAGGGGTCTGGGTATCGCCCTTGAGGATATCGATATCGATCCATTCATACGGGATGCCCAACAGATTGAGCATCAATTTGACCTTGTATCAATTGCCCGACTTGTAATCGCCATAAACCTTGTACATGGGGCTCCCCTTTTTCGCCGCGCTGACCGAATGCTTGCGCCCACAAGGTGCGGGTATCGAAGGCTTGTTTCAAGGCGCCGTGCAGAATAAATCCCTTGGCCTGGGCCTTTCATCCCTTTTCGCCAAGATAATCGAAAACATTATTTGCTTTATTTGTATACAAAAGCATAATTCGCTTCGTGCGAGTTCCTGACCTTTTGGTCAACAAAGCCCGCCAGTACCTCAAAGCGCGGTTGCCCACTCATGTAACCGGCGCTGGAAATAACAATAAAACGATTGAGGAGTACTCGCTGTGGATAGCCGTAAAACCGAAGCCCCTACGTTGGATCTGGCCGCGCCCCGAGGCGGTTGGCTGGAGCGCCTGTTCAAACTGCGCTTGCATGGCACCACAGTGAAGACCGAGCTGATCGCAGGCCTCACCACCTTTATCACCATGGCCTACATCATTTTCGTCAACCCCAACATCATGGCCGATGCCGGTATCGATCACGGCGCGGCTTTCGTCGCCACCTGCATCGCCGCCGCGCTGGGCTGCCTGTTGATGGGCCTGTACGCCAACTGGCCAGTGGGACTGGCGCCGGGCATGGGCTTGAACGCGTTTTTCACCTACACCGTGGTCGGCACCATGGGCTACAACTGGGAAACCGCCCTCGGTGCGGTATTTGTCTCGGGTGTGCTGTTCATGATCCTGACGCTGTCGCGTATCCGCGAATGGTTGCTCAACAGTATCCCGGTCAGCCTGCGTCATGCCATGGGCGCGGGCGTGGGCCTGTTCCTGGGGGTGATCGGCCTGAAAACCGCCGGCATCATCGTCGACAGCCCGGCCACCCTGATCAAGCTCGGCTCCCTGCATGAACCCGCCCCACTGCTGGCGGCGGTGTGCTTCCTGCTGATCGCCATCCTCAGTTACCACCGCGTATTCGGCGCGATCCTGATCAGCATCATCGCCGTGACCCTGGCGGGCTGGGGCCTGGGCCTGGTGCATTACAACGGCATTCTCTCTACCCCACCGAGCTTGGCACCGACCTGGATGGCCATGGACGTGATGGGTGTGTTCAATGTGAGCATGATAAGCGTGGTATTTGCCTTTCTTTTTGTACACATGTTCGACACTGCCGGTACACTGATGGGCGTTGCCCAACGCGCAGGGCTAGTCAAGGCAGACGGCAAGATCGACAACCTGTCTCGTGCATTAAAGGCCGACAGTGCTTCCAGCGTGTTCGGCGCCATGGTTGGCGTGCCGCCTGTGACCAGCTATGTGGAAAGCGCTGCCGGTGTAGCTGCCGGCGGCCGCACCGGTTTGACTGCCGTGACCGTAGGCGTGCTGTTTGTGGCGGCGATGTTTTTCGCGCCGCTGGCCGGCATGATTCCCGCCTATGCCACGGCGGGCGCATTGATTTACGTGGCAATGCTGATGATGGCGAGCATGGCCCATATCAATTGGGATGAAGCCACCGACAGCATTCCGGCCATCGTGACCGCGATCATGATGCCGTTGACATTTTCGGTCGCCGACGGGATTGCCCTGGGCTTTATCACCTATGTGGCGTTGAAGGCCGGCACCGGCAAGTACCGTGAGATTTCCATCAGCCTGTGGGTGCTGTGCGCGATCTTTATCGCCAAGTTCATCTTTCTGTAGTTCAGGAAGGGCTGAAAAACCGCCTCACCTTAGGGTGGGGCTTTTGCACGTAAGGGAGAACTGTAGATGAACCTGGATACCTGGCTGTTGTTCAGCGGCGCTGCGCTGGTGGTGATCCTGATCCCCGGCCCGCTGTCATTGCTGATGATCAGCAACAGCCTCAACTTCGGCCTGCGCCGCTCTTACCCGGCGTTTCTGGGCGGCGTATTTGCTTCGATCTGTCTGCTGAGCGCCTCGGCACTTGGCCTCGGCGCGCTGTTGCTGGCATCCGAGCAATTGTTCAGCGCACTGAAGATCGTCGGCGCGCTGTACCTGTTCTACCTCGCCTGGCAAAGCTGGCAGCAATCGCGGCTGCCGAGCGCAGGCGCCGAAGTGCCACAGTCCCCGGCTGTGCCGCGCTTTGGTGCGTTGTTTGGCCGGGCCTTCGTACTGGGGGCCAGCAACCCCAAGGACATCCTGTTTTTTGCGGCCTTCCTGCCGCAGTTTCTCAGCGCCGAGCAGGCGTTTTTACCGCAATTATTGATCATGATCGCCACCTGGACGGTGCTCGACCTGTTGTGCAAGTTGGCTTACGGCTTGGGCGCCCATGGCGCCGCGCGGTATTTGCGCAGCGGTTCGGGCCAGAGCTGGTTCAACCGCACCAGCGCTGCGCTGTTTGGCGGCGCCGGTGCAATGGCTCTCATCAACGCTAAGGGTTCAATTTGACGAAATAGACAGTGGGGGCCAGTTGCCCCTTTGTGGGCCACTGAATGCCGGCCACAATCCGCACCAAGCGTTGTTCTTGCATCGCGTTGTCAACCGCCCTTAATAAAGCAGAGTCAGGGTGGGAGTTGATGGCTACCCGAACCCACTTGTCCGAAAGCTTCGTTCTCACGCTAATTCGCCCTGTCTCAAACCATTGGTAGGCCACGTAGTAAATTGTGCTCGAACGGGGATGAGTCACGACTGATTCAATACTGTTTTCTCCAAGAGGTAACCCTGGACGTCGCACAGACAAGTCCACAATGCGGTAACCCTGCTGCTCCAACACGGTTCTGACGGCGGCGCGCTCTGCTTCAAGCCTCTGCGTCCTGACCGGTCTGACAGCATATTGCAGGCTCGGGTCTAACGGATGAGGCGGTATGAAGTCGACACGCGTGAAGCCGGGCGCCTTGCCTTCAAAACCGATGTATAGATATTCGCTGCGACGTTCATTAGGTCGCAACATCCGCAGTAAATCATCCGTTTGACCGCTCCTCGCAGGAGGCGCGGGTAGCCATTCGTCCAGCGTCGCGCGGATGTCGAGCAAATGGCTTGCCGTGGCAGCCCGGGAAGGACCTGACAATTCAACCAACCTTATGACGGCAAACGTTCGAGCATCATTCGTCAGGGTGGGAAAGGCCATGGTCACATACTGCCTCAACGGCCTGTCGAACAGTGCCGGATGATTTTGCCACCCCCCTGAAGGCAGGCGTGATACGGGAATAGGCTGGTCGCGAATATCAGTGCTTGTCCAGCGCATGATATCGGTTAGCGCGGATCGCCCCGGTGGCTCATTTCGGGTGATAAACACCAGGCCGTTCAACGGTGCACGATCACCCTGCGGGAGCATCCGGTAGAAACCGCTGCTCGGATCCTGGATGGCGGTATAAGGAGGAGCCACGCGTAAAAACCTGGCATTGAGCTCAGAACCTCTGGGCCCCACGCCTACCTCAAACACGCCAGCCGCCGGAAAGTCCACAATTTGACTGGGTTGGACTTGAACACGCCAACTCAGCCAATGAGTATCCGTTGTACGTGACTGCACAATCCGATTCTCGGTAGCCGTACGCGTACGAGGGGGTTGCCAATCCGGCAATGGGGAAACGGGCCATGGGTTATGCACCCCGGAGCTGGGCCCAGGTTGTGGCGCATTCATGCCCAACAACCACTCTTTAGGCTCTTGAATGTTGATGACCAACTCATCCAGTCCCGGTTCCCGGCTATTTCGCAGGCGAAATACCTCTTCGCTTTCGCGCTGGTAAACCGGGTAATGGTGCGTATCGTCCGCTATGAACTGCTCACCGTTCTTGACATGCACGCCTTGCCTGCCCGGCCCTTTCAACGCTACGGCGCCCTCGGGCTTACCCTTGATTCTGAAACGGTCCAAGAGCTTCGATTGCGTCACCAGCGACGAAGACGCGCTGGGCAAATGACTACGTATTGCCATCGGCAAGCGACGGATACGACTCAGAACCTTCATCGGCGAACGCATACCTATGACCTTACCGCCCTTCACTTTGGGAACAGGTGCAAAGTCTGTCGCCAGTTCGACCGCCAGAAACAGGGTCATGAACGCCACATCCACGGCATCGTTAGGGTCGCCAAAGCGGTGATAGCGTCGGGCAGCCAACAGCAAATCATGGAAGTCGTTAGCCTTACCGAATAACGGAATCAAAATACCCAGCAACCCGCGCCTGGTGGCCTCGCTCTGCTCTTCAAGACGTTGAACCCGATAAGTCGCCAACATCCAGCTGGAGTTACTGACGGCTTGAACCCGCCCTTGCAGCTCCAGCGAGCTGGCCGCGTACAGCAGTGCCATGGCGTCACGGTAGGTGGTGGGCACCACCGCCAACCAGTTCGATGGTGCACTGGCAATCTGCTCGTGGATCAGCTCTTCGATTTCATTGACCGCTGGCGTAGGCTCAAGGTGCGTGATTTTGAATGAGCGGAAAAACTCATAGCTCCTCCACACACCTTCGAAGAATGAAAAACCGGCGAGGATATGGTCCACGTCATAAATCGAGCTGTTCTTGTTTGTTGCATCGACGTTATGGGCGATGGCCTCGAATGCCCAACCCGGTGCAACCTGTCGCGCCAGAACCTTAACGTAATCGGGCTCTGCAGCCATACGATTGAGCGCCGCCAGGGCTACTCCCACACTGGTGTATTCGCTGATGACCAAGGCTTGGGGCGCGGCCGGCCAGTAAACCACGCAGCGTCCGCTGGCCTGGTCCGCCATCACCACAATGCCTGCGATGTAACGATCATGCAGCATCGTGTGTCCTACCAAATGAACCACACTGAGCGTCAGCCGATGCCCGTTCTTTAACAGGTCTTCAGCCGTGCGGGCTGCCATTGCAACCTTGAACAGGCTCTGCGCCTGGGCGCTCAAACCCTGGGCGGCCGCTGAAAAAAGCTGCATCTGCGCGCAGTCCCGCAACGTGCGATTTATCAGCACAGGGATACGTTCTTCCCTCTGACCGCTCGCCCCCGCAGGGTAAAATGCACGGTGGGCCCGTATCGCGTAATGACCGCCGATATCCAGCGAAGACACGGTGTTGATCAGATAATCGGCGTTCAGTCGCTGGCGCCACTGCGGTTGCAGATAGCGGCCGCGTGTCAATCGCGGGCGTGTCCAGGGTGCTTGCGAGTCAAGGTTATGCAACGCCAGTTGCAGCATGCTGAACGTGTGGCGTTTGAGGCTGGGTGTCACGATGACTTTGCGATCGCCCGGCGTGCAGCGACTTTCGTGGCCACAAAAACTGCTGTAGGTGTCATCCGGCAAGTCGATCAACGGCTTGTCGATGTCCAGTTCCGGGTAAAAACCGTCTTCAGTCAAACGAGCGATCAATGCACTGCGGGCGAAGGTGTCCAGGTCAGGCA
This sequence comes from Pseudomonas sp. SWRI22, assembly GCF_014268395.2. NCBI lineage: Bacteria > Pseudomonadati > Pseudomonadota > Gammaproteobacteria > Pseudomonadales > Pseudomonadaceae > Pseudomonas > Pseudomonas sp. SWRI22. The sequence goes on along the minus strand of NZ_JABWQK020000002.1, from coordinate 803,207 downwards.
GGATCTGCACGAGCCCGCTTTCAGCGGCAGCGGCACTGCCCAGGTACCTGCGCTTGAGGCGTTGGAATTGTTTGAGCTGGGTACGCGTTGCGCTGGCCAGCCACGGTGGAGATTTTTTCATCTCAAGCGCAACTTTACGCAGCACGTCCACATTGGCCAACGCCTGGCTCAAGGCATGGTTGGGAGGAAACGCGAGATGTTGGTGCAGCTCGACCACCCACAACAAGCGGCTGACCATCGCATCCTTCACCTCGCCGAAAAGCCCCGCCATGCCACCGATGCGTTTGCTCAACCCTGCGTAGTACATCACCAGGTTTTTCAGCGAGAGACCCGTGGGGCTGATGTCGACAGGCTCGTAACGCACAGCCAGCGTGTTGCGCACCGCATGGGCGCGCAAGTCGTGGAGCTTATCCCGTTCGACACAACCCCATAACCTGGAATAGTCACTGCTGCCCAGTGTCGCTTTGAGCCCCTGCGTCAGCGCCTCCAGGCCGGAAAAAGCCATAAGCCCGCCATAGTCTCCAAACGCATACAACACCACCGGAATTGCGCCTGTCGGGTTTTTCAGCGCGGTCACTCGCGTCACCACCCACAGGTTATGCAGCGGATAGAAGGCATCCGGCGCGCTGCCCACCGAGACCGACAGCACCTGGGTTTGACTGCCAGGGCGTTTGCGCGCTGCAGGCTGGTCCAGCACTTCGCTAATCACGTCACGATGCGCCGTGGATATGAGCTTGAGCTGGTGTTGCAACTCAACCTCACAGCGCAATGCTTCGACCTGGGCGCGCAAAAACAGCGCAGCACGCCTGCGCCCTCCCCCAGGGCGCGCAAGCCAGAACGGCAAATCGAACAGTTGATGCTGCGCATCCTTGATCTGCGCGCTCAGCACCTGCGTGTGCTCCTTGCGCTGACGTTCGAGCGCCAACACCTGCTCAAACGCCGCGCTCTGCGCACTCGGATCATCCTGGTTAAGCAACGCAACCAGGCCTTTTTCATAGCGTTTGACCTGTTGCTCTGCCGTAAGCCGGGCCAGCTCGGGCATCGCACTGGCAAACAGGATTTCTGGCTGCCGTCGTTGCCGGTCCCAGGCAAGTAATTGGTCGCACACGTTGTGCAGCCGGGCGCTGCCTGCCAGCCGTTTGCGAGCTTGCTCGATCGAACGGAGAAAGGCCGTGGCCGACAACGTTTCAGGCCGCGGCCTGCTTGCAGCGAACACATGCGCATGATTGATCGCCAGCGCGCAGGCCAACTCATTCGCCCACTGGCCATCCAGCAATGCCCGGGCGCTCAGCGCCAACGCATCCTCCGTCACCGCCGCGCCACGCACGACAACGGAGGCTGGGCTCAGGTGATCGGGTCGGCATAATTGGTGACGACGCTTTAGTGGCAAGCATTGCCAGAGTTCATCGAACAGCGTCTGACTGGTCAACGCCAACAGGCCGCATTGAAGCGAGAAGAACGACGGGTACTCGTAAAAATGGCGGGCCACGCCCGGCAGGTAAATCACATGCGGCGCACCCTCGGGGTCGCCGTCTCGATAAATATGCAGTGCCCCGGGAATCGCGACTGCAGGCAAGCCTGGCCACATCAATTGGCTTACCCGCACGCTGGCCCAACTGCCCCCGGCGCGCTGGCGCGCCTCGGTGTCGGGGGCATCCACCAGTTGCTGGACCAGGGTCATTCCCGCAATGGAAATCTCATCCAGTTGCCGTGCCATGAAAGCCTGCTCGGCAAAAGCTGCGGCGTATGATTCGGCCCAGCACTCCTGACGTGTGTGCCACGATCCATGCGCCAAGGCCTGCCAATATTCCGTTACCGCTTGAGGCAGCCGCTCCAGCAGGTTCATCGCGATCATGCGTCGCAACACCTGCAAAGGCGTATACGGCAGCCGACGGTTTGGATCGCCTTTGACACTCAAGGAGGTGAATTGATTGAGGTTTTCCGGTACCGAAGGCAATGCCAGCGACAGCAGCGCCCGGTCGGTCAAAGTGTCAACTTTGGCGACCGCTCCCGGCAATGCCGCCTGGGTAAACAGCAGGCTGTCGGGGTCAATTTCAAATTCCTTGCGCAGCGCGGCACGAATCACTCCCAGAACCCGGGGCGCATGACCTATCAAGCGGGCGAGCACTCTGGTCGACTGGAAACACCGCCGGTCGGCCTCCGCGAGCTGGTTGATCAGGCGGCCGGGCTGGGGATGAGTGTTGATGCGCCGAGTCAGTTGATCGCGCATCTGCTGCACGCGTTCGGCAGTGATATCCGGATCATCTGAATAGATGTTGCCGATGGCTGAAGTCATGGTGCTTTCTTCTTGATGGAAGGACAAACACCAGCCTAGGCAGCGTCGCGGCTCAAAAGGCGTTAGATAATTGAACACACCACGGGCGAAAAAAAGCCCGCAGTGTGCGCGGGCGAAACCAACGAAGAGCATTTGGGGGTATGAAGCGAGGTGACGACTCAGCTACCGCGATAGGTGGAATAGCTGTAAGGCGAAATCAACAGGGGTACATGGTAATGCTCTTGCTCGGCGCTGATGCCAAAGCGTAGTACCACTACATCCAGGAAAGCCGGCTCCGGCAGCTGCACGCCACGGGCGCGGTAGTAATCGCCGGCGTTGAATTGCAGCTGGTAGACACCGCTGCGGTAATCGTCGCCTTGCAACAGCGGCGCATCGCAGCGGCCGTCGCTGTTGGTGGTGGCGGTAGCGACCAGCTCAAGCTGCGCACCTTCGACGCGGTACAGCTCAACCTTGATTGCGCTGCCGGGGCAACCGTGCGCGGCGTCCAAAACGTGTGTGGTCAAACGTCCCATGGCTTTTATGCGCCTCCCGAAGTCAGTCATAGAGAAACCCGCACTCTTTCAGGGCAGTGAAAAAGCCGGCGATGGCTGATTAAGACATTTTCAAAGAAAATTGTACACAATAAATTTCACAGCGCTTCAATCCCCTGTAGGAGCGAGCTTGCTCGCGAAAAACGCCAACGATAACGCGGGCTCCCAGGATGAAAAGTGGCGCCCTCAGGTTATTCGCGAGCAAGCTCGCTCCTACAGTGGGCTTTTTGATCTTAACCTGACCACTCAGGCAAGTTTCTTGCAGAGACCCGTAGAGAGCCCGTTCAGAAAAAATGCAGAAATGCAGGCTTACAAAGTTTGCAATAAGTTGTATACAATCACTCATCGCTGTGACGCCACTCAGTCATTCCACTGCCCGGACGCCACACACACCTGCTACCACGAACAAGAAGGAAGACTGCAGTGAGCGCTGACTACCCACGCGACCTGATCGGTTACGGCAGTAACCCTCCTCACCCCCACTGGCCGGGCAAGGCACGCATTGCGCTGTCGTTCGTACTCAACTACGAAGAAGGCGGCGAGCGCAACATTTTGCACGGTGACAAAGAGTCCGAAGCCTTCCTCTCGGAAATGGTCTCGGCGCAACCGCTGCAAGGCGAGCGCAACATGAGCATGGAGTCGCTGTACGAGTACGGCAGCCGTGCCGGTGTGTGGCGCATCCTCAAGTTGTTCAAAGAATTCGATATCCCGCTGACCATCTTCGCTGTGGCCATGGCCGCCCAGCGGCATCCGGATGTGATCCGCGCCATGGTCGCCGCCGGCCACGAGATTTGCAGCCACGGCTACCGCTGGATCGACTACCAGTACATGGACGAGGCCCAGGAGCGCGAGCACATGCTCGAAGCCATCCGCATCCTCACCGAACTTACCGGTGAACGCCCATTGGGCTGGTACACCGGCCGCACCGGCCCCAACACCCGTCGCCTGGTGATGGAGGAAGGCGGCTTCCTGTACGACTGCGACACCTACGACGACGACCTCCCCTACTGGGAACCCAACACCCCGAACGGCAAGCCGCACCTGGTAATCCCCTACACCCTGGACACCAACGACATGCGCTTCACCCAGGTGCAGGGTTTCAACAAGGGCGATGACTTTTTCGAGTACCTCAAGGATGCCTTCGACGTGCTGTACGCAGAAGGCGCCGAAGCGCCGAAGATGCTATCGATCGGCCTGCATTGCCGCCTGATCGGTCGCCCGGCACGCCTGGCCTCGCTCAAGCGCTTTATTGAATACGTCAAAAGCCATGACCATGTGTGGTTCACCCGCCGCGTGGACATCGCCCGTCACTGGCACCAAACCCACCCTTTCCCGGGAGCGGCGAAATGACTGCGTTCCAGACCCTGAAACCTTCGACCTTGAGCCGCGACGCCTTCGTCCAGGCCTTTGCCGATATCTATGAACACTCGCCATGGGTGGCCGAAAAGGCCTTCGACCTGGGCCAGGACGCGTCGATCGACCAGATCGAAACCCTGCACCAGCGCATGAGCGATATCCTGTTGAGTGCTGATCACGCCTCGCAACTGGCGCTGATCAATGCTCACCCGGACCTGGCCGGAAAAGCTGCCGTCCAGGGCCAACTGACCCAAGCCAGCACCGATGAACAAGCGGGCGCGGGTATTCACCAATGCACGGCCGAAGAGTTTTCTCGCTTCACCGAGCTGAATGAGGCCTACAAAGCCAAATTCAAGTTTCCCTTCATCATGGCGGTAAAAGGCAGCAACCGGCATCAGATCCTCGCCGCGTTCGAAACGCGCATCCACAACTCGGCAGACACCGAGTTCAAGTGCGCGCTGGACGAGATCAACAAGATCGCGTTGTTCCGCTTACTGACCCTCTAGCAGTCCATCCCCAGCCACTCTATCTAAGGCAGACAAGAAGAATGAAAGCTTACGCCGTACCTTTCGAAAAGTTCGTCAACCTGGCCGACGCCCGCCTGGGCACCAAGATCATCTCGGTGACCGATGACTGGTTCGCTGACGCCAACCGCCTGTTCCAGCCGACCCCGGCCGTGTGGAAGGAGGGCGTTTTCGATGACAACGGCAAGTGGATGGACGGCTGGGAGTCACGCCGCAAGCGCTTCGAAGGCTACGACAGTGCGGTGATCCGCCTGGGCGTGCCGGGTTCGATCAAAGGCGTGGACATCGACACTTCATTCTTCACCGGCAACTTCCCGCCGTCGGCTTCCCTGGAAGCCTGCTTCCTGGCCTCGGGCGAGCCGGATGCCAACACCCAGTGGGTGGAAGTGCTGTCAGCCGTCGAGCTGCAAGGCAACAGCCACCACTACCACGAGATCAACAACGACCAAGCGTTCAGCCACCTGCGCTTCAACATCTACCCGGATGGCGGCGTGGCCCGTCTGCGTGTGTACGGCGTGCCGTTCCGCGACTGGTCTTCAGTGGGCGACAACGAACAGGTCGACCTGGCTGCCGCGCTCAATGGCGGTCGTGCCCTGGCCTGTTCCGACGAACACTTCGGCCGCATGAGCAACATCCTCAACCCGGGCCGCGGCATCAACATGGGCGATGGCTGGGAAACCGCACGTCGTCGCACGCCAGGCAATGACTGGGTGATCGTCGCCCTGGGCCACCCGGGCGAGATCGAGAAAATCGTGGTGGACACCCTGCACTTCAAGGGCAACTACCCGGACACCTGCTCGATCCAGGGCGCCTTCGTGAAAGGCGGCACCGACAGCCAGATCGAAACCCAGTCGCTGTTCTGGCGCGAACTGCTGCCGGCGCAGAAGCTGGAAATGCACGCCGAACACACCTTCGCCGAGCAGATCAAGGCGCTGGGGCCGATTACCCACATCCGCTTGAACGTGTTCCCGGATGGTGGTGTGAGTCGCCTGCGCGTCCTGGGCAAGGTCGCCAAATAACACCCGATCGTCCCCACGCTCTGCGTGGGGATGCACCCCGTGACGCTCCGCGTCACACAGCGGACGCAGAGCGTCCAGGGCAGCGTTCCCACGCAGAGCGTGGGAACGATCTATAGACAAGACAAGAAGACAGCCATGCGCACACTGATGATCGAACCCCTGACCAAAGAAGCCTTCGCCCCCTTCGGAGACGTTATCGAAACCGACGGCAGCGATCACTTCATGATCAACAACGGGTCGACCATGCGCTTTCACAAACTGGCCACGGTCGACACCGCGAAGCCGGAAGACCACGCCATCATCAGCATCTTCCGCGCCGACGCGCAGGACATGCCGCTGACCGTGTGCATGCTGGAGAGACACCCGCTGGGCAGCCAGGCTTTCATTCCGCTGCTCGGCAACCCCTTTCTGATCGTGGTCGCGCCACTTGGCGATGAACCTGTATCGGGCTTGGTCCGCGCCTTCGTCACCAACGGCAGGCAGGGCATTAATTACCATCGCGGCGTCTGGCACCACCCGGTGCTGACGATCGAAAAGCGGGATGACTTCCTGGTGGTTGATCGCAGTGGCACAGGCAATAACTGCGATGAGCATTTTTTCAAAGAGGATGAGCGTTTGATCCTCGCCCCCCACCAATAAGAGAAGGTCTGATCACCCGACAACAAGGGTGACAGGCGAGAGGTAAAGACTGTGGAAGCACATCTGTTGGAATGGCTGAACCTGAGCGTGCGCTGGGTTCACATGATCACTGGCGTCGCCTGGATCGGCGCTTCTTTCTACTTCGTCTGGCTGGAAAACAACCTTAATCGCGTCAACCCCAAGAACGGCCTGGCCGGTGACTTGTGGGCGATCCACGGTGGCGGTATCTACCACCTGGAAAAATACAAACTGGCCCCGCCGACCATGCCGGACAACCTGCACTGGTTCAAATGGGAAGCCTATTTCACCTGGATGTCGGGCGTCGCGCTGCTGTGCGTGGTGTTCTACCTCAACCCGACGCTGTACCTGCTCGCCCCCGGCAGCAGCCTCAGCGGCACCGAAGGCGTGTTGCTGGGCATCGGTTCACTGTTCGCCGGCTGGTTCATCTACTCCTTCCTCTGCGACTCGGCCCTGGGCAAACGCCCTGCCCTGCTCGGCTTGATCCTGTTCGTGCTGTTGATTGCGGCGGCTTACGGCTTCAGCAAGGTGTTCAGCGGCCGCGGTGCCTACCTGCACGTGGGTGCGGTGATCGGCACGATCATGGTGGGTAACGTGTTCCGTATCATCATGCCGGCCCAACGCGCGCTGGTGGCGGCCATCGCCGAGAATCGCACGCCCGACCCGGCGCTGCCGGCCAAAGGTCTGCTGCGCTCACGCCACAACAACTACTTCACCTTGCCGGTGCTGTTCATCATGATCAGCAACCACTTCCCGAGCACCTATGGCAGCCAATACAACTGGCTGATCCTGGCCGGTATCGCGGTGGCAGCAGTGTTGGTGCGCCATTACTTCAACACCCGGCATGACAGCCAGAAGTATGCGTGGACCTTGCCCGTAGGCGCCTTGGCGATGATCAGCCTGGCCTACGTGACCGGGCCCAAGCCGGCTGAACCGATTGCCAAGGCACCGGCTGCCATCGAGTACCAACCCCTGCCAGAAACCGCACTGGGCGGTGGCTTGAAACCGGCCGCGCCGGCCGCGCCTGCCGCACCCGCCGCACCCGCCGCTGAACCGGCACCGGCCCAGGCCACCACGGACTTCGGCCAGGTGCACCACGTGATCGAGCAACGCTGCACCGTGTGCCATTCGGCCAAGCCCACCAGCCCGCTGTTCAGTACGGCACCGGCTGGGGTGATGTTCGACACACCGGCACAGATCCAGCAGCAGGCGGCGCGGATTCAAGCGCAGGCCGTGGCCAGCCAGATCATGCCGCTGGGCAACATTACCCAGATGACCCAGCAGGAACGGGATTTGATCGGCGCCTGGATTAATCAGGGGGCCCGTACCAACTGACTGTTTCACACCGTTCCCATGTGGGAGCTGGCTTGCCTGCGATAGCGGCAGATCACCAACATTTTCGGTGACTGACACACCGCCATCGCAGGCAAGCCAGCTCCCACAAGGGAGATCAGTGATGGTTTGAAGATTAAGTTTCATCCGGCAATTGAATGCCAAACAACACAAAAATAAAAAGATTCGAGGTGTTGCATGTCCCAGTTAGAAACGCAGACTCCTGCCGCGCCCGCCATGGTGCGGCTGCCCCTCTTGCAACTGATCCTGGTAGGCCTGCAACACGTCTTGCTGATGTACGGCGGTGCTGTCGCCGTGCCCCTGATCATTGGCCAGGCCGCCGGCTTGAGCCGTGAAGAAATCGCCTTTCTGATCAACGCCGACCTGCTGGTGGCCGGTATCGCCACCATGGTGCAGTCGTTCGGCATCGGCCCCATGGGCATCCGCATGCCGGTGATGATGGGCGCCAGTTTTGCCGCCGTGGGCAGCATGGTCGCCATGGCCGGTATGCCCGGCATCGGTTTGCAGGGCATCTTCGGCGCGACCATCGCCGCCGGGTTCTTCGGCATGCTCATCGCACCGTTCATGTCCAAGGTGGTGCGCTTTTTCCCGCCGCTGGTGACCGGTACGGTGATCACCGCCATCGGCCTTTCGCTGTTCCCCGTGGCGGTGAACTGGGCCGGCGGGGGCAGCGCCGCCGCCACGTTTGGCTCGCCGGTCTACCTGGCGATTGCCGCCCTGGTACTGGCCACGATCTTGCTGATCAACCGCTTCATGCGCGGCTTCTGGGTGAACATCTCGGTACTGATCGGCATGGGCCTGGGTTACGCGCTATGTGGTGTGATCGGCATGGTCGACCTCAGTGGCCTGGCCCAGGCGCCGTGGGTGCAGGTTGTGACGCCGTTGCACTTTGGTATGCCCAAGTTCGAGTTGGCGCCGATCCTGTCGATGTGCCTGGTGGTGGTGATCATTTTTGTCGAGTCCACCGGCATGTTCCTCGCCCTGGGCAAGATCACCGGCCAGGAGGTCACGCCGAAGATGCTGCGACGAGGCCTATTGTGTGATGCCGGCGCATCGTTCTTTGCCGGCTTCTTCAACACCTTTACCCACTCCTCCTTCGCGCAGAATATCGGCCTGGTGCAGATGACCGGCGTGCGCTGCCGCTCGGTCACGCTCATGGCCGGCGCGTTCTTGATCGTGCTCAGCCTGTTGCCCAAGGCGGCCTATCTGGTGGCTTCAATTCCACCTGCGGTACTCGGCGGCGCGGCGATTGCGATGTTCGGGATGGTGGCGGCAACCGGGATCAAGATTTTGCAGGAAGCCGACATCGCCGACCGCCGTAACCAGTTGCTGGTGGCGGTGAGCATCGGCATGGGCCTGATCCCCGTGGTACGCCCGGAGTTCTTCGCACAGCTGCCGTTGTGGATGAGCCCGATTACCCACAGCGGCATCGCCATGGCCACCCTCAGCGCGCTGTCGCTGAACATCCTGTTCAACATCCTCGGCGGCGCTGAGCGCCCCGAAGTCGCGCATACGCATTGATTCCTTTGTTAGTACAAAAATAACAACAAACAGGGAACCCCCACATGCACAACCTTGACATGGGGCCGGCCACACGCCGCGCCCCATTCTTGCCCCTCGCGCTCTGTTACAGCGCACTTGAGCCCAGGCCTGGGAGCCAGTATTCTCCGCGCCCGCTCGAATCGACTCAAAAAAAAACAGTGAATGTAAAAGCTGACCTCAAGGCCAACTTATCCCGGCCTGATGTTTGCTGCCAAAGTGCACAAAAGTCCCCTGAATTCGACTGCATCCGTTGCAGCCGACGGGGATTTTTTGGCTTTTTCAGCACCTTGGCGCAGCTCTTGCTAAAAGCATCAAAGCTGACCGAACAGACGATTTTTGCAGCGAACCAAAAGGCGCCACACCAGAGCGCCTGCGTAGAAGAAAAACCATAAAATTTTAACTCGGGAGCAACCGAATGAAACCTATGTTCAAAGGCCTGATGCTGGCTGGATCACTGTTGGCCGGTGGCCAGGCCGTAGCCGGTGACTTGTTGCAGTGGCAAAACAACAGCCTGACTTATCTGTGGGGCAAGAGCTTTACCGTCAACCCGCAGATCCAGCAAACCGTCACCTTCGAACATGCCGACGCATGGAAGTACGGCGACAACTTCTTCTTCCTCGACCGTATCTTTTACAACGGCAAGGAAGACGGCAATGTCGGCCCGAATACTTACTACGGCGAGTTCAGCCCGCGTTTGTCGTTCGGCAAGATCCTGGACAAAGACCTGTCGTTCGGCCCGATCAAGGACGTGCTGCTGGCCTTCACCTATGAGTTCGGCGAGGGCGATAACGAGTCCTACCTGCTGGGTCCGGCATTCGACTTGAACATCCCCGGTTTCGACTACTTCCAGTTGAACTTCTACCAGCGCCAGACCGAGGGCAATCGTCCGGGTGACGGCGTGTGGCAGATCACTCCGGTATGGTCGTACACCATTCCCGTGGGTAATTCCGACGTGCTGATCGACGGTTTCATGGACTGGGTGGTGGATAACGACAAGAACGCCCGCGGCACTTATCACGCCAACCTGCACTTCAACCCACAGGTCAAATACGACCTGGGCAAGGCGCTGCATTGGGGCGACAAGCAGTTGTATGTGGGTTTTGAATACGACTACTGGAAGAACAAATACGGGATTGAAGACAGCGGCGCCTTCAAGACGACTCAGGACACAGCAAGCTTCCTGGTCAAGTACCACTTCTGACGGCCCTGTGTAGGAGCGAGCTTGCTCGCGAAAAACTCAAGATCACCGCGCTCATGCTGAATAAACACGGCGTTCTCAGGTTTTTCGCGAGCAAGCTCGCTCCTACAAAGGTTCACGTCAGGCCCAGGAAACGGGTGATTTCTTCGCGCTTGGCCAGCGCATCCTTGCGCCCCAGTTCGATCAACTCACTGCAATACCCCGCCTCGAACAACAGATAGCTCAACACTCCTGCCCCGCTGGTCTTGGTTGCCCCAGGCCCCCGTAAAAACACACGCAACGCCGCCGGCAATTCCTGGCGATGTCGCGCGGCGATTTCATCGATGGGCTGGCTGGGGGCAATCACCAACACCTCTACCGGCGCCAGGCCCTGCACCGCCGCATCCGCAGGCACGACGCGGCTGAACTGGTTCAAGCGCTCCAACAGTTCGATATCGCTTTCCAGGCTGTCAATGAAGGTGCTGTTGAGCATATGCCCGCCGATTTGCGCCAGGGTCGGTTGCTGGCCGGTGTAGGTGCGTTGCGTCGAGGCTTCATTGCCCCTTGGGTTGCCGCTCACACCGACGACCAATACGCGGCTGGCCCCCAGGTGCAAGGCCGGGCTGATGGGCGCGGACTGCCGCACTGCGCCATCGCCGAAGTACTCTTCGTCAAGTTTGATCGGAGCGAACAACAGCGGAATCGCGGAGCTTGCCAACAGGTGCTCTACCGTCAGTTGGGTCGGTACCCCAATGCGCCGATGACGCAGCCAGGCATCGATGGTGCCGCCGCCCTGATAGAAGGTCACCGCTTGCCCGGACTCATAACCAAAGGCCGTCACCGCCACCGCCTGCAAGTGCTTGCGGCGGATAGCCTCGTCGATGCCGTCCAGGTTCAAACGCGCTTGCAGCAAGTCACGCAGGGGGGAGCTATTGAGCAACGCCACCGGCACCTGGGCACCCAGGCCCAACAGGCTGTGGATCAGGAAGCGACTGGCCTGGCGTATCACCCCCGGCCAATCGCTGCGCAGCACCTGATGGCTGCGAAAGCCCTGCCAGAACGCTGTCAGCCGTTGGACAGCCGCGCAGAAGTCACTGGCCCCACTGGCCAGGCTCACCGCATTGATGGCGCCGGCGGAGGTGCCGACGATCACCGGAAAAGGATTCGGTGCCCCTGGCGGCAGCAATTCGGCAATCGCCGCCAGCACCCCCACCTGATAAGCCGCTCGCGCCCCGCCGCCGGAAAGAATCAAGCCTGTGACCGGTTCAACTGGGCGCATTGCGTCACTCCATGTGGCGAAAAGTTGGGCTTATCAACGTCATATCACTGTAGGAGCGAGCTTGCTCGCGAAGATCGCCAATGATTACGCGTACATCCTAGGTGAACGCGGTGTTATTGGGTTTTTCGCGAGCAAGCTCGCTCCTACAATGGCAGCAGGGTTATCGACGGCGCTTTTCGTACAGCTTGGGCTCACCCGGCGGCCGACTCTTGAAGCGGCGATGGGTCCACAGGTATTGCTCGGGGCATTCGCGCACCGAGGCTTCAACCCACTGGTTGATGCGCAGGCAGTCGATCTCGTCGGTTTCACCCGGGAAGTCGGTCAGCGGCGGATGGATCACCAGGCGGTAACCGCTGCCGTCAGCGAGGCGCTCCTGGGTAAACGGCACCACCAGCGCCTTGCCCAGGCGTGCGAACTTGCTGGTAGCGGTGACGGTGGCCGCCTGGATACCGAACAGCGGCACGAAGATGCTTTGCTTGGCGCCGTAGTCCTGGTCTGGCGCGTACCAGATGGCGCGGCCGGCGCGCAGCAGCTTGAGCATGCCGCGCACGTCGTCGCGCTCCACGGCCAGGGAATCGAGGTTATGGCGTTCACGGCCACGGCGCTGGATAAAGTCGAACAGCGGGTTGCCGTGTTCGCGGTACATGCCGTCAATGGTGTGCTTCTGCCCCAGCAGCGCCGCGCCGATTTCCAGGGTGGTGAAGTGCAGCGCCATGAGGATCACGCCTTTGCCTTCCAACTGTGCCTGCGTGAGGTGTTGCAGCCCTTCGACATGGGCCAGGCGCGCCAGGCGCGGCTTGGGCCACCACCAGCTCATGGCCATTTCAAAGAAGGCGATGCCGGTGGAAGCGAAGTTTTCCTTGAGCAGGCGTTTGCGTTCCTTGACAGATTTTTCCGGGAAGCACAGCTCTAGGTTGCGCGCCGCGATGCGGCGACGATCACCTGCCACGCGGTACATGCCCGCGCCCAGCAGGCGACCAATGGTCAACAGCGCCCGATACGGCAATTGAGTGACCAGCCACAGCAGGCCGAGCCCCAGCCATAGCAGCCAAAAACGCGGGTGAAGAAATACAGCTCGAAAACGCGGGCGATCCATTACAGATTCCGGTAAAGACAAGGGCCGCGCATTCTACAACGGTTCGACTCGGCTTGCGGCGGGTGAGTGTTCTCGTTATAAGTCTCGACACTTTTCGTGACAAGCCGCTTTCGCCGACCATGAGCCAAACCGAACCGCTAGACCAAGATCCCGTGTTCCAGCTAAAAGGCAGCATGCTCGCCATTACCGTGCTGGAACTGGCCCGCAATGACCTCGACGCCCTGGACCGCCAACTGGCCGCCAAGGTCGCCCTGGCGCCGAACTTCTTCAACAACGCCCCGCTGGTGCTGGCGCTGGACAAGCTGCCGGCTGGCCAGGGCGTGATTGATTTGCCCGGCCTGATGCGCGTATGCCGTTCCCATGGCCTGCGCACACTGGCGATTCGCGCCAGCCGCATCGAAGACATTGCCGCCGCCATCGCCATTGAACTGCCAGTACTGCCACCGTCCGGCGCCCGCGAGCGTGCGCTGGAGCCATTGGTCGGCGAAGAAAAGAAAAAACCGGAAAAACCACCGGAGCCTGCGATCAGGCCTACAAAGATCATCACCTCGCCGGTACGCGGCGGGCAGCAGATTTACGCCCAGGGCGGCGACCTTGTGGTGGTTTCCTCGGTCAGCCCGGGGGCGGAACTTCTTGCCGATGGCAACATCCATGTATACGGCCCGATGCGCGGACGCGCCCTGGCCGGCATCAAGGGTGATACCAAGGCACGTATTTTTTGCCAGCAGTTGACCGCCGAGCTGGTTTCTATCGCGGGTCAGTACAAGGTTTCCGAAGATTTGCGCCGCGATCCACTATGGGGCGCTTCGGTACAGGTCAACCTGTCGGGCGATGTGTTGAACATCATCCGTCTTTAACGGATACTGCCGCATTTTCCAAGCATCTCTAGACTCTGATAGCAAAGCGAAACCGGCAAGACTTGTGTAGGACTTTTTGGAAGTTGGTGTTTCCCCATGGAAACCCCGTCTTTTTCCTGCAAAGGCTGTCCGCCTGCGGCGAGTTCCAAGAGATGTTTTTCAGGGACCGAAAGTCCTTTTTCCTTAGGGGTGAAACACCTTGGCCAAGATTCTCGTGGTTACATCCGGCAAGGGTGGTGTGGGTAAGACCACCACCAGCGCCGCTATCGGTACCGGCCTCGCTCTGCGCGGCCACAAGACAGTCATCGTCGACTTCGACGTCGGTCTGCGTAACCTTGACCTGATCATGGGCTGCGAGCGTCGCGTGGTGTATGACTTCGTCAACGTGGTGAACGGCGAAGCCAACCTGCAACAGGCCCTGATCAAGGACAAGCGCCTTGAGAACCTGTACGTGCTGGCTGCCAGCCAGACCCGTGACAAAGACGCGCTGACCAAAGAAGGCGTCGGCAAAGTCCTCGCCGAGCTCAAGGAAACCTTCGAATACGTGGTCTGCGATTCTCCGGCCGGTATCGAAACCGGTGCTCACCTGGCGATGTACTTCGCCGACGAAGCCATCGTGGTAACCAATCCGGAAGTCTCCTCGGTACGTGACTCGGACCGCATGCTCGGCCTGTTGGCCAGCAAGTCCAAGCGCGCCGAAGAAGGCCAGGACCCGATCAAGGAGCACCTGCTGCTCACCCGCTACAACCCGGAGCGCGTCAACAACGGCGAAATGCTGGGTGTTGAAGACGTGAAGGAAATCCTCGCCGTGACCCTGCTGGGCGTGATTCCGGAATCCCAGGCCGTCCTGAAGGCATCCAACCAGGGCGTACCGGTGATTCTCGACGACCAGAGCGACGCCGGCCAGGCGTACAGCGATGCCGTGGATCGCTTGCTGGGCAAGACCGTGGAACACCGCTTCCTCGATGTCAAGAAGAAGGGATTCTTCGAGCGTATCTTTGGAGGCAACTAAACAATGAAATTTCTCGACTTCTTTCGCGCCAACAAAAAGCCAAGTACCGCGTCGGTAGCGAAAGAGCGTCTACAGATCATCGTGGCGCACGAACGCGGCCAACGCAGCACGCCGGATTACCTGCCAGCCTTGCAGAAGGAACTGGTCGAGGTGATCCGCAAGTACGTCAATATCGGCAACGATGACGTGCATGTCGCCCTGGAAAATGACGGCAGCTGCTCGATTCTGGAACTCAATATCACCCTGCCCGATCGTTGATCGAACGGGCGGTCGCCACGGCGGCTCCGCTGACGGCCCCCTCGCTCCTACAGGGTGAGGGGGCAGTCAGTGGAGCCGCCGTTGGCGTTTGTTACGAGACTGTTTAATGCCGCTGTCCAATATCCATATCCTGCATCAGGACGACGCTGTCCTGGTGGTGAACAAGCCGACCCTGCTGCTCTCGGTGCCTGGTCGCGCCGACGACAACAAGGACTGCCTGATCACTCGCCTGCAGGAAAACGGCTACCCAGAAGCCCGCATCGTCCATCGCCTGGACTGGGAAACCTCGGGGATCATCCTGCTGGCCCGGGACGCGGATACCCACCGCGAACTGTCCCGCCAGTTTCACGACCGCGAGACAGAAAAGGCCTACACCGCCCTGGCCTGGGGCCAACCGGCACTGGACAGCGGCAGCATCGACCTGCCCCTGCGCTACGACCCGCCGACCAAGCCCCGCCACGTTGTCGACCATGAGTTCGGCAAACATGCCCTGACCTTCTGGAAAGTGCTGGAGCGTTGCGGCGACTGGTGCCGCGTAGAGCTGACACCCATCACTGGGCGCTCACACCAGTTGCGCGTGCATATGCTGTCCATCGGGCATCCATTACTGGGTGATGGTTTGTACGCCCATGAACAAGCCCTGGCCGCGTGGCCGCGCCTGTGCCTGCATGCAAGCATGCTCAGCTTCACCCATCCGCAAAGCGGCGAGCGCCTGCGTTTCGAGTGCCCAGCCCCTTTTTAAGACAAAGACGATGACCTTGTAGGAGCGAGCTTGCTCGCGAAGAACCTGAGAACACCGCGTATAGCCTGAATGGCTGCGGTGCCGTTGAGTTTTTCGCGAGCAAGCTCGCTCCTACAATGAATCGGCGGGGCCAATACGGTAAACTCCGCACACTGCTGTCTGGAGCTATTTATGCGCGAAGCGTTGAATCAAGGCCTGATCGACTTCCTCAAGGCCTCCCCTACTCCTTTTCATGCCACTGCCGCCCTCGCCCAGCGCCTGGAAGCGGCCGGTTACCAGCGTCTCGACGAGCGCGACACCTGGGCCACCGAGGCCAACGGTCGCTACTACGTGACCCGCAACGATTCCTCGATCATCGCCTTCAAGCTCGGCCGCCAATCGCCGCTGCAGGACGGTATCCGCATGGTCGGCGCCCACACCGACAGCCCGTGCCTGCGGGTCAAGCCCCAGCCGGAGCTGCAACGTCAGGGCTTCTGGCAACTGGGCGTGGAAGTCTACGGCGGCGCGCTACTGGCGCCCTGGTTCGACCGCGACCTGTCCCTGGCAGGCCGTGTTACCTTCCGCCGCGATGGCAAGGTCGAGAGCCAACTGATCGATTTCAAGCTGCCGATCGCCATCATTCCCAACCTGGCCATTCACCTCAACCGTGAAGCCAACCAGGGCTGGGCAATCAATGCCCAGACCGAGCTGCCGCCGATCCTAGCTCAGTTTGCCGGTGACGAACGCGTGGACTTTCGCGCCGTGCTCACCGAACAGTTGGCCCGCGAGCATGGTTTGAATGCCGATGTGGTGCTCGACTACGAGCTGAGTTTCTACGACACCCAAAGTGCTGCCGTGATCGGCCTCAATGGCGACTTCATTGCCGGTGCGCGCCTGGACAACCTGCTGTCGTGCTACGCCGGTTTGCAAGCCTTGCTCACCAGCGACTCCGATGAAACCTGCGTGCTGGTGTGCAACGACCACGAAGAAGTCGGCTCCTGCTCGGCCTGCGGTGCCGATGGCCCGATGCTGGAACAGACCCTGCGTCGCCTGCTGCCCGAAGGTGAAGAATTCGTACGCACCATTCAGAAATCCCTGCTGGTGTCGGCAGATAACGCTCACGGTGTGCACCCCAACTACGCCGAGAAACACGACGCCAACCACGGCCCGAAACTCAACGCCGGCCCGGTGATCAAGGTCAACAGCAACCAGCGCTACGCCACCAACAGCGAAACCGCCGGGTTCTTCCGCCACCTGTGCATGGCCCAGGAAGTGCCAGTGCAAAGCTTCGTGGTACGCAGCGACATGGGCTGCGGCTCGACCATCGGCCCCATCACCGCCAGCCACCTGGGCGTGCGTACGGTGGACATCGGCTTGCCGACCTTTGCCATGCACTCGATCCGCGAGCTGTGCGGCAGCCATGACCTGGCGCATCTGGTCAAGGTGCTGGGGGCGTTCTACGCCAGTCGCGATTTACCCTGAGACCCAGGCGCGCCCATCGCGGGCAAGCCCGCTCCCACATTTGACCTGTGAATGCATTTCAGTGTGGGAGCGGGCTTGCCCGCGATGGGTTTCCAAACAGATATAAGGCTATCTGACTCACATAAACTGCACTTCTGCCAATCCGGCCTAGACTTGTCAGAACTTCCAGTCCGACAAGGCCGCCCCTCGCCATGATCTCAATGTCCTCATTCCACGCCATGCTGATCCCCATCGTGATCGGCATGATCATGCTCGCGGTCGGCTTCAACTTTCGCGACAAGCCTCTGGGCGTGTTTGGCATGTGGATCGGCATGCTGTTGATCCTCGGCACCGTGCTCTACAAGATCCTCGCCAAACTGGCGCAGTGACAAATGCGCTCGCATTGGGCATAGCGGCCTCGTACACTCGGTCAATTCGTCGTTTTCAAGGTTGACCGCCTCGTGTTCTCCCGTCTGTTTGCCCTGCCCTGCTACCTGCTGATCGCCCTGCTCACGCTGCTGCCAGTGATGCCCGCCCAAGCCGTGGGCCTGCCCGGGATGCTGGGCGGTTCCAGCAAGACCCAACCCCAGGCGGAAGTGCCCCTGGGGCAGTCGCTGGACGAAGTGATCAAAACCCTGGAAAACGACCAGCAACGCACCCAGTTGCTCAGCGACCTGAAGAAACTGCGCGCCGCCACGCAAAAGGCCCAGCCCGCCGCCGAACTCGGGGTACTCGGGTTGATCGGCAGTACGCTGTCGGGCTTTGAGCAGCAGTTTTCCGGCGCCGACAGCCCGCTGGGGCGCTGGTCCAATGAAGTCGACCTGGCCAAGGATGAACTGGCCGCCCTGATGTTGCCGGCCAGCGAATGGCTGCCGATCATCTTCGGTTTTGCCGTGATCCTGGCCGTATGGAGCCTGCTGGCCGCTGCGCTGATCTGGCTCAGCCACCGAGTGCGCGAGCGCTTCGGCCTGCCCGAAGAGCTGCCGCAGCACCCGCGCACCTGGGACATGCTGCGCTTTGCCCTGCGCAAGCTGGGCCCCTGGCTGATCGCTTTGGTGATTACGGTTTACCTCAGTTACGCCCTGCCTTCCTCTCTGGGCAAATCCCTGGCCATGGTGCTGGCCTATGCCTTGGTGGTCGGCACCTGTTTCTCGGCAATCTGCGTGATTGCCTTCTCCGTACTCGACGGCCCGCACCGCCACCGCGCCTTGTATATCCTGCGCCACCAGGCGTTCCGCCCGCTGTGGTGGATCGGCAGTTTTGCCGCCTTCGGCGAAGCCTTGAGCGACCCGCGCCTGGTTGCCGCGCTCGGCCAGCATCTGGCCCACACCGCCGCGACCGTGGCCAATGTCATGGCGGCGTTGTCCACCGGGGTGTTTATCCTGCGTTTCCGCCGACCCATCGCGCACCTGATCCGCAACCAGCCGCTGTCGCGCCGACTGACGCGCCGCGCCCTCACCGATACTCTGTCGATCATCGGCACCTTCTGGTACATCCCGGCTCTTCTGCTGGTGGGCATCTCACTGTTCGCCACCTTCCTGTCGGCCGGCGACACCAGCACCGCCCTGCGCCAGTCGTTGCTGTGCACGGTGCTGCTGGTGTTGTGCATGGTGATCAACGGCCTGGTGCGCCGCCACGCTCTCAAGCCGCAACGCGGGCACAAACGCCACGCGCTGTACTCCGAACGCCTCAAAGGCTTTGTCTACACCCTGGTGCACCTGGTGGTGTGGCTGGTATTCATCGAACTGGGGCTGCGGGTCTGGGGCCTGTCGATGATTCGCTTTACCGAAGGTGAAGGCCATGAAATAGCCGTGAAGCTGTTCGGCCTCGGTGGGACCTTGTTGTTCGCCTGGCTGATCTGGATCCTCAGCGACACCGCGATTCACCACGCACTGACCCGTTCGCGCAAAGGCCTGGCCAACGCGCGTGCGCAAACCATGATGCCGCTGATCCGCAACGTGCTGTTCGTGACCATCTTCATCATCGCCGCCATCGTGGCGCTGGCGAACATGGGCATGAACGTTACGCCACTGCTGGCCGGTGCGGGCGTGATCGGTATCGCCATCGGCTTTGGTGCGCAATCGCTGGTAGCCGACTTGATCACCGGCTTGTTCATCATCATCGAAGACTCCCTGGCCATCGACGACTACGTGGACGTCGGCGGCCACCTCGGTACCGTAGAGGGCCTGACCATCCGTACCGTGCGCCTGCGCGATATCGACGGCATCGTGCACACCATCCCGTTCAGCGAAATCAAGAGCATCAAGAACTACTCCCGCGAGTTCGGCTACGCCATCTTCCGGGTGGCGATCCCTTACAACATGGAAATCGACGACGCGATCAAACTGATGCGCGAGGTCGGCCATGCCATGCGCAACGACCCGCTGCAACGCCGCAATATCTGGTCGCCGCTGGAGATCCAGGGCGTGGAAAGCTTCGAGTCCGGCAGCGCGATCCTGCGCGCACGCTTCAAGACCGCGCCGATCAAGCAGTGGGAAGTGTCGCGGGCATTCAACCTGTCGCTCAAGCGGCACCTGGATGAAGCCGGGCTGGACCTGGCGACACCGCGCTTGAGCGTGCAGGTGCAGACTGCCGGCAGCGTGCAGGAGAAAGATCCACAACAATAAGCAAGGAGAGGTTGGTATGCGAATGAACGGTCTGACACACCAATGGGTTTTGGGTCTGCTCGGCGCGGTCGCGAGCAGTGCAGTGATCGCCGCCAGCAGCGGCCAGGACAGTGCCCGGGAAACCATTGCCGCCCAGGCAAAAATCCTCGAACCCAGCCTGTTGGAAACCCGCCGCGATATCCACGCCCATCCGGAACTGGGCAATACCGAAACCCGCACCGCCGAGTTGGTCGCCAAACAGTTGCGCGAACTCGGCCTTGAGGTGAAGACCGGGGTGGCCCGCACTGGCGTCGTCGCCATCTTGAAAGGCGCCCTGCCCGGCCCGACCGTGGCCCTGCGCGCCGACATGGATGCGCTGCCGGTCAAGGAAGTGGCCGACCTGCCCTTCGCCTCCAAAGCCAAGGGCACCTACCTGGGCAAAGAAGTCGACGTGATGCACGCCTGCGGCCACGACGCCCATACCGCTATCCTGCTGAGCACTGCGAAGATTCTCACCGGGATGCGCGAGCGCCTGCCCGGCACCGTGGTGTTTTATTTCCAACCGGCCGAAGAAGGCCCCAGCGACTTTATCCCCGACGGCAAGAACACCTGGGGTGCGAAGATGATGGTGCAGGAAGGCGTGATGAAAGCGCCCAAGCCCGATGCGGTGTTTGGCCTGCATGTGTGGGCCGGTGTGCCTGCCGGGCAAATCGCCTACCGACCGGGCCCGACCCTGGCCAGCTCCGATGACCTGCGCATCAGGATCCTCGGCAAACAGACCCACGCCGGCCGCCCCTGGGACGGTATCGACCCGATCACCGTTGGCGCTCAAACCATTGTCGGCCTGCAGACCGTGGTCAGCCGCCGTACCGATATTTCGTCATTCCCCTCTGTGGTGAGCATCGGCACCATCAACGGTGGCACCCGCTATAACATCATCCCCGAGTCGGTGGACATGAGCGGCACCATTCGCTCCTACGACTACGGTATCCGCCAGAAGCTGCATGCAGACGTGCGTCAAACCGTAGAGAAAATCGCCGAAAGCGGTGGCGCCAAGGCCAAAGTGACGATCATCGAGAAGTACGACCCCACCATCAACAATCCGGCGCTGACCGAGAAAATGCTGCCGAGCCTGCGCTGGGCGGCTCAGGATGATGTAGTGCAAGGCCCGTTGGTGGGTGGCGCCGAGGACTTCTCGTTCTATGCCAAGGAGGCGCCGGGGCTGTTTGTCTTCCTGGGGGTGACCCCAAGGGATCAGGACATGAGCAAGGCGGCGCCGAATCACAACCCAGGGTTCTTTGTGGATGAGTCGGCGTTGGTGGTGGGCGTGAGGACGCTGGCGTCGTTGGCGACGGATTACCTCTATACCCATACCCCCCTGTAGGAGCGAGCTTGCTCGCGAAAAACTTCAGAACGCCGCGTTTATTCAGGGTAAACGCGGCGTTCTTGCGCCCTTCGCGAGCAAGCTCGCTCCTACACAGGGTATTGGGTGAATCAGTTGGCGAGGGCCGCGCCGTCCATTTTCTGGCGCAGGCTCAACGGCCGCATGTCGGTCCACACTTCCTCGATATACGCCAGGCATTCCTTCTTCATGCCACTCTTGCCCACGGTGCGCCAGCCTTCCGGCACGGCCTTGTAGTCGGGCCAGATCGAATACTGTTCTTCATGGTTGACCACTACCTGAAAGAGGATGTCGTCGCGGTCAAATACTGAGGTCATTGCTGTTCTCCGTCGCTCAAAGGCTGGCTGCGCACCACGCGCAGCACTGATATCTGTAGAAACGTACCAAGGGCCTGGAAAATTACAGGCTGGCCACGGCCGCCGCCAAGGCGCGCCCGAAAATCTCAGCCACCTGGTCGACTTCGCCAGCGGTGATCACCAGCGGTGGCAGGAAACGCACCACACTGCCATGGCGCCCGCCCAGTTCCAGGATCAGCCCGCGCTTGAGGCATTCGCGCTGCACCAGCGGCGCCAGCTGGCGATGCACCGGCGGATGGCCCTGACTATCAGGCGTGCCAGTCGGGTCTACCAGCTCCACCCCCAGCATCAGCCCACGCCCACGGATATCCCCCAGGTGCGGGAAGTCGCGCTGCAGGATGCGCAGGTGTTCGCCCAGGCGCTCGCCCATGGTCGCCGCATGGCCTGCCAGGTCGTGATCCTTGAGGTAGCGCATCACAGCCGAGCCCGCCGCCATCGCCATCTGGTTGCCGCGGAACGTCCCGGCATGGGCGCCCGGCAGCCAGGTGTCGAGCCAGTCGCGATACACCACCACCGCCAGCGGCAGGCTGCCGCCAATCGCCTTGGACATGACCACCACGTCCGGAATGATGCCGGCGTGTTCGAAGGCAAACATTTTGCCGGTACGCCCAAAACCGCTCTGGATCTCATCGACGATCAGCGCCACCCCCGCTTGCGCGGTGATACGGCGCAGGCCACGCAGCCAGTCGAGGTCCGCCGGGATCACACCGCCCTCACCCTGGACCACTTCGACAATCACCGCCGCTGGCAACAGCACGCCGGCTTCCGGGTCGTTGAGCAGGTTTTCCAGGTAATGCAGGTTGACCCGCACACCTTCGGCGCCACCCAGCCCAAACGGGCAACGGTAGTCATACGGGAATGGCAGGAATTGCACGCCATTGCCGAGCAAGGCGCCCAAGGGTTTCTTTGGCCCCAGGCTGCCCATCAAACTCAGCGCGCCCTGGCTCATGCCGTGATAGCCGCCCTGGAACGACAGCACGGTGCTGCGCCCTGTGGCAGTGCGCACCAGTTTCAACGCGGCTTCCACCGCATCAGTGCCGGTGGGGCCGCAGAACTGGATTTTCGCTTCTCGCGCCAGTTCCGACGGGAGCAAACCGAACAGGTCCTGCACGAATTGATCCTTGACCGGCGTGGTCAGGTCCAGGGTATGCAGGGGCAGTTCGTCGCTCAGCACTTGCTGGATGGCCTGGATCACAACCGGGTGGTTATGCCCCAGCGCCAGGGTTCCGGCGCCGGCCAGGCAGTCGATAAACCGCCGCCCCTCCACGTCCTCCACGTAAATGCCCTTGGCGCGTTTGAGTGCCAGGGGGATGCGCCGTGGGTAGCTGCGGGCGTTGGATTCCTGCTGGCGCTGGCGGGCCAGCAGCGGGCTTTCGTCAAACTGATAGAGCGTTTCCGCGGCCTGCACCGGGGCGTCTTCGATACGGCTGGTAGCGACTGACATCTGTGGATCCCTCAATACGCTGATGATCGTGACCAAACTGCCGATCCGTTGGCGTCTGGCCCAAGGGCATGCGCACGGATTTCCTGTTGTGGAGACGCTTCAGCGTGAAAAGGATTTAGGGGACGAGGGTTGTTAACTGATGAATGAAGATCCAATTGTAGGAGCGAGCTTGCTCGCGAAAAACTCCCCGGCGCCGCGTTTATCCAGAAAGCCCGCGGTATCGTTGACGTTTTTCGCGAGCAAGCTCGCTCCTACATTTGAACAGTGCTCGGTATTAAATCCCGCGGTACTTTTCGTTCAGGGCATACAAGATCGCGCAGGTCTCTGCATCCAGGAATCCACAATAATCCCGTGGCCGAAAGTGCATCTGGAACGCCCGGGTGCGCTGTTCAAAGGCCCGGCGATTCTGCGCGGGCTTGTAGCCATAACGCTGAAACGCCCGCTCCACTTCGACCTCCGGCGGCAAGCCGAGACAAAAGCGGCGCTGGTACATCGCCCGGCTCGATTCATCAAACCAGGCCCCGATGCCGGCCTCATGCAGCACACGCCAGGGCAACCGAGGCCCAGGGTCGCTCTTGCGCCAGTAGGCCACGTCCGAATGCCCGAGCCAGTCAGTGGGGCCCACCTGCGGATAGCGCTCCAGCAGGTCGCGAAGCAATTCAATCAGTAGGTCAATTTGTGCCGGTGCGTACTCCGGAAAGGTAAAGACTCCCGCTTCATGCCGCGCCAGGTTAACGATTTCAATGCCCACCGAGCGGCTGTTGAGATCGGCCTTCCCCGCCCAATAGCTCACGCCTGCGTGCCAGGCGCGCTGGTCCTCGTCCACCAGGCGAAACACCCGCAGCTCTTCATAACCGGCAGCGCGGTAGCTGGGTTCAGCGGGGTCGGGCAGCAGATAGTGGGCGCTGACGCCATCTTGGGTGAGGGTGCGTAGCGAGGAAGCAAAGGGCGCGGCCGTGTAGTGCACAAGCACCTGCTGCACGGATTCGCCGCGGCGGTCGTTGAAATCCCTGGCGGGGAAACTGGTGTCGATCACCAACATAAGAACAGTCCTTTTCAATTCAGGCCGACTCATTCGGCCCGTTCAAGCGCAAAAAAATTACCGCCATCCTGAAGGCTTGGGCCTCAGGCGGGCGGTAATTATTTGCCACGTGAATAGGACTGCTCAGCGCCGCAACGGCATGCCCAGGTCGACCCGCATACCATCGGGCTGGCTGTCGAAGTTCAACGAGCAGGAACAGCGCTGCACGATCGCCTGGACAATCGCCAGGCCCAGGCCACAGCCTTCGCTGCTGCCATTGCGCCAGAAGCGTTGGGTGAGGTATTGCAGGTCTTCGCTGGAGATCTGCTGGCCATGGTCACGCACGCGGAACACCACGTTATCCGGGGTAGAAAACACCTGCAGTTCCACGCGGGTATCGGCCGGGGTATGGCGCAAGGCGTTGTCCAGCAGGTTACGCAAGGCCGCGACGGCAAGGCCCACAGGCATTGCCACTGGAACAGGGGAAAGATCCGGCGCCAGGATCAGATCAATGCGTGAATTGTCGCCGGCGTTGGCATCCTGGATCGCCAACCGGGCGACTTCCTCGGCACTGGACTGCAGGCCATCGTCAAACGACAGGCTGCCCTCCACCCGCGCCAGCAACAACAGTTGCTCCAGGGTGCGATGCAAGCGATCGGCGCCCTCCTCGGCGTGCGCCAGGGACTGGTCGCGGGCCGCGCCCTCGGTCATGCGCGCGACTTGCAGGTGGGTCTTGATCGCGGTCAACGGGCTGCGCAGTTCATGGGCGGCGTCACCGGTCAGGCGACGTTCGCGCTCGATGGTCTTGGCGATGCGCTGCAGCAGTTGGTTCTGGGTGTCGAGCAACGGCTTGAGTTCACTGGGCAGAGGATGAATCTGCAGAGGCTCGAGGGAGTCGACACTGCGCCGCATCAGGGCATCCCGCATACGGTTGAGCGGCACCAGGCTCTGGCCAATGCCCAGCCACAGCAGGCACAGGCAGCCCAGCAATGCCACGCCGACCGGCACCGACGCCGCCAGCAGGATCGACAGGTTGAGGGCTTCACGCTCCACCTGGCGGTCGGCGGTGGTGATCAGCAAGTCGCCACGGGACAGGGTAAAACTGCGCCAGCCCACGCCGTCGATGATCTGGTCGCGAAAGCCGCTGCGGCGCGACTCCAACCCTTCCTCCGGCGTGGTATGACTGCGCGCCAGGATCTCGCCACGCAAGGAGCTGACCTGGCAAGCCATGCCACCCGGCACATTCAGTTGTTCGGTGCGCAAATGCGCGCCCCCGCTGACGCTGGCCAGGCCCGGCATCTGCTCGGTGAGCCCGGCCACCATGCGCGCAGAGGCCACCAGGCGCTGGTCGAGGGAAAACATCATCTGGTTGCGCAAGTCGTTGAGCATCCAGGCGGCCGCCAGCACCCAGATCAGTACAAAAGCGGCGCCCAGCTTGAACGTCAGGCGCAGACGCAAGCTCATCACGGCGTGTTGTCTCCCCCATCAGCCGTACCCAGGCGATAGCCCAGCCCCCTGACGGTTTCCACGATGCCATTGCCCAACTTGCGCCGCAGGTGGTGGATATGCACGTTGAGGGCGTTGCTTTCCAGTTCGTCGCTGAAGCCGTAGACGCTGTCCTTGAGCTGTTCGCTGGACAGTACGCGGCCCTTGTTGTGCAACAGTGCCTGCAACAACGCCTGTTCACGCCGGGACAGATCCACCGGCTGGCCGCCGAGGAAGGTCTCGCGGCTGCTGGGGTCGTAGGCCAGGCGCCCATGTTCGATCAGGTTGACGCTGCGCCCCGCCACCCGGCGCAACAGGGTTTGCAGGCGAGCGGCGAGTTCACGCAAGTCGAAGGGCTTGAGCAGGTAATCGTCGGCGCCGGCTTGCAAGCCATCGACGCGGTTGGTCACCGAGTCCCGCGCGGTGAGGATCAGCACCGGAATGTCCAACCCCTGGCTGCGCTGTTGTTGCAGCAGCTTGAGGCCGTCTTCGTCGGGCAGGCCGAGGTCGAGCACCATGATGTCGAAGGCCGCGGCCTTGAGCATCGCCCGCGCCGCCGAGGCCGTGGCCACGCGCTCCACGGTAAAGCCCTGGGCGGTCAGGCCGGCCACGATGCCACTGGCGATCAGTTCGTCGTCTTCACAGACCAGTACGTGCATGGTTAACCCTTCATGAAAGATGGCGCGATTAGAAAAGCCACGGATTAAGCGCGCATTATGCCGCTAAAGTTCGCAACACCGGACAATCCCTACGCTCTAGAATAGCGGCGGTTAATCATCGGTTAATCAACGCCACACATTGTGTGCCTCACTTGCATCGAACTAAGGCTTGACCATGCGGCATCTGTTTACCTTTCTGCTGGTGTTGTTCGCGGGATTCGCCCAGGCAGCGCCGGGCAGCCCCTTCGAAACCAAACCCGACTTCCTCCCGGTAGGCAAAGCCTTCGCCTTTACCTCCGAACGTCTTGAAAGCGGCGAAACCCAGCTGTTTTGGCAGATTGCCGACGGTTACTACCTGTACCAGCAGCGCATGAAGTTCGACGGCCTGGCCGAAAAACCCGTGCTGCCCGAGGGTGAAGCCCATAGCGACGAGTTCTTTGGTGAACAACAGGTGTATCGCCAGGGCCTGGAAGTGAAGATCCCCGCTGGCACCACCGGCCAGGTCAAGCTCGGCTGGCAGGGCTGCGCCGATGCGGGCCTGTGCTATCCGCCGCAGTCGATCACCGTGGACCTGGGCGGCAACCCGGCCGTCGCCGCGACCGCGCAAGCCCAGGATCAAAGCCTGGCCAGCGGCCTGCAGCAGCGCAGCCTGGGGTGGAGCCTGCTGGTGTTCTTCGGCCTGGGCCTGCTGTTGGCGTTTGCGCCCTGCTCGTTGCCGATGCTGCCGATCCTCGCTGGCCTGGTGGTCGGTAGCGGCGCCAGCCCGCGTCGCGGCTTTGCCCTGGCCGGCAGCTACGTGGTGTGCATGGCGCTGGTGTATGCCGCCCTGGGGGTGATGGCCGCGTTGCTCGGCGCCAACCTGGCGGCGTTACTGCAAACCCCGTGGATCCTCGGCAGCTTTGCGGCGTTGTTCGTGCTGCTCGCCCTGCCGATGTTCGGCTTCTTTGAACTGCAACTGCCCGCCTTCCTGCGCGACCGCCTCGATAACGTCAGCCGCCAGCAAAGCGGTGGCAGCCTGGTAGGTGCCGGTGTGCTCGGCGCGTTGTCCGGCCTGCTGGTGGGGCCGTGCATGACCGCGCCCCTGGCTGGCGCCCTGCTGTACATCGCCCAGAGCGGCAATGCGCTGCACGGGGGGCTGATCCTGTTTGCCATGGGCATCGGTATCGGCATCCCGCTGTTGCTGCTGGTGACTGTGGGCAATCGCTTCCTGCCCAAGCCGGGCACCTGGATGAACGTGCTCAAGGGCATCTTCGGCTTCCTGTTCCTGGGCACCGCGGTGCTGATGATTCGCCCGGTGGTCGGCGACAGCCTGTGGATCGGCCTGTGGGGCGCCTTGGCGCTGGTGATGGCGTACTGTGGCTGGGCGCTGGCCCGTGAGTCCGGCCTGGCGGCCAAGGTATTCGGCGCTGGTTCCCTGGTGCTGGGTCTGTGGGGCGCGGTGCTGGTGGTGGGGGCGGCCGGTGGCAGCGATGAGCTGTGGCAACCCTTGAAGGTCTACAGCGGCTCAAAGGTCGCCGGTGCACCGAGCGCCCACGATGCCTTCACCACGATCAACGACCCGGCCGTGCTGCAAAGCCAGCTCGACAGTGCCAAGGCCCAGGGCCAATGGGTGCTGCTGGACTACTACGCCGACTGGTGCGTGTCGTGCAAGATCATGGAGAAACAGGTGTTCGGCAAACCCGAGGTGATGGACGCGCTCAAAGACGTGCGCCTGTTACGCCTGGACGTCACCGCCGACAACGCCGCCAGCCGCGAGCTGCTGGGCCGCTACAAAGTGCCAGGGCCACCGAGCTTCGTGTGGATCGGCCCGGACGGTGAAGAACGCCGCGCCCAACGCATCACCGGCGAAGTAGACGCCGCCGCCTTCCTGCAACGCTGGACCCAGACGCGGGACGCTCTCTGATGCTGACCCTCACCATCGGCACCTTCGCCATCGCCCTGAATCACCTGCTGCTGATCAGCGCGCTGATTCTCGCCACCCTGGTGGGCTGGCGCGTGGCCAAGCGCGGCGGCGAAAACCCGGAGTCGGTGCTGTTCAGCCTGTTTCTGCTGGGCCTGCTCGCCGCCCGCGTCAGCTTTGTGCTGATGTACTGGAGTTATTACAGCCACGACTGGGTGGAGATGGTCGACCTGCGTGACGGCGGCTTTCTCGCCTGGCCCGGGATCATCGCGCTGATCCTCGGCGCGCTGGTCTACGGCTGGCGTCGCCCTGCCCTGCGCAAGCCGCTCAGCGCCGGGGTGATCACCGGCCTGGTGTTCTGGGGCATGACCAGCCTGTCCCTCAGTCTGTACGAAAAAGGCACGCGCCTGCCGGATATCACCCTGCGCAATGCCAATGGCGAGGTGGTGCAACTGGCGGATTATCAAGGCGGCCCGTTGGTGATCAACCTCTGGGCCACCTGGTGCCCGCCGTGCCGACGCGAAATGCCGGTGCTGGAAAACGCCCAGCGCATGCGCCCCGATGTGACCTTCCTGTTCGTCAACCAGGCCGAAAGCATGCAAAGCGTCAGCACTTACCTGGCCACCCAGGGCCTGAACCTCGACAACGTGCTGTTCGACGCCAGCGGCCGCCTCGGCCAGGCCGTGGGTTCCATGGCGCTGCCGACTACGTTGTTCTACCAAACCGATGGGCGCCTGATCAACAGCCACCTGGGCGAACTCTCCGAAGCCAGCCTGGCCCGTGCCATGGAACCCTTCGACAACACCACGACAAGGAAACCGACATGCCTCGCCTCCGCCACCTGCTGACCCTGCTGCCTTTGACGCTAGCCGCTACGCTGGCCCAGGCCGAAGACCTGCCGGCCCCGATCAAACAGATCGAAGCCAAAGGTGCCAAGATCATCGGCAAATTCGATGCCCCCAGCGGCCTCACCGGCTACGCCGCCCAGTACCAGAACCGTGGCATGGCCCTGTACCTGACCGCCGACGGCAAGCACGTGATCGCGGGCAACCTGTACGACGCCCAAGGCAATGACCTGAGCACCGCGCCCCTGGAAAAACTGGTGTACGCGCCGATGGCCAAGGAAGTCTGGGCCAAGATGGAAAACAGCAGCTGGATCCAGGACGGCGATAAAAACGCCCCGCGCACCGTCTACCTGTTCAGCGACCCCAACTGCCCGTACTGCAACATGTTCTGGGAACAGGCCCGCCCGTGGGTGAAGGCCGGCAAGGTGCAGTTGCGCCACATCATGGTCGGCATCATCCGCGAAGACAGCCCAGGCAAATCCGCCGCCCTGCTCGCCGCCAAAGACCCGCAAAAAGCCCTGCAAGAACACGAAGCCGCCGGCAAGGGCAGCAAGCTCAAGGCGCTGGAAAAGATCCCGGCCGAGGTCGAGGCCAAGCTTGATGCCAATATGAAGCTGATGGATGAACTGGAGCTGTCGGCGACGCCGGCGATCTTCTATCTGGATGACAAGGGTGGGTTGCAGCAGCAGCAAGGGGCGCCTTCGCCGGATAAGTTAGTGAAGATTCTCGGACCAAAATAAGCGCCGCCATCGCGGGCGCCATCGCAGGCAAGCCAGCTCCCACATTTGAATGTATTCACAACTCAAAATGTGGGAGCTGGCTTGCCTGCGATGAGCATAGGTATCTACACAACTTTGTGGGTTGTAACAGCAGACGGTAACCACGATGCGAAGCGAGTCGCTCTTGATCTGCTTTTGATCTTGATCTCAGGCGCCCCGTTAAACCACGCTGGCCGAACGCAGGCTTGAATTCGTGGGTAACCCGGCAGGACGCCGGGTTAGCCGCCCCGCGCCATGGATGGCGCGTGGCGGCGGCCCACGGATTCAAGCCTGTGTTCGGGCACACCGAGCCTAAGCGAGGTGCCGAGTGGTGGGGCAAGAGCGTTTTGCTTACTTTTGTCTGGGCCGGCATTCCGGCTTTTCAAAAGTGAGCCGCTGTAAAAGCGGAACCCTAAGTGGCCGTTACCGCAGGAATGGATATGTACTCGGTATAACTGCGTCGGCTGTCAGGCCGCCATCGCAGGCAAGCCAGCTCCCACATTTGGATCGCGGTGCACCAGCTCGATCAGCGTCGGCTGCCAGGCCGTCACGGGAGCAAGCTCCCTCGCCACAGGTCCAGCTGTGTAGATGCCTATGCTGCAATGAGGCCCTGACAGACAACGAAGATCAAAGCCCCTCCAACTCCGCCATCAAATCGCTCAACCGATCCACCTTCTCGGCACTGATCTCATTGCCCTCCACCCCCTCGATATACTCGGCCAACTCCGCCACGGTGCTGCACTCGAACATCGCCCGCAACGGCACATCGCGTTGCAGTGTCTTCTGCACCCGCGAGGCAATCTGCGTGGCCAGCAGCGAGTGCCCGCCCAGTTCGAAGAAGTTGTCCTGCACCCCGACCCGCTCGACCTTCAGCACCTCGGCCCAGATACCCGCCAACGTGGTTTCCAGTTCAGTGCACGGCGCCACATAGTCCTGATTGTGCAACTGGCCGATCTCCAGGGCCGGCAGGGCCTTGCGGTCGAGCTTGCCGTTGGCATTCAGGGGCAGGCGGTCAAGCCATAGCCAATGCAGTGGCACCATGTATTCCGGCAGTTCGGCACGCAGGCGTTGCTTGATGCGCTCCAACTGCTCGCTCGGGTCGAGTGTGGCATCGGCGGCCACCAGGTAGCCGACCAGATGTTTGCCATTGGCCCCCTCTTGCACACCCACCGCCGCGTCGCGCACGAGGGGTTGTTCATGCAGGCGCGCTTCGATTTCACCCAGTTCGATGCGGTAGCCGCGAATCTTCACCTGGTGGTCGATACGACCGACATACTCCAGCACCCCATCGCTGCGACGCCGTGCCAGGTCGCCGGTACGGTAGAGGCGCTCACCAGGCGCGCCAAAGGGGTTGGGTACAAACACCTGGGCGGTGCGCAGCGGATCGCTGACATAGCCACGACCGACACCGGTGCCGGCGACGCACAGCTCGCCCACCGCCCCTTGAGGCACCAGCTCTAAAGCGCCGTCCAGCAGGTACAAGCGGTTGTTGTCGGTCGGCGTACCAATCGGCAGGTAAGTGCCACGGGTCGACGCCAGATCGACGCGGAAGAACGCCACATCATCGGAGCATTCCGCCGGGCCGTAGGCATTCACCAGGCCAATCTGCGGGTAACGCAGCAGCCACTGATGGGCCAGCTCAGGTGGCATGGCCTCCCCGGTCGGCAACATCCAGCGCAGGCCCTCGAGGCTGATACGCTCCTGGGCCAGCATGCCCTGGATCAGCGACGGCACACTCTCCAGCACGGTGATGCCCTGTGCTTGAACATGGGCCAGCAACCCTTGCGGATCATGGGCGATGGTATTGGGCACAATGTCCACCCGTGCGCCAAACAGCGGCGCGGCGAGGAACTGCCACACGGAAATATCGAAGCTTTGCGACGCGGTCTGGGCAATCACATCGGCATCGCTCAGGTTGAGGTACGGCACCTTGCTCAACTGGTTATTGAGCATGCCACGCTGTTCGACCATCACGCCCTTGGGCAAGCCGGTGGAACCCGAGGTGTAGATCACGTAGGCAAGATTGTCCGGGCCGCTGTAGACACCGGGGTTTTCGCCACGGGCGGGCACTTCCTCCCACACCAGCAGTTGGCAATCAACCCCTTGCAGCAACTCGACGGCCTGCTCGCGGCACGCCTCGGTGCACACCAGCAGCGGCGTGCGGCTCATGTCGATGATGCGGCTCAGGCGCGGGCCGGGCAGCCCTGGGTCCAGCGGCAGGTAACCGGCACCGGCCTTGAAGCTGCCGATGATCATGCCGAGCAAGTCCAACCCACGTTCAGCCAGCAACGCCACCGGTTGGTCCAGGCCCACACCGGCCGCAATCAACGCGTGGCCCAGGCCGTTACTGCGGCGGTTCAGTTCGTCGTAGCTCCATTGCTGGTCCAGGCAACTGGCGGCGATGCGCTGCGGATGCTCTGCCACCTGGGCCTCGAACAGCTCGATGTAGCTCGTCTCCAGCGGATAGGCTCGCTCACTCTGGTTACAGCCCGCCACCAGGAATTCACGTTCCTGCTCGCCAATCAGCGCCAGCTCGGCCATGTCGCCATGGAAGCCCTGCACCAGCGCCAGCAACAGGCGCTTGAACTCAGCGAGCATGCCTTGCACGGTGCTTTCGTCGAAATAACGCTGGTCGTAGGACAGGTGCAAACCGAGGTCATCGCCGGGGTAGCACACCGCCGTCAGCGGGAAGTTGGTGTGGGTACGCCCGGAATCCGAGGTGGCGTTCAGGCTTTGTGCACGGTCCAGCACCGAGACTTCCACTGGCGCGTTCTCAAACACAAACAGGCTGTCGAACAGCGGCTGGCCTTTGGGCAATTCGCTGTGTTCCTGGATCGTCACCAACGGAAGGTATTCGTACTCGCGCAGTTGCATATTGCTGTCGAGCAAGGCGCTCAACCACTGGCGCACGCTGCACGTCTGGCCGTCCTCGGGCAGTTTCACCCGCAGCGCGATACTGTTGATAAACAGCCCCACGGTGCGTTGCATCTCGGGCATGTCCACCGGGCGCCCGGCCACGGTGACGCCGAACAGCACGTCGCGATCGCCACTCAAACGCCGCAGCACCAAGGCCCACGCCGCCTGGGCGAAGGTGTTGACGGTGAGCTGATGCGCCTGGGCCAGTTCGCGCAGTTGCGCACCGTCGCGGGCATCCAGGCGGGTGTAGCAGTCGCCCACCACCATGCCGCCACTGCCACCGGCGTGTTCGCGCAGGAACGGGCGGTCACTCGGGATCGGCGTGGCGCGCTCGAAGCCTTGCAAGTTTTGCTGCCACCACTGGCGCGCCTCGTTGAGGTCCTGGCGTTGCAGCCAGGCAATGTAGTCGCGATAGCGCGGCGGCGTCGCCAGTTGCGCATCGCGGCCTTCGCCCAGGGCTGTGTAGATATCGAAGAAGTCATTCATCAGCAGCGAACGGCACCAGGCATCGATCAGGATGTGGTGGTTGCTCATCATGAACCAGTAGCGCGCCTCGCCCACGCGAATCAGGCGCAAGTGGAAAGGCGCCTGGTTGAGCAGGTCAAAACCGGCTTCGCGCTCGGCCTTGAGCAAGGCTTGCAGACGCGGCTCCTGCTGATCCTGCGGGTCGGCGCTCCAGTCCAGGTACTCGATCGGCGTACTGCCGGGCTTGTGGATCACTTGCAGCATGTCTTCGCCGACGTTCCAGCAGAACGAGGCGCGCAAGGCTTCGTGGCGGGCGATCACCGCTTGCCAGGACTGTGCAAAACGCTTCGGGTCCAGGGCGCTGTTGATGCGGTAGCGGTCCTGCATGTAATACAGGCCAGTGCCGGGCTCCAGCAGGGTGTGCAGCAGCAAGCCCTCCTGCATCGGGGTCAGCGGGTAGACGTCTTCGATGGCGCTGGCCGGTACCGGCAAGGCGTCCAGTTGCACCTGGGTCAGGTGCGCCAGGGGGAAGTCGGACGGCGTGAGGCCGCCGGCATCGTCCTGCAGGCAATGAGCGATCAGGCTGTGCAATTCGGCCAGGTAAGCTTCGGCCAGATCGCCAATCACCTGCTGATCATGCCGCTCACGGCTGAACGTCCAGCGTAGCACCAGCTCGCCGCCGTAGACCTGGCTGTCGATGCTCAGTTCATTGGGCAACGGCGCATCCGGGTCATGGGCCAGGCCGGCGGATTCCTCCAGCGGGTGGAACAGTGCCTCAGTGCCAAAGCTCTGGTCGAACTGACCCAGGTAGTTGAAGGTGACCTGCGCGCTCGGCAATGCGGCCATGCTCTGCTTGCACAGGTCATCGGCCAGGTAACGCAGCACGCCATACCCCAAACCTTTATGGGGCACGCCACGCAGTTGCTCCTTGATCGCCTTGATCGAGTCGCCCTGCTCGGCCTGCGGCGTCAGACGCAACGGATAGGCACTGGTGAACCAGCCCACGCTGCGGGTCAGGTCGATATCATCGAACAAGGTTTCGCGGCCATGGCCTTCCAGTTGGATCAGTGCCGAGGCCTGCCCGCTCCAGCGGCACAGTACGCGGGCCAGGGCGGTCAGCAACAGGTCGTTGACCTGGGTGCGATAGGCACTCGGCGCCTGTTGCAGCAACTGCCGGGTGCGCTCGGCATCCAGGCGCACGCTAACCGTTTCGGCATCGCTATTGCGCCGTGCGCCTTGGGGACGCTGTACTGGCAAGGCCACGGTGGGGCCAGCTAGTTGCGCTTGCCACAGGCTCAACTCTTCGCGCAAGGACTCACTGTGGGCATAGGCTTGCAAGCGCGCAGCCCAATCGCGCAGCGCGCTGGTTTTGGCCGGCAGGCTGACGGACTGGCCTTCACTGAGTTGGCGATAAACATTTTGCAGGTCTTCCAGCAGGACGCGCCACGACACGCCGTCCACCACCAGGTGATGGATGGCGATCAGCAAGCGCTGCTGGCCTTGCGGCCCGTCCACCAGCAAGGCGCGCAGCAGCGGCCCCTGTGCCAGGTCGAGGCTGCGCTGAGTGTCGGTGAACAACGCCGTGCACGCCTGCATGTCGCGCACCTGCGCCTGCAGCAGCACGCCGCCTTCCGGCACGCCCAGGTGTTCGGCATGCCATTGCGCATCGCGCGGGGTAAAGCTCAAGCGCAGCGCGTCGTGGTGTTCCAGCACCGCCAGCAGCGCTTGCTCCAGGCGATGGGCATCGAGCAGTTGCAGTGGCTTGAGCACCAACGCCTGGTTCCAGTGCTGGCGCGCCGGGATATCGGTGTCGAAGAACCAGTGCTGAATCGGCGTGAGGCCCGAGGGGCCGGTCAGCAGCCCTTGCTCGGCGATGACGCGCTCCGAACGGGTCGACACAGCAGCCAGGCTCTGTACCGTCTGGTGCTGGAACAGGTCACGGGGGCTGAA
This sequence comes from Pseudomonas sp. SWRI22, assembly GCF_014268395.2. NCBI lineage: Bacteria > Pseudomonadati > Pseudomonadota > Gammaproteobacteria > Pseudomonadales > Pseudomonadaceae > Pseudomonas > Pseudomonas sp. SWRI22. The sequence goes on along the minus strand of NZ_JABWQK020000002.1, from coordinate 768,262 downwards.
ATGAATGCCGGCCTGCCGCGCCCGGCTCACCACCTGGATCGACAGAATCGAGTCGCCGCCCAGTTCAAAGAAGTTATCGTCGAGGCCCACTTGCTCCACGTTCAGCACCGCGCACCAGATGGCGGCCAGGCTGTGTTCCAGCTCGCTGCGCGGCGCCACGTAGGCTTGGCGATTGGCCTCTGGGTCCGGCTCAGGCAAGGCGCGGCGGTCGAGCTTGCCGTTGGCGGTCAGCGGCATGCTCTGCAGCACGATCAGATGCGCGGGCACCATGTAGTCCGGTAGTTGCGCCTTGAGGTGCGCCTTCAACGCGTCGCGCAAGGCGGCGTGCTCGGCATCGCTGACCAGGTACGCCACCAATTGCTTGCCGCTCGGCGCATCCAGTGCCAGCACCACCGCTTCGCGCACAGCTTCATGTTCGAGCAAGCGCGTTTCGATTTCGCCCAGCTCGATGCGAAAACCGCGGATCTTCACCTGATGGTCGATGCGCCCCAGGTACTCCACCAGGCCATCGGCGCGTTGCCGTACCAAGTCGCCTGTGCGGTACAGGCGCCCGCCCTTGCCAGCAAACGGGTCTGCGACAAAGCGCTCCGCCGTCATCCCCGGCCGCTGATGATAACCCTGGGCCAGGCCGGCGCCACCGATGTACAGCTCACCGCTGGCGCCCTGGGGCACCAGCGCCAGGTCGGCGTCGAGAATGTAAGCCACGCGCTCGCCGACGATGCTGCCGATCGGCACGCTGCCAGCGCCCTCCTCCAACTGCTCGGGCGCCAGGCTGGCCAGGGGCATCACCACGGTTTCGGTGGGACCGTAGGCGTTGAAGAACAGCTGGGGCGTAAACGCCGCACGGATGCGTTGCAGGTGTTCGCCGGTCAAGGCTTCGCCACCGGTGATGCACATGCGCACCGGCAGCGTCTGTTGCTGGGTCGCCAGCCACTGCGCCAACTGGCTGCCGTAGCTCGGGGTGAAACCGAGCACATTGATGCGATGGGTACGGATCAGCGCGCAGATTTCCTCCGCATCCCACTGGCCCTGGGCGCGCAATACCACCCGCGCCCCGCACAGCAGCGGCACCAGCAAACGCTCGGTGGCAGCATCGAAGTTGATCGAGTAAAAGTGCAGCTCGCAGTCATCCGGGCGCATATCAAAGCGCTCGATCACCGCCTGGCAATGCATGGCGATCTCACCGTGGGACACCACCACGCCTTTGGGCTTGCCCGTGGAACCCGAGGTGTAGATGAGGTACGCCTGGTGTTGCGCCAGACTCACGAACGCCAGCGCTTCGGCGGGGTAATTCGCCAGCACCGGCGAGTCATCCTCCAGGCACCAGCACGCCACCGTCGCCGGCAACTCACCAAGAGCTTCGAACAGGGCCGCATCACTGAGCAGCAGACCGATGTCACTGTCTTCGATCATGTAATGCAGGCGGTCCAGCGGGTATTCCGGGTCCAACGGCACATAGGCACCGCCGGCCTTGAGGATCGCCAGCAAACCGACGACCATTTCCAGCGAACGCGGCAGCGCCAGGCCCACGCGCATCTGCGGGCCCACGCCACGCTCGCGCAGCATCCAGGCCAGGCGGTTGGCGCGCTCATCCAGTTGCGCATACGAGAGGGTCACACCGGCAAAGGTCAGCGCCGGGGCATCCGGCCGCTGGCTGGCCTGCTGGCTGAACAGTTGATGGATGCACTGGTCGAGGCGATGCTCGCCCTTCTCCACCCCCAGGCTGTCCTGCAAGGCGCGTTGTTCATCTGCGCTCAGCAACGGCAATTCGCTGAGGCGCTGGCCGGGATCGGCGACCAACGCTTCGAGCAGGTTGCGCCAATGCTCGGCCATGCGCGCGATACGCGGCTCGTCGAACAGGTCGGTGCTGTAGGTCAGGCAGCAACCCAGGCGATGGTCGAGGTCGGTGACTTCCAGGTTGAGGTCGAACTTGGTCGCCCGCGCATCGTTGGCCAGGTACTCCACGGTCATGCCAGCCAGTTGGCGGCTTTGCTGGAATTCCCAGCGCTGCACGTTGCACATCACCTGGAACAACGGGTTGTACGCCGCGCTGCGCGGCGGTTGCAGGGCTTCCACCAGATGGTCGAACGGCAGGTCCTGGTGGGACTGGCCCTCGATCACGGTATGGCGCACCTGCTCGAACAACTCGCTGACCTGCATCTGCCCATTGAGCTGGCAACGCAGCACCTGGGTATTGAGGAACGCGCCAATCAAGCCTTCGCTTTCCGGGCGGATACGGTTGGCCACTGGCGCGCCGATGCGCAGGTCGGTCTGGCCGCTGTAGCGGTAGAGCAACACCGCCAGGGTCGCGGTCATGGTCATGAACAGCGTGAGGCCGTACTGGGCGTTGAAGGCACGCACGCGGGCGGCCAGCTCATCGCTCAAATCAAACCGGTACAGCTCGCCCCGATGGCTTTGCACCGGTGGCCGCGGACGGTCGCCGGGCAGTTCCAGCAATGGGTGTTCGTTGCCCAGTTGGGCGGTCCAGTAGTCCAGCTGACGCTGGCGCTCACCGGCTTCCATCCACTGGCGTTGCCACACGCTATAGTCGAGGTACTGCACCGGCAACGCTGGCAGCGGTGAGTCGCGCTCGTCGATAAAGGCTTCGTACAAGGCGCTGAGTTCACGGGCAAAGATGTCCATTGCCCAGCCTTCGGTGACGATATGGTGCAGGGTCAGCACCAGGTAATGTTCCTGCTCGCCGGCCTTGACCAGGCAGGCGCGCAACAGCGGCCCGGTTTCCAGGTTGAACGGCGTGTGCGCCTCGACATCGGCCAGTTGCTGCAAACGCTGCTGGCGCTGCGGCTCATTCAGCGCGGAGAAATCCTGCCAGTCCATGCGCACGCCGGTTTGCGCCGAGACCTTCTGACACGCCACACCATCGACACTTGGGAAGGTGGTGCGCAGGGTTTCGTGACGCATGATCAAGGCCTGCAAGGCGGCCTCGAAACGCCCCACATCCAGTACCCCGCGCAGGCGCGCCATGCCGCCGACGTTGTAGGCCGGGCTGTCCGGTTCCATCTGCCAGAGGAACCACATGCGCTGCTGGGAATAGGACAAGGGGACCGGCTGGCTGCGGTCGACTTTGGCGATGGCAGTCTGTTGGTTGCGCTGGCCCGCCGCCTGGATCAGCCCGACCTGCTGGGCAAAATCGCCCAGCTCGCTGGCTTCGAACAGGGTGCGCAGGGGCAGTTCGACGTCACAGGCCTGGCGGGTGCGAGAGATGATTTGCGTGGCCAGCAACGAGTGCCCGCCGAGTGCGAAAAAGTCATCGCGCAGGCCGATGCGTGGCAGGCCAAGCACCTCGCGCCAGATCGCGGCGATTTGCAGTTGCAAAGGTGTGTGCGGTTCGACGTGTTCGCGGGTTTGCCATACCGGCTCTGGCAAGGCACGCCGGTCGAGCTTGCCGCTGGGGCTCAGGGGCATGGCGTCCAGGCGCATCAGCAGCGCGGGCACCATGTACTCCGGCAACTCGGCGGCCAGGGCAGTTTTGACCCTTTGCTCATCCAGTTCGGTGTCGGCGGTGTAGTAGCCGATCAACTGTGCATCACGCACCAGCACCACGGCCTGGGCAATGCCTACCTGGGCCAGCAGGCGCGCTTCGATTTCTTCCGGCTCCACCCGGAACCCCCGCAGTTTGACCTGCTGATCGAGGCGCCCGAGGTATTCGAGCACGCCATCGGCGTTCCAGCGCGCACGGTCACCGGTGCGATACAAGCGGGTGCCCGCCGCGCCCAGCGGGTCGGCGACAAAACGTTCGGCCGTCAGCCCGGCACGGCCCAGGTAACCCCGCGCCAGGCCGATACCGCCGATGCACAGTTCGCCCGGCACACCGGCCGGCAACGGGTTGAGCTGCTCGTCCAGTACGCGGCAGATCACATTGCCCAACGGCCGACCAATCGGCGAGCGCTCGCCATCCGAGACGGCGCACTGCCAGTGGGTGACGTTGATCGCGGTTTCGGTCGGGCCATAGCGGTTGTGCAACTGCACCGCTGGCAAGCGCGCCAGTACGCGGTTACGCAGTTCGGCGGGCAAGGCTTCGCCGCCGGAGAACAGGCGACGCAGGCTGGTGCATTCGGCCACCAGCGGCTCGTCGATAAACAGCTGCAACAGCGGCGGCACGAAGTGCAGCGTGGTCACCCCATGTTCCTGCACAAGCTGCGCGATGCGGTGCGGGTCGCGATGTTCGCCCGGCCCGGCCAATACCAGGCGGCAGCCAGTAATCAATGGCCAGAAGCATTCCCACACCGACACGTCGAAACTGATCGGCGCCTTTTGCATCAGCACATCGGTTTCGTTCAGTTGATAGGTGGCCTGCATCCACTGCAAACGCTCGGCCAGGGCGCCGTGGGTGTTGCCCACGCCTTTGGGTTGGCCGGTGGAACCGGAGGTGTAGATCACGTAGGCGAGGTTATCGCCGTGCAGGTGCAAGCCTGGCGCCTGGGTCGGCCAGCTGTCGAGGTGCAGGCTGTCCATGGCAATCACGCACACGCCTTCGGCGCTGGGCAGTTGGGGCAGCAACGCGGTCTGGGTGAGCAGCAGTTGCACGCCGCTGTCCTTGAGCATGTAGGCCAGGCGTTCGGCGGGGTAATCCGGGTCCAGCGGCACGTAGGCGCCACCGGCCTTGATGATGGCGAGCAGGCCGATCAGCAGTTGCGGCGAACGCTCGGCGGCGATGGCCACGCACACGTCCGGGCCGACGCCTTTGTCGCGCAGGTAATGGGCCAGGCGGTTGGCCTGGGTGTGCAATTGGGCGAATGTCAGGCTGCCGTCCTGCCAGACCAATGCGGTGGCGTCCGACGTCTGCTGATTGAGCAGCTCGGGCAGCCAGTGCCGGGCCGGCGCGCAGGGGGCTTCGCTCCAGGGTTGCTGTTCGTCAGCCTGCATCAACGGCAGATCGCCGATGGCGTGTTGTGGTTGCGTACACACAGCTTGAAGTAGATGGATGAAGTGCTCGGCCAGACGCTGGATGGTCGCGCAATCGAACAGCTCGTCGGCGTAGTCGAACGACAGGCTCAAGCGCCCATTGCGATCTTCTTCGCTGTGCAGTTGCAGGTCGAACTTGGCTTCGCGGCTGTGCCAGGGCAACTCATCGGCCAGCAGGCCCGGCAGGCGGCGCAAGGCACTGAGGTCGCGCTGCTGGTGGTTGAACATGACCTGGAACAGGCCCTGCTCGCGGGCCTGGGGGAAGGCTTCCAGCAGTTGTTCGAAGGGCAGGTCCTGATGCGCCTGGGCGGCCAATGTGGTCTCGCGGGTGGCGGCCAACAACTGATTGAACGGCAGGCGCCCGTCCAGTTCGGCGCGCAGCACCAGGGTGTTGATAAAGAAGCCGATCAGGCCCTGGGTTTCATGGCGTGGGCGGTTGGCATTGGGCACGCCGATACGGATGTCGCGTTGGCCGCTGTAGCGATAGAGCAAGGTCTGGAACGTCGCCAGCAGCAGCATGAACGGTGTTGAGTCATGAGCCTGGGCGGTCTGGCGGATCGCCGCACTGAGGCGCGCATCCAGGCGCTGGCGATGGCGCGAGGCGCTGTGCCGATGCTGGGCGGCACGCGGGTGATCGGTGGCCAGGTTCAGGGCCGGGTGCTCGTCACCCAACTGCGCTTTCCAGTACGTCAGCTGTCGCTGGCCCTCGCCTTCGGCCAGCCATTGGCGCTGCCAGGTGCCGTAGTCGGCGTATTGCAAGGCCAGCGGCGGCAACTCCAGGGACTGGCCTTGGGCGGCAGCGGCGTACAGGCGCGAGAACTCGTCGATCAGGATATTCAGCGACCAACCGTCGGCAATGATGTGGTGCAAGGTCACCAGCAATTGGTGCTCTTCGTCGTCCAGGCGCACCAGGGTGACCCGCAGCAACGGGCCTGTTTCCAGGTCGAACGGGCTGCGCGCCTGGTCTTCGCGAACCTCTTGCGCACGGGCTTCGCGCTCGGTGTTGGGCAGGTCGCTGAGGTCGATGATCGACAGTTCGAAATCCGCCGTAGCCTCGACACGCTGGAACGCCTGGCCGTCGCGCTCGCAGAAGCGCGTGCGCAGGGCTTCGTGACGCTGGATCAGTTGCTGGAAGCTGTGGCGCAGTGCGTCTTCATCCAGCTCGCCGCGCAGGTGCAAGGCGCCGGGAATGGTGTAGGCACTGCTGTGAGGGTCCAATTGCCAGGTGATCCACAGGCGGTTCTGTGCCAGGGATTGGGGCAGGTCTTCTTGACGTGACAGCACGTGGATTGCGCCTTGGGCCACGCCGCCATCCTGTTGCAGCTGCGCGACGGCCGTGGCGAAGGCGGCGAGGGTCGGCGCTTCGAACAACAGGCGCAGGTTCAGCTCCAGCCCCAGGCTTTCGCGCAGGCGGGCGACCACTTGGGTCGCGGTGATGGAGTTGCCCCCCAGCAGGAAAAAGTGATCGTCGCCCGCCACATGAGCCAGTTGCAGTTGTTCGCACCAGATCGCCGCGATCTGCTGTTGCAGGTCCGATTCCAGCGCCACTTCGCTCGCCTGCCCCGGCTGCCCGGGGAACTGCGCGTAGCTGTCGAGGCTGCCATCGGCATGCCGAATCGCACAGGCGGCACGCTGCACTTTGCCGCTGGAGGTCTTCGGCAAAGCGCCTGGGTTGAGCAGCACCACCACGCTCGGGGCTTGCTGGCAGGCCTCGGCCACGGCTTGGCGGATCGCCTTGATCAGCGCTTCGGGCGGCAGGATTTTCTGCACGCTGCGGCTGATTTCCGCGGCGATGCCGATGCCTTCCAGGCCCTGGTCATTGACCGCAAACGCGGCGACCCGGCCCTTGCGCACCACTTCCACTTCGCGCTCGATGGTCTGTTCGATGTCTTGGGGGTAGAGGTTATGGCCGCGCACGATCAGCAGGTCTTTCAGGCGCCCGGTGATGTACACCTCACCGTCGCGGATAAAACCCAGGTCACCGGTGCGCAACCAGGTGCGGCCAGCATGCTGGACGAAGGTCTTGGCGCTGGCTTGCGGGTTGCGCCAGTAGCCGTGGGCGATGCTCGGGCCCGTGGCCCAGAGTTCGCCGACGCACTGGTCGGGCAGCTCGGTGAGGGTGTGCGGGTCGGCGATCAGCACGGCGTGGTCCGGCTGGCTGGTGCCGCAACTCATGATCGCAGGGCCCTGCCCCGGTTCGGCACGGTTGGCGGCGAGCGCCTGTTCGTCCAGGCGCAGGGCGGGAATGCCACGGCCACGGGTACCGCCGGCGACAAACAGGGTGGCCTCGGCCAGGCCGTAGGAGGCGAAGAAATTATTCGGGGTGAAACCACAGGCCGCGAATTTTTCCGCAAAGCGTTCCAGGGTGTCGAGGCGGATCGGCTCGGAACCCGAATAGGCGACGCGCCAGCGGCTCAAATCCAGGCGCTCCAGGGCCGACTCACTGACTCGTTCGCTGCACAGGCGGTAGGCGAAGTCCGGGCCACCGCTGATGGTGCCGCCGTATTCGCTGATCGCCTCCAGCCAGCGCAAAGGTCGGCCAAGGAAGTAGGCCGGCGACATCAACACGCAGGGCACGCCGCTGAAGATCGGTTGCAGCAGGCCGCCGATCAGGCCCATGTCGTGGTACAGCGGCAACCAACTGACGATCACGTCATCGGGGTTGAGGTCGATGCCAAAACCACGGCGGATCAGCACTTCGTTGGCCACCAGGTTGCCGTGGCTGACTTGCACGCCCTTGGGCAATGCGGTGGAGCCGGAGGTGTATTGCAGGAACGCGATGTCGTCGGCCTTGAGGTCGGGCTCGACCCACTGGTCGGCCTGCTGCGCCTCCAGGGTGTCGACGCTCAACACCTTGGGCGCGTTTTCAATCTGCGCCAGGCCCTCGCTGAGGCTGGCAATGGTCAACAGCAGCCGCGGCTCAGCATCGCTGATGATCGACAGCAGGCGCTCCTGGTGATGACGACGCGTGGATTCCGGTGGATACGCCGGCACCGCGATCACCCCGGCGTACAGGCAACCAAAGAACGCCGCCACATAGTCCGGGCCGCTCGGGAACAGCAACACCGCACGTTCGCCCAGGCCAGCGTTGGCTTGCAAGGCAGCGGCGATGGTGCGGGCGCGTTGGTCGAGGTCGCGATAACTGAGCACCACACTGTGCTCGGCACTCTCGGCGAGGAAGCGCAACGCCACCTGGTCCGGCGTCTGCGCAGCACGCTGTTGAAGGGACTGGACCAGGGTGCGGGGGAGTTCGAAGGCGTCCATCATGGGGTTCCTGCCTGAAATCGGCTTACGGGAAATTCGGGAAGTCGGTGGGGTTCAGCCGGCGACGAGCTGCCGCGCCGCGCCAATGCGCCAGCGCGCCAAGTGCTCGTCGGCATAGCGACGCACGCAGCGCAGCACGGCGCTTTCGTGCTGCACGAGGAAGAAGTGATGGCCGTCAAACATGTCCAGGGAAAACCCACTGGCGGCGTCGAGTTGCCAGTCGAGCAACTGGTCGGCACGCACGCTGTCTTGCTTGCCACCGAACACGTGAATCGGCAGCGTCAGAGGCTGACGCTCGCCATAGGTGAAACTGCCGCACAGCAGGAAATCAGCGCGCAGGATCGGCAACATCAGTTGCATCAGCTCGGGGTTGGCCAGGGCTTCTTCGGCGGTGCCCTGCAATTCGCGCAGCCGGGCAATGAGTTGGGCATCGGTCTTTTCGACGGCGTACTCGCTCACATCACGACGCGCCGGGCCCGCCGTGCCGGACGCGAACAACGCCAGGGGCGCGGGCAGATTGCGCGCGTTCAGAGCGTGAGCCAATTCAAACGCCAACAACCCGCCAAGGCTGTGGCCGAACAAGGCATAGGGGCCATCGAGATCACGGCTGATTTCTTCAGCAAGCTGCGCGGCCAAGGCCTTGATATCGCGCTGCAATGGCTCGTCCATGCGCATGCCGCGTCCCGGCAATTCCAGCGGGCACACTTGCAGCCAGTCCGGCAGGACCCGGCGCCAGCGAGCGTAGACCGAGGCGCTGGCGCCTGAGTGGGGCAGGCAAAACAGGCGCAGCCGCAGGGACGTACTCATCCCGCGAGGACTCCGAACTGAAACACGCTGAATGCACGATAAAAACCCATCTGGTCCTCCTGCGGGTGCTGATCCTTGGCCGTTGTACTAACGAACCTGTCACCCATGAGAACGGACGGAGCCTTCAAATAATTAGTCGCCGGGGGCGAGCGAGACGTGGTTCACACCTTTGCCCAAGCCATAAGATTAGTTCGTCTTCTCATTTGACAATCATTATCATTAAGCATAATTTGTTGCCCGATATGTAGGAGGCCTCAGCAGGGATGCCCTCCCCTAACCTATTCGCAGCAAGGTGATTTCCATGACGGAACAAGTATCCACAGGCAAGTGCGATTCACCCCTTCTCCAAGCGTTCGTCGACAATCGACTGATTTTGGTGAAGATCGCGGCCCGTATCACCGGGTGCCGCTCCCGCGCCGAAGACGTGGTGCAGGACGCCTACTTCCGGCTGCAGTCGGCGCCGACCATCACCTCATCGTTCAAGGCCCAACTGAGTTATCTGTTTCAGATCGTGCGCAACCTGGCGATCGATCATTACCGCAAGCAGGCCCTGGAGCTCAAATACTCCGGGACCGAAGAGGAAGGCTTGAATGTGGTTATTCATGGCGCTTCACCGGAAACCTCGCACATCAATTTCAACACCCTGGAAAACATCGCCGACGCCCTGACGCAACTGCCCCAGCGCACCCGCTACGCGTTCGAGATGTACCGCTTGCATGGCGTGCCGCAAAAAGACATCGCCAAGGAGCTTGGGGTGTCGCCGACCTTGGTGAACTTCATGATTCGCGATGCGCTGGTGCATTGCCGCAAGGTGTCGGGCAGTCATAGTGATACGTTTGCGCGGCGGGTTTAATGCAGCGCAGACATATGTGGGTAAGGGCTCCACGGTAACTACGATGCGAAGCGAGCCGCTCTTGATCTTGATCTGCTTGTGATCTTGATCTGGCTTTTGATCTTAGGCGCCCCGTTAAACCACGCTGGCCGGAATTCGACAGGGATTTGGGGGGTAAACCGGCAGGGATGCCGGTTTAGCCGCCCCGCGCCATGGATGGCGCGTGGCGGCGGCCCCCCAAATCACTGGCGGATTACGGGCACACCGAGCCTAGGCGAGGTGCCGAGTGGTGGGGCAAGAGCGTTTTGCTTACTTTTGCGCTTTTCAAAAGTGAGCCGCTGTAAAAGCGGAACCCTAAGTAGCCGTTACCGCAGGAATGGATATGTACACGGTCCAACTGTGTTGACTGTCAGGCCGCCACCGCAGGCAAGCCTGGTTCCACATTTTGACTGTGGGGTGTCAGGTAGATAGGTGTCGGCTTTCAGGCCGTCATCGCAGTCAAGCCACACAGTTGACCCCCCGAGCCCGAAGGATTTTACTTACTAAGACCTCAGGGCAGCGCCGTCACATCAATACGATACGGCTCAAAAATCTTCAGCATCTGGCCACTGTCGCGCAGACGCTTGAGCAGTTCGGCAAACGCCGGACCAGTGATCGGTGCCTTGGGCCGCAACAACGCATAGTGGTGATACACCTGGTCAATACGCTCCGACACCAAAAACTGCCCCGCCATGTCTGCGTTGCGCACCATGAAATCACTCAGGTACGAACGGGTAACCAGTGCAATATCCGCACGCCCACGAGCAACCATCAGCAAATTACTGTCATGGGAATAGGTCAACGTCGCGTTGAAACGCTCGGCCATGTTCTTGGGATCGGGATTGAAGTCGGCAAAGGCATAGTGATACCCGCTGAATACCGCCAGGCGCTTACCGGAGAGGTCGGCGAAGTAGCTCTGGTCGCGCCCGGGTTGACGCTGGGCAACGAATATTTCCGCATCTTCCAGCCCCATATCAACACTGGTATGGGCAATATTCTGCCAACCCCAGGACGGGTTTTCGAAGATGGCCATGTCGACCCGGCCTTGCTCGAAGTCACGAAAACGCCGGGGGATTGAGGTAGGCACCACCACGAACTGGTAATCGGTTTGCGCAGCGTTCAACGCCTCGACCAATTGCGGCAGCAACCCGGTGTCGGCGCCTTGTTCAGGGCGTACGGTGTAGGGCGGAAAATGCGCCGCGCCGATTCTCACCAACTGCGCGGCACCGGCCTGCGTCCACGCGGCGGTGCCCAGTGCCCATAAAGTAAGTCCTGCAGCCAGCCGCCATGGCGAAAACATCGAGGCACGCACCGTTGAAGAGTTCAATGCCGATAAGCTAGGCGTTTTTGCTGGGGGAGACAACTTTCGCCAGCAAATTAATAACTTGCGCCTCAGTCCGACTTCAGCACCATCAACAAAGCCTCTTCGGCCAACTCTTCAAGGGTCAGGCTGCCTTGGGCGCGAAACCAGGTGGTGGTCCAGGACAAGGCGCCAGTGAGGAAGCGCCGGGTGATAAACACATCGCCCCGGATGTAGCCAGCGGCCTTGGCCTCGCCCAGTACCTGCAACCAGATCTGCTCATACACGTCACGGAGGGCCAGCACGTGCGCCTGGCCTTCGGCCGACAGCGAGCGCCATTCGTAGACCAGCACCGCCATGGCCTCGCCACTGCCACCCATGATCGACTGCAACTCGCAGCGGATCAGCGCCAGCACGCGTTCGCGCACCGTGCTCGCCTCTTCCAGTGAAGCGCGCATCATCGCGGTGTTGTAATGGATGGTTTCCTCCATCACCGCACGCAATATCTCATCCTTGCTCTTGAAGTGATGAAAGATGCTACCGGACTGGATGCCCACGGCGCTGGCCAGATCTCGCACAGTGGTGCGCTCGAAACCCTTGTTGCGAAACAGATGAGCTGCGGTTTGCAGCAACTTGCCGCGGGCGCTCTCGGGGTCGGTCAATTGGCCACCATCGACCATGGTGCGCATCACCCCCAGGGCTTTGTGCTCATCCATGCTGCTCTCCTTCACGTCTACTGTCGTCTTGGCCGGCAATTTAGGCCGTGACTGCCACCCAAGCAAGCGCTTGGGTAAAACTTGTGACTGGAGTTTACAAACCAAGCGCTTGCTTGGTAGTCTCGGCACCAGCCCTTGGAGGAAGGATTTCTCATGAGCAAGACGGTACGTATCGGCTGCGCCAGCGCCTTCTGGGGCGACACCTGCACCGCCGCCGCCCAATTGGTGCAGGGCGGTGCCTTGGATTACCTGGTGTTCGATTACCTGGCGGAAGTCACCATGTCGATCCTCGCCGGTGCCCGCCTGAAAGACCCCAAGGCCGGTTACGCCACGGATTTTGTCGAGGTGCTTACGCCCCTGCTGGCGGATATCCAGCGCCAGGGCATCCGGGTGATCAGCAATGCCGGCGGTATCAACCCCCAGGCCTGCGCCGCCGCCCTGCAAGCAGCCTGCGATAACGCCCACATCCCGCTGAAAATCGCCGTGTTGCTCGGCGATGACCTGCACCCTCAACTCAAACAGCTGCCGACTGTCACCGACCTGTACAACGGCGCCCCGCTGCCGCCCCTGTGCGTGTCCGCCAACGCCTACCTCGGCGCACCGGGCATTGCCCAGGCGCTGGGACTCGGCGCCGATATTGTCATCACCGGCCGGGTGGTCGACAGCGCAGTGGTCAGCGCGGCACTGGTGCATGAATTCAATTGGTCATGGCAGGACTACGATCACCTGGCCCAGGCCGCCCTGGCCGGGCATATCATCGAATGCGGCGCCCAATGCACCGGCGGTAACTTCACCGACTGGCGTGACGTGCCCGACTACGAACATATCGGCTTCCCTATCGTCGAAGTCAGCGCCGACGGCCAGTTCACCGTCAACAAGGTCGAAGGCAGCGGCGGGCTGATCAGCGAACTCAGCGTGGCCGAACAACTGCTGTATGAAATCGGTGACCCGCGCGCCTATGTGCTGCCGGACGTGATCTGCGATTTCAGCCAGGTCAAACTGCAGCAACAAGGCAAACACGCGGTGCGCCTGCACGGCGCCAAGGGCCTGCCACCCACCGACCAGTACAAGGTCAGCGCCACTTACCCCGATGGCTTTCGCTGCACCGCCAGTTGCCTGCTCGCCGGCATCGACGCGGTGGCCAAGGCCGAGCGGGTCAGCCAGGCGCTCATCAACAAGACTTCGGAGCTGTTCAGCCAGCGCGGCTGGGCGCCCTACACCGACGTCAACATCGAACTGCTTGGCAGCGAAGCCACCTACGGCGCCCACGCCCGGCGTGCGGATTGCCGCGAAGTGGTGGTGAAGCTGGCGGTGCGGCATCCGAACAAGCAGGCGCTGGTGCTGTTCGCTCGCGAGATCGCCCAGGCGGCCACCGGCATGGCACCGGGGCTGACCGGCATTGTGGGCGGGCGGCCGACGGTGTATCCGCTGATTCGGCTGTTTTCGTTCCTGGTCGACAAATCACGGTGTAGCGTCGCCATCGAGTACCAAGGCCAACGTCATGCCGTCGAGCTGCCCGCCTCCGCGTCTCTGCTCACGCCGGCTGTGCCCATCGAGCCGGCCAAGCCGGAGGGCCGTGCCGATGCCAGTGTGCCGCTGGTGAAACTCGCCGTGGCGCGCTCTGGTGACAAGGGCAACCATAGCAATATTGGCGTGATAGCCCGCCACCCCGACTACCTGCCGTGGATCGCCGAAGCCCTGACCCCGGAGGTGATCGTCGACTGGATGGACCACGTGCTCGACCCGATCCATGGCCGCGTCGAACGCTGGTACTTGCCCGGCAGCCACAGCCTGAATTTCCTGCTGGAGAATGCCCTGGGCGGCGGCGGTATCGCCAGCCTGCGCATCGACCCGCAAGGCAAAGCCTTCGCTCAGCAACTGCTGGAAATCCCCATCGCCGTGCCGCAACACATTGCCGATCAACTCACCTAAAGGACCGTCGCCGTGGCCTTCGACTCGATCTTCAAAGCCGACCTGTTCAAGGGGCAAACCGTGATTGTCACCGGAGGCGGCAGTGGCATTGGCCGCTGCACCGCCCATGAGCTGGCGGCCCTTGGTGCCTGCGTGATCCTGGTGGGGCGCAAGCCAGAAAAACTGCAGAAGGTCGCGGCGGAAATTGCTGAAGATGGCGGCGTCGCCCATTGGCATGCCTGTGACATTCGTGAGGAAGAGGCGGTGAAAGCGCTGGTCACGCAGATCCTGCACGACCACGGCCCCATCCATGGCCTGGTGAATAACGCGGGCGGCCAATACCCGTCGCCACTGGCGGCGATCAATCAGAAGGGCTTTGAAACCGTACTGCGCACCAACCTGGTGGGCGGTTTCCTGATGGCGCGGGAAGTGTTCAACCAGTCGATGAGCAAGCACGGTGGCGCGATCGTCAACATGCTCGCCGACATGTGGGGCGGCATGCCCGGCATGGGCCACTCCGGCGCGGCGCGCTCCGGCATGGACAACGTCACCAAGACCGCCGCGTTTGAGTGGGGCTATGCCGGGGTGCGCGTCAACGCCGTGGCGCCTGGCTGGATTGCCTCCAGCGGCATGGACACCTACGAAGGCGCGTTCAAGGCGGTGATTCCCACCCTGCGTGAGCATGTACCGCTCAAGCGCATCGGCACCGAGTCGGAAGTCAGCGCGGCCATCGTCTTCCTGCTCAGCCCGGCTGCGGCCTTTATCAGCGGTAGCACCCTGCGCATCGACGGCGCCGCCAGCCTGGGCAGCCGCGCATGGCCGCTGCACAAGGCGCAGGCGCCGAGCGAGCCATTCAACGGGTTCCACCGCGCCTACCTGCCGGATGTGCTCAAGGCGGAGCAATAACGCCATGCCAGTCATTGAAACCATGATCGAGCCTAACAGCCCAGCGTTCGCGCAAAACCGCGAAGCCATGCTGGCGTCCATTGCCCAGCTACGCCAACTGGAACACACCCTGCTGGCCAAGGCCCAGGAAGCCAAGCCCAAGTTCGACAAGCGCGGCCAATTGCTGCCCCGTGAGCGCCTCAACCTGCTGCTGGACCCCGGCGCGCCTTTCCTGGAGCTGGCCAGTCTGGCCGGCTACAAACTCCACGACGACAAGGACGGTAGCGCCGCCGGTGGCGGGCTGATCGCTGGTATCGGCTATGTCAGCGGCGTGCGCATGCTGGTGGTGGCCAACAACAGCGCGATCAAAGGCGGCACCATTTCCCCCTCCGGGCTGAAAAAATCCCTGCGCCTGCAACAGATCGCCATGGAGAACAAACTGCCAGTGGTGACCCTCGCCGAAAGCGGCGGCGCCAACCTCAACTACGCAGCCGAGATTTTCGTCGAAGGCGCGCGCAGCTTTGCCAACCAGGCACGCATGTCCGCCATGGGCTTGCCGCAGATCACCGTGGTGCACGGCTCGGCCACGGCCGGTGGTGCGTATCAGCCGGGCTTGTCGGATTACGTGGTGGTGGTGCGCGGCAAGGCCAAGCTGTTCCTCGCCGGGCCACCGTTGCTCAAGGCCGCCACTGGCGAAGTCGCCACCGATGAAGAACTGGGGGGTGCGCAGATGCACGCGCAAACCGCCGGCACCGCTGAGTACCTGGCCCAAGACGATGCCGACGGCGTGCGCATCGTGCGTGAAATTGTGGGCCTGCTGCCCTGGAATGATCGCTTGCCGCACGCGCCACAACGCTCTTATCGCGAACCGCTGTATCCGATTGAAGAGCTGTTGGGGCTGATCCCCGATGACCCGAAAAAACCCTACGACGTGCGCGAGATCTTGGCGCGCCTGGCTGACGGTTCCAACCTGCTGGAATTCAAAGGCGAGTTCGACCCCCACACCGTCTGTGCCCATCTGCATATCCAGGGGCGCGCCGTGGGAGTGATCGGCAATAACGGCCCCATCACGCCGAAGGGCGCGAGCAAAGCCGCGCAGTTTATCCAGCTGTGCGACCAAAGCCGCACGCCGCTGCTGTTTTTGCACAACACCACCGGCTTCATGGTGGGCACCGAGTCGGAACAGCAAGGGGTGATCAAGCACGGCGCGAAGATGATCCAGGCGGTGGCCAATGCCCGTGTGCCTAAACTCACCATCGTGGTCGGTGGCTCCTACGGTGCCGGCAACTACGCAATGTGCGGCCGCGGCCTGGACCCGCGCTTTATCTTCGCCTGGCCCAACAGCCGCACCGCGGTGATGGGCGGCGCACAAGCGGGCAAGGTGCTGCGCATTGTCACCGAGGCCAAGCAACTCAAGGACGGCCTGGTGCCCGACCCCAAGGTGCTCGACATGCTCGAACAGGTCACCGCGCAGAAGCTCGACAGCCAGTCCACCGCCCTCTACAGCAGCGCCAACCTGTGGGACGACGGGCTGATTGATCCACGGGATACCCGCACCTTGCTCGGGTTTGTGCTGGATATCTGTCACGAAGCCGAACTGCGGCAACTGCAACCGAACAGCTTTGGCGTGGCGCACTGATCGTTCCCACGCTCCGCGTGGGAATGCAAACCAGGACGCTCCGCGTCCCAACAGGGAGAACAATAAAAATGATCTTCACCCAGGAACACCAGGAACTGCGCCGCACCGTGCGCGCCTTCGTCGACCGCGAGATCAACCCGCACGTGCATGAATGGGAAAAAGCCGGGCGCTTTCCCATTCACGAAATCTTCCGCAAGGCCGGCGACCTCGGCCTGCTGGGTATTTCCAAACCGGAAAAATTCGGCGGCATGGGCCTGGACTACAGCTACTCCATTGTCGCCGCCGAAGAGTTCGGCACCATCCGTTGCGGCGGCATTCCCATGTCCATCGGCGTGCAGACCGATATGTGCACTCCGGCCCTGGCGCGCTTCGGCTCCGATGAACTGCGCGAAGAGTTCCTGCGCCCGGCCATCAGCGGCGAACAAGTGGGCTGCATCGGCGTCTCGGAAACCGGCGCCGGCTCCGACGTGGCCGGGCTCAAGACCCATGCGCGCAAGGACGGCGACGACTACGTGATCAATGGCAGCAAGATGTGGATCACCAATTCGCCCAGCGCTGACTTCATCTGCCTGCTGGCCAACACCTCGGACGACAAGCCGCACATCAACAAATCCCTGATCATGGTGCCGATGAACAGCCCCGGCATCAGCGTCAGCCCGCCGTTGGAAAAACTCGGCATGCACAGCTCCGAGACCGCCCAGGTGTTTTTCGACGGCGTGCGCGTACCGCAACGCAACCGCATCGGCCACGAAGGCGCGGGCTTCATGATGCAGATGTTGCAGTTCCAGGAGGAACGCCTGTTTGGCGCGGCCAATATGATCAAGGGCCTGGAGTACTGCATCGACAGCACCATCGAATACTGCAAGGAGCGCCAAACCTTCGGCAAGGCGTTGATCGACAACCAAGTAATCCACTTCCGCCTGGCGGAACTGGCCACCGAAATCGAATGCCTGCGCGCCTTGGTCTACCAGGCCACCGAGCAGTACATCAAGGGCCAGGATGTCACGCGGCTGGCCTCCATGGCCAAACTCAAGGCCGGGCGCCTGGGCCGTGAGGTCAGCGACAGTTGCCTGCAATATTGGGGCGGCATGGGCTTCATGTGGGACAACCCGGTGGCCCGCGCCTATCGCGACGTGCGCCTGGTGTCGATTGGCGGCGGTGCCGACGAAATCATGCTGGGCATCATCTGCAAACTGATGGGCACCCTGCCCGGTAAAAAGCCATGAGCACCTTGCTGCTAGAAGCCCACAACGGCGTGCTGCATATCACCCTCAACCGGCCCGAATGCCGCAATGCAATGAGCCTTGAAATGGTCAATGAGCTGCGCGCGGTACTGGCGCAGTTGGACAGCCAGGTGCGCGCCGTGGTGATCAGCGGCGCGGGCGGGCATTTTTGCGCGGGGGCCGATGTGAAGGATCTGGTCAGCGCGGGGGATCAACTGCAAGCGTTGAACCGCGCATTTGGCACCTTGCTGCAAGAGGTGCAGGCACTGACACCCGTGGTGATCGCGGTGCTGCAAGGCGCGGTGCTGGGCGGTGGGTTCGGGCTGGCGTGCGTGAGTGATATTGCGATTGCAGAGGGCCAGGCGCAGTTCGGCTTGCCCGAGACCCGCCTGGGCTTGTTGCCGGCGCAGATTGCGCCGTTTGTGGTCAAGCGTATTGGCCTTACTCACACGCGGCGCCTGGCGCTGACGGCGGCGCGGTTTGATGGGGTGGAGGCTGGGCGGCTGGGAGTGGTGCATTTTGTCGAGCACGACGCCCAGGCATTGGCGCAGCGGGTGGATGAGGTATTGGGGCAGGTGTTGCAGTGTGCGCCGGGGGCGAACGCACGGACTAAAGCGCTGTTGCTGGCCAGTGTGGATGAGCCCCTTGAGGCCGTGCTGGATCGCGGGGCGCAGTGGTTTGCCGAGGCGGTGATGAGTGAAGAAGGGGTTGAGGGGACGCAGGCGTTTGTGCAGAAGCGAAAGCCGAGTTGGTGCAAATGACGCCTTCGCGAGCAAGCCCGCTCCCACAGGGGGAGACATTTCAAATGTGGGAGCTGGCTTGCCTGCGAAGAAGCCCCAACACACGCCACATCCACCAAGGGATAACCCAATGCCCGCATTCACCAAGATCCTGATCGCCAACCGCGGTGAAATCGCCTGCCGCATCCAGCGCACTGCCCAGGCCCTCGGCTACCGCACCGTGGCCGTGTACAGCGACGCGGATACCGATGCCCTGCACGTGCAGATGGCCGACGAAGCCGTACACATCGGCCCGGCGCCCGTCCACCAGTCCTACCTGAACACAGAGGCCATCCTCGCCGCCGCCCAACTGACCGGCGCCGACGCCATTCACCCCGGCTACGGCTTCCTCTCGGAAAACCCCGACTTCGCCCGCGCCTGCCAGCAGGCCACGCTCACCTTCATCGGCCCCAGCGCCGAGGCGATCGAACTGATGGGCAGCAAACGCCTGTCCAAACTCGCCATGCTCGACGCCGGCGTACCTTGCATCGCCGGTTATCAAGGCAGTGCCCAGGACGATGCCACCCTGCAACGGGAAGCCGAACGCATCGGCTTCCCACTGATGATCAAGGCCAGCGCCGGTGGCGGTGGGCGTGGCATGCGCCTGGTGCACCAGCGCGAACAGCTGCTTGAGCAACTGCGCACCGCACGCTCGGAAGCCATGAATGCGTTCGGCAGCGACGAGCTGATCCTCGAACAGGCGCTGATCGACCCGCGCCACGTGGAAGTGCAGCTGTTCGGCGACAGCCATGGCAACCTCATTTACCTCGGCGAACGCGACTGTTCGATACAGCGCCGCCATCAGAAAGTCATTGAAGAAGCGCCCTGCCCCGTGATGACGCCCGATCTGCGCCAGGCCATGGGCGAAGCCGCGCTCAAGGCCGGGCGGGCGGTGAGCTATGTAGGTGCCGGCACCGTGGAGTTTCTGCTCGACCGCAACGGCCAGTTTTATTTCCTGGAAATGAACACGCGCCTGCAAGTCGAACACCCCGTCACCGAGATGATTACCGGCCTCGACCTGGTGGACTGGCAGTTGCAGATCGCCGCCGGCCAACCGCTGCCACTCACCCAATCACAGGTGACCCTGACCGGCCACGCCATGGAAGTACGCCTGTACGCCGAAGACCCGGCCCAGGGCTTCCTGCCGCAAACCGGTGACGTGTTGCGTTGGGAACCAGCCCCCGGCGTACGCATCGACCATGGATTGCTTGAAGGCCAAACCGTCAGCCCGTTCTACGACCCGATGCTGGGCAAGATCATCGCCCACGGCGCCAGCCGCGAAGAAGCCCGGCGAAAACTGCTGCGGGCCGTGGAAGACAGCGTATTGCTGGGCGTGGCGACCAACCAGCGTTTGCTCATCGACCTGCTCAAGCACCCGGACTTTATCAATGGCGACTTCAGCACGGGGTTGATCGCCGAACACTTCAGCGTCATCCCACAGCAGACGGCGACCGCTGAACAGCTCAAGCTGGCCGCCGCGCTGTTTTATCAACACAGCGCCAACCAGCACACCCAAACACTTGCGCGCTGGCGCAATACGGCGAGTGTCCCCGTAACGTACCGTCTGGAGACCAACGGCCAACTCCACAGTGTCAGCGTTGACGACCTGCAACTCACCACCGACGGCCGTCACGCCAGCCTCGTCATCAAGGGGGTCCGCCGCCGCATCGCTTATCACCTGGACGGCAACCGGCTATGGCTACCAGGGCTGACCGTCACAGACCGCACCCAGCAAGTCGCCAGCCGCCAGGCCGACGCCAGCAGCGGCACGGTCCAGGCGCCCATGGACGGCGCCATCGTCGATATACGGGTGTGCGTCGGTGAGACCGTCAGCAAAGGCCAACTGTTGCTGGTGCTCGAAGCGATGAAAATGGAGCACCCGTTGAAGGCCGGCATCGATGGCACCGTCAAGGAGATGCGCGTCATGACGGGCGACCAGGTGCGCAACCGTCAGGTTTTGCTGGAGATCGAATAACGCCCCTAGGCGGAACTACAGGGCCGGGCTACGCTCTATCCCCATCAGGAAGGGACGAGTACGGGAACCTGCACATGCCTCATTGGCTGATTATTGACCTTGAAGCCACAACGGATGACGGCGGCTGGCCCGTGACAGAGATGGAAGTCATCGAGATCGGCGCCAGCCTGGTCAACCGCCAGGGCCGCGAACTGGACCACTTCCAGCGCTTTGTGCGGCCCTTGCGCCGGCCATTGCTGACACCCTTTTGCCGCAAACTCACCCATATCACCCAGGCCAATATCGACATGGCCGCGCCGATCACCGAGGTGTGGCCGCTGTTCGAGCGCTGGCTGGGCCAACATCAGCCACGCCTGGAAGGCTGGGCCAGTTGGGGTGACTATGATCGCGTGCAGCTTGAGCTGGAGTGGCAGCGCCATGGCCTCGCCAGCGCCCTGGGCGATACGCCGCATGTGAACCTCAAGCAACGCTTTGCCAAGGCCCGGCGCCTGGACAAGCCGCTGGGGCTCAATGGTGCGCTGCAATTGGCCGGAATGCAGTTCAATGGCCAGCAGCATCGCGCCCTGGAGGATGCACGCAACACCGCACGCCTGCTGCCGCTGATATTGCCGGTCTAGGCAGCGTCCACAGCCTTGGGCATACTGGCCAGCCATTTTCCTTTGATGCTGCCCACCTGCACCAACGAAATCCTGTGGCGAGCAAGCTTGCTTGCGCTGGGGTGCGAAGCTCCCCCAAAAAACGGGGACTGCTACGCAGTCAACGGGAGCAAGCTCCCTCGCCACAGAAGCCCGCGCCTGCAGTGATGAGCGTAAGCATCCATCTTTTCCGAGGATTCACCCATGTTCAAAGTCAACGAGTACTTCGACGGCACCGTCAAGTCGATCGCTTTCGGCACCGCAGAAGGGCCGGCGACCATCGGCGTGATGGCTCCGGGTGAATACGAATTCGGCACCGCCCAACGTGAAATCATGCACGTGGTCTCCGGCGCCCTGACCGTGAAGCTGCCCGACAGCAGCGACTGGGAAACCTTCGCTGCCGGCAGCCAGTTCAACGTACCGGCCAACAGCAAGTTCCAGTTGAAGGTTGCGGTGGACACCGCCTACCTGTGTGAATACCGCGGCTAAGCGGTACCCGGCACACAAAAAGCCCATCTCCCACGAGACGAGCTTTTTTATTCCAGCACCGTTACCGACATGCCGACTTCCAGGCGCCCGATGCCATCGTTGACCAGGTTCTGGCCGAACATCGCGCCCTTTTCGGTCTTGCGGTAGGTTTCCAGCGTCGCGAAAGGCTCGCGGTCGGGGCTGCGCTCACCGGTCTGGGGGTCGACTGTGGTGAGGATGCACCGCGAGCACGGCTTGACCACCCGAAACTCCACGTCGCCGATGCGCAAGCGCTTCCAGCCGTCTTCGGCGAAAGCCTCGGCGCCCTCGATGACCAGGTTGGGACGAAAACGCAGCATCTGCATCGGGCGGCCGATCTTTTCACACAAGTCGTCGAGAGAGCCCTGGCCGATCAACAGCAACGGGTAGCCGTCAGCGAAGCCGACCTTGTCGTCATCCTTGCCATACCCGGCTTCGGTGGTGCGCGCACGTTCCAGGGGCAGTTGCACCAGGCGCGTCGGCTTGCCAATGAATGCGCTGACCCAGGCCGCGGCCTCATCGCCAGCATCCGGCACACGCAGGGTGTCGCGCCAGATGGTCACACCACGCAGTTCGCCGGCGCTGCCCGGCAATGCCACATCCAAAGACGCGTAGCCCGGCGAACTCAGGGTCAGGCCCCCGCTGCTGTTCCACAACGCCGAGAGCTGGCTCATCTTCGCCACGGCCCGTTGCGTCAGGAACCGCCCGCTGGCTTCATCCACCAGCATCCAGCGTCGATCCCCGTCCAACCCGAGTTTATCCAGGCCAATCTGCTGCAAGGCTTCGGCCTTGCCGGACTTCAAGGGGTAACGGTACAACGCGCTGAGACGCAGCATGGGCCTGCCTTCCTAGGAAACAAAGTGTCATCCTAAAGTCAGGCGGGCATTTCGTCCAACATCAGTCGCTGGCGTACCACGTCCACCAGCTTGTCCGGCTGGAATTTGGAGAGGAAATTGTCGCAGCCGACCTTTTTGACCATCGAGTCATTGAAGCTGCCCGACAGCGAGGTGTGCATCACCACGTACAGACCACGCAGGCGCGGGTCGTTGCGGATTTCGGTAGTGAGACGGTAGCCATCCATCTCGGGCATTTCGGCGTCGGTGAAGATCATCAGCAGTTTGTCGGTCATCACTTGGCCGCTGTCGGCCCAGGCCTTGAGCATGTTCAGTGCCTTGAGACCGTCGCTGGCGACGTGCATCTTCACGCCCAACTGGCCCAGGGTGTCACGCAACTGCGACAACGCCACGTTGGAATCATCCACCAGAAGCACTTCGCGGCCACGGGCACGCTCCAGCACCGGATCTTCAAGTTTGTCCCGGGAGACCTTGGCGTTGTAGGGCACGATCTCGGCGAGGACTTTTTCCACGTCGATGATTTCCACCAGTTGCTCATCGACCTTGCTGATGGCGGTGAGGTAGTGCTGGCGACCGGCGCTGGTCGGCGGCGGCAGGATGGCTTCCCAGTTCATGTTGACGATGCGGTCGACGCCGCCCACCAGGAACGCCTGCACCGAGCGATTATATTCGGTGACGATAATGGTGCTGTTGGGGCCCGGCACCAAAGGACGCATGCCGATGGCCTGGGACAGATCGATCACCGGCAGGGTCTGGCCACGCAGGTTGACCACCCCACACACGAACGGGTGGCGCTGAGGCATCAGGGTCAGCTTGGGCAACTGCAGCACTTCCTGCACTTTGAACACGTTGATCGCGAACAACTGCCGTCCGAAGAGGCGGAACATGAGAATTTCCAGGCGATTCTCACCCACCAATTGCGTGCGTTGATCTACCGTGTCGAGAATGCCGGCCATTAAAAGCTCCTGGTGTACACGCCGCAGGCGCGTGAAAGGGTATGCAGCTGTATAAGCACGTTATCGGCGGCAAGCGCCGGACCTTGACCCCAATAAAATGCCATGCAAACCCATTGATGTCACACTGACATCATGCTTTACTGCTTGGGCCCTTAATGCTCTATCAAGCCGCCTTGCGCGACAGTCGAATTGACGTGCAGTTCCACCACATAGGGGATTCCCCTATACGCAATCAGGCCCAACCTGATATTCGCGATATCTAATAGCCATTAATGTGACGCCATTCTCATTGCATGAATGGAGTCAGGCTTTTGTTTGCCCACCCAAGCCCTTGGTCTACGGGCCTTTCAGGCACTCACGTATCGGCAACTGAAGTTGCGTCATCCCGCCTAACAGCGGTTAAAGGCGGCATTCGTGAGTTTTTCAATAAACGTCCTACTGGATTATCGGAAGCAACCTACACGTCCCAGTCGTATTTCAGCGCTAGTTTTAAGCCATTCACCCGGTGCGACATCTCATCACCCGACCTTAAGTTGTGGAGACTTGCATGATGAATAGCGCGAACGAATGGCAAACCGCGCTTCCCGAGTTTTTGCTGGAAGCCGAAATGCTCCTGGCCAAGTCCGAGGAATGCCTGAACCACCTGCATTTGATCCGCAATGACAGCGACGCCATCGACTGCATGAAAACCAGCTTGGCCAAACTGGCAGAAAAAGCCGATGGCCTGGCCTTGCAGGCGATCAGCGAGTTCTCCCGGCATATTCAATACCTGATCGCCAATGCCGTGAGCCCGGTGCAACTGCATGACCAAGCCCTGGAGGCGTTGCACGACTGCCTGAGGTTACTGGCTTGGCAACTGGAGCTGATTGACATCCGTACCGGGGAACTGGGCCTGGATGACAGTGAGCAAACTTCGCTGATTGCCACGGTGACCTCGCAGATTCCGCAAAAAGACTACGGCCATCAGCAGCGTCTACAGCAGAGGTCTTAAACCAAGGAGAGGTCGTATTTAATACCCGTGTTATCTAAAAGCGACCGTTTAAGCCAAAGATGAAACACTTTTAGAGACTGAAGAAATATCAATTAGCCAGCACCTTAAAAATTGTACAAATCAGTCTAACTAATACTACTCAAGAGCGCTGGCCTGACCGTCAGGGCATTGACGTGGTTAATATATCGAGGGAGGAATATGCCAGGCGACCAACGGTAATAGTGGTGGTACCATGCCCCGCTCGAAATGAAGCAACTTCATTATGGATAACCACGATCCGGCACCGCACTCTCGACAGAGCCCAGTCAACCGCCGTGACCGGTCTTCGCGCAGTGAACCCTCATTGGCTCCATCCGCTATGTACGCCAGCCTCAAGTCACTCATCGCAAGGTTCGTGTCCCGCCGCCATGCGCGCCCCCTCATCCTTGCCCTGTGCCTGTGCTCACTGCTGGTCAGCCTGTGGGTTTACCTGCAAGGCGCGCCGCTGCCATTAGTGATTGTGTTGCTCAACCTGGTCACGTTGGCAGTGGTCGCCCTGCACCAGTGGCGCTCGCGCAAAGCCATCAAGTTCCAGCCCCAGGAGCTGGCCGACCGCCTGCTGCAAGTCCAGGAAAACGAACGCCACCGCCTCAGCCGCGAGCTGCACGATGACATCGGCCAACTGCTGACCGCCGCCAAGTTGCAGAGCGAATGGTTGCAGCGTCGACTACCCCAAGACCTGCAAATTCATTGCTCGGTGCTATGCAATACGCTCAATGAAACCCTGGCCAAGGTGCGCGACGTGTCCGCCATTCTCAACCCTCGCCAACTGGCAAGCCTGGGGCTGGAAGCCAGCCTGCGCGCGCACCTGCTCAAGGCCCTGGAAAATACCCAGGTGTGCTGGAGCCTGGAGTGTCAGCAACGCCTCACCGGCATTCCCGAAGAAATGGCCGTGGCGGCCTTTCGCATCACCCAGGAAGCGGTCACCAACATGCTGCGCCATGCGAAGGCACACAACCTGCTGGTGCGCCTGCAACGCTTGCCGGAAGGGCTGTCACTGACGATATGCGATGACGGTCAGGGCTTCGCACCTGCCGCCGACCCCGGCAAGGAAGGCCAACGGGGCATGGCCGGCATGTGCGAACGGGCCCACCAGTTGGGCGGCACCGTGTCCGTCAGCAGCCAGCCGGGCAACGGCACACGCATCCACGCACTTTTCCCCTGGGCCCCCCGCGCCCTCGAACGGGCCAGTGCCCATAAGGTTCTCCGGTGACCTGCAATCTGCTCCTGGTCGATGACCATGCCTTGATCCGCGCCGGCGTGCGTGCACTGATCCTGGATATCCCCGGCTACGCCGTCGTTGGAGAGGCCAGCGATGGCGCGCAACTGCTTGAGAAATTCTGCGCCCTGCAGCCCGACATTGTACTGCTGGACCTGTCGATGAAACACACCGGGGGCCTGGATGCCTTGCAGCAGCTCAAGCGCGCCTACCCCAAGTGCAAAGTGCTGATCCTGTCGATGCACACCGATCCCGAGATGATCATGCGCGCCCTGGAGTCTGGTGCCCACGGCTACCTGCTCAAGGACACCACCGCCAATGAGCTGGAACATGCCCTGCTGGCTCTGCGTAACAACGAACGCTATCTGAGCCCTGCCATCGCCCACACAGTGATCAACCAGGCGCTGATCCGTAGCCAGGACTCCAGCGCGCCTGTCGCGCACAGCCACAACCTGACGGCGCGGCAACTGGAAATCCTGCGCTTGATCGTGCGCGGCAAATCCACCCGGGAAATTGCCCACGGCCTGGGCCTGAGCATCAAGACTGTCGAAGCCCACCGCTCGCAGATCATGAAGCGCTTGCAGATTTTTGACGTGGCGGGCCTGGTGCTATTTGCCGTGCGTGAGCAGATCATCAGCCTGGACGACTAACGGCGAACCCAGCGGCAAGTGCACGCGCAGGGCCTTGGGCAGCGCCTCGAAGTGCAGGTCGTCGCCTTCCAGCGGCTCGCCGTCGAGGTTGATGTACAAGCCTTGTGCGACCTTGATCTTCACCCAGGGCAGGCGTGCGCGCACGAACATGGTGTCCAGGCCCCAGCCGTTGTTCATCAACTCACGCAACGTGCCGACCACCTCTTGAGGCGCCGGCAAGATGCTGACATCCAACAGCCCGTCATCAGCCAATGCTCCGGGGCACAGCACATGCCCGCCACCGGCCTGGCGACCGTTGCCGATGCCCAACGCGAGCAACTCGCCTTTCCAATGGAAATCCGGGCCTTCCAATTCACCGTAGGCGGCTTTCAATTCACTGAAGCGGGTTAAACCGGTGAACAGGTACGCGGCACCGCCCAAGACCTTCTTCAGGTCTTCGGAGGTGTTGGCCGTGACCTGGCTGCCAAAACCACCGGTGGCCATGTTCAAGAAGATTTGCCCACCGACCTGGCCAAGGTCGATCGCCCTGGGCTGTACGTCCAGCAAGGCCAGGGCGCCAGCCGGCTCCAACGGCACGCCGGCGGCCTTGGCGAAATCATTGGCGGTGCCCAGGGGCATCAGCACCAGGCTGGCGTCAGTGTTGGCATGGGCCATGGCTTCGGCCACATCGCGCAAGGTGCCGTCGCCACCGCCGGCAATGATATGGGTGTACCCCTCGGCCAGGGCTTCATTGACCAGTCGCCGGGCATCACCGCCCTCCCAGGTCACCCGCACCGCCAACTCCCCACCCTGCTCACGCCGCGCCAGCACAGCAGCGCGCACATCCTCGTTGAGGGCTTGTTTGCCGTGGAGGATCAACAGGGCTTTGGGGGCGGTCATTTGGGAGAATCTCCTGGGTCAAGGTGCTTGAAGGATGTGGACCTTTGGGGAACAGGAAAAGTCTGTGGCTGGAGAAAATTGATTGAGGTATGCAGATCAAAATGTGGGCTGTCAGGCAGATAGATGTCGGCTGGCAGGCCGTCATCGCAGGCAAGCCAGCTCCCACAGTTGGATCGTTGGGCGCAAGGTAGAGAAGCGTCGGCTGCCAGGCCGCTATCGAGAATCAGCCCTTGTGCAACTTGCTCATCAACTGCGCCTCAGCCTGGGTCAGCCCGCACGACTGGGTCAACTCATCCACCGTCGCCCCCATGCCAACCAGCTTGGCCGCCTGGGCAAACGACAGGTTCGACGGATCACGCTGCTCCAATTGCACCAACCTGTCCGGCAACGGCGCAAGAATCGCACGCAGTTCATGCACCTCATCCCCCACCCGCACCGCACTTTGCTGGTAATGATCAACGCGCTTGACCAGTTCCAGAATGCGCCGGTCACGCACCGCATCGCGCTCGGCCTGTTGCAAGGCCAACTCCCGCTGCTGGCGCACATAGCGCAGCACAAACGCCAAGGTCCCGGCCCACAACAGGGCCAGGACAATCACCGCTGCCTCAAGGAACAATCAGATGCTCTCCAGTTCCGACCACTCTTCTTCGCTCATCATCTTGTCCAGCTCAACCAGAATCAGCAGTTCGCCGTTCTTGTTGCACACGCCCTGGATGAACTTGGCCGACTCTTCGTTACCGACGTTCGGTGCGGTTTCCACTTCCGATTGGCGCAGGTAAACCACCTCGGCCACGCTGTCGACCAGGATGCCGACCACTTGCTTGTCGGCCTCGATGATCACAATACGGGTGTTGTCGCTGACTTCAACCGTGTCCAGGCCGAACCGCTGACGGGTGTCGATCACCGTCACCACGTTGCCGCGCAGGTTGATGATGCCCAGCACGTAGCTTGGCGCGCCTGGAACCGGGGCGATCTCGGTGTAGCGCAACACTTCCTGCACGCGCATCACGTTGATGCCGTAGGTTTCGTTGTCCAGCTTGAAGGTCACCCATTGCAGGATCGGATCATCCAAACCTTGTGCGGACGCTGACTTGTTCATTCATCTGACCCCTTCAAATGCCGCTATCGACGGCGTGTGTGCACGTAGGCCGCGCAACCGCACGGCCCTTATTGTTCAATCAACTGCGTTTGTTCTGTGGCATTGCTTTCACCGCACCGCTGGCGATCAACTCGGCCAGTTCGGCGACATCCAGCAACGCGCACATGTGTTCGATCACAGTGCCCGCCAGCCACGGCCGCTGGCCGCGGTGGCTGCGCCATTTGATTTCATTGGGGTCCAGGCGCAGCGAGCGGCTGACTTGATGCACCGCCAGCCCCCACTCGTAGCCCTGCACCGAGATCACGTATTGCAGGCCTTGGCGAAAATCATCGCGGTAGCGGTCGGGCATCACCCAGCGCGCCGTGTCCAGCACCTTGAGGTTGCCGGCCTGGCTGGGCAGGATGCCGAGGAACCACTCCGGCTGCCCGAACAGCGGCGTCAGCTCCTGGCCTTCCAGGGAATAGATCGAGCCCAGGCACACCAGCGGCACCGCCAGGGTCAACCCGGCAACGTCGAACAGCAGGCACTCGAACGGCTCGGCAGCCCATGAGGGCCGACCGTCGCCCGTCACCGGCGGCGGCGTGATGCTGGGAGGCAGGTGCACGTCCACCAGCGGTTCGACCACCGGGGGGGCCACCACTGCCGGGGCGCTCGGCACCACCACGGGCGCCTCCACCACCTGCGCATCCCGCGCCTGTTCTTCCATCACCGCCTGCTGGAATTCATCCAGCGGGCTTTCGGGTTCGACAGCAGGCTCAAGTACCAGAATCGGTTCTGGCAGTTCCTCGGCCGTCGCATCCTGCAGCAAGGCATCCAGGTAGGATTCCAGAGCCAGTTGCGGGCGGGTCTTGAATTCGACAGGACGGTTCATCACGCCACCTGCGCCACAAGCTGTTGCGACAGCAGGTGCTTGAGCAACGCACGGTAGGCCAGCACGCCACGGCTCTTGCCGTCGAACTGCGACGGTGTGAGCCCGGCACGGCTGGCGTCACGCAGGCGCGTGTCCACCGGGATGTAGCCATTCCAGATGGTGTCCGGGTAGGCATCGCGCAATACGCGCAAGGTGCCGAGGGACGCCTGGGTGCGACGGTCGAACAAGGTCGGCACGATACTGAACGGCAGCGCCTGCTTGCGCGAACGGTTGATCATCGCCAGGGTGCTGACCATACGCTCCAGGCCCTTGACCGCCAGGTGCTCGGTCTGCACCGGGATCACCAATTGCTGGCTGGCCGCCAACGCATTGACCATCAGCACGCCGAGCAACGGCGGGCTGTCGATGATCGCGTAATCGAAGTCCTGCCACAGCTGCGCCAGGGTCTTGGCGATCACCAGGCCCAGGCCGCTCTGGCCTGGCGACTGGCGCTCCAGGGTGGCCAGGGCAGTACTCGACGGGAGCAGGGAAATGCTCTCGTTGCTGGTGGGCAACAGCAGTTGCCCAGGCAGATCCGCCGGCACGCTGCCCTTGTGCAAAAACAAGTCATAGCAGCTGTGTTCCAGCGCATCCGGGTCGTAGCCGAAATAGCTGGTCATGGAACCGTGGGGGTCCAGGTCGACCACGACCACACGCTTGCCCGCTTCGGCCAGCAAGCCGGCCAAGGCGATGGAAGTGGTGGTCTTGCCGACCCCACCCTTTTGATTGGCAACTGCCCAGACTCTCATTCGGTTGGTTCCTCCCGGCGGGCACAGGCGCGACCGAGACATTGCATACGGTTATTGAGCCAGCGACGGAGAATTGACGTTACTCGGTCGGACCGGCGGCTTGACAACGGGCGGTGCAGTTTGTGTGCCAGCACGCTTCAACGCCGCATCCGGGGTGGCATTGGCAGTGCCAGTACCGGTCAGGCTGCGACGCACATCCAGGTTGCGCGAGACCACCAGCAACACCCGGCGGTTACGGGCGCGGCCTTCCACCGTGGCGTTATTGGCCACCGGCTGGAATTCACCATAGCCCACCGACGCCAGGCGCTGGGGGTTCACGCCCTGCATGGCCAACATGCGCACGATGCTCGACGCGCGGGCCGAGGACAGTTCCCAGTTGGTCGGGTACTGCGCGGTGCTGATGGGGAAATTGTCGGTGAAGCCTTCCACGTGGATCGGGTTTTCAAACGGTTTGAGGATCGCCGCCACCTTGTCGATGATCGTGAACGCCTGGTCACTAGGCAACGCATCGGCACTGGCGAACAACAGACTGGAGTTCAGCTCGATCTCCACCCACAACTCATTGCCGCGCACGGTCATCTGGTTGGAGCTGATCAGGTCGCCAAAGGCGGCACTGATATCGTCGGCGATACTTTTGAGCGGGTCGCTGGTGCCGCCGATGCCGGCGGCGGTTTCATCACTGTCATTGACCAGGGGCTTGGCCGGGGTCACCGTCTTGGGCCGCTCTTCGCCGATGGGGATCGGCTTGAGCGCCCGCTCGGCATCGTTGAACACGCCGACCAGCGCCTGGGAAATGATCTTGTACTTGCCTTCGTTGATCGACGAGATCGAGTACATCACCACGAAAAACGCGAACAGCAAGGTGATGAAGTCCGCGTAGGACACCAGCCAGCGTTCGTGGTTGACGTGTTCTTCAGGCTCGCGACGGCGACGGCTCATAGGCAAATACCTCCCTGACCGCTATTGGCCGCTCTACTGTGGCGAGCGAGCTTGCTCGCGCTGGGGCGCGAAGCGGCCCCCATCCAGGCAACGCGTTTGTTCAGACAGATTGCGGTACCTGGTTTTGGGGCTGCTTCGCAGCCCAGCGCGAGCAAGCTCGCTCGCCACATAAAGCTCACTGGCCACAGGTCAATGTGCATACCCATCAATCCATGAAGCCCTGAAGCTTCAATTCGATGGAGCGCGGGTTTTCGCCCTCGGCAATCGACAGGATGCCTTCGAGCAACATTTCGCGATAACGCGACTGGCGCATGGCAATCGACTTGAGCTTGCTGGCCACCGGCAGCAACACCAGGTTGGCACTGGCCACGCCGTAGATGGTCGCGACAAACGCCACGGCAATGCCGCTGCCCAGTTGCGAGGGGTCGGCCAGGTTGCCCATCACATGGATCAGGCCCATTACCGCGCCGATGATGCCGATGGTCGGCGCATAGCCGCCCATGCTTTCAAAGACTTTGGCGGCATTGATGTCACGGCTTTCCTGAGTGTAGAAATCCACTTCGAGGATGCTGCGGATCGCTTCCGGTTCGGCGCCATCGACCAATAGTTGCAGGCCTTTGCGCGCGTAGCTGTCAGGTTCGGCATCGGCCACGCCTTCCAGGCCCAGCAGGCCTTCCTTGCGGGCGGTGAGGCTCCAATTGACCACGCGGTCGATGCCGCCTGCCAGGTCGACCCGTGGCGGAAAAATGATCCACACCAGAATCTGCATGGCACGCTTGAACGAGCTCAGGGGCGACTGCAACAACGCCGCGCCCACGGTGCCACCGATCACGATCAGCGCTGCCGGGCCGTTGGCCAAGGCGCCGAGGTGGCCGCCTTCCAGGTAGTTGCCACCAATGATGGCGACAAATGCCATGGTGATGCCGATCAGGCTCAAGACATCCATCAGAGGCAGGCCTCCACCAGGTGCTTGCCGATGTCGTCCAGGCTGTAGACCGCATCGGCCAGGTCAGCCTTGACGATGGCCATGGGCATGCCATAGATCACGCAACTGGCTTCATCCTGGGCCCAGATGGCGCTACCGCCCTGTTTGAGCAGGCGCGCACCTTCACGGCCATCGGCGCCCATGCCGGTGAGCACCACCGCCAGAACTTTGTCGCCGTAGGACTTGGCTGCAGAACCGAAGGTGATGTCCACGCACGGCTTATAGTTCAGGCGCTCATCGCCCGGCAGGATTTTGATCGCGCCACGCCCATCCACCATCATCTGCTTGCCGCCCGGCGCCAGCAGTGCCAGGCCAGGACGCAGGATGTCGCCATCCTCGGCTTCCTTGACGGTGATACGGCACAGCTTGTCCAGGCGCTCGGCGAAGGCTTTGGTGAACGCCGCCGGCATGTGTTGCACCAGCACAATCGGCGCCGGGAAGTTGGCCGGCAGTTGGGTCAGCACCCGCTGCAAGGCCACCGGGCCGCCGGTGGAGGTGCCGATGGCGACCAGTTTGTAAGCCTTGCGCTTGGGCGCGGGCGAATGCGCACTCGGCGCTGCGGCGGCACGTACCGGTGCGACCGCAGGCCGGGCCACGGGCGCAGGCGCCGGGCGCGCAAACGACGAGGTCGGCGCCGCTGCTGCGGGCGCAGGCGTGGCAGCTGGCGCGGGCGTGCTGAACAAGCTGCGACGGTTACTGCGGGAAATGCTGTGCACCTTCTCGCACAGCATCTGCTTGACCTTGTCGGGGTTGCGCGAGATGTCTTCGAAATTCTTCGGCAAAAAATCCACCGCGCCGGCATCCAAGGCGTCGAGGGTCACCCGCGCGCCTTCGTGAGTCAGCGACGAAAACATCAATACCGGTGTGGGGCAGCGTTGCATGATGTGGCGCACGGCCGTGATGCCATCCATCATCGGCATCTCGTAGTCCATGGTGATCACGTCCGGCTTCAAGGCAATGGCTTGATCGATCGCCTCTTTGCCGTTGGTGGCCGTGCCGACCACCTGGATCGTTGGATCAGCGGAAAGAATTTCCGAGACGCGGCGGCGGAAGAAACCCGAATCGTCCACCACCAGGACCTTGACTGCCATAAACACTCCGTTAGGCGGGGCGGGCATGACCGCCCTGCCCCACCAGAATCAAATACGCCGTGCGGCGTAACGCTTGAGCATGCTCGGAACATCGAGAATCAGTGCGATGCGACCGTCACCGGTAATGGTTGCGCCCGACATGCCCGGGGTGCCCTGCAGCATCTTGCCCAAAGGCTTGATCACCACTTCTTCCTGGCCCACCAGTTGGTCGACCACAAAGCCGATGCGCTGGGTACCCACGGACAGAATCACCACATGGCCTTCGCGCTGTTCTTCATGGGCGGCCGAGGCCACCAGCCAGCGCTTGAGGTAGAACAGCGGCAACGCTTTGTCGCGCACGATCACCACTTCCTGGCCGTCCACCACGTTGGTGCGCGACAGGTCGAGGTGGAAGATCTCGTTGACGTTGACCAGCGGGAAGGCGAACGCCTGGTTGCCCAGCATCACCATCAGGGTCGGCATGATCGCCAGGGTCAACGGCACCTTGATGACGATCTTGGAGCCCTGGCCCTTGGTCGAGTAGATATTGATCGAGCCGTTGAGCTGGCTGATCTTGGTCTTCACCACGTCCATGCCCACGCCACGCCCGGACACGTCGGAGATCTCGGTCTTGGTCGAAAAGCCCGGGGCAAAGATCAGGTTGTAGCACTCGGTGTCGGTCAGGCGGTCGGCGGCGTCCTTGTCCATCACGCCGCGCTTGACCGCGATATTGCGCAAGATGGTCGGGTCCATGCCTTTGCCGTCATCGGTGATCGACAGCAGGATGTGGTCGCCCTCTTGCTCCGCCGCCAAAATCACCTTGCCGTTGCGGGACTTGCCGGCGGCTTCGCGTTCTTCCGGGGTTTCTACCCCGTGGTCGACCGCGTTGCGCACCAAGTGGACCAGCGGGTCGGCCAGGGCCTCGACGAGGTTTTTGTCGAGGTCGGTTTCTTCGCCCACCAGCTCCAGGTTGATTTCTTTCTTGAGCTGGCGCGCCAGGTCGCGAACCAGGCGCGGGAAACGGCCGAAGACTTTCTTGATCGGCTGCATCCGCGTTTTCATCACCGCGGTTTGCAGGTCGGCGGTGACCACGTCGAGGTTCGACACGGCCTTCTGCATGGCTTCGTCGCCACTGTTAAGGCCCAGGCGCACCAGGCGGTTACGCACCAGCACCAGTTCGCCCACCATGTTCATGATGTCGTCAAGGCGCGCGGTATCCACGCGCACGGTGGTTTCGGCTTCGCTGGCGGGTTTTTCCGCAGCAGCCGGCGTGGCTGCACGCGCAGGGGCCGGGGCGGCGGCAGGTGCTGGCTTGGCAGCCGGCGCAGGTTTGGCAGCAACCGGTGCCGCAGTGGCAGCGGCTGGCGCTGTAACCTGGGCGGCAGCGGCCGGGGCCACTTCGCTGAACTTGCCTTTGCCGTGCAACTCGTCGAGCAGGGCTTCGAATTCGTGATCGGAGATCAGCCCATCATCGGCAGGTGCTGTGCTGGCCGCTGGCGCAGCGGCGGCAGTGGCCGCCACCTCGGGCAAGGCTTCGGCCACAAAGGTGCCTTTGCCATGCAGTTGGTCGAGCAGTGCCTCGAACTCGTCGTCGGTGATGTCGGTGCTGGCGTTGGCAGCGGGTGCTTCTGGCGCAGCTGCAGGCGGGGCCACGGCATCTGCTGCGAACTGGCCTTTGCCGTGCAACTGGTCGAGCAACGACTCGAATTCGGCGTCGGTAATGTCTTCACTGCTCGGCGTCGCGGCAGGCTGCACCGGCGCTTCAGCTTCGGCCTTGACCGCGCTGAGGGAGTTGAGCAGTTGTTCGAACTCACTGTCGGTCACGTCCGGCTCGGCTTGCGCCACCGGCTCCGGCGCAGCCTCGACCACCGGCACAGCCGCGGTGTCGGCAGGTTCGGCCAGGCGCGCCAGGGCGGCCAGCAGTTCCGGGGTGGCAGCGGTGATCGGTGCACGTTCACGCACCTGGCTGAACATCCCGTTGACCGCATCCAGTGCTTCGAGAATCACGTCCATCAATTCCGAGTCGACGTGACGCTCACCCTTGCGCAGGATGTCGAAGACGTTCTCGGCGATGTGGCAGCACTCCACCAGCTCATGGAGCTGGAGGAAGCCGGCGCCCCCTTTTACAGTGTGAAAACCGCGAAAAATTGCATTGAGCAGGTTCGCATCATCCGGTCGGCTTTCCAGCTCGACCAGTTGTTCGGACAGTTGCTCTAGAATTTCGCCGGCCTCTACAAGGAAATCCTGAAGGATTTCTTCATCGGCGCCGAAGCTCATGTGGGTGCTCCTTAGAAGCCTAAACTGGATAACAGGTCATCTACGTCATCCTGACCTGACACAACGTCTTCACGTTTATCGGCATGAATCTGCGGACCTTCACCCTTGGCGAGATGTTTTTGTGGATCTTTTTCCGAGAGGATCGCTTCGCGGTCATGTTCGATGCCGGCAAAACGATCGACCTGGCCGGCCATCAGCACCAATTTGAGCAAGTTGCTTTCCACTTCGGTGACCAACTGGGTCACGCGCTTGATCACCTGGCCGGTGAGGTCCTGGTAATCCTGGGCCAGCAGGATGTCGTTGAGGTTGCTGGCCACCGTGCGGTTTTCCTGTTCGCTGCGCGACAGGAACCCGTCGACGCGACGCGCCAATTCACGAAACTCTTCAGCGCCCACTTCGCGGCGCATGAAGCGGCCCCAGTCCTGGCTCAAGGCCTGGGCTTCGGTGGCCATGCCGTTGACCAGAGGCGTGGCGTTTTCCACCAGGTCCATGGTGCGGTTGGCCGCCGCCTCAGTCAGTCTGACCACATAGGACAGGCGCTCAGTGGCATCAGTGATCTGGGAAATTTCTTCGGCCTGGGGCATGCGCGGGTCAATCTGGAAATTGACGATTGCGCTGTGCAGCTCGCGTGTGAGCTTGCCCACTTCCTGGTACAGGCCGCGGTCACGGGTCTGGTTAAGCTCATGGATCAACTGCACCGCATCGGCGAACTGGCCTTTTTCCAGGCTGTCGACCAACTGGTGAGCATGTTTTTTCAGGGTCGACTCAAAGTCGCCCTGTGACGTTTCGTTATGCTCCATAGCTCCCCCGCGATGGCATTAGCCGTGGATGCGTTCGAAGATTTTCTCGATCTTCTCTTTCAAGGCCAGTGCCGTGAATGGCTTGACCACGTAACCGTTGACCCCGGCTTGGGCGGCTTCGATGATCTGTTCGCGCTTGGCTTCGGCGGTCACCATCAGCACAGGCAGGCTGCGTAGCTTTTCATCGGCGCGCACATGGCGCAGCAGGTCGATACCGGTCATGCCCGGCATGTTCCAGTCGGTCACCAGAAAGTCGATGCTCCCGCTGTTGAGAATCGGAATGGCCGTCAGGCCGTCATCCGCCTCGACCGTGTTGGTGAACCCAAGGTCACGCAACAGGTTTTTTATGATCCGCCGCATCGTTGAGAAGTCATCAACGATGAGGATTTTCATGTTCTTGTCCAATTCGACCTCCAAGCAGTCTTAAACGCGCCCAGCACCTGGACGCGCCATTTCAATCAACAGGCGTTACACAAAAAGGACTGCCCAGGGCACCACGGCACACAGCCGCGAAACCTTGCGATCTCACGGCAGCGTCTGCAGTGCCCCCACACTGCCTGTCAGCGCGCGCGCCACTCGGCCAATCGGCCCCGCAAGCGGGCTGCGCACTGGCTATGCAACTGGCTGACACGCGATTCGCTGACCCCCAGGACCTCACCGATTTCCTTGAGGTTCAGCTCTTCGTCGTAGTACAGCGCCAGCACCAGCCGCTCACGCTCTGGCAAATTGGCGATTGCATCGGCCAACGCGCCCTGGAAACGTTCATCTTCCAGGTCGCGCGACGGCTCCGTATGCGCGCTCGCGCCGTCCTCGTGCAGCCCTTCGTGCTCGCCGTCCTGTAAAAGGTCGTCGAAACTGAACAGGCGGCTGCCCAAGGTATCGTTCAAAATCCCGTAGTAATCGTCGAGACTCAATTGGAGTTCGGCCGCAACTTCATGATCTTTAGCGTCACGGCCGGTTTTTGCTTCAATTGCACGAATTGCATCGCTGACCATGCGCGTATTGCGGTGTACCGAACGCGGCGCCCAATCGCCTTTACGCACTTCATCGAGCATCGCGCCACGGATACGGATACCCGCATACGTTTCGAAACTGGCACCCTTGCTGGCGTCGTATTTGGTCGAGACTTCAAGCAGGCCGATCATGCCGGCCTGGATCAAGTCTTCGACCTGCACACTCGCGGGCAGGCGCGCCAACAGGTGATAGGCAATGCGCTTGACCAACGGCGCATAGCGCTCGATCAATTCGCCCTGGCTGTCACGTGCCGACTTTTTGTAAAGGTTGTAGCCGCTGGATGTCATAGCACCGGTCCTGCGCTCGTCTGATGCACCAAACGCTCGACGAAAAACTCCAGATGCCCCCGCGGGTTGGCGGGCAACGGCCAGGTATCGACCTTCTGGGCAATGGCCTTGAACGCCAGTGCGCATTTCGAACGAGGGAACGCTTCGTAGACCGCACGCTGCTTTTGCACGGCCTTGCGCACACACTCGTCATAGGGAACTGCGCCGACGTATTGTAAAGCCACATCGAGGAAGCGATCCGTGACCTTGGTCAACTTGGCGAACAGGTTGCGCCCTTCCTGCGGGCTCTGGGCCATGTTGGCCAACACGCGAAAGCGGTTCATGCCGTAGTCACGGTTAAGCAGTTTGATCAGCGCATAGGCGTCGGTGATAGAGGTGGGTTCGTCGCACACCACCAACAGCACTTCCTGCGCTGCGCGCACAAAGCTGACCACCGACTCGCCGATCCCGGCGGCGGTGTCGATCACCAGCACGTCGAGGTTGTCGCCGATGTCGCTGAACGCCTGGATCAGCCCGGCATGCTGCGCGGGGCTCAGGTGCACCATGCTCTGGGTGCCCGAGGCCGCCGGCACGATGCGAATGCCTCCGGGGCCCTGGAGCAGCACGTCGCGCAGCTCACAACGGCCTTCGATCACATCGGCCAGGGTATGTTTGGGTGTCAGCCCCAGCAGAACGTCCACGTTCGCCAAGCCCAGGTCAGCATCCAGCAGCATGACGCGACGGCCAAGCTCTGCCAGGGCCAGGGACAAATTCACTGACACGTTAGTTTTCCCGACGCCACCTTTGCCGCCGGTCACCGCGATCACCTGTACGGGATGCATGCTGCCCATTTTATTTCTTTACCTTGTCTTGCTTAGACGCAGGCTACATGGCTTGGCCGCGTGAATCGCTTGCAGACCATCGATGTAGGTACATTTCACGGTGTTCATCCTGCCTCAACCCACCCGTTTAGCCGGGTGGTGGTAAAGGTCGGCGAACATATCGGCCATCGCTTCCTCGCTAGGCTCGTCTTGCATTTGCACACTCACGGCACGGCTGACCAACTGATGACGGCGCGGCAGATGCAGATCATCCGGGATCCGCGGCCCGTCGGTGAGGTAGGCAACCGGTAATTCATGGCTGATGGCCAGGCTCAACACCTCGCCCAGGCTCGCGGTTTCATCGAGCTTGGTGAGGATGCAACCGGCCAGGCCGCAACGCTTGTAACTGTGATAAGCAGCGGTAAGAACCTGTTTCTGGCTGGTGGTTGCAAGCACCAGGTAATTTTTTGACTTGATGCCTCGCCCGGCCAGGCTTTCGAGCTGCATGCGCAGCGCCGGATCACTGGCTTGCAGGCCGGCGGTATCAATCAGCACCACGCGCTTGCGCAGCAACGGGTCGAGGGCATTGGCCAGGGACTGGCCCGGGTCGACATGGGTTACCGGCACGTTGAGGATGCGGCCCAGGGTCTTGAGCTGCTCCTGAGCGCCGATACGGTAACTGTCCATGCTCACCAGGGCGATATTCTGCGCGCCGTATTTAAGCACGTAACGGGCCGCAAGCTTTGCCAGGGTGGTGGTCTTGCCCATGCCGGCGGGGCCGACCATGGCGATTACACCGCCCTCTTCCAGGGGTTCGATTTCCGGCGTGGCAATCATGCGCGCCAAGTGCGCCAGCAGCATGCGCCAGGCCTGGCGCGGCTCTTCGACTTCAGCGGTCAAGGCCAGCAGGTCGCGGGACAACGGGCCGGACAGGCCGATGCGTTGCAGGCGACGCCAGAGGTTGGCTTGCTGCGGCTTGCTGCCTTGCAGTTGGGTCCAGGCCAGCGAGCCGAGCTGCACTTCGAGCAATTCACGCAGGCCGTTGAGTTCAAAACGCATCGAGTCAATCACGCGCTGGTCAACTGCGGCAGCCGGGGCAGGCGCTGCAGGACGCGGCGGTTCGACAAAGGTGGGTTCAACCAGCGGCTCGGCGGCGGTCAGCGGCAGGCCGGCAAACAACTGGCGATTGGTGCTGGCATCGCTGTCGCCACGCATGCTCAGTTCAGCCTGGGCCGACACAATGCGCGAGGCGGTCTTGCGCAGCTCGTCTTCGAGCTCCATGTTTGGCACGCGCGGGGCCAGCGCCTGGGGCGTGTAATCCAGGGCAGCCGTCAGCTCGACACCGCCGGCAATCCGACGGTTACCGATAATCGCGGCATCGGCGCCCAGCTCATCACGGACCAGTTTCATGGCCTGACGCATATCGGCGGCGAAAAAACGCTTAACTTGCATAACCCACTACCTCAGCCATTGGGCCCAACTGTCGCGACAATAGTCACTTGCTTATTGTCAGGAATTTCCTGGTAAGCCAACACGTGCAAATTCGGTACGGCCAGGCGTCCGAACCGCGACAACATCGCGCGAACCGGGCCGGCCACCAGCAGGATCACCGGGTTGCCCTGCATTTCCTGGCGCTGTGCGGCGTCGATCAACGAACGCTGCAGCTTTTCAGCCATGCTTGGCTCCAGTAAAACGCCCTCTTCCTGGCCTTGCCCTGCCTTCTGAATACTATTGAGCAATATTTGTTCCAACCTGGGCTCCAGGGTGATCACAGGCAGCTCCGACTCAGTCCCTACAATGCTTTGCACGATTGCGCGGGACACGCCGACACGCACCGCCGCCACCAGAGCGGCAGTATCTTGACTCTTGGCGGCATTGTTGGCGATGGCCTCGGCAATGCTGCGAATGTCGCGCACGGGCACCTGTTCGGCCAACAGCGCTTGCAACACCTTGAGCAACTGCGACAGTGACAGCACGCCAGGCACCAGCTCTTCGGCCAGTTTTGGCGACGATTTGGCCAGCAAGCCCATCAATTGCTGGACTTCCTCGTGGCCGATCAACTCGTGGGAGTGCTTGTAGAGAATCTGGTTGAGGTGCGTGGCGACCACGGTGCTGGCATCCACCACGGTGTAACCGAGGGACTGCGCCTGGCTGCGCTGGCTGACTTCGATCCACACCGCTTCCAGGCCGAAAGCCGGATCTTTGGCGGTAATGCCGTTGAGGGTACCGAACACTTGGCCGGGGTTGATCGCCAGTTCGCGGTCCGGGTAGATCTCGGCTTCGGCCAGGATTAC
Organism: Pseudomonas sp. SWRI22; assembly: GCF_014268395.2. Taxonomy (NCBI): domain Bacteria; kingdom Pseudomonadati; phylum Pseudomonadota; class Gammaproteobacteria; order Pseudomonadales; family Pseudomonadaceae; genus Pseudomonas; species Pseudomonas sp. SWRI22. The sequence goes on along the minus strand of NZ_JABWQK020000002.1, from coordinate 728,012 downwards.
CCCCATCAGCGTCAGGCGATAAGCGCTGGGGGCCAGGTCGAGGTTGTCACGGATATGCACCGTGGGCATCAAGAAACCCAGGTCCTGGGACAGCTTCTTGCGCACACCCTTGATCCGCGCCAGCAGTTGCCCACCCTGGTTGCGGTCGACCAGCGGGATCAGGCGGTAACCGACTTCCAGGCCGATCATGTCGATGGGCGTGACGTCGTCCCAGCCCAATTCCTTGGTTTCCTGGGCGCGGGCCGGGGATGGCAGCAGCTCCTGTTGACGGGCGATTTCCTGCTGGGCCTGGACTTTGACCTGGTTCTGCTTTTTCCAGAACAGGTACGCCGCACCACCCGCCAGGGCCGCCATGCTCAGGAACGAAAAGTGCGGCATGCCCGGCACAATGCCCATGATCGCCATGATGCCCGCCGCCACGGCCAGGGCCTTGGGCGAAGCGAACATCTGCCGACTGATCTGCTTGCCCATGTCTTCGGAGCCCGAAGCACGGGTAACCATGATGGCCGCCGCTGTGGATAACAACAGTGATGGCAATTGCGCCACTAAACCGTCACCGATGGTCAGCAAGGCATACACCTTGCCGGCATCGCCGAATGTCATGCCGTGCTGAAACATACCGACGGCCACGCCGCCGATCAGGTTGATGAACAGAATCAACAGGCCGGCGATGGCGTCGCCGCGCACAAACTTGCTGGCACCGTCCATGGAGCCGTAGAACTCGGCTTCCTGGGCGACTTCCGCCCGACGGGCCTTGGCTTGGCCCTGGTCGATCAGGCCGGCGTTGAGGTCGGCGTCGATGGCCATCTGCTTGCCGGGCATGGCGTCGAGGGTAAACCGAGCGCTCACCTCGGAAATCCGCCCGGCGCCCTTGGTCACCACCACGAAGTTGATGATCATCAGGATCGCGAACACCACGATACCGACCACGTAGTTACCGCCGATGACCACCTCACCGAAGGCCTGGATCACCTTGCCGGCGGCGGCGTGGCCGTCCTGGCCGTGGAGCATCACCACCCGCGTGGAAGCGACGTTCAATGCCAGGCGCAGCAGGGTCGCCACCAGCAGAATCGTCGGGAACACCGCGAAATCCAGCGGCCGCAAGGCGTACACGCACACCAGCAACACGACGACGGACAGGGCAATGTTGAAGGTAAAGAACACGTCGAGCAGGAACGGCGGCATCGGCAACATCATCATTGCCAGCATCACCAGCAACAACAACGGCACACCCAGATTGCCCCGCGACAGGTCAGTCAGGGTGCCACGGGCCGTGTTGAGCATTTGAGAGCGATCTACCACCGGTATTCCTCGGGTCCTTGAAGCAAAGTTTTGACGCTGGAGGGCGACTTGGAGGCGGGGTTGCAAGAAGCCTTCCAACTTTGCTTTCGGGGCCGATTTTCGAGTGGTAACCGATTCAAGTGTGGGAGCTGGCTTGCCTGCGATTGCGGTGTGCCAGGCGCACGACTTGAGCACTCTGCAAGGGTGACGCAGAGCGTCACGCGATGCGTTCCCACGCGGGAGCGTGGGAACGATCAAGAGGCTTGATACCTGAGGCTAGAACAATAACGCGGTTCCCTCGATCATTCCCACGCTCTGCGCGGGAATGCCGCCTGGGACGCTCCGCGTCCCGAGCCAGGCGCACGACTTGAGCACTCTGCAAGGGTGACGCAGAGCGTCACGCGATGCGTTCCCACGCGGGAGCGCGGGAACGATCAAGAGGCTTGATACCTGAGGCTAGAACAATAACGCGGTTCCCTGGATCATTCCCACGCTCTGCGTGGGAATGCCGCCTGGGACGCTCCGCGTCCCGAGCCAGGCGCACGACTTGAGCACTCTGCAAGGGTGACGCAGAGCGTCACGCGATGCGTTCCCCACGCGGGAGCGTGGGAACGATCAAGAGGCTTGATACCTGAGGCTAGAACAATAACGCGGTTCCCTCGATCATTCCCACGCTCTGCGTGGGAATGCCGCCTGGGACGCTCCGCGTCCCCAGCCAGGCGCACGACTTGAGCACTCTGCAAGGGTGACGCAGAGCGTCACGCGATGCGCTCCCCACTCGGGAGCGTGGGAACGATCAAGAGGCTTGATACCTGAGGCTAGAACAATAACGCGGTTCCCTCGATCACTCCCACGCTCTGCGTGGGAATGCCGCCTGGGACGCTCCGCGTCCCGAGCCAAGCGCACGACTTGAGCACTCTGCAAGGGTGACGCAGAGCGTCACGCGATGCGTTCCCACGCGGGAGCGTGGGAACGATCAAGCCAGCACCCACATGTGATCGAGTTTTTAAACTGGCCGCACATTCTCAGCCTGGGGGCCCTTTGGTCCTTGCGTGATGTCAAATTCTACTTTTTGGTTTTCAGCCAGGGTTTTTAGCCCCTGCGACTGGATTACCGAGTAATGGACGAAAACGTCATCCCCCCCATCCTCCTGGGCAATAAAGCCAAATCCCTTCTCCGCGTTAAACCATTTCACAGTACCCGCTGCCATTGCCGCTCTCCTTACACTTACTCAGAACCCAACTCACCCCGGTGACGCACCCTGACGGGCAACGCATAGACGCCCTTGGGCCGATGGACCATTTGAAACCTCAGTTGCTTACCCACCGACAACGCTGTGCAACGCCAATCCTTGCGATTGATAAATACCTCTTCTGCCTCATCATCCAATTCGATCAGCCAATCGCCCCTGACCCAGTCATAGGATTTGACAGTTCCTGTAGCCACCTTCAATCCCGCTCTCCCTGCATCTCGTTGACTACATACGCGCAGTGTTTGGTTCAGTCATAGAACAACGGGAAACATCCTTTGGCTACTGTCAAAGTTGACAGGTAGACGCGAGCTGCCGATGGGTGGTAGCGGTGGAACAGCAGAAGATTCATGCATCCGAGGGTTTCTTGCGCTTGCGGGGTTTTCGCGGTTTGGGAGGGGTGGGTGGAACGTTACCGTGTTGAGCGCCTGTCGACTGAACGGCAACCTCGTTGCCATCGCGATCCCGGGCAATAAAGCCGATGCCTTTGACCGCATCAAACCACCTGACCGTACCCCTATCCATCACCGCCTCCCGAGTCGTGCAGAGCTGCACGTCTCATCGCTGTATCAAACAGTGAAGGCGGCGTAATGGCTACTGTCAAAGTTGACAGGTAAACGGCACACCACTGTAGGAGCGAGCTTGCTCGCGGAGATGGGTAACGATAACGCGGGGAGCCAGGATGAACGCGACGACGGTGAGTTTTTCGCGAGCAAGCTCGCTCCTACAGTGAGCAGCAGCGTTCAGGAATCGCGACGCAGGTCCGGCGGGATCGGCAAATCCTTGAGCGGATCAGGCCGCTTGCCCTTGCCGGCGCGGTATTGACGGATTTGGTAAACGTAGGCCAGTACCTGTGCAACGGCCAGGTACAAGCCGGCCGGGATTTCCTGGTCCAGATCGGTGGAGTAGAAAATCGAGCGCGCCAATGCTGGCGACTCCAATAACAGAATGTCGTTGGCCACCGCGATTTCGCGGATTTTCAACGCGGTAAAATCACTACCCTTGGCCAGCAGCATCGGTGCGCCGCCCTTCTCCGGGTCGTACTTAAGCGCTACGGCGTAGTGAGTCGGGTTGGTGATGACCACATCGGCGTCGGGCACCGAGGCCATCATCTTGCGCTGGGACATTTCCCGCTGCAGTTGGCGGATGCGTTGCTTGACCTCGGGGCGGCCTTCCTGGTCCTTGTGCTCGTCGCGCACTTCCTGCTTGGTCATCAGCAGTTTCTTGTGGCTTTCCCACAACTGGATCGGCGCATCCACGGCGGCGATGAGGATCAGCCCGGCCGCCATCCACAGCGCACTCCAGCCCACCACTTGCACGCTGTGGATGATCGCTGATTCCAGCGGCTCATGGGCAATGCGCAGCAAATCGTCGATGTCGGACGATAACACCGCCAGCGCCACGAACAGAATCAGGAAAAACTTGGCCAGGGCCTTGAGCAATTCCACCAGGGCCTTGGCGGAAAACATGCGCTTGAGCCCCGCCCCCGGGTTCATGCGGCTGAACTTGGGCGCCATGCTGCCCGCGGCAAACAGCCAACCGCCGAGGGCCACCGGGCCGATCAGCGCGGCCAGCAACAAGGTGATCAGGATAGGCTGCACCGCCAGCAGCGCGATTTTGCCCGAGTGCAGCAGGTACTGGCCCATGGCATCGGGGTTGAGCAGCACTTCGCGAGGCAAGCTGAAGTTGTGCTTCATCATCTCCAGCAGGTCCAACGCCAGGCCACCGCCGTAGATCAGCAAGGCGCCTGCGCCGGCGATCATGGTGGCGAAGGTGTTGAGCTCTTTGGAGCGCGCGATCTCGCCCTTTTCCCTGGAGTCCTTTTTACGTTTCTCCGTGGGGTCTTCTGTTTTGTCCTGACCACTCTCGCTCTCGGCCATGGCTCAGCGCGCCCGTGCCAGGTCACGTAAGAACTGCAAGGCATCGGTGGCCAGCGGTTGATACTGATTGAGAATGTCAGCCAGGCCGACCCAGAAAATCCCCATACCCAACACCAGGGTCAGCGGGAAACCAATCGAGAAAATATTCAGTTGCGGCGCCGCACGGGTCATCACGCCGAAGGCGATATTGACCACCAGGAGCGCAGTGATCGCCGGCAGCACCAGCAACAGCGAAGCCCCCAGTACCCAGCCGAGGCGCCCCACCAGCTCCCAGAAATGGTTGACCACCAACCCCGAGCCCACCGGCAAGGTGGTGAAGCTTTCGGTCAAGACTTCGAACGCCACCAGATGACCGTTCATGGCCAGAAACAGCAAGGTCACCAGCATGGTCAGGAACTGCCCGATCACCGCCGCCGACACGCCGTTGGTGGGGTCGACCATGGACGCGAAGCCCATGCCCATCTGGATCGAGATGATTTGCCCGGCGATCACAAACGCCTGGAAGAACAGCATGAGGGAAAACCCCAGCATGGCACCGATCAGAATCTGTTCGGCAATCAGCAGCAAGGCGCTCAGATCGAGAGCGTTCACCGGCGGCATCGGCGGTAGGCCAGGCACGATTACCACGGTGATCGCCACCGCGAAATACAGGCGCACACGACGCGGAACCAGGGTGGTGCCGAACACCGGCATGGCCATCAGCATCGCCGTGACGCGAAACAGCGGCAGGATGAACGAGGCCACCCAGGTACTGATCTGGGTGTCGGTCAAGGCCAGCAAGGATTGCATCGGCTCAGCCGATCAACTGCGGAATACTGCCGTACAACTGCAGGATGTATTCCATGAAGGTTTGCACCAGCCACGGGCCGGCGACAATCAGGGTCACCAGCATCACCAGCAGTCGCGGCAGGAAGCTCAGGGTCTGTTCGTTGATCTGGGTGGCGGCCTGGAACATCGCCACCAGCAGGCCGACCAACAGGCTCGGTACCACCAGCACGGCGACCATCAGGGTGGTCAGCCACAGCGCTTCACGGAACAGGTCGACGGCGACTTCTGGCGTCATAGCGCTATACCCCTCCGAAACTGCCGGCCAGGGTGCCAATAATCAGCGCCCAACCGTCCACCAGCACAAACAGCATGATCTTGAACGGCAACGAGATGATCAGCGGCGACAGCATCATCATACCCATGGCCATCAACACGCTCGCCACCACCAAGTCGATGATCAGGAACGGGATGAAGATCATGAAACCGATCTGGAACGCGGTCTTCAATTCGGAGGTGACGAACGCGGGTACCAGGATGGTCAGCGGTGCCTGGTCCGGGGTGGCGATGTCGGTGCGCTTGGACAGGCGCATGAACAGCTCAAGGTCGCTGGAGCGGGTTTGCGACAGCATGAAGTCCTTGATCGGGCCCTGGGCCTTGTCGATGGCATCCTGGGCTGTGAGCTTTTCCGCCAGATAAGGTTGCAGGGCTTGCTGGTTCACCTTGTCGAACACCGGCGCCATGATGAACAGTGTCAAAAACAGTGCCATGCCGGTGAGGATCTGGTTCGACGGCGTCTGCTGCAGGCCCAGGGCCTGGCGCAGGATCGAGAAGACGATGATGATCCGCGTAAAGCTGGTCATCAGCATGACGAACGCTGGGATGAAACTCAGCGCCGTCATGATCAGCAGGATCTGCAGGCTGACCGAATATTCCTGGGCGCCCGCCGCGTTGGTGCCCAGGGTGATCGCCGGGATCGACAACGGGTCGGCGCCCAGGGCCATCGGCGCGGCCAGCAACAGCATGAGCGTCAACAAAACGCGCATTACTTCTTATCCTTCTGATCCTTGCCCAGCAACTCCATCAGGCGCTGGGCGAATTCTGGCGTGGCGGCTTCGGTCTTGACCGCGTCCACCGGGGTCTTGAGTACATGCAGCGGGGTGATGCGGCCGGGGGTGATGCCGAGCAGGATCTGCTCTTCGCCCACTTGCACCAGCACCAGCCGATCACGCGGGCCGAGGGCGCGCGAGCCCACCAGCTCTATCACCTGGCCGTTGCCCGGGCCGATGCGCTGCACGCGGCGCATCAACCAGGCCAGCAGGAAGATCAGGCCGATCACCAGCAACAGGCCCAGCACCAGTTGCGTCAACTGCCCGCCGACGCTGCCGACCGCTGGCGCCGCAGCCACCTGCGCCACCGGCTCGGCCGCCAAGGCGCTCAATGGCAGCGCCAGCAACAGTCCCGCCATCGAGTACTTCATCTCAGCGCAACTTCTTGATGCGTTCGCTCGGGCTGATCACGTCGGTCAGGCGGATGCCGAACTTCTCGTTGACCACCACCACCTCGCCATGGGCAATCAGGGTGCCGTTGACCAGCACGTCCAATGGCTCGCCGGCCAGGCGGTCCAGTTCGATCACCGAGCCCTGGTTGAGCTGCAACAGGTTGCGGATGTTGATTTCGGTGCTGCCCACTTCCATGGAAATCGACACCGGGATGTCGAGGATCACATCCAGGTTCGGGCCATCGAGGCTCACCGGGTCGTTGTTCTTCGGCACGCTGCCGAATTCTTCCATGGCCAGGCGGTTGCCGGCCGGCGCGGTGGCGGCGTCGGCGGCCAGCAGCGCGTCGATGTCGTCCTGGCCAACATCGCCGGTTTCTTCCAGGGCCGCAGCCCACTCGTCAGCCAGGGCCTGGTCTTCGGCGGAAGTGTTTTCGTGTTCGGTAGCCATTACATGTCCTCGGCGCAGCAAACAATCATGAATTGGGGTTGAATCAGCGGCGGTTGATCGGCTCAACCACTTGCAGCGCCAGGTTGCCCTTGTGGGAACCGAGCTTGACCTTGAACGACGGCACGCCGTTGGCGCGCATGATCAACTCTTCCGGCAAGTCGACGGGGATGATGTCCCCAGGCGCCATGTGCAAAATATCCCGCAGGCGCAACTGACGGCGGGCCACGGTGGCGCTCAGCGGCACGTCGACGTCCAGCAGGTCTTCGCGCAGGGCCTTGACCCAGCGTTCGTCCTGATCGTCGAGGTCGGACTGGAAGCCGGCGTCGAGCATTTCGCGCACCGGTTCGATCATCGAGTAAGGCATGGTCACGTGCAGGTCGCCGCCACCGCCATCGAGTTCGATGTGGAAGGTCGACACCACAATGGCCTCGCTGGGGCCGACGATGTTGGCCATGGCCGGGTTCACTTCCGAGTTGATGTACTCGAAATTGACTTCCATGATCGCCTGCCAGGCTTCCTTCAAGTCGATGAAGGCCTGCTCCAGCACCATGCGCACCACCCGCAGTTCGGTGGGGGTGAATTCACGGCCTTCGATCTTGGCGTGACGGCCGTCGCCACCGAAGAAGTTGTCCACCAGCTTGAACACCAGCTTGGCGTCGAGGATGAACAGCGCAGTGCCGCGCAACGGCTTGATCTTGACCAGGTTGAGGCTGGTGGGCACGTACAGCGAGTGCACGTACTCACCGAACTTCATCACCTGCACGCCGCCCACGGCCACGTCCGCCGAGCGGCGCAGCATGTTGAACATGCTGATGCGGGTGTAGCGGGCAAAGCGTTCGTTGATCATCTCCAGGGTCGGCATGCGTCCCCGCACGATGCGATCCTGGCTGGTCAGGTCATAACTTTTGACGCTGCCGGGTTCGGCAGCCATTTCGGTCTGTACCAGACCATCGTCCACGCCATGCAACAGCGCGTCGATTTCATCCTGGGACAGCAGGTCTTGCACGGCCATGTCGTGATCCTACTGCAATACGAAGTTAGTGAAGAGCGCCTGCTCGACCACGACTTTGCCGAGTTCTTTCTGGGCCACTTCCTGCACGCTGGCAGTGACCTTCTGGCGCAGCATTTCCTGGCCGACTGGCGTGGCCAGGCTGTCGAAGCTCTGCCCGGAGAACAGCATCACCAGGTTGTTGCGGATCACCGGCATATGCACTTTGAGGGCATCCAGGTCCGCCTGGTTGCGCGCCAGCAAGGTGATGCTCACCTGCAGGTAGCGTTGACGACCATTCTGGTTGTAGTTGGCGACAAAGGCCGGAAGCATCTGCTCGAAGATTGCCGGTTGCTTGACGTTCGTGGCAGTTTCGGCTGTGGGCGCCGGTTTACTCGCACTGCTGTGCATGATGTACCAGGTGCCGCCCACCGAGGCACCGATCGCCAGGAGCAGGCCCAGCACAATCAACAGGATCAGCTTGAGCTTGCCTTTGCCTGCGGGGGGAGTTGCTGCGTCGTCGCTCTTCGCCATGCCAATAATCCGTCACTATTCGGGGATTCGTAGATCTATGGCAAGGCAAGAGCAAGTGTTATGCCAGAGTTGTCTGGCAGGCGCAGGAAGATGATCGTTCCCACGCTCTGCGTGGGAATGCATCTTGTGACGCTTCGCGTCACCGTGTGCAATGGTCGAAAACATCGCCGACTTCGGGACGCGGAGCGTCCGGGGCGGCATTCCCACGCAGAGCGTGGGAACGATCAGCCACTGACCGGGTTTGAGCAGGAAGTCAGGCGTAGTAGTCGACGGCGCTGGAGCCGATCACGCTCTGGCTCACGGGCGCTGCCACTTCGGCCACATCCACAGGGCCACCGGCGTCGCCGCTGTCAGCGCGCCTGCCGCTGCTACTGACGCCTCGCGCCTGGCTCTGCTGTTGCTGCTGGTCCTGGCCCCGCGACTGGTCGGAGACATTCACATCCACCTGCCCCATGCCCTGCTGGGCAAACATCTCGCGCAAACGGCCAGACTGGCTTTCCAGCGCTTCACGCACCACCGCATGGCCGCTCATGAAGTTGACCTGGGCCTGCTGGTCCGCCGTCATGTTGACCTTGATGTCCAGGCGCCCCAGCTCAGCGGGCTGCAACTGGATCTCAGCCGACTTGAGGTTGGCGCTGGACAGATACATCACGCGGTTGACCACCTCCTCGGTCCAGCCGCTCTGGTGCATGGCCAGGGGCGCATTGGGGACGGGCGGCAAGGCATTCGCGGTTTTCGGCGTGGCCGCCTGGGTCAGCGCCGCCAGGCGGTTGGCGAAGTCATCCACACGGGTGTCGCTGCTGGCGTTCTTGAGGTCCTTGAGGCCGTCATCGATCAGCGCGCCGAAGGCCTTTTCGCCTCCCTGATCGGTGCTGTCCTTGGTGGCTTGCTGGTCGACCATGTTGGCCAGGCCGGCGGCAAAGCTCTGCGCGGCGGTCGGCTGGTCCTGGGTGGTGGGCGCGGCTTTCTGCGGCGCCTGGCTGCTGGCCGAGACATGACCGCCCTGCTCCATCGCCAGGCGCACGGCCGGCATCGAATCCAGCGGGTCGGCCTCAGGGTCGAAGGTTGGCTGCTTGGGCTCCTCGGTTACCGCAATGAGCGGCGGCTGGGCGTTGTCATCTGCGGCCGTGACGGCAGGCGCTTGTACCGGCACAGGCACCGCCACAGGCGTCACGGTAGCAACCAGCGCCGGGTCGGCAACCGGTTGCAACGCCAGGGACGGGTCGGCAGGTTGCTCGCCTTCACTGTCAGCGTGGTCGTCGCTCTTGGCCGGCTTGGCAGGCAAGGGATTGCCGCTATCGGCAACCGCTGGCGCGCTGGCGGCAGGTTTATCGTCGCCGGCGGCCGGTTTGGCGCTGGCATCAGAAGCCTTGTCGCGCACCGGTTTGGCTGGCGCGTCGTCGCTCTTGGCCTGCGGCTTGGCAGCTTGTTTGGCAAACACTTGAGCGAAGCCAGCGCCCTTGTCCCGCGGAGCCGCAGGCGCTACGGCAGGCGTGGCGGCCGGCGCTTGAGGCTTGGCCGCAGCGGCAGCCTGAAGAAGCGAATTGGGAGCGACTGGCATAAGTAAGGGTCTCCACTGCATGGGGTCGGGAATGCAGTCTGTGGAGGTAGAGCAAGAGTCGGGCCAAGTCAGGCCGATAAAATATCAAACCCCAGAAAACCGCTCCCGTTCATGCTCATAAAGCGGCCGAACCAGCGCAAACTCACGATCAATCTGATCCACCAACGCCCCCAAGTCGGAAGCAGACTTGAAGGACTCGGTCTCCAACCGCTCACACAACGTTGCCAACCGCAGCGCCCCCAAGTTGCCACTGCTGCCCTTGAAGCTGTGTGCGATGCGCCCCAACGTCTTGGCGTCGTCCCGCGCCTTGCGCAGCGCTTGCACGCGCTCTTCAGAATCATGCAGAAAGGTGTCCAGCAGCGTGGGGTATTCGCTTTCCATGACTTCCTGCAAACCCGACAACACCTCGGGGTCCATATGAATCTCAGCCACTTGCTCGCTCCTTGATCAAGAATCGGCGGATTATGCCAGAGCCGCCCAACAAAACTCCACGCAGACAGTGCGCCCGCCATCGGACCAGCCTACAGCGCTGCTCAGTTGACGCACCAGGCTCAGTCCCCGACCAGACAGACGGTCGATGTCCACGGGGCGCGCCAGCTCTTGCTCCACATCAAAACCCTGCCCGCTGTCTTCGAGGCGCAAGGTCAGTTTGCCGCCCTTGTCGGTGGGCACCACCTGCATATGCACGCGCACATAGCCGCTGTCCAACTGCGCCAGGCGCTCATGGCGCTGGCGATAATACTGCGCAAACCCTTGGGCATCGCGCTTGAGGCGTGAGTCCAGGCCCAGTACGCCATGCTCCAGCGCGTTGGAATACAACTCGGCCATCACACTGTAAAGCGCCCCGCTCTGCTCACGCAGGCCGTGGATCTCCAACAGCAGTTGCAGCAGGTACGGCAGCGGGTTGTAAGTCCTGAGCGTCTGGGCGCGGAATTCGAAACTCACCGACCAATCCAGCGGGCACGACTGGCCGCTGTCGGCATACATCGGTTCTGCCGCCCGCAAGGGTTGGCCCGCCTGCAACGTGATCTCGACCATGCTGACGTCATCGCGCGCCTGGCCGCGAAAGGCCGCCAGGGCCTGCTCGATGTCCTCGAACAGGCGGTCGGGCTCGCGGTTGGCGGCGAACACCTGCTGCAAGCGCTCGGCACCGAACAGTTGATCGTTGGCGTCAGCGGTGTCCAGCACGCCGTCGGAGAGCAGGAATACCCGGTCGCCCAACGCCATGGGCCAGACCTCGGTGCTGTCATCGAACGCCTCTGCCGACAACACCCCCAACGGCAGGTGCCGCGACATCAATGGCGTGCGCCTGCCCGTGGCGACTTCATGCACATAGCCTTCGGGCATGCCGCCGTTCCACACCTCCACCGCACGCCGCTGGGCGCTCAGGCACAGCAAGGTGGCACAGCAGAACATGTCTACCGGCAGGATACGTTTGAGCTTGGCGTTCATTTCCCGCAGGGTCTGCGTGAGGCCATAGCCCTTGGCGGCCATGCCGTAGAACACCTCGGCCAGGGGCATGGCGCCGATGGCGGCCGGCAAGCCATGGCCAGTGAAATCCCCTAGCAGCACGTGCATATCGCCGGACGGTGTGTAGGCCGCCAGCAACAGGTCACCGTTGAACAACGCATAAGGCGATTGCAGGTAGCGGATATTCGGCGCGGCGTTGATGCAACCGGAATGGGCGACCTTGTCGAACACCGCCTTGGCCGCCCGCTGCTCATGCATCAGGTGTTCGTGATGCCTGGCGATCAGGTCACGCTGTTGCAAAACCGTGGCTTGCAGGCGGCGCAGGCGGTCCATGGCGTTGATCTTGGCCGCCAGGATCAAGGGGTTATAGGGCTTGGGCAGAAAGTCATCGCCGCCGGCGTCCAGGCACTGGGCCAGGGCTTCGCTTTCGCGCAGCGACGTGAGGAAGATGATCGGCACCAGCGCCTCCCCCGCCAGTTGCTTGATCTGCCGCGCGGCTTCAAAGCCATCCATGACCGGCATCAGTGCGTCCATCAACACCAGTTGCGGACGCTCGCGGGCAAACATCTCAATCGCTTCGGCGCCATTGCTGACAGTCAGCACCTGATGGCCCTGGCGGCGGATGATGCTCGCCAGCAACAGGCGGTCGGCGGCGCTGTCTTCGGCGATCAGGATGGTCAGCGCCTCCAGGACAGGGGCCAGGGCGCTCAATTGATATCGAACAGTTTGTCGAAGTTGGAGATGGCGAGGATCTTGCGCACGTCGTTGCTGCTGTTGATCACTCTGACTTCGGCGTCATCACCGCCGGCATGATCCCGTAGCAACAGCAGCATGCCGAGGGCTGAACTGTCCATATAGGTGGCATCCTTGAGGTCGACGATATAGGTCTCGGGGACCTTGTAGAAACGCTCGTAGGCTTCCCGAAACGCCTGGTGGCTGCCGAAATCGAACCGGCCCTTGATTGCGATCGTCAACTTCTTCCCGTCCAGGGATACTTCTGACTCGACTGACATGTGACTGCTTCCTTGTCATTGCACTAGACACAAGGTGTAGCAGTTGAAGAGCATCTGAGCAACACAGTGAATCAACTGTGGGAGCTGGCTTGCCTGCGGTGGCGGCGTGTCAGCCACTGAATCTTTAACTGAACCACCGCCATCGCAGGCAAGCCAGCTCCCACACTGGATTTGTGGTGCCGGTTAGAACTGTTCTGGGCGGGGAAGGCGCTGGGACAATTCATCGAGCAGTTTTTGCTCGCGCTTGTCTTCGATGGCTCGCGCTTCGTCGATGTAGCGCTGCACCAGCTTGCGCAGCCCCTCGACCCGGGCAAACGCCTGTTGCCAAGCCTCGCGGGCTTTGTCGAGGTTGGTCTCGTGCCAGGCCAGGCTCTGGCGTTGCTGGCCGACGGCGGTTTCAAGCTGATTGAGAAAGCCCTGGTACCCCATCAGCCACTGGCCAGAAACACCCTGGCTGCCGCGCTCGATCCACTGTTGTTGGTACTCGCCACGAAAACGCTCCAGGTCGCCCAGCTTGCTTTGGGCCAACCGCACCTGGCCCTGGAAGTAGCCCAGGCGCTGTACGGCGGCTTTCTCGGCCTTTTCGGCCATGTCCACCACCGGGGCCAGGCGTGCGGCGCGGCTGTTGGCCATGGATTAGCCGCCCGGCGCCGGGGCGAAGATGGACTGCAAGTGCGACTGGCTCTCGCCCATGGTGATCTTGTCGTTGAGACCCTGGCGCAGGTAGGTCACCAGTTGCGGCTGCAAGGCGATGGCCAGGTCGGTGTCGCGGTCGCCACCGGCCACATAGGCGCCGACGCTGATCAGGTCACGGCTTTGCTGGTAACGCGACCACAGCTGCTTGAACTGCTGGGCACGGGCCATATGCTCCGGCGTGACCACCGCCGGCATCACCCGGCTGATGGACGCTTCGATATCGATGGCTGGGTAATGCCCCTCTTCCGCCAGGCGCCGCGACAGCACGATGTGGCCGTCGAGCACGCCCCGGGCCGAGTCGGCAATCGGGTCCTGTTGGTCGTCGCCTTCAGACAACACGGTATAGAACGCGGTGATCGAGCCACCGCCGGCTTCGGCATTACCGGCACGCTCTACCAGCTTGGGCAGCTTGGCAAATACCGACGGGGGGTAACCCTTGGTAGCCGGCGGCTCACCGATGGCCAAAGCGATCTCGCGCTGGGCCTGGGCGAAACGCGTGAGGGAGTCCATCAGCAACAGGACGTTCTTGCCCTTGTCGCGAAAATATTCGGCGATGCGCGTGCAGTACATCGCCGCACGCAGGCGCATCAGCGGTGCATCGTCTGCCGGAGAAGCGACGACAACAGAACGCTTGAGCCCTTCTTCACCGAGGCTGTGCTCGATGAATTCCTTCACTTCGCGGCCCCGCTCGCCGATCAGCCCCACCACGATGATGTCGGCCTCGGTAAAGCGCGTCATCATGCCCAGCAATACCGACTTACCCACGCCGGTACCGGCGAACAGGCCCAGGCGCTGGCCGCGACCGACCGTCAATAAACCGTTGATGCTGCGAATGCCCACATCCAGCGGCACGCTGATGGGGTTGCGCTTGAGCGGGTTGATGGTGGGGCCGTCCATCGGCACCCAGTCTTCGGCCTTCATGCCGCCCTTGCCGTCCAGCGCACGGCCGGCACCGTCGAGTACGCGGCCCAGCATGCTCATGCCCATGGGCAGGCGGCCGGTGTCGGCCAGCGGTACCACGCGGGCGCCGGGGGCAATGCCGGTGAGGCTGCCGACCGGCATCAGGAAAATCTTGCTGCCCGAAAAGCCCATCACCTCGGCTTCGACTTGCACCGGGTGGTAGCTGTTGTCGTTTATCACCAGGCAGCGGCTGCCCATTGCGGCGCGCAGGCCCTCGGCTTCGAGAGTCAGGCCGACCATACGCAACAGGCGCCCTTCGAGGACCGGCTGGCCCGGCAACTCAGTGGCCTCGGCGTAGCTGCCCAGGCGCTTGGCGAAGCTGGTGCGATCAAGGCGCATCGGTGGCGTCCAGGTCAACGCTCAGGTCAGGCTCGGCGGGATGCAGGGCCTGTTCATGCAGTTGATCAAATAACTTGGCCATAATCTGGCTGATACGGGTTTCCACCGTCGCGTCAATGCGGCTGTGCTCGGTTTCGACACGGCAACCACCGGGCTGCAACGAAGCGTCTTCGACGATGCGCCAGGTTTCTTCATGACGCTCGCGCAGGGCTTTAACCTGTTCGAAATCTTGCGGGTTGATGTACAGCCGCACATTGCCGACGCCCAGGGGCAGCAGCTTGAGGGCTTCGCGCATCACGCCTTCGATCTGGCTGGAATCGAGCACCAGTTCGCGCTGGATCACTTGGCGCGCGATGTGCTGCACCAGGCCAACCATGGATTTTTCCAGCTGCGAGTCCTGTTCGGCGATAGGGTCGAACAGGTTGCCCATCAAGCGCTCCAGGCTGTCCAGCCTGGCGGCCAGCGCCACCTCGGCCTCCTGGCGAACCTTGAGGGTGGTACTGCGAAAGCCGTCTTTTTCCCCCGCCGCAAAGCCTTCGTTGTAGGCCTCCTGGCGAATGGTTTCCAACTCTTCGAGGGTCAGTGGCTGGACTTCATCCAGTGGCACTTCTTCCATCTCTGCCGGAGGTTCTTCAACCGGTTCAGGCTCGGGCTCCGGCACATGGGGGTCGAAACTGGGCAGCGACCAGATGTCGAAGCCGCCGACATCCCGCGCGCGAATCAGATCGCTGGGCGCCTCATCTTTAGTCGACATGCAAGGCGCCTTAGATCATTTCTTCGCCGCCCTTCCCGCCGAGAACGATTTCTCCGGCTTCGGCCATACGGCGGGCAATGGTGAGGATTTCTTTCTGGGCGGTTTCCACGTCGCTGACGCGCACCGGGCCCTTGGCTTCCAGGTCGTCGCGCAACAGCTCCGAGGCGCGCTTGGACATGTTCTTGAAGATCTTTTCTTTGACGTTTTCGTCCGAGCCCTTGAGCGCCAGCACCAGCACGTCCGAGGACACTTCGCGCAGCAGCGCCTGGATGCCACGGTCGTCGACATCGGCCAGGTTGTTGAACACGAACATCAGGTCTTCGATCTGGCCGGACAGGGTGTCGTCGATCTCGCGGATCGAGTCCATCAACTGGCCTTCGACCGAGCTGTCGAGGAAGTTCATGATGTCGGCTGCGCGCTTGATGCCACCCAGGGTGGTGCGCGAGGCGTTGGAATTGCCGGAGAACTGCTTCTCCAGAATGGTGTTGAGTTCTTTGAGCGCCGCCGGTTGCACAGTGTTCAGCGACGACACACGCAGGATGATGTCCAGGCGCACTTTATGGTCGAAGTGGCCAAGCACTTCGCCGGCCTGGTCCGGGTCCAGGTAGGCCACCACGATCGCCTGGATCTGCGGGTGCTCGTAGCGGATCACGTCGGCCACTGCCCGCGGCTCCATCCACTTGAGGCTATCCAGGCCGCTGGTGTTGCCACCCAGCAGGATGCGGTCGATCAGGCCGTTGGCCTTGTCTTCGCCCAGGGCCGAGGTGAGCATCTTGCGAATGTAGCTGTCGGATCCGACGCCCAGGCTGGTCTGGTCGCCGACGATCTCGACGAACTCGCTCATCACCTGCTCGACTTGCTCGCGGTGCACATTGCGCATCTGCGCCATGGCCACGCCCACTCGCTGGACCTCTTTAGGGCCCATGTGGCGCAGCACTTGGGCAGCGTCGGTTTCACCCAGGGACAGCAGCAGCACGGCGGCTTTGTCGACCCGGGACAGCTTGGCCACAGCGGCTCGATCATTCATCTGCGTTAATCCACTCTTTCACGACCTGAGCCACACGGCCCGGGTCTTCTGCCACCAGACTCTTGATTGCGTTCAACTGAGCGTCATAGCCTTCGCTCGGGCTTGGCAACAGGATGCTTTGCGGGCCGCCGAGGCTGACGCGGTCGTTGGCCAGTTCGCCGTCCAGGCCGCCCATGCCACCCAACTCGACGTCACCACCGGCCAGCGCCAGTTGCTTCTTGCCGCCGCCGGTGATGTTGTTGAGCACCGGGCGCAATACGCCGAACACCAGCACCAGGATGAACAGCACCCCCAGCACTTGCTTGACGATGTCCCAGAACCACGGCTGGGTGTAGAACGCCGGGTCAGCGATCACTTCACCGCGCTCGGCGGAGAACGGCATGTTGATCACGCTGACGCTGTCGCCACGGCTGGCGTCGAAACCAACGGCGTCCTGCACCAGGCGGGTGAAGCGCGCCAGTTCGTCAGCCGTCCACGGTGCACGGGTCACCGCGCCGTCCGCTGGGTTGACCTTGACCTGGTCATCGACCACCACCGACACCGACAGGCGATTGATCTTGCCCTGCTGCTGCTTGGTGTGGCTGATGGAACGGTCGAGTTCGAAGTTCTTGGTGGACTGGTTACGCTTGTCCGCAGGGTACGGCGCAAGCATCGGCTGGCCGGTGGCCGGGTCCATGATCTGCTGGCCGTTGGCGTCCAGCAATGGCTGGCCAGGCTGGATCGCGCCCGCCGTGGCGGCAGCGCCACCGGTGGTCTGCGGTGCCGAGGCCGGCGCGGGTGGCTGGTTGCTCAGGGCGCCCGGCACACCTTGGGGGCCATTGCTGGCGGTGCGTTGTTCGCTGGTGGACTGCTCGCTGCGCAGGGCCGGCTGGTCCGGGTTGAACTGTTCGGAGGTGGACTCGACGGCGCTGAAGTCCACGTCGGCCGACACTTCAGCCTTGTAGCGGTCGTTGCCCAGTACCGGTTGCAGGATGTTATGCACGCGCTGGGTGAGCATGCTTTCCATGCGGCGGCTGTAGTCGAACTGCTTGCCGGCCTGGGTCAGCGCGGAGTTTTCGGCCATGTCAGACAGCAGGTTGCCCTTCTGGTCCACCACGGTGATTTGCGATTTGCTCAATTCGGGAACACTGGTGGCCACCAGGTTGACGATCGCCAGTACCTGGCCAGGCTCCAGGGAGCGGCCGGCGAAGAGTTCGACCAAGACCGAGGCGCTGGGCTTGCGTTCGTCACGCACGAACACCGAGCTTTTCGGAATCGCCAGGTGCACACGGGCGGCCTTGACGTTATTGAGGCTGGAAATGGTGCGCGCCAGTTCGCCTTCCAGGCCACGGCGATAGCGGGTGGCTTCCATGAACTGGCTGGTGCCCAGGCCCTGGTCTTTGTCGAGAATTTCAAAACCGATATTGCTGTCGGACGGCGCCACGCCAGCGGCGGCCAGTTTCATCCGCGCGCGAGCCACGTCATCGGCCTTGACCAGCAAGGCGCCGGAGTTGGGCTCCACGGTGTAGGCGATGTCGGCGGCGGCGAGGGTTTCCATGATCTGCTTGGAATCCATGCCCGACAGGCTGCCGTACAGGGGGCGGTAATCGGGTTGCTGCGACCACAGCACCACGGCAAAACCAATCGCCACGCTGGCGGCCAGGCCCACCATCAGGCCCACCTGACGCAGCATGGTCATTTCCGAGAGGTTTTCCAGGAACGACAGGCCAAACAACGGCGGTTTGCCGTCGGCCTTGGCGGGGAGGTTGTCGGAGACTGCTTCAGCCATGACTTAAATCTCGTCCTTAAACCGGCATCTGCATGATGTCTTGATACGCCTGAACCAGCTTGTTACGTACTTGGGTCAAGGCTTGGAAGGACACACTGGCCTTTTGCGAGGCGACCATCACATCGGTGAGGTCCACGCCGCTTTTACCGATCTCGAAGGCCGTCGCCAACTGGCTGGACGCCTGCTGGGTATCGCTGACTTTATTGATTGCCTGACCGAGCATGTCGGCAAAATTGCTTTGGCCCAATTCCGGCGCTGGCGCGACGGATTTCGGTTGAGCCATGGCATCCATTTGCATGGCGCGCATATCCAACATCAACCGATTGAACTCAATACCCTGGCTCATGACCTTCTCTCTCCGACGACCCGCAATTTTTTGACACTACGCAGCGGTTACTAGGGGTGGTAGCAACAAGGGTGCCAGCTCTGGAGCAACTCGTAAGAAAAGGCGACAAAGCTTGTCGAACTTGTTACCGCAAGTTTTTGGTAGGAGCGAGCTTGCTCGCGAAGAACTCATGGACGCCGCGAGCATCCAGGAAGCACGCGTTATCGTTGACGTTTTTCGCGAGCAAGCTCGCTCCTACAAAAAAACGGTATGGGCGCGAAGTCAGGTGGCGAACAGATAGGCTTCCACATCCATACCGGCGTCGCGCATCTGCGCCAGCTTGTAGCGCAAGGTACGCGGGCTGATGCCTAGGCGCTCGGCCGCTTCTTTGCGGCGGCCACGCTCGGCGCGCAGGGTGTCGATGATCATCTGAAATTCACGGCGGCGCAGGTCATCACCCAGGGCGCCTGCCGATTCCGCCTCGGCGACCACTGGAGCCGGGGCCAGGCTCGGCAACGGCGCAGCGCCATTGCCCATGGCCAGGCAGAAATCCTGGGGCTGGATCAAACCGCCCTGCTGCAAAATCAGCGCACGCTGGATCGCGTTGTCCAGCTCGCGCACGTTGCCCGGCCATGGGTAACTGACCAGGCACGCCTGGGCCTCGGGCGATAAACGCGCCTGGGCATGCTTCATTTTTTTGACGTGGTTGTTGAGAAGACGCTCGGCCAGGGGAATGATATCCGCCGGCCGCTCACGCAATGGGCGCCAAGCCAGCGGGAACACCGACAACCGGTAAAACAGGTCTTCACGGAAGCGCCCCGCCGCCACTTCGCCCGCCAGGTCGCGGTTGGTGGTGGCAACCACGCGGATATCCAACTGGATCGGCTTGCGTGCGCCCACGCGCTCCACTTCACGCTCCTGCAATACCCGCAGCAACTTGGCTTGCAGGCCCAGGGGCATTTCCGAGATTTCGTCGAGCAGAATGGTGCCGCCGTCGGCTTGTTCGAACTTGCCGGCCTGGGCCGCGATGGCGCCGGTGAACGAGCCCTTTTCATGGCCAAACAAGGTGGCTTCCAGCATGTTGTCGGGGATCGCCGCGCAGTTGATCGCAATGAACGGTTGTTTGGCACGGCCCGATTGCTGGTGGATATAACGCGCCAGCACTTCTTTACCGGTGCCGGACTCGCCGGAAATCAGCACAGTGGAATCACTGCGCGCCACCCGCGCCGCCAGTTCAAGCAACTGCGCGCTGGCCGGTTCAAAGGCAATCGGGCCATCGCCGTCGGCTGCGGGCATCACGCCCAGGGCATGCCGGGCGACCAGTTCGATCAAAGCCTTGGGCTCGAACGGCTTGACCAGGTAATCCGCCGCGCCCTGACGCATGGCATCCACCGCCCGCTCCACCGCGCCATGGGCGGTCATCAGCAGCACCGGCAGCTGCGGCTGGCGCACCCGCAGCAGGCCGAGCAACTGGTGGCCGTCCATGCCGGGCATGTTGACGTCGCTGACCACCAGGCTGAAGGTTTCCTGCTCGACCGCCTCCAAGGCTTCCTCGGCAGAGCCGACCGCACGGTAGTCATGGCCCGCCAACAGCAGCGTGTCAGCCAATGCTTCACGCAGGGCGCGATCGTCTTCCACCAATAAAACCTTGATAGCCATCATCCTCTTACTCCGCGCTTGCCGCGCTGGAAAACAGCGGCAAGGTCATCAATGCACAGGTGCCACGCCCCAGGCGCGAACGCAGCTGCAATTGTCCCTGATGGGCACGGGCCACTGCCTTGACCACGGTCAGGCCCAGGCCAGTGCCGTTGGTCTTGGTGGTAAAAAACGGCTCGCCCAGGCGCTGCAGCACCTGCGGGGCGATACCGCTGCCGCTGTCGCTGACGCACAGGCGCAGGGTTTGTCCGCGGCTATACAGGTGCACTTTCAGGCGCGCCCCGGGGCCACTGGCCTGGGTAGCGTTTTCGATCAGGTTGAGCAGCGCGCCCACCAGGGTGTCGCGGTTGCACAGCAATTCGCCCTGGTGGCTATCGCACTGCCAGCGCAGGTTGGCCTCCTGCACATGGGTCGCCGCTGCCGCTTGCAGCGACTGCATCAAACCGGCAGGGGTAACGCGATCGGTCAGCGGCAGTTCGCCGCGGGCAAATACCAGCATGTCACGTACTTGGTGTTCCAACTCATGCAGGCGCTCCTTGAGGCGCCCGGCAAAGCGTTGGTGGGTGGCCGCTGGTAATTGCTCGTCAGTCAAATGGCTGGCGTAGATCAATGCCGCCGACAACGGCGTACGAATCTGATGCGCCAAGGAAGCGACCATCCGTCCCAGGGACGACAGCCGCTCATGGCGAGCCAACTGATCTTGCAGGTGCCGGGTTTCTGTCAGGTCATTGAGTAGCACAAGCTGGCCGGGCTCGGCGTCCAGGGAACGGGTCGCAATGGACAGCCGGCGCCCGTCCTTGAGTGAGACTTCGTGGCCGTCGTCTTCACGGGGGGCAAAACAGCGGGTGATGACTTCACGCCACAGCTCGCCTTCCAGCGGCAAGCCAAGCAGGTCGCAGGCCGCCGGGTTGGCTTCGCGAACGCGGCCTTGGTCGTCGATGACGATCACGCCACCGGGCAACAGGTCCAGCAGGTTTTGCAGACGGTTGGCCAGACGCTCTTTCTCGGCCAGCTCTTGCATGCGCTGGGCGCTGACCACCGCCAGTTCGCCTTTAAGCTCGGAAACCCGGGCCTCAAGCAGGCTGTAGGAGTCGGTCAGCTGGTTCGACATCTGGTTGAACTGCGAGAGCGCGTGCTCCAGGCCCTGGCGGGTCGGCGGTTCTACAGGCGAAACCAGCCCCTGGATGGCAGGGGCCGAAGATAGTTGGGCGGCGTGGGGCATGATGCTCTCTCGCTTGGCTGACCGTCAGTTAAACGGAACGTTGCGAGGGCTGTAGCAATACCCGTGCCGAAAAAAAACCACCTATAAATCAGGTAGTTGAAAAACAGGCGTCAATCATCCGCCTGTTCATCACCTTCTTTGCGGCTCATACCGTACTTGCGCATCTTCTCCACCAGGGTGGTGCGACGGATACGCAGGCGCTCGGCGGCCCGGGCGACGATGCCGTTGGCATCGTCCAGCGCCTGTTGGATCAGGCCTTGCTCCAGGTTGCCGAGGTAGTCCTTGAGATCCAGTCCTTCGGGCGGCAACATCGCGCTAGCGCCAAAGTCTGGAGTATGGCCGTTGATTGCCACGCGCTCTTCCATGTCGCTGCGCAGGCTGTCCATCTGCTCGTCCTCGTCGTCGACGTAGCGGAATTTCTTCGGCAACTCGACCACGCCGATCACCCCGTACGGATGCATGATCGCCATGCGCTCCACCAGGTTGGCCAGCTCGCGGACGTTGCCCGGCCAGCCGTGGCGGCACAGGGACATGATTGCCGCGGAGTTGAAACGAATGGAGCCGCGCTTCTCGTGCTCCATGCGCGAGATCAGTTCGTTCATCAGCAACGGGATGTCTTCCACGCGCTCGCGCAGCGGGGCCATCTCGATAGGGAATACGTTGAGGCGGTAGTACAGGTCTTCGCGGAAGCTGCCGACCTCGATCATGCTTTCGAGGTTCTTGTGGGTGGCGGCAATGATGCGCACGTCCACGCTCTGGGTCTTGTTGCTGCCCACGCGCTCGAAGGTGCGCTCTTGCAGTACGCGCAGCAGCTTGACCTGCATCGGCAACGGCATATCGCCGATTTCGTCGAGGAACAGGGTACCGCCATTGGCCAGCTCAAAGCGCCCGGCACGGCTGGTGATCGCCCCGGTAAAGGCGCCCTTCTCGTGGCCGAACAATTCGCTTTCCAGCAGCTCTGCCGGGATCGCCCCGCAGTTGACCGGCACAAAGGGCCCGTCGCGACGCTTGGAGTGATAGTGCAGGTTGCGCGCGACCACTTCCTTGCCGGTGCCCGACTCGCCGAGGATCAGCACGCTGGCGTCGGTATCGGCCACTTGCTGCATCATCTGGCGCACGTGCTGGATGGCGCGGCTGGTGCCGACCAGGCTGCGGAACAGGTTGGGTTCACGGTGACGGCCGCGCTCGCGGGCCTGGTCGTACATCTCGCGATAGACCTGGGCACGGTGCAGGGAATCGAGCAATTTGCTGTAGCTGGGCGGCATTTCCAGGTTGGATAGCACGCGGCGGCGCTGGTCTTCCGGCAGGTCCACGGAAGAAATATCGCCCATTAGCAACACCGGAAGGAACTCATCCCAGGTAGACAGTGTCTTTAACAGGCCTAGAACTGCGCCAGGAGCGTTTACCGTCCCGATCAATACACAAATGACTTCACGGCTCGACGACAACGAGCTGACCGCCTGCTGCCAATCGTGGCTGCCGCAGGGCAAATTTTCTTCACCGAGAAAATTTAAAATCACCGCTAAATCGCGGCGGCGGACGCTATCGTCATCGATCAGCAGAATTTTGGTTTCACGCCACATGCAATAGCAACTTCCCTAGTAAAACTTCCTGCCCCGGAATGAGGGCAATCAAGACGTCTGTAAGATTTCTTACCTTCTAGACGTCTGAAATCTGAAAACAGCACTAGTTAAGTCAAAAATGATGGCATAGTCAAATATATGACGCGCCGTTCGGATTAACTGCGCCCTTTCAACCGAACAGATGGTAAACCTTTGACGCATTTTTCGCTTGGTTGATCTGCGACATCTCTTCGAAAATCGCCTGGCGCTCGCCGGTCGTCACTTCAAGCAACTGCTGGTAAACCGCCAACAGACTTTCCAGCTTTCCACGCAGCGCATCCTCATCCACCGGCGCTTCGCTCAGCACCTGATCGATCACACTGCGGCAGCCCAGGTCGAGCTCGCTGATGGCATCCCAGTTGCGCGCAGCCAGCGCGTCGACCAGGGCTTCACGGGTTTCATCAATGCGTTGCAGTGCGTGGCTCATGACGAGTTCCTCAAGGCCCGTGGCCTTATTCTGCTGCGCCTTGTGGCGCGCCGATAGCATCCCAGCCTTCTTTTACGGTAATCATCAAGCGAGCGACTTCGTCGATGATCTCGGAGTCGTTTTGCTGGTTAGCCTCCATCAACCGATTGGTCATGTACACATAAAGGCTTTCCAACTGCTGAACATAAGCCGGGTTATCACTCTTTTCAGCATCCAGGCCATCGCGCAGCCCGATAACGATGTCGATGGCCTTGCCGAGCATCAAACCCTTCTGTGCGATGTCACCACGCGCCAGGGCGCCCTTGGCCTGGGACATGCGATCCAGGCCGCCTTCCATCAGCATCTGCACCAGGCGATGCGGGCTGGCTTCGGAGATCTGTGCGTGGGAATTGACCTTCTGGTATTGGCGAAGGGCTCGCATAGGGTTCATGTTTCTACCTCGTGACAGGCGACAGCGAAAAGGATTCTAGTAACCAATATGTCGACTGGGCCGCAAAAAGCTTTAACACCGGTCGTCTTTCGGTACGAAAAGGCCAGGCAGGTTGCCTGGCCTTTTGCGTGAGTGGCGATCAGTTATTGGTTTTAGGGTTGTTCAAGGCGTTGAGCGTGGTCATGACGCTGGTGCTTTGCTGGCGCAGTTGGGCAACCAAGGTGTCCATGGCGTTGTATTTGGCGGAGAGGCTGTTGGTCAGCAGTTCCATGCGCTCGTTCAGGGTTTCCTGCTGCTTTGCGATGTCCTTGAGGCTATCGGACAAGGAATTGGAACGTGTCGCCAGCACCCCGGTTGAGGCCTTGGCAAAGTCATCCGTTGCACTCTTCATGCGCGCCAACATGCCATTCTTGCCAGCGAACATACTGTTGATGTCGGCCGCATTGGTCTTGACTGCAGCGTCCCACTTTTTATCGTCCATGGACAGCAAACCAGTAGTAGAGCTGGTGCTGACGCCAAATTGCGCCAGGGACTTGAACTGACCGGTACCGGAAATGGTATTGAACTCATTGCGGATCGCCGCCTGCAGCGAGCGCATGGTGGAGTCGCCAGTCAGGGCAGCGGCCGTGGTGCTGCCGTCCAGGTTCTTGGTGACCTTGGTTTCGGCGTTCATTGCCGTGATCAGGGCGTTATAGGTGTCGATGAAACCCTTAACGCCAGACTTGAGCGCGGTGTTGTTGGTACTGACAGTGATGAGCGTCGCATTGCGCTCAGGCGTCGGAGAAGTGTCGCCCGCAGTCTTTAGTGCGGATACCGAGACCAGCTTGATATTTACCCCGCTGAGCGCACCCTCGATGTTGTTGGATTTGGAGACAGATGCAACACCATCGATGCTGTACAGCGCGTCCTTGGGCTCGTCGATAACCGTCGAGCCGACATCCAGCCCCGAATTACCCGACAACTTCAGATCCGAACCAGTGCCCATAGTGGTCGACGTCAGGATCAGACGCGAACCATTGGAGTCGGTCTGGATGTTGGCGCTCAACCCGGAGGTGCCGAATTGGGTGTTGATCGAATCGCGCACCTGCTGCAACGTTGCTCCAGCCGGGATATTAACGTCGTAACTCTTGCCCGACTGACTGATTGTCAGGGTCGTAGGCTTGTCGGTAGCGTTGACCACGCTGTTGGCACCACCGGTGAAGATTTTGCTCGATAGCTTCGAAGGCTGCGCCAACTGGTTCACGATCAGCCGGAAGCTGCCGTTGGAGGCTGTATTGCTCGCAGTCATGGTCGCAACTTTTTCATCCGAAGATGAGCCGGTCAAACCCGTGAAGCTGGAGCTGGCAGTCATATTGTCAAGAGCGCCACGGAATGCATCCAGGGCGGCCTGAATCTTGCCGATCGAAGACAGCGTGGTGGTCGCCTTCTGAGACGCGGTATTGATCTGCGTCTGCTTGGGCACCTTTTCGGCGTCCACCAAGGACTTCACGATCGCTTGCGTATCGATGTTCGAACCGATACCACTTACCGTTGAACCCGCCATCATCTATCTCCTGTTCGGTGGCTGCCGTTATCTTGACTTATTGCGCCTCAAGACCTGACAGCAACAAATTTCATGCCAGCTCACACCTTGTCGTCAAACAACACGTTGCTTGCGCTGGAAAGGTTTTGTGCCAGTTTCAACGCCGTTTCCGACGGAATCTGACGGATCACTTCACCACTGTCGGTGGCAATGACCTTGACCACGACCCGGTGGGTCGAATCGTCAATGGAAAAATCCAGGCTGCGCTGGGCAGCCTGGACGAATTCGCGAATGTCGGTTACTGCTTTTTCCAGGTCCGCGCGCTCAGGCTCTTTGCCGGTTGCCGCCACTTCCTGGGCCTTGCTGCTGCTTTGATCGGCAGTCACCTTGGGAGGCGCGCCTTGAGGGGCAACCGGCGGATAAGACTGGTTCAGCTTTACACTCATGTCCATGTCCAATCTCCTCTAAACCGAAAAAACGGAAGGGCACGTAAACGCGCCCTTCCGTTAGTTACCAAGCGCGCTGATTACTGAAGCAGTTTCAGTACAGCGGATGGCAGCTGGTTAGCCTGCGACAGGATCGCGGTGGAAGCCGACTGCAGGGTTTGTTGCTTGGTCAGTTCGGCGGTTTCGGAAGCGAAGTCGACGTCCTGAACGGTGGAGCGTGCAGCGGTGGAGTTCTTCTGAATGTTCTGCAGGTTGTCTGCAGTGGTAGTCAGACGGTTCTGGGTAGCACCCAGGCCCGAACGTACGCTGTCGATGGTGCCGATGGCCTTGTCGATTACAGCCAGAGCGTTCTGAGCATTGGTAGCGTCAGTCACGTCGGTTTGGGCAACGGAAGTCTTCTGGGAAGACACCTGAGCTGCGCCGAACAAAGTGGTTACCGAAGTACCGGTAGCGCCGTTGGCCAGGGAGTAGCCCTTGGACGAATCCAGGGAGATCTGACCAGTTGCAATGATTGGATCGTTGACGGCAGCGCCCAGGTTAGTAGCGGCAGCTGCATATTTGCCAGCACCGTCTTTTACGTTAACGCTGACAGCATCAGCACCCAGCGCGTCGCTGGTAAACTTGATGTTTTCACCGGAGTCGGATTTGACTTCCAGAGTGCCCTTGGCTTCGTCGTAGTTAACGCTCACGCCCAGTTTGGCAGCGTTGGACTTCAGTTGATCAGCCAGGTCGGCAGTGCTGGTTACGCCAACGATTTTGACGGTAGCACCACCTACATCGATCGAGAAGCTGGCTGGAACACCGGCAACAGGCGGAGTTGCAGCAGGATCGCCCTTGGTTTTGGTCTCGTCTACCGAGAACTTGACTTCGGTGCTGGCAGTAGCGCTAAGGCCACCGATGGCGCCGTTCAGACCGGCAGCAATGGTCTTGGCAGAGTCAGCAGGGTTGACAGCAACGTTTGCAGTCTGGCCATTGCCGGTGATGGCGATCGAACCAGCAGCCAGGCCGGTAGCGTTAGGCGTCAGCGCGCCGGATTTAACCTGCTGCGAACCAATGTTGTTAGCCGCAACGTTTTCCAGGCTCAGGTTGATAGTTTCGTTGGCGTTGGCGCCAACCTGGATAGCCTTGGTACCGTACGAACCGTCCAGCAGCTTCTGGCCACCGAAAGTAGTGGTTTGCGAGATACGGGTCAGTTCCGAAGTCAGGGCCTGGTATTCGTCGTTGTTCGACTTACGGTCGTCGGCGCTCAGGGAGCCGGTAGCCGAGGACAGGGCCAGGGTACGCATTTTTTGCAGGATGTCGGTCGAAGCCTGCATCGCGCCTTCAGCGGTCTGAGCGATGGAGATGCCGTCGTTCACGTTTTTTACAGCTTGGCCCAGGCCGTTGATTTGGCTGGTCAGGCGGTTAGCGATCTGCAGGCCGGCAGCGTCGTCTTTAGCGCTGTTGATACGCAGGCCGGAAGACAGGCGCTGCATGGAAGTGGCCAGGGCGCCGCCAGCTTTGTTCAGGTTGCCCTGAGTCGTGATGGAAGCAATGTTGGTGTTTACTGTTAAAGCCATGACGAAATCCTCGTTGGATGGATACTGCGGCTTCCGGCCCTGGCAACCGCCGGGTGTGGCCTGAGAACCTACGTAATAGTTATCGTCGTGGTAGCCGGTTGCTTGAGGGTTTTTTTGATTTTTTTTACTAGCCCTGTGCCAGCCCTTGTATTTCAACGGCTTATAGAGGCGTGAAACGCCAGTAATCACGGGTTACTGGCGCCAAAACTTCGCCTTCAAGACGTCCCCCCTTGCAGGAGCGAGCTTGCTCGCGAAGAACGTTAACAATGACGCGGGCATTCAGAATGCACGCGGCGCCCTCAGGTTCTTCGCGAGCAAGCTCGCTCCTAAAAGGGGGCGCAAAAAAAACGCCGATGATCATTCGATCATCGGCGTTTTTCATGAAGCCGCTAAAGCATCACGGACGATAGAGAATCGCCGAGCCCCACGACAGCCCCACACCAAAACCGCTGATTGCCACGCGCTTCCAGGTGGCGTCCATCACGTGCTTTTCCAGCAGCAACGGAATGCTCGATGACACGGTATTGCCGGTCTCGACCATGTCCTTGATGAACTTGTCCACCGGCGCTTCTTCAAAGCGGCGCGCCACGGCGTCGACGATGGCCGCGCTGCCCTGGTGGATGCAGAACGCATCAATGTCATCTGCCTTGAGGTCCGACTCATTGAGCAGCTCGTGCAAGTGTGCCGGCACCTTGAGCAAGGCGAAGTTGAACACCTGGCGGCCGTTCATGAAGAACACACCATCGCTGACCTTCAAGTGCGGCGCGCCGGAACCGTCGGTACCGAACTTGGATTTGCCCAGCAACCACGGCGCGTCCTCGCCCATCCAGGTGGCGGTGGCGGCATCACCGAACAGCATGGTGGTGTTGCGGTCTTCCGGGTCGACGATCTTGGAATACGGGTCGGCGGTGATCAGCAGGCCGTTTTTCAGGCCGGCGGCTTCCATGAAGCCTTTCATCGCGTAGATGCCGTACACGTAGCCGGAGCAGCCCAGGGAAATATCGAAAGCGGCAACGTGAGTCGGCAGGCCCAATTTGTCCTGGACGATGGCGGCGGTGTGGGGCAAGCCCTCTTCATCGCCGTTCTGGGTGACGACGATCAGCGCGTCGATGGACTCGCGCTTCAAATCCGTGTTGTTGGCAAACAATGCATTGACTGCTTCGACGCACAGGTCGGAAGTCTCCTGTGCAGCTTCCTTGCGCGGCAGGAACGCCGAACCGATCTTGCCGATGATGAACTCTTCATCCTTGGCGAATTTGGCACCCTGGGCGTAGTTATCGATCCCGTCTGCCGGCACGTAACTGGCGATGCTTTTTATGCCAATCATTGTGGCTTCCCAATACTAAATAGCTGGAGAACACCCCTCGGACTACGCCGGGAGTGCTGACAATAAAGGGGATAACCCCATGAAAATCTCGCTGAAAGCCGCCCGATAAAGGCCCTGTGACGACTTATCCTTTTCACACGATACAGTGAAGATGCGCTTTATGACTCACAGGTCACTCAATTTTGCGCGCTTTGTGCAAAAACCGGCAACATTTCCATGCCAGAAACGACAACGGCCTCCCCTGTCGCCAGGGGAGGCCGTTGTTCATTGCGACGATTACATGCGGCTGAACAGGTTCAGCTGGGAGATTTTAACGAACGCCAGTTGCGAGGCCTGCAACATGGTTTGCTGCAACGTGAGGTTGATCGCCGCTTCGCCCATGTCAATGTTCGCCAGATCGCTCATGGTGCTTTTGTTTGCAGTGCCGATACTGATGTTTTCCGCCGACTGGATATCCAGTGCAGCTTCGCGGGCCCCGATGGAACCGCGCACGTTATCGACCTGGGCACGTGAATTGGCAAAATTACTGATGGAAGCGTCGAGCGCATCCTTGAGCTTGACCATCGCCGCCGGGTTGCCGTCGGCCGGTTGCTCCAGCGCCTTGCGCAGTTGGCTCAGGGTATCCAGCGCGTTCTGGGTCTTGGCAGTGCTGGCAGCGACCGCAAACTGATCGCCGGCTTGCGGTGTGCCGCTGACATCAAAGGTCACGCCTGCTGCCGTCACGGTCGTACCGCCACCGGTGTCGCCGGTTGCGATCGCTTTACTGTCGGCACTGTAGGGCTGGGCATAGACTTCATACGCCGTGCCACTGGTGAACTTGATCACCGCCCCGCTGTTAGCCGGGAACGTACTGGCATAGGTGGCCGGGTTGCTCACCTGCGCATTCGTCAGCTGCGCAGTGGAGGCATTACTGGGCGTGCGCGAAACACTGAAGGTGTCGGGTTTGGCGGCCAGGCTGAACGAACGGTCCTTGACCAGCGCATCGGCGTCCGGCCCCGTCGCCATATCCTTGAGATCCACCGCAATATCAAAATTCACGCCGCGCAGGCTCACGGTGGAGCCGCCTTCCTTGGTGGAATCAAAGGTGCCGTTGCCAGGGATTTCCGACGTGATGTCGTTGCCGTTCTTGTCGGAGACCTTGTACTGAGTGCTGCTGGTAAAGGTCAGCTTGTAAGGCTCGCCATCGGCGAATTTATTCGTGTAATCCGAGCCTGAAGTCACCAGGCCGGCCGACACTGAGACTTTATGATCATTGGGCACTGGCGCCGTCGCCGGCGGCACGATTGCAGGTGCGATCCAGGTCGCCTGGGTGCGGCCCGAGTTAACGGCACCGTCCATGATGCTCTTGCCGGTGTCACCGGCACTGACTCTCAGGGAATCGGAAACCTGCAGGCTCAGCGGCGTTTCATCACCCTGATAGGTGTAGGTGCCGTCGCTGTTACGGCTGTAGGGCGGCGTCGAGGTCTTGGAGCCGGAAAACAGATAGTTGCCCGAGGAATCCTTGCTGTTAAGCAAGCCCAGCACCTGGTCTTCAAGCGCACCGATCTGGCCGGCAATCGACTTGCGGTCGGCATCGCTGCGCGAACCGCCCGCTTCAATGGCCAAGGTACTGGCCGCCTGCAGCGCCTCGTTGATTGCACCCAATACGCTTTCCTCGTTGGTCAACGAGTTCTTCAAACTGGTGATATTGCCGTTGAACTGCCCGAGCATGTCCTTCTGCTGTTGCAGCAACAACAACCTCGCCGCCGCCACCGGGTCATCCGCTGCGGTCTGCACGCGCACGCCGGAACTGGCCTGCTCCTGGGCCTTCACCACGCTGGAATAGTTGTCCGTGTACTTGGCGGCACTGGTTTCAAAATACTGTGCAGTGGAAATACGCATCGTCCCAGACTCCCTTAAAGACTATTGATCAGCGTGCTGAAGGTTTCTTGCGCAGCCTTGATGATCTGCGACGAGGCGGTGTAGTACTGCTGGAATTTGATCATGTCGCCCGCCTCTTCATCGAGGTTGACCTGGGACACGGAGTTGCGCGCATCCTGGTTGGCCTTGAGCAAGGCGCCCGTGGCCGTGGTGTCGGTATTGGCCGACGCGGCCTTGGCCCCGACGGTCGACACCAGGCGACTGTTGGCCGCCACCAGGCTCACTCCGCCGCCACTGCCATCGGACAGGCCGACGGTGGCTTTGGTCTGCAGGTCGAGCAACGCCTGGGCGTTACGGTTATCCGACTTGCCCGAGGCGTTGAAGGAAAACGTGGTGCTGTCGCCAGCGGCGGGCGACCCGGCGACCGTGGTATCGAACTTGAAGCTTTTGGCCGGCACCAGCAGCGTGCCGTTGGCATCCCGCATCGGTACATCGACCGTGATTTTGTTGCCTTGGCCCGGCACGATGGTGCCGGTGCCAATCGGGTTGCCCTGGGCATCGTTGAGCGTGTAGCCCTGGGTGCCGTCGGCGGCCGGCTTGCCGAATACCATCTTCACTGGCATCGAGTGCTCAATGCCGGTACGCAATTGCGCGGTATCGGCGCCACCATGAATATCGATAGGCAGGGTCAGGGTCGGCGGTGTAAAAGTGCCGGTACCCTGGTTGGTCTTGCTGCCCTCGCCCAGCAATGGCCCGGCGAACGCGATTTTATTGGCGTCCGTCAAAGTCGTGCCGATGTTGGTGGCACCGCTGGCGGTAGGGCTGACTTTGAAACTATCGCCCGCCGCCATCGGCCCCTTGCCATCCAACGCCAGGGTGAACCCATCGATCACCGGCGGTGGCGCGGTATTGGTGTCGAACGCGCCCATGGCCTTGCCGTCGGAACGCACCACCGTGTAGTTGTTGCCGCTGGTAAAGGTCACTTTGTAGTCGTAGGTCGACAGCTTGCTGGTGTCCGCAATGGTCACATTCAAATTGCCGGAGCCCGTGCTGTTGCCCAGCGCGCCCTGACTGCGCTGAGCAATGGCCGCCGCGCTGTTGATGTCCTTGAACAGCGATGAGCCGAAGTCACCGTTCAAGTCCAGGCCCTGCCCCAGTTGGCTGTTGATGGTATCGGCTGTCGCCAGGGCAATACGCCCCAAGTCATTGATGGCCGGCATCAGGGCATCACTGCGATAACGCAACAGGCCGCCGATGCTGCCCCCACTGAGCACGTTGCCCAGATCGATCGCCGTACCGCCGCCAGCATTGAGCGCAATGGTGTACTGGCTTGGGTCGCTAGCGCTCGGCACTGCCGAGAGGGTGTTGGACCGGTCGCCCAATACCAGGGATTGGCCCGTGCCGGTGCTGACGCTGAACACACCATTCTGTTCACTGGTGGTCACACCCACCAGTTCATTGAGCGAGCGCACCGCCTCGTTACGGGCGTCCAGCAGGTTGGCCGGGGCGCTGTTGCTTGAGCCCTGGGCCTGGGTGATCTGCTTGTTGAGCGAAGCAATCGAGGAGGTCAACTGGTTGACCTGGTCACTCATGGTGCTCAACTGGCCATTGATCGACTCTTTCTGTTGAGTCAATTGGCTGGAGATGGCGTTGAAACGGTTACTCAGGGTCTGGGCGCTGGTCAGCAGCACTTGCCGGGCAGACACGTCGCTGGGGTTGGCCGCGGAGGTCTGCACAGCGGCAAAAAACGCGCTGAGCACCGAAGACATGCCGGTTGTTTTGTCCGACAAGGTCTTGTCGATGGCGCTGGCCTGGCTGGAATAAGCCTTGGCATCGTTATTGAGCGCCGTGCTGTTCTGGTAGGCCGCGTCCAGGAACTCGTTATAGACCCGACGCACATCCGCCAGCGTGGTGCCGCTGCCAATGTACACACCGCCGTAGGGGTTGTTGGCACTCGCATTCTGCGTGGTCTGCTGGCGCGAATAACCCGAGGTGTTGGCGTTGGCGATGTTATTACTCAAGACCGACAACGATCCTTGAGCGGCATTGAGCCCTGACATCCCGATACTGAGCAAACTCATGGTTCAGACCTTATAAATGTGTGGTTGCGCCAGCGGCAGCGTAGTTCTGGTAACTGTTCATGTTTTTTGCGATCTGCGAAATCTTGCTGGCGTAATCCGGGTCGGTTGCATAACCGGCTTTTTGCAACTCGCGTACAAACTGTTCCGGGTTGTCGGCTGATTTCACAACTTCTTTATAGCGATCATGGCTTTGCAGCAGGGTCACGAGGTCGTGGAAGCTGTCCTGGTAGGAGCTGTAGGAACGGAATTGCGCCGTTTCCTTGACCATCGCCCCATCGCGAAACTCGCTGGTGATCGCCCGGGCCTGACCGCCCTGCCAGCTCTGCCCGGCCTTGATGCCAAACAAATTGTGGCTGCTGCTGCCGTCCTCGGCGCGCATGACTGATTTGCCCCAACCGGTTTCCAGTGCCGCCTGGGCCACCAGGTACTTGGGGTCGATACCAATCCGTGCGGCAGCGGCCTTGGCCATCGGCAACATGGTGGCGACAAATTCATCCTGGGAGCTGAAGGCTTTCTTGGCCGGCGCCAGCGGTGGCTGGGCAATGGCGCGGCCATACACCTGCATGCGCCCGCTCGGCACGGCAAAGCTACGCGCGCTGCTGTTGATGACCGTGTCGTCGGCAGCGCTGTTACGCAGGGGCGCGGATTTGGCTTCGACCGGAGCGTTCGGCACGATACCCGCCAGCAGGCGGTCGGCCAGCTTGCTGGGCAAGGCGATACGACGCTGGTTCATCAGTTCCATGTCGTTGGCATGGGTGCTGGCGCCCTCAGGCACGGCCACGCGATACGCCCACAAAGGCCGCTGTCCATTGGAGCGGCCCAACGGGCCTTCGGCCTGGGTACCGGCGGCAATCTCGGTCGGCACATCGACTTTCTTCACCGGCGCATCCGCCGCCGGGCCTTGCAAGGTGGCGGCCTGAGCCTCCACCGGCTTGTTCTTCTGCATCTGGCGCATCAGCACATCGGCCAGGCCGATACCGCCACCTTCGCGGGACATCGACACCGCCAGTTGCTGGTCGTACATTTCCTGGTATTGCTTGGCGGCCGGGGTGTTCAGCGGGTTGTCCTTGCCCAGGGCCTCGGTGGCCGAACGCATGGACTTGAGCATCTCGTTCAAAAACAGCGACTCGAATTCCTGCGCCACTTTGCGCAGGTTGCCTTCGCTGTTTTTGTCGTCACCGACCTTGAGCTGGTTAAGCCGGTTCAGGTCGGAGTAAGACCCCGAGTCCGCCGTGCTGCTGATGCCGCTCTTGCGCATATCCATGGCCATGGCCTCAGATCACGATCAGGTCGGCTTGCAACGCGCCGGCCTGCTTCAAAGCTTCGAGGATCGCCATCAAGTCGCCGGGCGCAGCGCCCACCTGGTTCACCGCACGGACAATCTCGTCCAGGGTGGTGCCGGGGCCGAACTTGAACATCGGCTTGGCTTCTTGCTGGGCATTGACCCGCGAGCGCGGGACCACGGCAGTCTGGCCACCGGACAACGGCCCAGGCTGGCTGACGATCGGGTCTTCGGTGATGGTCACCGTCAGGCTGCCGTGGGTTACCGCCGCTGGCGAGACCTTGACGTTCTGGCCGATCACGATGGTGCCGGTGCGCGAGTTGATGATGACTTTCGCTACGGCCTGGCCTGGGTCCACTTCAAGGTTTTCCAGGATCGACAGGTAGTCCACGCGCTGGCTTGGGTCCAAAGGCGCAGTGACGCGAACCGAGCCGCCGTCGATGGCCTGGGCCACGCCAGGGCCGAGCATGTCGTTGATCTTGTCGACCACGCGCTTGGCGGTGGTGAAGTCGGAGCGGTTGAGGTTCAGGGTCAGGCTGTTGCCCTGGTTGAAACCACTCGGCACGGTGCGTTCAACCGTGGCGCCACCGGGGATACGCCCGGCCGACGGCACGTTGACGGTGATCTTCGAGCCGTCGCGGCCTTCGGCGTCAAAACCGCCGACCACCAGGTTGCCCTGGGCGATGGCGTAGACGTTGCCGTCGATACCTTTGAGCGGCGTCATCAGCAAGGTGCCGCCGCGCAGGCTCTTGGAGTTACCCATGGACGACACGGTAATGTCCACCACCTGCCCCGGCTTGGCGAACGCGGGCAGATCGGCGCTGATCGACACCGCCGCGACGTTCTTCAACTGCACGTTGCCCGAGCCTGGCGGTACCTTGATGCCGAACTGGGAGAGCATGTTATTGAAGGTTTGCAGGGTGAACGGCGTCTGGGTGGTCTGGTCACCCGTGCCGTTGAGCCCCACGACCAGGCCATAGCCGATCAACTGGTTGGAGCGCACGCCGGAAATACTGGCGATGTCCTTCAGGCGCTCGGCCTGGGCCACAGCACTCAAGGCCAGCAAAAGCGCCATCGCCATCAGCTGTTTGAACTTCAAAATGGCCACCTAGAAAGGGAACAGCGGGCTGAGGAAGAAGCGGTCGAACCAGCCCGGCTGGCTCGCATCGGCAAACGAACCGGTGCCCGAGTAGGTAATGCGTGCATCGGCAATGCGCGTCGACGGCACGGTGTTGTCGGTGGAGATGTCATCGGCGCGTACCATGCCGGCGATGCGCACCAGCTCGTCGCCGGTGTTGAGGGTCATCCACTTTTCACCGCGCACGGCAATGATGCCGTTGGGCAATACATCGGCGACGGTCACGGTGATCGAACCGGTCAGGCTGTTGCCCTGCCCGGCCGCGCTCTTGCCGTTGGTGGCGCGGTCGCCGCTGTAGCCGGCGTCCAGGCTCAGGTCACCACCGCCCAGCGGGTTGTTGGTGTTCAGGCCGCCGCCGAACAGCGAGGTCAGGCCGATGCTGGTCTTGCTGTTCTTGCCGATCTGCGAGTTGGCGTTCTTGCTGGCCTGGGTCTTCTCGTTCAGGGTGATGGTGATGATGTCACCGACCCGGAACGCCTTGCGGTCGCTGTACAGGTTCTGCTCGAAACCGGCCTGGTAGATCGAGCCATTGTTGGCCGCCGCCGGCAGCGGCGTGCGTGGCAACACCGGCGCGTAGTACGGGTCATTGGGCTTTGGCGTGGGGGCGACACAGCCCGCAAGCACGGCGATCCCACTCAATGCCAACACACAAACATAGCGATTCATGACCCTAACCTCACGGTGTTGCAGGCACCCTCAAGGGCGCCCCATAGACTGATTACAGATTCTGCGTAACGAACGAAAGCATCTGGTCGGCGGTGGAAATCACCTTGGAGTTCATCTCGTAGGCGCGCTGGGTGGTGATCATGTTGACCATCTCCTCAACGGTGCTGACGTTGGAGGTTTCCAGGGTGCTTTGCAGCGTGGTGCCGAAGCCGTTCAAGCCAGGGGTGCCGATTTGCGGCGCGCCACTGGAGGCGGTTTCCAGGAACAGGTTGTTGCCCATGGCCTGCAGGCCGGCCGGGTTGATGAAGTCGGCGGTTTGCAGGTTGCCGATCACCTGGGACGCTGGGTTGCCAGCGACGGTGATGGACACGGTGCCGTCGTTGCCGACGGTGAAGGTCTTGGCGTCGGGCGGCACCACGACAGCAGGCTCCAGGGCGAACCCGTTGGCGGTCACGATCTGGCCGTTGGAGTCCAGGTGGAAGGTGCCGTCACGGGTGTAAGAAGTGGTGCCATCCGGTTGCAGCACTTGAAAAAAGCCCCGGCCGTTGATCGCCATGTCCAGGGGCTGGCCGGTTTGCTGCAGGTTGCCGGCGCTGAAGTTTTTCTGGGTGCCGACGATCTGCACACCGGTACCCAGTTGCAGGCCCGACGGCAGTTCGCTGTCCTGGGTCGATTGGGCGCCCGGTTGCTTCTTGATCTGATAGAGCAAGTCCTGGAACTCGGCGCGGTCACGTTTGAAGCCCGTGGTCGACACGTTTGCCAGGTTGTTGGAAATGGTCGTCAGGTTGGTGTCCTGGGCGGACAGGCCTGTCTTGGCAACCCATAGAGCCGGAAGCATGCTGTTCTCCTTCGTGCGCCGGATGGTTGGCGCTGCGTTGCAAATTAGTTAATGGGCTTGGATCAGCTCATCTGCATGACGCGCGTCATGGCCTGGTCGTCTTCTTTAGCGCTGTTCATCATCTTGATATGCAGCTCGAACTGCTTGGCCAGCGCCAGCACTGCGGTCATTTCTTCCACGGCATTGACGTTGCTCGCCTGCAGGAAACCCGAGGTCAGCCGCACGTTCGCGTCGGCCTGGGCCGGTTGGCCATCCTTGGTGTGGATGGTGCCGTCCAGGCCCTTGGTCATGTTCTTGAGGTCAGGCTGAACCATCTTGATACGGTCCACTTCCGCCATCACCCGCGGACCTTCGCCCATGGCGCGGATACTGATAGTGCCGTCCGAACCCACTTCGATTTTCTGCTGGGGCGGCACGGCGATCGGGCCACCGTTGCCCATGATCGGCATACCGTTGCCGGCCCGCAGCACGCCCAGGGCATCCACGTTCATGCTGGCGCTGCGCACGTAGGCTTCGCCGCCATCGGGGGTCTGCACCGCCATCCAGCCGTCGCCGCTGACGGCTACGTCCAAGTCGCGGCCGGTTTCGATCATCGCGCCCGGTGAAAAGTCGGTAGCCGGACGTTCGGTCATGGCAAACGCCCGCGCCGGAAAGCTGTCACCGAACACCGGCATCGAACGCGCCTGTTCCAGGTCGCGCTGGAAGCCGTTGGTGGAAATGTTCGCCAGATTGTTGGCATGGGCCTTCTGCGCCAGTGCATTCTGGCTGGCGCCGGTCATTGCCACATAAAGGTACTTGTCCACGCTCTATCCTCTTTCTGACGGACGCTTGCCGCCCACCGCTGTACTGAGGAGGCTTAAGCAATTTGCGAACCAACTTTTTAAATGAGGCTAAAGTCCAGGCGGGGCAGGGGTTTCGTGGAGTAGCTGAAAGAAGTGAAGGGAGAAACAGTCGAAAAAACGGCGGACTACTGCCGCCTGCGGCAAACACCGGCCTGGAAAACGACAAAGATCAAATGTGGGAGCGGGCTTGCTCGCGAATGCGGTGGCTCAGTCACTGATATGTTGAATGACCTACCGCATTCGCGAGCAAGCCCGCTCCCACATTTTTGGCCGCGTTGAATCAGCGAACTATTTATCGGCCTTGAGCACTTCGTAATCACGCAGTTTGTTGGCAATGGTGGTGTGCGACACCCCCAGGCGCTTGCCCAACTGGCGACTGCTCGGGTGTTCGGCGTACAGGCTTTCCAACACCGCCTTTTCAAAGCGCCCGACGATATCCTCCAGGCTGCCATCCAGGGAAAAATCACCCAGCGGCTGACGCACGCCGTAATCGGGCAAGCGAATATGCTCAACCTTGACCGTACCGCCCTCACACAACGACACCGCCTGGAACAGCACGTTTTCCAGCTGCCGCACGTTGCCCGGCCAGTGGTAGTGGCTGAGTTTGTCCATAGCGGCGGGGGCCAACTTGGGCAGAGGGCAACCGATCTGCCGGCTGGCCTGGTCGAGAAAGTGCTCGACCAACGGCGCAAGGCCATCCAGGCATTCGCGCAACGGAGGGATATGCAACGACAGCACATTCAGCCGGTGATAAAGGTCCTGACGAAACTCACCCCGGGCGCAGAGTTCCGACAAATCTACCTGGGTCGCGCAGATCACCCGCACGTCCAGGTACACCTCTTCATCACTGCCCACCCGGCGAAAACAACCGTCCTGCAGAAAGCGCAGCAGCTTGACCTGCAAGCGCGCGCTCATTTCTCCCACGCCATCGAGAAACAAGGTACCGCCCGCCGTCAGCTCAAGCAGGCCCAACTTGCCTTCGGCCCGCGCCCCTTCAAATGCGCCGGGGCCATAGCCAAACAGTTCAGTCTCGGCCATCGACTCGGGCAACCCCGCGCAGTTGAGCGCCATCAACGGCGACTGCCCCCGCGGGCTGGCCAAGTGGCAGGCCCGGGCCAACAGCTCCTTGCCGGTGCCGGTTTCGCCTTCTATTAATAGTGGCGCATCCAGCGGCGCCATGCGTCGCGCTTCACGCACCACTGCGGCCATGACCTTGGAGCTCTGGAAGATGCTGTCGAAACCGCGCAGCTCTTGCTTGCGCACGTTATAGATACGCTCACCGACCCGGTCGGCACGGTGCAGGGTGAGCACGGCGCCGGCCATGGCTTCACTGTCATCGTGCTCGGAGGATTGCAGGGGCGCGATGTCCGCCAGAAATACGTCACCCTTGACCTTGACCCGCAGGCCATTGATTCGTGACTTGCTGGCGCGCACCAGTTCCGGCAGGTCAAAATCCTCGGCATAACGCGACAGGGGAATCCCCGGCACTTCATCTACCCGTACGCCAAGCAACTGCGCCGCCGCACGGTTGGCGGCCACGATGGAGCCGCCCATATCAATGGACAGCACCGGGAATTCCAGGGCGCCGAGCAACGCATTGAGCTCCATATGCCGCCGCTCGCTGGGCATCAGCCCTACCCGCTTGACCCCGAACACCCCGGCAATCGCCTCGAACTGCGGGCGCAACGCCTGGAATTGCATGTTCACCAGGTTGGGGCAGAACAGGTAGATGGCATTGCCGTGCTCGCCGCCGACTTCGCCCTTGGCGACGTTGACGCCGTACTCCACCAGCAGGTTGAGGATGTCCCGCAGGATGCCGATGCGGTTTTGGCAGTGCACTTTGATACGCATGGAAAGACTCGAAAAGGGAGTAGGCGCCGCGGCTTTTTGTCGCTGGGCGCAGATAGTCGTCAAGATTATGTGACAGCGCGGTGACTTTTCCCAGCCCATGGCTGCGACGAGCGGCCTACCGTAACGAATACTTTACGATAATCGGTAATTTTTCCTACGCTAGTCCGTTAAGGCTGATGGAAACCGGCGCCTATCCGGTTATCAATAGGAGCATCCCAGGACATAACAAGAACGAATGCCTAGCAGGAGAGCCGTATGAAGCAGACGCACTACGTGGCCCGCGAGCCCGATGCGCAAGGTTTTATCCACTACCCGCCAGAAGAACATGCGGTGTGGAACACCCTGATCACTCGCCAATTGAAAGTGATCGAGGGCCGCGCCTGCCAGGAATACCTGGACGGTATCGATAAGCTCGGCCTGCCTCTGGACCGCATTCCCCAGTTGGGCGAAATCAACAAGGTGCTGGCCGACACCACCGGCTGGCAAGTCGCCCGCGTGCCGGCGCTGATCCCCTTCCAGACCTTTTTTGAATTACTGGCCAGCAAGCAGTTTCCGGTGGCGACTTTTATTCGCACCCGTGAAGAATTGGACTACCTGCAAGAGCCGGATATTTTTCACGAGATCTTTGGCCACTGCCCGCTGCTGACCAACCCCTGGTTCGCTGAATTCACCCACACCTACGGCAAGCTCGGCCTGGCGGCCACCAAGGAGCAACGGGTGTACCTGGCGCGCCTGTACTGGATGACTATCGAGTTCGGCCTGGTGGACACGCCCCAGGGCCGGCGTATCTACGGTGGCGGCATTCTGTCGTCGCCTAAAGAAAGTGTGTATTGCCTGTCGGACGAGCCCGAGCACCAGGCCTTTGATCCGCTGGAAGCGATGCGCACCCCCTATCGCATCGACATCCTGCAACCTTTGTACTTCGTATTGCCCGAGCTCAAGCGCCTGTTCGACGTGGCGCAGGAGGACATCATGGGTATGGTGGAGCGCGGTATGCAGTTGGGTCTGCACGCACCGAAATTCCCACCCAAGCCCAAAGCCGCGTGAACCTTGCGTTTTAAGGCCAGGTGAGTCTGTTCCCTGGCCCCGCGTTGCTTTAGGGTAACGCCACTGACCTTCAATCATTCGAATTCAGGACACCTTCCATGACCACCTTGAACCAAGCCCACTGCGAAGCCTGCCGCGCCGATGCCCCGCAAGTCAGCGATGAAGAACTGCCGGTGCTGATCAAGCAGATCCCTGACTGGAACATCGAAGTGCGCGACGGCGTGATGCAGCTGGAAAAGGTTTTCCTGTTCAAGAACTTCAAATTCGCCCTGGCCTTCACCAACGCCATGGGTGAAATCTCCGAAGCCGAAGGCCATCACCCAGGCCTGCTCACCGAGTGGGGCAAAGTCACCGTGACCTGGTGGAGCCACTCCATCAAGGGCCTGCACCGCAACGACTTCATCATGGCCGCGCGCACCGACGAAGTGGCCAAGACCGCCGAGGGCCGCAAGTAATGCATTTCGATGCCATCGACCGCGTGCCCGGCGACCCGATCCTAGGGCTGATGGACCTGTATACCCAGGATGCCAACCCGAACAAGTTCGACCTGGGCGTAGGGGTCTATAAGGACGACCAAGGCCTGACGCCGATTCCTCACTCGGTGAAACTGGCGGAACAGCGCCTGGTCGACACGCAAGTCACCAAGACCTATATCGGTGGCCATGGCGATGCAGCCTTCGGCAGCCTGATCAGCCAACTGGTGCTCGGCGCCGACTCGGCCTTGCTGCGTGACCGCCGCGCTGGCGCCACACAAACCCCAGGCGGCACCGGCGCCCTGCGCTTGAGTGCCGACTTTGTCGCCCACAGCCTGCCGGGCCGTGGCGTGTGGCTGAGCAACCCGACCTGGCCGATCCACGAAACCATTTTTGCCAAGGCCGGGCTCAAGGTCAGCCATTACCCTTACGTGGGCAGCGACAACCGCCTGGATGTGACGGCGATGCTGGCAACCCTGTCCAGCGTGCCCAAGGGCGACGTGGTATTGCTGCACGCGTGCTGCCATAACCCGACCGGCTTTGACCTGTCCCAAGATGACTGGCGCCAGGTCTTGCAGATCGTGCGTGAACGCCAGTTGCTGCCGCTGATCGACTTCGCCTACCAGGGCTTTGGCGATGGCCTGGAGCAGGACGCCTGGGCGGTGCGCCTGTTTGCCGCCGAGCTACCGGAAGTGCTGATCACCAGTTCGTGCTCGAAAAACTTCGGCCTGTATCGCGACCGCGTGGGTGCATTGATCGTCTGTGCGGCGGATGCCGAAAAGCTCACCGATGTACGCAGCCAACTGGCGAATATCGCTCGCAACCTGTGGTCGACACCGCCGGATCACGGTGCCGCCGTGGTGGCGACCATCCTCGGTGATGCACAGCTGAAAAAGCAGTGGAGTGAGGAAGTCGAGGCCATGCGTTCGCGGATCGCCCATTTGCGCGCAGGATTGGTGGAAGCGCTTGCACCCCATGGCCTGGCCGAGAAATTCGCACATATCGGCGCGCAGCGTGGGATGTTTTCCTATACCGGCTTGAGTGCCGAGCAGGTCAAGCAACTGCGCGAGAAGCACAGTGTGTATATGGTCAGTTCGGGGCGGGCTAACGTGGCTGGGGTTGATGCGACGAGGCTGACGTTGCTGGCTCAAGCCATCGCCGACGTCTCCAACTGAGCAACAGGATTAACTGTGGGAGCTGGCTTGCCTGCGATGGCGGTGGTTCAGTTGCAGATTAATTGCCTGACCCGCCGCCATCGCGGGCAAGCCCGCTCCCACATTTGAATCGTGGGGTGTCAGGTAGATCAGCGTCGGCTGTCAGGCCGTCACGGGAGCAAGCTCCCTCGCCACAGGTTCAGCCAGCGACCATTTCGGCCTTTAGCATTGCTTCTTTGGCCTGCGCATCCGCCAACCGATACAACTCGATATGCCCATCCCAGTGCTCGATCAAGGCCGTGCACGACTCCACCCAATCCCCGCAGTTGAGGTAATCCACCTCGCCCACCTTGCGAATCTCGGCATGGTGAATATGCCCGCACACCACCCCGTGCAATTCCCGCTTGGTCACCTCGTGGGCAATCGCCTCTTCGAAATCGCTGATAAAACTCACCGCCGTCTTGACCTTGTGTTTCAGGTACGCCGACAGCGACCAATAACCGTAGCCATACCGCGCACGCCAGTGGTTCAGCCAGCGGTTCAGCGTCAGGGTGAATTCGTAGGCCGAGTCGCCGAGGAAAGCGAGCCAGCGGTGATAGCGCGTGATCACATCAAACTGGTCGCCATGAATCACCAGCAAATGGCGGCCATCGGCGGTGACGTGCACAGCCTCATCGACCAATTGGATATTGCCCAGGATCAGCTTGGAATAGCGACGCAGGAACTCGTCATGGTTGCCGGTGACATAGATCACCTCGGTGCCACGCTTGGCCATGGTCAGCAAGCGGCGGATCACGTTGGTGTGGGCTTGAGGCCAATACATGCCGCCGCGCAGTTTCCAACCGTCGATGATGTCACCGACCAGGTAGACCTTGTCGGCGTGGTAGCCCTTGAGAAAGTGCGACAGGTGTTCGGCCTGGCAATCCCGAGTGCCCAGGTGCACGTCGGAAATCCACAGGGTTCGCACCCGTTGCTTGCGGCTGGGCTTGGTGAACTCGGCACGGGTCATGGGCATCCCTCGACGCTGTTTTGGCGAGCTTGCGCCTTGGCGATTAATAGCCCATGACAAGCGTGCGTCAGTCTGATGACAGCGCCCGCGGCCCGCCAAGCGTTGTAGACTGACGGCTTGCCGCCCTGGAGACCGCGATGAGCCCGACCCTCACGCTACGCCACTACCTCGAAGCGCCCATTGCCCACAGCCATGACCATGCGCAGTTGGTGTTCGGCCTGTCCGGGCACCTGGACCTGGAAGTCGATGGCCGTGGCAGCCAGGTGCGCGAAAGCAGCGTGATGGTGCTGCCCTTCTCCACCCATCATGCCTGCATCAGCCGCGATGGCAGCCGCTGCCTGGTGCTGGATGTACCGACTGAGCACTGGGTGGTGCAATCCTTGGGCGAACATGCCGACGCCAGCCGCCGCTTGCTCGACCAACCCGCGCGCCTCGCGTTGGATGCCCGGCAACACCAGTTGGTGCAGTGGCTGGCACAGAGCCCGGTGCACGACCCACTGATCGTCCAGCAAGGCGCCGTGTTGTTACTGGCCAGCCTCAACCACCCTCAGGCCCAACCGCTGCCTGGCCGGCGTCTGCCTTATGCCGCGTTCAATAGCCATATCGAGCGCCATGCGGCGCGTCCGCTCCAGGTGGCCGACCTGGCACGGATTGCCGATTTGTCCGTGCCGCGCCTGCATGCACGGTTTATGGCGGAGTGCGGGCAAACGCCGATGGACTATCTACGCAGTCGTCGCTTGCACATGGCGCTTAGGCTTTTACGCGAAACCTCCCTGCCCATCGGCGAGATTGCCGAGCGCGTCGGCTACGCCTCGCAAAGTGCATTTTGCGCGGCCATGCTTCGGGCGTTTGGCGCCTCGCCCGGTGCATTGCGTCGAGCGGGCTAGCAAGAGTCTTGCGCTAAAAATCACCCCACCCGCGACAGACGCCCATTCTCCAACCCTCTAGACTGCGAGGCTGTCACCCCCTGTTGGATCAAGGATCGCAATGACTCCCCGCTCAGCCCTTGGCGCCCTGCATATCGGCGCATTGATGTTTGGCCTCACCGGCGTGTTCGGCAAGCTGGCGGCGGCCTCCCCCGCCATCATCGTATTTGGCCGGGCGGCGTTTGCCGTGCTGGCACTGGCGGTCTTTGCGCGCTTTGCCAGCAACGCTCCCTGGAAAAAACTGGAGATGCGTGACTGGCGCCGGCTGCTGGTCAGCGGCGTGTTGTTGGCTGCCCATTGGGTGACGTTCTTTATCGCCGTCAAAGTCGCGGGTGTGGCTGTGGCGACCCTGGGGTT
Organism: Pseudomonas sp. SWRI22; assembly: GCF_014268395.2. Lineage (NCBI taxonomy): Bacteria > Pseudomonadati > Pseudomonadota > Gammaproteobacteria > Pseudomonadales > Pseudomonadaceae > Pseudomonas > Pseudomonas sp. SWRI22. The sequence goes on along the minus strand of NZ_JABWQK020000002.1, from coordinate 683,718 downwards.
CACCGCCTTTCCGGCCTTTACGGTGATCCTTGAGGGGCTGATTTTCCGCGAGCGTATTCGGGCCAATGAAGTGCTGCTGGTGATGCTGGTCACCGTTGGCCTGGTGCTTGTGACCCCGGATTTCAACCTCGCCAGCGAAGCCACGGGCGGCCTGCTATGGGGCATCGTCTCGGGCCTGTTGTTCTCGTTGTTGTCGCTGAATAATCGCGCCAGTTCCGGGCGCATTCCTGCGGTACAGGCCGCGCTGTGCCAGAACGTCGTGGTCGCCGCGTGCCTGCTGCCCGTGGCCGCGCCGGGGTTGGCGGATGTGCGAGGGATAGATTGGCTGTGGATCGGGCTGCTGGGGGTGTTTTGTACCGGCCTCGCCCACAGCCTGTTTGTCGCCAGCCTTGCCGTAATCAAGGCGCGCACCGCTTCGGTGGTGTTTGCCATGGAGCCCGTCTACGGCATCACCGTGGCCTGGCTGCTGTTTGCCGAAACCCCGACCCTGCGCATGCTGCTGGGCGGCGCCTTGATCATCGTCGCCATCGTGCTCTCCGGCCTGATGGGCAGCGCCAGCCAGGCCAAGCAACCGGCGCCGGCCTGACTTCAGACGGTACGGTCGTTATGCCCGAGGTCGCGCTGGGGGGCGATCTGGTCGCGCACTCGCTGCTTGAGCACCTTGGCCTCGGGAAAACCGCCATCGGCCTTGCGCTCCCAAATCTGCACGCCATCGCAGGTAATGCGAAAGGCCCCGCCGGTGGCCGGTTCCAGTGCCACGCGCCCCAAGTCATCGGCAAAGGTGCTGAGTAGCTCCTGGGCCAGCCACGCGGCGCGCAGCAACCACTGGCACTGGGTGCAATAGGTGATAACGATCTCGGGTTTGCATGCAGACATCATTAAGCGGCTCCTGGCGTAACAGGCTCAGCGAATCGGGTGGCTATAATAGCGGCCTTTGTCGCCCAGCCACGAGATTGATGATGCGCCGCCTGCTGTCTTGCCTGTTCCTGTGCCTTGTCCCCCTACTTGCCGACGCGGTAGAAGCCCCCCGCCCGAAAATCGGCCTGGTGCTGTCCGGCGGGGCTGCCCGTGGCCTGGCGCATATCGGTGTGCTCAAGGCGCTTGAAGAGCAAGGTATTCATATCGATGCGATTGCCGGCACCAGCATGGGCGCGGTGATTGGCGGGTTGTACGCGTCAGGCTACAAGATCGACGAGCTGGAGAAGTTGGCGCTGGGTATCGACTGGCAGCAGGCCCTGTCCGACGCGCCACCACGTGAAGACGTACCGTTTCGGCGCAAACAGGATGACCGGGATTTCCTGGTCAAACAAAAACTCAGTTTCCGCGACGATGGCAGCCTCGGCCTGCCGCTGGGCGTGATCCAGGGCCAGAACCTGGCACTGCTGTTGGAAAGCATGTTCGCCCACAGCAGCAACACACGTAATTTCGACAAGCTGCCGATCCCATTCCGCGCCGTGGCCACCGACATCACCACCGGCGAAAAAGTGGTGTTCAGCAAAGGCCACCTGCCCCAGGTGATACGCGCCAGCATGTCGATCCCCGCGGTGTTCGCCCCGGTGGAGCTGGATGGCCGCCTGCTGGTAGATGGCGGCATGACCGACAACATTCCGTTGGATGTGGCGCGGGAGATGGGCGTCGATATCGCCATCGTGGTCGACATCGGCACCCCGCTACGCTCGCGCAAGCAATTGGCAACCGTGGTGGATGTGCTCAACCAGTCCATCACCCTGATGACCCGGCGCAACTCCGAAGAGCAGCTCAAGGCCCTGAACCCCAAGGATGTGTTGATCCAACCACCGCTGGCCGCGTATGGCGTCACCGACTTTGGCCGCGCCAAGGACATGATCGACGCTGGCTACCGCGCCACCCGTGCCCTCGACGTACGCCTGGCACACCTGCGCCCTGCCGAACCCATCGACGCCGACCTGGTAGCCGCGCGCACGCCGGGCGAACGCACCCCGGTGATCACCGCGATCCAGGTGGAGAACGACTCCAAGGTCAGCGATGATGTCATCCGCTACTACATTCGCCAGGGCCTGGGAGAACCTTTGAATCTGGGCCGCCTGCAATCGGACATGGGCACCCTGTACGGCCTGGATTACTTCGAGCAGGTGCAATACCGCGTAGTGAAAAAGGGCCAGGACAACACCCTAGTGATCAGCGCACGCGGCAAGCGCAGCGGCACCGACTACCTGCGACTGGGCTTGAACCTCTCGGATGACATGCGCGGTGATAGCGCCTTCAACCTCGGCGCCAGTTACCGTGTGAACGGCATCAACCGCCTCGGCGCGGAATGGCTCACACGGGTGCAGATTGGTGACCGGCAGGAGCTCTACAGCGAGTTCTACCAGCCCATGGACACCGGCTCACGCTACTTTGTGGCCCCCTATATCAGGGCCGAGGCACAGAATGTCGAGCTGATCCTGGACAACGACCCCATCTCCGAATACCGCCTGGAACGCTATGGCTTTGGTTTGAATGTGGGCCGGCAGATCGGCAACAGCGGCGAGATCCGCTTTGGCGTGGGCGAAGCCTGGGGCAAGGCGGACGTGCGCATTGGCGACCGCGACCTGCCGAGCGTGAGCTTCAGCGAAGGCTTCTATGAACTCAAATATTCCTTCGACTCCCTGGACAACGTGTACTTCCCCCACAGCGGCGAAGACATCGGCCTGGCCTTTCGCGAGTTCGAACCCGGTTTGGGCTCCGACCAGCGCTATCGCCAGTGGGAATTCAAGCTGGACAAGGCCATGAGCCACGGGCCGGACACCTTGATACTGGGCGGTCGTTACGGTCGCACACTGGATAATTCGGATGTGGTGATTTCCAGCTTCCTGCTGGGGGGCGCACGGCAATTGTCGGGCTTCCGCCAGGATGCGATTTCGGGGCAGAACATCAGCCTCATGCGCGCGGTGTACTTCCGCAGGCTCACCCCACGCTCTTACCTGCCGCTGGACTTCCCGTTGTACCTGGGTGCATCCCTGGAACGGGGCCGGGCGTGGAACAACGATAACGAGTTCGACAGCGGCTATATCAACGCCGCGAGTATTTTCCTGGGGTTTGATACACCACTGGGGCCGCTGAATTTCAGCTATGGGTTCAATGATGATAATCAGAAGGCGGTGTACTTGAACCTGGGCCAGACGTTCTAGGAAAGGATTGCCAAGGACTTTTGTAGGTGCGAGCTTGCTCGCGAAAAACCCACAGACGCCGCGTTTATTCAGGAAGCCCGCGTTATCGTTGGCGTTTTTCGCGAGCAAGCTCGCTCCTACATTTTGCAGATCAGGACTTTTCCAGGTTCGCCAGGATGTGCTCATGCACCCGCATGCACACCCGCAGGTCTTCTTCATTCACGCCCACGAACAATTCATGGCGCAACGCCGTGGCAATGGTTTCGATCTGGTCGATCAACGGTTGGGCGGTGTCGCACAGCAGGATACGTTTGGCACGACGGTCTTCCACTACGGCCTGGCGTTGCACCAGGCCCTGGCCCTCGAGGCTGTCGAGCAGACGAGCCAGGGTGGGCCCTTCCACGCCGACACTTTGGGCCAATTCACGCTGGGTGGGTGCTTCGACAAAACGGGCCAGGTGCAGCAGCACCAACCAGCGCGCCTGGGACAAGCCCAGCCCCGCCAGGCGGCGGTCCAGTTCGGCGCGCCAACCTCGCGACATTTGCGCCAACTGCATGCCAAAACGGTGTTGATCGGTTAACGGCATAAAAAACTCGTGTTTAAGACTGAAAATAAAGTATGGCTAATTATTAGTCAGCTAAGCATGAGGCCTGCCCATAGGCAAGGCCCGCTATGTACTGATTCGTTACATTGTCGTAATTGGCACACTAAATTTCGAATTCAGACTGCAAAGCGGCACGCACGCAGTACAAAACGCCTTCCGGAACACGCCCGGTAAACAACGGCGCAATTTCGGTGACAGCTGGCAATTCGCCTTCTCCATCGAGAAAGGCGTCCTGGATTTCACCGAGCAAATCCTCAGGTAAATCAAGGGCCTGCTCCAGGGACAATTGCTGCTTGCCGATGGCTTCGGCAAGCAAGGTGTACACGTTTTTTTCCGAGCATTGCAGTTGGCCTGCGATCTGGATCGGGGTCATGCCGGCACGGGCCAGGCTGATCAGTTCGTGGCGAATATCGGCGATTTCCTTCGGCGCTTCGGCCTGACCGCCGAGCACTTCCAGGAAGGCCTGGCCGTAGCGCTCCAGTTTACGCGCGCCCACACCGCTGACCCGGGCCATCTCGGCCATGGTGGTGGGCTGCTCGCGGAGCATCTCCAGCAGGGTGGAGTCGGGGAAGATAACGTAGGGTGGCACGCTGTGCTCCTGCGCCAGTTTGCGCCGCAGGGTGCGCAAGGCTTCCCATTGTTCGCGCTCTTCACCCCGCACCAGTTGGCTGGCCTGGCTGGTGCTGCTGCTTTTGGCGGTGGTCTGCGGCTTGAGGTCACGGCGCAGTTCCAGGCTCACTTCGCCCTTGAGCAACGGCCGGCAACTGTCATTCAGCCGCAGCCCGCCGTAGCCTTCGATATCGATGTCGACAAGCCCACGGGCAACCATCTGGCGAAACAGCGAACGCCACTCACCTTCGGCGCGAGCTTTACCGACACCGTACACCGAGAGTTTTTCGTGGCCGAAGCTGCGGATTTTTTCGTTGTCCTTGCCCAGCAGAACATCCACCAGATGGCCCACGCCATAACGCTGGCCGGTGCGATAGATCGTCGACAACGCCTGGCGCGCCGGTTCGGTGGCGTCCCAGGTTTGCACGCCGTCGATGCAGTTATCGCAGTGGCCGCAGGGCTCAGGCATGTCTTCGTCAAAATACGCCAGCAGGGTCTGGCGGCGGCAGCGGGTCTCTTCGCACAACGAAAGCATGGCATCGAGCTTGTGCTGCTCCAGGCGCTTGTGGCGCTCGTCGCCCTCGGAGTTCTGCAGCATCTGCTTGAGCATCACCACGTCTTGCAGGCCGTAGACCATCCAGGCATCCGCCGGCAGGCCATCGCGGCCGGCACGCCCGGTTTCCTGGTAATAGGCCTCAAGGGACTTGGGCAGATCCATGTGCGCCACGAAACGCACGTTGGATTTGTCGATGCCCATGCCAAAGGCAATGGTCGCCACCATGATCAGGCCTTCCTCGTTCAGGAAGCGTTTCTGGTGCGCTGATCGGGTTTCATTGGGCAGGCCGGCATGGTAAGGCAGCGCCGGGTAGCCTTGTTCACAGAGGAACGCCGCGACCTCGTCGACTTTCTTGCGCGAAAGGCAATACACGATGCCCGCGTCACTGCGCCGCTCGGACAGGAACGCCAGCAACTGCTTGCGCGGCTGCTCCTTGGGCACGATGCGGTAGAAAATATTGGGCCGGTCAAAACTCGACAGGAAGCGCTCGGCGTTCTGCAAATGCAGGCGCTCGACGATCTCTTCGCGGGTGCGCTTGTCGGCGGTGGCGGTCAGGGCGATACGCGGCACATCGGGAAACAGTTCTGCCAATTGGCCAAGCTGCAGGTATTCGCGGCGGAAATCGTGGCCCCATTGCGACACACAGTGGGCTTCGTCGATGGCGAACAGAGCGATCTCAAGGCTCTGCAAAAAGGCCAGCATGCGTGGCTGCACCAGGCGCTCCGGCGCCAGGTAAAGCATTTTAACCTCGCCACGCTTGATGCGTGCAGCCAGGTCGCGCTGCTGCTCGGCGCTGAGGGTGGAGTTCAACGACGCGGCGGCGACACCGAGTTCTTCAAGGGTGGCGACCTGGTCGTCCATCAACGCGATCAGCGGCGACACCACCACGGCCAGGCCATTGCGCAACAGCGCCGGCACCTGGAAGCACAGCGACTTGCCACCACCGGTAGGCATCAGCACCAGGGCATCGCCGCCACTGGCCACGCGCTCAATGATCGCACCCTGGCGGCCACGAAAACTGTCGTAGCCGAAGATGTCCTTGAGGACGCGTTGAGCCTGCTCGAGCATGTAAAACTCCAAAATGGTGCCGAAATCCCTCAATACAGGCTGGCCGAAAATATCCGCGCTCACGAAAAATAATCCGTAAGCGAAGTTTTCCCGGATTGGCGCTGGGCCTGCTGGGGCATCACAAAACGCGGCAGTATACCCGAGCGTTATCCACCAAAGGGCGCGACTGACGAATAGACGCACCAGGCTAAAACCGGGCAAATATGCCGTGCGGCTGGCCTGGGCGCTCAAGAAAGCCTAGAATTCAGCATCGTTTATTCCCAAGGTAGCCCTTCAATGTCCTTCGCTGAGCAACTAACCCGCCTGCAAGCCTTCCTCGACGCCGATGAGCTGCATGACGAGGCGCTGGACTACGTGGCCGCCCACGGCTACCTGACCGCCCTGTCGATCTGCTCCGACCCCGTCCCGGACCGTGAATGGATCGACGCGCTGTTCGCTGAAGAGCCTCATTACAGCGACGCCGCCCATCGCGAAGAAATCGAATCCACCCTGATCGCCCTCAAGGCCCACATCGCGCGCCAACTGGCCTCCGACGAAGAGTTCGAGCTGCCGTGCGAGCTGGACCTGGGCGACGATCCGGATGACTCCGACCTGCGCGGCTGGTGCATCGGTTTCATGGAAGGCGTGTTCCTGCGCGAAGCCGCCTGGTTCGAAACCGCCGAAGAGGAAGTCAGCGAAATGCTGCTGCCGATCATGGTCGGTTCGGGTCTGTTCGAAGAGGAAGCAGAGTTCTCCGACATCGCCGCCGACGCCAACCTGATGGACGACATGATCGTGCAGATCCCGGAAGCCCTGACCGCGCTGTACCTGCTGTGCAACGCGCCTGACGAAAAACCGGCGATCCTCAAGCCACGTCACCACTGAGTCGCTTGCCCGTGGAACCCATGGGCAACCGTCCACTGCTCCTGCGCTATGCGCTGCTGGCCATCGGCTGGCTAAGCGTAGCGCTGGGAGTCATCGGTATTTTCCTGCCGGTACTCCCGACCACACCCTTCCTGCTACTCGCCGCCGCCTGCTTCGCTCGCAGCTCCCCGCGCTTCTACCACTGGCTGGTGGAACACCCGCGCCTGGGGCCCTGGGTGCGCGATTACCTGGACGGCAATGGCATCCCGCTCAAAGGCAAGGTCTACGCCATCGGCTTGATGTGGCTGAGCATCTCGATTTCCTGCTACCTGGTACCACTGCCATGGGCACGGGGCTTTATGCTGACCAGTGCGGTGCTGGTGACGATCTACATCCTGCGCCAGAAAACCCTGCCGCCACGCTGAGCGCCGCCTGCGACATTCGATCCCACACGACCTTGGTCGACACTGACTAACACCAGGCATCATGCGAGACTGTCCAACCGGGCCTGGAATGCCCGGGTGTTCTTATGCTCGGAGTTACCATGACGCTGTCCAGCGGGCTGATCGCCGCCGTTGCCCTGGCCTATATGGCCACTATGTTTGCCATCGCTTTTTACGGTGACCGCCGCCATGCGCCGCTGCCGCCGCGCGTGCGTGCCTGGGTGTATAGCCTGTCGCTGGCGGTGTACTGCACCAGTTGGACCTTCTTCGGCGCCGTAGGCCAAGCGGCGGAACAACTGTGGGCATTCTTGCCGATCTACCTGGGACCTGTGCTGTTGCTGGTGCTGGCACCCTGGGTGCTGCAAAAGATGATCCTGATCAGCAAGCAGGAAAACATCACCTCAATCGCCGACTTTATAGCCGCCCGCTACGGCAAATCCCAGTCCCTGGCGGTGGTGGTGGCGTTGATCTGCCTGGTCGGCGTGCTGCCCTATATCGCGCTGCAGCTCAAAGGCATCGTGCTGGGCGTGAACCTGCTGATCGGCGCCGGCCCCGACACCACCGGCACCCGCGCCCAGGACACGGCCTTGATTGTGTCGCTGGTATTGGCGCTGTTTACCATCGTGTTCGGTACACGCAACCTCGACGCCACCGAACACCACCGCGGCATGGTGCTGGCGATTGCCTTTGAGTCGCTGGTCAAGCTGTTCGCTTTTCTCGCCGTCGGTGCGTTTGTCACCTACGGCTTGTACGACGGTTTCGGCGATCTGTTCAGCCAGGCCATGCTCGCCCCGCGCCTTGAGGAATACTGGAAAGAGACCATCAACTGGCCTTCGATGGTGGTACAGACCGGCGTCGCCATGATGGCGATCATCTGCCTACCGCGACAATTCCATGTGACGGTGGTGGAGAACATTGACCCCCAGGATTTGCGCCTGGCCAAGTGGGTGTTCCCGGCTTATTTGATCCTAGCGGCACTGTTTGTGGTGCCCATCGCCCTGGGCGGCAAGATGCTGTTGCCCAGCTCGGTGCTGCCGGACTCCTATGTGATCAGCCTGCCAATGGCCGAGGCCCATCCTGCCCTCGCCGTGCTGGCATTCATTGGCGGTGCATCGGCGGCCACTGGCATGGTCATCGTAGCGAGCATCGCCTTGTCGACCATGGTCTCCAACGACATGCTGCTGCCCTGGCTGTTGCGCCGATCCAGCGCCGAGCGGCCATTCGAAGTCTTCCGTCACTGGATGCTGTCGGTTCGCCGGGTGAGCATTGTGATCATCCTGCTGCTGGCGTACGTGAGCTACCGCTTGCTGGGCTCCACCGCCAGCCTGGCGACCATCGGCCAGATCGCCTTTGCCGCTGTGACCCAACTGGCCCCGGCGATGCTCGGCGCCCTCTATTGGAAGCAGGCCAACCGGCGTGGGGTGTTTGCCGGCTTGGCCGCCGGTACTTTCCTGTGGTTCTACACGTTGGTCTTGCCAGTGACGGCGAAAAGTCTGGGCTGGTCGCTCAACCTTTTCCCCGGCCTGACCTGGATGCACTCCCACCCGTTCGGGCTGTCGGTCACCTCGCTGACCCTGGGCACCGTGTTCTCCCTGGCAGGTAACTTCACCCTCTTCGTGTGGGTGTCGATGCTGTCGCGCACACGGGTTTCCGAGCACTGGCAGGCAGGCCGTTTTATCGGCCAGGAAATCAGCCAGCGTGCGAGTGCGCGCTCCATGCTGTCGGTGCAGATCAGCGACCTGCTCAGCCTGGCGGCACGCTTCGTTGGGGAAGAACGGGCCCAGCAGAGTTTTATTCGCTTCGCCTATCGCCAGGGCAAAGGCTTCAACCCCAACCAGAATGCCGATAACGATTGGATCGCCCACACCGAACGCTTGCTGGCCGGCGTACTCGGAGCCTCCTCGACGCGGGCGGTGGTGAAAGCGGCGATTGAAGGGCGGGAAATGCTACTGGAGGACGTGGTCCGTATCGCCGACGAAGCCTCGGAAGTGCTGCAGTTCAACCGCGCTCTGTTGCAAGGTGCCATTGAGAACATCACCCAGGGCATCAGCGTGGTGGACCAGTCGCTCAAGCTGGTGGCCTGGAACCGGCGCTACCTGGAACTGTTCAACTACCCGGACGGCTTGATCAGCGTCGGCCGGCCCATTGCAGACATCATTCGATACAACGCCGAGCGCGGCCTGTGTGGCCCCGGTGAAGCGCAAGTGCACGTGGCGCGTCGCCTGCACTGGATGCGCCAGGGGCGTGCGCACACCTCCGAGCGCCTGTTCCCCAATGGCCGGGTGATCGAGTTGATCGGCAACCCGATGCCCGGCGGCGGGTTTGTCATGAGCTTCACCGACATCACCGCGTTCCGCGAAGCCGAACAAGCGCTGACCGAGGCTAATGAGGGCCTGGAGCAGCGGGTGACCGAGCGCACCCATGAACTGTCGCAACTGAACGTGGCCCTCACCGACGCCAAGGGCGTGGCCGAATCCGCCAGCCAGTCGAAGACGCGGTTCCTGGCGGCCGTGAGCCATGACCTGATGCAACCGCTGAACGCTGCGCGGCTGTTTTCCGCCGCCCTTTCCCACCAGACCGATGGCCTGTCCGGCGAGGCACGGCAGTTGGTGCAGCATCTGGATAGCTCACTGCGCTCGGCCGAAGACCTGATCAGCGATTTGCTGGACATTTCGCGCCTGGAAAACGGCAAGATCAACCCACAACGCCAGCCCTTTGTTCTCAACGAGCTGTTCGACACCCTGGGAGCAGAATTCAAGGCGCTGGCCCAGGAGCAACACTTGCGCTTCCGCTGGCGCGGCAGCCGTTTGCGAGTGGACAGCGACATCAAGCTGCTGCGGCGGATTTTGCAGAATTTTCTGACCAATGCCTTCCGTTATGCCGACGGCCCGGTGCTGCTGGGCGTACGTCGTCGCAAGGGCGAACTCTGCCTGGAGGTCTGGGATCGCGGGCCTGGGATTGCGCCCGATAAACAAAAGGTGATCTTCGAAGAGTTCAAGCGCCTGGACAGTCACCAGACCCGTGCCGAAAAGGGCCTGGGGCTGGGCCTGGCGATTGCCGACGGCCTGTGCCGCGTGCTGGGCCATCGCCTGAGCGTGCGCTCCTGGCCGGGCAAAGGCAGCGTCTTCAGCGTGTGCGTGCCGCTGGCCCGTAACCAGACCAGCGTGCAACCCAAGGCGCCCGCAGAAACCGGCCTGCCCTTGAGTGGCGCACGCGTGCTGTGTGTGGATAACGAAGACAGCATCCTGATCGGCATGCGCAGCCTGCTCACGCGCTGGGGCTGTGAAGTCTGGACGGCCGCCAACCAGGCCGAATGCGCGGCATTGCTGGCCGAGGGTATCCGCCCGCAACTGGCGTTGGTGGATTACCACCTGGACCACGGCGAAACCGGTACCGAGTTGATGGGCTGGCTGCGTGCGCAACTGGCCGAGCCGATTCCCGGCGTAGTGATCAGTGCCGATGGGCGACCGGAGATGGTGGCCGAGGTGCATGGGGCGGGGTTGGATTACTTGGCCAAGCCGGTGAAGCCGGCGGCGCTGCGGGCGCTATTGAGCAGGCATTTGCCCCTGTAGGAGCGAGCTTGCTCGCGAAAAACGTCAATGATAACGCGTGTTTCCTGAATAAACGCGGCGCCTATGAGTTTTTCGCGAGCAAGCTCGCTCCTACAATTTAGCCCCGTATTTATTCCGGGAGATGCGCCACGCCATCCGAATCGGTCATCGCCCGCTCCAGCAGATCCGCCGGCAAGCTCTTGCTGGCGCGGGCACCGAGCAACCTGAGTTGCTCGGTACGGCTGACCAGGTTCCCACGCCCATCCGTCAGCTTGTTGCGCGCCGCGCTGTAGGCCTTGTCCAACTGTTGTAGCCGGTTGCCCACTTCGTCCAGGTCCTGGATAAACAGCACGAACTTGTCATACAGCCAACCGGCACGCTCGGCAATTTCCCGTGCGTTCTGGCTCTGGCGCTCCTGCTTCCACAGGCTGTCGATCACGCGCAGGGTGGCGAGCAAGGTCGTGGGGCTGACGATTACAATATGGCGGTCGAAGGCTTCCTGGAACAGGTTGGGCTCGGCCTGCAATGCCGCAGAAAAGGCAGCCTCGATCGGTACGAACAGCAGGACGAAATCCAGGCTGTGCAAACCCTCCAGGCGCTTGTAGTCCTTGCCGGCCAAGCCTTTGACATGATTACGCAGGGACAGCACGTGTTGCTTCAAGGCGGCCTGGCCAATCACCTCGTCATCCGCCGCAACGTACTGTTGATAGGCGGTCAAGCTGACCTTGGAGTCGACCACCACCTGCTTGTCGCCCGGCAACATGATCAGCACGTCGGGCTGGAAACGCTCGCCATCCGGGCCTTTGAGGCTGACCTGGGTCTGGTACTCACGGCCCTTCTCCAGGCCCGCGTGCTCCAGCACCCGTTCAAGAATCAACTCGCCCCAGTTGCCCTGGGTTTTCTGGCCCTTGAGGGCGCGAGTCAGGTTGGTGGCTTCGTCCGACAGACGCAGGTTCAATTGCTGCAGGCGCTCAAGCTCTTTGGCGAGGGAAAAGCGCTCACGGGCTTCGTTCTGATAGCTTTCTTCGACACGCTTCTCGAAGGACTGGATACGTTCCTTGAGCGGGTCCAGAAGTTGGCCCAGCCGCTCCTGACTGGTTTCGGCGAAGCGTTGCTCACGCTCGTCGAAGATCTTGCCGGCCAGCTCGGCAAATTGCGCACGCAGTTCGTCTCGTGAGCCTTGCAGGTCGGTGAGTCGTTGCTGATGACTCTCTTGCTGCTCGCGCAATTCGGCGCTCAGGGCAGCGGCCAAGGCGTCAAGGCGACGCAGTTCGGTTTCCTTGGCGCTGCGGTCGAGGTTCCAGGCGTGCGCGGCATCGCGGGCGTTATCGCGGTCGATCTGCAACAACTCGACTTCACGGCGCAGCGCCGCCAGGTCGGCTTGTTTGGCGGCATTGGCCTGGCTGAGGTCACTGATCTCATCGCGACTGGCGTCCAGTTGCGCGGCGAGCCCTTCCTGGGCCAGTTGCGCGGTTGCCAGGCGTTCTTCCAGCAGTTCCCAACCGGTGGTGCGTGCGGTCAGACGCCGCTGGAGTTGCCAGCACAGCGCCAGTAGCGGCACGGCTGCACCCACAAGACCCAAGGCGATACTGGTCCAGTCAAACACCATAGCCATTTCTGCCATCACCGAAAAAGATCAAGGTTAACCAAGCCTAAGGCCGGAGGACAGCTCAGTCTTCGACCTGGCCCAGTTCGCGCTGGGCGCGACGGTCGCCGGCGCGAGCAGCCGAACGCAACAAATCGTGGCCGATGCGCCGGTCACGGGCATTTCCGCACTCGCGGCACATCAGTTGGCCAAGACGGCTCTGAGCGGCCACCACGCCTTCGCGGGCGGGCTGCTTGAGCAAGCGTCCGGCGAGATGCTTGATATTGGTGCTCTGCCCCAGGCGCGGGCTGTCGAGCAGCCACAATGCGACCTTCAAGGAAAAACGCTTGGGTGCGGTAACAGTTTGGGGCGTGTCGGTAACAGAAGGTGATACTGAGCGAAACTTCATAAAGCACTGTGGGGCAGAACGGAAGGCGCGCCACTCTACTCTTTTTTTCGTACAGGTAAAGCTGAAAAAACCGTGCACGCCCGTCCTAGAGCAAGCGCTCGGGACAATCCACAGAAGCTGTGGATAACTCAGTGGACAACCCCCCTAGAACAGGCGCAAAGCCCCATGGAACGGGGGCCGCAGTCAAACTGACGATTTTTTCACCAATAAAAAAAAGCGAGATTTTTCATTGACTTAAATTTTGATTACAGGCAAATGGGCGCACTTGCACACCAGTGACAGCAGGGTTACACCCTTGGCCACAAATGTGCACAAGTCCCGATCGACTGGTTATATCGGCGGCGTTTTTTGATTCAACACCGGTTAAACATGTTACTGACCGGGCAAACCCGAGGGCTTTTCAAATCCGCCTCGGCTCGCCACACTGCGCCACCGACAATGCAAACCAGTAGGGCCGATGAAAGGAATTCTGTTATTCGCCGGGCTGCTACTGGCCATCTGCGCGACCTCCCTGGGAATCAATGCTGCGCTCCCCTCTCCGGACGGCGCACTGTTCGCCATTGCTATCTTGCTGTCAGCCGCCTTTACCGCCGTGGTCCTGTGCATCGAACTCAGTGACGGAAAGATCAATGACATGCGCGAAGTGATCCACATGATCGAGACCGGCCAGTCCTTGCGATTGACGCTCGCCGCCTATGGGCTGGGCTGCGCCCTGGCCGCGTCCATGACCGTACTGCTCTATCGCGAGTTGCTCGGCGGCTGATCGAAGTTTTTTTGCAATCGGCCTTCCCTTCCCTGTTTCAATCCGTTACTATCCGCGGCGTTAGTACCAAGCTGAAAGTCAATTCTGGTCGAATACGTCCCCTGAACCACATGGGATCGGCCACCTCGATGGTTTCCAGGTATTCCTTGCGACGACACTGCCTTTGAACAAGCAAAGGGTGGCGCGAAGTTCCAATACTCTGACCGAACCAACCTGCAAATTGATCAGGATCTTCACCCCGGGCCCAGAACCTTTGCCCCTGTTGTGTTGCCTGCCCTCCTAAGTACCTACCTGCCAGCCCAAGCGCGCCTAATTCCATAGCGCTTCAAACTGGCTGCTTTGTTCCAGTCGGGTTCTTCGTTTGATCAATGGTGATCAGCGTTACTGGAACGTTTTAACGTTGCACGGTTCTTATCCGTGTCATTTGTAGGAACACCAATAATATGAACGCTCAAATCCACACTCAGGATGCCATTCGCGCCCTCACCAACGCTTTTGCCCCAATGAACTGCCTGATCATGGCTGCTCGCAAAGGCTGCTTCAGCTTCACCCTGGTCAACGAACACGGCATCGCTCGTCACAGCGAACGCCTGTACCCCGATCAATACTCCAGCGCAGAACCGCTGCAGGCCGTGATCGATCGTACCCGTCAGGCACTGACCGCCTGATCGACCCGCGTCGCTGAAACCTCAAAAACCCTGTTTGAACAACAGGGTTTTTTATTGCCTGGAATTTGGCCTTGAGTCCGTGGCGCTAAGTACAAATCGATATAAACGTTATAACCGATTGCAGAAGATGTTTTAAAAACAGTCCTTTACATCAGGAATATGACACTACACTTCAAGTCAAGCGGCATGATCCGCTTACGACGGGCCTGAGATCCGATTCATTGCTGCCAAGCCCCCCTTCTCAGGCTCGTCCACTCTTTGTAAGGACTGAGGCTCGTATGGGTATTGCCGCCAGTGAATTGTGTCGCTATGTGATCCGGCCGACGCTGATGTACCTCGGCCGTCACAGCTCGACAGCCGAATCCCTGCTGCTGGGCATTGCCGCCAGCCAGTCAGAACTGGGCTCGGCGCTGCATGACCGGCGCGGCCATGGCCTCTACAGCATCACCGAACCACGTCACCGCGCCCTCTGGGATGACTACCTGGCCCTGGACCCTGAACGCGCCAGCCTGGTGCGCGGGCTGGCCAGCCAACATGCGTTCCTCAGCGCGCCTCAGTTGGAGTTGACCGTGAACCTGCGCTACGCCACGGCCATCGCCTGGTTGCTGGTGGAACAACAACGCCCAGCCCTTCCCGCACCCGGCGATGTGCTGGCCATGGCGCGTATCTGGAAAGAAATATTCCATCCACAAGGCCGCCTGCGAGATTTCACCCAAGCGTGGCAAACCTGTGTAAGCCCCCTGAAACAGGCAGCTTGCTGACCGGGCAAATTGCAAGATTCGGCAAAAAACGGCAATTTTGGTCGGATTGTCCTACAAAACCGCTCTATCTCCTGCATTACAGCCTATAGCGCGATGTGAAATTTATTGATACTTTCCGCAGCGGTGATCACACGGAGTTCTAATAATGAAAAAAGTAATGCTCAAGACCACACTTAGCCTCGCCGTTGCCATGGCATCCTCCCAATTGTTCGCCAGCGGCTTTGCCCTCAACGAACAGAGCGTCAGCGGGATGGGTACCGGTTTCGCAGGTCGCTCTTCTTCTGCCGATGATGCGAGCACTGTGTTCGGTAACCCTGCCGGTATGGCACGCCTGGAAGGCCAACAGATCACCGGTGGCGTTGCAGCCATTGATGCCTCCACCGATATCAGCAATGTCAGCGGCCGCTCCGCTGGCAGCAACAAAGGCGATATGGTGCCTTTCACTGCCGTGCCTTTCGGTTTCTACACCAATAAGCTCAACGACCAGTGGGCTGTCGGCTTCGGCGTCTATGCGCCGTTCGGCCTGGTAACCGACTACGAAAGCGGCTTCCAGGGCCGTGGCTTTGGCAGCAAGAGCGAAGTGAAAGTCATCACCTTGCAACCGACCGTCAGCTACGCCTTCAACGACCGCGTTTCCGTGGGTTTTGGCCCGACCATCAACCGCATTGCCGGCACCCTGGAATCGGACCTGACGCTGAACCCTCGCGCGCCAGACACCAATATCAAGATCAAGGGTGACGACACCGCGCTGGGCTTCAACATCGGCGTACTGGTCCAAGCCACCGATACCACCCGTGTCGGCCTGACCTACCACTCCAAGGTCAGCTACAAGCTGGACGGCCACACCGAAGTCACCGCACCGACCGCGACCTCGCCGTTCCTGCGCAGCAACCGCTATGACGCCTCGCTGAAAATCGACACACCTGAGTCCTACGACCTGTCCGTCACTCAAGACCTGACCGACGCGTGGAAACTCTATGCCGGTGCAACCTGGACACGCTGGAGCCGCCTGAAAGACATCACCGTCAAGAACGAAGGCGTCAGCGGCGCTACTGGCGGCGCGCTTGCCCCAGGCTTGGTCAGCACAATCAAGGAAGACCAGAACTGGCACGACACCTGGGCCTACGCCGTGGGTACTTCGTACCAGCTCACCAAGCAAGTGGTACTGCGTACCGGCCTGACATTCGACCAGTCGCCTACCAACAACACGGATCGCTCACCGCGCATCCCGACCGGCGACCGTACTATCTTCAGCCTGGGCCTGGGCTACCAGGTCATGGATAACATGACCATCGACCTGGCCTACTCCTACCTGAAGGAAGAGGACGTCAAGATCTCGCGCTCCAACCAATTGGCCAGCTACAACGCCAAGTATGAAAACAGCGCCAACGGTTTCGGCTTGGGCATGACCTACAAGTTCTAACCGCAGTCGTATAAAAAAGCCCCGCTCTCCTGTGAAGGAGGCGGGGCTTTTGTTTGGCTGGCGGTCAGGGTTTGGAAGCCAATGCCTGTTCCACCGCCTTGATCAGCTCCGGACTGTCCGGCTTGGTCAGGCTGGAAAAACTGGCAACCAGATTGCCCTGGCGATCCACTACATACTTGTAGAAGTTCCACTTGGGCGCGGCGTCGGCCTGCTGTGCAAGCACCTTGAACAGGTGCACCGCATCCGGCCCCTTGACCTTCTGCGGCTCGGTCATGGTGAAGGTCACGCCATAATTCACGTAGCAGACCTTGGCGGTTTCTTCCCCGGTCTTGGCTTCCTGTTTGAAGTCATCGGACGGCACGCCGATCACTTCCAGACCTTCGCCCTTGTAGCGCTGATACAACGCTTCCAGGCCCTTGAATTGCGGGGCAAAGCCGCAGAAGCTCGCCGTGTTGACGATCACCAAGGGTTTGCCAGCGAATTGCTGGCACAGATCGATGGATTCCTTGGCCCGCAGCTTGGGCAGTTGGCCCTCCAGCAACGGTGGGCAACTGGCGGCCATCGCCACGCTGCCAATAGCCATCAGGACGGGTAGAGCGAGCCAGCGCATCTGCATGTCAAAAGTCCTTGAGTCAGTTCAGACCCACAACTTAGCAGATCGCCATGCCCAGTTGCATCAACGCCAGGCCGCCCCGTTGCCAACCCCACCAGGCCAGCAGCAACAACCCCAGCCCCACAGCCAACAGCATAAGACGCGCTGTCATGCTCATGCCGCCTCCATCTGCGCCTGAATGCGCGCCACCGGCCGCTCACGCACCGGCCAATTCAGCGCGGCGGCGAGCACGCTGAGTAAAATTGCCACCTGCCAGATCAAATCGTAGCTACCGGTTCGATCATAGACCACCCCGCCCAGCCACCCGCCGAGGAACGAGCCCAGTTGGTGGAACAGGAACACAATCCCGCCGAGCATCGAGAGGTTGCGTACCCCAAACAGGGTCGCGACGGTGCCATTGGTCAGCGGCACCGTGGACAACCACAGGAATCCCATCGCCATGCCAAACAGATACGCCGTGACTTCGGTGACCGGCGCCCACAGGAACAACACAATCACTACCGCCCGCAACAGATACAAGCCGGTGAGCAGACGCGGCTTGGACATGCGGCCACCGAGCCAACCCGCCGTGTAGGTGCCAAATACGTTGAACAGGCCAATCAAGGCCAGCACCGTGGTGCCCACCGTGGCCGGCAGGTGCTGGTCGACCAGGTACGCCGGCAAGTGCACACCGATAAAAACCACTTGGAAACCGCACACAAAAAAGCCGAAGGACAGCAGCCAGAAGCCGGAGTGGGAGCAGGCCTCTTTCAGCGCTTCGCCCAGGGTTTGCTGGCCCACCGTGACCGCCAGCGGCCGGTCCTTGAGCATGGCGACCAGCGGCAGGATCAACGCCACCATCAAGCCCAGCGCCAGCAAGGCGGCCGACCAGCCCAGCCAACCAATCAAGCCGAGGGTGCCGGGCACCATGGCGAACTGGCCGAACGAGCCGGCGGCGCTGGCAATGCCCATGGCCATGCTGCGTTTTTCGGGCGCAACGGCGCGGCCAACCACGCCGAGAATCACCGAGAACGAGGTGCCGGACAGGCCAATGCCAATCAGCAAACCTGCGCTCAACGACAGTGACCACGCGGAGTCGGACATGCCCATGAGCACCAGGCCGACGGCGTACAACACCCCGCCGACAAACACCGCCTTGGTCGCGCCGAAACGGTCGGCCAAGGCCCCGGTAAATGGCTGCGCCAAGCCCCAGATCAGATTCTGCAAGGCGATGGCAAAGGCAAAGGTTTCACGCCCCCAACCGAATTCGCTGCTCATCGGCGCCAGGAACAGGCCAAAGCCATGCCGTACGCCCAAGGACAACGCCAGGATCAGCGCACTCCCTAAAAGGACCCAACCACTGGTGCGCCACATCGAGGTCATTTCTTATTCTCCGTTCGCGGGTATATACCCTCTTGTAGTCGAACAAACCGCCATTCAGGCGAGTTCATCCAGCAAGGCCAACAACATTTCGCGCTTTTCGGCGCCGAGCTTATCAATCAATTTCTGTTGCGCCGCTTCCCAAGCCGGTAACGCGGCAGTCAGCCGCTCTTGCCCTGTGCCAGTCAACACCACCAGGCGGTTGCGCAAATCGTCACCCTCGACCAACTGCACCAGCCCCTCACCTTCCAGGACGCGCAGGTTGCGCCCCAGGGTGCTGCGATCCAGGCCCATGGCGTCCGCCAGGCTGGAAATGCTCGGCTGGTCGAGACGCTGCAGGTTGCACAACAGAGAATACTGGGCAACGTTGATCCCGAAGCCGTCGAGAGCGCCGTCATAGTGCCTGCTGACGCCACGGGCAGCGCGTCGCAGGTTGGTGCATAAACATTGGGAGGCAAGCATAGAGCGTGTATATACCGGGAGTTAATCAATTGCAAGAAAGCGTTACAGCGCCAGCCCGACCAGTACCGCGACTTCAAGCAGCTCCAGCAGTGCGCCAGCAGTGTCGCCGGTGGTACCGCCCAGACGCTTGACCATCAACTGGCGCAGCCACACGAAACACAGTGCCGCCAGCAACACCGCGATGCCGCCGCTGAAACCACCGATCAGGATGCAGGCCAACCCGCTGAGGATCAGCACCTGTTGGCCGACAATTCGCGGCAGATGATCTGACAGTGCCTGGCCCAATCCGCCCGCCCGCACATAGCGCGTGCTGAGAAACAGCGCCAGCATCGAAGCGCGTCCGATCAGGGGCGCCAGGATCAAGGCGGCGCCATTGTGTTGTTCGATCAATGCCACCAGCGCACTGAACTTGAGTAGCAGCACCAAGCCCAGGGTGACCACCGCAATCGGGCCGCTGCGCGGGTCTTTCATGATGCTGAGGGTGCGCTCGCGGTCGCCAAAACCACCCAGCCAGGCATCGGCGCTGTCGGCCAGGCCGTCCAGGTGCAGGCCACCGCTGAGCAACACCCAGGCTGTGAGCAGCAACGCGGCGTGCAACAGCAACGGGGCGCCCTGCAACAACTGATTGAGGCCCCATAACAGCACGCCGAACAGCAACCCAACCAGCGGATAAAACAACAACGAACGGCCCAGTTCTTGAGGTTGCGGCATGCCCGGCAAGCGAATGGGCAGACTGCTGAGAAATTGCAGGGCGATCCAGAACGGCAGCATCGTCAGAGTCCTTCCTTCAACACACCATCGGCTTCAACCTGCAGGCCGAACAAGGCACCGTGACCCACTTCAACATTCAGCAGTTGCTCACGGGGCAACCCTCGCGCCTGCGCCAGCAGCAGGCGCATCACACCGCCATGACTGACCAACAGCACCCGCTGGCCCGCGTACGCCTGATGCAGCCGGGCGACAGCGCCAAGCACGCGCTCGGAAAACTGGATGACAGGCTCACCCTCCGGCGGCGTGAAGCCATAGGGGTTGGCCCAGAACAAGCCCAGCCCTTCGGCATCGGTATCCATCAACGCGGCCGCACTCTGCCCTTCCCAGGCGCCGAAGTGAAGCTCCCGCAAGTCAGGCTCCAGACTCACCGGCAAATCAAGTTGCGTCCCCAGCTCCCGGGCGAACAGAGCGCAGCGTTGCAGCGGCGAGCTGATCAGCCGATCCCAGGGCCCTTGCCCCACCACTGCGTCACGCATCTGCTGCCAGCCGTTGGCGGTCAGCGCATCGTCCAGGCTGCCACGCAGGCCGCCGCCCAGCTCGGTTTCGCCGTGGCGCAGCAGGTCCAGGCGCAAGGTCATGCGGGGCGATCCGCCACGGCTGCTTCGGCGAAGGTCGCCATCTGCCCGTGCAGCGCACACGCCAGACGCAACAAGGGCACCGCCAACGCCGCGCCGCTGCCTTCGCCCAGGCGCAGGCCCAGTTCCAGCAACGGTTGCGCATCGAGGCTGTGCAGCACGTGGCGATGACCCGGCTCGGCACCCCGATGGCCGAACACCAGCCATTCGCGGCATGCCGGGTTCAAGCGCACCGCCACCAGCGCGGCCACGCTGCAGATGAACCCATCCACCAGCACCACCATGCCTTCCTGGGCGCAGGCCAGGTAGGCGCCAACCAAGGCAGCAATTTCAAAACCGCCGAGATTGAACAGGGTTTGCAACGCATCGCTGCGCTGACCGGCGTGCAACCCCAGGGCGCGCTCGATGACCGCGACCTTGTGGCTGACCCCTGCGGCGTTCAAACCGGTGCCAGGGCCTGTGAGGTCAGTGACCTGGCAATCCAGCAATGCGCAGGCCAAGGCACTGGCGGCAGTGGTATTGCCGATGCCCATCTCACCGCCGATAAAGAGTTGCGCGCCGCTTTCCAGGGCACGGCGTGCGCTGTCTCGTCCAGCTTGCAAGGCCAACTGCCCTTGGGCTTGGGTCATCGCCGGGCCATGCACGAAATTAGCCGTGCCCGCACCGATATTCAG
Organism: Pseudomonas sp. SWRI22; assembly: GCF_014268395.2. NCBI lineage: Bacteria > Pseudomonadati > Pseudomonadota > Gammaproteobacteria > Pseudomonadales > Pseudomonadaceae > Pseudomonas > Pseudomonas sp. SWRI22. Next base: position 662,853 of record NZ_JABWQK020000002.1, on the reverse strand, counting down.
GTGACGAACGCCGGGCAAATCCAGGGACGGCGTGACCGTGCCGAGGTCAATCACCTCCAATTGCGCTTGCAGTTGCCGCGCCAACACGCTGATCGCCGCGCCACCGGTGACGAAGTTTTGCAGCATCTGCCCGGTGACCTCTTGGGGAAATGCCGACACGCCTTCAGCGACCACGCCGTGATCGCCGGCAAAAATCGCGATCCACAGGTGATCCACCGACGGTTTGACCTGGCCCTGCAAACCCGCCAACTGCACCGCCAGCGCCTCCAACTGACCGAGGGAGCCAGCGGGCTTGGTCAACTGCTGCTGACGCGCCAGCGCCTGTTCGTGGGTCGTGGTATCCACCGCCTTGCAGGGGTTGAGCCACCAGGAATCGGTCATAACGCAGTACCTTTCAAAGTCAGGGGCAGGCCGGCAACCGTCAGCACAACGCGCTGACATTGCTCGGCCAAGGCTTGATGCAGCCAACCGGCTTCATCCACATAACGGCGAGTCAATTCGCCCAGCGGCACGACACCCAGACCGGTCTCGTTGCTGACAAAAATGATTTCCCCCGGCAGCGAAGCCAGGGTTTGCAACAGTTGATCACGCTCGCACGCAAGGCGCGCCGGGTCTTCGAGCATCAGAAGATTGGTGAGCCATAAGGTCAGGCAATCCACCAGCAGGCAGCGATCAGTGGCGGCGTTTTCCTGTAGCACACGCGCTAGGTCGATGGGCTCTTCAACCAGGCCCCAATGGTCGGGACGACGCTGGCGGTGCAAAGTGACACGCTCGTTCATCTCACCGTCGAGCGGCTGGCTGGTGGCGATATAAATGACGGCAAGCCCGCTCTCTGCGGCAAGCTTTTCGGCCAGACGGCTCTTGCCCGAACGGGCGCCGCCGAGGATCAATTGATACATGCAAAGGCCCCTGGCAAACGATGTGGCGAGGGAGCTTGCTCCCGTGACGGCCTGACAGCCGACGCTGATCCAGCTGACGCACCGCGACCCAAATGTGGGAGCTGGCTTGCCTGCGAAGACGGCCTGACAGTCAACACAGTTGGACCGTGTACATATCCATTTCTGCGGTAACGGCCACTTAGGGTTCCGCTTTTACAGCGGCTCACTTTTGAAAAGCGCAAAAGTAAGCAAAACGCTCTTGCCCCACCACTCGGCACCTCGCCCAGGCTCGGTGTGCCCGTAATCCGCCAGTGATTTGGGGGGCCGCCGCCACGCGCCATCCATGGCGCGGGGCGGCTAAACCGGCATCCCTGCCGGTTTACCCCCCAAATCCCTGTCGAATTCCGGCCAGCGTGGTTTAACGGGGCGCCTAAGATCAAGATCAAAAGCAGATCAAGAGCAAGATCAAGAGCGGCCCGCTTCGCATCGTGGTTACCGTTGAGCACTACAGCGTTGTGTAGATACACATGGCTATCGCAGGCAAACCAGCTCCCACAGTTGGATGGTGTGAACACCGTCAGATCCCACATAGCTTGCGCAACAAATCGGTGTCCAAGTGGTGCTCCACCAAGTCCGCCAACCGCTCGATATCGCGCTCGCGCAAGCCGTGATAATCCACCTCTTGCACATCCTGCAACCCGGCCCAACGCAGCAACGCGCTGCACGCAGCCGGGGTCTCGAACAGGCCGTGCAGGTAGGTGCCTAGAATTTGCCCATCAGGGCTCTGCGCGCCATCGCTGCGGCCATCGTCCAGCAGTACCGCAGCGCTTGCCAAGGCAGCGCCGCAAGTCACCCCCGCATGGATTTCATAACCGCTGACGTCGGCATCTTCCAATACCAGACGCCCACGCACATTGCGCAGTTGTTTCTCTTGTTCCAGGGTGGTGCTGAACGCCAGCAACCCAAGGCCGTCGCTGGAACCGGCCAGCCCTTCCAGGCCCAACGGGTCGTGGACTTGCTCGCCGAGCATCTGCAAGCCGCCGCAGATCCCCAGTACCTTGCCGCCATAACGCAGATGCCGCGCCACGGCGGTGTCCCAGCCGTTGGCACGCAGATAGGCCAGGTCACTGCGCACGCTTTTCGAGCCCGGCAGGATGATCAGGTCAGCAGCAGGTATCGCCTGGCCCGGCCCGACGAACTGCAAGTCCACCTGGGGGTGCAAGCGCAGCGGGTCGAAGTCGGTATGGTTGCTGATGCGCGGCAGCACCGGCACCACCACCTTGAGCACCTGGGCGGCCTTGTCGATCTGGCGCTGGTCGATGCCGTCTTCCGCCTCCAGGTGCAGGTCCATCACGTAGGGCAGCACGCCGACGACCGGTTTGCCGGTGCGCGCTTCGAGCCAGTCCAGCCCTGGTTGCAGCAACGCGATATCGCCGCGAAAACGGTTGATGATGAAGCCCTTGACCCGGGCCTGCTCACTGGGCGACAGCAGCTCCAGGGTGCCGACCAGATGGGCAAACACGCCGCCGCGGTTGATGTCTGCGATCAACAGCACCGGGCAGTCCACCGCTTCGGCGAAGCCCATGTTGGCAATGTCATTGGCACGCAGGTTGATCTCGGCCGGTGAGCCCGCGCCTTCGACCATCACCACCGGGTAGGCCTGGCTCAAACGCGTGTGGGAGGCCAGCACCGCTTGCATCGCAATGGCTTTGTAGTCGTGGTAGGCCACGGCATTCATGGTGGTGACCGCACGGCCATGGATGATCACTTGGGAGCCAGTGTCGCTGTTGGGCTTGAGCAATACCGGGTTCATGTCGGTATGGGGCGCCAGGTTGGCAGCCTGGGCCTGCACCGCTTGGGCGCGGCCGATCTCGCCGCCTTCGGCGGTCACCGCGCTGTTGAGCGCCATGTTCTGCGGCTTGAACGGCACCACCGCGACGCCCTGGCGTACCAGCCAGCGACACAGCGCAGTCACCAGGGTGCTTTTACCGGCGTCGGAGGTGGTGCCCTGCACCATCAACGTGGTCATGTGGCGTCCTTGTAGGCGGCCAGGGCTTCGTCAAGGCGCAGCCAGTCGGCGTCGGTGCCGGGCAGGCCCAAGCGCACGCTGCTGTTGTGCACAAACAAGCGCAGCAGGATGCCGCGTTGGGCCATGAACTCGTACAGCCGTTCAGCGTGGGGGGTAATCAACCACTGGAACAATGCGCAGCCACCGTGAGGTTGAAGGCCGCGGCGCTCAAGCAACTCGAACAGACGCTGGCCGGCTGCGATGCAACGACTGCGCTGGCGCGCATGCCCGTCGGTGTCGCGCAGGCACACTTGGCCCAGCACCCGCGTCGGCCCACTGACGGCCCAGGGCCCGACCTGTTCGGCCAACAGCTTGAGCAACTTGCGCTCGGCCAGCACAAAGCCCAGGCGCACGCCGGCCAGGCCGAAGAACTTGCCGAATGAGCGCAGCACGATCAAGCCGACCTGATCGGCATGGCTGGCCAGGCTCAAGTCCGGGGTCACGTCAATGAACGCCTCGTCCACCACCAGCCAGCCACCACGCTGGGCCAGCCGCGCATGCCAGTCCAGCAGGCGTTGCGGGCTCAGGCTCAAGCCCGTGGGGTTGTTGGGGTTGACCACCACCAGCACGTCGAGGCTGTCGAGAAAGAAGTCGACTTCCTGCTCCTGCACTTCGCGCACCACATAACCGGCGCGACGCCAGGCTTCGGCGTGCTCGGCGTAACAGGGCGAAAGCACGCCGACCTTACCGGAACGACGCAGTCGCGGCAGCAGTTGGATCGCTGCCTGGGAACCCGGCACCGGCAGCAACGGGCCAGCACCGTAATACTCGCTGGCAGCCTTCTCCAAGCCGTCATCGGTTTCCGGCAAGCGCGCCCAGGCACGCAAGGGAATCTCGGGAATCGGCCACGGCCAGGGCGCCAGGCCGCTGGACAGGTCGAGCCAATCCGCTTCGGCAATGCCGTACTCAATCGCCGCCTTACGCAGCCGACCACCATGTTCAAGCATAGATTTGCGCCCCCACGCACAGGACCAGCAGCCACAGCCATACGCCGCGCTGCACCAGTTGCCAGCCGCGATCAATGGAATCGGCGTCGGCCGGCGGGCCTTCGCCCAATGGCGGGCGCTGATGCACCTCGCCGTGATAAATCGCCGCGCCGCCGAGCTCCACACCCAAGGCACCGGCCCCTGCCGCCATCACCGGGCCGGCGTTGGGGCTGTCCCAGGTCGGCCCCTGGGTGCGCCAGCATTTGAGCGCCAGGCGGGTTTTACCCAATAGCGCGTAGGTTAAAGCCACCAAGCGCGCAGGAATATAGTTGAGCACATCATCGATCCTGGCGGCTGCCCAACCGAAGCGCTCAAAGCGCTCATTGCGATAGCCCCACATGGCGTCCAGGGTGTTGCTCAGACGATAGAGCACCACGCCCGGCACACCGGCCACCACGAACCAGAACAACGCGGCGAATACCGCATCGCTGCCGTTCTCCAGCACCGATTCGGTGGCTGCGCGCGCGACTTCAGTACGGTCCAGTTCGCTGGTCTGGCGGCTGACCAGGTAACTCACACGCGTGCGCGCTTCGTCCAGGTCATCACGGCGCAGAGCCTGGGCCACTGGCATCACGTGCTCGCCCAGGCTGCGCATGCCCAAGGCGCAGTACAGCGCCAGGATCTCCAGCAGCCAGCCGATATAAGGCGCCCAAGACAACGCCGTGGCCAGCAGGGTCAGCGGCACCACCGCGATAAACCACGCGGTCACACCATGGCTGCGCCAGCCACGCCCGCCAGTATTGAAACGTTGCTCGATGCGCCCGGCGAAATTGCCGAACGCCACCAGCGGATGCCAGCGCCTGGGCTCACCCAGCAGCGCATCCAGCGCCACCGCAGCGACACACAGCAAGGCCACACTCATTGACTCACTCCCCACTTGTTTTCATACAGCATGTCACTTAGCGGTCGCGGCTCGGCCCAGCCCTCGAGCTGCAACATCGGTGCCGGGTAAAACTCTGCCACCGGGCCCAGGCACAACACCGCCAGGGGCTTTGCACCGGGTGGCAAACCCAGCAACTCGGCCAGGGCCTGGGGGTCGAACAGCGAAACCCAGCCCATGCCCAACCCTTCCACGCGCGCCGCCAGCCACAGGTTCTGGATGGCGCAGGAGAGCGAGGCCATGTCCATTTCCGGCAAGGTGCGGCGCCCGAAAATGTGGCGCTCACGATCGTCCATCAAGGCGGCGACCAGTACCTCGGCGCAGTCGTTGATGCCTTCAACCTTGAGCTTCATGAACGCATCGGAGCGCTCGCCCAAAGCTTCGGCGGTGCGCACGCGCTCTTCTTCCACCAACTGTTGAATCTGGCTGCGCAACGAACGGTCGCTGATGCGGATAAAACGCCACGGCTGCATCAAGCCGACACTGGGCGCCTGGTGCGCGGCGTGGAGCAGGCGTTGCAGCAGTTCAGGCGCGACGCTGCCACCGCGGAAGTGGCGCATGTCGCGGCGTTCGGCGATGGCGCGATAGACGGCCTCGCGATCGGCTTGGGGGAAAGCGTTGTCAGTCATGGCCTCATCGGGGGCAAGCCCCCTCCCACATTTGGAATGCATTCCCCTGTGGGAGCTGGCTTGCCTGCGATAGCTGTCTCAAGGTCTGGCGCGAACAACGCGGCCACCGCGCCAGGATTCGACGGAAAATAAAAGTGCACATAGGACGCCGTCATCCGCCCCTGTCGATAGACCGCCTCGGCACCGCGCCCGCCGTTAGGGCTAAGCCCACGGGCAATCGGCGCCCATTCGGTACTGGTCAGAGAATGATGATAGGTATGCCCACGCAACGTCCCCTCCGGTAGCTCAACGCTTTGCAGCGCCAGGGCCGCGAGTTTCTTCTGCATCACCGCATCGCCTTGCAACAAGCCAACCAGTTCGGCGCGCCTACCCTCCACATCGGTCAAGGAGTCGAGCAGATAGAGCATGCCGCCACATTCAGCGAGCAGTGGTTTGCCAGCGGTGTGATGAGCACGGATGGCGTCCAGCATCGAGGTGTTGGCCGACAATGCCTGGTGATGCAGTTCCGGATACCCGCCGGGCAAATAGAGGCTGTCCGCTTCAGGCAATTGGCGATCATGGATCGGTGAAAAGAACTTCAACTCGGCGCCCATCGCCCGCAGCAAATCCAGGCTGGCGCCGTAGGTAAAGGCAAAGGCTTCGTCACGGGCCACGGCAATCCGCACACCGGCCAGCAAGGGCTCGGCCTCGACCACTTGCGGCGCGGCAAAGGTCACCGGCGGCGGCAGGGCCACTTCGCAACTGCTGCCCAACGCCTGGGCGGCAGCATCCAAGCGTATATCAAGGTCATTCAGTTCGCTGGCTTGCACCAGGCCCAGGTGGCGGCTGGGCAGTTCGATGCCGGTCTCACGGGATAACGCGCCGTACCAACGCAAGCCCTCGGTGAGGCTGCCTTCAAGCAATTGCGCATGGCGCAGGGTGCCGACGCGATTGGCCAGCACGCCGGCGAACGGCAGGTCGGGCTGATAGCGCGCCAGCCCCAGCGCCAAAGCGCCGAACGTCTGGGCCATGGCGGTGCCATCGATCACGCCCAGCACTGGTACACCGAAGTGCCGCGCCAGGTCAGCGCTGGAAGGCGTGCCGTCGAACAGGCCCATCACGCCTTCGATGAGGATCAGGTCAGCTTCCCCCGCTGCCTCCCAGAGCAGGCGGCGGCTTTCCTGCTCGCCCACCATCCACATGTCCAACTGGTACACCGGCGCGCCAGTGGCACGCTCGTGGATCATCGGGTCGAGAAAGTCCGGCCCGCATTTGAACACGCGCACCTTGCGTCCCAGGTTGCGGTGCAAACGGGCGAGCGCGGCGGTGACCGTGGTTTTGCCCTGGCCGGACGCCGGAGCGGCGATCAATACGGCCGGGCAATGACGGGGCTGATTCAAAGTTCGACGCCTTTCTGTGCCTTGATACCGGCCTGGAACGCGTGCTTGAGCATGCCCATTTCGGTGACGGTGTCGCCCATTTCGATCAGCTCAGGCTTGGCGCCACGGCCGGTGACCACCACATGCTGCATGGGCGGGCGGGCTTGCAGGTCGCTGAGTACCTGGTCCAGGTCAAGGTAACCGTGCTTGAGGGCGATGTTCAATTCGTCCAGCACCACCAAGCCGATAGAGGGGTCATTCAACATGGCCCGGGACACCGCCCAAGCCGCTTCGGCAGCGGCGATATCGCGCTGGCGATCCTGGGTTTCCCAGGTGAAGCCTTCGCCCATCACATGAAAGTGCACCTGCTCGGGGAAGCGGCGGAAAAACAATTCTTCGCCGGTGCTGTTACGCCCCTTGATGAACTGCACCACACCGCATTGCATGCCATGCCCCATGGCCCGGGCCAACATGCCGAACGCCGAACTGCTCTTGCCTTTGCCATTGCCGGTCAGCACCAGCAGCAGGCCGCACTCATTGGGGGAATTGGCGATGCGCTCGTCAATCACGGCTTTTTTGCGCAGCATGCGCGCCAAGTGGCGTTCGTCGCGGTCGGGGGAATCAGTCATGGCAGCTCTCCGTTGGGGCTGGACAAAAACGGCGGGCAGGAAAAAGAAAAAACAGACAGCCAAGCATCGCCCACCGTGATGCTGTTGGATGATCCAGGCCGGTCTCCGGGCTCATGAGTGGCGCTTTTGATAGCAAGCAGCCGAGGGTGCGCCTTCCCATATCGCACGCGATACAGTGGCAAACAGCACCGTCTTGACTCATTTACCGTTGCGGGGGCAGCGCCGGAATCGCGGCGGCACTGTGTACAAGTGCGCTCACTCACCGGCTTCCCTGTTTCACTCTGTCGACGCGCGCGCCACAGAGCACCTGGAACAAGCCGCGAAGGTTAGTGGGTTGGGGGTGGAGCGTCAATTAAAGCTGGCCTTGTACTTGAACCATCTGCCGTTCGTGCTTCTCTACCCCTACAGGTATCAAGGAGAAAACCATGCCTAAAACCCGACTCGCCCTACTGATCATGTTCGCCGGTAGCCTCGCTGCATGCGGCGAAAGCTCAACCCTGCAGGTCGCCGACGGCACCGGGCCCTCGCCCCGGCTGCCGGAGCCGAACAAGACGTTGATCCCCACCGTCAATATCGCCCCGGCCATCGGCTGGCCCGAAGGCGCCAAGCCAATCGCGGCCGCAGGCACCCAAGTGGCCGCATTCGCCGAAGGCCTGGACCACCCGCGCTGGCTCTACGTGCTGCCCAACGGCGACGTGCTGGTGGCCGAGACCAATGCACCGCCCAAGCCGGACGATGCCAAAGGCGTGCGCGGCTGGGTGATGGAAAAAGTCATGGACCGCGCTGGCGCCGGCGTGCCGAGCCCGAACCGCATTACCTTGCTGCGCGATGCCGACCATGATGGCGTGGCAGAAACTCGCACGGTGTTCCTGGAAAACCTCAACTCGCCGTTTGGCATGGCCCTGGTGGGCAACGACTTATATGTGGCCGATTCGGATAAGTTGCTGCGCTTCCCCTATCAGCCAGGTGAAACCGCGATCACCTCCCCAGGCACCAAGGTGGTGGATTTACCCGGTGGCCCCTTGAACCACCACTGGACCAAAAATGTGGTGGCCAGCCATGACGGCAGCAAGCTGTACGTGAGCGTCGGCTCCAACAGCAACGTCGGCGAAAACGGCCTGGAAGCCGAACAGGGCCGCGCCGCCATTTGGGAAGTCGACCGCGCCAGCGGCCAACACCGCATTTTTGCCTCCGGCCTGCGCAACCCCAACGGCATGGCGTGGGAGCCACAGAGCGGCAAGCTGTGGACGGCGGTCAACGAACGCGATGAGATCGGCAGTGACCTGGTGCCGGATTACATCACCTCGGTCAAGGATGGCGGCTTCTACGGCTGGCCTTTCAGTTATTACGGCCAGCATGTGGATGTGCGTGTCACCCCGCAGAACCTGGACATGGTCGCCAAGGCCATCGCTCCCGACTATGCGGTAGGCCCTCATACTGCGTCGCTGGGGCTGACCTTCGCCGAGGGCAGCAAACTGCCCGCGCCCTTCAGTAATGGCGCATTTATCGGCCAGCATGGTTCCTGGAACCGCAAGCCGCACAGTGGCTACAAGGTGATTTTCGTTCCCTTCGAAGGGGGCCAGCCGAAAGGGCAACCGGTGGATGTGCTGACGGGGTTTCTTGATAGCGATGAGAAAGCCATGGGCCGGCCGGTCGGCGTGGTGATAGATCAGCAGGGGGATTTGCTGGTGGCCGATGATGTGGGCAATAAGGTTTGGCGAGTGTCGGCTGTTAAGTAAATCGCCACACACCAATGTGGGAGCGGGCTTGCCCGCGATTACGGTGGCCCAGCCAACCAATCCGTTGACTGACACACTGCATTCGCGGGCAAGCCCGCTCCCACATTTTGGAGTTTTATTGATTCAGGGGTTACGCGCCAGATTTCCTGGCAACACGCGTTTGGCACTCAGGTAGGCATTCTGCCAATACGCTTTGGATAGCGTATCCAGCTTCACCGTACCGCCGGTTTGAGGCGCGTGTACGAAGCGGCCCTCCCCCACATAGATGCCCGCATGGCTGACCCGCGAACCACCACCGGTAGCGAAGAACAGCAGGTCGCCGGTTTGCAGGTTTTGTTCGCTGACGTCCTGGGCACGCATCACGATCAATTCACGGGTGGTGCGCGGCAATGAGATGCCGGCAGCGTCGCGGAATACAAAGCCGATCAGGCCACTGCAATCAAACCCCGAGTCCGGTGTGTTGCCGCCCCAGCGGTAAGGTGTGCCGACCAGGCCCAGCGCACGAAAGAGCACGTCTTCGGCAGCAGGCGAGAAATTCTGGGTGGCATAGTTGAACACCGGCTTAGGCTTGACCGCGACGGGCGCGGGCGGCGGTGTACGACTGGCGCAGGCGCTGAGCAGCGCGGCGCAAACAATAAGCATCAGGCGGGCCGAGGTCGACATGTGCAGAACAATCCTGGTCTGGATGCGGCTTTCGCTGCCGAACGTTGAAAACCAGAACGCGCAAGCAAAGCTCGCGCGAACGGATGACAACAATGTCCAGGGATTCTAGCGCTTACACGTCAAACTTCAAGTATCACTTTAACTTTACTTACTAGCGGTAACCGTAGTCGGAGCCATGGCGAGTGCACGCTTGGCTTCGATGAAGGTTTTGCTCCAGTAGCTGTCACCCAGGTTATCGACCCGAACACCACCACTGCGGCGGCTGCTGGAGTGGATAAATTGGTTATCGCCCAGGTAGATACCGGCATGACTGACACGACCGCGGCCACTGGTACTAAAGAAAAGCAGATCACCGGGCTTGAGGTTGTTGCGTGCGACCAACGGTGCATTCACGTTGATCATCTCGCGTGTAGAGCGCGGCAGATTCATGCCGGCCTCTTCACGAAACAGGTAGCCAATGAACCCACTGCAATCAAAACCGGCTTCCGAGGTGCCGCCGAAACGGTAACGGGTACCGATCAAGGACATGCCGCGCTCAAGGATACTGTCGGCCAGAAGAGGCAGTTGGTAAGGCTTGCTGTCAGAGAACTCGGCGAGTTCTTTTTCGGTTGCCACCTCTTCTTCATAAACAGAAGCAGACTGTGCAGCAACGAACTTTGCCTGATTTTGAACCTGTGGTTTTTGCTGTTCTGCCACCTGCTGAGGGTGGGAGGCGCAGCCAAACAACAGGGTAACGAGTGCGAGAGGCACGAGGGGTGCGAAGCGATTTAGCATGGGCACGACCGTGGCTGATGTGTAAAGAAGCCGAGACTATGCCCTCTATCACATCGATTTGCAAATTCAATCGCGATCTATGTGACTTATCGTTTCGACTATGCCATCTAAGCCGTGATTCCATTTATCGCTTCAGTTGCGTAGCCCTTCTGGCTCAAACGCAGGTTTTCTGACGCCTTGAAAATGCCGACACACGGAAAATCAAGACCTTACCAGCCCAAGGTTTCTTTCAGGAAAGGGATCGTCAATTTTCTTTGTGCCTGCAGGGAAGCCTGGTCGAGTTGCTCAAGCAAATCGAACAGCGCGCTCATGCTGCGGGTGCCACGGGTGAGGATAAAGTGCCCGACTTCGTCGGTCAGGTGCAGGCCACGACGGGAAGCGCGCAGTTGCAGCGCACGCAGCTTGTCCTCATCGGATAACGGACGCATCTGGAAGATCAACGCCAGGGTCAGGCGCGACTTGAGGTCAGCCAGCTTCACCGGCAGTTCACGCGGCGAGGTGGACGCGGCGATCAGCAAGCGCCGGCCGCTGTCGCGGAGGCGGTTGAACAGATGAAACAGCGCCTCTTCCCACTCCGGCTTGCCGGCCACTGCCTGCAGGTCGTCGAGACACACCAGTTCATATTGCTCAAGGTTATCGAAGATGCCGATCCCGCGGTCCATCAACTCGGCCAAGGGCAGGTAGACCGCCGGCTCGCCCGTCTGCTCGAAACGCAGGCACGCGGCCTGCAGCAGGTGGGTACGCCCCACGCCATGCTTGCCCCACAGATAGATCAGGCTTTCAGTCCACCCGGCGTCGGCTTCGCAAAGCCGCTCCACATAGCCGAGTGCAGCGGCATTGGCGCCTGGGTAGTAGTTGATAAAGGTAGCGTCATCACGCAGACGCACACCTAGGGGCAGCTGAATCGGTTTCATGCTGACTGAACGGCTCCCATCGAACCGTTAGTGGCCTCTATGTAAAGTTTGCAAAGTTTATACCCGTGACGCCGGGCGCACAATGCAGCAGACCACAAGCAAAATCAAAGGTTTGCGTTAACCCGGAGGTTTTACGCAGTTTGTTTGACGCACGCCGGGGCCAGAAACAACAAACCCGGCCAGGGCCGGGTTTGTGACACCGCGATTACAACTCGGGCTCATCCACCCCGGTATACACGTCCGAATCCTTGTACAGGTCGTGCACATGGCGCACCAGCACCATGATCACCGCCGCCACCGGCAGCGCCAACAGGATGCCGGTGAAGCCGAACAGCTCGCCACCCGCCAAAATCGCAAAGATCACTGCCACAGGGTGCAGGCCGATCCGATCGCCCACCAGCAGTGGCGTCAGCACCATGCCTTCCAAGGCCTGGCCCACCATGAACACTGCGACAATCCCCAGCATCGGGTACAGGTCGCCGCCGAACTGGAACAGCCCGGCCACCAGCGCCGCGCCGATGCCGATCACAAAGCCCATGTAGGGCACGATGGCCGCCAGGCCCGCGATCAAGCCGATCAACAGCCCCAGCTCCAAGCCGATCGCCATCAGGCCGGCAGCGTAAATCACCCCCAGGGCCAGCATCACCAGCAACTGGCCACGCACGAACGCACCCAATACCTCATGACACTCCGCTGCCAGGGAAACAACACGCTCTTCCCGGTCGCGGGGGAGCAGGCTGCGGATCTTGGCCATCATGATGTCCCAGTCTCGCAGCAGGTAGAACGCCACCACCGGGATCAGCACCAGGTTGGTCAACCAGCCGATCAGCGCCAGGCTCGACGCAGTCGCCTGGCTGAGCACCACCGTGACGATATCGGTGGTCTTGTCCATGTGCTCGCTGATGGCAGCCTTGACCTTGTCGAACTTCCAGAAGCCATCCGCCAGCCCGAACTTGGACTGGGCCCACGGCATCGCCGTGTGCTGCAACCAGTCGAGCATCTGCGGCGCCAGCTCATAGAGGCGGAACAGCTGCTTGGCCAACATCGGCACCAATATCAACACCAGCGCGGTGATGATCAACGTGAACAGCGCAAACACCGTGATCACGCCCCAGGTGCGCGACATGCCGACTTTTTCCAGGCGATCCACCACGGGATCGAACAGATAGGCGAGCAGTAGCGCCACCAGGAACGGCGTCAGGATCGAATGCAGCAAGAACACAAAACCGCACAGCAGGACAATCCCGCCAAGCCACACCCAACGACGCGTATCCGCCATAAACCACTCCATCTGTTTTTTACGCCCTTCTTCTATATAGAAGGAGGACCACTAGTTACCAACGAAAACGCAGTTGCGCCTGGGGCTCAGGTGCAACAGCCGGTTGCGTGCCATCGATCACGGCTGGCTGGGCCGGGGCTTCGCCAGCAGGAATTTCCTGCAGCTTGGCCAGGCTCAATTGGGTGCGCAATTGTTCGGCGCTGCCATTGACGCGATACACAATCCGGTTGCCATCCACCCACTGCGGCTGGCCGCCAAAGGGCTCCAGCAAACGACCCAGGGCGGCGTAGCGCTCAAGGTTCATGCCTTGTACTTCAAGCAGTTGCTCAGTGCTCACGCCCGGCTTGACCGCAAAGCGTGGCGCCAGCTTTTGGCTGACCGCCAGCAATACCGCATCGGCGAGCGCGGCAGTGTCAGCGCCTTGGGCGGTGCCCTCCTCAGCCTTGTCGCCCAGCCACAGGCGCCATTTGGCCTGCCATTGACTGCCTTCCTGGCGCGCATGCACCGCCAGCAAAGCATCGGCACCGTAACGCTCGGAGGCTGCGCGCAAAGGCGTGGCGTCGGGGCTTTCAAGATTCGGCGCGGTGGCGACTACCTGTTCATCCAGGTCTCCCAACGGCAAGCGCAGCGGCAGCCCCCTGTGTTGCGCGGCTCGGCGCAGGGCCTGGGCAACGGCCTGGCCATCGCCGACCAGGCTGCTGCCTTCAGTTGAATCGTTCAGCCACCAACCCAGGATCGACGGCCGGTTGCTGCCCCAGATCGACAGGCCGGCATCACGCAATGCGCGGTCGGTGCTGACCGGGTCGAAGTCTACTTGCAGGCTTTCCGGCGGGCCGGCGTCGTAGCCGTACTGGCTGATGATTTGTTGCGGGTCTTTGCGGATCGCTGCCAGGCCCGGGCCATCGGCGGCCTTGGCGTCGCCGGTCAGGCGGATCACCAGGGTCTGCACGGCACGCTGGGTGGCCTGGTCGCGCTCTTGGGGCGACTGGCTGCTGACCGGTTCAAGTACTTGATAGAGGCCATTGAGGGTTTCGGCATGACTCGCCAGGCTGACCAACGACAAACAGCCCACAAAGAAGAATTTACACAGACGCATGGAAGATTCCCGAACGACAAATTTAGCGGTTGGAACAGACCGCGTGATCTCGGTTTGGCAAGGCTGTGACAAAGCGACCGGTAAAACATTCACAGGGTCACGGTAAGTTTTCATACTGTCATAACGCTAGCGAGCTCAAGGCTATACCTTAATACGCACGATTACCGGCCCGATTTGCATTTTTTTGAGCTCATATGCCCTGCCCGTCGGCCCGAGGATGGCCGCTGCCCCTCAAGCCTGATAAAATCGCGCGCCTTCGCAGACCGTCAACGGCAGGGCCCTTTCCAAAAGCCCCCGCCCGCCCGGTCGTTACCCAGAAATCCCCCCTAAAGGCCTGGATCATGAGCAAGCAACCCTCCCTGAGCTACAAGGACGCCGGTGTAGACATCGACGCCGGTGAAGCATTGGTCGAACGCATCAAGAGCGTCGCCAAGCGCACTGCGCGCCCTGAAGTCATGGGTGGCCTGGGCGGTTTTGGCGCCCTCTGCGAAATCCCGGCCGGCTACAAGCAGCCTGTACTGGTGTCCGGCACCGACGGCGTAGGCACCAAGCTGCGCCTGGCCCTGAACCTGAACAAGCACGACAGCATTGGCATCGACCTGGTCGCCATGTGCGTCAACGACCTGGTGGTGTGCGGCGCCGAGCCGCTGTTCTTCCTCGACTACTACGCCACCGGCAAGCTCAATGTCGAGACCGCGACCCAGGTCGTGACCGGCATCGGCGCCGGCTGCGAACTGTCGGGTTGCTCCCTGGTCGGCGGTGAAACCGCTGAAATGCCAGGCATGTACGAAGGCGAAGACTACGACCTGGCCGGCTTCTGTGTCGGTGTGGTGGAAAAAGCCGAGATCATCGACGGCTCCAAAGTAGCTGCTGGTGACGCCCTGCTCGCCCTGCCATCGTCCGGCCCGCACTCCAACGGCTACTCGCTGATCCGCAAGATCATCGAAGTGTCCGGCGCCGACATCGAGAACATCCAGCTCGACGGCAAGCCACTGACCGACCTGTTGATGGCGCCCACCCGCATCTACGTCAAGCCACTGCTCAAGCTGATCAAAGACACCGGCGCTGTCAAGGCCATGGCCCACATCACCGGTGGCGGCCTGCTGGACAACATCCCGCGCGTCCTGCCAAAAGGCGCCCAGGCGATCGTCGACGTGGCCAGCTGGCAGCGCCCGGCAGTCTTCGATTGGTTGCAGGAAAAAGGCAACGTCAACGAAACCGAAATGCACCGCGTGCTGAACTGCGGCGTAGGCATGGTGATCTGCGTTGCGCAGAAACACGTTGAAACCGCACTGAACGTGCTGCGTGAAGCCGGCGAGCAACCTTGGGTCATTGGCCAGATCGCCACTGCTGCCGAAGGCGCAGCCCAGGTTGAACTGAAGAACCTCAAGGCTCACTGATGCCCCAGACCTGTGATGTCGTGGTGCTGCTTTCCGGCACCGGCAGTAACTTGCAGGCCCTGATCGACAGCACGCGCACCGGCGACAGCCCGGTGCGCATCGCTGCGGTGATTTCCAACCGCAGCGACGCCTACGGTCTGCAACGCGCCCGAGACGCGGGTATCGACACCCGCGCCCTGGATCACAAGGCGTTCGAAGGTCGCGAGGCCTTCGACAGCGCCTTGATCGAACTGATCGACGCCTTCAACCCCAAACTTGTTGTCCTTGCCGGTTTCATGCGCATCCTCAGCGCAGATTTCGTCCGGCACTACGAAGGGCGCCTGCTCAATATCCACCCCTCCCTGCTGCCCAAGTACAAAGGCATGCACACCCACCAGCGCGCTCTCGACGCCGGCGACCGTGAACATGGCTGCAGCGTGCACTTTGTGACCGAGGAACTCGATGGCGGGCCTCTGGTCGTACAGGCAGTGGTTCCGGTAGAGTCAGGCGACTCGGCGCAGACGCTTGCGCAACGGGTTCATACCCAGGAACACAGGATTTACCCGCTGGCTGTTCGCTGGTTTGCCGAAGGACGGTTGATTCTTGGCGACCAGGGTGCATTATTGGACGGCCAGTTACTCGCGGCCAGCGGCCACTTGATTCGAACCTAGGAGATTTTATGCGTCGCGCCCTGCTTTTCGCTTTTGCGCTGTTCGCTTTGCCTGCCGTACAAGCGGCAGACCTTCACCCCTTCTCCGTCAGCTACACCGCCGACTGGAAACAACTGCCCATGAGCGGTTCGGCTGAACGCAGCCTGAGCAAGAATGGCGACGGTACCTGGACCTTGAATTTCAAGGCCTCGATGATGATTGCCAGCCTGACCGAAACCAGTGTGATCCTGTTCGACAAGGACACCCTGCAACCCAAGAGCTACAGCTTCGAACGCGGCGGCCTGGGCAAGGCGAAGAAGATCAATCTGGACTTCGACCAGAGCGCCAAGAAAGTCACCGGCTTTGAAAACAAAGACCCGGTCAATGTCACGCTCGAAAGCGGCATGCTCGACAAGTCCACCTACCAACTTGCTCTGCAACGCGATGTTGCCGCGGGCAAGAAGAGCATGAGCTACCGCGTGGTTGAGGGTACTGATACCGATACCTACGACTTCCGCGTGATCGGCTCGGAAAAGGTCCAGACCAAGGTCGGTTCGATCGACGCGATCAAGGTCGAGCGCGTGCGCGACCCGTCGCAGAGCAAGCGCATCACACAGATGTGGTTTGCCAAGGACCAGGGCGGCATTCTGGTTGCCCTGCGTCAGGTTGAGACTGACGGCAAGGAGTACAACATCATGCTGCAAGATGGCACTGTTGACGGTAAGGCCGTCAAAGGCAGCTGATTGCTGATGCACCGGAAAAGAGCCTCGCTGAATGCGGGGCTTTTTTTTGCCTGGGATTTTTAGGGGACGCTACTCCCGCTATCGCAGGCAAGCCAGCTCCCACCTTGGAGTGCATTCCAAGGTGGGAGCTGGCTTGCCTGCGATAGCGGTGCCGAGGTCAACCTAGCCGACCTGAACATGAAACTTTTGTCATAAAGCCGCTGCGATGGCGACGCAATGCCTTGGTTTACGCGGCCTGCAGCATTGTTGCGTTCCCCGCAATAAATTATTGCGCGCAAAATCGGTTTACTTAGCAAGCTAACAAATCATATAACAGAACCCTGCGACGACTTGCCGCAGATCAACCAGAGATTGGAGCAAGCAGATGACTGTAAAAGTAACTGAACGCGACGATGAACATATGTCTCATGAGGCAGTAGGCCACGGGATTCACATCTGGGATGTCCATCAGCAAGACGTATTGGTCGGCATGTTTCACAACGAGAGCGACGCCAACAATTATAAAAACGAGCTCGAAACTCTCGAACTGCAACGCCAGGCAAAAAGCTCCTGAAGCTCTGAAATCATGTTGACGCCCGGCCCACGCAGCCGGGCCGTCTACAAGAAACCGCGCCTTTGGAGCGCGGTTTTTTTGTTAAGAGACTCCACCTTTACGTTGATTCCGGCCACCCATGCCCGAAGCATCATCGCCGTAAATTAATGTAACAAAAGTACACACAAATAATGATTCTCGATATCATTCGTGCGCCTTTCATTCAGGCTGACGATCAGGGAATCAATTTGATGCACGGAAATAGCAGGAAGCCAGAAAATGCGTTACTGGAACGCTGGAGCGAAGCACTTGCCACTGCGCAATTTCAGACCAGCCACGTCACCCTCGAAGCCCTGATCAATACGCTGGCACCTGCCGCCGAACGTAGCTTCCAACGCCTGATCCAAGCATTGTTTCGTGAAAGCCTGCTGGACCCCAGCACTCTCCTTTATGACGAACATGGGCATTGCTCGCTGACACTGGCTTGCCAGGCCCGATTGCGTTTCGAACATTTGCACCCTGGCCGCATGGCAAGCTGGGACCTGCGTGGCGAAGTCATCCTGTTGCGCGAAGGCCAGCCCGAACAGAAAATCCAGTTCCCATCGCAGTTGTTGACGTTGCTTAACGCCAGCCTCGAGTCGCCTGCCGACCGGGAAGTGCTCAACCGCCTCAACGTAGAGATCGACGACAGCTTCATCAACGACACCTTGTGCCTCGCCTTCCATGAGCAATGGACGCTCAAGCTGCATGCGTCAATGGACCCGGTGCATCAAGACAACCTGCTGAGTCATCTCAAGAACAGCCCGAGCGTTATCAACCCGACTTCCGTGCTTGAACAGTGGGGAACATTGGGTCACCCATGGCACCCCAACTACAAGACCAAGCTGGGCCTGAATACCGCACAAGTCATCGACTATTCGCCGGAGTTCGAAGCACGCTTCCCGGTGCTGCTGTGCGCGCTGCATCGCCAGTTTGCCCATGTCGAAAAGTTGGCCGGTACCGCCGATTACTGGCAGTGGTGGAGCGAGCACTTCCCGCAGTCAGCACAGCAATTGACCGCAGCCCTGCAAGCGCAGGGCCTTCAGGCAGACGATTATCTGCCGTTGCCTGCCCACCCTTGGCAGGCACGCCAGGAGTTGCCTCAACTGTTCGCCAACGAAATCGGCGACAAACTGCTGGTGCTGACCGATATCGTCGCGTTTACTGCCCACCCCACCATGTCATTCAGAACCGTGTTGCCTGAAGGCCGTCGCGATGCACCGATGGTCAAACTGCCCGTGTCACTGCGCCTGACCAGCGTACAGCGCACCGTATCGCCGCGTTCAGCGCGCATGGGCCCACGGATCAGCCATCTGCTGCTGAGCATCCTGGAACGCGAGCCTGCGATTCAAAAATGCCTGAACATCGTTCCCGAGCGGATCGGTGTGCATTTCCAGCCACAACCGGCCAATGACGAGCACTCCCGCCACTTGGCGGTGCTCTATCGCGACAATCCCCAGAGCCAGCTCCAGCCGGACGAAATGGCCGTGCCGGTGGGCAGCCTGTTTGCCATTGATCAACACGGCCAGCCGCTGCTGCGCCAATGGGTGCGCCTGAGCCAAGGCAAGGATGACGCGGCGGCCATGCTCGCCTTCTTCCATGATTACGCGGCGATCAGTGTGCCGGCGCTGCTGGGCATGTATTTGCGCTACGGCATCGCTTTTGAGGCCCATCAACAGAACTCCTTCATGGTGATGGCCGCAGACGGACAATTGAGCCGTCTTCTGTTGCGCGACTTCGGCGATATCCGAATCGATCGCAAAACTTTGCACGCCCACGGCCTGGACATTGAACTGCACGACCCGAAGATGACGCTGTACGACGACGCAGGTTTCGTACGGGACAAGCTGCTGCACACCGTATTCATGTGCCATCTTGGCGAGCTCATCCTGCTTGCCGCGCGCCACTTCGACATCCCCCAGGCGCTGCTCTGGAATGAACTGTCGGCTCAGGTCAGCCAGTGTTTTGACGACCTGCGCTCGCAGGTTGATCCGCAGCGCTGGGCCACCGAGCGCGAAGCACTGCTGGAGCAAGCATGGCCGGCCAAGTCGTTCATGCGCATGCGCCTGCTGGAGAGTCATGCCGATATCGTCGGGCGGTTGCCTAACCCGTTGAGCGCGGCCGCCAATGCCGACTAACAACACAGCGCTGCGGCTGCTGGTGGTGATTCAGTTGGTGTCGATGGGGGCGATGGAAATGAGCGGCCCGTTCTGGCCGCTGCAAATCCAGAAGTTGCTGGGCACTGCAAATGCCCAGTACACCGGCCTGCTGTCTTCGCTGGTGTATGCCGGGCCGATGATGGCAGCGATGATTCTCACACCCATGTGGGGGAAGCTGGGCGACCGTACCGGCCATAAGCCCATGATCATCCGCGCATTGCTGGCACTGGCGGTGTGCCAGGCGCTGGCTGCGATAACGCCTGATCCGTGGTGGCTGGTGGTCATCCGCGTGGTGCAAGGTGCGTTGGCCGGCTTCATTGCAGCGGCCCAAGCCTACGCACTGGCCTGCTGCGGCGAGGGTGGGCGCGGGCACATTCTTGCACGACTGCAATCAGCCACCGCTGTAGGCTCCCTGGCCGGACCGGTATTGGGCGGCTGGCTCATGGACATATCCGGTTTCGCATTGCTGTGCTACAGCGCCACCGTCGTCTGCCTGCTGTGCGCGATAATCAGCGCGTTTTTACCCAGCGACTCACCACGATCGAGACCTGCCCGCACGTCCAAGCCTGCCGCACTCCCCAGAGGCTGGATTGGCGCGATGCTGGGGATCATCGTATTGATCCAGGCAGCCAGGATGATGCCGCAACCGTTTTACGCCTTATATGTCGCCCAGGTTTTGCACGCGCCCGCGTGGCTGATCGGCGCCAGCTATGGCGCCAGTGCCTTGACCCTGGCACTGTCCGCGCCGTTGTGGGGCCGCCTGTTCGATCGACATCAGCCAGCCCATACGCTGCGCATCATCGAGTGGGTCACCTGGGCCTGCGCGCTCACGCTGGCCTGCACGGCGCTGGCCAGTGAGTGGTTGGGGTTCATCGCCAGCAGGCTGCTGTGGGGCGTGTGGCAGGGGGCTTTGTTGCCCGTGGCCTACACACTGATCGCTACTACCGTAGCGCACAGCCAGCAGGGTTTTGCCCTGGGCATGGGCAACAGCGCCGCGAAAGCTGGTGCGCTGTGCGGCGCATTGTTGGGCGGTATCGGCATGGGGTGGGTAGGCCTGGCACACAGCTTCTGGCTGGTCGCACTGACCTATGCCTTGGCCGCCGTGAGTATCCGCGCCATCCGTTCGTTTGCGCGAGCGCCTGAGACATCCGATTTTTCTGTCAATACTTCTAATAACTCTGAGACATGATCATGAACACATCGCAATGGGCAGTACTGCTGCCACTTCTTGGGTCAATAAGTGCCCCTGCCTGGGCCGATCAGACAGAGCAGACACAGGCAGCCCCGACCAGTCTGCAACTGCAGGCGACAGTGGTATCGGCCACGCGCAGCGAAACCAGCATTGCGCAGATTCCAGGCTCAGTGCAGGTGATCAATGAAGCGCAAATCCGCCAGCAGACCGGGGCAGGACGTCGGGTTGCAGATATCCTCGGCCAACTGGTGCCTGGCATTGCCCCTTCCAGCGGCGGCATGAGCAACTTCGGCCAGACGCTTCGCGGGCGCAATACCCTGATCCTGATCGACGGGGTTTCGCAAAACGCCACGCGCGACAACTTCCGCCAGCTCAACAGCGTGGCACCGGAAAGCATCGAGCGTATCGAAGTGATCTCCGGCGCCAGCAGCGTCTACGGCGCAGGCGCATCGGGCGGCATCATCAACATCATCACCAAACGCAACCAAGGTGAAGACCTGGCGTTCAGCAGCAAGATCGGCATGACCGCCGGCAACAACCTCAGCCACAAGGGGTTCGCTTACCAGGCGTTCCAAAGCGCCACCGGGCGCAAAGGCCCGGTGGACTGGTACCTCTCGGGCAACACCGTGCAGCGCAACGATCAGTTCGACGGTAATGGCAAGCGCATTCCCCAGGACACGTCCCAGGGCAGCAACATGGACACCGATACCTACGACCTGCAAGGTCGCTTCGGCTATGAGCTTGATGACGACAAGAAGATCAGCCTGTCGCTGCAAGACTACAAGGACGAACAAGACACCCGCTACACCAAGAACCCCCGCATCACCAGCAACGCAGTCGCCGTAAAAGGCCTGGACCTGGGCGACCAACCCTACACCCACAACCAGGCGGTCAACCTCAACTACGCCGACAAGGATTTCTACGGCCAGGGCCTGCAGATCGAAAGCTACTGGCGGCGGGCCGACGCCCTGTTCTTTCCAGACCTGTCCCGAGGCCGGGCAGGCGTGTCAGATAACAACAGCGTGCAGGACGTCTACGGCCTGCGTGCAGCGGTCGATACCCAGATGCCGGACATCGGCCCGGCAACGGGCAACCTGGTATGGGGCGCGGACTACGACCATGAAACCTCACGCCAGCGTGGCGACCAATACCGGGTCAATGGCCTGACCTACACGAAAACCGGTACCACGTTCGAACTGGGTCCAGATATCGAGACCACCACCAAAGCCATCTTTGGCCAGCTCTCCTACGACATCGACAACTGGACCTTGCGCGGTGGCGTACGTCGCGAATGGATTGAAAGCAAGGTCTCCGACAGCATCGCATACGGCGAAATCGTCCAGACCGGCAACCGCGCGACACTGCCCGGCGGCACGCTCAAATACGATGACACGCTGTATAACCTCGGTGCGGTGTACCACCTGACCGATAACCAGGATGTGTTCGTCAACTTCAGCCAGGGCTTTTCCCTGCCGGATATCCAGCGCTTCCTGCGTGACGTGAACAGCAAATACGATATCCAGGATCTCAATGCCCAGGCCTTGAAAGTCGATAGCTACGAGCTGGGCTGGCGTGGCGACTGGGACAAGTGGCAGGCCAGTGTCACCGCGTACGAAAACACCTCGGATGTCACGCAGTTCTATGATGCCAATGATCGTGTGCTGCGCCTGATCAATCAGAAAGAACGCGTGCGTGGCGTCGAAACCGGCCTGACCTATAACATCAGCGACCAATGGTCCGTCGGCGGTACTTACGCTTACGCCAAAGGCGAGACCCAGCAGAACGGCAAGTGGATCGACCTGCCTGCCACCCGCATCTCCCCCGCCAAGACCACAGCCTTTGTCGGCTATGAGCGTGACGACTACAGCCTGCGCTTGCAGGGTATGCGCCTGGCCAATTATGACGCGGCGGCCAAAGACAACAACGGCCGCGATATCCAGGGCTACACCCTGGTCGACCTGCTGGGCTCGGTAAGGCTACCGGTAGGCCGCCTCGAAGGTGCGGTGTACAACCTCACCAACCGCAACTACCAAAACATGTTCGCCCAGGCCAACGCCCGCGCACCGTACCCGAATGCCGAGGGTCGTACCTTCAGCCTGAGTTACGCAGTGGATTGGTAACCGGCTGGTGCTGCACGCTTAAAACACAAACCCCGCCTTTTGGCGGGGTTTGTCATTTCCAGCGGCTTACCACATCAGATCATCAGGGATCTGGTAAGCGGCGTATGGATCGTCTTCATCCGGCACCTGGCTTTCGGTGAGGATGTTGAGCTGCACGATACGCTCCGGAGCACGCTCCTGGATTTTGAGCGCCGCTTCGCGCGGGATCACCTCGTAGCCGCCACCGTGGTGCACGATGGCCAGGGAGCCGTTGCTCAGCTTGTTGCGCATCAGCGTGTTGACCGACAGGCGCTTGACCTTCTTGTCATCCACGAAGTTGTAGTAGTCCTCGGTGGTCAGCTTGGGCAGGCGCGAGGTCTCGATCAGTTGCTTGACCTGGGCGGTACGCGCCTTGGCCTCGGCTTTTTCCTGCTGCTGACGGTTCAGCTCCTGGTCACGCTTGACCTTCTCGGCGTGTGCCTCAGCAGCCAGGCGCGCCTGGGTGTCATCGACTTCGGCCTGGCCTTTGTGGACCAGGCGCTGCTGTTTCTGTTTCTCTTTGCCGACCTGCTTGGCCTGCTTTTGGTTGACCAGACCTGCTTTGAGCAACTGGTCGCGAAGGGAAAGGCTCATGGTGCTTACTCACTTAGGCAACTGCTCAACCGCAGCTGGACACATTCTTTTCCTGACGTTTGGCTTCACCCCAGAGGGCGTCCAACTCTTCGAGGGTGCAATCTTCTATGGGTTGGTGTGTATCGCGCAATGCCTGTTCGATAAATCGGAAACGTCGTTCGAACTTGGCATTGGCACCGCGCAAGGCGGTTTCCGGGTCGACCTTGAGGTGACGGGCCAGGTTGACCGCGGCAAACAGCAGGTCGCCGACTTCATCGGCGATGGCGGCCGCATCGTTATCGGCCATGGCTTCGAGCACTTCGTCCAACTCTTCGCGCACGTTGTCCACCACCGGCAACGCGGAAGGCCAGTCGAAACCAACCTGGCTGGCGCGCTTTTGCAATTTGGCCGCACGGGACAACGAGGGTAAGGCGGTGGGCACATCATCGAGTAGGGAGAGTTGCTCGGGAACGTCGGACTTTTCTGCGCGCTCCTCAGCTTTGATCTGCTCCCAGCGCTCCTTGACCTGTTCTTCGCTCAACTGCGGGATATCCAGCGGTGCGTACAGGTCGCCGGTTGGGAACACGTGAGGATGCCGGCGAATCAACTTACGAGTGATGCTGTCGATCACGCCGGCAAATTCGAAGCGCCCTTCTTCCCGGGCCAGTTGGCTGTAATACACCACCTGGAACAGCAGGTCGCCCAGCTCGCCTTGCAGATGGTCAAAGTCGCCGCGCTCGATGGCGTCGGCCACTTCATAGGCTTCTTCCAGCGTGTGCGGGACGATGGTGGCGTAGGTTTGCTTGATGTCCCACGGGCAGCCGTACTGCGGGTCGCGCAGGCGGCTCATCAGGTGCAGCAGGTCTTCGAGTGAATACATCGTATCTCTTTCCGCTGAAAATCCAATGTGGGAGCTGGCTTGCCTGCGATGCTTGCGACTCGGTGCTTCAGTTAAACCGAGGTGATGCTATCGCAGGCAAGCCAGTTCGCACAGAAAACAACTCCACATGTCAGTCGGCTGTCATCCTGCTAATCATGGGGTGCGGTTGCGCCGGGTTTCGATGATGTTCGGCAACTGGGAAATCCGCCCCAGCAACCGTCCCAGTGCGTCCAGCCCCGGAATCTCGATGGTCAGGGACATCAATGCAGTGTTGTCTTCCTTGTTCGAACGGGTGTTGACCGCCAGCACGTTGATCCGCTCGTTGAGCAGCACTTGCGAGACGTCACGCAGCAAGCCGGAACGGTCGTAGGCACGGATGATGATGTCCACCGGGTAAGTGAGCACCGGCACCGGGCCCCAGCTGACCTGGATGATCCGCTCCGGTTCGCGCCCGCCCAGTTGCAGCACCGAGGCGCAATCCTGGCGGTGAATGCTCACACCACGGCCCTGGGTGATGTAGCCGACAATGGCGTCGCCCGGCAACGGCTGGCAGCAGCCGGCCATTTGCGTCATCAGGTTGCCCACGCCCTGGATCTGGATATCGCCACGCTTGCCCGGCTTGTAGCCAGTGGCTTTGCGCGGGATCAGCTCCAGCTGTTCGTTGCCGCGCTCCGGCTCGACCAGTTGCTGGGCCAGGTTGACCAGTTGCGCCAGGCGCAGGTCGCCCGCGCCGAGGGCGGCGAACATGTCTTCGGCGATCTTCATGTTGGCCTTTTCGGCCAGCTTGTCGAAGTCCACCTGAGGCAGGCCCAGGCGCGCCAGTTCGCG
Organism: Pseudomonas sp. SWRI22; assembly: GCF_014268395.2. Taxonomy (NCBI): domain Bacteria; kingdom Pseudomonadati; phylum Pseudomonadota; class Gammaproteobacteria; order Pseudomonadales; family Pseudomonadaceae; genus Pseudomonas; species Pseudomonas sp. SWRI22. The sequence continues at coordinate 637,847 of NZ_JABWQK020000002.1, read as the reverse complement.
TTCAAGCAAGGTCTTGCCAGCGGCGACGTTCTGGTCGCGCGCCTGCAGTTTGAACCAGTGGACGATCTTCGCCCGCGCCCGCGAGGTGGTGATGTAGCCCAGGTTCGGGTTCAGCCAGTCGCGGCTCGGCGTGCCGTGCTTGCTGGTGATGATCTCGACCTGTTCACCGGTTTGCAGGCTGTAGTTGAGCGGCACGATGCGCCCGTTGATCTTGGCGCCGCGGCAGTTATGCCCGATTTCGGTGTGCACGCGGTAGGCGAAGTCCAGCGGCGTGGCGCCCTTGGGCAAGTCGATGGCGTGGCCGTCAGGCGTGAAGATATAGACCCGGTCCGGCTCGATATCCACCCGCAGTTGTTCGGCCAGGCCGCCGATGTCGCCGAGCTCCTCGTGCCATTCCAGCACTTGGCGCAGCCAGGAAATTTTCTCTTCGTACTGGTTGGACCCGGCCTTGACGTCGGTGCCCTTGTAGCGCCAGTGCGCACACACCCCCAGCTCGGCTTCTTCGTGCATGGCGTGGGTGCGGATCTGCACTTCCAGCACCTTGCCTTCAGGGCCGATTACCGCCGTGTGCAGCGAGCGATAGCCGTTTTCCTTGGGGTTGGCGATGTAGTCGTCGAATTCCTTGGGAATGTGCCGCCACAGCGTGTGGACGATACCCAGCGCGGTGTAGCAGTCGCGCATTTCCGGCACCAGCACGCGCACCGCACGCACGTCGTAGATCTGGCTGAAGGCCAGGCCCTTGCGCTGCATTTTGCGCCAGATGGAATAGATGTGCTTGGCGCGGCCGCTGATATCGGCGTCCACGCCGGTAGCCTGCAACTCCGAACGCAACTGGCCCATCACGTCGCTGATAAAGCGCTCGCGATCCAGGCGCCGCTCGTGCAGCAACGTGGCGATCTGTTTGTATTGGTCGGGCTCAAGGTAGCGAAAGGACAAATCCTCCAGCTCCCACTTGATGTGGCCGATGCCCAGGCGATGGGCCAGCGGCGCGTAGATGTCGAAGACTTCGCGGGCCACACGGTTGCGCTTTTCATCATCGGCGGTCTTCACCGCACGGATCGCGCAGGTACGCTCGGCCAGCTTGATCAGGGCGACGCGCACATCGTCGACCATCGCTACCAGCATTTTGCGCAGGTTTTCTACCTGGCCCTGGGTGCCCAGCACCATGGACTGACGCGGGCTGAGGCTGGCACTGATGGCGGCCATGCGCAGCACGCCGTCGATCAGCTTGGCCACCACCGAACCGAAACGCTGGCCAACGGTGGCCAACGGAATATGCCCTTCGCGTACGCCGCGATAGAGCACGGCGGCGATCAGCGAATCCTGGTCCAGCTTGAGATCGGCCAGGATCTCGGCGATTTCCAGGCCAGTGCGAAAACTTGAAGTGCCTTCGGCCCACAGGTTCTTGGCCGCATTGTCTTGCTGTTCAGACTCACGAGCGAACTCGCAGGCTGCTTTCAAGGCTTCACGGTCCAGTGCCGGGTCGACACTGACGGCATGATCCAGCCATGCCTCGAGATTGATACTGCCGTCGGTGTTGATCGGCTGGTGTGCTCTCACCTGTACCATCTTGCTTACCTTCCCTACGACGCACCTTCGATGCGCCAAAATCATCGCCGACTTTTACTGCGAGCTCCGTGGCAGTGTTCAGGCCCTGGAGAACGCAGGCCAGTCGGATTAAACGGGCATCCTAGCCCGCTTCAAATAACGCCATGGCCTCGACATGCGCGGTCTGCGGAAACATGTCGAGGATCCCGGCACGCTTTAGCCGGTAGCCTTGCTTGACCAACTCAACCGTGTCCCGCGCCAGCGTGGCTGGGTTGCAGGACACATACACCAGGCGCTTGGCCCCCAAGGCTGCAAGTTTGCGCACAACCTCCAGGGCACCATCGCGGGGTGGGTCCAAGAGTACCGCAGAAAAGCCCTGTTTGGCCCATTCTGCGTCGGTCAAAGGCTGGGACAAATCGGCCTGAAAAAACTGTGCGTTATGCAAATGGTTGCTGACGGCATTGAGGGCCGCACGGTCCACCATGGCCTGTACGCCCTCCACCGCCACCACTTCGCGTACGTGGCGAGCCAGTGGCAGGGCGAAGTTGCCCAGGCCGCAAAACAGGTCCAGTACCCGTTCGTCGGCTTGTGGCGCCAGCCATTGCAGCGCTTGGGCGACCATCGCCTGGTTGACCCCGGCGTTGACCTGCACAAAGTCGCCCGGCCGGTACGCCAGCTCCAGATCCCACGCCTCCAAACGGAAGCCCAATGCCTGACCCGGCTCGACGGGCTCCGGCTGCCCTTCCCCGTGCAGCCACAATTGGGCGTCATGGAAGGTGCAGAATTCCTTGAGGATCTGCAGGTCAGCCTCGGACAACGGCGCCATATGCCGCAGCAACACGGCGATGGACGAACCGCTGAACAACTCGACATGCCCCAACGCCTGCGGTTTGCTCAAGCGACGCAGCATCGTTGGCAAACGCTGCATGATCGGTTGCAAGGCCTGTACCAGCACCGGGCAATCATCGATAGCGACGATGTCCTGGCTGGCCACGGCGCGAAAACCCACTTCGAGCTTCTTTGCCTTGGCGTCCCAACGTACGGCCACACGGGCGCGGCGCCGATAACCGAACTCCGGCCCGCTCAACGGCGCTGCCCACTCCTGTGGCTCGACACCGGCCACCCGGGACAATTGCTCGGCAAGCATGCGCTGTTTCAGGGCAAGTTGTTCTTCATGGGGCAGGTGCTGCACGCTGCAACCGCCGCAGCGGCCAACATGGGCGCAGGGTGCCGGGCGACGCAACTCGCTGGCCTGGAAGACCCGCTCGGTGCGCGCCTCGACCACTTTGCCATGGGCGCCCAACACCCGTGCCTCCACCTCTTCGCCGGCCAACGCACCGTTCACAAACCAGGTGCGGCCTTCAAAGAACACGATGCCCCGGCCATCATTGGCCAGGCGCTCGATGGTCAGGCGCTGTTTCTTGCCCACAGGTATCTGTGGGGCCCGGCTGCCGCCCGTCGGTTGGAAGCGCAGGCCTCTCTCGTGCTTGGCCATCAGTTGGGTTCGTCGAAAATGCCGGTCGACAGGTAACGGTCGCCTCGGTCACAGATGATCGCGACGATCACCGCGTTTTCCACTTCTTTGGACAAGCGCAACATACCGGCCACGGCGCCGCCGGAGGACACGCCGCAGAAGATGCCTTCTTCACGGGCCAGGCGGCGCGTGGTGTCTTCGGCTTCGCGCTGGGCCATGTCGATGATGCGGTCTACCCGCGTCGCGTTGTAGATCTTCGGCAAATACTCTTCGGGCCAGCGGCGAATACCCGGGATGGCCGCGCCTTCCATCGGTTGCAGGCCGACAATCTGGATCGCCGGGTTCTGCTCCTTGAGGTAGCGCGAGTTGCCCATGATGGTACCGGTGGTGCCCATGGAGCTGACGAAGTGAGTGATGGTGCCCTGGGTCTGGCGCCAGATCTCCGGGCCGGTGCTGGTGTAGTGCGCCTCGGGGTTGTCGCCGTTGGCGAACTGATCGAGCACCACGCCACGGCCTTCGGCGGCCATGCGCTCGGCAAGATCGCGGGCGCCTTCCATGCCTTCTTCCTGGGTCACCAGGATCAGCTGGGCGCCATAGGCGGTCATCGCCGCCTTGCGCTCGGCACTGCCGTTGTCGGGCATGATCAGCACCATCTTGTAACCCTTGATCGCTGCGGCCATGGCCAGGGCGATCCCGGTGTTACCCGAGGTGGCTTCGATCAGGGTATCACCGGGTTGGATCTGCCCACGCAACTCGGCGCGGGCGATCATCGACAGCGCCGGGCGGTCTTTGACCGAGCCGGCCGGGTTGTTGCCCTCGAGTTTGAGCAACAGGGTATTGCTGGTTTCACCCGCCATGCGTTGCAAGCGGACCAGGGGCGTGTTGCCGACGCAATCGGCGATTGTTGGGTACTGCAAGGTCATGGCGTATTCGCAATCCAGACTGCGGGGCGCACATCATACCGGGAAAGGCCGGCGGGCCATATCACGCAAAGTGTGGTGCTTATGGCTTAAAGGCATAAGCCGGGTTTATGACGGGTCACCATGGTTGCGCTGGAATACTTCATCGCCCATCGCAGCAATCTGCCCTTCGATCAGCGCTTCAAAGGGTTTGAGCAGTGGCTCGAACGACGTCGGCGCTTCCAATACCTGCAACGCTTGCGTGATCGCTTCGACCGTCGACAAGGCGCCAGGCCCCGGCGCCTTGCGCAAGCGATAGCGGGAAACGCTGCCTTCAGCCAACGTCACCCGGGGCAATGCCGCCAGCAAAGGGTTGAGGTGCAGCAGTTTGCGCGCCTTGCGCCAGGTGCCATCGGGAACCACCAACAGCAGTGGCTGATCGTCAGGTGCGTAGGCGTGCAGCGGCTCGGCATCATCCGCCGGAAACAACAGGCGTGCCCGATAGCCAGGCGGGTTCAATAGCGTCGCAAGGTCATCAAACACCTCCCCCACCACCAACTGCGCGTTGTTCAGGCCCAACGCCGCCAACCGTGCAGTATTGAGCGCATGGCCGACCTCGCTCGGGTGCTGCAACACCAACACACGAGTGCGGCTGTCAAGGTGGGGGATCAGCGCACAAAGGCAGTGCGTGGTCGGGCGCAGGCAGCGCGGGCAATGGGGTCGGGACATGGTGTTTTCAGGCCTGGTTGAGCTGGGTCTTGAGCAAATCGCGGAAGGTCTGGATCAGTGGCTCGCGGCTGCGGCCACGGCGCATGATCAGCGAAAACGGCGCCTGGTAGCCGAAGGTCGCCGGCAGCAAAACGCGCAGATCGCCCTTGTCAGCCCAGGCCTGGGCGTAGTGTTCGGGCAGGTAGCCAATATAAGCGCCCGACAGCACCAGAATCAGTTGCGCCTCCATACTTTCCACCGTGGCAGCGCTGTGCTTGAAGCCGTGGCGCGCCAACTCGGCCTGGCTCCAGTAACCCCGCCCGACCATGCGTTGCTGGGTGATCACTTGTTCCGGGATGCGCCGCTCGTTGAACAATGGGTGCCGGGTGCTGCAATACAACCAGTGCTGTTCGCGGTACAGCGGCATGTAGACCAGCCCGCTCATGCGGTTGGAAAACGCACCGATGGCCAGGTCCAGGCGGTTGTCCTGCACCCCCAGTTGCAATTCGTAGGGGCTCATCACCGACAGGTGCAAATGCACTGCCGGGTGCTCCAGGCTGTAGGCGCCAATCACTTCGGCGAACGGCAAGGCCTTGTCGCTGACGGTGGAGTCGAGAACTCCGAGCTTGAGGGTGCCGCGCAATTCGCCTTTCAACGCGGCGGCGTACTGCTCGAAACCTTCGAGTTCGCCCAACAGGCGCAGGGTTTCCTGATGAAACAGCTCGCCCTTGCTGGTCAGGCTGAAGCCGCCACGGCCACGATGGCACAGCACCAGGCCCAAGGCTGACTCGAGTTGGCTCATGTAGGTGCTGATGGCCGACGTCGACAGGTTGAGCTCATGCTGGGCGTTGGCAAACCCTTGGTGGCGCACGACGCTGACGAAGATGCGCAGGAGTTTCAGGTCGGGCAAGGCGTTGGCCATGGGGGCTCCAATGAAGCGTGACGCAGAGCATCACAGGATGCATCCCCACGCAGAGCGTGGGAACGATCAACTGTAGGAGCGAGCTTGCTCGCGAAAAACCTGAGGACGCCGCGTACATTCTGGGCGTGCGCATCGTCGTTAACGTTTTTCGCGAGCAAGCTCGCTCCTACAGAGATCAGGGAGTTTAACGCAGGCTTTAGTTTAGAAAAATCTGAACTAAGTATTTGCCTCTGCCGATTCTTCATACGCCAGGCTTTTCGCAGAATCGGCCATCAATAAACAAAACAACGATGAGGCAATCCCGTGGACAAGATTTTCCACCAACCACTGGGCGGCAACGAAATGCCGCGCTTCGCCGGCATCGCCACCATGATGCGTCTTCCCCACCTGCAAACCGCCGAGGGCCTGGATGCCGCCTTCGTCGGCGTGCCCCTGGATATCGGCACCTCGCTGCGCGCCGGTACACGCTTTGGCCCTAGGGAAATCCGCGCCGAGTCGGTGATGATCCGTCCATACAACATGGCCACCGGCGCCGCACCCTTCGACTCACTGTCGGTGGCCGATATCGGCGACGTGGCGATCAATACCTTTAACCTGCTCGACGCGGTGCGGATCATCGAAGAGGCCTACGACGAGATCCTCGAGCACGACGCCATCCCCCTGACCCTGGGTGGCGACCACACCATCACCCTGCCGATCCTGCGGGCGATCCACAAAAAACATGGCAAGGTCGGGCTGGTGCACATCGATGCCCACGCCGACGTCAACGACCATATGTTCGGCGAGAAAATTGCCCACGGCACCACCTTCCGCCGCGCCGTGGAAGAAGGCTTGCTCGATTGCGACCGCGTGGTGCAGATCGGCCTGCGCGCCCAGGGGTACACCGCCGAAGACTTCAACTGGAGCCGCAAGCAAGGCTTCCGCGTGGTCCAGGCCGAAGAATGCTGGCATCACTCCCTCGCGCCGCTGATGGCCGAAGTGCGAGAAAAAGTCGGCGGCGGCCCGGTTTACCTGAGCTTCGACATCGACGGCATCGACCCCGCCTGGGCACCCGGCACCGGCACCCCGGAAATCGGCGGGCTGACCACCATCCAGGCCATCGAAATCATCCGTGGCTGCCAGGGCCTCGATCTGATTGGTTGCGACCTGGTAGAAGTTTCGCCGCCTTACGACACCACCGGCAATACCTCGTTGCTGGGCGCCAACTTGCTGTACGAGATGCTCTGCGTACTGCCTGGCGTCGCGCATCGCTGATAAGGCGAACGCGCTGAGAACAATAAAAACCGCGTCTTCACACTCACAACCAAGGGGGTCGCACAGATCCCCGACAACGATGTACCTGACTTTCGCTCGCGTGTTTACCGAGCCAGCTGCCGCCTGATCGCCCATAAAAAATATAATCGGAGAACCGCCGTCATGGCTTTGGATTTATTCGTCGTACTCATCTACGCCGCCGGCATGCTGGTGCTCGGCTACTACGGCATGCGTCGCGCCAAGACCCACGAAGACTACCTGGTCGCCGGCCGCAACCTCGGCCCATCGCTGTACATGGGCACCATGGCCGCCACGGTGCTGGGCGGTGCCTCCACCGTCGGCACCGTGCGCCTGGGGTATGTGCATGGTATTTCGGGTTTCTGGCTGTGCGCCGCGCTCGGCGCGGGCATCATTGCCCTGAACCTGTTCCTGGCCAAGCCCCTGTTGAAGCTGAAAATCTTCACCGTCACCCAGGTCCTGGAAAAACGCTACAACCCCATGGCCCGCCAGGCCAGCGCGGTGATCATGCTGGCCTATGCGCTGATGATCGGCGTGACCTCGATCCTGGCCATCGGCACCGTGCTGCAAGTGCTGTTTGACCTGCCGTTCTGGATGTCGGTACTGGTGGGCGGTGGCGTGGTGGTGGTGTATTCGACCATCGGTGGCATGTGGTCGCTGACCCTCACTGATATTGTGCAATTCGTGATCAAGACCGTCGGCCTGATGTTCATCCTGTTGCCGATCTGCCTGTACCGCGTCGGTGGCTGGGATGAACTGGTGGCCAAACTGCCGGCGTCGAGCTTCAGCTTCACCGCTATCGGCTGGGACACGATCATCACCTACTTCATGATCTACTTCTTCGGCATCCTGATCGGCCAGGATATCTGGCAACGGGTCTTCACCGCCCGTGACGAAAAGGTCGCCCAGTACGCAGGCACTTTTGCCGGCTTCTATTGCATCCTGTACGGCCTGGCCTGTGCGCTGATCGGCATGGCTGCCCATGTGCTGATCCCGGACCTGGACAACGTCAACAATGCCTTCGCCGCGATCGTCAAAGCTTCGCTGCCGGACGGCATTCGCGGCCTGGTCATCGCCGCCGCGCTGGCCGCCATGATGTCCACCGCCAGCGCCGGACTGCTCGCCGCCTCCACCGTATTGACCGAAGACCTGCTGCCCCGCCTGCGCGGCGGCAAGGCGTCGAGCCTGAGCATCAACCGCCTGTTCACCCTGTTGACCGGCATTGCCGTGCTGGGTATCGCATTGGTGGTGAACGATGTGATCAGCGCCCTGACCCTGGCCTATAACCTGTTAGTGGGCGGTATGTTGGTGCCCTTGATCGGAGCGATCTTCTGGAAGCGCGCGACCACCTCGGGCGCAATCACGTCCATGAGCCTGGGCTTTGTGACCGCGCTGGTATTTATGTTCAAGGATGGGTTGGATGCAAATACGCCGATTTACTACAGCCTGGCGGTGGCGCTGGTGAGCTTTGTACTGGTGAGTTTGCTGTCGCGTCGGCCGGCCAAGGTGGCGGCTGCGGTGGTTTGAGCTATAACAGGGACGGGGATATTTTCTTCAGCGGGCGCGACGTCGGAGGTCGCGCCCGTTTTTTTCGCCTGGTGCAAAACAACTGTGGGAGCGGGCTTGCTCGCGAAAGCGGTGTGTCATTCAACCTTATTTTGGCTGATACACCCTATTCGCGAGCAAGCCCGCTCCCACATTTTTTAGACCGCGTGATTAGCGGCGACGTGGCCGACGTTGCTCGTCATCCGTGCGAATCGGCACCGGTTGCAGCGGAGGCTCGATCAAGCCCAACGCAACGCCAAGGTCGTGGAGCCAGTTTTGGATTTTCTCTTTCATGATTGCCCCCTTTGAGGGTAGTGCTGGCCGGCGTGAGTTCTGTCGCCGTTTCCTACAGTGATAGTAGCCCTAAGTCCTAGGTAATGCTTGAAGGAAACCACAACGAACTATTACTGAATTGATCCGAATCCTGACGGATCGTTCAAGCAATCGCGCGAGTGTCTTGCACGCACAGTGGGTTGCCGTCTTGCTGCAGGTCGATCCATGCATTGAGGTTAGCGCCGAGCATGCCCTTTCGCCACATCAGCCAGGTGGTCGCAGTGGCAAAAGGCCCAGTCAGCGGATGAACGGATACGCTGTCCTTGCCGGGCAGGCTTGCGAGCATGGACTCAGACATCAACGCCACGCCGGAACCTGCAATCACGCAAGCGAGCATGCCTTGGTAGGACTCGATCTCGATCGCCCGCCCCATCGCCACACGCTCATGGGAAAACCAGGTTTCCAGGCGCGTGCGGTAGGCGCAACTGCGCCGGAACGTGAACACTGCACGGCCCGCCACATCCTGGGGGCCACGCACCGGCGGATGATCGGCCTCGCAAATCAGCACCAGGCGCTCTTCGCACAGCGGTACGCCATCCAGGGTGGCGATGGTCAGCGGGCCGTCGACGAAGGCTGCGTCCAGGCGCCCGGTAATCAGCCCTTCCAGCAACTCCCCGCTGGGCGCCGACTGCACCTGCAGATTCACCATGGGGTAAGTCTTGTGATAGCGCGCCAGCAGCTTCGGCAAATGAACCGCGGCGGTGCTGTACATGCTGCCCAATACGAAATCACCAGCCGGTTGCCCGCCTTGTACGGCGCCGTGGGCTTCATCGTGCAGCGCCAGCAGGCGGGTGCTGTAGTCCAGTAGTACCTTGCCTGCCGGAGAAAGCTGCAAACGCTGGCGCTCGCGCACGAACAGATCGACACCCAGTTGCTCTTCCATTTGTTTAAGCCGGGTCGACAGATTTGAGGGAACGCGGTGCAGGCGCTCAGCGGCGCGGGTGATGGAGCCCTCTTCCGCCACGGCCTGGAAAATGCGCAATTGACTGAACTCCATTAATTTCTCCAAAACTGAACAAGTTACTCACTATTATTCAATTTTACAGAAAGTCAATCCGTCTTAGCCTGCAAGGCATTCGCTTCTTTGCAGGAAACCTGACCATGTCCCCGCTGATTCGTTTATTCGCCAGCTTCGTCGCCCTGATGATGGCCATGGGCATTGGCCGCTTCGCCCTGACTCCGCAAATGCCGCATTTGCTCAGTGAAGGCCAGATCGACCTGACCGGCGCCGGCCTGATCGCAGCCGCCAATTACCTGGGCTATTTTGTCGGCGCGGTGGACTCGATCTTTGCCCGTAGCCATCAGCATGTGCGCGGGCGCCTCTACGGCGGGCTATGGTTGTGCGTATTGCTGACCCTGGCGTCCTACTGGGCTAACGGGTTCTGGCCGCATTTGTTGCTGCGCTTCGGCACCGGGGTCGCCAGTGCGTGGGCTCTGGTGATGATTACCAGCCTGAGCCAGCCACTGGCGATTGCCGCCGGCCGCCCGCGCCTGGGTGCGCTGGTGTTTGCTGGGCCGGGGTTGGGGATTGTGCTGACGGGGCTGCTGGCGCTGGTGTCGAACCTATCGGGGCAAAGCTCTGCCGCGCTGTGGTTGATCTACGGGACGGTGGCGCTGGTGATGTTGCTGGCGATCCTGCCGTTTCTACCCAAGCCGACCCTCACCGTGACACAGCCCACCAGTGCGGGGAGCAACGGCAGCATCGCGCACTTGTGCTGTATCTATTTCTTGTACGGCCTGGGCTACATCATCCCGGCGACCTTTCTGTCGCAGATGGCCAGCGTACAATTCCACGGCGCCTGGCAGGCCGACTTGTTCTGGCCCTGCTTTGGCCTGGCGGCCGCGCTGGGAGTGGGGGTAGCCAGCCTGCGCCGCAAGCACCCGAACACCACCCGTCGCTGGCTGATGGCGACTTTATGGCTGCAAGCGGCAGGGGTGTTCGCCTGCCTGTTCGGCAATGGCTGGGGCTTGGCGTTGGGCGTTTTGCTGTGCGGTGCGCCATTTCTGGCCTGCATGCAGTTGGTGATGGCGCGATTAAGGGAGGTCGCGCCCCATGGCTACCAACGCAGCACGGGGTTGCTGACCGCCAGCTTCGCCGTCGGCCAATTGAGCGGCCCCCTGTTGGCATCGGTCAGCAGCCATCTCAGTGGCGGCCTGCAACCGGCGTTGGTCGTTGCCGGTACCGGGTTGTTATTAGCCGGTTCAGTACTGATCAACCGCCCTCTACCGCCCCAGCCGATTTGCACACAAGTGGCCAACAGTGCAGCAAATGGCGGTTAGACACGTGCCCCACGCCATGTCCATCAGCGCCAACCCAGCGGACCAGCCTTGAAGCGTGGCCCAGTTGCTCAGGTCATAGGTGCCGTAGGCCACCAGCCCAAGCAAGGCGCCCAAACGCGCAGCGCGCTGCCAACTGGCGCTGGGCACGACCACCAACACTACGCAGCCAAGGACGTACAGGAGATAGAACAATACCGCAGGCAACAGGCGTGGCTGATCAAGCATCAGCGCGCCAAGCAGGGATTTGTAGGTGGGCCCCATGAGCACGCCGAGCCAAAGGCCGTCGAGGACCAGGAAGGCAAGCAAGGTACCGAGGTAGGCATACAACGACTTTCTGGACATGAGCAAGCCCTACTGTGAAGGCAAGCTTGTTGTGGCGAGCAAGCTTGCTTGCGTTGGGGTGCGAAGCGCCCCCAAAAAAGCTTGCGACTGCTACGCAGTCGAGCGGGAGCAAGCTCCCTAGCCACAACAAGCTCGCTCCTACAGGAGAGCGAAGCGTACTCAGCTTAGTTCAATGCGATCCGCATGAATCACGATCTGGCCCTGCTTGTAGAGCGCACCAATGGCCTTCTTGAAGTTGCCCTTGCTCACGCCGAACAAGTTACTGATCACCGCCGGGTCGCTTTTGTCGCTGACCGGCAGGCTGCCATTGTTGTCGCGCAACTTGGCGAGGATCTTCGAGTTCAGGCTGGAGGCCGCTTCCTGGCCCACCGGCTGCAGGCTCAGGCTGATGTTGCCATCGGCGCGGATCTCTTTGATAAAGCCCTTCTCTTCCTTGCCCGGGCGCAGGAACTTGAACACTTCGTTCTTGTGGATCAAGCCCCAGTGCTTGTTGTTGATGATCGCCTTGAAGCCCATGTCAGTGGCTTCGGCCACCAGCAGGTCGACTTCCTGGCCCACCTGATAGTTCGCCGGCGTCTTGTCCAGGTAACGGTCAAGGCGAGCGGTGGCGGTGATGCGCTTGGTGTGCTTGTCGAGGTAGACGTGCACCACGCAATATTCACCCGCGGTCATCTGGCGTTTTTCTTCCGAATAAGGCAGCAGCAGATCCTTGGGCAAACCCCAATCAAGGAAGACGCCAATGCTGTTGACTTCCACAACTTTCAAACTGGCGAATTCACCGACTTGAACTTTGGGCTTTTCGGTGGTGGCGATAAGTTTGTCATCGCTGTCCAGATAAATGAAAACGTTGAGCCAGTCTTCATCTTCACTGGGAATATCTTTAGGGATATACCGATTAGGCAAGAGGATTTCCCCATCTTGCGCACCATCGAGGTACAAACCAAAGTTAGTGTGCTTGACCACTTGCAAGCTGTTGTAGCGCCCGACTAAAGCCATTTCCAATACCCTCATTGCGTGGGCGGCATTCTACCCGAGTTGTGCCCTGCACGCGCACACGCCTGAAAAATCGCGGGCTGGCATGGCGTTCCAGTGGCATCGCCCCACTCGTCTGATCGTTCGGTTCACTTTGAGCAGGCCATCAGCGTGTCCACAAGCCTTGGGTTTCCAGCTAAAACAGTAAGTTAGCGCTTTATTTCAACGCTGAACTTCGGCTATTTCCAGCCGCGAGCACTTATTCTCGAGGGATATTTGCCAAGCAATTGTCAAGTATTTCCTGTACGATAGCTGGCCAAGTTAATTTTCTACAGGTTAGTGGCCGCCATGCGTGTAAAAGCATCCAACAGCAAAGCAAAGCCAGCTCCCGCCGTTGAAACCAGCGAATCGATCAATAGCCAGATTGCTGCGTTCCTCAAGTCCGGCGGCGAAATCCAGCAAATTGCCAAGGGCGTGAGCGGCCAGACTTTCGGCCCGTCCAAGCAGATCAGCCTGGGCAAGAAGTAATAGTCATACCCGCGCACTGCATCTGGTCCCTAAGCGTCTTGCCTTCGAGGCGCTAGGACTAGAGTTGCCACCCCCTCCCGACACCCTCAATACGCAGCTAATCGACGAACGGGCCTCAATGCCTGGCATTCGCCGGTATCCTTGCACACGTCTAGCACGGGCATCTGCCTGAATCTTTCCGTTACTGCTCCTCGCTTTTCATGGAGTGAAGCATGCTTAAACGCTGTATTTTCGTGGTCAGCATCCTGGTCGCCAGCCCTTTGGCCGAAGCGCATATCTTCCAGCGCGAATTGGGTGACTTCGACCTGAAATTAGGTACAACCCCCAGCCGCACCATGGCCCAGGGCCTGGTCAAGCCGACCGCCCCTGGCAGCGACTCGTTCCACGGAGGCCTGGACCTTACCCACGACAGCGGCCTGTATTTCGGCCAGTTTTCCCCGAACATGGGCCTGTCGTCGGCCAATAACCTTGAAGTCGACTCCTACATGGGCTTCAAGCGTCCGTTCGACCAGACCCTGGGCTATGAAGTCGGCTTGATCCACTACAGCTACCCCAAGCTCAGCCCCCTCGACAGCCAAGAGTTCTACGGCGGGCTGAACCTGTTGGGCAATCGCTTTGGCGTGTCTTTCAGCAACGACCCCGACCGCCAGGACAGCACCCTGTTTGCAGACCTGGGCGGCACCCAGCCTTTCGGCATCGGCGTCAGCATGAAGTACACCACCCATCAACTGGGCACACCGGTCTCGGTAGAGAACGGCGCCATCAGCAGTTTCAGCGATTGGTCGGTACAGTTTTCCCGGGCCTGGAAAGGCATTGACCTGGACCTGATCTACAGCGGCTCCAGCCTCAGCGGCAGTGACTGCTCGGCCTACTCCGGACACAATTCGCAATGTGACGGGCTGTTGACCTTGAAGGCCGTGAGGTCGTTTTATTGATGGGCTGAACTGTCGCACCCCGCGCAGGTTCACATGCATTAACGCCCTCCATGCAAGGACCTGCCCATGTTGCGCCGGCTCAAATTCCTGATGGTACTGCTGACCCTGAGCCTGGTGCTCGCCGGCTGCAATCGCGTAGGCCTGGCCTACCGAAACCTCGACGTGATCATCCCCTGGACCCTCAACGATTACCTGGACATGAATGCCGGGCAAAAGAGCTGGTTCAACGACACCCTCAAGGAGCACCTGGCCTGGCACTGCACCACGCAATTGCCTGGCTACCTGGACTGGCTCGACCGCCTGCAGCAGATGGTCGACAGTAACCAGGTCACCGACGCCGCATTGCAAACCCGTACAGTCGAAGCCAAACAGGCAATTGCCGAGATTGCGCGGGAAATCACGCCCTCAGCTGTGCAATTGCTGCAAGGCCTGGACGATCAGCAGGTCAAGGACATGAGCGATGCCCTGGCCAAGGACCTGCGCAAACGCCAGGACGAATACCTCAAGCCGCCGCTGGCCCAGCAGATCAAGGAACGCGCCCAGCGCATGAGCAAGCGCCTGGACGCCTGGATCGGCCCATTGAGTCCGGCCCAGCAAAATCGCGTGACGGCCTGGTCCGCCCAGTTGGGCGCGCAAAACCAAGCGTGGATCGGCAACCGCGCCCATTGGCAGGCGCAATTTATCGAGGCGCTGCAACAACGCCACAGTGCCGATTTCCCGCAGAAAATCCAGCAACTGCTGGTCGATCGCGAAAGCCTGTGGACCCCACAATACCGCGCCGCCTACGCACAGACCGAAGCCGCCGCGCGCGGCTTGCTCGTGGACGTGATGGCCCAAAGCTCCCCAGCGCAGCGCCTGAAACTCACCCAAAAAATCGACAAGGTCCGCAGCGACTTCCAGGCGCTTAAATGCCTGAAAAGCGCACAGTCTTAGTCAGGCGCCAAGGTGCCCAGCCAGGCCACCAGGCCAAGGATGAGCACCACAGCGCCAAACTCCAGGGCCATGCTGCGCCGTAACGCACGGATCGCCACGTTATAATCGCCCGCCGCGATAGATTGTTGCAGAAGCGGCGTCAGGTGAAAGCGATTGAGCGCCGCCAAGGCCAGCATCACGCCGAACAACCCCAGCTTCAGGCATAGCAGCACCGCATAGACTCCGCCGTTGATGCCCCCCAGATTCGGCCCGACAACAAACAGATAATTGGCAACGCCAGTGCCGATCAGCACCAAGACAAATCCCGCGCCAATGCGCTCAAAGCCTGCCAATGCGCTGGCCAGAACCTGCACTCGATCATCCTGTGGCAACGGCGCAGGCATCAACAACAAACCGAATGCCGCCAACGCCCCCACCCAACCCGCCGCTGCCAACAGGTGTGCACTGTCGCTGACGATATGCCACACACCTTGCACGCCTTCGTGCATTACGCCGTGCCCTGTCCACACCAGGGTGGCCAACGCCACGCCAGCCGACAGCGTGGCCAGCGCCAGATGAGTGCTCAGTGCCGCCAGGACCAGCGCCGCGATACGCACCCACCACGTCAGCCCCAAGTCGGTCTGCCACAGCATCATCTGCACATGCGGCCATAGCGCCTGCCAATGAGTGGCGCCGCTCATGGATTGGGTCATGACCAATAGCGACGCCACCGAAAACGCCAGCCCCAAGCCGCCCGTCAATCCCATCCATGCCCTTAGATTGAGCCATCTACGTTGCTCAGCGTGCAGACCATAAAGGCCGAACAGTCCCAATCCAAATAGCATCATCAGGTCGAGATAGAGCGCGAAGCGCAATGCGATGGAGATCAGCTCACTCATGGCTGCACGCTGAACACCACATTACCGGTGATCGGATGTGTATCGGACGACACGGCACGCCAATCCACCCGATAGCTGCCGGTGGTAAGTGCGGAGACCGGCTTGATCAACATCACCTTGGGGTCGCTGCTCGCCGACACGCTGGCCTTCACCGGCATCGGCGAATTGGGCATGCCCGGCATGTCGGTCATGATCAACTTGGCCCCGGAAAACTGGGTCAGCAGGTTTTCTGAGAAATGCAATTCAATCACTGCGGGAGCGGCGCCCTGTGCGCCTGCCGCCGGAATGGATGACAGCAGCTTGGGGTGGGCCGAAGCGGGCAGGCTAAGACTTAAACCTACCCACAGCGCAGCACCCAGCAGCGTGGTTTTCAACATAGACATGCAAGACTCCAGGCCGCGCCAGGCGGCGAATAATAAAAAGGGAAACCCGTCAGAACCACAAGCGCACGCCGACGACCCAGCGCAGTTGATTGATGTCTTCGTCTTCGTCCCGTGCGTATTGCGCGGTCTGGCCATAAGTGCGGTTCCAGCTGAGCCCGACATAAGGCGCAAACTCGCGGCGAACTTCGTAGCGCAAACGCAAGCCCAGCTCACTTTCCGCCAAGCCCGAACCAACGCCGCGTTGCGGATCGTTCTGCGCATAAAAATTGAGTTCTGCGGTGGGCTGCAGGATCAGGCGATTGGTGAGCAGAATGTCGTAGTCACCTTCCAAGCGTGCGGCGGTATGCCCCGATTCGCCGACAAACAACGTGGCTTCGGCCTCAAAATTGTAGAGCGCCATGCCTTGTAGGCCAAAGGCCGCCCAGGTCTGGCTGTCACCGGGTTTGAAGTCCTGGCGCACGCCGCCGACCAGGTCCCACCACGGGCCGATAGCGTGCCCCCATAACGCTTGGGCTTCGGCGCTTTCAGTGCGGCCGGCGCTGCGTTCGCCTTCACTGCGTAGCCACAGCCGGTCGATGTCACCGCCGACCCAACCCTTGATGTCCCAACTCTGCGCGTTGCCGTCGCCGCCCTGCCATTCCAACTGGTTGATCAGCAGCATCGCGTTGACGCCGCTGTCGTGCACCTGATGCCCTCCCGGCGCGTTGTACACCGCTGCGCGGTCTGCGTCGGTCAGCGCCGGAATCGGCGTACGGCTTTGCGTCAGCGCGGGCGTCGCCGGGCTCATGCCCTGAAATGCATCCTCGGCCGCCAACGCCCATGGGGCGAACCCCAGCGTGGCGAAAACGATGCAAAGGGACGAGACGCAACGGTTCATGCTCGCTTCCTTATTCATGCACGCGCACCTCGCGGAACATGCCCATTTCCATGTGGTACAGCAGGTGGCAGTGATAGGCCCAGCGCCCCAGGGCATCAGCGGTGACGCGGTAACTGCGCCGGGAGCCCGGTGGCATGTCGATGGTGTGCTTGCGCACCTGGAACTGGCCGTTTTCGTCCTCCAGATCGCTCCATAAGCCATGCAGGTGAATCGGATGGGCCATCATGGTGTCGTTGACCAGCACCACCCGCACGCGCTCGCCATAAGTCAGTTGCAAAGGCTCGGCATCGGAAAACTTCACGCCATTGAACGACCAGGCGAACTTTTCCATATGCCCGGTGAGATGCAATTCGACGGTGCGCGAGGGGTCGCGGCCATCGGGGTCTTCAAAGGTACTGCGCAGGTCGGCATAGGTGAGCACGCGGCGGCCGTTGTTGCGCAGGCCAATCCCCGGGTCGTCGAGCTTGGGCACCGGGTTCATCGCCTGCATGTCTACCAGCGGGTTGTTCTGCTCGCTGGCCGGGTGTTTCTGCATCGCCATCGCGCCCATGGCGCTGTGATCCATGCCTTCCATGCCCGGCATATCGGCCATGGCACCATGGTCCATGCCGCCCATGCCCATGTCCTCCATCGTCAGCCACGGGCGCGGATCAAGCGGTGGTACTGAGGCGGTCGCACCCATCTGCCGGGCGAGGGTGCCACGGGCATAGCCTGTGCGGTCCATGGACTGGGCAAACAGGGTATAGGCCTCTGCCACAGGCTCGACCAGCACATCGTAGGTTTCCGCCACGGCGATACGGAACTCGTCGACGCTTACCGGCTTTACCGGCTGGCCATCCGCGGCGATGACGGTCATCTTCAACCCTGGAATGCGCACATCAAAATAGGTCATCGCCGAGCCATTGATAAAACGCAGGCGAATCGTTTCCCCCGTCTTGAACACTCCGGTCCAGTTCTGCCCCGGCGGCTGGCCGTTGAGCAAGTAGGTGTAGGTCTCGCCGCTGACGTCCGCAAGGTCGGTGGGGTTCATCTTCATTTGCGCCCACATCAGCCGGTCGGCAGCCGTGGCCGACCAGCCCTGCTTGCCCACATCCCGGATAAAATCGCCCAGGGTGGGTTTGTGCAGGTTGTAGTAATCAGACTGCTTCTTGAGGGTCTTCATCAGGGCGATGGGGTCTTCGTCGGTCCAGTCCGACAGCATCACCACGTAATCGCGCTGGTAGCTATAAGGCTCGGGTTCCTTGGGATCGATAACCAGCGGGCCGTACACGCCCTGCTGCTCCTGAAGCCCGGAATGGCTGTGGTACCAGTAGGTGCCGTGCTGCTTGACCTTGAATTGGTAAACGTAAAGGCCGCCCGGTTCGATGCCCTTGAAGCTCAGGCCGGGCACGCCGTCCATGGTCGATGGCAACAGGATGCCGTGCCAGTGGATCGAGGTGGGCTCGCCAAGACGGTTTTTCACGCGCAGGGTCACGGTGTCGCCTTCGCGCCAGCGTAACAGCGGGCCGGGCAGGCTGCCGTTGACGGTCAACGCGGTGCGCGCACGGCCGGTCAGGTTGACGGGAGTCTGGTCAATAAACAGGTCAAATTCGCTGCCGGCGAGCACCGTGGGCTGGCCGGGGCTGGTCAGTGCCCACACAGGGGGGCGCCAAAGCCCGAGCCCACCCAGCAGGCCGCCTGCGGCCAGGCCTTTGACGAATGTGCGTCTGGAGGTTGTGGAGTGCATGCCGATTCAAGTCCGTGAGTTGAATGGCAGCAGATTAGGAGTCGCCGGCTGTCAGCAACCTTAGCGGCAGATTACCGATTCGACAGGTTCACCCGGCACCCTCAGGGGCGCCGGGGCATAAGAAGATCAGGCGATCTGGGCTTTGGAGGCCACTTCAGCGAACGTTGCCGGATCAAGCGCGTCCTCCTGCTCATCCAACACCTGACGTGGATGATCATTGCCCGGAATCGAACTGTCGATCAGCGCCAGCAATTGCGCACCCAGCGCCGTCAGAATGAAATTCTCGCCATTGCCGCCCTCTTCCTCAGGCCGCGACTCGATAAAGCCACGCTTGAACAGCAGCGCCTCGTAATCGGCAGCGGTCTTCTTCAGTGCGTCCAGGTTGCCAGTGTCCTCGCCGGCCGTCGCCTTCTCGGCGGCTTCCTGTTCGGCGTATTTGCGCGGGGCAAAGCTGCCCTCGCCGTTCTGCACTTCATGCAGCAGACGTTCGATCAGATCCCAATTGTAAGTCGTCATCCTGATTCCTCCTGCAGGCCGATGGAGTTAGCCCGTCTTAGGGAGTGACACGTTCCGGCACGGGCCGTTCAACCAAACGGACGGGCGTCATTTCTCTGAACTTTCCAGAGGTTCGCTGCCTCAACTGCACATCACTGCCAAGGAAGTCCGACCATGAAAACCTTGATGAAGCTGACCCTCGCCGCCACGCTGTTGAGCACCCTGCCCGCCTGGGCCTGCACGCCTGAGGAGGCCACGGCCAAGCGCGAGGAGCTGGCCAAGGAAGTGACCAAGCTCACCGAGCAGAACCCGAACAAGGCCAAGGAGATGAATGACGAGTTGCAGAAGATGGACCTGGATACTGAAAGCGCCAAGTTTCCCGACAAGTGCCAGTTGATCGATGCGCGGCTCAAGGAGCTCAGAGAGGCTGCGGGGAAGCATTGAGCACAACGCGACGCAGAGCGTCTCTGGAGGCATTCCCACGCGGAGCGTGGGAACGATCATGGCGAAAAAAAACCGGACATTGTCCGGTTTTTTTATGCCCAACTGCTTATTCGGCAGCCGGAGCTTCTGGCTTGCGGCGCTTGAGCGGCGCCATGCCGTCCTTGCTGACGAGCGACAGGTTGTCGGTTTTCGGCCGGTTGGCGATCTTGCGCTTGGTCGGCGACTTGGCGCCGGTTTTCTTCTTGTCGCCCTTGGCGTCGGTCTTTTTCTTCTTCACGCCAACGGCCTTGCCCGACGCCTTGACCTTCTTCGGCCCGGTGTACGTGCCTTTGACTTCCTTGATGGTGCGGCGCTCGAACGACTGCTTCAGGTAGCGTTCGATGCTCGACATCAGGTTCCAGTCGCCGTGGCAGATCAGCGAGATAGCCAGGCCATCGTTGCCGGCCCGTCCGGTACGGCCGATACGGTGCACGTATTCGTCGCCGCTGCGGGGCATGTCGAAGTTGATCACCAGGTCCAGGCCGTCGACGTCGAGGCCGCGTGCGGCAACATCGGTGGCCACCAGGATCTTGACGCCGCCCGCCTTGAGACGGTCGATGGCCAGCTTGCGGTCCTTCTGGTCTTTCTCGCCGTGCAGCACGAACGCCTTGTATTCCTGCGCAACCAGGCGCCCGTAGATACGGTCGGCGGCGGCACGGGTGTTGGTGAACACGATGGCCTTCTGGTAGGTCTCGTTGGCCAACAACCAGTTCAGGATCTGTTCTTTGTGCACGTTATGGTCAGCGGTGACGATCTGCTGACGCGTGGTGGCGTTCAGGTCGCTGACGTTGTTGACCTGCAAGTGCTCAGGGTTGTTCAGCACCTTGGCGACCATATCGCGCAGGGTCGAACCACCGGTGGTGGCGGAGAACAGCATGGTCTGCTGGCGGTTGACGCACTCACCGACCAGACGTTGCACATCATCGGCAAAGCCCATGTCGAGCATGCGGTCGGCTTCGTCGAGCACCAGCACTTCGACTTCCTTGAGGTCGAGGTTGCCAGCGTTGAGCTGCTCGATCATGCGCCCTGGGGTCCCGATCAGGATGTCCGGTACCTTGCGCAACATCGCGGCCTGGACCTTGAAGTCTTCGCCACCGGTAATGATGCCGGACTTGATGAAGGTGAACTGCGAGAAGCGCTCGACTTCCTTCAGGGTCTGCTGGGCCAGCTCGCGGGTCGGCAGCAGGATCAGGGTCTTGATGCTGACGCGCACTTTGGCCGGGCCGATCAGGCGGTTAAGTACCGGAAGGACAAAAGCGGCGGTCTTGCCGCTGCCGGTTTGCGCCGTCACCCGCAGGTCACGCCCTTGCAGCGCGAGCGGGATGGCCGCTGCTTGCACAGGCGTAGGCTCGACAAATTTAAGCTCGGCCACGGCTTTAAGCAGGCGTTCGTGCAGGGCGAATTGGGAAAACACGGGTGCTACCTCGAAGAAATACAAAATATCAGCTGCATAGGTTACCGGTTTCGGGCGCCCAAACCGAGTTTCTTTACGCGAACGGGGCTAATCAGGTGCTTTTTTGTCAGCGATTTTGTCCAGAGCGTCAACTTTGTTGCACTTAAATGCTCTAATCGCCCCGTGTTGTCTTACAGAAGAATCGGTTCAATCATGGATATCAAACAGCTCTGGCTCAACGTCCAAGACCTTTGGGGCGCCCTCGATGAACACCCGGTCCTGCATTCCAGCCTAGGCTTGCTGGTGTTGCTGGTGGTGGCATTGGTGGTGGGACGGGTCGCCCGTTACCTCATCCTGCACGCGGTCAAATTGCTCGGCCGGCAGCCGGCCCTGCACTGGCTGAACGACCTGCGGCATAACAAAGTCTTCCATCGCCTGGCGCAGATGACGCCATCGCTGGTGGTCCAGTTCGGACTGTACCTGGTGCCGGACCTGAGCAAGACCGCCATTCTGTTTATCGGCAACGTCGCCCTGGCGATCACCATTCTGTTCATGGTTTTGGCCATGAGTGCCCTGCTCAACGCGCTGCTGGATATCTACGCACGCACCGAACACGCACGCACCCGCTCGATCAAGGGCTATGTGCAACTGGCGAAAATGGTGCTGTTCGTGTTCGGCGCGATCATCATCGTCGCCACCCTGATCGACCGCTCGCCGCTGTTGCTGCTGTCGGGCCTGGGTGCGATGTCGGCGGTGATTCTGTTGGTTTACAAGGACACGCTGCTGTCGTTCGTCGCCAGTGTGCAATTGACCAGCAACGACATGCTGCGCGTCGGTGACTGGATCGAAATGCCCCAGGTGGGTGCCGATGGCGATGTGGTGGACATCACCCTGCACACGGTGAAGGTGCAGAACTTCGACAAGACCATCGTTTCCATCCCCACCTGGCGCCTGATGTCCGAGTCGTTCAAGAACTGGCGTGGCATGCAGGCCTCCGGTGGGCGCCGTATCAAGCGCAGCCTGTACATCGACGCCAGCGGCGTACGCTTCCTGAACGACGAGGAAGAAGTGCGCATGACCCAGGTGCACTTGCTCAGCGGCTATATCAGCCGCAAGCAGGCCGAACTCAAGGCCTGGAACGAGGCTCAGGGCCACAGCGCGCAACTGTCGGCCAACCGTCGGCGCATGACCAACCTCGGCACCTTCCGCGCCTACGCACTGGCATACCTGCAAAGCCACCCGGACATCCAGCCGAACATGACCTGCATGGTGCGCCAGATGCAAACTACCGCCCAGGGCGTGCCGCTGGAGATCTACTGCTTTACCCGCACCACGGCGTGGGGCGATTACGAGCGGATCCAGGGCGATATCTTCGATTATCTGTTGGCGGTGTTGCCGGAGTTCGGGCTGAGCCTGTATCAGCAGCCGAGCGGCAACGACCTGCGCGCCGGCGTGCTGCCGGCATTGGCCGGGGCCACGCAGGTACCCGTCGCCGAAACGGCATGAGGTGATGCAAACGGGATTACGGCAGTGACGCCGTAATCTCCTTGCGGCAAACCTCAAGCACTTCATCGGCCAGTGCGGAATCATCCGGGCACGCCCGCGACAGCATGATTGCGCCGATGGCATGGGCCATGCTGTCGAGCATTTTCGCGCGCACGCCTTCTTGTGGCGTCTCATGAGCTGCGTTGTACTTTGCTTCCAGGGCCTGCAGGGTATTTTCCAAACCGTCGGCAAAGGTCGCCTTCAGCGTGTCCGATTGACGGGCGGCATCGGCACACAACGCCGCCAATGTGCATCCGCCGCCGCGATGGTCGCGGTGCTGCCTGGACAGGTAAACCTCGAAAAACTGCTCCACCTCCATCTCCGCGCTGTCGGCCAGTGACTGCGCCAGACTGTTGGCGGCTGCTTCCGCCATCAAGTCCGCCTTGGAACCGAAGTGCTTGTAAAAGCCGCCTTGGGTAAAACCGGCCGCAGCCATCAACTCGGCCACGCCCACCCCATCGAAACCCCGCTCGCGGAACAGCTCCGAAGCTGTCTCGACGATATGGGCCCGATTGCTCTGTGACTGCGCCTTGGTGATCTTCATGTGTATGGTCCTGCCAGCTTGCGAGATAGGCATATTACTATGATGTCGATCATAATCAAAACCGTTGACAGCTTTGATTATGATCGACATCATAAAACCTCCTCGCACTCACAGAGCATCACACCATGAGCACTTCCACTACCGTTCTGATCACTGGCGCTTCGACCGGCATTGGCGCCGCCTACGCCGAACGCTTTGCCGCACGCGGCCACGACCTCGTACTGGTCGCCCGTGACATCACGCGCCTGGAAGCGCTCGCCGCCAGGCTGCGTAAGCACCACGCCGTCAGCGTTGATATCCTCCCGGCCGACCTGACCCAAAGCGCTGACTTGGCCGCAGTTGAAGCGCGCCTGCGCGATGACGCCAGCATTGGCACGCTAGTCAATAATGCAGGCGCCGCGCAGTCCGGCAGTTTTATTGAACAGTCCACCGAAAGCGTCGCGCAGTTGGTCGCCCTCAACACCACGGCTCTGGTACGCCTGGCCAGTGCCATCGCCCCGCGCCTGGCGGCAGCCGGCAACGGCGCTATCATCAACATTGGCTCGGTAGTGGGCCTGGCCCCGGAATTCGGCATGACGGTGTACGGCGCGACCAAGGCGTTCGTGCTGTTCCTGTCCCAAGGCATGAGCCTGGAACTGGCGCCCAAAGGCGTGTACGTGCAAGCCGTGCTGCCCGCTGCCACGCGTACCGAGATCTGGGAGCGTGCGGGCATTGATATCAACACCCTCACGGACGTGATGGAAGTAGGTGATCTGGTGGACGCAGCGCTGGTCGGTTTCGACCGCCGCGAGCCGGTGACCATTCCGCCGTTGCAGGACGGCGCCCGTTGGGACGCGTTGCAGGCTGCGCGGCAAGGCTTGCTGGCGCAGATCAAGCAGTCCCAGGTTGCCGAGCGTTACCTGGCCAACGCCTGATCAACCGGTAGCAGGCGTGCTCCGCGCCTGCCCTTCTCACCGAAGCAACGAGCGTTGAACCATGAAGGCATTTTCCATCGAACGGTACGGCAAGCAGCCCGGCCGCCTCATCGAGACCCCCGCGCCTGTAGTGGGTGAACATGACGTGCTGGTCCAGGTGCGGGCCAGCAGCGTCAATGTGCTGGATGCAAAGATCGCCAAGGGCGAATTCAAACTGATCCTGCCCTATGCATTGCCGTTGACACTGGGCAACGACCTGGCCGGCGTGGTGCTCAGTGTCGGCGCTGCGGTACGACGCTTCAAGCCGGGGGACGAAGTCTACGCTCGCCCGCCCCAGCAACGTATCGGCACCTTCGCCGAGCGGATTGCCGTGCACGAAGACGCACTGGCGCGCAAACCCGACAACATCACCATGGAGCAAGCCGCGTCCCTGCCCCTGGTCGCGCTTACGGCGTGGCAGGTGCTGGTGGAAACCGCGAAGCTGAAGAAAGGCCAGAAGGTGTTCATTCATGCGGGCTCAGGCGGGGTGGGCAGTATCGCCATCCAACTGGCCAAGCATTTGGGCGCTTTTGTCGCCACCACCACCAGCACCGCCAATGTGGAGTGGGTCAAGGCGTTGGGCGCGGATGTAGTGATCGACTACAAACAGCAAGCCTTCGAGGCCGTGCTGCGGGATTACGATGTGGTGCTGAACAGCCTGGGCCCGGATGCGCTGGCCAAGTCACTGAAGATTCTCAAGCCCGGCGGTCAGCTCATCTCCATCTCCGGGCCGCCGACGCCCGCCTTCGCCCGCGCCCAGAACCTGCCATGGGTATTAGGCCTGGTCATGGGCCTGTTGAGCAGCGGTATCCGCAGGAAAGCACGCAAGCAAGGCGTGAGCTATGAGTTTGTCTTCATGCGTGCCAGTGGCGCACAACTGGATGAAATCACCGCGCTGGTCGAGTCCGGCAGTATCCGGCCGGTTATCGACCGTACCTTTCCGTTCGAATCCACAGCGGCGGCCCTGGACTATGTCGAACAAGGCCGCGCCAAAGGCAAGGTGGTGATCACGATGGGGACGACACCACCCGACGTACACCCAGCCGGCTGATCCAAACCGCCCCCAGAATCACCAGGCCGCCCAGGGCCAAACGGCCCAGCGGTTCGTGCTGGTTCCAGATCAGCAGGTTCAGCAGCAACCCCACCGGCACATGCAGGTTGTTCATCACCGCCAGGGTGCCGCCATTGACCAGGCAGGCGCCCTTGTTCCACCAGTACATGCCCAGCGCGGTGCTGACCAACCCGAGGAACACCAGCACACCCCATTGCAGCGGCGCTTGCGGCAGGAAGTCAGCCTTGCCGAACAGCAGGAATGCCGGCAACACCACCAACAAGGCACCCAGGTAGAAATAACCGAAAC
The DNA here is from genome assembly GCF_014268395.2 of Pseudomonas sp. SWRI22. NCBI lineage: Bacteria > Pseudomonadati > Pseudomonadota > Gammaproteobacteria > Pseudomonadales > Pseudomonadaceae > Pseudomonas > Pseudomonas sp. SWRI22. Next base: position 612,519 of record NZ_JABWQK020000002.1, on the reverse strand, counting down.
GCCGGAAGTGCGGCTGGTCACTGGGATAACGCGCCACCAGGTGTTTGTACATGACTTGCCCGGCGGCGTAGGTGAAGTTGGCCAATTGCAGCAGCAAGAACCCCATCAGGAAGTGCGGGGTGATCTGATCGAAACGAATCACCGCCGCCCCCCCCACCGCCACCAGGGCCGCCACCAGTGCCCAGGGATTGAAGCGACGATTAAGCGCGTCCTCGATCAGGGTCACATGCAGCGGTGTGAGGATGGTGAACAGCAGCACTTCCGGCACCGTCAGCACGCGAAAGCTCAGGTACAGGCATACGTAGGTCACGCCGAACTGCAATGCACCGATCACCAACATGCCGCGCATGAACGCGGGCTCCACCGAGCGCCAGCGCGTCAGCGGAATAAAAATCAGCCCGGCCAGCACGACGCGCACCAGCACCGCAAAGTAGCTGTCGACGTGACCGGCGAGGTATTCGCCAATCAAGCTGAAGGAAAATGCCTGAATCAGGGTGACAACCAGTAGATAGCCCATGCGCGCCTCGTTTCGAATGGGCGCGACATTAAAGCTTTTTGGTTTTTGAAGAAACTCGGCGCAAAAAAAACCCGACCTCGCTAAAGCGGCAGTCGGGCAGGAGCACTCAGGAGCAAAAAGTGCAAAGGGAGGTTCGATACGCGTACTTGAAGGGTTTGCGTGGGGCTATATAAGCAGCACGGGATTATCTGACGATTAACGCCTCAGGCCACCTGGGCCAGCAGTGCCTTGGCGTGATTGACGCCCTTCTCCTGGAAGTCGCCGCCCAGGTTGACGCCTTCGGCGTGAATGAAGGTGACGTCATGAATGCCAATAAATGCCATGACCTGGCGCAGGTACGGTTCCTGGTGATCCGAGGTAGCACCCGTGTGAATACCGCCGCGTGCGGTGAGCACGATGGCGCGCTTGCCGGTCAACAGGCCCTGGGGCCCAGTGGCGGTGTATTTGAAAGTCACACCGGCCCGCAACACGTGATCCAGCCAGGCTTTGAGGGTGCTGGGGATAGCGAAGTTGTACATCGGCGCGGCCATCACCAACACGTCGGCGGCCAGCAGTTCGTCAGTCAACTCGTTGGAGCGGTCCAGGGACACCTGTTCGTCGTCGTTACGCTGCTCCGCCGGTTTCATCCAACCGCCCAGCAGGTTAGCATCCAAGTGGGGTACCGGATTGAGCGCGACGTCGCGCACGGTGATGTGGTCTGCCGGATGGGCGACTTGCCATTGGCTGATGAACTGTTGGGTGAGCTGGCGGGAAATGGAATCCTGCTGGCGCGCACTGCTTTCGATGATCAGAACATTGGACATGGCTTCGTAGGCTCCATCGGTAATTGCTGTAAGTCGATGGAGAGAAGGTTAACCAGGGCCCGTTCGATAAAAAAGCGCAAAAAACTGCTACAACCCATCTAAAAATTCGTTTATAAGCGGAGTATTCCTGTGGGCATGCCCCGCTACCGCTTTATTTTGGGGCGCAGTCCAAGGCAATGCGCATCTTGATGATGGCGCGGTTGAACTTGACCGTGGTGTTGGTGCTTTTGCCTGCCGGCACAGTCACGGTGCGACGGCGTGGCGATTCCGGGCCGTTGGTGAAGGTAACCTTGCACACAGCGTCCTGGGTACCGTAGTTGTTCAGCTGGATCGAACTGATGTCGCCGTCCACATCGGAGGCGGTGTAATCAATGCTCACGCCATCGATCTTTTTCGTCACGTCGATAGGGTAGGCAAACGCGCTCATCGGCAGCAGCGCCAGCAACACACAACACAATTTTCTCATTCGGCAGTCTCCAATAAGGACCGCCAGCTTAGGACAAGAGGAGCTCATCTTGAAAGCGCCCCGCGTTACCCTCGATCAATGGCGCACCTTGCAAGCCGTGGTCGATCATGGCGGCTTTGCCCAAGCCGCCGAAGCGCTGCACCGTTCGCAATCTTCAGTGAGCTACACCGTAGCGCGCATGCAGGACCAACTCGGCGTCCCCTTGCTGCGTATCGACGGGCGCAAGGCGGTGCTGACCGAAGCCGGTGAAGTGCTGCTGCGCCGCTCCCGCCAACTGGTGAAAAACGCCAGCCAACTGGAAGACCTCGCCCATCACATGGAGCAGGGCTGGGAAGCCGAAGTGCGCCTGGTGGTGGATGCCGCCTACCCCAGCGCACGCCTCGTTCGCGCGCTGACCGCCTTTATGCCCCAAAGCCGTGGCTGCCGGGTGCGCCTGCGCGAAGAAGTGCTGTCCGGCGTCGAAGAGTTGCTGCTCGACGGCATGGCGGACCTGGCCATTTGCGGGTTTATCATCCCGGGCTACCTGGGCACGGAAATGAGCGATGTGGAGTTCGTCGCCGTGGCCCACCCCGATCACTCGCTGCATCGCCTCAACCGTGAGCTGAGTTTCCACGACCTGGAGAGCCAGATGCAGGTGGTGATCCGTGACTCGGGCCGCCAACAACCGCGCGACGTCGGCTGGCTCGGCGCCGAACAGCGCTGGACCGTCGGCAGCCTCGCTACCGCCGCCACCTTCGTCGGCAGCGGCCTGGGCTTTGCCTGGCTGCCCCGGCACATGATCGAGCGCGAACTCAAGGAAGGCGTGCTCAAGCAGCTTCCCCTGGAAAAAGGTGGCAGTCGAAACCCGACGTTTTACCTGTACTCCAACAAAGACAAACCCTTGGGGCCCGCCACGCAGATCCTCGTGGAATTGCTGCGCACCTTTGACACCGCCCCCCTGGACGCGCCCTTCGCCGCTCCCCAACAAGCCTGAAACGGAGTTCATCCATGGCCTGGTTCGATCATGAAGGCTGCAGCCTGCATTACGAGGAATACGGCCATGGCAACCCCCTGATCCTGATCCACGGCCTGGGCTCCAGCAGCCAGGATTGGGAACTGCAAATACCGGTACTCGCCCGGCACTACCGCCTGATCGTGGTTGACGTGCGCGGCCATGGTCGCTCGGACAAACCCCGGGAGCGCTACAGCATCAAAGGGTTTACCTTCGACCTGGTCGCCCTGATCGAACACCTGGACCTGCCAGCGGCCCACGTGGTGGGTTTATCCATGGGCGGCATGATCGCCTTCCAACTGGCGGTGGATGAACCCCTGCGGGTCAAGAGCCTGTGCATCGTCAACAGCGCGCCTGAGGTCAAGGTGCGCAGTGCCGACGACTATTGGCAGTGGGCCAAACGCTGGACCCTGGCCCGCGTGCTCAGCCTGGGCACCATCGGCAAGGCCTTGGGCGATCGGCTGTTCCCAAAACCTGAGCAGGCCGACCTGCGCCGCAAGATGGCCGAACGCTGGGCAAGCAACGACAAACGTGCTTATCTCGCCAGCTTCGACGCCATCGTGGGCTGGGGCGTGCAGGAACAACTGTCGAGAATTGCCTGTCCAACCCTGGTCATCAGCTCCGACCATGACTACACCCCAGTGGCGCAGAAAGAAATCTATGTAAAACTGCTGCCCGATGCGCGGCTGGTGGTCATCGAAGATTCCCGCCATGCCACGCCCTTGGATCAACCCGAGGTCTTTAACGCGACCTTGCTCGAGTTTTTAAAGACCGTCGAAACCACTACCCAGGATCACTGACCCATGCTGAAAAAAATCGCCTTCTTTGCCGGTTCCGCCCTGTTCGCTGCCAACCTGATGGCGGCCGAGCCGGCCAAGGCGCCACACGTGTTGCTCGACACCACCAACGGCCAGATTGAAATCGAACTGGACCCGGTCAAGGCGCCGATCAGCACCAAGAACTTCCTGGCCTATGTCGACAAGGGCTTCTACACCAACACGATCTTTCACCGCGTGATCCCCGGCTTCATGGTCCAGGGCGGCGGGTTCACCCAGCAAATGGCGCAAAAGCCGACCGAAGCACCGATCAAGAACGAAGCCAGCAATGGCCTGCATAACGTGCGTGGCACCTTGTCCATGGCTCGCACCAATGACCCGAACTCGGCCACCAGCCAATTCTTCATCAACGTGGCTGACAATGCCTTCCTCGACCCGGGCCGCGATGCCGGTTATGCCGTGTTCGCCAAAGTGGTCAAGGGCATGGACGTGGTAGACATCATCGTCAACTCCCAGACCACCACCAAGCAAGGCATGCAGAACGTGCCTATCGATCCTGTGATCATCAAGTCGGCCAAGCGCATCGACTGAGGTCCGCAGGCAGCTTTGCACGGTGCCCGCATGGCACCGTGCACCTTTGAAAGGAGAGCCCGCCCGGCGGGCGTCAAACCTAATGCTCTATCGTCGTTTTGAACAACTGATCGATATTTTCCGCGACGCCCCCAGCGCGGCCCCTCCCGAAAAAGTCCTGCCCTTCTATCTCTATTACCTGCGCCAGGTGTGGCCGTGCTTCGCCGCGCTGCTGGTGGTGGGGCTGGTCGGCGCCCTGATCGAAGTTGCGTTGTTCAGCTACCTGAGCCGCATCATCGACCTGGCCCAGGGCACGCCACCGGCGAATTTTTTCCAGATCCACAGCGCCGAGCTGATCTGGATGGCCGTGGTCGCCCTGTTATTGCGCCCGCTCTTCAACGGCCTGCATGACTTGCTGGTGCACCAGACCATCAACCCTGGCATGACCAGCCTGATTCGCTGGCAGAACCACAGCTACGTGCTCAAGCAGAGCCTGAATTTCTTTCAAAACGATTTCGCCGGGCGCATCGCCCAGCGGATCATGCAAACCGGCAACTCCTTGCGTGACTCGGCGGTGGCGACCGCGGAGGCTATCTGGCACGTGTCGATCTACGCCATCAGTGCCCTGGTGTTGTTTGCCGAGGCCGACTGGCGGCTGATGATTCCGCTGATCACCTGGATCGTTTGCTACAGCCTGGCCCTGCGTTACTTCGTACCTCGGGTGAAAGAACGCTCGGTGATTTCCTCCGAGGCGCGCTCCAAACTGATGGGCCGAATCGTCGACGGCTACACCAATATCACCACTTTGAAGCTGTTCGCCCATACGCAGAACGAACAGGAATACGCCAAGCAAGCGATCATCGAGCAGACCGAAAAAACCCAACTGGCCGCCCGCGTGCTCACCAGCATGGACACCGTGATCTGTATTCTGAACGGCTTGCTGATTGTCACCACTACTGGCCTGGCCCTGTGGCTGTGGACCCAGTCGCTGATTTCCGTGGGCGCGATTGCCCTGGCCACCGGCCTGGTGATCCGCATCGTCAACATGTCCGGCTGGATCATGTGGGTGGTCAACGGCATCTTCGAAAACATCGGCATTGTGCAAGACGGCCTGAAGACCATCGCCCAGCCACTGGCCGTTATCGATCGGGAAAACGCTCCGCGCCTGACGGTGCCCCACGGCCAGGTACGCTTTGAGCAAGTGGACTTCCACTACGGCAAGAAGAGCGGAATCATTGGCGGCCTCAACCTTGAGATCAAGGCCGGGGAAAAGATCGGCTTGATCGGCCCATCCGGCGCGGGCAAGTCGACGCTGGTCAACCTGCTGCTGCGCCTTTACGACCTGCAGGGCGGGCGCATCCTCATCGACGGCCAGGACATCGCCGAGGTCGCCCAGGAGAGCCTGCGCGCACAAATCGGCATGATCACCCAAGACACCTCGTTGCTGCACCGCTCGATCCGCGACAACCTGCTGTATGGCAAGCCCGACGCAACTGACGAAGAACTCTGGGCGGCGGTGCACAAGGCCCGCGCCGATGAGTTCATCCCGCTGCTGTCGGATTCCGAGGGCCGCACCGGGCTGGATGCCCATGTGGGTGAACGCGGGGTGAAACTCTCCGGCGGGCAACGCCAGCGTATCGCTATCGCCCGTGTGCTGCTCAAGGACGCACCGATCCTGATCATGGACGAAGCCACCTCTGCGCTGGACTCTGAAGTGGAAGCGGCGATCCAGGAGAGCCTGGAAACCTTGATGCAGGGCAAGACGGTGATCGCAATTGCACACCGGTTGTCGACCATCGCACGAATGGACCGCCTGGTGGTGCTGGAAAAAGGCCAGATTGCCGAAAGCGGCAGCCATTCAGAGTTGTTGGCATACGGCGGGCTTTATTCGCGGTTATGGCAGCATCAGACCGGGGGTTTTGTCGGCATAGACTGATTTCGCTGGGTAAAGCCCCGCTCAATTCCGAACAATTCTGACAGCTTTCTCTATCTGGCTGGTCTTGCGACACAATCCTGCTGTACTGCAATCAGGCCCCAGGAGGGCCCTGATTTAAGGCGGCAGGGAAGCCACACAGACCGTTAATCAGATAGAGCAATCTAAGGAAGTGTTCATGTCACTGTTCAAACGCTCCGTAACGGAAGGACTGGGTACGTTTTGGCTGGTGTTGGGTGGCTGCGGGAGTGCGGTGTTGGCCGCAGCGTTCCCCAACGTCGGCATCGGCCTGCTCGGGGTGTCCCTGGCTTTCGGGCTCACGGTGCTGACCATGGCATTTGCCATCGGGCATATCAGCGGCTGTCACCTTAACCCAGCCGTCTCGGTGGGGTTGGTGGTCGGCGGCAGATTCCCGGCCAGGGAGTTGCCGGCCTACATCGTGTCGCAAGTGATCGGTGGCGCCATCGCCGCCGCACTGCTGTACTTCATCGCCAGCGGCAAACCCGGGTTCGAACTGGCCTCCGGGCTGGCAAGCAATGGTTATGGCGAGCATTCACCCGGTGGTTATTCAATGGCGGCAGGCTTTGTCTGTGAGCTGGTGATGACGGCGATGTTCGTGCTGATCATCCTTGGCGCCACCGACCGTCGAGCCCCGGCAGGCTTCGCGCCCATCGCCATTGGCCTGGGGCTGACGCTGATCCACCTTATCTCCATCCCGGTGACCAACACCTCGGTCAACCCGGCCCGCAGCACAGGGCCTGCGTTGATTGTCGGCGGCTGGGCGCTGCAGCAATTGTGGCTGTTCTGGCTCGCGCCCATCGTCGGCGCGGTGATCGGCGGCATTACGTACCGATGGGTGGGTTCAGAAAAAACAGCTTGACCCACTCCCTGCAGGAGCGAGCTTGCTCGCGAAAAACGCCAACGATGACGCGGTGCATACAGCTGTAATCCCGCGTCGTCTGCACGTTCTTCGCGAGCAAGCTCGCTCCTACAGGGTGTTTTACTGGCTGACTTCAATTGAATGCGCTTCAACCTTGGTGGGCTTGCATGTACTGACGCAACAATTGATTAATACGTGTCTGATATCCGGTGCCTTGGCCTTTGAACCACTCCAGAACATCGGCATCCAGTCGAATGGTCACGGCCTGCTTCACCGGAACACGTAACTGGGCGCGTCGAAAAAATTCGGCGTCCAACTCAGGAATATCGCTGGTGTCGATTTCTTTATCATTCATGTGGGCCAGGCGCTCCCAATCAGTTTTCGATGTTTGCGTCATAGTATTTGGCCTCCTTCTTGGTTGCTTTTCGCGCAGATATGATACGGATCACATCACCACACCGCTCGGTATATACGACCACACCCATTAACAATTTGATCCAGCCAATACTGATCCAACGCTCTTCGCCATAATCTGCCCGATCATCGCGCAAGGCCAGCATTGGATGCCGAAAAATATCTGGGGCGTCGTTAAAGTCGATGCCGTGCTTAGAAATATTGGCTTTGTTCTTAGATTCATCCCACTCAAAATGCATGGCACATCCTGTATGTACGTTTGTACATACAGATTAGCGATTTTATTGTTAGTCAGCAGGGTTGCCAGACCGATGGTTCAGACCTGCCGATAAGGCAGGGCCGCCCTCGCCTCTTCGGCATACGCCAGAACCCCCACCCGTTCACGCTCAAGAAAATCTTCCACAGCGTTCTTCAACCCAGGGTGGCGCAGGTAGTGCCATGACCGCGTAATCACCGGCTCAAACCCGCGAATCAATTTGTGCTCACCCTGGGCACCTGCATCGAAGCGTTGCAGGCCGTGGGCGATGGCGTAGTCCATGCCCTGGTAGAAACAGGTTTCGAAATGCAGGCGGTCGAATTCCGCCAGGCAACCCCAGTAGCGACCATAGAAGCTGTCGCCACCGAGCAGGCTGAAGGCCATGGCCACCGGGCGCGTGCCTTGTTTGGCCAAGACTACGCGTATGGCTGCCGGCATGCGCTCAGCCAACAGGCTGAAAAATGCGCGGGTCAGGTAGGGCGATTGCCGGCGCACCGCGTAGGTGTTGGCGTAGCAGGCGTAAACAAAATCCCACTGGGATTCGCTCAGCTCATGGCCTTGCAACCACTCGAACTCGATCCCCTGCCCTGCCACTTGTTCGCGCTCTTTGCGCATCTGTTTGCGCTTGCGTGAACTCAGGGCGTCGAGGAAATCCTGGAAGTCGCGGTAACCACGGTTCTGCCAATGAAACTGACAACCCAGGCGTTGCAACCAGCCGGGGTGTTGGGCCATGGCTTCATCGGCGAGGGCATCGGTAAAGTTGATATGGGCGCTCGACAGGCCCTCGATCTCCAGATACCCCGGCAGGCTATTAAGCAATTCGAAAGCGTCTGCGGCACTGGCAGCCAATACGCGCGGCCCACCGACCGGGCTGAACGGCACGGCCGTCAGCAACTTGGGGTAATAGTCGATGCCGGCGCGCTCGCAAGCGTCGGCCCAGCCGTGATCGAACACGTACTCGCCATAAGAATGCCATTTGCGATAACCCGGCAATGCCGCCATCAACCGGTCGCCTTCCCAGTGCAGCAAGTGCTCCGTCTGCCAGCCCGAATGCGGGCCGATGCTGGCGCTGTCTTCCAGCGCACTGAGAAACCCATGCTGCATAAACGGCTGGGCCTGTGGCATCAGGGCATCCCACGTGTGCGCAGCGATATCGGACAGGCTGTCCAGGCGTTGCAGCGGCATCGGCATCCTCATTGTTTCTTGGCATGAAAACCTGGGGAGTATCGCTGATCACAGCCGCGCACACATCCTCAAAACACGCGGACAGACGTCAAAACCCTTAGTTCCGTTGCGTAACGATTTGTCATCTAGATGAAATCACTTAGCCACTACTCCGTCATAAACGGTCGCGATACTGACGCCAGTTTTTAGAGCGTCCGGGTCTACCGGGCGACATTTTTTCCGTCCGTCATGGGTCGGTTGTGTCCTGGAGGGTGTTGCCCTCCCTCCTCACTTTCGGAGATTGATATGCGTCTTGCTTCCACTAAAACTGCGGCGGTCCTGTGTGGCGGCCTGTTGCTGGCACTGAGCGTTCCGGCCAGCGCTGCAGTCGACGCTAAATTGCTCGACATGCTCAAGGCCAACGGCCAGATCACCGCGGCGCAGTACACCGAACTGCAAATGGAACTGGCCAGGGATCAGAAAGAGCAGCAGATCGCACGCCAGGCTCAACAAGAGACCAACGAGCAGATCGCGGCCACTGCGAAAAAAACCAACGAGCTGAGCAGCTTCGACCAGAAATTGGCTTGGGCAGCCAAGACCCAGTTCAAGGGTGACGTGCGCTTCCGCCAGGAAACCATCAAGATCGACGGCGAGCCCAATAACGGTGGGCGTGACAAAGACCGTCAACGCATTCGTGCCCGCCTGGGTGCCTACACCGAAATCAACCCGCAGGTGGACACTGGTATCCGTATCGCCACCGGCGGCGGCGATGATGCACGCTCCACCAACCAAGACCAGGATGGTTACTTCGATAAGAAGTCGATCTGGCTGGACCTCGGCTACATCGACTACCACCCGGACCAGATCAAGAACCTGCACGTGATCGGCGGCAAGATGCTGCAGCCGTGGGTGAACATGGGCGATGTGATCTGGGATAGCGACATCAACCCTGAAGGCCTGGCCGTCACCTACAAATACCCACTGGGTAGCAGCGCTGAGCTGTTCGGCAGCCTGGGTAACTACAACCTCAAGGACAACGTGGACGGTGACGGCGTGCAATTTCGCCATGACCTGCGCCTGACGTCCGGCCAGTTGGGCACGCGGTTCTCGGTCACCGACAACCTGAAAATGACCTTGGGCGGCAGTATCTACGCCTACAAGAACGACGAGGACAGCCGCTGCACAACCACCACCACGCCTTGCGCACTGGCGGTCAACGGCAACTCGGCCAACAATGAATTCCGCCTGTACGAAGGCTTTGCGCAAGCAGACATCGGTGGCCTGGCCGTGCCGCTGTCGTTCTACGGGCAGTACGTGAAAAACAACGATGCGGTGACCGACCAGGACACCGCCTGGTTGCTGGGTGCCAAGTCCAAGGTGTTCGGTTTGAACCTGGACTACAACTACCGCGACGTTCAACGTAATGCCGTCGTAGGCGCCTTCACCGATTCGGACTTCGCCAACGGCACCACCGGTTCGCGCGGTCACAAGATGAAAGTCAGCTACGACATCGACAAGAACTTCGCCATCGGCGCCACCTACTTCCTGACCAAGGCTGACTTCGCCAGCCGGACCCAGCGGGATGCCGATACCAACACCTTGCAGCTGGATGCTGAAGCCAAGTTCTAACGCTTAACATGTAGGAGCGAGCAAGCTCGCTCCTACATGATGTCTTTACGCCGCTCGGCGGCCAATTGTTCAGCCAGTGCATCAACACCCTCCACCGGCTCCTGCGGCATACGCTTGAGCGTTGCCTGCATCAGGCGCATCTGACGGATAAAGCGCCGGCAGTTCGGACAAAACATCAAGTGATGACGCACCAGCAGACGCTCCCGAAAGGTCAATTGCCCATCGAGATAGTCACTGGAACGCGCTACTTGTTCTTTACAGGTCAACATTCGCCCGTTTCCTCAAAATGCTCCACCGTGGCGAAGACTTTAAGCCGCGCTCGATGCAACAGCACACGGACGTTGGAGAGTGAAAGGGTCAGAAGATTACAGATTTCTTCCAGTTCCAGGCCCTGGCGTTCACGCAGGACCAGCACACTGCTTTGCAATTCTGACAAACTCAGAATCGTATGCTCCAGGCATTTGCGCAGTTCATCTTCGGTCAGCAGCGCTTCCGGGGTGTCCTGGTGCCAAGCGTAAGGGGCGACAGCCCAATGGCCATCATCCGGGCTGAAGCGGTCATCGCCAATGGTGCCGTGGGGTGAGGGCAAATCGTCGAGAAGGACTTCCCGACGATTTTGTTTGTAACGGCTCTTTGCGGAGTTGGCAGTGATCGTCAATAACCATGTCTTGAGGCTCGATCGCCCTTCGAACTTGGCCAGGTTGCGCACCACCGAGAGCCAGGCATCTTGCACCACCTCATCGGCATGGCGCTGACCGACGATGGCATACGCCACTGCCCGCATCGCACTCTGGTAAGTGTTGACCAAATCCTTATAAGCCCGCTGCTCACCCTTGAGCAGGCGTTCAAGCAGGTGCGCATCGTCCGCTGCTGCCATCGATTACCTCAATATTGCCGTGGAAATACGCTCAATGTGGGAGCTGGCTTGCCTGCGATCCAGACAACTCGGTGATTCAGGCACACCGAGCCGATGCCTTCGCAGGCAAGCCAGCTCCCACAGTAGATCGCGTCCGGCCACACACTCAGCGTTTGCGCAGGATCACACTGCCAATCGAATACCCGGCGCCAAAGGAGCTGAGTACGGCAACCGCGCCCTTGGGCAGGTCATCCTGATAAGTGTGAAACGCAATCACCGAGCCGGCCGAGCTGGTATTGGCGTAAGTATCGAGGATCACCGGCGCTTCTTCCACCGATGCCTCGCGTCCCAGCAGTTTTTTCACGATCAAGTGATTCATGCTCAGGTTGGCCTGGTGCAGCCAGAAACGCTTCACATCAGTGACACTCAGCTGGTTTTCTGCCAAGTGTTCGCCGATCAGTTCGGCCACCATCGGGCAAACATCGCGGAATACCTTGCGGCCTTCCTGCACGAACAGCTTGTCGGGGGCGCCGATGCCCTCTTCCGCCGTGCGGTTGAGAAAGCCGAAGTTGTTGCGAATGTTGTTGGAAAACTTGGTCAGCAGCTTGGTGCTCACCACATCGAACTGATGTTCGGACGTCGCCAGGTCAGCACGCTCCAGGATCACCGCCGTGGCGGCATCACCGAAGATGAAATGGCTGTCACGGTCACGAAAGTTCAGGTGGCCGGTGCAGACTTCCGGGTTGACCATCAGGATCGCCCGGGCCTGGCCCAACTGGATGCTGTTGGCCGCGTTCTGGATGCCGAAGGTGGCCGAGGAACACGCCACGTTCATGTCGAAGCCGAAACCCTGGATACCCAAGGCTTCCTGGACTTCAATGGCGATCGCCGGGTAGGCACGTTGCAGGTTGGAGCAGGCGACAATCACGCCATCAATGTCGGCGGCGGTCTTGCCGGCGCGCTGCAGGGCTTGTTCGGCGGCACCGATGGCCATCTGGCAAAGCACCGACCATTCGTCGTTGCTGCGCTCGGGCAGGCGCGGCGCCATGCGCTGCGGATCGAGGATGCCGTCTTTGTCCATCACAAAACGGCTCTTGATGCCGGATGCCTTTTCGATGAATGCCGCGCTCGACTCGGTCAGCGCCTGCACCTCGCCACGTTCGATAGCGGCGGCGTTGTCGGCGTTGAACTGTTGTACGTAGGCATTGAAAGACTGCACCAGCTCTTCGTTGGAGATGCTGTTGGCCGGGGTGTACAGGCCGGTGCCGCTGATGACGACGTTATGCACGGTCGTTCCTCTAAATCTGTCAGGCAGAAGATATTGGTACCGTCGTACCAAACTGTAAGTCGTTTGATTCCGTCCAGCAGGCATCAAACTGGCAACGCTTTATCTAATCTTGTAACCGCGAAGTTTGCCACAACGCCGGTGATTTGGCGCCATATGCCAGACAAACATCCAATTGTGGGAGGGGTTTGTCCTCATACCTGTAGGAGCGAGCTTGCTCGCGAAAAACTCACAGGCGCCGCGTTTATTCAGGAGAGCCGCGTTATCGTTGACGTTTTTCGCGAGCAAGCTCGCTCCTACAAGTGGGCCAGGGCTTCAGGGCTCTACCTGACTCCACTGCTTGCTCAAGCGCTTATCGGAAATCGGCACTTTGGTGCCCAACTGCTGAGCAAACAGCGACACCCGGTATTCCTCCAGCCACCAGCGGTATAGCTCCAACTGCGGGTCGCGCTTGCCTTCCTGGGTGTGTTTGTTCAAGCGGTTCTGGTACTGCGCCCACAGGCCGCCCAATTCGCTGCTCCACACGCGGTCCTTTTGCACCTGGCTCGGCAGTTTTTCCAGGCGCAGTTCGATGGCCTTGAGGAAACGCGGCAGTTCCTTGAACCACTGGGCCGGGGTTTCCCGCACAAAACCTGGATACACCAGGTTGCTCAGTTGCTGCTTGATATCGTTCAAGGCCACGGCCTGGGCCAGGTCGATCTTGCCTTTGAAGCGTTTTTGCAGGCCGTGCCAGAGCTTCAGCACTTCCAGGGTCAGGCGCGCCAAGCGTTCGGCGTGCTCAGTCCAACTGCCGCGCTTGCGTTCAGCCAAGGCTGCCAGGCCAGCGCCGTCCCGTGGCAGGCTATCTTCGCCTTCAAGTACGCAGGTATCGAGGCTGGCCAGCAGGATGTCTTCCACCAGCGCGTCGATACGCCCCAGTTCACGGTACATCAGGCCCAGCTCGGTCAAGCCCGGCAATTTGCCGCGCAGGAATTTCGCCGGTTCCGCCAATTGCTGCATCAGCAGGCGCTGCAAGGCGCGACGGTGCTGGAACTCGGCTTCGGCGGCAGTCGAGAAGCGCCCCTCCTTGACCGTGCCGTTCTCTTCCACCAGTGCCGGGTACACCGTCATTGATAGGCCGGCGATGTTCTGCTGGGTTTTTTCCGCCACCGCCGCAAACACCTTGGCCTCCACCGGCTGCTGGCTTTTCGCGGTTTGCGGCACGGCCAAAGCCGCCTGGCTGGCTTCGGCGAACCGTGCGGTGAGCTCGGCCAGGTCACGGCCTTCGCCGAGGAATTTGCCCTGGCCGTCGACCACTTCCAGGTTCATCTTCAGGTGATTCTCCACCTGTTGCGCCGCTTCCGCCCACGCCTCATCGCTGACCCGCGCACCGGTCATGCGCAGCAATTCACGCCCCAGCGCCTGGGGCAGCGAGCCCTGGCCGAATTCGATGCGTTGCAGCGCGGCCTTGACGAAGTCCGGCACCGGCACGAAGTTTTTGCGCAACGCCTTGGGCAAGTTGCGCACCAGAGCGATGCACTTGGCTTCGATCAACCCCGGCACCAGCCACTCCAGGCGCTCGGCTGGCAACGCCGGCAACAAAGGCGCCGGCACCCGCAGGGTCACGCCGTCACGGGGGTGGTTGGGTTCGAAGTGGTAACTCAAGGCCAGGGCCAGGTCACCCAAGTGCAAGGTGTCCGGGTAATGCGCGGCGGTGACTTCACTGGCCTCGCGGGCCAGTACGTCTTCTTCACGCATGATCAACAGTTGCGGATCTTTCTGGCTGTTGACCTTGTACCAACTGTCAAAGGTGGCGGTCTGGTGAATCTCTGCAGGCAGGCGCGCATCGTAGAAGGCGTACAGGGTTTCTTCATCGGCCAGGATGTCGCGACGGCGAGCCTTGGCTTCCAGCTCGTCGAGTTGCTCCAGCAGTTTCTGGTTGGCCGTCAGGCACTTGGCACGGGACTGAATCTCGCCGCGCACCAGGCCTTCACGAATAAACAACTCACGGGACACCACCGGGTCAATCGGCCCGTAATGCACCGGCCGGCGCCCGACCACGATCAGCCCGAACAGGGTGATCTGCTCAAAGGCCACCACCTGGCCGCGCTTCTTCTCCCAATGGGGTTCGAAGTGGTTTTTCTTGATCAGATGCCCGGCCAGCGGCTCGATCCAGTCGGCGTCGATTTTCGCCACCATGCGTGCATAGAGCTTGGTGGTTTCCACCAGTTCAGCGGTCATCAGCCATTGCGGGCGCTTCTTGCCGATGCCCGAAGACGGGTGAATCCAGAAGCGACGCTGGCGCGCGCCAAGGTAATCGCCGTCTTCGGTCTTCTGGCCGATCTGGCTGAGCAAGCCGGACAGTACCGCTTTATGCAGCTTCGGATAGTCCGCGGGCTCTTTGTTGAGGCTCAGCTGCATGTCGCGGCAGATCAGGCTCAATTGACGATGGGAGTCGCGCCACTCGCGCAGGCGCAAGTAGTTGAGGAAGTTTTTGCGGCACCAGTTGCGCAACGGGCTGGCGGTCAGTTCCTGGCGCTGCTCCTCGAAACCGCGCCACAGGTTGACCAGCCCGGCGAAGTCCGAATCCGGGTCTTTCCACTGTGCGTGGGCCTGGTCGGCCGCTTGTTGACGCTCCGGTGGGCGCTCGCGCGGGTCCTGGATCGACATGGCACTGGCGACGATCAACACTTCCTGCAAACTGCCCAGCTTGGCCGCTTCCAGCAACATGCGGCCCATGCGCGGGTCCACCGGCAAGCGGGCAAGCTGGCGGCCCAACGGCGTGAGCTGGCTGTTGCGGTCTACCGCCGAGAGTTCTTGCAGCAGGTTGAAACCGTCGCTGATGGCCTTGCCATCCGGCGGTTCGATAAACGGGAAATCGGTGATCTCGCCCAGGCGCAGGTGCAGCATCTGCAGGATCACGGCAGCGAGGTTGGTGCGCAGGATCTCCGGGTCGGTAAATTCCGGGCGCCCGATAAAGTCTTCTTCGCTGTACAAGCGCACGCAAATACCCGGCTCAACCCGGCCGCAACGGCCTTTACGCTGGTTGGCGCTGGCCTGGGAAATCGCCTCGATGGGCAAACGCTGCACTTTGGCGCGGTAGCTGTAGCGACTGATGCGCGCCGTACCGCTGTCGATCACGTAGCGAATGCCCGGCACGGTCAGCGAGGTTTCCGCGACGTTGGTCGCCAGCACCACGCGCCGGCCCGGGTGGGACTGGAAAATGCGTTGCTGCTCGGCCGGCGACAGCCGTGCGTACAACGGCAAAATCTCGGTGTGCTTGAGCTGGGCCTTGCGCAGCATGTCGGCCGCGTCACGAATCTCGCGCTCGCCGGGCAGGAACACCAATACATCGCCAGGACTGCGCCGTTCGCTGCGCTCATAGGCGGCGATTTCATCAAGGGTGGCAAGGATCGCCTGGTCGACGGTCAGGTCGTCCTCGACGCGGTTGCCCTCCTCGTCCTGTTCCAGGGTGAGTGGGCGATACCAGGTGTCCACCGGGAAGGTACGGCCCGACACCTCGACAATCGGCGCATCGTCGAAGTGCTTGGAAAAGCGCTCCAGGTCGATGGTGGCCGAGGTAATGATGACTTTCAGGTCGGGGCGACGCGGCAACAGGGTCTTGAGGTAGCCGAGCAGGAAGTCGATGTTCAGGCTGCGTTCGTGGGCTTCGTCGACGATGATCGTGTCGTAGCGCTCGAGGTAGCGGTCGTTCTGGGTTTCGGCCAGCAGGATGCCGTCGGTCATCAGCTTGATCAGGGTGTTGGAGTCACTCTG
This sequence comes from Pseudomonas sp. SWRI22, assembly GCF_014268395.2. Classification (NCBI taxonomy): domain Bacteria; kingdom Pseudomonadati; phylum Pseudomonadota; class Gammaproteobacteria; order Pseudomonadales; family Pseudomonadaceae; genus Pseudomonas; species Pseudomonas sp. SWRI22. The sequence continues at coordinate 596,223 of NZ_JABWQK020000002.1, read as the reverse complement.
GTCTTCGAAGCGCACTTGGTAACCGACCAGCGCACCTAATGGCGTGGCCAGCTCTTCAGCGACACGGCTGGCGACACTGCGCGCTGCGATCCGGCGTGGCTGGGTGTGGCCGATCAGGCCGAACTGGCCGCGGCCGATTTCCAGGCAGATTTTCGGCAACTGGGTGGTTTTACCCGAACCGGTCTCACCGGCAATGATCAGCACCTGGTGCTTGTTCAGCGCGTCCTTGATCTCATCGCGCTTGGCAGCAATCGGCAGGCTGTCGTCGTAGCGAATCACCGGCAGGCTGGCGCGCCGCGCCGTGACCTGCGCGCACGATGCCTGCATGCGCGCCACCCACTGCGCCAACTTGTCCTCGTCGGGCTTCTTGCGCAGCTCAAGCAACTGCCGGCGTAAGCGGTGGCGGTCGGCGAGCATGGCGTGATCGAGGGTTTTGAGCAGTTGGTCGATGGTGGGTGCTTGGTCTGTCATCAGGTGCGTTTGGGTCGTCTATTTATGCAGGGGGCGAATTGTCGCAGAAAAGCAGCTGCTAGCGGCAAGCTTCAAGCAGCAAGTAAGGGCAGACCTACTTTCACTTGCCCCTTGCAGCTTGCAGCTTATGGCTGCTCTTTCCTCTTATAAGGGAACACGTCGATCACCTTGCCGGCACGAATCGCGTCCTGCAGGCCCTTCCAGTAGTCAGCGTTGTACAACTCGCCATGCAGCTCATCGAACAACCGGCGTTGCCCGGCGTCGGCAAACAGGAACGGCGGGAACTCTTCGGGGAACACATCCAGCGGGCCGATGGAGTACCAGGGCTCGGAGGCCATTTCATCCTCGGGGGTGCGCGGCGCGGGGATATGGCGGAAGTTGGCTTCGGTGAGAAAGCAGATTTCGTCGTAGTCGTAGAACACCACGCGGCCGTGGCGGGTGACGCCAAAGTTCTTCAGCAACATGTCGCCGGGGAAGATATTCGCCGCCGCCAGTTGCTTGATCGCCAGGCCGTAATCCTCCAATGCTTCGCGCACCTGAGCGGGGTTGGCGTTGTCGAGGTAGAGGTTGAGCGGGGTCATGCGTCGCTCGGTCCAGCAGTGGCGGATGAGCACGGTGTCGCCCTCCACTTCGACGGTACCGGCGGCGACTTCCAGCAGCTCGGCCAGGCACTCGGGCTCGAACTTGCTCAAGGGGAAGCGGAAGTCGGCGAACTCCTGGGTGTCGGCCATGCGCCCTACCCGGTCGACGCTTTTCACCAGGCGGTACTTTTCGATCACCGTGGCGCGGTTGACGTTTTTTGACGGCGAGAAGCGGTCCTTGATGATCTTGAACACCGTATTGAAACCCGGCAGCGTGAACACGCTCATGACCATGCCGCGCACGCCGGGGGCCATGATGAACTGGTCGTCGGTGGTGGCCAGGTGGTTGATCAGCGCGCGGTAGAACTCGGATTTGCCGTGCTTGTAGAAACCGATGGAGGTGTACAACTCGGCAATGTGCTTGCCCGGCAGGATGCGCTTGAGAAAGCCGATGAATTCCGCTGGCACGGGTACATCGACCATGAAATAGGAACGGGTGAACGAGAAGATGATCGACACGTCGGCTTCGTCAGTGATCAACGCATCGATCTGGATGCCACGCCCTTCGCGGTGCAGCAGCGGAATCACCAACGGCCATTGTTCGTCGCGGGTGTAGATGCGCCCCACGAGGTAGGCGCCTTTGTTGCGGTACAGCACTGAGGAAAACAACTCGACCTTGAGGTCCGGGTCCTTGCACACCCAATCCGGCAGGTTTTCCCGCAACTGGGCTTCGAGGCGGCGCAGGTCGGCGGGCAGGTCGGCGTAGGGTTCGCTGAAGCTGTAGTCAGAGAAGACCTGCGCCAGCATGTCCGCTATTTTACCGGCCGGCGTGTAGATATGGGTTTGCGCCGCCCGCGCCCGGCGCAGGCTAGGCCGAGTGGTATGGATGAACATGCAGCCGTCGCTGATCAGGTCATGGCTGAACAGGCCGCAGAAGATCGAGTTGTACCAGGTCTCCGACAGCTCATCGTCAAAGCGCAGGTCGATCAAGCCAATATAAGCGCTTTTTACCAAGGGCCACTGGCCGATGTCCTGCAATCCAGCAGGGTCGAAACTGGCGCGCAGACGGGTAGTCACCTCAGCGACTTTCTCCTCATAGAGATTGATGCGCGCCGCCGACGCGGCCTGCCCCTGCTGCCACTGGGCCTTCTCGAAACGCTCACGGGCGCCATCGGTGATCTGGCGGAAGTGCTCACGGTAATCGTCGAAACCGTCGAGGATCATCCGGGCGATAGCGAGGGCGGACTGCGACATGCGGGAAACCTCGAACGGGTATCTGGAAGCCCAGAGCTTAGCCAGTGAACCGAGGCAGGAGAAGAATGATTTTGCACGGGGGCAAACTGACTGCAATTAGCCATTGTGCCGACCTGCCCGCTGGGCAACACTTCTGCGCCCGATTGGCATAGGAGTTTTCCGTGAGACCTGTTGACACCCTGTATCTGCTGGGGCTGGCTGCCATCTGGGGCGCGAGTTTCCTGTTCATGCGCATCATCGCGCCGGAAATCGGCACGGTGCCCACCGCGTTTTTCCGCGTGTCGATTGCCGCCGCGGGCTTATTGGTGATCCTGGCGATGCTGCGCGTGAGCTGGGATTTCCAGGGCAAGTTCAAGACGGTCCTGCTGCTGGGCGTGATCAACTCGGGGATTCCCGCGACGATGTACTCGGTGGCGGCGCAGGTACTGCCGGCGGGTTATTCGGCGATTTTCAACGCCACCACACCGCTGATGGGTGTGCTGATCGGCGGGTTGTTTTTCAGCGAACGCCTGACGCCGGCAAAAATAGCGGGTGTGGCCTTGGGTCTGCTTGGTGTTGCCGTGCTCACCCGCGCGGGGCCGGTGGCATTTGATCTGGAACTGTTAATGGGCGCATTGGCGTGCCTGCTGGCGACCACCTGCTATGGCTTCGCCGGTTTCCTGGCGCGACGCTGGCTGGATCAGCGCGGCGGGTTGGACAGTCGTCTCTCTGCCTTGGGCAGTATGCTGGGTGCTACGTTGTTTTTGCTGCCGTTCTTCGCCTTCAGCGCCATCACCCAGCCACCGGCGAGTTGGGGCGGCTGGCAGGTGTGGGTGTCGCTGCTGGGATTGGGGCTGGTATGTACGGCGTTCGCCTACATTCTGTACTTCCGCCTGCTGTCATCCATCGGCCCGGTCAAGTCAATGACCGTGACCTTCATGATTCCGCCGTTCGGCGTGTTGTGGGGGGCGTTGTTGTTGGATGAGCCGCTGTCCATGGCTCATCTGTATGGTGGTGTATTGATTGCCGGGGCGTTGTGGTTGGTGTTGCGCCCGCAAAAACTGTAGGAGCGCCCCTGTGGCGAGGGAGCTTGCTCCCGCTCGACTGCGTAGCAGTCGCAAGCTCCTGGGGGCGCTTCGCACCCCAGCGCAAGCAAGCTTGCTCGCCACAGCTAGGTCGCTCCTACAGGGGTGGTTTCTAGCTCCTACGGAACACGAAGACCAAGCCGACGATGATCAACGCCATTCCCAGCACGCTCAACAGCGCCAGGCGGTTACCGAAGATCAGGTAGTCCATCACCGCGGTCACCGCCGGCACCAGATAGAACAAACTGGTGACATTCACCAGGTTGCCGCGGGCAATCAGCCGATACAGCAACAGCGTCGCCAGCACCGACACCACCAAGCCCATCCACAGCACCGGCAGGTAAAAGCCTGCACTGTGCTCGAAGTGGAACGGCTGGAACGGCACGAACACTCCGCACAGCAACAGCCCGGCCAAGTATTGCAGTGGCAGCGTGCCCAAAGGATTGTCGGTGATGCGCTTTTGCATGATCGAGCCAAACGTCATGCTCGCCAGCGCCAGCAGCCCGAACAGCATCCCGGCCAGGGACATGCCCGCCAACCCGATGCCCTGGTACACCACCATGATCAAGCCAGCCAACCCCAACCCCAGGCCGAACAGCCGGCGCCAGGAGCGTTGGCGCTCCATCAGCACCACGGTGAGGATCGGCTGCACACCCATGATGGTCGCCATCACCCCAGGGGTGACGTTGAGGTCCAGGGCCAGCAGATAGAAAATCTGATAGGCCCCCAGCAAAACCAGGCCCGTCGCCGCCGCATACAGCAGCGGCTTGCCGGGACGTGGCAGCTTCAACTTGAGGAGCGGGACCAGCACTACCAACCCCATCAGGGCAACGGCAAACCGGATCAACAGAAAGGCAAAGGGCGACGCATGGGCCAGGCCCAACTTGGAGAAGATCGCCCCGCTGCTCCACAGCAAGACAAACACGCTCGTCGAGGCCGCCGCGGCCACGGATTGTTTCGAAAGCACAGACATGGTTACCACCTGTTATCAGGCAAAAAAGCCGACTCAGTAAAAAACTGAATTTCAGTAGGTTTTTTCAGGCAGGCACGGGCAACAGCGAACCGCTGATCAGCCCGAAATGCCAACATCCGGCGGTGATACGACTGCGTACACCGGCGTGCTACTGACAGGTGGGGGGTAATGACTGATCTGCGCAGGCTGCTTGCCACGGCACGGCACGACCACGGCGTTGACCGCTGAATCGACTACCGCTATGCGCTGGGAAGCTGGCATGTGCTGATCTTTTTGAAGGGATATAAAGACGCGACGACTATAACCAGCCGCAAACATACTTTGCAATCCTTTCCCCCTTGCCTTGTACATGGAGGCGTTTTCATGCCCTAGAACCTGGCCACTCGCTATAATGCCGCCCGGATTTTTCGAAGGATTTCACATGATTGCTTTGCCCTGGCTGTACCTCACCCTACTTTCCATTGGCTATGTCGTAGCTTTGATCTACGGCCAACTGGGCGTACTGGCGGCGGTCTCCATCGCACTGCTGCTGGTGGCCGGGTACGCCGTGCGCCAGCAACGCAACCCTTGGGCACGCTACTTGGGCCAAGGCTTGTTTATCGTACTGGCCCTGGGCCTGGTGATGCACTGGCTGCCGGGTTTCTATAACGGCCGCGGTATTGCGCCCCAGCGTTTAACTCCGGACTCAGTGCCCTTCTCGATGTACCTGAACCAGGACAAGCCCCTGATCGGCTTCTGGCTGTTGCTGGCCTGCCCGTGGATTGTGGCGCGACGCTCATTGCGCCTGTCGATCTGCGTCACCGCCCTGGCACTGACCCTGACCGCCATCGTCGCACTGGGTGGTGCCGCACTGATGGGAATGATCAGTTGGGCGCCGAAATGGCCGGACCAGGCATGGCTGTGGGTACTCAATAACCTGCTGCTGGTGACGCTGGTGGAAGAAGCGCTGTTTCGTGGCTATGTTCAGGGGGGCCTGAGCCAACGTTTCAAACACTTGCCCTACGGCGAGAACCTCGCGCTGCTGCTGGCCTCGCTGTTATTCGGCCTGATGCATTGTGGTGCGGGTTGGCAATGGGTGACGCTGGCCAGTATTGCCGGGGTCGGTTACGGCCTGGCGTATCGCTTTGGCGGGCTCGGCGCAGCGATTGCCACGCATTTTGGCTTGAATCTGCTGCACTTCGGCTTGTTCACCTACCCGATGCTGGCCAGCTAAGCCTGCCCGACTGTAAGAACGAGCTGTTGTGGCGATGGAGCTTGCTCCCGCTCGGGTGCGTAGCGCCCGCAAGTTGTTTGGGGCCGCTTCGCAGCCCAGCGGGAGCAAGCTCCCTCGCCACAGTCGGCACTCTGCTCCCAGGATTGTTGCAAAAATAAGTTAAATAAATACCCAGCATGGCCGATACCCCCTGAAAGCCTTGCGGATTGAACAATCATGCGTAATAACCAACCCGTTACCCAGCGCGAACGTACCTTCCCCGCTCAGCAACGGTTGATCTCCACCACAGATGCCAAGGGTGTCATTACCTACTGCAACGACGCGTTTGTCGAAATCAGTGGGTTCACCCGCGACGAACTGGTCCGTGCTCCGCACAACCTGGTGCGTCACCCGGATGTGCCCTCGGCAGTGTTCGCGCACATGTGGTCCACGCTCAAACAAGGCTTGCCATGGATGGGCATTGTCAAGAATCGCTGCAAGACCGGTGACCACTACTGGGTTAACGCCTATGTAACACCGGTATTCGACGGTAACCAGGTGATCGGCTACGAATCGGTGCGCATCAAGCCCACCGCCGAGCAGATCCGCCGGGCCGAGGCGCTTTATCAACGCATCAACCAGGGCAAGTCGGCGATTCCCCAGCGCGACAAATGGCTGCCGGTGCTGCAGGACTGGCTGCCGTTTATCCTGGTCAGCCAACTGAGTTTCATGATCGGCGCCACCCTCACCTCCCAGTGGGGCTTTGCCTTGGCGGCAGCGTTGTCGGTGCCGTTGGGCCTGCTGGGCCTGAGCTGGCAACAGCGCGGCCTCAAGCGCTTGCTGCGCCTGGCCGAACAGACCACGTCCGACCCGCTGATTGCGCAGATGTACACCGACAGCCGTGGCGCACAAGCGCGCCTGGAAATGTCGATCCTCAGCCAGGAAGCGCGTCTGAAGACCTGCCTGACCCGCTTGCAGGACACTGCCGAGCACCTCAACGACCAGGCCGCCCAGTCCAACACCCTGGCGCACAGCAGCTCCAGCGGCCTGGAACGTCAGCGCGTGGAAACCGAACAGGTGGCCACCGCCGTCAACCAGATGGCTGCAACCACCCAGGAAGTTGCCAGCCATGTGCAGCGCACCGCCGACGCCACCCAGGAAGCCAACCGCCTGACCGGTCGCGGCCGCGATATCGCCGGGGAAACCCGCGAGGCGATTCAGCGGCTTTCGGCCGCCGTTGGCGAAACCGGCGTGACCGTCACTCAACTGGCCAAGGACAGCGATGAAATTGGCGGCGTTGTCGATGTAATCAAGGGCATCGCCGACCAGACCAACTTGCTGGCGCTCAACGCCGCTATCGAAGCCGCGCGTGCCGGTGAGATGGGCCGTGGCTTTGCGGTGGTCGCCGATGAAGTGCGCCAACTGGCGCAGCGTACGGCCGAATCCACCGGGCAGATCCATGCCCTGATCGCCAAGCTGCAACACACAGCGGCTGCGGCCGTGCAAACCATGGACGCCGGGCATCGCCAGGCTGAAGAGGGCGTAGCGCGTGTGATGGAAGCGGATCAGGCGTTGGTGGGCATCAGTGAGGCGGTGGCCAATATCACCGACATGACCACCCAGATTGCCGCGGCCACCGAAGAGCAAAGCGCCGTGGCCGAGGAGATCAGCCGCAACATCAGCACCATCGCGCTGTTGGCAGACCAGACCTCAGAGCAGGCGATGAACTCGGCGCAGTTGAGTGAAGAACTGACTCATACGGCGAATACTCAGTACTCGCTGGTGGAGCGTTTTAACCGGTAGAACTTCAGGGGCTCACTTTCTCCAACAAGTGAGCCCCTTGCAGATGGCTATCACTCATCATCTTTTTATCACCAAGCATTCTATAAAACTGTCAATTCTCACAGTTAACCTTTGAACGCCTCCCTCCTTATAGTGTGAACCTGTCAAACAGGAGCACACCGTTATGTCCCGGTCTACCGACTCAAATAGCGCCCTGCATCCCTTCCCAAAAACCATGGGGCGTGTGCAATGGACTGAAAAATCATCGAACAACGAAAGAACATTGGAAGGCTGGGCTCTGCCACTGCACCTATCCGAATACAATAATCAGTATTGGGTCAAGTTGACGCTCCAGTCCCCAGACACTCAACAATCACTGTTACTGAAAATACCTTGCGACTCCATAAGTACATCACCTAACAAATCAATCAAGCAAAACCCGGAAGCCTTCACCCACGTGTACATTCAAGGTGCAAACAATAACGCACCTGAAACGGAAGAACGTATTAAACCTGTCGGCGACATTGAAGTAACCGTTGACGAAAGCACAGGGAACACAACGCTGAATTTCGAAGGCTCTTTCACTGACACAGCGTCGGAATTATGCGAAATAAAATGCTGCTGTGAGTGGCCTGGAACTGCCCTTAACTCACAACGTTCGGTCTTTAAGTGGACAGAAGGACAAACTCAATACAAAACGGAGGGCTGGTTGGCCTACTCCAATTCAAGCAAGGCATGGTATCTGACCAGCGAGGAGGGAGAATGGGGTACGCCTCAATACCGTGAGTGGGCTATTTATATTTACTGCGACGATGAAAATGAACAGATCATCGATGAAACATTTAAAAACGGTGATGAGAAATCGAATTTTTACTATGCTCCCTTCGGCGGTGGCACCTATGAAGGCGAATACAATGTAACGCTTACACTGACTCAGCAGCCGTTGCGCTGCGAAGCCACCTTTAAAAATAAAATCCGCGACCGTGTAGAGATGACTGACGGCACGTTTCAGCCTATAAAAGACCCTACTCCCCCATCGTAATAAGGCTCGACAAAAGAGGTTTAAAACAAAATAAGTTTCACGTCTCAGCCGAGCGCGACACACTCAAGCTGGCATTTCTGAAAAAATCAGATAGCGCAAACCCCACGCGTAAAAGGTCTCACCATGAACCAAGAAATTATTTTCATCCCCGACTGCTATCTCTCTCAATCTGCAAACAACCATTTTGAATGGACATTTAAAAACTCTCAAACATCAATCACTGCAGAAAGAACAATTTTTGGTCATCGTACACAGACAAATACCTGGATATTTTCAGGGGCCATTGGAGAAAGTGAAAAGAATTTTTCTTCGTATTATTTTCATATCCCCTACCTAGGAGAAGCGCCGATAGACAATACGTATATACTTGACGGAATTTTACATTATGCTCTTTACATCTCTGCCCCTGGGGACATGCCTGGCACTACAGCGATTCCCGCCAAACACGCAACGCTGACAATAAAGCTCAACCCTGTTGAAGGCACGGCCAATGGCAACTTCGAGGCGTCCTTCGACAGTGAGTATGCTCAATACGACGCGACAGGACACTTCACGCTCATTAGGGACCGCTAGTGTTAAACCTCACGAAAACACTAGCCGAAATATCCCAACATAGAGAAACCTGCAAAGCGTCAGGCGAGAAAACCTGACGCTTTGATGGCCGCCGCCTCCAAATGCTGCTCATGACTGAACCCCGACGCCTTTAACGGCTTCAAATCATGATCCCCCGCCACCAGCCACATCACCTCAATGCTCGGCGATAACGCATACCCCTCCACCGCCGCTCGATTGCCCAAGGCATCACGCTCGCCCTGCACTATCAGCGTCGGCGTCGCAAGCGCAGCCAGATGCTCCACCCGAGGCTTTTGCGGCTTGCCCACCGCATAAAACGGATAGCCCAGGCACACCAACCCATCTGCGCCCAGCTCATCGGCCAACAAACTGGCCATGCGCCCGCCCATGGACTTGCCGCCAATCGCCAGTTTCCCAGCGACATGACGTCGCACCAGGGCATACACCTCACGCCACGCCTCCAGCAGTTTCGGCGCCGGATTCGGCGGGCGTTTGCCCCCGTCCAAGCGGCGCTGGGCCATGTACGGGAACTCGAAGCGCAACACGTTCACACCATGCCCGGCAAGGCGTGCAGCCATATCGTTCATGAACGCCGAGTCCATCGGTGCACCGGCGCCATGGGCCAGGATCAGCGTCACAGGCTCGCCCGAACGCTTGCCCGTGGCGACATCCCACAACCAGCCATGTTCCCGTACACACTGCGCCCATTGATCCCCGTCAATACTGGCCTTGTGCTCTTTGCCCATGCTTGCCTCGCTTTTTAGTCTGCCTATAACTCCAGCCCAAGTGCCGCACTTGCTTGGGTTGAACCGTGGATGGGGAACCATGAACACTACTTTAAGTACCGCCTATAACTACAAGGTGGTCCGCCAATTCGCCATTATGACGGTGGTGTGGGGCATCGTCGGCATGGGGCTCGGGGTTTTTCTCGCGGCCCAATTGGTTTGGCCTGCGCTCAACTTCGATTTGCCCTGGACCAGCTTCGGCCGTCTGCGCCCATTGCACACCAATGCGGTGATCTTCGCGTTCGGTGGCTGTGCGCTGTTCGCCAGCTCCTTTTACTCGGTGCAACGCACCTGCCAGACGCAGCTGTTCGCGCCGAAAGTCGCCGCGTTCTGCTTCTGGGGCTGGCAGCTTGTGATCCTGCTGGCCGCCATCAGCCTGCCACTGGGCTACACCAGCTCAAAGGAATACGCCGAGCTGGAATGGCCCATCGACATCCTGATCACCATCGTCTGGGTCGCCTACGCCATCGTGTTCTTCGGCACGATCATGAAACGCAAGACCAAGCACATCTATGTGGGCAACTGGTTCTTCGGTGCGTTCATCATCACCGTGGCCATTTTGCATATCGTCAATAACCTGGAAATCCCGGTCAGCCTGACCAAGTCCTACTCGCTGTACGGCGGTGCGACCGATGCCATGGTGCAGTGGTGGTATGGGCACAACGCGGTAGGCTTTTTCCTGACTGCGGGCTTCCTCGGCATGATGTACTACTTCGTGCCCAAACAGGCCGAGCGCCCGGTGTATTCCTATCGTTTGTCGATCGTGCACTTCTGGGCGTTGATCACCCTGTACATCTGGGCCGGCCCTCACCACTTGCACTACACCGCCTTGCCGGACTGGGCGCAGTCCCTGGGCATGGTAATGTCACTGGTGCTGCTGGCGCCAAGCTGGGGCGGCATGATCAACGGCATGATGACCCTCTCGGGTGCCTGGCATAAGTTGCGCAGCGACCCGATCCTGCGCTTCCTCGTCGTCTCCCTGGCCTTCTACGGCATGTCGACCTTCGAAGGCCCGATGATGGCGATCAAGACCGTCAACGCCCTCTCCCACTACACCGACTGGACCATCGGCCACGTACACGCCGGGGCGCTGGGCTGGGTGGCGATGATCTCCATCGGCGCGCTGTACCACATGATCCCGAAAGTCTTCGGTCGCGAGCAGATGTACAGCCTCGGCCTGATCAACGCGCACTTCTGGCTGGCCACCATCGGCACCGTGCTCTACATCGCCTCGATGTGGGTCAACGGCATCGCCCAGGGCCTGATGTGGCGTGCGGTCAACGAAGACGGCACCCTCACCTACTCCTTCGTCGAAACCCTGGTGGCCAGCCACCCAGGCTTCATCGTGCGTCTGGTGGGCGGTGCGATCTTCCTCAGCGGCATGTTCCTGATGGCTTACAACACATGGCGCACCGTGCGTTCGGCGCAACCTGCCGAAGTCACCGCTGCCGCGCAGATGGCCTGAGGAGTCGATGATGAAACACGAAACGATTGAAAAGAACGTCGGCCTGTTGATGCTGCTGATGGTGCTCGCCGTGAGCATCGGTGGCCTGACGCAGATCGTCCCGCTGTTCTTCCAGGACGTGACCAACAAACCGGTCGAAGGCATGAAGCCCTACACCGCGCTGCAACTGGAAGGCCGCGACATCTACATCCGCGAAGGCTGCGTGCAGTGCCACTCGCAGATGATCCGCCCGTTCCGCGCCGAGACCGAGCGCTACGGCCACTACTCGGTGGCTGGCGAAAGCGTGTGGGACCACCCGTTCTTGTGGGGCTCCAAGCGTACCGGGCCGGACCTGGCCCGCGTCGGCGCGCGCTACTCGGACGACTGGCACCGCGCGCACTTGTACAACCCGCGCAACGTGGTGCCAGAGTCGAAAATGCCGGCCTACCCCTGGCTGGTCACCGCCGCCGTCGACAGCAGCCACACCGAGACCAAGTTGAAAGTGATGCGCACCCTCGGCGTGCCGTACACCGACGACGACATCAATGGCGCCGTCGCCAGCCTCAAGGGCAAGACCGAGATGGACGCGCTGGTTTCCTACCTGCAAGTGCTCGGCACTGCCATCAAGAGCAAGAGGTGAGCCATGGGATTTGAATTCGATGCAGGCACCATCCGCGGCCTTGGCACGCTGGTGGTCGCTATCGCCTTTATCGGCCTGTCGCTGTGGGTGTTCAACAACCGCCGCAACGCGGAATTCGAGCAGGCCCGCCTGCTGCCGTTTGCCGATGAACCTTCCCCACCCGACGCTCATGCAGAGCCAGCCACAAGGAGCACTCGGCCATGACTACGTTCTGGAGTACATGGATCTGCGTATTGACCCTGGGCAGCCTGATCGGCCTGACCTGGCTGTTGGTCGGCACCCGCAAGGGCGAAACCAAGGGCAGCGTCGACCAGACCATGGGCCACGCCTTCGACGGGATCGAGGAATACGACAACCCGCTGCCCCAGTGGTGGTTTATGTTGTTCGCCGGCACCCTGGTATTTGCCGTCGGCTACCTGATCCTCTACCCGGGCCTGGGCAACTGGAAAGGCGTACTGCCGGGCTATGAAGACGGCTGGACCCAGACCAAGGAATGGGACAAGGAAATGGCCAAGGCCGACGCCAGGTTCGGGCCGATCTTCGCCAAGTTCGCGGCCATGCCGGTGGAAGAAGTCGCCAAGGACCCGCAAGCGTTGAAGATGGGCGGTCGCCTGTTTGCCTCCAACTGTGCGGTGTGCCACGGCTCGGACGCCAAGGGCGCCTATGGCTTCCCCAACCTGGCCGACAACAACTGGCGCTGGGGCGGTTCGGCCGAGGCCATCAAGGCCACCATCCTGAACGGTCGCCACGCGGCGATGCCGGCCTGGGGTGAAGTGCTGGGCGAGGACGGGGTGAAGAACGTCGCCGCCTACGTGCGTCACGACCTGGCCAAGCTGCCGTTGCCCGCCGACAACACCGCCGACCTGGCCGCCGGGCAAGCCGCCTTCAGCACCACTTGCGTGGCGTGTCATGGTCCGCAAGGTCACGGCGTGGAAGCCATGGGTGCGCCCAACCTGACCGAGCCTGCGGGCTTTATCTACGGCACCAGCCTGGCGCAGCTGCAGCAGACCATCCGCCATGGTCGCCAGGGCCAGATGCCGGCCCAGGACGTGCTGCAAGGCAATGACAAGGTGCACTTGCTGGCGGCTTACGTGTACAGCCTGTCCCATAACGCTGAAGGCGCAACGCCAGACAGCCAACCGCAGTAAAAGCTCTACCTGTGGCGAGGGAGCTTGCTCCCGCTGGAGTGCGAAGCGCTCCCACGATTTTGGGGCCGCTACGCAGCCCAACGGGAGCAAGCTCCCTCGCCACAGGCATAAGTCGCGACCAAGTGTCGCACCCCTTCCAAACCCAACTTTCCCCTCCTCCTATTCGGGTCTACGCTTGTTCCTACAGTGGAGCAATTCTGGCGTAGGCGACGGTATCCGTTGCGCCCTCTAAAATTCCTGTCCACTTGATCAGCTTTCTATTTCGGTCTTTATCCTTACACCAAACATGGAAAGGGCGCAGAATCTGGCGTGGAACGCATTGATACAGGTCAGCCATTGCGTTGCAATGGCCCCTCGGTTTCTACATACTTGCGGCCGATTTTACCTATAAAAAAACCTAAACCGTGGAACCTTAGAATGAGCACAGCAATCAGTCCGACTGCTTATAACTATAAGGTAGTCCGCCAGTTCGCCATCATGACGGTGGTCTGGGGGATCCTTGGCATGGGGCTCGGGGTGTTCATCGCCTCGCAACTGGTTTGGCCGCAATTGAATTTCGACCTGCCCTGGACGACTTTCGGCCGCCTGCGCCCACTGCACACCAACCTGGTGATCTTCGCCTTCGGCGGATGTGCACTGTTTGCCACCTCCTACTATGTCGTGCAGCGCACCTGCCAGACGCGACTGATTTCCGATGGTCTGGCCGCCTTCACCTTCTGGGGCTGGCAGGCCGTCATCGTCGGCGCCATCATCAGCCTGCCCCTGGGCTACACCACTACCAAGGAATACGCCGAGCTGGAATGGCCGATCGCCATTTTGCTTGCCATCGTGTGGGTGACCTACGGCCTGGTGTTCTTCGGCACCATCGTCAAGCGCAAGACCAAGCACATCTACGTGGGCAACTGGTTCTACGGGGCCTTTATCGTGGTCACGGCGATGCTGCACATCGTCAACCACGCCTCCCTGCCGGTGAACCTGTTCAAGTCCTATTCGGCCTATTCCGGCGCAACGGACGCGATGATCCAGTGGTGGTACGGCCACAACGCCGTAGGTTTCTTCCTCACCACCGGTTTCCTGGGGATGATGTACTACTTCGTGCCCAAGCAGGCCGAGCGTCCGATCTACTCTTATCGCCTGTCCATCGTGCACTTCTGGGCGCTGATCACCCTGTACATCTGGGCCGGCCCTCACCACTTGCACTACACCGCCCTGCCGGATTGGGCACAGTCCCTGGGCATGGCGATGTCGATCATCCTGCTGGCGCCAAGCTGGGGCGGCATGATCAACGGCATGATGACCCTCTCGGGCGCCTGGCATAAGCTGCGCACCGACCCGATCCTGCGGTTTCTGGTGGTGTCCCTGGCGTTCTACGGCATGTCGACCTTTGAAGGTCCGATGATGGCGATCAAGACCGTCAACTCGCTGTCCCACTACACCGACTGGACCATCGGCCATGTACACGCCGGGGCGCTGGGCTGGGTGGCGATGATCTCCATCGGCGCGCTGTACCACATGATCCCCAAACTGTTCGGCCGCGTGCAGATGCACAGCGTCGGGCTGATCAACGCACACTTCTGGCTGGCCACTATCGGCACCGTACTCTACATCGCCTCGATGTGGGTCAACGGCATCACCCAGGGCCTGATGTGGCGTGCGATCAACGATGACGGCACCCTCACCTACTCTTTCGTCGAAGCGCTGCAAGCCAGCCACCCGGGCTTTATCGTACGTGCCCTGGGCGGTGCGTTCTTTGCCAGCGGCATGCTGTTGATGGCCTACAACGTCTGGCGCACCGTGCGTGCCAGCGACCCTGTAGAAGCCGAAGCCGCCGCCAAGATCGCCGTTGTGGGAGCTCACTGATGAAGCATGAAGTAGTCGAGAAGAACATCGGCCTGTTGGCCTTCTTCATGGTCATCGCCGTGAGCATCGGCGGCCTGACCCAAATCGTCCCGCTGTTTTTCCAGGACGTGACCAACAAGCCGGTCGAAGGCATGAAGCCGCGCACCGCCCTTGAACTGGAAGGCCGCGACGTCTACATCGCCAACGGTTGCGTGGGCTGCCACTCGCAGATGATCCGCCCGTTCCGTGCTGAAACCGAACGCTACGGCCACTACTCGGTCGCCGGTGAAAGCGTGTGGGACCACCCGTTCCTGTGGGGTTCCAAGCGCACCGGCCCGGACCTGGCCCGTGTGGGTGGGCGTTACTCCGATGACTGGCAGCGTGCGCACCTGTACAACCCGCGCAACGTGGTGCCTGAGTCGAAAATGCCGGCGTACCCGTTCCTCGTGGAAAACAAGCTCGACGGCAAGGACACCGCGAAGAAGATGGAAGTCTTGCGCACCCTGGGCGTGCCCTACACCGACGAAGACATCGCCGGCGCAGCCGCAGCCGTGAAGGGCAAGACCGAAATGGACGCATTGGTGGCCTACCTGCAAGGCCTTGGCACCATCATCAAAAGCAAACGGTGACCTACATGGATATCGGGATGATTCGTGGCCTGGGCACCGTTGTGGTGATGGTGGCCTTTATCGGCCTGGCGTTGTGGGTGTTCAGCCCACGGCGCAAGTCGGAGTTTGACGACGCGACCATGCTGCCCTTTGCAGATGATCCCGAAGCCATCAAGCACGTCGAGCAAGCTTCTAGGAGTAACAAAGAATGACTACGTTCTGGAGTCTGTACGTCACAGTCCTCAGTCTGGGTACCATCTTCGCCCTGACCTGGCTGCTGCTGTCGACCCGCAAGGGCCAGCGCACCGAACAGACGGACGAGACCGTCGGCCACTCGTTCGACGGCATCGAGGAGTACGACAACCCGCTGCCCAAGTGGTGGTTCATGCTGTTTGTCGGCACCATCGTCTTCGCCCTTGGTTACCTGGTGCTCTACCCTGGCCTGGGCAACTGGAAGGGTCTGCTGCCAGGCTACAACTACCTCGACAACGACAAGCAAACCCCGTTCGCCAACGGCCAGACCGGCTGGACCGGCGTGCACGAATGGGAAAAGGAAATGGCCAGATCGGAGGCCAAGTTCGGGCCGATCTTCGCCAAGTTCGCATCGATGCCCATTGAAGAAGTCGCCAAGGACCCGCAAGCCTTGAAGATGGGCGGTCGGCTGTTTGCCTCCAACTGCTCGGTGTGCCACGGCTCCGACGCCAAAGGCGCCTACGGCTTCCCCAACCTGACCGACGCCGACTGGCGCTGGGGCGGTGAACCCAACACCATCAAGGAAACCATCATGAAGGGCCGCCACGCGGTGATGCCGGGCTGGGCCGAAGTCATCGGTGAGCAAGGCGTGGCTGACGTAGCAGGCTTTGTGGTGACCCAACTCGATGGCCGCAAACTGCCGGAAGGTGCCAAGGCCGATGTGGCCAACGGTGAGAAACTCTTCGCCGCCAACTGCGTGGCCTGCCACGGCCCGGCCGGTAAAGGCACCCCCGCCATGGGCGCGCCGGACCTGACGCATCCGGGGGCGTTCATCTACGGTTCAAGCTTTGCGCAACTGCAGCAGACCATCCGTTATGGCCGCCAGGGCCAGATGCCCGCGCAGGAGCAGTTGCAGGGCAATGACAAGGTGCACTTGCTTGCGGCGTATGTGTATAGCTTGTCGCATGGGGATAAGAAGGCTGAGGAGCAGTAAGACCTCTGAAACAATAATCGAGCCCCGCACAGCGAATGCTGGCGGGGCTTTTTTGTTTTAGCTGCGAACCTTTCAAAGCCAAATCTACCGTTCGTAGCCTCAACCTTGCCGCGCGCATTCGCCAGGTAGTAACGTAACTACATTCAGTCCAGCGAAGGGGGACCTACCCCATGACCATCACGACCATTTCCAGCCGCGAATTCAACCAAGACACAAGTGGTGCCAAAAAAGCCGCCCGCAAAGGGCCGGTTTTTATCACTGATCGCGGCAAGCCTGCCCATGTACTGCTAAGCATTGAGGACTACCAGAAGCTGACAGGTCTGAACGCCGACATCGTTGATCTTTTGGTGATGCCGGAAGCCGCCGATATCGACTTCGAAACCGAACGTGCCGTGATCATTCATCGCCCCGTGGACTTTTCTTGATGTATTTACTCGACACGAATGTGATCTCTGAACTGCGTAAACCTCAGGCTGATGCAAATGTCGTGGCGTGGGCAAAAAGTGTGGTGGCGCCACGTATGTTTATTTCGGCGATCACGCTGAAGGAATTGGAAACCGGAGTCCTGCGAATTGAGCGGCGAGACCCGGCGCAGGGGAAGGTGTTGAGAGCCTGGCTCAAGCGTCATGTGATGCCCGCCTTTGATGCCAGAATCCTGCCCGTCGATGCAGCGGTCGCGTTGCGTTGCGCACACTTGCATGTACCCGACCGAGCCAACGAAAGTGATTCATTGATTGCCGCAACTGCGCTGGTTCATGGGCTCACCGTCGTCACGCGCAACATCAGCGACTTCCAATCGAGCGGCGTTGCACTGATCAATCCATGGGACGAATGACCGGCTTACCGACAAAAACCGTCCATACTTGCCAAGTCAATTGATCCAGGTCACGTACACCATCAATTGATTTCCCCCAACGCGACCAAAGGTCGCACCCTTTGCGCACCATCGGGGGCGTATCATTAGGCCACTGCAACACCCTTAATTTGACCCCGGCTGGCACGTACTGGCCGAGGCAAATCTCCACCGCCGTGGGATGCAATGATGAGCGACCAGATACCGGTACATGACGTTACCCCGCCTGCCAAGACCGTCGACCTCTACGCTTCGCGTGAGAAGATTTACACCCGCGCCTTCACTGGCTTGTTCCGCAACTTGCGCATGGTCGGCGGTGCCGCTCTGTTCCTGTTGTACTTCGGCACGGTGTGGCTGAACTGGGGCGGTCACCAGGCGGTGTGGTGGAACCTGCCGGAGCGTAAATTCTTTATTTTCGGCGCAACGTTCTGGCCCCAGGATTTCATCCTGCTGTCGGGCATTCTCATTGTCGCGGCATTTGGCCTGTTCTTTATCACCGTATACGCCGGGCGCGTGTGGTGCGGCTATACCTGCCCGCAAAGCGTGTGGACATGGATCTTCATGTGGTGCGAAAAGGTCACCGAAGGCGACCGCAACCAGCGCATCAAGCTCGACAAGGCGCCCATGAGCGCCAACAAATTCCTGCGCAAGTTCAGCAAGCACAGCCTGTGGCTGCTGATCGGCTTTGCCACTGGCATCACCTTCGTCGGCTACTTCTCGCCGATTCGCGAACTGGTGTTCGACTTTTTCACTGGCCAGGCCGATGGCTGGTCGTATTTCTGGGTGGGTTTCTTCACCCTCGCCACCTACGGCAACGCCGGCTGGCTGCGTGAGCAGGTGTGCATCTACATGTGCCCCTATGCGCGCTTCCAGAGCGTGATGTTCGACAAGGACACCTTGATCGTGTCCTATGACCCCCGCCGTGGCGAAGTGCGTGGCCCACGTAAAAAGGGTACCGACTACAAGGCTCAGGGCCTGGGCGACTGCATCGACTGCACGATGTGCGTGCAGGTATGTCCTACCGGTATCGATATCCGCGACGGGCTGCAAATCGAATGCATCGGCTGCGCCGCCTGTATCGATGCCTGCGATAACATCATGGACAAGATGGAGTACCCACGCGGCCTGATCAGCTACACCACCGAACACAACCTTTCGGGGCAGAAAACCCATAAGCTGCGCCCGCGCCTGATCGGTTACGCCCTGGTATTGCTGGCGATGATCAGCCTGTTGGTGGCCGCCTTCTTCATGCGCTCGCTGGTGGGTTTCGACGTCAGCAAAGACCGCGTGCTGTATCGCGAGAACGCCGAAGGACGCATCGAAAACGTCTACAGCCTGAAGATCATGAACAAAGACCAGCGCGACCACACCTACGTGCTCGACGCCGCTGGCCTGCCAGACCTCAAGCTGCAAGGCCGGCGCGAAATCAAAGTGGCCGCCGGCGATATCGTCAGCATGCCGGTGGAGTTGTCGAGTGCGCCCGAGCAGTTGCCGTCGAGCACCAACGAGGTGACCTTCATCCTCGAAGACGCCGATGACACCAGCGTCCATATTGAAGCCAAGAGCCGATTCATCGGCCCACAAGTCCGTTAACAGGGAACATACGCATGCCCGCAACTACTGCCGCCAGCCCTTGGTACAAGCACCTCTGGCCCTGGATCATCATCGCGATTCTGGCCTGCTCGGTGACCCTGACCTTGTCCATGGTGACCATCGCAGTGAACAACCCGGACAATCTGGTCAACGACAACTACTACGAGGCCGGCAAAGGCATCAACCGTTCCCTGGACCGCGAGCGCCTGGCCCAGACCCTGCAACTGCGCGGCAAGCTGCACCTGGACGAACTGACCGGCGAGGTCGAGCTGCAACTGACTGGCTACAGCAATCCAAATACCCTGGAGCTGAACCTGATCTCCCCGACCCAGCCAGAGAAGGATCGCAAGATCAACCTCACCCGCAGCGACAGCGAGCCCGGCCGCTACATCGGCCAGGTCACCGACAAGGTCGAAGGTCGCCGTTTCGTGGAACTGCTTGGCGTGGAAGGCGGCAACACCTGGCGCCTGTTCGAAGAAGAAGAGGTCAGCCACGACAAGGACTTGCTGCTGGGTGACGAACCGTTGCAGGGCGCCGAGGACCTGAAGAAGTAGACGATGATCGTTCCCACGCTCTGCGTGGTAACGCCTTGCTGGACGCTCTGCGTCCGCTTTGTGACGCAGAGCGTCACGGGCAACATTCCCACGCAAAGCGTGGGAACGATCTGCGGAACCGAGTAATGACCCAACCCACCCCCTGCTACCACTGCGCCCTACCCGTCCCCTCCGGAAGCCGGTTCACCGCCCAGATCCTCGGCGAACGCCGCGAACTCTGCTGCCCGGGCTGCCAGGCCGTGGCCGAGGCGATAGTGGCCGGCGGGCTGGAAAGCTATTATCAACACCGCAGCGAAGCCTCGGCCAACCCCGAGGCGCTGCCCGTGCAGTTGGTGGACGAGCTGGCGCTGTACGACCGCGCCGATGTGCAAAAACCCTTTGTCCGCCATCAAGGCGACCTGGCCGAAACCACCTTGCTGATGGAAGGCATCAGTTGCGCCGCCTGCGGCTGGTTGATCGAGAAGCACCTGCGCAGCCTGCCTGCGGTGGCCGAAGCGCGATTGAACCTGTCCAACCACCGCCTGCACGTGCGCTGGGCCGATGGGCAATTGCCGTTGAGCCAACTGCTCAGCGAGCTGCGCCATATCGGTTACGCCGCCCACCCTTACCAGGCCGACCGCGCCGCCGAACAATTGGCCAGCGAGAATCGCCTGGCCCTGCGACAACTGGGAGTCGCCGGCTTGCTGTGGTTCCAGGCCATGATGGCAACCATGGCCACCTGGCCGGAATTCAATATCGACCTGAGCCCGGAATTGCACGTCATCCTGCGCTGGGTTGCGATGTTTCTGACCACGCCCATCGTGTTCTACAGCTGCGCACCCTTCTTCAAAGGCGCCCTGCGTGACCTGCGCACGCGCCACCTGACCATGGACGTGTCGGTGTCCCTGGCGATTGGCGGCGCGTACCTGGCCGGCATCTGGACGGCGATCACTGGCGTAGGCGAGTTGTATTTCGATGCCGTGGGCATGTTTGCCCTGTTCCTGCTGGCCGGACGCTACCTTGAGCGCCGCGCCCGGGAGCGTACTGCCGCAGCCACCGCCCAACTGGTCAACCTGTTGCCCGCCTCCTGCCTGCGCCTCAAGGACAATGGCCAGAGCGAACGCATCCTGCTCAGCGAGTTGGCACTGGGTGATCGTGTGCTGGTGCATCCCGGTGCGGTGCTGCCGGCGGATGGGGTGATTCTCGACGGCCAATCCAGCATTGATGAATCCCTGCTGACCGGCGAGTACCTGCCGCAACCTCGGCGCACGGGTGAGAGCGTCACGGCCGGCACGCTGAATGTCGAAGGCGCGCTGACCGTCCAAGTACGCGCCCTGGGGCATGACACGCGCCTGTCCGCCATCGTGCGCCTGCTGGAGCGCGCCCAGGCCGAGAAGCCGCGCCTGGCGCAGATCGCCGACCGCGCTGCGCAGTGGTTCTTGTTGTGCTCGCTGATCGCCGCCGCACTGATCGGCCTGCTGTGGTGGGAGCTGGACCCCACCCGGGCGTTCTGGATTGTGCTGGCGATGCTGGTGGCGACCTGTCCGTGCGCCCTGTCCCTGGCCACGCCCACCGCGCTCACCGCCGCCACCGGCACCTTGCACAGTCTCGGGTTGCTGCTGACCCGCGGCCATGTGCTTGAGGGCCTGAACCAGGTTGATACGGTGATTTTCGACAAGACCGGCACCCTCACCGAAGGGCGCCTGGCGTTGCGCGCCATTCGGCCCTTGAGTACGCTGGACAGCGACCAGTGCCTGGGCCTTGCCGCCGCCCTGGAGAACCGTTCCGAACACCCGATTGCCCGTGCCTTCGGCCGTGCGCCACTGGCCGCCGATGAAGTGCTGAGCACGCAAGGGCTGGGCCTGGAGGGTCGTGTGGGAGAACGTCTGTTGCGCATCGGCCAGCCGGGTTTTGTCTGTGAACTCAGTGGCTGCGCGATTCCCGCCTCACCGGAGGAAGCCGGGCAATGGCTGCTGCTGGGCGACCGCAGCGGGGCGCTGGCCTGGTTCGTACTCGACGACCGTCTGCGCAGCGACGCCCCCGCCTTGCTCGCCGCATGCAAGGCGCGGGGCTGGCGCACGCTGTTGCTCTCCGGCGACAGTTCGCCGATGGTGGCCAGTGTCGCCTCTGAGCTGGGTATCGACGAGGCCCATGGCAGCCTGCGCCCTGACGACAAGTTGCAGGTACTGCAAAACCTGCACAAGGAAGGTCGCAAAGTGCTGATGCTGGGCGATGGGGTCAATGATGTGCCGGTGTTGGCTGCTGCCGATATCAGTGTGGCGATGGGCTCGGCCACCGACCTGGCAAAAACCAGCGCCGATGCGGTGCTGTTGTCCAACCGCCTGGATGCGCTGGTGCAGGCCTTCAGCCTCGCGCGGCGCACCCGCCGAGTGATCATCGAGAACCTGTTGTGGGCCGGGTTGTACAATGGCCTTATGCTGCCGTTCGCCGCCCTGGGTTGGATCACTCCGATCTGGGCGGCCATCGGCATGTCCATCAGTTCGTTGACCGTGGTACTCAACGCATTGCGCCTGACTCGCCTGCCGAGCGCGCAAGCCCCGGGCACCGCCCCAGCAACCCGCCCGCTGCCGGCCTGAGCCGCGTGGGCATGGAGTACAGATGCCAGCTCTCTATGTAATGATTCCGGCGGCACTGCTGTTAGTGGGCGTGGCCATCTACATCTTCTTCTGGGCCGTGGACAGCGGCCAGTACGAAGACCTCGATGGCCCGGCCCACAGCGTGCTGTTCGACGACCAGGACCCGAACCACCTGGCCGCCATCGATGAAGCCAACAACCCCGAGCAAGCGCCCAAAGAGCCCCCTCATGCTTGAGCTGGCGCCTTTGCTGGTCTCGGCGCTGATCCTCGGCCTGCTCGGCGGCGGCCACTGCCTGGGCATGTGCGGCGGATTGATGGGCGCGCTGACCCTGGCGATTCCCAAGGAACAACGCAGCCGCCGTTTTCGCCTGCTGCTGGCGTACAACCTGGGGCGCATCCTCAGCTATGCCACCGCTGGTTTATTGATCGGCCTGGCCGGCTGGGCGGTGGCCAACAGCCCGGCGGCGATGTTCATGCGTGTGCTCGCCGGCCTGCTGTTGGTCTGCATGGGCCTGTACCTGGCCGGCTGGTGGAGCGGCCTCACCCGTATCGAAAGCCTGGGGCGCGGCCTGTGGCGGCATCTGCAGCCGGTGGCCAACCGTTTGCTGCCGGTGTCCAGCCTGCCCCGCGCCTTGTTGCTGGGTGCGCTGTGGGGCTGGTTGCCGTGCGGGCTCGTCTACAGCACCCTGCTATGGGCGGCGAGCCAGGGCAATGCGCTGGACAGCGCCTTGCTGATGCTGGCGTTCGGGCTGGGCACCTGGCCGGTGCTGCTGGCCACCGGGCTGGCCGCCGAACGGGTGACGGCGTTATTGCGCAAGCGCAGCGTGCGGGTGGCCGGTGGGGTGCTGGTGATGATCTTCGGCCTCTGGACCTTGCCCGGCCCCCATCAGCACTGGCTAATGGGGCATTAACAGGCCCTGTGGCATAGCGCCGCTCCCCGTTGATGCAAATCAAGATGGCTGCACCGCCCTGCCCCTAGACTCGGCCCACTAGCCAATCCGGGGGACCGCCCGCATGCTCGACGCCATTCGTTGGGACACAGATCTGATTCACCGCTACGACTTGGCGGGGCCGCGCTACACGTCCTACCCCACCGCCGTACAATTTGACAGCCAGGTCGGCACCTTCGACCTGCTCCACGCCCTGCGTGACAGCCGAAAGGCAGTGCGGCCACTGTCGCTGTACGTGCATGTACCCTTCTGCGCCAACATTTGCTACTACTGCGCCTGCAACAAGGTGATCACCAAGGACCGGGGGCGCGCCCAGGCCTACCTGCAGCGCCTGGAGCAGGAGATCCAATTGGTGGCCTGCCACCTCGACCCGCAGCAACCCGTTGAGCAACTGCATTTCGGCGGCGGTACGCCAACGTTTCTCAGCCACGATGAACTGCGCCAGGTGATGACACGCCTGCGCCAGCATTTCAATTTGCTGGATGATGACTCGGGCGACTACGGCATCGAAATCGACCCGCGCGAAGCCGACTGGGCCACCATGGGCCTGCTACGCGAACTGGGCTTCAACCGCGTGAGCATCGGCCTGCAAGACCTCGACCCCGAGGTGCAACGGGCGGTCAACCGCCTGCAAAGCCTGGAGGAAACCCGCGCTGTGATCGATGCAGCGCGCACCTTGCAATTTCGCTCGATTAATATCGACCTGATCTACGGCCTGCCCATGCAGTCGCCGTTGAACTTTGCGCGCACCGTGGAGGAAGTTATCCGCTTGCAGCCTGACCGCCTGTCGGTATTCAACTACGCGCACCTGCCGGAACGCTTCATGCCCCAGCGGCGGATCAACACCGACGACCTGCCCTCGCCGGCAGAAAAACTGCTGATGCTGCAAACCACCATCGAACAACTGACCCAGGCCGGTTACCGCTACATAGGCATGGACCACTTTGCGCTGCCGGACGACGAACTGGCGGTGGCCCAGGAAGAAGGCAAGCTGCAGCGCAACTTCCAGGGTTACACCACCCACGGGCACTGCGACCTGATTGGGCTGGGGGTGTCGGCGATCAGCCAGATCGGCGACCTGTATTGCCAGAACAGCAGTGACCTGAACCAGTACCAGAATGCCTTGGCGGGCGCGCAACTGGCGACCAGCCGCGGCCTGGTCTGCACTACGGACGACCGATTGCGACGGGACGTGATCCAGCAGTTGATCTGCAATTTCAGCCTGGCATTCGAGGGGGTCGAACAGGCGTACAACATCGATTTTCGCGGCTATTTTGCCGAGTCATGGCCGCAATTGCAGACAATGGCCGATGATGGCTTGATCGAACTGGACGCTCAGGGCATTCGCGTGCTGCCAGCCGGGCGCTTGTTGGTGCGCTCGGTGTGCATGGTGTTCGATGCCTACCTGGAGCACCAGAACAGGCAACGGTTTTCGCGGGTGATTTGATTACATCGCCAGGGAGGCAGCTTTCATCGAATCCTCGGCACTCATGCCTTTCATCGCCTTGGCCAGCGACGTCTGAGCCGACATCAGGCCAGCCTGCAGCGAACCGATCTCGGTCTGCAGCGCGCTGGCCTTGGCACGCGCCTCTTCAGGGGAAAGATTACTGTCCGCGGCCACCGCCGCCAGTTCGGCCTGTTTTTCGGCGATCTGTTGCTTCAGTTGGCGGATCATTTTCAGTACCTGTTTGACGTTGTCTTCCAGGCCACTGTCATCGATGTCCGCATTGCTGCGCTGCTCCACGCCTGCCGCTTTGAATGCCGCAGCGGAAATAGTCACTGTCACACCTTCCACGACCTTGGTTTCAGAAGATTTTTCAAGGGTGGGACCTTCGTCCTTGAGCGCAGTAACCGGCTTCGCGTCAGGCACAACAGGGATGCGAATAGCCGGGTTGTAGGCCGCTATAACAGACATGATCCGAGCTCCGTCTAAGAGATGTGCTCTTTGTATCGACCTCAAGCAACAAATCTTTATACCTGTGCAGGTTTTCTGTACACGCTGGCCTCGCTGCCCCCCAGTGCGTTACCCTTACGTCTTATGTGTGTTTTCCCACAAGGATTTAAGAAATGTCCGAGCCAGTCAAACTGCGCGCTCACAGCCAGGCCCATTGCAAGGATTGCAGCCTGGCCCCCCTCTGCCTGCCACTTTCGTTGAATCTGGAAGACATGGATGCGCTGGACGACATCGTCAAACGCGGCCGCCCACTGAAAAAAGGCGAGTTTCTGTTTCGCCAGGGCGACAAGTTTGATTCCGTCTACGCAGTACGCTCGGGCGCGTTGAAGACCTTCAGCCTCAGCGACGGCGGCGAAGAGCAAATCACCGGTTTCCACCTGCCAAGCGAGTTGGTCGGGCTGTCGGGGATGGACACCGAGATTCATCCGGTGTCGGCCCAGGCCCTGGAAACCACGTCGGTGTGCGAAATTCCTTTCGAGCGCCTGGATGAACTGGCCCTGCAACTGCCGCAATTGCGCCGCCAGTTGATGCGCGTGATGAGCCGCGAGATTCGTGACGACCAGCAAATGATGCTGCTGCTGTCGAAGAAAACCGCCGACGAGCGTATCGCCACGTTCCTGGTCAACCTGTCGGCGCGCTTTCGCGCCCGTGGGTTCTCGGCCAACCAGTTCCGCCTGAGCATGTCGCGCAATGAGATCGGTAATTACCTGGGCCTGGCAGTGGAGACCGTGTCCCGCGTGTTTACCCGTTTCCAGCAGAACCAGTTGATTGCCGCCGAGGGTAAAGAAGTGCATATCCTCGACCCGATCCAGCTGTGTGCATTGGCTGGCGGTTCGCTGGAGGTCTGATCCAGGCTGCGGCCGCGCCAATCGGCGAGGCCGCAGGTATACTTCGAGTCCGTTTTCCGCTCTGGACTCCTCGACGATGACTTTTGATTCGTTCGACATCAAATCCCTGATTCGCCCCGTTATCGACTTCCCCAAGCCGGGTGTGATCTTTCGTGACATCACGCCGCTGTTCCAATCGCCCCGCGCCCTGCGCCTGGTGGCCGACAGCTTTGCCCAACGCTATGTCGAAGCCGATTTCACCCATATCGGTGCAATGGATGCCCGTGGCTTCCTGATCGGCTCGATCATCGCCTACCAACTCAACAAGCCGCTCATCCTGTTCCGCAAGCAAGGCAAGCTGCCGGCGGACGTGCTGGCCGAGGGTTACCAGACCGAGTACGGCGAAGCCTTCCTGGAAGTGCACGCCGACAGCCTGTGCGAAGGCGACTCCGTGCTGATGTTCGATGACCTGATCGCCACCGGCGGCACCCTGATTGCGGCGGCGAACCTGGTGCGGCGCATGGGGGCAAAGATCTTTGAAGCCGCGGCGATTATTGATTTACCGGAGTTGGGTGGCTCGCAGCGGTTGGCAGACATGGGGATTCCGACGTATTGCCTGACGCAATTTGGGCTGACTGAGAGATAAGGGTCGGCAGTACTGCCGTCATCGCGGGCAAGCCCGGCTCCCACCTTGGAATGCATTCCCCTGTGGGAGCCGGGGTTGCCCGCGATGAGGCCGAAAGAACACCCCGGCTTACAACCCCATCTGCTTACTGATGATTTCATTCATCACTTCGCGCGTCCCGCCACCAATCGACAAAATCCGGTTATCGCGATACAGCCGCTCCACCAGACTGCCACGCATATATCCCTGCCCGCCCAATATCTGCACCGCGTCATACGTCACCCGATCAGCGGTATCGGTGGCCAGATTCTTGGCCATGGAAATCTCTTTGATCACGCTCTTGCCGGCGGCCATCTTCGCGGCCTGGCGATAGGTGAACTCGCGGGAAACCTCCACGGCGGTAGCCATTTCCGCCAGGCGATGCTTGAGCACCTGGAATTTGCCGATGGGTTTGCCGAATGCTTCGCGCTGGGCGGCCCACTGGAGGCTTTCCTCCAAGGCCAGTTGCGCGGTCATGTTGGCCATAAGGGCCAAGGCCAGGCGCTCGCTCTGGAAGTTGCCCATGATGCAGGCAAAGCCCATGTTTTCGACACCGACGAGATTGCCCACAGGCACGCGGCAGTCATCGAAGAATAACTCGGCGGTGTCCGACGCCCACCAGCCCATCTTCTTCAGTGGCTGGCCGACGGTAAAACCGGGCGTGTCTTTTTCAATCAGCAGCAGGCTGATGCCACCAAAGCCCGGCCCACCCGTGCGCACGGCCACGGTGTAGAAATCAGCGCGAATGCCGCTGGTGATAAAGGTCTTGGCACCGCTCACGCGGTAATGCTCGCCTTCACGTACGGCGCGGGTTTGCAGGTTGGCTACATCCGAGCCGCCGCTGGGCTCGGTGACCGCCAGGGCGATGATCTTCTCGCCGGCGAGCACCAGAGGCGCTATGCGCTCACGCACGTCGGGCCGGGCCCATTTGACGATGGGCGGCAGGCCGATATCCAGGGAGCCGAGCCCTGCCACCACGCCGCCGGAGCCGCAGCGCATCAGCTCTTCGCTGGCGGCGACCTTGGCGAACAGATCGCCTTCGTGGCTGCCACCCAGCGTTTCGGGGTAGCCGATGCCCAGAATGCCCGCCGCACCGGCCTTGAGGTAAAGCTCACGGGGAAAGCTCTCAGCTTCCTCCCAGTGCTCGATGCCCGGCAGCATCTCGCGCTCGACGAAGCGGCGCACGCTGTCGCGGACCAATTGGTGGCTGGGATCGAAGTATTCCTGATAGGCAGACATCGGCAAGCTCCATGGCGAGATGGAGCGAACTTACCAAGCGCTTGCTTGGTTATCAAGTCATGCACAGGGACTGTGTCTGCGCTAATCCTGTAGGAGCGAGCTTGCTCGCGAAAAACATCAACGATAACGCGTGCTTCCTGAGTGAACGCGGCGCCTATTAGTTTTTCGCGAGCAAGCTCGCTCCTACAGGGTTAGGAAGTCCCAGATTGCAATGGGCTTTAGAGCGCGATGGGTTTGCGGCCTGCGAACGAGTGCGCCAGGGTGCCGCCGTCCACCAATTCCAGCTCGCCACCCAACGGTACGCCATGGGCGATCCGTGAAGTAATCAAACCTTTATTGGTCAGCAACTGGGCGATGTAGTGCGCGGTGGCTTCACCTTCCACCGTCGGGTTGGTTGCCAGGATCACTTCGGTAAAGGTGCCCTGCTCTTCGATTCGCGCCACCAGTTGTGGAATACCGATGGCTTCCGGCCCCAAACCGTCGAGCGGCGACAGGTGGCCCTTGAGCACAAAGTAACGCCCGCGGTAACCGGTTTGCTCCACGGCGTACACATCCATCGGCCCTTCCACCACGCACAGCAACGTGTCGTCGCGACGCGGGTCGGCGCATTGCGGGCAGAGTTCTTCTTCGGTGAGGGTGCGGCACTGGCGGCAGTGGCCCACGCCCTCCATGGCCTGGCTCAGGGCCTGGGCCAGGCGGGTGCCGCCGCTGCGGTCACGCTCCAGCAGTTGCAGCGCCATGCGCTGGGCAGTTTTCTGGCCAACGCCGGGCAAGGTGCGCAAGGCGTCGATCAGTTGGCGAATCAGGGGGCTGAAGCTCATGGGCGAAGGGTCCGACAAAACAACGAGACGCGGTTTATACCCGCGCCCCGGATTAGCGTCAAATACTCAATCCTGCGCGACGCGCACCACCAACTTGCCGAAGTTGCGCCCTTCGAGCAGGCCGATAAAGGCTGCGGGCGCCTGCTCCAGGCCGTCGACCACGTCCTCGCGGAACTTGATCTTGCCCTCGCGCACCCAAGGCGCCATGGCACTGAGGAACTCCGGCTGGCGGTCGCCGTAGTCATCGAACACGATAAAGCCCTGGATGCGCACTCGCTTGGTCAGCAAGGTGCGTTGCAGGGCCGGCAAACGGTCAGGGCCGCTGGGCGCTTCATGGGCGTTATAGCCGGCAATCAACCCGCACAGCGGCACGCGCGCTTTGGGGTTGAGCAAAGGCAGCACGGCATCGAAGACTTTACCGCCGACGTTTTCGAAATAAATGTCCACGCCTTTGAAACAGGCCAGGGCCAGCTCATGGGCGAAATCTTCGCTCTTGTGGTCGATACAGGCGTCAAAGCCCAACTCATCCATCACGTAGCGGCACTTGTCTGCGCCACCGGCAATGCCCACCACGCGCAAGCCCTTGAGCTTGGCCACTTGGCCCACCACCGACCCCACCGCGCCAGACGCAGCCGCCACCACCAGGGTTTCCCCGGCCTTGGGCTGGCCGATATCCATCAAGCCCATGTAGGCCGTCATGCCCGGCATACCCAGTACGCCCAAGGCCATCGACGGACTCGGCAGGCCCTTGGGCAGCGGGATCAGGTTATGGCCTTCGCAAATGCAGTGGCTTTGCCAGCCGGTGGCGCCGACCACCAGGTCGCCCACTTCGAATTTCGGGTTGCGCGATTGCTCGACACGGCTGACAGCCCCACCGGTCATCACCTCGCCGATTTCCACGGGCGCGGCGTAGGACGGCGCGTCACTCATGCGTCCACGCATGTAAGGGTCCAGGGACAGGTACAGGGTCTTGAGCAACACCTGACCGTCTGCCAGGTCCGGCAGGCTCACACGTTCCAGGCGAAAGTTTTCCGGCGTGGGTGCGCCTTGAGGGCGTGAGACCAGAACGATGCGTTGGTTGAGCGTCATTTCTTGAGGCATCAGCGGGGCTCCTTTATCGGTGAGGGGTTTCAACGGTATAGGGTGCAGACCATCGGTGAAGGCCTGGGGTTCGATGTTTCGACCGGCCAAAAAAAATGCCAGGCGCGATGCCTGGCATTTGAGTCTAGCTAAAACCTGTATCAGAACGGCAGTTTCATGCCCGGTGGCAGTTGCATACCAGCGGTCACGCCGGACATTTTGTCCTGGCTGTTGGCTTCGATCTTGCGCACAGCGTCGTTGACGGCTGCGGCGAACAGCGCTTCGAGCATTTCCAGGTCATCTTCACCCACGCCCGGCAATACGCTTGGATCGATGCTGACACGCTTGATGTCGTGACGACCGGTCATCACCACGCTGACCATATCGCCACCGGCTTTACCGGTGACTTCGGCGTTGGCCAGCTCTTCCTGCATCTTGGCCATTTTTTCCTGCATCTGCTGCGCCTGCTTCATCAGGCCGGCCATGCCACCTTTCATCATGGGAATCACCTCAAAAGTACGTGGATCAATGAGTAGCCCGGTGTCATGACGCTTGGGGCACCGGGGCTTCGACAGGTTCAATAGTATCGTGGCGGACGACCGCACCGAACTGTTGCATCATTTGTTGGATAAGCGGATCTGCGTGGATCGAGTCCTCGGCCTCGCGCTGGCGGTTAAGGCGCCGACGGGTCGCTGCCTGGGCCGGGGTTTCCTGCTCGGGCTTGATCAGCTCGATGGCGATGGTCAGCGTGCGCCCATGGTACTGGTTGAGCGCATCGTTGAGCCGGCGCTGCTGGGTGGCGTTGAACAAGGCGCTATGGGCCGGGTCCAGGTGCAGCAGCCAGTGGTCGCCTTCGATGGAAATCAGGGTGCAGTTGGCGGCGATACTGCCGGTCATGCCGGAGATCGGCAATTTCGGAAACAATTCCAGCCATCGCAGGGCCAGGCCGGTAGCCGGGGCCGCGGCAGGTTCTGCCTCGGGCTCGGGCGCAGGTTCCGCGGTGTGCTCACTGGCCAAATCGTCCAGATAGCTGTAGGCCGAATCCATGTCCGGCTCGATGTAGTCTTCGTCCAGCGGCGGTTCGTCGTCCAGGTCAATGCCGGGAGTGGCCGCGTCGACCTGGGCGACCGTCGGTTCAGGAACGGGGGCCGATACCCACTCAGGGGCATCCGGCACCACGCTGTCCGGAGTCGGCGCAGGCATCGGCGTCAGCTCGGGTTGCTCGCCGGTGGTTTCCAGCACGGGCTCCACGGCGGGCTGTTGCTCGGGCTCTACTTGCGCTTCGACCGGGTCATTCCAAGGCAAGTCGACCACGGGCTCGGGCTCGATGACCGGCTCGGGCTCGACCAACGGTGCGACGGCAACCGGCGCAGGTTCAGGCTCAGGTGCCGGCGCAACCGGCTCAGGCACAGCAACCGCAGGCGCAGTAACTACTGGCGCGACAACGGCCGCGCCAGCCACTGGTTTGGCGGAATCAACTGTGGCCTGGCTGATCCCCACTGGCTTTAGCGGCTGTCTCGGTGCGTCTGCCGAATCTGCCGGCCGGAATGCCAGCATGCGCAGCAACACCATTTCAAAGCCACCCCGAGGGTCGGGTGCCAGGGGCAGGTCGCGGCGACCGATGAGGCCCATCTGGTAGTAGAACTGTACGTCTTCGGCCGGCAACGCCTGGGCCAGGGCCAATACGCGATCTCGGTCGCCATGGCCGTTGTCCACGCCTTCCGGCAGGGCCTGGGCGATGGCGACGCGATGCAATACGTTGAGGATTTCCGAAAGCACGCCATTCCAGTCCGGGCCTTGCTCCGACAGGTGGCGCACCGCTTCGAGCAACGCCTTGGCGTCTCCTTCGATCAGCGCGTGCAGCACGTCGAACACCTGGCCGTGGTCCAGGGTACCGAGCATGGCGCGCACGTCGGCGGCCATGACCTTGCCTTCACCAAACGCGATGGCCTGGTCGGTGAGGCTCATGGCATCGCGCATCGAACCATCAGCGGCGCGGCCCAGCAACCACAGCGCGTCGTCTTCGAACGGTACGTTCTCGACGCCCAGCACATGGGTCAAATGCTCGACCACACGCTCGGGGGTCATGTTTTTCAGGGAGAACTGCAGGCACCGCGACAAAATCGTTGCCGGAAGTTTCTGCGGGTCGGTGGTAGCCAGGATGAACTTGACGTAGGGCGGCGGCTCTTCCAGGGTTTTCAACAAGGCGTTGAAGGAGTGGCTGGACAGCATGTGCACTTCGTCGATCAGGTAGACCTTGAAGCGGCCACGGCTCGGCGCGTACTGCACGTTGTCCAGCAGCTCGCGGGTGTCTTCGACCTTGGTTCGGCTCGCGGCATCGATCTCGATCAGGTCGACGAAACGCCCTTCGTCGATCTCACGGCACACCGAACAGGTGCCACAAGGCGTCGAGGTAATACCGGTTTCACAATTCAGGCACTTGGCGATGATGCGCGCAATCGTGGTCTTGCCCACCCCACGCGTACCGGTGAACAGGTAGGCATGGTGCAGCCGTTGGCTGTCCAAGGCATTGATCAGAGCCTTGAGCACATGGGTCTGGCCGACCATTTCGCGGAACGAGCGCGGGCGCCATTTACGTGCAAGAACCTGATAACTCATCGAAAACCGTCGCAACTGGGAAGCAGAAGCCGGTAATGCTAGCGGAGCAAGGGGGAAATTGCATCCGGCACGCTCTTCTAATCTGACGAAGCTTGTTCGATTGGCCTCCCGGAGGGCACCTGCGGGCGTTTTGCTGGCACCTTGGAGCGCCAATGCCCTTCCAGACTGATAGCGGCGACACTTGCCAGCACGATCACCGCGCCCAGCATCACCTGCAGGGTGACGTGTTCGCCAAGCAGCGTGGCGGCCATCAGCATGGCAACCGGTGGAATCAGGTACATCGCCACCGACGCACGACTGACCTCGACGTGCTTCAACACGTAACCCCAGGCCAGATAGGCCAAGGCACTGGGAAAAATGCCCAGCACCAGCACGGCAAGATTCTCCACCATCGGTGCCTGCACGATGGCGACGGGCAGGCCCGGCAGGTTCACGCACAGCATCAGGGTGCCGGACCACACCATGTAGCACGCCATCGTCAACGGGCTGTAGCGATGGGCGTAATGTCGCTGAATGGCGAAGTACACACTCCATGAGCAGGCCGCCAACAAGATCAGCAAACCCCGTGGGTTGATATCGCCTATGCCCCGGTCGCCCCAGATCACCACCACTACGCCGGCCAACCCCAACAGCACGCAGCCCCAGCGCCAGGCGCTGACCTGCTCCTTCAAGCACAAAAACGCAATCAACACACTGAACAACGGCGCCGACTGTGCCAACACACTCGACGCTGCCGCCGTCACCCATTGCTGCCCGTAATTGAGACTGGTGTGGTGCAGGAACACCCCGAAAAAGCCCAGCACAAACAACCACGGCAGGTCGCGCAATGGTGGCCGTCCAATTCCCAACACCGAGGCCACGCCGCCCATGAATACCGACGCGATCAAAAACCGCAGCAGCGCCAATTGGCCGGGGCTGTAACTGTGCAGCCCCATGTGCACGCCGATGGGGGAATACGCCCAACAGAGGATGACGCTGGCAATGACTAGCGTAAGCTTCAGAGGTGACGGAGTATTCATCGACAGCATCCACGCAAAAGGAATGCTGCCAGTCTTGGCCCAGGCAAGGCATAGGACAATTAAGCGTTTCTGACTTCTGAAATCATTGGAACTGAGCAATGGAACTGGCCCAACTGAAAATGGTGCGAGCCGTGGCGCAAACCGGCAGCGTGGCCCAGGCTGCGCTGCAATTGCACTGCGTGCCGTCCAATATCACCACGCGCATCAAGCAGCTGGAAAGCGAGTTGGGCACACCGCTGTTTATCCGTGCTGGCCGAGGGCTGGCGATCAGCGCCGCGGGAGAGATCTTCCTGGATTACTGCGAACGTATCCTGGCCTTGGTGGATGAATCCAAACGCGCCGTGGATGCCAGCGCCATTCCCCGTGGCACCTTGCGCATCGGTGCGGTGGAATCCAGCGCCAGCGGGCGCTTGCCGCCGCTACTGGCGGAATACCACCGGCGTTATCCAGATGTCAGCCTGGAACTGGTCACCGGTGCCTGGGCGCAACTGCTGGACGACCTGCAGCACCACCGCCTGGATGTGGCGCTGGTGGCTGCCGGCGGCAAACGCACGAAGCTGGAACAGAGCGTGGTCTACAGCGAGCGCCTGGTGCTGATCGCCAGCGCGTGCAGCGCACCTATCAACAGTGCCGAGGACCTGGCCGGCCGAACCCTGCTGGTGTGGCCGCCGGGCTGCCCTTATCGCGCCGCCCTGGAAAACTGGCTCAAGCCCCATGACATCAAGCCAGCAATCGCCAGCTACGCCAGTTGGGGCACGATCATCGGATGCGTGAGCGCGGGGATTGGCGTGGCGTTGGCACCCGAGGGGATCCTGGCGCGCTATGAACAGGCCAATCAGCTGGCATCGTATCGCTTTGAAGCACTGGCGCCCGTGGACAACCTGTTGTTCTGGCACACGGACACCCAGCGGCACCTGGCGCGAGATGCGTTTGCCGGGCTACTGCGCGAGACCTTTGGCTGACACAGTCCTAAATGTGCGACGAAAATCGCCCTGATACCAAGTAGGAGCGAGCTTGCTCGCGAAAAACTCACAAGCGCCGCGTTTATTCAGGAGGCACGCGTTATCGTTGACGTTTTTCGCGAGCAAGCTCGCTCCTACAATTCAGGGCTTCGGCGCAGCCAACCGTGCGTACTGGCCCTGGCTGATCCAGCCCGTGAACGAACGGTCATCAGCGTTGATGAATTCCACCTGCGCCCAACCGTCCTTGAACGCCAGTACGCCCACCACGTCATGCTTGACGATGTAGGGCCGCTTTGCCGCTTTGGCGCCCGGCGTTTTCAGCAAGTAAGCCTTGTCGGCAGACACCGTCACCAAGCCGATCCATTGTTTGCTGGCGGTCTGGCTCAGCTCCAGGCCGGTGGCGATTTCCGGCATCAGCACATTGATGCAGCCGGGGTGTTGACGGCCCTGCGCCACGGTCAGGGTCACCCCGTCGGACGCCGCTGCCACACTGCCTGGGTAGGCAGCGTCCAGCCAGGTGGTGAGCGCTTCGGGCTTGCCTTGCAAGTAGAACGTGCAACCACGGGCCACACCCTCGCCCATCGATTCCTGGTAGAAACCCTCCACCTGGTGCCCCGGCGTCACCGCCAGCATCAGCCCTTCAAATTGGCCTGAATGCAACGCCGCCGAGCCGGCCAACGCAGGCGCCACGGCGCACCACGACAACACTCCCATCGCCAGATAACGAATCATCTTATTTCTTCCCTTCAAAGGCTTCGTAGGCTTGTTTCATCAGGACGTCATAGTTGCCGTAATCATCGCCGTTATAGTTTCGGGCCATGGCGGTAAAATCCTTGTTTTTCATGGCACTCAATAATGCCGAGTTGTGGCTGCAAAGGCTGAGATAGGCTTTGAGTTGGTTACCGGCATTGATCTTTAATGACGCCACGAACTCAAACACCGTCTTGAATCCGCACGCAGCAAAATTGAACCCCATGATTTGAAACATGCCCCAAGAGGCCGACATCAAGGCGGCTTCCTGGTCCAGCGCAAAGGCGGTGGCCATGGTCTCCCAGGCCTTGACCTGATCCTTATTGTTCGTCTGCCATTGCGGGCCGGCTTTTTTCTTGTAGATATACGACAGCAACGGCTGCGACTGATCGTAGATGTGCTTGGTGTACTTGCGAAAGTGGTGCCCTTCAAAAGCGATGATCGGCAACTTGGCGGGCCCGAACCCCACCTTCCCGCCCGACTCCACCGTGGCGAACGCCTTGACCACATTCACCGAAATGCCGTTGCCCAATTGCTTGGCGGCGTTCTGGAAATCCGTGTCGCTCAATGTCGTCCCGCCATCGCAGGTGGACTGCATCATCAACTGCCGGTTACGCCGCTCGGCCTCGATCACCGCACGCACGCGGTCCAGGTACACATTGACCGTGGCCTGTACCGCATCGACGTTGTTATTGCCGAAAATGTTGAGAAACGTCGGAATGCGCGTATTGGGAAAAGCCCGCACCGGTACCTTCAGCGCCTCTTCTATCAGACTGTTGAACGTCCGCCCGGTGGGGTCGATCACGCCATCGGGATGGGCGTACTTGAGATGGCGAAACTGATACTGGCTGATGCATTGCACCAACTGGCCGTCGCACTTGCCGTTTTCCAGCAAGGCAAACCCCATCTTGGGAATGATCAAATTGAATAAATACTGGATGCACTGAACATCGGCGGGCAAGTTGCGGGCTTTGCCGGGCGTCCCTACCGAAGCACTGATAAGACGAGGCAACCCTTGCAGGCTTTTCATGACAGACATCCTTGTGAGTGAAAGAAGCGATAGCACTTCAATATCAAATCCACGCCCTTGTCATACTCTGAAACAAGTGGCCGGCGCAAGCTAACAAGGTGGTCTGCGGATTGTCCAGAGGGCTTTATGAAAGTTGTGAAACAGCCGGATTAAATCCGTCAGTAACCGTGGGATTCACGGGTCTTTTGATACTTGTGGTAGTCGAGCCACTCGACCACATCGTAGGGCAGATACAACTGCACCCTGGCCCGTGAAATCGCGATATACACCGCACAGAGTCGTTGATCGAACGCGTAGGCGTCCTGGAACTTCACATTGGTCAACAGTTCCGGGGTAAGCAATACCCGGTCGAACTCCATGCCGCCCGCATCCTGCGCCAGCATCAACAGGACGCGCTCGTCCGGATGGCCAATCAACCTGTTCAAACGCGTGACATCCGCCACGTTAAAGCCTTTTTCCAGCTCGGCCTCGACCCACAGAAACGCCTCATCGAACTGGCAGGCTTCGCGCACCTGCTGCCAATCGGCCATGTCGCTGAAAAACGCATGGGGGCCGAGGTCATTGAACTCATTGCTATAGAAATCGGGTTTGAACAACGCGATAACCGTGTCCATGAAATGCTTGAGCGACTGCTGGGCCTCTTTGCTCGCGAGGCCGAACGCACAGCGGGCGTGGCTCAACTGGATCGCCCACTGCATGGTGTCCCAATGGGAAGCGGTCAACACCACGCAACCTTGCGGGGGCACGAAACCCTGCGGATAAAACTCAATGCCGACATCGGCATCGCGCGCGCCCTCGAAAAGCGATTTGCTTTTTTCCGAGTGCAAGCTGATCAACGGGTTGACCAGGCGCTCGACATTGCGCCCGGAACGCACGGAGTAGCACACGTCGGTATGGCGAACCTCACGGGCACGCTTGACCACGCCGCCACTGGCCTGCTGATACTCATCCCCCAAAGTGATCAGCACCTGGCGGCCGCGCTCGATGATTTGCAACAGCGGCGCCGGGATGTCCTGGCTCTCATCGATGAGCACGTGGGTATAGCGCTCGGGCACCACGCAGCCTGCAAGGCTGGCGCGCTTGATCATCAACAAGGCTTCAAACCCGGTATGCCGGCCCCAGGCCGGTTTCGCCTCAAGGTAGCCCCACAACCGGCTGGCATATTCGAGCAGCACCCTGGCATCGACGCCGGCGAGCGGTTGCTTGAAATGCGGCAAATGCTGGGCCGACAAGCTGTACTCCCAGGAGCGGCAGTAGGCCTCAAGCACCTTGAGGCACACCTCCACCACCGCTTGCCCTTCCAGGCGGCGGAAACCAAAGATATTCAGTTCTTGAGCGAGCGCCTGCTTGGTCGGCACCCTCACCGGCGTATTCAGCGGCTTTGGCCTCGGGCCATGCAATAGAGCATGGGCGAAGTCCTGGAAGGTATGCCCGGCCTTACGCTCCCGCGCTCCCACCATGCGCGCACGCAGGGTTTCGAGTTTTGCCGGGGTGCGTGCCAGCAGCAAGGTCTTTTCCGGGCGCAGGTGCTCCAGCAAGGCCACCAGCAGGTGACTCTTGCCAATGCCTGCATAGCCTTGAACATGCAGGTCTTCGTTCAGGTTGGCGCGGAAGGTTCTGAGCAGCTTGTCTTGCTCAGCGCTCAACCAGCGCTCGCGATGCCTGGGCGTGATCACCTGCTGGCTGAACGGATCATTGGCCTTGAGGTGGCGGACTTTATACTCGACGTCCCATTTGCCACTGGGCAACAGATAGTCCCGAGCCTGTACTTCCTCCTCCAGCAGAAAGCGCAGCTTCAGGCTTTTGACCACATTGAGGCCGAAGTACAGCTTCCTCTGATCGAACAGCCGCTGCGCTTCAGAGAGCAGGGACACACTGGCCGAATGGCTGGCATCGACTGCCCAGTCAACCAGTTTGGCCAACACTTTTTCAGCACCATTGGCGCTCAGCTCGCTTTCCGGCACCTGCGCCAGGTTCTGGATCACCAGCACCGCCGCCAATTCGGGCTCACTCAGGGCTACAAGCGCATCGAAACCCTCGCCGCCCAACAAACCCGCACAGGTGTGCTCGGTGATCGGCAAGAATACGGGGCTGGATAAGTCGAAATGTTCCGAGTGCATAGAGCCTCGTAGCCTGGGGAAGAGACGCTTGGGAGTATGCCACTAGACGCGAAATGACCGTCATGCACTGTGCAGGAAGCATCACAGATGACTGGCTGAAAATAACTTGAGTTTTAGAAGGGACTGCAGGAGGGAGCGTTATGGAGGCAACCCCACCAGCCACACCCCGGCACACAATGTTCCCGCTGTGGCTGCTGCCTTCCGGCTCTGACCAGGTTCACGGGTAATCGTTGCGGGGGGACCGATGGGGTCACCATAACGACGCTGCCTCTCGGCAAGCCGCGCCATTGTACCCATCTCATCGGAAGTTACAACCGTTGGTTCCGGATTAAAAAATGAGAAGGCTCAAGCACTTGCCATAACCCCATCGGCCCTGCCGCCCTCTTCCTGGATGACCAGGTGAATAAAGTGCAGCTTGGCAATCACCGCGGGCGGCAGCACGAAGGGGTAGAAATCCGGCTGGCCCATGGCGCGGGACAGTTCGTTGAGCATGCCGGCCAGTTCGATCCAGGCATTGACGAAGCAGAGGAATGCCGGGCCGCCAGGGTGTTGAGGGTCGTAGAGCGTGGTCAGGGGGAATGGCTGGTAATCCAGGTCCATCTCGCGGGCGCTCATACCAAAGCCCAGGGCCGTGTCCACGGCGTCCATCATGTGCAGGTAGTGAGCCCAGGTTTCGGCCCAGTCTTCCCAGGGGTGCATGGTGGCGTAGGCGCTCACGCAGGTGAGTTGCCAGTCCGGGCGCGGGCCGTTCTGATAGTGCCGGTCGAGGGCCTCGGCATAACTGGCGCGTTCGTCGCCGAACAGGTTGCGAAAAGGTGTAAGCCAATGACTGTTGGCAATCAGGCGGTCCCAGTAGTAATGGCCGACCTCATGGCGAAAATGGCCAAGCAAGGTGCGGTACGGCTCGCGCATCTGTACGCGGACTTTTTCGCGGTGGGCGTCGTCGGCTTCCTTGATGTCCAGGGTGATCAGCCCATTGGCGTGGCCGGTGGTGGGCGCGTTGCCTTCCAGGTCGATACCGATGAAGTCGAAGGCCAGGCCAGCCTCTTCGTCAACGCTTTTGGGCACCACTTGCAGGCCTAGACTGATCAGTTGCGCCACCAAGCGGCGCTTGGCGGTTTCAACCTTGCGCCAGCGTTCGGGGTTTTCCGGAACCGAGAGGTCAGGAATGGTGCGGTTCAGGCTACAGGCCACGCACAACGGCGCGGTGCTGTGGGCAGGAATCAGCCAGTTGCAGGCAGCGGGTGAATCGAGGTTTGCACAGCGCCGGAATGCGCCGGCATCGAGATTATCGTCCGCCAGCCAAGTACCGACCGCCGGCCCAGGTTGCAAGGACGACAGGCGGCTTTGCTGCGGCTGGTAACCCAATGCCGCCTGGCAGGCCAGGCATTGGCTGTTGCGAAAGAACAGCGACTGGCCACATCGGCATTGCCACACCTTGCTGTTGCGCGAGGTTTCGGCCATGAACGGAGCGGCGATGCGCGTGCTGAGTTGCTCGAAGTAGCGGAACATGGCGATCTCTCCCTGGGGTGACAGAGACTAGATCATTTCTCGCTCGGGATCGTTCAACTGCTCCCTGTAGGAGCGAGCTTGCTCGCGAAGATCGTTAACGATAACGCAGGCTGCCTGGTTCACAGCGGCGCCCTCCGGTTCTTCGCGAGCAAGCTCGCTCCTACAGTGTTGAGAGATCGTTCCCACGCTCCGCGTGGGAATGCCGCCTTGGACGCTCTGCGTCTGCGGGAAGGCCGTGACGCGGAGTGTCACAGGATGCGTTCCCACGCGGAGCGTGGGGACGATCAATCAGACGGTGATGTTGTGCTTGGCCAGGAAGGCGACGAAGGCCTCTTCGTCCAGTACTTTCAGGCCAAGCTCATTGGCCTTGGCCAGTTTCGAGCCAGCGCCCGGTCCCGCCACCACACAGTGGGTTTTCGCCGAAACGGAACCGGCCACCTTGGCCCCCAGGCTTTCGAGCTTGTCCTTGGCCACATCGCGGCTCATCAGCCCCAAGGAGCCCGTGAGTACCCAGGTGTGCCCGGCTTCGGGCAAGCCTTCAACGACCTTTTTCTCGCTCTGCCAATGCATACCAAAGTCCTTGAGCTGCTGCTCGATGGCCAAGGCATGGCTGGCGTTGTCGGCATTATCGAAAAAGTCCCGCACAGCCTTGGCTTGCTTCTCGGGCAGCGCCTGGCGCATATCGAGCCAGTCAGCCTTGATTACGCCTTCCAGCGAACCGAACTTGTCCGCGAGTTTCTGCGCAGCACCTGGCCCCACCGACGGCACGTGCAGCTTGTCGAGCAAACCGCCCAAGGTGGTGCTGGCGGCGAATTCCGCGCTGAGTTCGCCTTGCTCCTGCAATTGCAGGCCGCATTCGTCCGGTGACAATAGCGCGCCAATCACCTGCTGATTGTGCCCGTCTTCAAAGAAGCTATGGATCTCATGGGCCACTTCCAGACCTACATCCGGCAAGTACGTCAGCACCTCTGGCAACGCCTTTTGAACGCGCTCCAGGGACGCCAGCGAGCGCGCCAGGACCTTGGCCGTCTCCTCGCCCACATCGGGAATGCCCAAGGCGTAGATAAAGCGTGCCAGGGTCGGGGTCTTGCTGTTTTCGATGGCACTGATCAGCTTCTTGCTGGAGATATCGGCAAAGCCTTCCAGGTCGATGATCTGTTCATATTTGAGTTTGTAGAGATCGGCCGGCGAACCAATGAGCTGTTCATCCACCAGTTGCTCGATGGTCCTGTCGCCCAGGCCGTCGATGTCCATGGCCCGGCGCGAGACGAAATGAATGATTGCCTGCTTGAGTTGCGCACCGCAGGCCAGGCGCCCGACGCAACGGTACACCGCGCCTTCGCTGACGGTTTCCTTGCCCTTGCTACGCTTGACCAGTTGCGTGCGCTCCACATGGGAACCGCACACCGGGCAATTCTGCGGGATCTGCACGGCGCGGGCGTTTTCCGGCCGGCGCTCGGTGACCACCGAGACCACCTGCGGAATCACATCACCGGCGCGGCGGATGATCACGGTGTCGCCAATCATCAGCCCCAGGCGTGCCACTTCGTCCATGTTATGCAGGGTGGCATTGGACACGGTCACGCCGGCCACCTTGACCGGCTTGAGGCGCGCCACCGGCGTGACCGCACCGGTACGACCGACCTGGAACTCCACGTCGAGCAGCTCGGTGAGTTCTTCCATGGCCGGGAATTTGTGCGCGATCGCCCAGCGCGGCTCGCGGGCACGGAAGCCTAGTTCACGCTGGTAGGCAATGCTGTTGACCTTGAACACCACGCCGTCGATTTCATAGCCCAGCGCATTGCGGCGCTCGCCGATGTCGCGGTAGTAGTCCAGACATTCCTGGATACCCTTGGCCAGCTTCAATTCGTGGCTGATCGGCATACCCCACTTCTGCAACTGCTTGAGGTTACCGATATGGGTGTCGCTGATATCCGCGGTCACCTGGCCGATGCCATAGCAGCAGAATTCCAGCGGGCGACTGGCGGTGATCTTCGAATCCAGTTGGCGCAGGCTGCCCGCCGCGGCATTGCGCGGGTTGGCGAAGGTCTTGCCGCCCACTTCCAGTTGCGAGGCGTTCAACCGCTCGAAACCGGCCTTGGACATGAACACTTCACCGCGCACTTCCAGGGTGGCTGGCCAGCCCGTGCCGTGCAGTTTCAGGGGGATATTGCGCACGGTGCGCACATTCACGCTGATGTCCTCGCCGGTGGTGCCGTCGCCCCGGGTGGCACCGCGCACCAGCTCGCCATCCTGGTACAGCAGGCTGACCGCCAGGCCATCCAGCTTCGGCTCGCAGCTGTATCCCACCGCCGCGCCAGCGCCAAATAGATCGCCCACCGGCAGATCAAGGCCCTCGGTGACCCGGCGATCAAACTCCAGCATGGTGGTTTCATCGAAGGCGTTGCCCAGGCTGAGCATCGGGATCTCGTGCTTGACCTGGGTGAACGCCGACAATGCCGCACTGCCGACCCGCTGCGTCGGTGAGTCACGCGTCACCAGTTCCGGGTGCTCGGCCTCCAGGGCCTTGAGCTCGTGGAACAGGCGGTCGTATTCGGCGTCCGGAATGCTCGGCTCGTCGAGGACGTGGTAGCGATAGTTGTGCTGATCCAGCTCAGCGCGCAGTTCGAGGATGCGGGTTTGGGCGGCGGTCATGGGTGTTCTCTCATAAAGCAAAAGAGCAGCCGAAGCTGCTCAATATGTTAGTGCACGGATTCTACAGACAACGCTTAAGATCGATCCTCAGCGTTTCTGTGTCAGGGCGCGACGCTCGAACTCGACGATGCGCTGACGGTAGTGTTCGATGGTCTGGGCGGTGAGCACGCTGCGCTGGTCGTCCTTGAGCTCGCCGTTGAGCTCTTGGGACAGCTTGCGGGCAGCGGCCACCATCACGTCGAACGCTTGTTTCGGGTGACGCGGGCCTGGCAGGCCAAGGAAGAAACTCACCGCCGGGGTGCTGAACAGGTCGATATCGTCCAGATCGAACGTGCCCGGCTTGACCGCGTTGGCCATGGAGAACAGCACTTCGCCGTTACCGGCCATGCTTTCGTGACGATGGAAGATATCCATCTCGCCAAAACGCAGGCCGCTTTCGAGGATGTTCTGCAACAGCGCAGGGCCCTTGAAACCACCGGCATCGCGGCAGATCACGCTGATGACCAGGACTTCTTCGGCAGCCGGCTGATCGTTGACCGATTGGCGCGCCGCACTCTTGGCGGACGTCTCGTCCGGGAAATCGTCATCGCGGCTGCTGAAGCTCGGGCCATCATCGACGTCGAGGTTCAGGTCGCCCTGGTGCGGCTCGGCAACCGCCGCGCTACCGCGCTTGCCACGCTTGGACGACGGCTCGCGGGCTTCACGCAGCGGGGCGCTCATCGACGGCAGGTCGTGCTCGTCCAGTTGCGGCTCTTTATGGGTATCCAGCACACGGGGCGGCCCCAGCAGCTCGGCGGCGCTGTCGTCGTCAGGCAAGTTGGACAGGTTTCGGTCCAGCCGGAACTTGAGCTTGCCCTTGCCACCGCGCATGCGGCGCCAGCCATCAAAAAGAATACCGGCAATGACAATAATGCCGATGACGATCAGCCACTCGCGCAGACCGATTTCCATGTAATCCCGTGCCTCTAATAAAAAATGCTGAAAAATAAGGGGTTTAGCACCGTGCAAACCGCTTTAAAACGTGGCGCCAACTCTATGTTCTGACTGACGTTTTGCCCACGCACACGAAAAATTGACATTAAACTAGCACGACCAAAGATAACTTTACACCGTCTGTCAAAATGCCTTGAACAAATATGTCCATTTGCCACTTTCCCCAGGCCGGTAAATCGCCCTACAGCGTGCTGTAAATTCTCTCTCCCAGCGTGGCTCAGGATTCCACCATCGCCATCGCCTCTTCCACATCCACCGCTACCAATCGCGAACATCCCGGCTCATGCATCGTCACCCCCATCAACTGGTCGGCCATTTCCATGGCGATCTTGTTGTGGGTGATATAGATGAACTGCACGGTCTGGGACATCTCTTTGACCAACCGAGCGTAGCGTCCAACGTTAGCGTCATCCAGCGGCGCGTCAACTTCGTCGAGCATGCAGAACGGCGCCGGGTTCAACTTGAAGATGGCAAATACCAGGGCTAATGCGGTCAGGGCTTTTTCGCCGCCGGACAATAAATGGATGGTGCTGTTCTTCTTGCCCGGAGGCCGCGCCATGATCGTTAC
The DNA here is from genome assembly GCF_014268395.2 of Pseudomonas sp. SWRI22. Lineage (NCBI taxonomy): Bacteria > Pseudomonadati > Pseudomonadota > Gammaproteobacteria > Pseudomonadales > Pseudomonadaceae > Pseudomonas > Pseudomonas sp. SWRI22. The sequence goes on along the minus strand of NZ_JABWQK020000002.1, from coordinate 552,302 downwards.
CCCTGTATCGAGTAGATCTTCGCCCGTCAGTTCCAAGTAGGCGCTGCCACCACCGAAAACTTTTGGGAATAACGCCTGTAAACCGCCATTAATCTGATCAAAGGTATCTTTGAAGCGGTTGCGGGTTTCCTTGTCGATCTTGCGGATCACGTTTTCGAGGGTGTCCAGGGCTTCAACCAGATCGGCGTCCTGGGCATCCAGATAACGTTTACGCTCGGACTGCTGCTGGTACTCATCGATAGCGGCGAGGTTGATCGCGCCCAGGCGTTGAATACGTGCGGCAATCCGTTCAAGTTCTTCTTCGGCGTCTTTCTCGTTGGCCTGGGCGGTCAGGGTGTTGAGCACGCCGTGCAGGTCATAGCCGTCTTCCAGCAATTGGTCTTGCAAGGTCTTGCGGCGCACGGTGAGGGCTTGCCATTCCATACGCTGTTGTTCGAGCTGGCCGCGGATCAACTGCGATTGCTGCTCGGCCATGGTGCGACGCTTTTCGGCGTCGCGCAGTTCACGGTCGGCGTCTTCCAGGGCGATCTGGGCGGTCTTGAGTTCGACATCGACGGTCATGCGCTTGTCGAGCAACTCCTCAAGCTTGAGGCGCAGCTCTTCCAGCGGCGCCTCGCCCTCCTCCAGGTTGAGGCTCAGTTGCTCGCGCTTTTCGGTCAGGCGTTCGGACTGCATCTCCAGGCGCTCAAGGGCCTGGCGCGTGGAATCATGCTGGGCGCGCAACGAGCCCAGGCGTACGGCCAACTGATGGGCGTGATCCTTGTGCTGCCGGGCTTCCTGGCGCACGCGGTCAAGGCGCTCGCGCAGGCTGTCGCGCTGGGCCAGCAGCAACTCGCGCTGTTCGGTGTCCAGGGCCATGCTGTCGAGGGCCTCCTGCAAGTGCAGGCGCGCTTCACCGATCTGTTCATGTTCCAGGGCGCGCTGTTCGCCCATCTCGGCCACTTCTTCGTCAAGACGGGTGCGGCGCAGGGTCAATTGCTCCACCTTGGCTCTGCTCGCGGAAAGTTGGGCTTTCAACTCGCCTTGCTGGCGCGCTTCGTCCTGCAACAGCCGACGCAGGTGTTCGCGGCCGGTTTCCTGCTGGCGCTGGGTAGCGCGCAGGGTTTGCAGTTCGGTTTCCAGGCTTTCCAGTGTGGCTTCGCGTTCTTCACGCTCGGCGCTCAGGTTGACGATTTCCTGGCCACGGGCCAATACGCCACTTTCCGCCTCACTGGCGCGGCGCACGCGCAGGAAGTGGCGGCCGACCCAATAACCATCGCGGCTGATCAAGCTTTCGCCGGCCGCCAATTGGCCGCGTTGGGCCAAGGCTTGCTCAAGGGTCTCCACGGGCCTGACCTGGCCCAGCCATGGCGACAGATCCATCGCCGCCTCGACCTTGTCCAGCAAGCTGCCCGGCACCCGTGCACCCTCGGGCGCCGGGCTGAGCAGGCGCAAATCGCCCTGGGCAAACCCGGCCAGGTCGAAACCCGCAAAATCATCCACCAGCACCGCTTGCAGATCGGCACCCAACACGGTTTCCACCGCCAGTTCCCAGCCGGCTTCGACTTTCAAGCCTTCAGCCAGGCGCGGGCGCTCGGCCAAATGCTGGTCGCGCAGCCATTCGGCGGTGCCGGTGCCTGGGTCGAGCGCGGCTTGCTGCAAGGCTTCCAACGAAGCCAACCGACCATTGAGCCGCTGCAAGTCGCCCTGGGCTTGCTGCTGCGCCTGGGTCGCGGTGTGCAATTGCTGGCGCAGTTGCTCCAGGCGCTCCACTTGCTGTTCTTCGCTGGCCTCCAGCTCTTCCAGGGTCATTTCGCTTTCGGCCAGTTGTTCGCTCAGCGCCATGATCGCCGCGTCTTCCGGATCGGCAGCGAGCAATACGCGCTCCTCCTGCAACCGACGCTGGCGCTCGGCCAGGCGTTCCATGCTGGTTTCCAACTGCTGGATGCGCGACTGCTGCACCTCGGCCTGGCGGCGTGGCTCGGCGGATCGCAGGTTGAAGGCGTCCCACTGTTCCTGCCAGCCGTGCATGGTGGCTTCGGATTCTTCCAGGGCGGCGGCGGCTTCTTCGGCGGCGGCGCTGGTGATTTCCTGCTCGGGGGTGAGCATGTCCAGCTCTTCGCCCAGGGTCAGCAGCAAGGTACGGTCATGGCCCAGGTGCGATTCGGTTTCCAGGCGTGCGCGTTCGGCTTCCTTCAAGTCATCCTGCAACTGGCGCAAACGCTGCTGGCCGTGCTGGATACTCTGCTCGACCCGGGCAATGTCACCGCCCACCGAATAGAAGCGGCCTTGCACCAGATTGAAGCGTTCGGACAACTCATGGTGACCGTCACGCAGGCGCTCAATGCTGGCGTCGGCATTACGCTGCTCGGCCACCAATGCTTCAAAACTGACTTCCTGAGTGCCAATAATCGCTTCGCGCTGGCCCACCTGGTCATTCAATGCTTGCCAGCGCAGGGCCGACAATTGCGCCTTGAGCTGGCGCTCTTCACCCTTGTATTCCTGATACTTCTCGGCGGCCTGGGCCTGGCGGTGCAGGCGTTCGAGCTGGCGCTCCAGCTCTTCGCGCAGGTCGGTCAGCCGGGCGAGGTTTTCGTGGGTGCGGCGGATACGGTTTTCAGTCTCGCGGCGGCGCTCCTTGTATTTGGAGATGCCAGCCGCTTCTTCGATAAAGTTGCGCAGGTCTTCGGGCTTGGCTTCGATCAGCTTGGAGATCATGCCCTGCTCGATGATCGAGTAGCTGCGCGGGCCCAGGCCAGTGCCAAGGAAGATATCGGTGATATCGCGACGGCGACACTTGGTGCCGTTGAGGAAGTAACTGTTCTGGCTGTCGCGGGTGACTTTACGACGGATGGAAATTTCCGCGTAGGCTGCGTATTCGCCGATCAGGGTGCCGTCGGAATTATCGAATACCAGTTCGATACTGGCCTGGCTCACCGGCTTGCGGCTGGTGGAGCCGTTGAAGATGACGTCGGTCATCGACTCGCCGCGCAGGTTTTTCGCCGAGCTCTCGCCCATCACCCAGCGCACGGCGTCGATGATGTTCGACTTGCCGCAGCCATTGGGCCCCACCACCGCCGCCATGTTGCTGGGGAAGTTGACGGTGGTCGGGTCGACGAAGGATTTGAACCCCGCCAACTTGATGCACTTGAGCCGCACGCTTAGGCGTCCGCCAAGGCTGCGATGACCAGCGAACTGCTGCGCTGGCAATAGGCAGTGAGCACCAGGCGAATCTGCACCAGGTCACGGGCCAGTACTGCGGCGAGCAATTGCTCGAACAGCGCCAGGAACTCGCTCATGGACGCCTTGCGCTGATCCAGCGCCAGGTAATAGGCGCGGTTCATCGCCGGTTGCAGGTTTTCGACGGTTTCCTGCAAATACGGGTTGTTGGCGAAGGGGTACGCAGCGCGCATCACATTGAAGCTTTCTTCGACGAAAGCGCGGATGTCCTCACGCTCCAGGCTCAATTGAAGGCGTTGCTGGATCTGCAGAAACGGCGCCATGTCGGCCTGGGTCTGCCAGCCTTCGGCAACCGCATTGCCGAGCAGGATGTACATCTCGCCCATCAACGTACACAGGCTCTGCACCTTGTGCGCGGTGAGTTCGGTGACGTGGGCGCCACGGCGCGGCAGGATCGCAATCAGATGGCGGCGCTCAAGGATCAGCAAAGCTTCGCGCACGGAACCACGGCTGACGTTGAGCGCCAGCGTGACTTTCTGTTCCTGGATTCGCTCCCCAGGCATGAGATCGCCGCGAATAATACGTTCGGCGAGGTGGTGAGCAATTTGCTCGGCGAGACTGTCCGGCGCCTTGAACGTCATGTTTTCCCTTCGAAATCTGCTATCGGTACAAGCGCGGCAGTGTAGCGCATTGGCCCGCTGATGGCGCTACGCCCACCTTGGCGAATTTGGCACGAAATAAGCAACGTTGAAAGCCTGTAAGCCGCCAAAAACGCCGGTTCCAGAAGACTGGACCATAATTGAAAGTGTTGTGATCGTATTTTCTTGACCCTTAGGTCAGAAAACCATTGACCGAAAAGTCAGACATGACTAGATTCGGCGCAAAGCGGTTAACAACAATAATGAGTCTGCGAGGCCTTCCGTGATCCAGTTTTTACTTAACCAGGAACTCCGTAGCGAGCACGCCCTGGACCCCAACCTGACCGTGCTCAACTATCTGCGCGAGCATGTGGGCAAATCCGGTACCAAGGAAGGCTGCGCCAGCGGCGACTGTGGCGCGTGCACCGTGGTGGTCGGCGAGTTGCACACCGACGAGCGAGGCGCCGAGCAGATTCGTTATCGCAGCCTCAATTCCTGCCTGACGTTCGTGTCGTCACTGCACGGCAAACAACTGATCAGCGTCGAAGACCTCAAGCACCAGGGCCAACTGCACAGCGTGCAACAGGCCATGGTCGAGTGCCACGGTTCGCAGTGCGGCTTTTGTACCCCAGGTTTCGTGATGTCGCTGTTTGCCCTGCAAAAGAACAGCGATGCCCCCGACAGCCAGAAAGCCCATGAAGCCCTGGCGGGCAACCTGTGTCGTTGCACCGGTTATCGCCCGATCCTCGCCGCCGCCGAACAGGCCTGCTGCAACAAACCCCAGGATCAATTCGACAGCCGCCAGGCTGAAACCATCGCCCGCCTCAAGGCCATCGCGCCGACGCAAACCGGTGAACTCAACAGCGGTGACAAGCGCTGCCTGGTGCCACTGACCGTCGCCGACCTGGCCGACCTCTATGACGCCTACCCGCAAGCCCGCCTGCTGGCCGGCGGCACTGACCTGGCGCTGGAGGTCACCCAGTTCCACCGCACCCTGCCGGTGATGATCTACGTCGGCAACATTGAAGCCATGAAGCGCATCGAGCAGTTCGACGACCGCCTGGAAATCGGCGCGGCCACCGCCCTCTCCGACTGCTACGCCGCGCTGCACCACGAATACCCGGACTTCGGCGAACTGCTGCAGCGCTTCGCCTCCCTGCAAATCCGCAACCAGGGCACCCTGGGCGGCAATATTGGCAACGCTTCGCCCATTGGTGATTCGCCGCCGCTGCTGATTGCCCTGGGCGCACAGATCGTGCTGTGCAAAGGCAACACCCGCCGCACCCTGGCGCTGGAAGACTACTTCATCGACTACCGCGTCACCGCGCGCCAGGACAGCGAGTTCATCGAGACCATCATCGTGCCCAAGGGCCACACGCTGTTCCGGGCCTACAAGGTGTCCAAGCGCCTGGACGACGATATTTCCGCGGTGTGCGCAGCGTTCAACCTGAACATCGACAACGGTGTGATCAGCGCGGCTCGCGTTGCCTTCGGAGGCATGGCCGCCACACCAAAACGCGCAAAAAATTGCGAGGCCGCGTTGGTGGGCGCCATCTGGAACTTGGCCACGGTCGAGAAAGCCTGCGCCGCCCTGGCACAGGACTTCACCCCACTCTCGGACTTCCGCGCCAGCAAGGAATATCGCCTGCTCAGCGCGCAAAACCTGCTGCGCAAATACTTCATCGAACTGCAAACGCCGCACATCGAGACTCGGGTGACCGCTTATGTCTAACCATCACGCCGTGGTAAAAACCGAGGCTGAACTTGCCGCACTCTTTGCCCAGGACCTCACCACCGGGGTAGGTCGCAGCGTCAAGCATGACAGCGCCGCCAAGCACGTCAGCGGTGAAGCGCAGTACATCGACGACCGCCTGGAATTTCCCAACCAGTTGCACCTGTATGCGCGCATGTCCGACCGCGCCCATGCCCGGATCATCAGCATCGACACCGCGCCCTGCTACGCCTTCGACGGCGTACGCATTGCCATCACCCATGAAGACGTACCGGGCCTGAAAGACATCGGGCCGTTGATGCCCGGCGACCCGCTGCTGGCCATCGACACCGTGCAGTTCGTGGGCCAGGTGGTACTGGCCGTGGCCGCCCGCGACCTGGAGACCGCACGCAAGGCGGCGATGGCGGCGGTGATCGAATATGAAGACCTGGAACCGGTACTGGATGTGGTCGAGGCGTTTCGCAACAAGCACTTCGTGCTCGACAGCCACACCCACCAGCGCGGCGATTCGGCCACTGCGCTGGCAAGCGCCAAGCACCGTATCCAGGGCACCTTGCATATCGGTGGCCAGGAACACTTTTATCTGGAAACCCAGATCTCTTCGGTGATGCCCACCGAAGACGGCGGCATGATCGTCTACTGCTCCACGCAAAACCCCACCGAAGTGCAGAAGCTGGTGGCCGAAGTGCTGGATGTGTCGATGAACAAGATCGTGGTCGACATGCGCCGCATGGGTGGTGGCTTTGGCGGCAAGGAAACCCAGGCCGCCAGCCCGGCGTGCCTGTGCGCCGTGGTGGCGCGCCTCACTGGCCAGCCGACCAAGATGCGCCTGCCACGGGTCGAAGACATGCTGATGACCGGCAAGCGCCACCCCTTCTATATCGAATACGACGTGGGGTTTGACGACAACGGCCGACTGCACGGCATCAATCTGGAACTGGCGGGTAACTGCGGTTGTTCGCCGGACCTGTCCAACTCGATTGTCGACCGCGCCATGTTCCACGCCGACAACTCATATTACCTGGGCGACGCCACGGTCAATGGCCATCGCTGCAAGACCAACACTGCCTCCAACACGGCCTATCGCGGCTTCGGCGGCCCCCAAGGCATGGTCGCCATCGAGGAAGTGATGGACGCCATTGCGCGCCATCTGGGCCAAGACCCGTTGGCGGTGCGCAAGGCCAACTACTACGGCAAGACCGAACGCAACGTCACCCACTACTACCAGACCGTCGAGCACAACATGCTCGAAGAAATGACCGCCGAACTGGAAGCCAGCAGCCAATATGCCGAGCGCCGCGAAGCGATCCGCCTCTACAACGCCCACAGCCCGATCCTGAAAAAAGGCCTGGCGCTGACCCCGGTGAAATTCGGTATTTCGTTCACCGCCAGCTTCCTCAACCAGGCCGGCGCGCTGATCCATATCTACACCGATGGCAGCATCCACCTGAACCACGGCGGCACCGAGATGGGCCAGGGCTTGAATACCAAGGTCGCGCAAGTCGTGGCCGAGGTATTCCAGGTCGAAATCGACCGCGTCCAGATCACCGCCACCAACACCGACAAGGTACCCAACACCTCGCCCACCGCTGCCTCCAGCGGCGCCGACCTGAACGGCAAGGCCGCGCAGAATGCGGCCGAAACCATCAAGCAGCGCCTGGTGGAGTTTGCGGCGCGCAAGTATGACGTAAGCGAGGCGGACGTGGAGTTTCGCAACGGCCATGTGCGCGTGCGCGAGCAGATCCTGAGCTTCGAGGCGTTGATCCAGCAGGCGTATTTCGCCCAGGTATCGCTCTCCAGCACAGGTTTCTACAAAACCCCGAAAATTTTCTACGACCGCAGCCAGTCACGCGGGAGACCGTTCTACTACTACGCCTTCGGGGCGGCTTGCTGCGAAGTGATCGTCGACACTCTGACCGGTGAATACAAGATGCTACGCACCGACATCCTGCATGACGTCGGCGCTTCGCTGAACCCGGCCATCGACATCGGCCAGGTGGAAGGCGGCTTCATCCAGGGCATGGGCTGGCTGACCATGGAAGAGCTGGTGTGGAACAACAAGGGCAAGCTGATGACCAACGGCCCGGCCAGCTACAAGATCCCGGCCGTGGCCGACATGCCGCTGGACCTGCGTGTGAAGCTGGTAGAGAACCGCAAGAACCCGGAGGACACGGTGTTCCATTCCAAGGCCGTGGGCGAGCCGCCGTTCATGCTCGGGATTGCTTCGTGGTGTGCGATCAAGGATGCGGTAGCGAGCTTGGCTGACTATCGCCAGCAGCCCAGGATCGATGCGCCGGCCACGCCCGAGCGGGTGTTGTGGGGGTGTGAACAGATGCGGCAGTTGCGGGCGCTAAAGGCTGTTGATCGTTCCCACGCTCCGCGTGGGAATGCCGCCCTGGACGCTGTGCGTCCGCTCTAGTGACGCAGAGCGTCACGGTATGCATTCCCACGCGGAGCGTGGGAACGATCTGACTGGAGGTAGACATGGACAACTGGATCAGCGCCCTCGCCACCCTGCAAAACCAGAGCGAACCCTGCGTGCTCGTCACCATCATCGAAGAACTCGGCTCAACCCCGCGCAACGCCGGTTCCAAGATGGTCATCAGCGCCGCGCACACCTTCGACACCATCGGCGGCGGGCACCTGGAATACAAGGCGATGCAGATCGCCCGGGACATGCTGGTGCGCGGCCAGCAGAACACCCATCTGGAGCGCTTCAGCCTCGGCGCCAGCCTGGGCCAGTGCTGCGGCGGCGTGACCGTGCTGCTGTTCGAACCCATGGGCCAGGCGCAAGCGCACATCGCCGTGTTTGGCGCCGGCCACGTCGGCCGTGCGTTGGTACCATTGCTGGCGAGTCTGCCCTGCCGGGTGCGCTGGATCGATTCCCGCGAGCAGGAATTCCCGCAGCACATCCCCGAAGGCGTGCGTAAAATTGTCAGCGAAGAGCCGGTCGACGAAATTGCCGACCTGCCTGCAGGCAGCTACTGCATTGTCATGACCCACAACCACGCGCTGGACCTGGAACTGACCGCCGCCCTGCTCAAGCGCAACGACTTCGCCTACTTCGGCCTGATCGGCTCGAAAACCAAGCGGGTCAAATTCGAACACCGCCTGCGTGATCGCGGCTTTGACGCCGCGCAGTTGCAACGCATGCGTTGCCCCATGGGCCTCCCCGAGGTCAAGGGCAAGCTTCCGGTGGAGATCGCCATCTCCATCGCCGGTGAAATCATCGCCACCTATAACGCCAATTTCGGCCAGCATCTTGCCGGCGCCGAACCTATTGCCAAACTGCTGCCGGCTTCGCGCCGCAGCCACGCTATCTGAATTGAGACGATCATGCCTTTGACTCGCAAAGCCTACCGTGCCGCCATCCTGCACAGCATCGCCGACCCTGCCATCGTGGGGATCGAAGCCTCTTATGAATATTTCGAGGACGGCCTGCTGGTGATCGACAACGGCCAGATCAGTGCCCTCGGGCACGCCAGCGACCTGCTGCCGAGCCTGCCCGCCGATATCGACATCACCCATTACCAGGACGCGCTGATCACCCCTGGCTTGATCGACACCCATATCCACCTGCCGCAGACCGGTATGGTCGGCGCCTATGGCGAGCAGTTGCTGGACTGGCTCAACACCTACACCTTCCCCTGTGAAAGCCAGTTTGCCGACAAGGCTCACGCCGAAGAAGTCGCCGATATCTTCATCAAGGAACTGCTGCGCAACGGCACCACCACAGCGCTGGTGTTCGGCAGCGTGCACCCGCAATCGGTGAATGCATTCTTTGAAGCGGCCGAGAAACTCGACCTGCGCATGATCGCCGGCAAGGTGATGATGGACCGCAACGCGCCGGACTACCTCACCGACACCGCCGAATCCGGCTACCAGGAAAGCAAGGCGCTGATCGAGCGCTGGCACGGCAAGGGGCGCCTGCATTACGCGGTGACGCCACGCTTCGCCCCTACGAGCACGCCGGAGCAACTGACGCTGGCCGGTCAGCTGCTGGGCGAGTACCCGGATTTGTACATGCAGACCCACATCAGCGAGAACAAGCAGGAAATCGAGTGGGTCAATGAGCTGTTCCCGGAGCGCAACGGCTACCTGGATGTCTACGACCACTACAAGCTGCTCGGCGAGCGCTCGGTGTTTGCCCACGGCGTACACCTGTGCGACGACGAATGCGCACGGCTGGCAGAGACTGGTTCGGCGGTGGCGTTCTGCCCGACTTCGAACTTCTTCCTCGGTAGTGGGTTGTTCAACCTGCCGATGGCCGAGAAACACAACTTGAACGTGGGCCTGGGCACCGACGTGGGTGGCGGCACCAGCTTCTCGCTGCTGCAAACCCTGAACGAAGCGTACAAGGTCATGCAGCTGCAAGGTGCGCGCTTGAGCCCGTTCAAGTCGCTGTACCTGGCAACCCTGGGCGGCGCACGGGCGTTGCGCCTGGAAGACAAGATCGGCACGTTGCAGCCGGGTACCGATGCAGACTTCCTGGTATTGGATTACAACGCCACGCCGCTGCTGAGCTATCGCCTGAAACAGGCCAATAACATTGCCGAGACGTTGTTTGTGCTGATGACGCTTGGGGATGATCGGACGGTGTTGCAGACCTATGCAGCCGGGCAACTGGTGCACCAGCGCTGATTCAAGCTACATACAACCAATGTGGGAGCTGGCTTGTGTGGGAGCTGGCTTGCCTGCGATAACATCACCGCGGTGTAACTGATACACCGCGGCGCCTGCATCGCGGGCAAGCCCGGCTCCCACACAAGCCTGCTCCCACATTTGATTGGGTTTACAACTTTACAGACGAGCGCCCAGGTTTTTTAGTCTGTAAAAGATGCGAAAACACCGCATGCAAATCATCCGACGCACTCTCTTCATCGAGGTTGAGCTTGCTGTCAATGTGATCCATGTGATGCATCATCAAGTTCACCGCCAACGTCGCATCCCGGGCTTCGATCGCGTCGATCAACTGGGTGTGCTCATCGTAGGAACAGTGCGAGCGGTTGCCGCTTTCGTACTGGGCGATGATCAATGACGTCTGGGACACCAGGCTGCGCTGGAAGCTGATCAGCGGCGCGTTCTTCGCGGCTTCGGCCAGTTTCAAATGGAATTCGCCAGAGAGACGGATACCGGCGCCGCGATCACCGCGCGAGAAGCTGTCGCGCTCGTCGTTGACCATCTGGCGCAACTCGGCCAACTGCTCGGCCGTGGCGTGCTGCACCGCCAACTCCGTGATCGCCCGCTCCACCAGGCGCCGTGCCATGAACACCTGGCGCGCTTCTTCGACGCTTGGGCTGGCAACCACCGCACCGCGATTGGGCCGCAGCAGTACCACGCTTTCATGGGCCAGGCGCGACAGCGCACGGCGAATGATGGTGCGGCTCACGCCGAAGATCTCGCCCAGTGCCTCTTCACTCAATTTGGTTCCGGGCGCCAGGCGTTGTTCAAGGATCGCCTCGAAGATATGCGCATAGACGATATCGTCCTGGGTTCCGCTGCGACCGGCCTTGCCGGCTCGCGGTTGTTTCTTGAGAGGTTGCAACTGTTCGTTCATGGGCACTCGGGTTTGAGAACGGCGAATTAACGGTAATACGGCAACAGCGTGTCGCTGGCAAGTATCACCTAAAAACAGCGCACATTGTACACAACCCACTGCGCCAACACACTGTACGGCTGTTTGCGGCCTCGGCTGTATTGCAATGACTCGTTACGTTTGAGTTTAGGCTTGATTCCACGATTTCCCATGAACGACATCCCACTGTAGGAGCGAGCTTGCTCGCGAAGAACCCAAGGGCGCCGCGTTTAATCTGATTGCCCGCGTTATCGTTGGCGATTTTCGCGAGCAAGCTCGCTCCTACAGCGTGCGGAGTCAGGTAAAAAGGAACACCTCTCCATGACCGACGCCACCCAAGCGCCCTTGCGCCCGCTGGCCGACACTTCTGCGTCGGCCGTCGTCGCCGGCTTTATCGCCATGATGACCGGCTACACCAGCTCCCTGGTGCTGATGTTCCAGGCCGGCCAGGCCGCCGGCTTGACCACGGCGCAGATTTCTTCGTGGATCTGGGCGATTTCCATCGGCATGGCGGTGTGCAGCATCGGCCTGTCCCTGCGCTATCGCACACCGATCACCATCGCCTGGTCTACCCCTGGGGCGGCGCTGCTGATCACAAGCCTGGGTGGGGTGAGCTATGGCGAGGCCATCGGTGCCTACATCACCTGTGCGGTACTGGTGACGCTCTGCGGGTTGACCGGCAGCTTTGAGAAGCTGGTCAAGCGGATTCCGGCGTCATTGGCGGCGGCGCTGTTGGCCGGGATCCTGTTCAAGATCGGCAGCGAGATTTTCGTCGCCGCCCAGCACCGTACCGGGCTGGTGCTGGGGATGTTTTTCACCTACCTGATCATCAAACGTCTGTCGCCGCGCTATGCCGTGCTGGCCGCCTTGCTCATCGGCACCGCCTTGTCAGGACTGATGGGGCTGCTGGATTTCAGCGGCTTTCATCTGGAGGTGGCGACGCCTGTTTGGACCACGCCGCATTTCTCGCTGGCGGCGACCATCAGCATCGGCATCCCGCTGTTCGTGGTGGCCATGACCTCGCAGAACATGCCCGGCGTAGCCGTGCTGCGGGCCGATGGCTACACCGTGCCGGCTTCGCCGTTGATCACCATCACCGGCCTGGCGTCACTGGTGCTGGCACCGTTCGGCTCCCACGGCATCAACCTGGCGGCGATCAGCGCCGCGATCTGCACCGGGCCGCACGCCCATGAAGACCGCAACAAGCGCTACACCGCTGCGGTGTGGTGTGGGGTGTTCTATGGGATTGCCGGGGTATTCGGCGCCACGCTGGCAGCACTGTTCGCAGCCCTGCCCAAGGAACTGGTGCTGTCGATTGCGGCGTTGGCGTTGTTTGGCTCGATCATCAATGGCTTGAGCATCGCCATGAATGAGCCGAAGGAACGAGAAGCGGCGCTGATTACCTTTATGGTCACGGCGTCAGGCTTGACGTTGTTTTCCATCGGGTCGGCGTTCTGGGGGATTGTGGCGGGGGTGTTGACGCTGCTGATTCTGAATTGGCGCAAGGCATAAAAAAACGGCGACCCTCAGGTCGCCGTTTTTTTCAGTATCACTTAGCCGCGTTGATCGGCTTTTCCGGATACCACACGTCCAGCAACGGGCTGACTTCAGCCTTGGTCAGCTCGGAACGGGTTTTCAGCCAGGCTTCGACCGCAGCACGCTGCTCTTCGGAGACCGAGCCACGCTTTTGCAGGCAAACCAGACCGTAGTCATCGCCGCCGACATAGCCCAGGCCATTGGCTTCCATGGCTTCTTTGATGAATGCTTCGAGGAAAGCGTCGATAGCTTCTTCACTCAGGCCTTCGTTGAAGTCCAGGTTCAGTTCGAAACCCAGCTCTTGAAATTCATCAACGCACAGTTTTTTGCGCAGACGCTGGGAACGGTTAGTCGCCATTGGAACAATCCTCATAAGTATTAACGGGCGGCACTTTAGCAGTTTAAGGCGGCAATTGCCCGACTCTCTGGGACCGACGGGCAAATGCGCGCAAAAAAACCGCAATTAGCGGCTATCGTTCAGCTACAAGCAGTGCCAGCTTGGGGCATAATGCCGACACTTTCGTGACCAATGAGGGATTTTCTTCCGTACCCCTCGCCTTTTTCACCCTCCTCAGCAGTAGGGTTTTATTTCTTATGATCAAATCTTTGCGTTCAGTGTTACTTGCCAGTGTTGTCTTGCCCCTGGCCTTTTCCGTTTCCGCTGCTCCCGTCAATAACACCCTGCCACCCAGCGTTGCGCAGGCCTTGCAGAAGGCCAAGCTGCAAAATACCGCGCTGTCCCTGGTGATGCTGCCCCTGAACGGCCCTGGTACCCCTACGGTTTTCAACGCCGACGTCTCGGTGAACCCGGCTTCCACCATGAAGCTGGTCACCACTTACGCGGCCCTGGAAATGCTCGGCCCCAACCATCAGTGGAAGACCGAGTTCTACACCGATGGCACCCTCAGCGGCGGCGTATTGCGTGGCAACCTGTACCTCAAGGGCGGCGGCGACCCCAAGCTGAACATGGAAAAGCTCTGGCTGCTGATGCGCGACCTGCGCGCCAATGGCGTTCAGCAAGTCACCGGCGACCTGGTGCTGGACCGTAACTTCTTCAACCAGCCGCAATTACCCGAGTTCAACGACGACGGCAACGATGAGAACAAGCCGTTTCTGGTCAAGCCCGACGCCTTGCTGGTCAACCTAAAGGCCCTGCGCTTCGTGACCCGCAATGATTCGGGGCGGGTGATCGTATCGGTCGAGCCGCCGATTGCCAGCATTCGCATCGACAACCAGGTGAAAGTCACCAACGCCAAGCAGTGCACCGGTGACGTGCGCTACAGCCCGGTGACCGCCGCCGACGGCAGCGTGACCGTGACCGTCAGCGGCCAACTGGGTGATGGCTGCAGCTCGCAGACTTACCTGTCGCTGCTCGACCACGCCACCTACACCGCAGGCGCCGTGCGGGCGATCTGGAAAGAGTTGGGCGGTACCATCCAGGGCCGTGATATCCAGGCACCGGTGCCCAAGGATGCAAAAGTCCTGGCTCGCGCCTTCTCACCGGACCTGGCGGAGATCATCCGTGACATCAACAAATACAGTAACAACACCATGGCCCAGCAGTTGTTCCTGAGCCTGGGTGCACAGTTTCGCAACGATGCCGATGGCGACGATGCCAAGGCCGCGCAACGTGTCGTGCGCCAGTGGCTGGCCAAGAAAGGCATCACCGCGCCGCACCTGGTGATGGAAAACGGCTCCGGCCTGTCACGCGCCGAACGGGTCAGCGCCCGCGAGATGGCGGCCATGCTGCAAGCGGCGTGGAAAAGCCCTTATGCGGCGGAGTACATCAGCTCGATGCCGATCGCCGGCACCGACGGCACCATGCGTAAACGCCTGAAAACCACCGCCCTGCGCGGCGAAGCCCATGTGAAGACCGGCACCTTGAACACCGTACGCGCCATTGCCGGTTACAGCCGCGACAACAACGGCAATACCTGGGCGGTGGTGGCGATTCTCAACGACTCCAAGCCTTGGGGAGCCTCGTCGGTATTGGATCAGGTGCTGCTGGACCTGTATCGCCAGCCGAAGGCCGTTGCAGCCGCACCGGTCCTCTAAAGCACCCCTCTGATCGTTCCCACGCTCTGCGTGGGAATGCTTTTTTGGACGCTCTGCGTCCGCGCTCAAGGCGTGACGCGGAGCGTCTTAGGATGCATTCCCACGCGGAGCGTGGGAACGATCATTCAAGCATCAGGGCTTCCTCGACCCGATCCCTGCCCGCCTGCTTGGCCACATACACCGCCGAATCAGCGCGCAGCAGCAACCCATCGATGCCTTCGTCAACACTCCAACTGGCCACGCCGAAGCTGGCGGTGACCACTCCCACCGGTTCCATCGCCGCATCGCGCAACGACTGCCACAACTGTATCGCCAGGCTGTAGGCCTGAGCGCCATCGGTGTTGGGGCACAGCACCACGAACTCTTCCCCGCCGATCCGGCAAAACACATCGGTGCGGCGCAAGCGTTGGCCGATACGCTTGCACAACTCCTGCAACACGCTGTCGCCCACGGCATGGCCGTGCTGATCGTTGATGCGCTTGAAGTGGTCGATATCGAGCATGATCAACGACAGCGCGCCAGATATACGGTTGAGCCGAAGCATTTCGCCCTTGAGACGATCCTGGAAATAGCGCCGGTTATAGATCCCTGTCAGGGAGTCGGTGATGGACAGCGCGCGCAGTTCTTCCTCGACCCGTTTGAGATCAGAAATATCCGATACATAACCGTGCCAAAGCGTACCGCCTCCCGGCAACTCTTCCGGCGTCGCTTCGCCGCGAATCCAGCGCAGGCCTCGCTGGGGTAATTGCACGCGGTACTCTTCTCGCCAATGGCTCATTTGCAACGCAGAAAGACGTATCGACGCACGCACTCGCTCCAGATCCAAAGGGTGAATGCGCTCCAGGACCGTGCGCGCATCCTTCTGCAGCATGCCCAGCTCGATTTCATAGATATCGCGCATGCCTTCGCTGGCATAGATGAAACGCCCGTTGTCCTGGGGCTCCAGGGTGAACTGGAAGATGCCACCAGGCACATGGGCGCTGAGTTTTTTCAGCAGGCGGTCGCGGACGGCAAGGGCCTCATAGGCGCGCTTTTGCTCGGTGACATCCAGGTAAATCGCCAGGTGCCCGACCCATAGGCCATGGTCATCCAAGAGCACGGTCGGCAACATGTTGACCGTCAACTGGCTGCCATCCTTGCGCACCAGCGTCCACTCACGTCCTTCATGTTGACTGTCCGGGCTCTCCACCAGCATCGCCTGACTCGCTGGAATGCGCTTGCCCAGCGCCCTGCTCAACGCCTCGGCGCGGGCGTCGAGTTCCACGGCCACATGCAGACGGTCCAAGGTCATATGCCCAAGCACCTCCTCGGCCTTGAAGCCCAACATCTGTTCGGCACCGGCATTGAAGGTGTTGATCACACCGCGCAGGTCAGTGGCAATGATCGCCACTTGAGTCGCCGCATTCAACACGCTGCGCAGTTGCCCATGGGCGCCACGCAACTCCTGCTCACGGGCACGTAATTGAACGGTGCGTTGCTCCACCAATTTCAGTGCGCGCTGGCGCTGGCTGACCAACATGTAAAGCAGCGCACTGAGCAAGGCGCTGAGCAACACGCCCATCGCCAGAATGGCGTGCATCGAAGAATGGTTGGCCCTGTCGAACACTTCGCTGGCGCTCAGGCTAAGAGCGTACACATGATCGCCCAGGGAGAGGCGGCGTGCAGCCGTCAAGCCACTGCTGCCCAAGGCGTTACTGGACGCATATAACACCCGTTGCTGGGTGTCGGAGGTGTCTACGATCTGCATCACCAGGTTGTCACGGTTGGGCCTGGGCAACCCCTCGGCCACCAGCTGGCGCATGCTGATCACCGCCATCACAAAACCATAAGGCTCGGCCCCCGCGACTTTGCTCACGGGCGCCACCAATAACACGCCTGCCGCATAAGCGGGCTCCACCCCCACCAATTGCATGGGCTGTGACACCGCCAAATGGCCGCTTTGTTGCGCACGCTCCAGCGCTGCACGGCGCAGGGGCTGCGCCAGCAAATCAAAGCCCAGCGGCGAGCCCAGCAAACTTTGCGTCTGGCTGTACAGCACCGGTACGTATTCATCGCGCTCAGCCGCTGGCGCCAATTCACCGGAGGTATTCAGTTCGCGGATACTGAAGGGAATGCCACGCTGGCGAGAAATGTCCTGTTCAAACAGGCTGCGCTGCGTGCGAAATATCCGTGGTGCCCAGGCATAAGCACGGGCATGCAACAACAGCGGTTTGGCGAAACCGTCGAACTCGTTGCGGGACACCTCGCCGGAATTGACGAAGAAACGCTGCAGGCTCCCCAGGCGTTGTTCCTGGTCTTCAAAACGTTCCTGGATGCGGCTGTAGCGCTCGTTGACCAGCAACTGGAACCGCTGGCGCACCTGTTGCTGATACAGGTCGGACGCCGCCCACGCGACGACCACCGTCAGCGCGCTACCAACCACTAACACCACCAATGCCACCAGCCAAGCCGATGCCTGCTCACTGATAAAACCAAGGATTTTCGGGCGAACGACTTGCATCGGCATAGGCAACACTCACAGCGCCAGTGTGCGGGGGTGTCACTTTGGCTAGGGCTTAAGTTATAGCCATCGGTCATGGGTTTGACCAGCGCAAAACCGTCAACTGGCTTATTGTGGCGAGGGAGCTTGCTCCCGCTCGGGTGCGAAGCGCCCGCAAGTTTCCGGGGGCCGCTGCGCAGCCCAGCGGGAGCAAGCTCCCTCGCCACAGAAGCTCGCTCCTACAGGGAAAAATCAGCGTGCGGTGATTTTCCAGGCGCGGTGGATCTTGGCATTGCGCGCAAAATCCGGGTCGATGGTCTTGTCGCTGATCTCCTCGACCGCATAGCGTTCGCTGAGGTTGTCCTCCAGCTGGAACTTGCGGAAGTTGTTGGAGAAGTACAGCACGCCACCCGGCGCCAGGCGCGCCATGGCCAGGTCGAGCAACTGCACATGGTCACGCTGCACGTCGAAGATGCCTTCCATGCGCTTGGAGTTGGAGAAGGTCGGCGGGTCGATGAAAATCATGTCGAATTCATCGCGGCTCGCTTCCAGCCACGCCATCACGTCACCCTGTTCCAGGCGGTTCTTGTCGGAGAAGCCGTTGAGGGAGAAATTGCGACGCGCCCAGTCCAGGTAGGTCTTGGACAGGTCGACGCTGGTGGTGCTGCGCGCGCCGCCCTTGGCAGCATGCACACTGGCTGTGGCGGTGTAGCAATACAGATTGAGGAAGCGCTTGCCCGCCGCTTCCTTCTGGATGCGCATGCGCATCGGGCGATGGTCGAGGAACAGGCCGGTGTCCAGGTAATCGGTGAGATTGACCAGCAACTTAACCCCGCCTTCACTGACCTCGGTGAATTTGCCTTGGGCACTCTGACGCTCGTATTGCTTGGTGCCGCTCTGACGCTCACGACGCTTGACCACCACACGGCTCTTGTCGACGTTCAGTGCCTGGGGAATTGCCGCCAGGGCATCGAACATGCGGGCCGAGGCTTTTTCCGGGTCGATGGATTTAGGCGCGGCGTATTCCTGTACGTGCACCCAATCGTGGTACAGGTCGATGGCCATGGAGTATTCAGGCATGTCAGCGTCATACACACGGTAGCAATCCACGCCTTCGCGCTTGGCCCATTTGCCCAACAGCTTGAGGTTCTTCTGCAGACGGTTGGCGAACATCTGCCCGCCTTCGCTCAAGCGCGCCTGTTCCACCACGGGGGCCGGGGCGGGCTTGATCGGGTTGCCGTTCTTGTTGTACTGACGCTCTGCCGGCTCGCTCGGGGCCTGGTCGTAGGCCGCTTGCTCACGTTCGGCCTGACGCTGTTCAGGAGTGCGGCGCTCGCCCGTGACGAACTGATCCGGGTTGACTTTGATCAGCAGCAACTTGCACGGCAATGCGCCGTTCCAGAACGAATACTGTTTGTGGCTACGGATACCCATGCGCTTGCCCAGGTCCGGCGCGCCGGTAAACACCGCCGCTTCCCAGCCCATGCAGGCCTGGCGCAGGCGCTCGCCGAGGTTCTGGTAGAGGTACAACAGGCTGGCTTCATCACCCAGGCGCTCGCCGTAAGGTGGGTTGCAGATGACCAGGCCTTTCTGGTTCTGGTCCGGGCGCGGCTCGAAAGTACCGACTTCGCCTTGGTACACCTTGATCCAATGGCTCAGCCCGGCGCGCTCGATGTTATTGCGAGCAGGCTGGATCAAGCGTGGGTCGGCTTCATAGCCACGCACCCACAACGGCGGCTTGTTCATGCCGATAGCGGCGCGCTCAGTGGCTTCTGCGTGCAGTTTTTTCCACAGCGCCGGGACGTGGCCCAGCCAGGTGGTGAACCCCCACAGTTCACGATTGAGGTTGGGGGCCATGTCGGCGGCGATCATCGCGCCCTCGACCAGAAAGGTACCCACACCGCACATCGGGTCTGTCAGCGCGCCGCCTTCGGCTGCAATACGCGGCCAGCCGGCGCGGATCAGGATCGCCGCCGCCAGGTTTTCCTTCAGCGGTGCCGCGCCCTGCTGCAGACGGTAGCCGCGCTGGTGCAGGCTGTGGCCGGAAAGATCCAGGGACAGGATGGCTTCGCCACGGTCCAGGCGCAGGTGAATGCGCAGGTCAGGGTTGATCTTGTCGATGGATGGACGTTCGCCGGTAGGGGTGCGCAGTTTGTCGACGATCGCATCCTTGACCTTCAGGGCGCCGAAGTGGGTGTTGTCGATGCCCGAGCCGTGCCCGCTGAACTCCACCGCGAGGGTACCGTCGGGAACCATGTGGTCAGCCCATTCGATGTCCAGCACGCCGTGGTAAAGATCTTCGGCGTCCTTCATCGGGAAGCGCTTGAGCACCAGCAACACACGGTTGGCCAGGCGTGACCAGAGACACAGGCGGTAAGCGGTTTCCATGTCGGCCATGCCGCGCACGGCCGAGGTGTGCTCGCGGGCTTCCTCAAGGCCAAGCCCGACGGCTTCCTCGATCAGCAGGCCTTCGAGGCCCTTGGGGCAGGTGAGGAAGAGTTCAAAACGGTCCGACATGGGGCATTCCAGGCTTTTCAGCAATAAGTGAACAGGCGACGCATCGCCGGTTCGGTTTTCAATCAAGCACTTTTCTCGAAGAGTGCTCGCGTGGCACGAATGTGCCGTTCCACCCCGTCTGACGGGCCCTTGAGCCTTTATTGGCGAGGCAGAAGAAGAATGTTGTGCAACAAAAAGAAATATTCCGACCCTTCGTCGAATAATAACCGACTGCAACAGGCGGTCATTCTCACCAAGGGATTAAACCTTTCCTCTGTGCAGGGCACATCATAGCTGGCTTTGCCCTATAAAAGGGGCGAATAACCATCCCAGCTTATGGCTATAGCATCGTTATCGTTACGTGCTTATGACAAAACGATCATTGAATACATGTGACCTATTGGTTAGAACTCAACACAGGTTGGCGCCGTAACGGTGCCGACACATCGGCTCGCCACGCCGGCAGCGAGCCCACCAACGGCAGAAAAACTCTGCCCGGCCTTGGACAAGGCCGAAGGATATCTAGACAGTCAACAAGTGAGGGAAACACCCTATGAGAAGACTTAAGCGTGATCCGTTGGAAAGAGCATTTTTACGCGGATATCAATATGGCGTTCATGGAAAATCCCGTGAGCTTTGCCCATTTACTCTACCGTCGGTACGCCAAGCCTGGATCAACGGCTGGCGAGAAGGACGCGGCGACAACTGGGACGGTATGACTGGCACTGCGGGCATCCACAGACTCAACGAACTTCACGCCGTCGGCTAATCAGGGGCACTTTATTCCGACACACATCTCTGAACGAGTAACGACTTAACCACGCGCGCCCCATCCGGGCGGCGGGCTTCGGCCCAGGGGCTCCTTTATGGAGCCCTTTTTATTGCCCAGCAGATTGTCAGCGCAAGGCAGCGATGGCATCCACCGACTGGCGAATCAATGCCGGGCCTTTGTAGATGAAGCCGGAGTACAACTGCACCAGGCTGGCGCCGGCCGCGATCTTCTCAGCCGCGTGCTTGCCTTCGGTGATACCGCCCACCGCGATGATCGGCAAACGCCCGGCCAACTCGGCCGCCAGCACCTTGACGATATGGGTGCTCTTGTCACGCACTGGCGCGCCCGACAGGCCGCCCGCCTCGTCACCATGGGCCAGGCCTTCGACACCCACGCGGCTGAGGGTGGTATTGGTTGCAATCACCCCGTCCATCCCTGAATCCACCAGGGCCTGGGCCACCAGGACGGTTTCTTCATCGCTCATGTCCGGCGCGATCTTGATGGCCAGGGGCACACGCTTGCCGTGACGCACGGCCAGGTCTTCCTGGCGCTGGCGCAAGGCTTCGAGCAGTTGCTTGAGGGAATCGCCAAATTGCAGGCTGCGCAGGCCCGGAGTGTTGGGCGAGCTGACGTTGACGGTGACATAGCTGGCGTGGGCGTAGACCTTGTCCAGGCATATCAGGTAGTCATCCACCGCACGTTCCACAGGGGTGTCAAAGTTCTTGCCGATGTTGATACCCAGGATGCCGGTGTATTTCGCCGCCTGAACCCGCGACAGCAGGTGGTCGACGCCGAGGTTATTGAAGCCCATGCGATTAATGATCGCCTCCGCTTCCGGCAGGCGGAAAATGCGGGGCTTGGGGTTGCCCGGTTGCGGCCGTGGGGTCACGGTGCCGATTTCGACAAAGCCGAAACCCAACTGCGCAAACCCGTCGATGGCGGCGCCGTTCTTGTCCAGACCGGCTGCCAGCCCGACCGGGTTGGGGAAGTCGAGCCCCATCACCGACACCGGCATTTTCGCCGGTGCCTTGCATACCAGGCCATTGAGCCCCAGGCGGCCACCAGCACCGATCAGGTCCAGGGACAAATCGTGGGAGGTTTCCGGGGAGAGTTTGAACAACAGCTGGCGGGCCAGGTTATACATGGGCGGGCTAGACTCGGATGGCGGTAAAAGGTGGCGGTGATTATAGCCGCGGCGGTGGGTTGCATGCGAGGCGTGACACTCGATCTCATTGACGCTGCGCCATCAAGGCCTCATAGCGCACCCAGATCCTCTCGGCGTAGCGCAGGCGTAATGCCTCACGCTGAGGGCCGGGACCGGGCCCAACGTTGTAAGCGCCCACTGCCGTCCAGTTGTAGCCAAAACGCTGTATAAAATCGGCAAGAATCGAGGCGCCTACTTCCACCGACAGGCAAGGTTCGTTCAACAACCGCTCTTCGGTAATACCCTGCTTGAGCAAACGAGGCAGGTGAATGCTGTTTATCTGCATCAAGCCAATATCCCGTGTGCCGTTTCGGTTGCTGTAGTTCATCGCTTGCGCACGGTAACCCGACTCGACTGAGGCGATAGCCTGCAGTAACTCTGGCTCGAGATCGTAGCGGCTGGCCGCCTCTTCCCAGCAATAGGCCCATGCCGGGTTACAGCCCATCAGCACACTGAACAACAGGCCTCTGCCCCCGACCCTAACTTTTAACATTACTGGCCTGACCACAGACGGCGCACAGGTGCAGGACAGCCCTCGGTTGATCACCCACCCGTACCGGGCATGTAAAGCGATAGCCCTTGCCATAAATAGTCTTGATAAAGCCTTTGTCGGCCCTCAAATGCTTGCGCAGGGAATAAATACAACGCGTAAGTGACTCATCGGCTACCTCGCCCCGAGGCCAGGCCAGTTCCAGCAAGCGGTCCTTGGTCATCAGTGCGCCACCGGAGGCCAGCAGCAACCTCAGCACCTGCCCCTCCTTGGGAGGCAGCTGTATATCCGCATCCGCGCCTATCAAACGACCATCGCCGTGCAAGGTCCAGCGAGCGAAGACCAGGGATGCCGCCGCTTCTTGCGTCACGACGGCCATACGCACCTCTGTATCGACTACTGACATTCAAATCCTTACTGTGTGAACCGGCTCACCTGCCATTGGCACGACTATAAAAACCGCCCCGCAGACTCGCGTTAGGAAAAAACCCATTCAATGGTTTTTTTTGGGCCGCTGCCGGTCAGACAAATCGCTTGCACCCCTTATCGCGACTGCCACTCCTGGAAAGTCTCCTGCAACTCAACCCCTAGCCGGTCCTCCAACTGCACCAACTCACCTAACGCCATCAATTGTCCATTGACCCGCACCTCCACACATCGTGTGACGCCTGGGTCCAAGGGCAGCACTTTTCCCGGCGCGAACGCGGCCAAACGCTTGCGGCTGATCAATTGCTCCTGCAGCAGTATTTCCAGGTGCATGGACAAATGCCTTTTCAGGGGGAAAACTCGCGCTCCGTCCGTAGGAACGCACGTTGCACACGCTCATATTGCGCGGCGGTCAACTGAGGTGGCCCGGCCTGCGAGTAGCCACCACCGGCATGCGCCTGCCCTGGCAAGGTTTCATTCAGCACCTGGGCCACATCCAGCTCGGCCAGCAGTTTCTCGA
Source organism: Pseudomonas sp. SWRI22 (assembly GCF_014268395.2). Taxonomy (NCBI): domain Bacteria; kingdom Pseudomonadati; phylum Pseudomonadota; class Gammaproteobacteria; order Pseudomonadales; family Pseudomonadaceae; genus Pseudomonas; species Pseudomonas sp. SWRI22. The sequence continues at coordinate 529,220 of NZ_JABWQK020000002.1, read as the reverse complement.
TAACTTTCACCTGGGCAGGCGAGCCCTTGATCAACACACTGTTGGTATCCGGATAGGCCAGCAACGCAAGGCGGCCGTCGGCCAACTGGACCCTCTGCGCCTGGGATAGCCGGGCATGGATCATCGAGAGCATGCCTGGTACCAGGCCCCTGTTGGTACCCACGCCGTGCCGGTGATCTTCCACCGGGAAATTGACCACTTGCACCACGCCAAATGCAGGCGGGCGCTCTGGCGCCTTGCGAGGGGGCCGATCCATCAGTTGCGTCAGCCGCAATATATGATCGACATAGCTGGGAGGCCCGGACACGTAGAACATGCGCGCCCCGTTTGCGCGCAGCGGATAACGCGGCTCATCCAGCCCTGCACGTCGCATGATGCCACGCAGCCTGTCGACACTAATATGTTGCAGCGCCACCGCCGAGCTTCTCGCTTCGTCGGCAGCGTAGACGTGCAACACTTGGCCATCGCTGTGCCAGATCAAGCCTTCGCGCGCGGCGAGCGTTTCAATGACCTGTTGCGGCGCCGCAAAATCGAACGCTCCGCTCACCTGCCTACTAGCCACGGCACGGCTGGTCACCACGGGCAGGCCCAATGACACAGACAACGCAGCAAAGAAAGCCGGCAGCCCCTCATCCTGTGCCTGGTACACCTCGCCACAGGCCGTGCGACTGCCCAGCAACAGCGCGGCGCACAGCAGCACGCTGTACAGCCAGCGGCAATTGAGGGTTGCGAGGAAATCAGCGTGCACCGTGGGAATGCCTGGCGGTCTGGCCTGAGGAAGCGGCCATACTGCGAGGCGCACGAGGTTCAATCATGATGGAAAGTTGACGGCCAGTTGCACCGGCCCACCCATGGCATGTGCCTTGCTATGCACTCTGTATCAGGCTCGCACCAACGGCGGTACGGGCCTACGGACAGAGGCGTCGTTTCCCTGCAATGGCCTGTAACGCCAGCCTGGGAAACGGCGCTTTTTTTTCAGAAAAGGCAGGTATTGATGAACGATCCGCTGGCTTGGGTACACGGCAGCGATGCCCCGGAAAAGAGCAGCCTGGACCTTGGGTTCATGGCCCTGACCGATTGCGCCTCGTTGGTGGTCGCCGCCACCCAGGGCTTCGCCCAACCTTACGGCCTCACACTCAACCTCAAGCGCCAGGCGTCCTGGGCCAACCTGCGCGATAAGCTGGTCAGCGGTGAACTCGACGCCGCCCACAGTCTCTACGGGCTGATCTATGCCGTACACCTGGGCATCGGCGGCGTCGCCGCCAGCCCCATGGCAGTGCTGATGGGGCTGAACCAGAATGGCCAGGGCATCAACCTGTCCCACGGCCTGCAACAGCAAGGCGTGATCACTCCTGAGGCGTTGAAAGGCCATGTGCACCAAAGCCGGACAAAACTGACCTTCGCTCAGACGTTTCCCACCGGCACCCATGCCATGTGGTTGTACTACTGGCTGGCGAGCCAAGGCATTCATCCATTGCAGGATGTGAACAGTGTGGTGGTGCCGCCGCCGCAAATGGTGGCGCACCTGCAAGCCGGACGCATCGACGGACTTTGCGTGGGTGAACCCTGGTGCGCCAGCGCAGTGCAACAAAACCAGGGCTTTACCCTGGCGACCAGCCAGGCAATCTGGCCGGACCACCCGGAAAAAGTCCTGGGCTGCACCCAAGCCTTCGCTGACGCGTACCCCAATACCGCACGCGTACTGGTCATGGCGATCCTCGAGGCCAGCCGGTTTATCGAGCAGAGCCGTGAAAACCGCCGCTCTACCGCCCAGTTGCTCAGTGCCAGTGAATACCTCGACGCACCTGTGGCCTGCATCGAACCGCGCCTGCTGGGGCACTATGACGATGGCCTGGGCAACCACTGGCAGGATCCCCATGCACTGCGCTTTTTCGCCGACGGCGAGGTGAACCTGCCTTACCTCAGCGATGGCATGTGGTTCATGACCCAGTTCCGGCGCTGGGGCTTGCTGCGGGAAGACCCTGACTACCTGGGAGTTGCCCGGCAAGTTCAGCAATTGGCACTGTATCGCCAGGCTGCCGAGGCGCTGGGCATTAACGCAGGCGACTCGGACATGCGCCGCAGCCAGTTGCTCGACGGCAAGACCTGGGACGGCAGCGACCCCGCTGGCTACGCCCGCAGCTTCCACCTGCATGCCCTGGCCGATGATGCCAATCGCCAAGCGCTGCGCTGACAGGAGCCCGACGATGCTGCGAATCCTGTTGATCAACGACACCCCGCGCAAGGTCGGGCGCCTCAAGGCCGCATTGACCGAGGCCGGCTTCGAGGTGATCGATGAGTCCGGCTTGACCATCGACCTGCCCGCACGCGTCGAAACAGTGCGTCCTGATGTGATCCTGATCGATACCGAGTCACCCGGGCGCGATGTGATGGAGCAAGTGGTGCTGGTCAGCCGCGATCAGCCACGGCCCATCGTGATGTTCACCGACGAGCACGACCCGAATGTAATGCGCCAGGCCATCAAGTCTGGCGTCAGTGCCTATATCGTCGAAGGTATCCAGGCCCAGCGCCTGCAACCGATCCTCGATGTGGCCATGGCGCGCTTCGAGAGTGACCAGGCCCTGCGCGCCCAGCTTCATGCCCGCGACCAGCAACTGGCCGAACGCAAGCGCATCGAGTTGGCCAAGGGCCTGCTGATGAAGATGAAGAGCTGCAACGAGGAAGAGGCCTACACCCTGATGCGCCGCCAGGCCATGAGCCGTCAACAGAAACTGATCCAGGTGGCGGAGCAGATTATTGCCATGAGCGAGTTGCTCGGCTGATCTGGCTCAGCTCTTGCTAAAGAATTATCACAGGTAGCCAACGGCGGTTGCCCCCTCACGACAAAGACGTCGCCCACCCGGTTTGCCCTCGCGAACCCGGTGGCGGCGTTTTTTCGTTTCTAGACCCCCAACCGTTGAGGTGCGTGATGAAATCAAGCTTCTGGAAATCCGGGCACACCCCGACCCTGTTTGCCGCGTTCCTGTATTTCGACCTGAGCTTCATGGTCTGGTACCTGCTGGGCCCCCTGGCGGTGCAGATTGCCGCTGATTTGCACCTGACCACCCAACAGCGCGGCCTGGTGGTGGCCACCCCAATCCTGGCGGGCGCGGTACTGCGCTTCTTGATGGGGATGCTGGCTGACAAGCTGTCGCCCAAGACCGCCGGGCTGATTGGCCAGGTGATTGTGATCGTGGCGCTGTTCTGCGCCTGGAAACTGGGGGTCCACAGCTACGAACAAGCGCTGCTGCTAGGCATGTTCCTGGGCATGGCCGGTGCGTCCTTCGCGGTCGCCCTGCCTTTGGCGTCACAGTGGTACCCCGCGGAGCACCAGGGCAAGGCTATGGGCATCGCCGGCGCCGGTAACTCCGGCACCGTGTTTGCGGCGTTGCTGGCGCCCGTGCTGGCGGCCGCCTTTGGTTGGAGCAATGTATTCGGCTTTGCGCTGATCCCACTGGTGCTGACCCTGATCGTATTCGCCTGGCTTGCGCGCAATGCGCCTGAACGGCCGAAAGCCAAATCCATGGCCGACTACTTCAAGGCCCTGGGCGACCGCGACAGCTGGTGGTTCATGTTTTTCTACAGCGTGACCTTCGGCGGGTTTATCGGCCTGGCCAGCGCCCTGCCCGGCTACTTCAACGACCAGTACGGCCTGAGCCCGGTGACCGCCGGCTATTACACCGCCGCCTGTGTGTTCGGTGGCAGCCTGATGCGCCCATTGGGTGGCGCTCTGGCAGACCGATTCGGCGGGATCAAGACCCTGCTCGGCATGTATAGCGTGGCGGTGATCTGCATTGCGGCAGTGGGGTTCAACTTGCCCAGCTCCTACGCAGCGCTGGCGCTTTTTGTCTGCACCATGCTCGGCCTGGGCGCCGGCAATGGCGCAGTATTCCAACTGGTGCCGCAGCGTTTTCGCAGTGAGATCGGCGTCATGACCGGCCTGATCGGCATGGCCGGTGGCATCGGTGGCTTCGCCCTTGCGGCGGGCATGGGCGCCATCAAGCAGAGTACTGGCAGCTATCAACTGGCCCTGTGGTTGTTCGCCAGCCTCGGTGTGTTGGCCTGGTTCGGCCTGCATGGGGTGAAACGGCGCTGGAGAACCACCTGGGGTTCGGCCGCCGTGACCGCCGCCCGCGTCTGATGAGCCTGCAACTGAGCGTCGCCCAGGCCAGTGCCATCGGCCCGCGCAGCGAGAACCAGGACGCGCTGCGGGTGGTCACGCCCATGGCGGAGCTGGCCGCGAGCAAAGGCTACCTGTGCGCACTGGCCGACGGCGTCAGCCAGTGCGCCGACGGTGGCCTGGCCGCACGCTCGACCCTGCAGGCCCTGGCCCTGGACTACTACGCTACGCCACAGACCTGGGGCGTGGCCCAAGCGCTGGAGCGCTTGTTACTGGCGCAGAATCGCTGGTTGCAAGCCAACGGCGGCGGCCAACCGTTGCTCACCACCCTCAGCGCCCTGGTGTTTCGCGGCCAACGCTTCACCCTGGCCCATGTCGGTGATTGCCGGGCGTATCGTTGGCTTGACGGAGAGTTGCAACGCATCAGCGAAGACCATGTGTGGGAACAGCCGGGCATGCAACATGTGCTCAAGCGCGCCCTCGGCCTGGATCAGCATCTGGTGCTGGATTTCCTCGATGGCCCATTGCGCGAGGGCGAGTGTTTCCTGCTACTCAGCGATGGGGTGTGGGCCACGCTGGGCGATCACAGCATCGGCGCGATCCTGCGCGAACAAAGCGACCTCGAGCTGGCCGTCAACACCCTGGTCAACGCCGCCCACCTGGCGGGTAGTCAAGACAACGCCAGCGCCTTGCTGGTGCGCATCGATCAACTCGGCGCGGCCACCCTCGGCGACGCCTTGGTGCAGTTGCAGCAATGGCCACTGCCGCCACCGCTGAAAGTCGGGCAAACCTTTGAAGGCTGGCAGGTGCAAAGCGTGCTGGCGCAGAGTCGGCAGTCGTTGCTGTACCGCGTGCACGACGCCCAGGGGCAACCCTGGCTGCTCAAGACCTTGCCGTTGCGTTGCGACGATACCGACGCCGCCCAGGCCTTGTTATCGGAGGAATGGTTTCTGCGCCGGGTCGCCGGCCGGGCCTTTCCCGAAGTGCATGCCGCCAGTGGCCGTCAGCATTTGTACTACGTGATGCGCGAATACGCCGGGCAAACCCTGGCCCAACTGTTCCAACAACAGGGCCCGCTGCCGTTGGCACAATGGCAGTCGATTGCCGAACGCTTGCTGCGCGCCGTGGGCCTGTTGCATCGCCGGCAGATCCTGCACCGCGACATCAAGCCAGAAAACCTGCTGCTGGGAGAAGATGGCGAACTGCGGGTGCTGGACTTCGGCCTGGCCTATTGCCCCGGGCTCTCCGAGGACCGTGCGCAACTGCTGCCCGGCACCCCCAGTTTCATCGCGCCCGAGGCGTTCGCTGGCGAGCAGCCTACGGCACAACAGGACTTATATAGCGTCGGCGTGACCTTGTATTACCTGCTGACTGGGCATTACCCCTACGGTGAAATCGAGGCCTTCCAACGGCCCAGGTTTTCCCAACCCGTCAGCGCCAGCCGTTATCGCCCCGACTTGCCGGAATGGTTGCCACACAGCCTGGAACGAGCGGTGACCGCTGTCTCTGCCCAACGTTATGAAACCGCCGAAGAATGGCTGTTGGTGCTGGAGCAGGCCGATCGCCGCGAATTGAGCGTACGCCCACGCCCTTTGCTCGAACGCGAACCCTTGAAAGTCTGGCAGACCCTGGCGTTGGCTTCGCTGCTACTCAATCTGGTGCTGCTGTACTGGCTGATGCACCACTAACGGGCAGAATGCGCCGACTCTCTGTGTAAACGCTCAGTAAACCTGGGCTATAGGGACTTGGCACAGCTGCTGCATTAACGTTCCCAACACCCCACATATAGCCGCTCCTTCAACGACGAAGGGCCGAGCTTCCCGAGAGAACGGGACCAGGACAAAGGCGTCCTCGCTAGCTGACTAGCGGGGATGCCTTTTTTGTTTGCGCACGATTTGTCGAGCCATTGCGGAGAACGACATGAAAAAACTCAAACTGGTGATGATCGGCAACGGCATGGCCGGGGTTCGCACCCTTGAAGAACTGCTCAAGCTGAGCAACGAGCTGTACGACATCACCGTGTTCGGCGCCGAGCCTCACACCAACTACAACCGCATCCTGCTGTCGCCGGTACTGGCCGGTGAGCAAACCTTCGAAGAGATCGTGCTCAACGACCTGGATTGGTACCTGGACAACAACGTCAAGTTGCTGCTCAACCGCAAAGTGGTGCAGATCGACCGGGTCAAGCGCAAAGTCATCGCCGAAGACGGCACCGAGGCCGAATATGACCGCCTGCTGATCGCTACCGGGTCCACGCCGTTTATCCTGCCAATTCCCGGCAACAGCTTGCAGGGCGTGATTGGTTACCGCGACATTGCCGACACCCAGGCGATGATCGACACCGCCAAGACCCACAAGCATGCGGTGGTGATCGGCGGCGGCCTGCTCGGCCTGGAAGCGGCCAACGGCCTGATGCTGCGCGGCATGCACGTGACGGTGGTGCACATCGGTGAATGGCTGCTGGAGCGGCAACTGGACAAGACCAGCGGCCAGCTACTGCAAACCGAACTGGAAAGTCGCGGCCTGGTGTTCCGCCTGTGCGAGCAAACCCAGTCCCTGCACGATGCTGGCAATGGCCGCGTCGGCTCGGTGCAGTTCAAGAATGGCGACATCATCCCCGCCGACCTGGTGGTGATGGCTGCCGGCATCCGCCCCAATACCGAACTCGCGGAAAAGTCCGGCATCCCCTGCAACCGTGGGATCCTGGTCAACGACACAATGCAAACCTACGACCCGCGTATCTATGCGATCGGTGAATGCGCCAGCCATCGCGGCATCGCCTATGGCCTGGTGGCACCCTTGTTCGAACAGGCCAAGGTCTGCGCCAACCACCTGGCCCAATTGGGCTTTGCCACTTACAAGGGCTCGGTGACCTCGACCAAGCTGAAAGTCACCGGCATCGACCTGTTCTCCGCCGGCGACTTCATGGGCGGCGAAGGCACCGAAACCATCACGCTCTCCGACCCGATTGGCGGCGTGTACAAGAAGCTGGTGATCAAGGACGACATCTTGGTCGGCGCCTGCCTGTACGGCGATACCGCCGATGGCGGCTGGTATTTCCGCCAGATCCGTGAGAACCACGCCATCGGTGAAATCCGCGATCATCTGATGTTCGGTGAAAATGCACTCGGCGATGTCGGCCACCAAGGCCAGGACAAAGCCATGAGCATGGCCGACAGCGCCGAAGTCTGCGGCTGCAACGGCGTGCGCAAGGGCACCATCGTCAAGGCGATCCAGGAACAAGGGCTGTTCAGTGTCGATGAGGTGAAAAAACACACCAAGGCCGCCAGTTCCTGCGGCTCCTGTGCCGGGCTGGTCGAGCAGATCCTGATCAACACCGTGGGCGGCGCCGCCGACGTCAAACCCAAAAGTGAAAAAGCCATCTGTGGCTGCAGCGACCTCAACCACGGGCAGATCCGCCAGGCCATCCGCGAGCAGCACCTGCTGACCATCGACAGCACCATGCGTTACCTGAACTGGCGCACCCCCAATGGCTGCGCCACCTGCCGCCCGGCCCTCAACTACTACCTGATCTCCACCTGGCCCGGTGAAGCCAAGGACGACCCGCAATCGCGGCTGATCAACGAACGGGCCCACGCCAATATTCAAAAAGACGGCACCTACTCTGTGGTCCCACGGATGTGGGGCGGCGTGACCAATCCTTCGGAGTTGCGCCGCATCGCCGATGTGGCCGACAAGTACAACGTGCCGATGGTCAAGGTTACCGGCGGCCAACGAATTGACTTGCTCGGTATCAAGAAGCAGGACTTGCCAGGGGTATGGAAGGACCTGGATATGCCGTCCGGGCATGCCTATGGCAAATCCATCCGCACCGTCAAAACCTGTGTGGGCAGCGAGTTCTGCCGGTTTGGCACGCAGAACTCGACGCAACTGGGCATCGAGCTGGAGCATGACCTGTTCAACATGTGGTCGCCTCACAAGGTCAAGTTGGCGGTCTCCGGGTGCCCACGCAACTGCTCGGAAGCGGGCATCAAGGACGTAGGCATTATCGGTGTCGACTCGGGCTGGGAGATGTACATCGGTGGCAACGGCGGGATCAAGACCGAAGTCGCGGAGTTCTTCGTCAAGGTGAAAACCGCCGAGGAAGTACGCGAATACAACGGCGCATTCCTGCAGCTATACCGCGAAGAAGCCTTCTACCTGGAGCGCACCGTGCACTACCTGCAGCGGGTGGGCATGGAGCATATCAAGAAGGCTGTGCTGGAAGACCCGGCCCGCCGCCAGGCCCTCAATGAGCGTTTGCAGTTCTCGTTGTCATTCGAGCAGGACCCGTGGAAAGAACGCCTGGAACAGCCGCTGCTGAAAAAGGAATTCGACGTGATCCCCGTCAAACAACTGGAGGTCTCGCTATGAACTGGCTGGATATCTGCGCGCTCGATGAAATCAACGCCCTGGGCTCGCGCATCATCAGCGGGCCGAAAGGTGACATTGCGATTTTTCGCACCAGTGACGATGAAGTCTTTGCCCTCGACGACCGCTGCCCACACAAAGGCGGGCCGCTGTCCCAAGGCTTGATCTACGGCAAGCGGGTGGCCTGCCCGCTGCACAACTGGCAGATCGACCTGGCGACTGGCCAAGCCCAGGCCCCGGATATCGGCTGCGCCCACCATCATCAGGCCCGGGTCGAAAACGGCCGGGTGATGCTGGCCCTGCGGGACGCGGGTTGATGAACCGCCAGACCACCGCGTCCACCTGTTGTTATTGCGGGGTGGGCTGCGGCGTGCTGATCGAGCATGACGGCGAACAGATCGTGGGGGTGCAAGGCGACCCCAGCCATCCGGCCAACTTCGGCAAGTTGTGCAGCAAAGGCGCGAGCCTGCACCTGACCGGCGACTTGAGCGCCCGCGCTCTTTACCCGCAATTGCGCTTGGGCAAAGAACTGGCGCGCACCCGCACCGACTGGGACACTGCCCTGGACCACGCGGCCAACGTGTTCGCCGATACCATTGCCGAACACGGGCCCGACAGTGTGGCGTTCTATATCTCCGGGCAACTGCTGACCGAGGACTACTACAGCTTCAACAAGCTGGCCCGCGCATTGGTGGGCACCAATAATATCGACAGCAATTCTCGGCTGTGCATGTCTTCGGCGGTGGTCGGCTACAAGCGCAGCCTGGGCGCCGATGCGCCGCCGTGCAGCTATGAAGACCTGGAAAACAGCGACTGCGTGATGATCGTCGGCAGCAATATGGCCTACGCCCACCCGGTATTGTTCCGACGCCTGGAGCAAGCCAAGGCGCAACGCCCGCAGATGAAAGTGCTGGTGATTGACCCTCGGCGTACCGACACCTGCGACTTGGCCGACCTGCACTTGGCCATCTTGCCGGGAACGGATGTGGCGTTGTTCCACGGGATTTTGCATTTACTGCTGTGGGAAGACTGGATCGACTGTGCGTTTATCCAGGCCCATACCGACGGCCTGGCCGAACTCAAGCGCCTGGTGCATGACTACACGCCACAGATGGTCACGCAGCTGTGCGGCATCAGCGTCGAACAACTGCGCCTGTGCGCGCAGTGGGTCGGCACCTCCAGCAGCTTTTTGTCGCTGTGGTGCATGGGGCTTAACCAATCCACCGCCGGCAGCGCCAAAAACAGCGCGTTGATCAACCTGCATCTAGCCACGGGGACCATTGGCCGGCCGGGCTGCGGGCCGTTTTCCCTGACCGGCCAACCGAACGCCATGGGCGGGCGCGAAACCGGTAGCCTGTCCAACTTGCTGCCGGGCCACCGCGAAGCGGCCAACCCTGAACACCGCGCTGAAGTAGCGGCCTATTGGGGCGTGGAACAACTGCCCGCGACTACGGGCCTTACCGCCATCGAACTGTTTGAACAGGTGCAGGCTGGCAAGATCAAGGCGTTGTGGATCGCCTGTACCAACCCAGCCCAATCGCTGCCCGACCAGAACGCGGTGCGCGCCGCTTTGGCAGCGTGCCCGTTCGTGGTGTTGCAGGAAGCGTTTCGTACCACCGAAACCGCCGCCTATGCCGACCTGCTACTGCCCGCCGCCAGTTGGGGTGAAAAAGACGGCACGGTGACCAACTCCGAGCGGCGTATTTCCCACGTGCGCCGTGCCATCAACCCACCGGGTGAAGCACGCGCGGATTGGGCGATCACGGTGGATTTCGCACAGCGCCTGGAGCGTCGTCTGCGTCCGGGGTTGCCGAGCCTGTTCGCCTTTGAGCAAGCGGCGCAGCTGTTTGATGAATTCAAGTCACTGACCCAAGGTCGTGACCTGGATATGTCCGGCATCAGCCACGCCCTGCTCGACCGGCTCGGCCCGCAGCAGTGGCCCTTTCCCGAGGGTGCGCAAGCGGGTACGTCGCGCCTGTACACCGACGGCATTTTCCCTACTGACACGGGCCGGGCGCGATTTGTCGCCGAGCCTTACCGCGCCGCCAAGGAACAGCGCGATGCGCGATTCCCCCTGACCCTGATCACCGGTCGCCTGCGTGATCAATGGCACGGGATGAGCCGCACCGGCACGGCAGCGCAGCTGTTCGGGCACGTCAGTGAAGCATTGTTGAGCCTGCATCCGGATGAGCTACGCCGCCACCGCTTCAAAGAGGGTGACCTAGTCAGCCTGAAAAGCCGTCGCGGCAGCGTGATCGTCGCCGTCGGCAGCGATGACAGTGTGCGTCCCGGCCAAGCGTTTCTGCCCATGCACTGGGGCGACCGCTTTCTCAAGGGCGGCGTCAATACCCTCACTCAACCGGCGTTCGACCCTTTGTCCAAGCAGCCGGAGCTCAAGCACAGCGGTGTGCGCCTGGAAGCAGTGCAACTGCCGTGGCAGCTGTTTGCGCTGATCGAAGGCGATGTACAGCAGCACTTCGAAGCCTTGCGCCCACTGTGTGAAACCTTTGCCTACGTCAGCCTGAGCCTGGCTGGCCGTGAACGCCCCGCGTTGCTGGTGCGCGCCGCGCATACCGAGGCGCCCGACCTGCAACTCTTGACCCGTATCGACCACCTGCTGGGCCTCAACGACGGCCCGGTAATGGCCTATGACGATCCGCGCCGCTCAATCGGCAAGCGCGTAAAAATCGAGAAAGGTCGCATCACCGCCCTGCGCCTGGCCGGCGAAACCCTGGCCCGTCACTGGCTGCAAAGCCTGTGGCTGGAAGGCCGGGCCGACGAGCAACTGCGGCGCTGGTTACTGGCGCCCTTGAGCGCGCCGCCGGGCGGTACCACGGCCAGCAACAAGATTGTGTGCAACTGCAAGAACGTCAGCGAAAACGCCGTGTGTGCCGGTATCGGCAGCGGCCTGGACCTGAATGGCCTCAAACAGGCCCTGGGCTGCGGCACCCAATGCGGCTCCTGCGTGCCGGAAATCAAACGTCTTTTGGCCAGCAACCCGCAGCCAATCGCCATCAGTGTTTAAGGGGAACAACATGAGCGCAAAAGTGTGGCTGGTAGGCGCAGGACCGGGTGACCCGGAGTTGCTGACCCTGAAAGCGGTCCGGGCTCTGCAGGCAGCGGACGTCGTGCTGATTGATGATCTGGTCAACCCGACAGTACTGGAACACTGCACCAGAGCTCGGGTAATTACCGTCGGCAAGCGCGGGGGATGTCGTTCTACCCCGCAGGATTTTATTCACCGCCTGATGTTGCGTTATGCACGCCAGGGCAAGTGCGTGGTACGCCTTAAAGGCGGTGACCCGTGTATTTTTGGCCGCGGTGGCGAGGAGGCAACCTGGCTGCGCGAGCGTGGAATCGAGGTGGAATTGGTCAATGGCATCACCTCAGGGCTGGCCGGGGCGACCCAGTGTGACATCCCTTTGACCTTGCGCGGGGTGAGCCGTGGAGTGACCTTGGTCACCGCGCATACCCAGGATGACAGTAGCTTGAACTGGCGTGCGCTGGCGGAGGGTGGAACCACGCTGGTGGTGTATATGGGCGTGGCGAAGCTGGAAGAAATCCGCGAACAGCTGCTCAACGGCGGCATGGCTGCGGATATGCCGGTGGCAATGATCGAAAACGCTTCATTGCCCCAGCAACGCGAATGCCGCAGCTCCCTGGCGGCCATGCATGAAGCTGCAAAAGCCTTTGCACTGAAGAGCCCGGCCATCCTGGTGATTGGCCAGGTTGCCGGCGCCTCACAGATGGCTAGCATCGCCGCTGCGGCAAGCGCCTGAGGCAAATCGCAGGCGAAAAAAAGCCCGGCCTGAGCCGGGCTTTTCTTTACTCAGTAATTACTGAGCTTGAGCTTCAACCGACGCTTCTACGCGACGGTTAACAGCGCGACCAGCTTCAGTTGCGTTGTCAGCAACTGGGCGGGATTCGCCGTAACCAACAGCAGTTACACGGCTAGGAGCAACGCCGTCTTTAACCAGGACTTGCTTAACAGCGTCAGCACGACGCTGGGACAGCTTCTGGTTGTAAGCGTCTGGACCGACGGAGTCAGTGTGACCAGCAACTTCTACGTTGGTAGCTGGGTACTGAGCCATGAAGTCGGCCAGGTTTTTAACGTCGCCGTAGCTGTTAGGCTTAACAACGGCCTTGTCGAAGTCGAACTTAACGTCCAGCTCAACACGAACAACCTGAGCAACCGGAGCTTCTGGCTCTGGAACTGGCTCTGGAGCTGGTGCTGGGGTAGGAGCTGGAGCAGCTGCGCCAGCGTTACCGCCGAAGTTCACGCCCAGGCCAACCAGTGCGGAGTAGTCCCACTTGCCGTTGTCCAGACCGTAGTCAGCTTCAACACCAGCACGAGCGTACAGGTTGTTGGTGAAGTAGTACTTCACGCCGGTACCGATGGTAGCGAAAGTGGTCTGGTCGCGACCGCTGTGGCCGTCAGCCTGAACGTTGGTACGGCTCTGGTGGCCGAAACCGCCTTCAACGTATGGACGCAGGCTATCAACGCCAGCCTGACCGAAGTGGTACTGAGCAACGAGGCTGCCAGTGTCACCTTTGATCTTCTGGTTGCCAGTGCCGTCGTTCGAACGGGTGTGGTTGGTCTTGTCGTACGACAGATTCAACGACAGATCGTCGGTCAGGAAGTAACCAATGCGAGCGCCTGGATTGAAGCCGTCTTCGATGTGCTTAACGCTATCGTTGTACTGCTTCTTGTAGAACAGCTCGCCTTCAACTGCGCCTTGGCCTTGTGCCAGAACGCCGAAAGAAGTAGCGGCAATAAGAGAACCAATGGCCAAGCCCAAGGTGTTTTTCAGTTTCATCCGTTAAATCCCCATCTGGTGATTGTAAAGCAGTCCCACAAACCGGGGGACAACTCGGCGACAAGTCTAACAGAACTTGCCTACACGTAAGAGATATTTGCTACGCACTAAGTTTCAGTCTCGCCCGCAAATTTCTCACGTAATTTATCAAGAGCACGCTTGTACCGCATTTTTGTAGCACTCAAACCCATATGCATGATGTCAGCGATTTCCTGAAATTCCAGCTCTGCGACAAATCGAAGCACCAGAATTTCGCGGTCAATCGGGTTCACATGCACCAACCAGCGATCAAGTCCGCCCTTTTCCTCGGGTGCCGGCGCCTTCTCTTCAGACGCCTCCTCAAGGGGGTCCAGACTCAAAGCGTCCATCAAGCGACGCTTTCGCCGTTCCTTCCGATACTGCGTGATGCACTCGTTGTACGTGATGCTGTACAGCCAGGTCTTGAACTTCGATTTGCCCTCGAAGTTCTTCAGGCCGTATAGCACCTTGAGCATCACTTCCTGACAGACATCATCCGCGTCTCTATCGTTCCCCAAATACCTTGAACAAACGTTGAACAGAGTGCGTTGATACCTGCGCATCAATTCTTCGTACGCGCGTGTTACGTGAAACAGCTCCGTGTGCGAGCGCGCGACCAACTCCTCATCAGAGAGCTCACGGGGGTCATAGCGCGTGGACAGCGTTTGGGCTTTATTCAAAACAAGTCGTGCCGACAGTCAGGTCAATGTCCGCTGCAACCCGGTCACCCGGGTTTGCGGCGGCGTACATTAGCAGGATTTGCCGGATTAGCGGCTACTGACCTGCTGCTCCAGGAGAATCCGGTTCGACAGCGACACCAGTTCCCCGTCATCGGTCAGCACGGTCGTCTTGACTGTGCCGATCTCCTCGATTTGCCCTTCGACCTCGCCCACACGCACCTGTTGCCCAACTTGATACAGCTCACGCACATAGATTCCCGCAAGAATCTGACCGGCAATTTCCCGGCTTCCCAACCCCATGGCCAGCGCAACTGCCAGACCAACGGTAATCAAAACAATCACAATAACGTGGTTGAGCAGGTCAGTCTTGACCTCCAACTGGCTGATCGCGACGGAAATACTGATGATGATCACCAGCCCCTGTGCGATTCGCCCCAGGCCTGCCGCGTAGTCCAACCCCACGCCTTCGGCGGCCCCGCGCACCAGCCCGTTGGCCAGTTGCGCGAGTAAAACCCCCACCAGCAGCACCAGCGCGCCGCCGAAAACTTTCGGCAAATACAGTGCCAGCATGTCGAGCGTAGCTGAAACTCGCTCAAGTCCAAGGGACTGCGCTGCAGAAACCAGAAAAATAAGTAGAACGAACCAATAGACGATCTTGCCGATCAGGGTCGAAATCGGTACTTGCAACCCCGCGCGGCCGAGCAATTTGGTCAGGCCAGTGCCGGCCATCAGGCGATCGAGCCCCAGTTTGGCGAGCAATTTAGACAGCAGGGTATCAAGCAACTTGGCTACGACAAAACCCAGCAATACCAGGACCAGGGCACCAAACAGGTTGGGAATGAAATTCGCCACCTTGGTCCACAATGCGGTCATCGCGGTGACCAGGCTCTGGGTCCAGAGATCAAGTTCCATATTCAATCAGCCTTATCAGCAGTGCTAGCAAGAGGTTTACGACGGGAAACCGGTGATACATGGGCCGAACCATTGTTCAGGGCCATCATCAACGCTGGCAACCAACGCCCGAGCAGACCGAACAGGTCACCCGCCCCTACCTGACGGTTGGCGGTTTTCAGTACGCGGCCCAGGCAGGCATCGTCATCACGGTTGGATGGCGAAGCATTGAGCATGTCACGCAAAGACTGTTCGAACGGATCGTGCATAGAGACCTCTCGCAAGTGATTTAAAAGACGAGGGTAAAATTCATCGGGTCACATCGGCCCTTTCTTACGTTCAGGTCATATTCAGGTCAAACCCAGCGCAATCGTCGAAACAGCCACCATTGCCCCAGTGCCACAGACACCATCAACAGGCACGCAATCATGAATCCATAAGGGCTGGCAGAGAACGGAATGCCGCCCACATTTATACCGAGCAAACCGGTAAGAAAACTCATCGGCAAGAAGATCCCGGTGATGATCCCGAAGCGGTACATGGTGCGGTTCATGCGCAGGCTCAAGCGCCGGTCTTCAGCCTCCAGCACAAGCCCCACGCGCTCTCTGGCCAATTCCAGCTCTTCCAGGTAACGGGTCAGGCTGTTGTGCAGTTCGTTCCAATAGTCCGCATCGTCGTCGCAGAACCACGCCAATTTGATTCGTGTCAGCTGGGCGAAAATATCCCGCTGGGGGGCCAGGAAGCGCTTGAGTCCGGCGGCTCTTCGACGGATTTGCAGAACGCTGCCGTGCTCCGGGGTATACCGTTCGTCGGCATCCAGTTTTTCTTCCTCGGAATCGACGATTTCAGACAAGCCAGCGACCAGATCCTGCACTTTGTTGGTCAGGTACTGAGCCATATAAAGGATGAGTTCAGACGCCGTCTTGGGGCCTTTGCCGTCTGCCAGTTGCACCAGCAACTCATCGGTAGCGCGCAAGGGGCGCAAACGCAGGGAAATCACTCGGTTGGCGGCGGCGAAGATGCGCACCGACACCATATCTTCCGGCTCCGCGCCTGGGTTGAGATTGATCCCGCGCAGAAACAACAGCAATTCGGCGTCCGGCAGCGGCAACAGGCGTGGACGGGTGTTTTCCTCCAGCAGCAAGTCACAGGCAAACTCGCTCAGGCCGCTGGATTTACGCAGCCAGGTCTGGGTTTGAGGATGGCTGCGATCCCAGTGCAGCCACAGGCTTTCCTGGGGCTGCAACTGCAAATCGTCGAGCTCAGTCCGGGCAATCGAACGCGCACCGCCTTTACCGTCCAGCACCAGGGCATGCACCAGCCCCCATTGCGCGTTTTCTTCTTCGAACATCCTCACCCCGATCGGTTGCGGCAGTTTATTCAGGCATTTTCAGCGGGCTGGGTGACACGATCACCCCGTTGTTATCGGCATAAATGTACTCACCGGGGCGGAACGTCACGCCTGCGAATGTCACCGGCACGTTCAGGTCGCCAAGGCCGCGCTTATCGGTTTTTTTCGGATGAGAGGCCAGGGCCTGCACACCCAGGTCGGTCTGGGCGATGACGTCTACGTCACGGATGCACCCGTAGATCACCAGCCCTTCCCAACCATTTTTCGCGGCTTTCTCGGCAATCATGTCACCCAGCAACGCGCAGCGCAGCGAACCACCACCGTCTACCACCAGCACTTTACCAGCGCCCGGCAGGTCAGCCTGCGCCTTGACCAGCGAGTTATCCTCGAAGCATTTGAGGGTGACTATCTCGCCACCAAAGGAGTCTCGGCCACCGAAGTTGCTGAACATCGGCTCCACTACCTGCACCAGCTCCGGGTAGGCGTCACACAGGTCGGGGGTCACGTAATGGTTCATCGAGAAACTCCTGTCATCAAAGAAGAGGTCGAACATCCACGGTGTACATCAAGAAAACGCCCCGCGACAGGCATTCTTTAAGCGCCTGCGGGTGGGCGGCGGCCATGATCAAACCACGATCAGCGCAACGCAATACACGTTACGCGACTGAATATGACCAGAAGCGCGTGGCGCGTCATATCTTAGCCGCAACCATTCAAGAGTGAAACGCCCTTGGTAGAGCGTTTCGTCAAACCGCTGCGGACACCTCGAGTTGCGTACCCAACAAGGGTGTCAGCGGGTCGTTCAACCAACGCTCGACCAAAGGCCACACTTGGGCCTGGGCCGCTTTGCTGACCAGCATCTGCACATGGCCGAAATCCTCGCTGAAACCTTGCTGACGTCCCAGGCACAGGTACTGGCGATGCTCGCTGCCCACTTGCTCGAAGAGCTTGCGGCAGGCCCAGTCCGGGTCTTGCCGGTCGCCCGCTGCGCTCACCGCCAACAGCGGCACATCGACCTGCGCCAAGCCTTTCCACCAATCATGCTCGGCATCGCCAAACCGGCCGAACAGGCCGTTCCAACGCATCGCTTCGATCATCACGCCAGCCGGTTCGTCCTCCGGCCCACGCTTGAAGCGTGGGCCGGACAGATGGGCAAGGCGCTTGAGAATAAAGCGACCACTCCACTCCACCGGTGGAATTTTCAACGGCCAGTGGGTGCGACTGACCTGGCAGCCGAACAACGCCACCGAGGCCACCCCTGATGCATCCAAGTGCCGCCCACCCAAGGCCGCAGCCAGGGTAGTGGCACCGAGGGAATGCCCGATCCAGTGCGGAATCTGCCCGCTTTGCTCACACACAAACGCCCCCACGGCCGGCAAATCGTAGCGCGCGTAATCGGCGACACGGTTTCTGGCGTAGTCGTGATTGCGTTTGGACAAACCATGGCCGCGCATTTCCGGGATCCACACATCAAATCCGCGACGCGCCAGGTAAGCCCCCAGGCCGATACCTTTGGGCGAATACCAGAAACGCCGATTGGAAAAACTGCCATGCAACAAAATAATCGGCGTGCCCCGGTTTTCCGGGACATCGGCCAGGCCCAAACGGGTAACCGCCAGCTCGACGGTGCCGTCCGGGCTGTTACCGGGTTTGAGCCGGTAGACGTCTTCACTCAGGTCGCCGCGACGTTCAGCACTGATCAGGGCGACAGGAAACAGATGGCTGCTGCTTTGCATAATGCTCTTGCACAAAAAAGGGCGGCGTCCGCAAGGATTCCCGCCCTGTACAGATAAGAATGCCGGTCACCCGCAACGAGTGACCGGCACTTTTGACCTTACGCCCTTAGGCGGACGCTTGGCCTTCAGCCAGGAAGAACCAGGTTTCCAGCACGGAATCGGGGTTCAGCGAGACGCTCTCGATCCCCTGCTCCATCAGCCATTTGGCCAGGTCAGGGTGGTCCGAAGGGCCTTGGCCGCAGATACCGATGTACTTGCCAGCCTTGTTACAAGCCTGGATGGCGTTGGCCAGCAGCTTCTTGACCGCTGGGTTACGCTCGTCGAACAGGTGGGCGATGATCCCCGAATCGCGGTCCAGGCCCAAGGTCAACTGGGTCAGGTCGTTGGAGCCGATGGAGAAACCGTCGAAGAACTCCAGGAACTCTTCAGCCAGGATGGCATTCGACGGCAATTCGCACATCATGATCACGCGCAGGCCGTTCTCGCCGCGGGTCAGACCGTTTTCTGCCAGCAGGTCCACGACCTGGCTCGCTTCGCCCAGGGTGCGCACGAACGGCACCATGATCTCGACGTTGGTCAGGCCCATCTCGTTGCGCACACGCTTGAGCGCACGGCATTCGAGCTCGAAGCAGTCACGGAAGGCTTCGCTGATGTAACGCGAGGCGCCGCGGAAACCCAGCATCGGGTTTTCTTCTTCCGGTTCGTAGAGCTTGCCGCCGATCAGGTTCGCGTATTCATTGGACTTGAAGTCCGACAGGCGCACGATGACCTTTTTCGGGTAGAACGCCGCAGCCAGGGTGCTGATGCCTTCGACCAGTTTCTCGACGTAGAAACCTACCGGGTCGTTGTAGCCAGCAATGCGCTTGTCGACGCTTTCCTTGATGTCCAGCGGCAGCCCGTCATAGTTCAGCAGTGCCTTGGGGTGCACGCCGATCATGCGGTTGATGATGAATTCCAGGCGGGCCAGGCCCACGCCGGCGTTCGGCAACTGCGCAAAATCAAAGGCGCGGTCCGGGTTGCCGACGTTCATCATGATCTTGAACGGCAGGTCGGGCATGGCGTCGATGGAGTTTTGCTTGATATCGAAGCCCAGCTCACCTTCGAAGATAAAGCCGGTATCGCCTTCGGCGCAGGAAACGGTCACGCCCTGGCCATCCTTGAGCAGTTGGGTGGCGTTGCCGCAACCCACGACTGCCGGAATCCCCAGCTCACGGGCAATGATCGCCGCGTGGCAGGTACGCCCGCCACGGTTGGTGACAATGGCACTGGCGCGCTTCATCACCGGTTCCCAATCCGGGTCGGTCATGTCGGAAACCAGTACGTCACCCGGCTGGACCTTGTCCATCTCGGACACGTCCTTGATGATCCGCACCTTGCCTGCGCCAATGCGTTGGCCAATGGCACGGCCTTCTACCAGCACGGTGCCGGTTTCTTTGAGCAGGTAGCGCTCCATGACGTTGGCCGAAGTGCGGCTCTTCACGGTTTCCGGGCGAGCCTGCACGATGTACAGCTTGCCGTCGTCACCGTCCTTGGCCCACTCGATGTCCATCGGGCACTTGTAGTGCTTTTCGATGATCATCGCCTGCTTGGCCAACTCGCTGACTTCAGCGTCGGTCAGGCAGAAACGTGCGCGCTCGGCCTTGTCGACTTCAACGGTTTTGACCGAGCGACCGGCCTTGGCCTCGTCGCCGTAGATCATCTTGATGGCCTTGCTGCCCAGGTTACGGCGCAGGATGGCCGGGCGGCCCGCTTCGAGGGTGCCCTTGTGTACGTAGAATTCGTCGGGGTTGACCGCGCCTTGTACGACGGTTTCGCCCAGGCCGTAGGCGCCGGTGATAAACACCACGTCACGGAAACCGGATTCGGTATCCAGGGTGAACATCACGCCGGCAGTGCCGGTTTCCGAACGCACCATGCGCTGCACGCCGGCAGACAGGGCCACCAGCTTGTGGTCGAAACCCTGGTGTACGCGGTAGGAAATCGCACGGTCGTTAAAGAGGGAGGCAAACACTTCCTTGGCCGCGCGGATCACGTTTTCGACGCCGCGAATGTTGAGGAAGGTTTCCTGCTGGCCGGCAAAGGAGGCGTCCGGCAAGTCTTCGGCGGTGGCCGAGGAACGCACGGCGACGGCCATGTCCGGGTTACCGGCCGACAGGGTAGCGAAGGCGGTGCGAATTTCTTCGTTGAGCTTCTCGGGGAACTCGGCTTCCATGATCCACTGGCGGATCTGGGCGCCGGTCTTGGCCAGGGCGTTGACGTCATCGACGTCCAGGGCGTCCAGCGCGGCGTGGATCTGGGCGTTGAGGCCGCTCAGCTCGAGGAAGTCGCGGTAAGCCTGGGCCGTGGTGGCGAAACCACCGGGCACCGAGACACCAGCGCCTGCAAGATTACTGATCATCTCGCCGAGGGATGCGTTCTTGCCCCCCACATGCTCTACATCATGGACGCCGAGCTTATCGAGGGAAACTACGTACTCTACCAAGGTGATCTCTCCACTTTCTGTGTTGGAAAAGCTCAGGACGCGGGTTGCTCAGTAGGAGCTAACGCCAGCGCTTGTGGCCTGGACCTGGAAAATAAGTGAGAATGCGGCCCACTGCGGGACGGCAAAATCGCGCCTATCATATCCAAGATTCGCCATCAGCTTAAGGCCCAGGGCTCAAATGAAACGATCTGCTTTCTTTATTTCCGACGGCACCGGCATCACAGCCGAAACATTGGGCCAGAGCCTGCTCGCGCAGTTCGAAAACATTACTTTCGCCAAATTCACCCGGCCTTATATAGACAGCGTGGATAAAGCGCGGGCCATGGTACAACAAATCAATCTGGCGGCTGAAAAAGACGGTTTTCGCCCGATCATTTTCGACACCATCGTCAATCAAGACATTCGTGAGATTCTCGCAACGTCGAATGGTTTCATGATCGACATTTTCTCTACCTTCCTGGCGCCGCTGGAACAGGAGTTGAGTGAACATTCGTCCTATTCCGTCGGAAAGTCCCATTCCATCGGGCATAACTCCAACTATATGGAGCGTATCGAGGCGGTGAACTTCGCCCTCGACAACGACGACGGTGCCCGCACCCACTACTACGACAAGGCCGACCTGATCCTGGTGGGCGTGTCGCGTTGCGGCAAGACCCCCACCTGCCTGTACATGGCCATGCAATTCGGTATTCGTGCGGCCAACTACCCGCTGACCGAAGACGACATGGAGCACCTGACCCTGCCCGCCGCCTTGCGCGCGCATTCACACAAGCTGTTCGGCCTGACCATCGACCCGGACCGGCTGACCGCCATCCGCAACGAACGCAAGCCCAACAGCCGCTACTCCAGCTATGCCCAGTGCGAATTTGAAGTGCGTGAAGTAGAAAATCTGTTTCGCCGGGAGAATATTGCGCACATCAATTCCACGCATTTTTCGGTGGAAGAGATTTCGGCGAAGATTCTAGTGGAGAAGGGTGTGGAGCGGCGCTTCAAGTGATCTGATCGTTCCCACGCTCTGTGTGGGAACGCCGCCTGGGACGCTCCGCGTCCCGCAATAGCGACGCGGAGCGTCGCAAGATGGATTCCCACGCAGAGCGTGGGAACGAGCAATAACGCGGTCTCACAGATGAAACCGCCCGCCCCCCTGCCCCAACGCCGTCGCCAGCGCATCAAACCCCTCGCGCAATAACTGATCATCACCCGACGTGTTGCAGATACTCGCCCGAATAAACTGCGGCACCGCCGTCTGCCCCACGGCAAACGCCTCGGCGGTGGCGATCAGGTAATTGTTCTGCTTGAGCTCCGCCTCGATTTCCGAGGCGCGCCAGGGCTCCGGTACTTCGATCCAGAAGTGCGGGCTATTGGGGTGGGTGCGATACGCCAGGCCGGTCAATAAATCTTCGACCAGCGTCTTGCGACGGCTGATCTCGTTGATCTGCTGACGCAACAAATATTCCGCCGTGCCGTTTTCAATCCACTGGGTCGCCAGTTCCAGGGTCACAGGTGTGGCCATCCAGCAGGTCGAACGTAGCGCCGCCGAGATGCGGCTGACCAGCGCCGGCGGCGCATGCACGTAGCCCACCCGCAAACCGGCCGATACCGCCTTGCTCAGGCTGCTGATCAAGATCGTACGCTCAGGCGCGAAATAGCTGAGGGGCGGCGGACGGTCCTCCACCAGCACACCGTGGGCTTCGTCCTCCAGAATCAGCAGGTTATGTTCGCGACACACCCTGGCCAAGGCTTCGCGGCGCGCCACCGACAACACAGCGGTGGTCGGATTCTGGATAGTCGGCGTGCAGTACAACGCCGAAATACGGTGATTGCGACAGACCTCATCCAGCGCCGTGGGCAGTACGCCTTCCTCATCCATCTCCAGGCCGATCAGCCGCACCCCCAGCATACGCGCAGCGGTAATCAGCCCGGGATAAGTCAACTGCTCGGTGACCACCGTATCGCCAGCACGCAGCAACGCCATCATGGCGCACAGCAAGCCGTGCTGGCCGCCGTTGACGCAGATGACCTGCTCGGGAATCGGATGAAACTCGCGCTGCACCAGCCATTGCGCACCCGCTTCACGGTAACGCGGCAGGCCGGCGTCCGGGGTGTAGGCGCTGATGTCCTGGAGGAACTTGGCGTTGGTCGACAGGGTTTGGAAGCTCTGGGCGAGAAACACCGTCTCTTGCCCGGGAATGTGCATGTTGCGGCTCATGTCGAAGTACTGGCGCGGCTCCTCGCTGAAATTACGAAAGCCCTCATCACGCTGGCGCTCCATCCCACGCTTACGTACGAAGGTGCCGTCACCTACCCGTGCAACCACCAGGCCCAGGCGTTCCAGTTCACCGTAAGCCCGGCTGATGGTGCCGATGGTCACGCCTAAATTGTCGGAAAGCACCCGATGGGGCGGCAGTTTTCGTCCCGGTTCAATCAAGCCTTCGAGGATGCCCCGTTCCATCACATCAGACAGGCGCTTGTACTTCACGCCCTGCCCGTTGGACAGGCCCTCACGCATAATTGACACCATGTCAATATTTGTTTTGACAGCCATCTTTCGCCCTAATAGTGTGCTTTTACGGGTTCAATCGCCGATAAACATAACTCATTACAAGTTCAATATAGAGTTCAATTTCGGCCCAGGGAAGCAATAAACGATGCCAATGTCCGCCGTTCTCGAAAACACTGCAAAAACAAAAACGCAAAAACAGTGGCTCGCCGGGCTGGTGACCAGCGTGATGTTCCTTATCGTGTGCCTGAGTTGGGGCACTACGTGGCTGGGCATCAAGATCGCCGTCGAGAGCGTGCCGCCGCTGACATCTGCCGGCCTGCGCTTTCTCATCGCGTTTCCGCTGTTCCTGTGTTTTGCCATGGTGCGCCGTGAGCCGATCCTGTTTCCCCGGGAAAGCCGCTGGTTCTTCGTATTCGTGACCCTGTCTTACTTCAGCGTTCCCTACTATTTGCTCAACTACGGCGAAATGCATGTGTCGTCGGGCCTCACCGCCCTGCTGTTCAGTTGCATGCCGGTATTCATCCTGATCTTCTCGGCGCTGTTCCTGCGCGAGCGCATCTATTTTTCCCAGGTGGTCGGCATCGGCATCGGTTTCGGCAGCCTTTACATGATCATCAAGAGCCAGGGCCTGCACCTGGACCACGCCGAGTTCTTCGGGGTACTGGCCATTCTGAGCGCCGCGATCATGCACGCCTTGTGCTATGTCATTACCAAGCAAAAAGGCAGCGCCATCAGCGTCATCACCTACAACACCCTGCCCATCGGCATTGCCGGGCTGATGCTGTTCCTGGCCGGCCTGTGGTTTGAAACACCGACGTTCGACGCCATTACCCTGCGCTCCTGGAGCGCGCTGTTCTACCTGGGGCTGGTGGCCTCGGTGGGCGGGTTCATTGTGTATTTCATGCTGCTCAAGCGCCTGAGCCCGATCATCCTGTCGTTCGTCTTCATCATCTTCCCGGTGTTCGCGGTCATCATCGGAGCCTGGTACGAAGGCGTGGAAATTTCCCGCGACCTGATGCTGTACTCGGCGATCCTGCTGGCCGGCTTTGCGATCACCAAATTGCCGATCGAAAAACTCATGGCCAAGAAAAAGTGACCCTCAACCAACGCGAGAGAAACATGGACGTCCTCCGCCCTACCGCCCTGGAACCGATCTACGCCCACGCCAGCCGCAGCTATCCCGAGGAGTGCTGTGGTTTCGTCTTCGCCGACGGCAGCGTGTACCTGGGCAGCAATATCCAGAATGAGCTGCACCGCAAGAACCCCGAGATGTACCCACGCAGCGCGGCCAATGGCTACACCTTTTCGGTGGCCGACACCTTGCTGATGAACAAGGCGTTTCGCAGTGACAACCCGGTGGTGGTGATCTACCACTCACACCCGGATGTCGGCGCCTATTTCAGTGACGAAGACCAGGATAAGGCACTGTTTCTGGGCGAGCCGATCTTCCCCGTCAGCTATTTGGTGGTGGATGTCCGCCAGGGCCAGGCCCTGGGCTCCAAGCTGTTTGCCTGGGATGGCAAGCATTTCTCCCTTCAACCTTTCAACGACCTGCACACGGAGTTGTCCATGAACGCTGTCTCTTTCCCCGACATTCTGGTTCGCGTGGCCAAGCTGCCGGAATCGACCCTTGAGGGCGCCGGATCGACATTGCGCGAAGTCATTGAAAATCTCTGCACCCATCACCCCCAATTGCGTCAGCACCTGTTCCATGAAAAGAACAACCAGCTCAAGGAACACTTCCTGTTTACCGCCGAGGAGGCGCTGATCGAAGCCGATGAAGCCCTGCCGCCGAAATCCCGGATCGAAGTGTTGCTCGCCACCTCAGGTGGCATGGACATCGATACCCTGAGCAACGAAGAAGTGCAGCGCTACGTGCGCCACATCACCCTGCCGGGCGTGGGCCGCGAAGGCCAATTGAACCTGAAGAAAGCCAAGGTGCTGGTCATCGGTACCGGCGGGCTGGGCTCGCCCATCAGCCTGTACCTGGCGGCGGCCGGCATCGGCACCCTGGGTCTGGTGGACTTTGATGTGGTGGAAAGCAGCAACCTGCAACGCCAGATTGTGCATGGCAACAGCACCCTGGGCATGCCCAAGGTCGAGTCCGCCAAGCAGCGCCTGCTGGACCTCAATCCGCATATCCAGATCAACGCGTACAACACCGCGCTCAACAGCGACAACGCCCTGGAACTGGTGGGCGCCTATGACCTGGTGATCGACGGAACCGACAATTTCGACACCCGCTACCTGGTCAACGACGCCTGTGTGCAGTTGGGCAAACCTTTGGTGTACGGCGCTATCTACCGTTTCGACGGGCAGATCAGCGTGCTCAACTATAAAGGTGGGCCGTGCTATCGCTGCCTGTTCCCCAAGGCCCCACCCGCAGAGTTGGCACCCAATTGCAGCGCGGGCGGTGTGATCGGCGTGTTGCCGGGCGTGGTCGGTATGATCCAGGCCACCGAGGCGATCAAATTGCTGATTGGTATTGGCGACCCCTTGTCCGGCCGCTTGATGCGCTTCGACGCGCTGGCGATGAAGTTCAGCGAAATCCGCTTCAAGCGCCGCGCTGATTGCCCCTGCTGCTCGGACCTGCGCCATAGCGAAACCGTCGCGCCGGCCACCTGCGCCGATGCCGTACCGAGCCTGCCCTCCCTGGCCGCGGAACGCTACATCAAGCCCCAGGTGCTCAAGCAAGTGCTCGAACACCCCAGCAGCGCCGATGTATTGCTCGACGTGCGGGACGCCAGCGAACTGGAAGTGTGCAAATTACCGGGCGTGGTGCATATCCCGTTGGCAGAGCTGGACGGGCAACTCGCCAGCCTGAGCCGCGACAACACCCACTACCTGATCTGCTACGCAGGCGCCCGTGCCGAGCAAGCCGCCAGCACCCTGTTGGCGGCTGGCTTTGCCAACACCAAAGTCCTCCAGGGTGGCATGAAACATTGGGTTCGCGACGTCGAACCTGACATGCCGTTGTACTGAAAGTGGGGACGTGCTGATGCTGCATAACTCCATTCTCGACGTCATCGGCCAAACGCCGATCGTGCGTCTGGCCCAGTTTTCCGAAGACCTCGGCATCGAGGTCTACGCCAAGCTGGAGTCCCTCAACCCCGGCGGCAGCCACAAGGCGCGCATCGCCCTGGGCATGATCCTGGATGCCGAGCGCCGCGGCGTGCTGATCCGTGATTCCGGGCAGACCATCATCGAACCCAGTGGCGGCAACACCGGCATTGGCCTGGTGATGGCCGGCAATGTGCTGGGTTACAAAGTAGTGCTGGTGATCCCTGACAACTACAGCCCGGAAAAACAGAAACTGCTGCGTCTGTATGGCGCCAGGGTAGTGCTGTCCGACAGTCGCCTGGGCAATAACTCCCACGGCGAAAAGTGCATGGAGCTGCAGTTGGAGAACCCCAACTATGTGATGCTCAACCAGCAACGCAATGGCGCCAACCCCCAAACCCACCGCGACACCACCGCCCCGGAAATCCTTCGCGCCTTCGGTGAACAGCGCGTGGACTACTTCGTCAGCGGCATTGGCACCGGTGGACACATCACCGGTATCGGCGAAACCCTCAAGGCCGCCTGGCCGGCGCTGCGGGTGATGGGTGTAGAACCGGAAGAGTGCGACCTGCTCAAAGACCAACACGCAGCGCACGGGATCCAGGGCCTGTCGATTGGCCTGATCCCCAGCATCCTCAACCTGGACGTGATCGACGGCATGCTCAAGGTGTCGCACGCCGATTGCCTGGACATGATCAAACGCATCATGCGCACCGATGCCATCAGCCTCGGGCTGTCTTCGGCCGCCAACATGGTTGCCATCGCCCAACTCGCCCCCGAACTGCCGCCTGAAACGGTGGTGTTGACCATGGTCTACGACAATGCCGACAGCTACCTGCCCAGTTTCGAATAACGGGGCTTCCAACCATTCAATGTACGGGGGTGTCTCCATGGGGGGCTTTATCGACATGCAACAGCTGCACGATGAGTTGCTCACCCACCTCATCACCACCCTGACGCCCAGACAGATGAAGCAGCTGGAGCCGCACCTGGCACCGTTGATCCAGACCGCCGCCCAGGCGGTGGCCGAAGACCTGATTGCCTATGCCTATCGCGACCCCGCGTCCCGTGGGCGCGGTGAGTTGATCCTGGAATCCTACGCCTCGTTCAAGGCCGTGCTGTTCTACCGCCTTGCGCACCTGGTGTGGCATTTCCAGTCCGCTGATCACGGCGATTTTTCGCGCATGGCCCTCAAACTGAGTAACCAGGGCAAGATTCTCTCCGGCGCCGAGATTCACCCGGCAGCGCGCATCGGCCGGCGCTTTGTGCTGGACCATGGCTACGGCACGGTCATCGGCGAGACCTGCGTGATCGGCAACGACTGCTACATCCTCTGCGGCGTGACCCTGGGTGCGCGCGGTATTGCCAACAACCCGGACGGCAAACGCCACCCGCGCCTGGGCAACAACGTCGAAGTCGGCGCCGGCGCCCGCGTGCTGGGCTATGTTTCGATCGGCGATAACGTGTTTATCAGCCCCTCCTGCGTGATTACCCAGGACGTGCCGGCAGGCACCAAGGTCAAGGTGGTCAACCAGATCCAACTGCAGAAAAACGATGAATCGGACCACAGCAACTACCTCGGCGCCTTTGCCCTGGATGAGCGCTTGCACGTGGTGGGCGAAGTGAGTGCCGGCCACAAGGTCACCGTGCTGGACGCCGACTTTCATCCGCTGCAAGGGCTGATGCTCGAACCCACGGTGAAAGAGCGGCACCACCTGCAGTTTCGCCTGCGTCGCCTCGACAACGACGAGCAACTGCCACGCCTGCCGCTGAACCTGAAGGTGTGCGGGCCGGAATTTGAAATCACCCTGCTCTCTCCCCCTGGCTTGAGCGCACTGGTGCGCCACCTCTTGCAAGCCACCCCATTGATCGTCGGAGGTTGAACATGTCCGTGCATACCATGGAAACCCTGGCGCTGTTTGACAGCGCGCCCTACCAGAACGCCTTCAGCGCCCGGGTGATTGCCGTCAGCGAACAAGGTATCGCCCTGGAGCACACCCTGTTCTACCCCACCGGCGGTGGGCAACCAGGCGATACCGGCCACTTCACCCTGGCCGATGGCACACGGGTCGAGGTGACAGGCACCGTGCGCGATCCGGTGTTGCGCTCGATCATCTGGCATCAGGTAGACCATTGCCCCGAACAGTTGGCCGCTGGCGTCCAGGTCGACGCCGGGCTGGATTGGGAGCGGCGCTACCAGCACATGAAGATGCACACTTGCCTGCACTTGCTGTGCTCCCTCATCGACGCGCCCGTGACCGGTTGCAGCATCAGTGCGGATAAAGGCCGACTGGATTTCGACCTGCCGGAGATGACCCTGGACAAAGACGGCCTCACCCGTGACCTCAACGCCCTGATCGAGCAGGCCCACGCGGTGAAAACGCTGTCGATGCCTGCCACCGAGTACGCGACCCTGCTGCAGATCACCCGCACTCAGGCGGTTGCGCCGCCGGTGGTCTCCGGTTCGGTACGGGTGATTGAAATCCCCGGCATCGATATCCAGCCCTGCGGCGGTACCCATGTGCTCAATACCGAGGAAATCGGTCGGGTGTTCTGCGAGAAGATCGAGAAAAAGAGCAAGCACAACCGCCGGGTGATACTGCGGTTTGGACACGCTTGAGCCTGCGTCATTGCCTCTGTAGGAGCGAGCTTGCTCGCGAAAAAGCCATAGGCGCCGCGCTTACTCAGGAAGCACGCGGCATCGTTGACGTTTTTCGCGAGCAAGCTCGCTCCTACAGTGACTGTGCTGTTTTTCAGATAGTGAGCAGGTCCATGAAACGGTTGACTGGAGTAGCCTCAAGCCGTGCCTGATCCTTGCACAACGCAAAGATTTCGGCGCTGCGTTGCGCGGTGAACCGCGTGGCCAGGTTGGCCTTGAACTTGTCTTCCAGCAGTGGAATGCCGTCCACCCGACGGCGGCGATGGCCAATCGGGTACTCCACCACCACCTGCTCGGTGCAGGTGCCATCCGTGAAAAACACCTGCACCGCGTTGGCAATCGAGCGCTTGTCGGCCTCCAGGTATTCGCGGCTGTAGCGCGGGTCTTCGATGACGACCATCTTGTCGCGCAGCTCATCGATGATCGGGTGGGCCGCGTGGAAATCATCTTCATACTGCTCGGCCACCAGATTGCCGAACGCCAAGGGCACGGCGGTCATGTATTGCAGGCAGTGGTCGCGATCGGCGGCATTCGCCAATGGGCCGACCTTGGAAATAATGCGAATCGCCGACTCATGGGTAGTGATCACGATACGGTCGATTTCATGTAAACGATGCTTGACCTGCGGATGCAGGGCGACTGCCGCTTCACAGGCGGTTTGCGCGTGAAACTCGGCCGGAAAGCTGATCTTGAACAGCACGTTTTCCATCACATAGGTGCCGTAGGCTTGGGGCAGGCTGAAAGCTCGCTTGTCCTCGGGCTTGAGCGCCAGGTCCTTGTTGGTGTGGCTGAACAGCACGTCATAGAAGCCCCACTGCGGCGCACTCAACACGCCGGGGATGCCCATTTCGCCACGCAGGGCGATGTCTGCCAGGCGCACGCCGCGGCTCGACGCATCGCCCGCCGCCCAGGATTTGCGCGAGCCGGCATTCGGTGCATGACGATAGGTGCGCAGCGCCTGACCATCGACAAAAGCGTGGGACAACGCCGATAGCAACTGCTCGCGGTTGGCGCCCATCAGCTTGGCGGTGACCGCCGTGGTAGCGACTTTCACCAGCAACACATGGTCGAGGCCTACCCGGTTGAAGGAATTTTCCAAGGCAATCACGCCTTGGATTTCGTGAGCCATGATCATCGCTTCCAGCACTGCACGCACGGTCAGCGGCGCGTCGCCATTGGCCAGGCGCTTCTGCGACAGGTGATCGGCCACGGCGAGGATGCCGCCAAGATTGTCTGAAGGGTGGCCCCATTCGGCGGCAAGCCAGGTGTCGTTGTAGTCGAGCCAGCGCACGATGCAACCGATATCCCAGGCGGCCTTGACCGGGTCCAGGCGGAACGAAGTGCCCGGCACCCGTGCGCCAAACGGCACCACGGTACCCTCTACCATCGGCCCCAGGTGCTTGGTGCACTCGGGGAAGCGCAGGGCCAGCAGGCCACAGCCGAGGGTGTCCATCAGGCAGTTGCGGGCGGTGTCCAGGGCGTCCTGGGAGTCAATGCGGTAGTTGAGGACGTAGTCGGCGATGCCCTGCAAAACCGGGTCGTAGTCGGGGCGGTTGTTCTGGTCGACGTTGGCGCTCATGGCAGTTCTCCTAAAAGGTGGGGTTGTTCCTCAAGGTCAAGGTTGATGTTGATCGTTCCCACGCTCCGCGTGGGAATGCATCCCGTGACGCTCTGCGTCACAGCAGGACGCAGAGCGTCCCAGGCGGCGTTCCCACGCGGAGCGTGGGAACGATCAAGCTAAAAGGCGTCGCCGGGGATGCGCACGTAGCCTTCCATCAACACCCGCGCACTGCGGCTCATAATGGCTTTTTTCACCACCCATTCACCGTCCACCTGGCTGGCCTCGGCCCCCACACGCAAGGTGCCGGACGGGTGCCCGAAGCGCACGGCATTGCGCTCTACGCCGCCCGCCGCCAGGTTGACCAAGGTGCCGGAAATCGCCGCGGCGGTGCCAATCGCCACCGCCGCAGTGCCCATCATCGCGTGGTGCAGTTTGCCCATCGACAAGGCGCGCACCAGCAGGTCCACATCGCCGGCCTTGATCGCCTTGCCGCTGGAGGCCACGTAATCGGCTGGCTTGGCGACGAACGCCACCTTGGGCGTGTGCTGGCGCTGGGCGGCTTCGTCCAGGTGTTGGATCAGGCCCATGCGCAACGCGCCATACGCCCGCACGGTCTCGAACATCGCCAGGGCCTTGGGGTCGCTGTTGATCGCGCCTTGCAGCTCGGTACCGGTGTAGCCCAGGTCTTGGGCATTGATGAAAATCGTCGGAATACCGGCGTTGATCAACGTGGCCTTGAAGGTACCGACGCCGGGCACCTCCAGGTCGTCGACGAGGTTGCCGGTGGGGAACATCGAACCACCACCGCCCTCTTCTTCCGCCGCCGGGTCCATGAATTCCAACTGCACTTCGGCGGCCGGGAAGGTCACGCCGTCCAGTTCAAAGTCGCCGGTTTCCTGCACCGCGCCGTCAGTGATCGGCACGTGGGCGATGATGCTCTTGCCGATATTGGCCTGCCACACCCGCACCACGGCCACGCCGTTATGGGGCACGCGGGCCGCATCGACCAGGCCGGCACTGATGGCGAACGAACCCACCGCCGCCGACAGGTTGCCGCAGTTGCCGCTCCAATCGACAAATGGCTTGTCGATGGAGACCTGGCCAAACAGGTAATCCACGTCGTGATCGGCGCGGCTGCTTTTGGCCAGGATCACGGTCTTGCTGGTGCTCGAGGTGGCCCCACCCATGCCGTCGATCTGCTTGTCATAGGGGTCGGGGCTGCCAATCACCCGCAGCAACAAGGCGTCGCGTGCAGGGCCCGGCACCTGCGCCGCTGCGGGCAGGTCCTGGAGGCTGAAGAACACGCCCTTGCTGGTGCCGCCACGCATGTAGGTGGCGGGGATCTTGATTTGCGCTACGTGTGCCATGGTTATCCTCTTCAGGCGGTCGCCTTTGATTCCAGGAAGTCCTGGGCGAAACGTTGCAACACGCCACCGGCCTCGTAGATCGACACTTCTTCGGCGGTGTCCAGGCGGCAGGTCACTGGCACCTCGACACGTTCGCCATTCTTGCGGTTGATCACCAGGGTCAGTTGCGCACGCGGGGTGCGCTCGCCGACCACGTCATAGGTTTCACTGCCGTCGATTTGCAGGGTGTGGCGGTCGGTGCCCGGCAGGAACTCCAGGGGCAACACGCCCATGCCCACCAGGTTGGTGCGGTGGATACGCTCGAAGCCTTCGGCGGCAATGGCTTCCACACCGGCCAGGCGTACGCCCTTGGCCGCCCAGTCACGGGACGAGCCCTGGCCATAGTCGGCGCCCGCGATGATGATCAACGGCTGTTTGCGTTCCATGTAGGTTTCAATCGCTTCCCACATCCGCGTGACCTTGCCTTCCGGCTCGATACGCGCAAGAGAGCCCTGCTTGACCTTGCCGTTTTCCTGCACCATTTCGTTGAACAGTTTCGGGTTGGCGAAGGTGGCGCGCTGCGCCGTCAAATGGTCGCCCCTGTGGGTCGCGTAGGAGTTGAAGTCGACTTCCGGCAAGCCCATTTTCGCCAGGTATTCACCGGCGGCACTGTCAAGCATGATCGCGTTGGACGGCGACAGGTGGTCCGTGGTGATGTTGTCTGGCAGCACCGCCAGCGGGCGCATGCCTTTGAGCGGCCGTGCACCGGCCAGCGCGCCTTCCCAGTACGGCGGGCGGCGGATATAGGTGCTTTGTGGGCGCCAGTCGTACAGCGGCGTGACCTTGGGCCCGGTGTCTTCGTGGATGGCGAACATCGGGATATACACCGCACGGAATTGCTCGGGTTTCACCGAAGCCTTGACCACCGCGTCGATCTCTTCATCGCTCGGCCAGATGTCTTGCAGGCGGATTTCCTTGCCGTCGGCGTCCAGGCCGAGCACGTCCTTTTCGATGTCGAAACGGATGGTACCGGCAATCGCATAGGCCACCACCAGCGGCGGCGACGCCAGGAACGCTTGCTTGGCGTAAGGGTGAATGCGCCCGTCAAAGTTGCGGTTACCCGACAACACTGCGGTGGCGTACAGGTCGCGGTCGATGATCTCTTGCTGGATCACCGGGTCGAGCGCGCCGGACATGCCGTTGCAGGTGGTGCAGGCAAAGGCCACCACGCCAAAGCCGAGTTTTTCCAGTTCATGGCCCAGTCCGGCTTCTTCCAGGTACATGGCCACGGTTTTCGAGCCCGGCGCCAGGGACGACTTGACCCACGGCTTGCGGGTCAGCCCAAGCTTGTTGGCGTTGCGTGCCAACAGGCCGGCGGCGATCACGTTGCGCGGGTTGCTGGTGTTGGTGCAACTGGTGATGGCCGCAATGATCACCGCGCCGTCGGGCATTTGCCCCGGCACGTCATCCCATTGGCCGGCAATGCCTTTTGACGCCAGGTCGCGGGTGGCCAGGCGGGCATGGGGGTTGCTCGGGCCGGCCATGTTGCGCACGACGCTGGAGAGGTCGAAGCTCAGGCTGCGCTCGTACTGCGCGCCTTTCAGGTCGTCTGCCCACAGGCCAGTGTGGCGTGCATATTGCTCGACCAGGGCGACTTGTTCGTCTTCGCGACCGGTGAGTTTGAGGTAGGCAATGGTTTGCGCGTCAATGTAGAACATCGCGGCGGTGGCGCCGTACTCCGGGGCCATGTTGGAGATGGTGGCACGGTCACCCAAGGTCAGTGCCGAAGCCCCTTCGCCGAAGAACTCCAGCCAGGCGCCGACCACCTTTTGCTGGCGCAGGAATTCGGTGAGCGCCAGCACCATATCGGTGGCGGTGATGCCCGGTTGCAGCTTGCCGGTCAATTCCACGCCAACGCTTTCCGGCAGGCGCATCCACGACGCGCGGCCGAGCATCACGCTCTCGGCTTCCAGGCCACCGACGCCGATGGCGATCACACCCAGGGCATCCACGTGGGGGGTATGGCTGTCGGTGCCAACACAGGTGTCCGGGAAGGCCACACCGTCACGCACTTGAATCACCGGGGACATTTTCTCCAGGTTGATCTGGTGCATGATGCCGTTGCCCGGCGGGATCACATCGACGTTCTTGAAGGCCTTTTTGGTCCACTCGATGAAGTGAAAACGGTCTTCGTTGCGACGGTCTTCAATGGCGCGGTTTTTTTCGAAGGCTTGCGGGTCAAAGCCACCGGCCTCGACGGCCAGGGAGTGGTCGACGATCAGTTGGGTGGGCACCACCGGGTTGACCTGCGCCGGGTCGCCGCCTTGCTGGGCGATGGCATCGCGCAGGCCGGCGAGGTCGACCAGTGCGGTCTGGCCGAGGATGTCATGGCACACCACGCGGGCCGGGAACCACGGGAAGTCGAGGTCGCGCTTGCGCTCGATCAGCTGGCTCAGGGACGCGTCGAGGGTGGCCGGGTCGCAACGGCGCACCAGGTTCTCGGCGAGCACGCGCGAGGTGTAGGGCAGCGTGGCGTAGGCGCCGGGGGTGATTGCCTCGACAGCCGCACGGGCGTCGAAGAAATCCAGGCGGCTGCCGGGGAGTGGTTTGCGAAATTCAGTGTTCATCGTCAGGACTCGGTCACGGTAAGTTCGAAAGGTGAACTGTCGACACTGGCTTTGTTTCCTGTGGGAGCTGGCTTGCCTGCGATGGCATCACCTCGGTGTACCTGTCACACCACAGTGATGCCATCGCAGGCAAGCCAGCTCCCACAAAAAAGCATATGAGCCAGCGGGCACAGCCCATCCCATTCAGCGACGTTCGATTGGCACGAACTTGCGCTGCTCAACGCCGGTGTACTCGGCGCTTGGACGGATGATGCGGTTGTTGGCGCGCTGCTCGAACACGTGCGCAGCCCAGCCGGTCAGGCGCGAGCATACGAAGATCGGCG
This sequence comes from Pseudomonas sp. SWRI22, assembly GCF_014268395.2. Taxonomy (NCBI): domain Bacteria; kingdom Pseudomonadati; phylum Pseudomonadota; class Gammaproteobacteria; order Pseudomonadales; family Pseudomonadaceae; genus Pseudomonas; species Pseudomonas sp. SWRI22. The sequence continues at coordinate 494,675 of NZ_JABWQK020000002.1, read as the reverse complement.
TGAACAACTTGGTCGGGATGCCCATGAAGTGGTACGCCGAGGCATGGTAGAAATCGGCGTTGGGAAACAGCTTCTTCTGTTCCCACATGGTCTTGTCGATGGCTTCGGAGACCGGGAACAACACGGTGTCGCCCACTTCGTCAGCGAGTTTTTTCGACCAGCCCTTGATCACCTCATTGCGCGGATCGCTGTCTTTATAGATCGCGTGGCCAAAGCCCATGATCTTGTCTTTGCGCGCCAACATGCCAAGGGTGCCTTCAACCGCTTCCTGGGCCGAGGAGAAACGCTCGATCATTTCCATCGCTGCTTCGTTGGCACCGCCATGCAGCGGGCCGCGCAGGGAGCCGATGGCAGCGGTGACGCAGGAATACAGGTCGGACAATGTCGATGCACACACCCGTGCGGTGAAGGTCGAAGCGTTGAATTCGTGTTCGGCGTAGAGGATCAGTGACACGTTCATCACTTTGACGTGCAACTCGCTCGGCTTCTTGCCATGCAGCAGGTGCAGGAAGTGGCCACCGATGCTCGGCTCGTCGGTCACGCAATCGATGCGCTGGCCGTCGTGGCTGAAGCGATACCAGTAGCACATGATCGCCGGGAACGCGGCGAGCAGGCGGTCGGTGACATCGCGCTGCACGCTGAAGTCTTTCTCCGGCTCGATATTGCCCAGGAACGAGCACCCGGTGCGCATCACGTCCATCGGGTGGGCGTCGGCGGGGATGCGTTCGAGCACTTCTTTCAGGGCCTGGGGCAAGTCACGCAGTTTGCTCAGCTTGTCGCTGTACGCGGCCAGTTCTGCCTGGGTTGGCAATTCACCGTACAGCAGCAGGTAGGCGACTTCTTCAAACTGGGCGTCAGCGGCCAGTTCGCGTACGTCGTAGCCACGGTAGGTCAGGCCGGCGCCGGCCTGGCCCACGGTGGACAGTGCAGTCTGCCCGGCGACCTGGCCACGCAGACCAGCACCACTCAATACTTTTGCTTCAGCCATGGTTCTTCTCCAATTTTGTAATTATTCAGGGAGCCGTCCAGCTCACACCCTGTAGGAGCGAGCTTGCTCGCGAAAAACGCAAGGGCATCGCGTTTCTCCAGGTTTCTCGCGTTATCGTTGGCGATCTTCGCGAGCAAGCTCGCTCCTACAGTGCAATTACTTTTTCGCGGCGAACAGCGCGTCGAGCTTCTGCTCGAAGGTGTGGTAGTCGATGCGATCGTAAAGCTCCATGCGCGTTTGCATGGTGTCGATCACGTTCTGCTGGGTACCGTCGCGACGAATCGCGGTGTAGACATTCTCGGCGGCCTTGTTCATGGCACGGAAGGCCGAGAGCGGGTACAGCACAATGGAAACATCCGCAGATTTCAACTGTTCGGTGGTGTACAGCGGTGTCGCGCCGAACTCGGTGATGTTCGCCAGGATCGGCGCCTTCACGCGGGAGGCGAACAGCTTGTACATTTCCAGTTCAGTGATGGCTTCCGGGAACACCATGTCGGCACCGGCCTCGATGCATGCGGCGGCGCGCTCCAGCGCGGACTCCAGGCCCTCGACCGCCAGGGCGTCGGTGCGCGCCATGATCACGAAGCTGTCATCGGTGCGCGCATCCACGGCGGCCTTGATGCGGTCGACCATTTCCTGCTGGGACACGATTTCTTTGTTGGGGCGATGACCGCAGCGCTTGGCGCCCACCTGGTCTTCGATATGGATGGCGGCGGCACCGAACTTGATCATCGACTTGACGGTACGCGCCACGTTGAACGCCGAGGAGCCGAAACCGGTGTCCACGTCCACCAGCAGCGGCAGGTCGCACACGTCGGTAATGCGGCGCACGTCGGTGAGCACGTCATCCAGGCCGGTGATACCCAGGTCCGGCACGCCGAGGGAGCCGGCGGCTACACCGCCACCTGACAGATAAATCGCCTTGAAGCCGGCGCGCTTGGCCAACAGCGCATGGTTGGCGTTGATGGCGCCCACCACTTGCAAGGGCTGTTCACTGGCGACGGCGTCACGGAAACGCTGGCCGGGAGTGCTGTTGTTGTTGGAACTCATGACTCACCTCGTGATGAAGGCGCACCGTCCGGGAAGTGACGGGCAATGTTGCGTTTGGAGGCGCCGATATGCCGGCGCATCAACAGTTCGGCCAGTTCACCGTCGCGATCGGCAATCGCGTCGAGAATGCGGTGATGCTCGGCAAAGGCCTGGCGTGGACGATTGGGGGTGGCGGAGAACTGGATGCGGTACATGCGCACCAGTTGATACAGCTCGCCGCAGAGCATTTGGGTGAGGGTGCGGTTACCGGCACCTTGAATGATGCGGTAGTGAAAATCGAAGTCGCCTTCCTGCTGGTAATAGCCGACACCGGCCTGGAACGCCGCATCCCGTTCGTGGGTGTGCAACACCTGGCGAAGCTCCTCGATCTCTGCGTCAGTCATGCGCTCGGCGGCCAGGCGACAGGCCATGCCTTCCAGGGACTCGCGAATCTCATACAGTTCGACCAGCTCGGCATGACTCAAAGACACCACGCGGGCGCCGACATGAGGCACCCGCACCAGCAGGCGCTGGCCTTCCAGGCGATGGATCGCTTCGCGCAGCGGGCCGCGACTGATGCCGTAGGTGCGCGCCAGCTCCGGCTCGGAAATCTTGCTGCCGGGGGCGATTTCGCCTTTGACGATGGCGGCCTGGATACGCCGGAAGACGTTCTCTGACATGGTCTGGGAATCGTCTGGTGCCACCGATGGTTTTTCCAGTTGCTCCAGCATATTGTCGACACCTTTAAAATCAATGCCGCAAAAACTAGCCAATAAGCCTCTCACAGTCAAAGAATAAATACACATTGTCGACAATCGTCTAATAACCCCCTCATTCGCTTGCCAAGGCATGGCCGCCTGCCAGCGCTGGCGCCAAAAAAGCATCATGTTAGAATGCCCGCCGCTTTTGCCTGACATCAAATGATGAAAGGGCGCACCCGAGATTGCGCAGCAATGCCAGTCCCCATGAAATGAACAGTGCACTGCCCTGCCTCAGGATTTATGAGACTCAAGCCTTACCTACTAGTGATGTGCCTGCTGTGCATACCGAGCCTTGGCGCTGGCGCCGAGAAGACCGTGTACGGCCTGAATGAATACGCCAAGCTTGCGGGTATCGACCTGGAAGTGGCGGCCAAACTCGACACCGGCGCCAAGACCGCCTCGTTGAGTGCCCGCGATATCAAGCGCTTCAAGCGCAATGGCGAATCCTGGGTACGCTTCTACCTGGCCATCGACACCGCCCATTCCCACCCCATCGAACTGCCCCTGGCGCGTGTCAGCAAAATCAAGCGCCGCGCCGGCGACTACGACCCCGATGAGGACAAGAACTACACCGCCCGCCCAGTGATTGCGCTGGATATCTGCATGGGCAGTGCTTTACGCAGCATCGAAGTGAACTTGACTGACCGCAGCGCATTCCAATACCCGCTGCTGATTGGCTCCGAAGCCTTGAAACGCTTTGATGCGCTGGTCGACCCCAGTCTTAAATATGCAGCAGGCAAACCCGCCTGCGCCGCCGACGCTTAATACCGCCGAGTAAACCGAATGCGCTCTCTGACCCTGCACCTGAAAATCCTGATCACCTTGCTGGTGGTGCTGGGCATTTCGGTCACCGCCTATCAGATCTTCGTGCTGGGAATTCCCGTCACCGAAGATGCCACCGACGACTTGTGGAACATCGACGCCAAGGTCGAGTTCGTCGCCAACCCGAAAGACCCGGTCAAGATCCAGATGTTCGTGCCGCCCTTGAGCCGCGACTTCGTCAGCCTCAATGAGAGCTTTATCTCGAACAACTACGGGGTGAGCGTCAACCGCATCGACGGCAACCGCAAGGTCACCTGGTCGGCGCGTCGGGCCAAGGGCAACCAGACCCTCTATTACCGCCTGGTGCTGACCAAGCGCTACAGCGGCGAAAAGGTCAAGATCAAAGGCCCGACCTTCCGCGACAGCATCGCCGTGGAAGGCCCCGAGAAGATCGCCGCCGAAGCCTTGCTGGCCCCGATCCGCCAGCACTCGGCCGACGTCGAGACCTTTATCAGTGAAGCCATCAAGCGCACCAACAACCTCAACGACGACAATGTGAAGTTGCTGCTGGCCGGCGACCCCTCGACGCCGCACAAAGCCAAGATCGTCGAACTGCTGCTGTCCATCGCCCACGTGCCGGTAGAGAAAGTCCACACCATCCGCCTGGTGGCCGACCAGCCGCAAACCCCGGAACTATGGCTGCGCAGTTTCAACGGCAACGACTGGCTGTACTTCAACCCGGAAACTGGTGAACAGGGCCTGCCCGCCGACCGCCTGCTGTGGTGGACCGGCGATGAAAACCTGATCACCGTCGATGGCGGCAAGAAAGCCATGGTGACCTTCAGCCTGAACAACAGCGAGATGAACGCCATCCGCCTGGCCAAGCTGACGGACGAAAACACCGACGCCAACTTCCTCGAATACTCGCTGTACGGCCTGCCGCTGCAAACCCAGCAGACCTTCATGATCATGGTGATGATCCCGATAGGCGTGCTGGTGATCTTGATCTTGCGCAACCTCATCGGCCTGCAGACCCTGGGCACCTTCACCCCCGTACTGATCGCCTTGGCATTCCGCGAGACCCAGTTGGGCTTCGGGATTGTGCTGTTCACGATCATCACGGCACTGGGCCTGTCGCTCCGGTCGTACCTTGAACACCTTAAACTGCAGATGCTGCCGAGGCTGTCGGTGGTGCTGACCTTCGTGGTGGTGCTGATTGCCGCCATCAGCCTGTTCAGCCACAAGCTGGGGCTGGAACGCGGCTTGTCGGTGGCGCTGTTCCCGATGGTGATCCTGACCATGACCATCGAACGCCTCTCGATCACCTGGGAGGAGCGTGGCGCCAACCATGCGCTGAAAGTGGCTATTGGCACGCTGTTCGCTGCGTCCCTGGCGCACCTGATCATGAGCGTGCCGGAGTTGGTCTACTTCGTGTTCACCTTCCCGGCGATCCTGTTGATTCTGGTGGGCTTCATGCTGGCCATGGGTCGCTATCGCGGCTATCGCCTCACCGAACTGGTACGTTTCAAGGCGTTCCTGAAGGCTGATTCTTGATGTTTGGCTTCTGGAAGACCTGGAAGGCCCTGGAAGCGCGGGGGATCATGGGCATTAACCGGCGTAATGCCGACTACGTGCTCAAGTACAACAAGCGCAGCCTGTACCCCATCGTGGATGACAAGATCATCACCAAGGAACGGGCCCTTGCCGCCGGCATCCATGTACCGGAAATGTACGGGGTGATCTCCACCGAGAAGGAAATCGACAAGCTCGACGAGATCATCGGCGGGCGCAGCGACTTCGTGATCAAGCCCGCCCAGGGTGCTGGCGGCGACGGCATCCTGGTGGTGGCCGACCGGTTTGAAGGGCGCTACCGCACGGTGTCCGGAAAAATCATCAGCCATGAGGAGATCGAGCACCAGATTTCCAGCATCCTCACCGGCCTGTACTCCCTCGGCGGCCACCGCGACCGCGCGTTGATCGAGTACCGCGTGGTGCCCGACCAGATCTTCAAGAGCATCAGCTATGAAGGCGTGCCGGACATCCGCATCATCGTGCTGATGGGCTACCCGGTGATGGCGATGCTGCGCTTGCCCACCCGCCAGTCCGGAGGCAAGGCCAACCTGCACCAGGGCGCGATCGGCGTGGGTGTAGACCTGGCCACCGGCCTGACCCTGCGCGGCACCTGGCTGAACAACATCATCACCAAGCACCCCGACACCACCAACGCGGTGGATGGCGTGCAACTGCCCAACTGGGACGGTTTCATGAAGCTCGCCGCCGGCTGCTATGAGCTGTGCGGGCTGGGTTATATCGGCGTGGACATGGTGCTGGACCAGGAAAAAGGCCCATTGATCCTTGAGCTGAACGCTCGGCCTGGGCTGAACATCCAGATTGCCAACGATTGCGGCCTGACTTTGCGCACCCATGCGGTGGAGGCACGGCTTGAAGAGCTCAAGGCAGCCGGGGTGACAGAAACCCCCGAGGAACGGGTGAAGTTCGTGCAGGAGATGTTCGGGCATATTCCGCCGGTTGAAGGCTAAGCAGCGCATCGCAGGCAAGCCCGGGCTCGATAGGTGGGGGCTGGCTTGCCTGCGATAGCTTTCTGACAAGCCATTTGCCCCTCAGGCTATACCCTCTATCGAGCTATCACCGACATCCCCTCTAGGAGCAAGTCCTACAGAGGACTACAATCCCCTCCCCCCCGCCAATGGCTGATTCACCCTCGCATGTCGACCTGCTCCGTTTACCCCTTACCCTACCGGACCAACCCCGCCGAGTACTTTGCGGCTATTCGCCATGCGCCTGGCGCGGTGCTGCTCGACAGCGGCCGCCCGGCTGCCGAGCGGGGGCGTTATGACCTGCTCAGCGCCTGGCCCGAAGCGACCTTGACGGTTGGGCCGGATGAACGCGGCAGCGATTTCCTGCAACGCCTGCGCGAGAACCTGGCGCAGTTGGGTGAGGCGGCCCTGCCTGCTGGCGTTGAATTGCCATTTGCCGGCGGTTTGATCGGTTACTTGAGCTATGACTTCGGCCGGCACTTGGAACAGGTCTCGCGCCTGGCCGTGGACGACCTGCATCTGCCGGATGCGCGCCTGGGGCTGTATGCCTGGGCACTGGTCAGCGATCACCTGGCGCACACCAGCCAACTGGTGTTTCACCCGGTGCTGGCCGATAGCGAGCGGCAACGTCTGATCGCCCTGTTCAGTCATGCAACAGGTGACACCCCCACCACCTTCAAGCTCCAGGGCACCATGGCGCCGGACCTCAGCGTGGATGCGTACCAGCAGGCCATCCTGCGTATCCAGGATTACATCCAGGCCGGCGACTGCTACCAGGTCAACTTTGCCCAACGCTTTCGTGCGCCGTGCATCGGCGATCCATGGGCAGCCTACTGCGCGCTGCGCGAAGCCTGCCCGACGCCGTTTTCCGGGTTCCAGAGTTTGCCCGATGACGGAGCGGTGCTGAGCCTGTCGCCGGAGCGCTTCGTGCGCATCAGCGAAGGCCAGGTCGAAACCCGCCCGATCAAGGGCACCCGCCCTCGCGGTTTAACACCGGAAGAGGACGCTGCCAACGCCGCTGAGCTGCTCGCCAGCCCCAAGGACCGCGCAGAAAACCTGATGATCGTTGACCTGCTGCGCAACGACCTCGGCCGCAGTTGCCGAATCGGCTCGGTGAACGTGCCGGAACTGTTCAGCCTGGAAAGCTACCCCAACGTGCACCACTTGGTGAGCAGTGTCACTGGCATATTGGCCGACGACAAAGACGCCCTCGACCTGATCGCCGGCAGCTTCCCTGGCGGCTCCATTACCGGCGCGCCGAAGATTCGCGCCATGCAGATCATCGATGAGCTGGAGCCCACCCGCCGCGGGTTGTATTGCGGCTCGCTGGTGTACCTGGACGTGCGCGGCGAAATGGACAGCTCCATCGCGATTCGCAGCTTGCTGGTCAAGGATGGGCAGGTGTGTTGCTGGGGTGGCGGCGGGATTGTGGCGGATTCGCAGTGGCAGGCGGAGTATCAGGAGTCGCTGACAAAGGTGCGTGTGTTGTTACAAACGTTGGAAAATCTGTAGGGCACAGCCCCTTCCTAGCGTTCGAGTAGAACGCCATGCGATAGAAAAAGCCTGAATCAGAACCGCTGTGGACGGGATAGACGCTTGCAGATAGCGTCCGGAGCGACCGTCCACCCGCCACCTGTGAAGGATCACATGAAGCGACTACCTCCTCGTCTGGAAATATTTCCGAGTTTGCCTATCCACGCAATCGCACCTATGATCTCCCAAAACGGGAGGTTGAAGCGATGCGGATAATCGCTCTATCTACCCTACGAATATTCTGGGAAAGCCATTCAGCTTATAGCGACGCCAGAACACCGCTGGTCGAGTGGTATCGGCACATGGAAAAGGCCAATTATCCAACACCGCAAGCACTCAAGGCCGAACTCAGAACAGCGAGCATTCTTAAGGGTGGCAGGGTCGTGTTCAACGTTGGCGGCAACAAGTATCGAGTGATCATGGCGATCGACTACCAGCGACAACTAGGGTTTATACGGTTCGTGGGAACCCACGCTCAGTACGACCAGATCAACGCGGAGACTGCGTGATGAACATCAAACCTATTCACTCCCAGGAAGACCTGACTGCGGCACTCGTACGAGTCGAGCAGATATGGGGAGCACCACCCGGCTCGCCTGAAGGTGATGAGTTGGAAATCCTGGCAGTCCTCATCGAGAAGTACGAAGCCGAGCATTACCCCATGCCCCCTTCGGATCCGGTAGAGGCTATCAAGTTTCGCATGGAGCAATTGGGCATGACCGCCCGCGATCTGGAGCCGTTTATCGGCACCAGTGGGCGGGTGTCAGAGGTGCTGAACCACAAGCGCAAGCTGAGCCTGTCGATGATCAAGCGTCTGCATGAAGGCTTGCGTATTCCTTATGAGCGCTTGCTGGCCGAGGGTAAGGCGGTGACGGCGCCATCGCAGGCAAGCCCGACTCCCACAGTTGACCGCGTCGTTTGACGTTACATGGTCAAAGGTGGGAGCTGGCTTGCCTGCGATGGGGCAATCAGCCGCGCCGCATAACTTACAGGCTCAACTGCCGATTCGACGCCTTGATAAACTCTTTCTTCAGGTCTTCAAACGTATGCACCGCCGGGAACTGCGGGAATTCGCGAATCACATTGTCCGGCGCATGGAACAGAATCCCACGGTCCGCTTCCCCCAGCATGGTGGTGTCGTTGTAGGAGTCATCGGCAGCGATCACGCGGTAATACAGGCTTTTGAACGCCAAAACCGACTGGCGCTTGGGATCTTTCTGACGCAACTGGTAGCTCACCACCCGGTCGTTTTCATCAGTGATCAATCGGTGGCACAGCAACGTCGGGAAACCTAACTGGCGCATCAATGGTTGGGAGAACTCGTAGAAGGTGTCGGACAGGATCACCACCTGAAAGCGCTCGCGCAGCCAATTGACGAACTCAATGGCGCCGTCCAGCGGTTTGAGCGTGGCGATAACGGCCTGGATATCGGCCAGCTTGAGCCCATGCTCGTCGAGGATGCGCAGGCGCTGTTGCATCAGCACGTCGTAGTCGGGGATGTCACGGGTGGTGGCCCGCAGGGACTCAATGCCGGTTTTCTCGGCAAAGGCGATCCAGATTTCCGGAACCAGTACCCCTTCCAGGTCAAGGCAGGCAATTTCCACACGACACTCCTGTTAGATATTGTTAGTTGAGCGAGCAAAAGGACTGCCGAACTCTAGCGACTCAAGCCCGCCGCCGCAACGCGGGACAGTTTTTGATACCATCGCCCTCCTAGAGAGCGCTCAGCGCCACTGACCTGTAGGAACCGTCCTGATGAACCAAGCCTTCGACGTCGTTGAACTCGCCACGACTTATGCCAACAAGTCTGCCCAGGACATTCTCAAGCTGGCGTTCAGCCAGTTCGGCGATGACTTGTGGATTTCCTTCAGCGGTGCCGAGGATGTGGTCCTTGTGGACATGGCCTGGAAGCTGAACAAGAACGTCAAGGTGTTCAGCCTCGACACCGGCCGCCTGCATCCGGAGACCTACCGGTTTATCGAGCAGGTGCGTGAGTTCTACAAGATCGACATCGAGCTGATCTCGCCAGACCCGAGCAAGCTGGAGCCCTTCGTCAAAGAGAAAGGCCTGTTCAGCTTCTATAAGGACGGCCATGGCGAATGCTGCGGCATCCGCAAGATCGAACCGCTGCGCCGCAAACTCGCAGGCGTCAGCGCCTGGGCCACCGGCCAGCGCCGCGACCAGAGCCCCGGCACTCGCAGCCAGGTGGCGGCGCTGGAAATCGACACGGCGTTCTCCACACCGGAACGCACCCTGTACAAGTTCAACCCGCTGGCGCAGATGACCAGCGAAGAGGTCTGGGGCTACATCCGCATGCTGGAGCTGCCGTACAACAGCCTGCATGAGCGCGGCTTCATCAGCATCGGCTGCGAGCCCTGCACCCGGCCGGTACTGCCCCGCCAGCATGAGCGCGAAGGCCGCTGGTGGTGGGAAGAAGCCACGCAGAAGGAATGCGGGCTGCATGCGGGGAATATCATCAGCAAGGCTTGAGCCTCCGATGCCACCGCCTCTGTAGGAGCGAGCTTGCTCGCGAAAAACTCACGGACGCCGCGTTTATTCAGGAAGCCCGCGTTATCGTTGACGTTTTTCGCGAGCAAGCTCGCTCCTACATAACGCGATATTTGCTTTGGGGGTCGGGTAAACCTGTACACAACCTTGTAACCATAGGTGCCATTTTTGTGTGCAACTTAATGTACAACGCACCAAAACGTAACATCTCCCTGCGCCAATGGCGCTGCATATAAATAACCCTGCAATTAATGAAAAAATAAATACCTGTTCAAACGGTCAACTTATAGTGCCCGTAATTCAGTAAGTTATTCGCGACCTATATAAAAACGAAATTAGCCAAGATTTTCATATATCGAGAATTGGCACGCATATGGCTTAGGCAGAAGTACGCTTTGTATACAATCAATACAAAACCTACATACACTTTGCCATCCGCCGCTTTGCTGCAGATGCGCTGGAGCCTGCCGGAATGCGTACAAGTCTCTCGAACACCCTCGCACTGGATCTGCCCTCCTCCACCCAGAATCCTGCAGCCACAGGCCCCGGCCCGCTGGTACTCAGCCCGCGCCTGCACAACAAGGACCTGGCGCCCACCAAGGTCGAAGGCCGACGCTGGGGGCGCTATAGCATCTTTGCGCTGTGGACCAATGACGTGCACAACATCGCCAACTATTCATTCGCCATTGGGCTCTATGCCCTGGGCCTGGGCGGCTGGCAAATATTGCTGTCCCTGGGGATCGGCGCGGCGCTGGTGTACTTCTTCATGAACTTGTCGGGCTACATGGGGCAGAAGACCGGTGTGCCGTTTCCGGTTATCAGCCGCATCAGTTTTGGCATTCATGGGGCGCAGATTCCGGCGTTGATTCGGGCGGTAATTGCGATTGCCTGGTTTGGGATCCAGACCTACCTGGCCTCGGTAGTTTTCCGCGTGCTGCTGACCGCCATTCATCCAGGGTTTGCCGATTATGACCACGACTCGATTCTCGGGCTGTCGACCCTGGGCTGGGCGTGTTTTGTGGCGATCTGGCTGGTGCAGTTGGTGATCCTCGCCTACGGCATGGAAATGGTACGTCGCTATGAAGGCTTCGCCGGGCCGGTGATACTGCTGACCGTGGCCGCACTGGCCGGCTGGATGTACTTCCAGGCGAACGGGCAGATCGCCTGGTCGATCCGCGAGCCCCTGAGTGGCGGCGAGATGTGGCGCAATATCTTTGCCGGCGGCGCGCTGTGGCTGGCCATCTACGGCACCCTGATCCTCAATTTCTGCGACTTCGCGCGTTCATCGCCGTGCCGCAAGACCATCCAGGTCGGGAACTTCTGGGGCCTGCCGGTCAATATCCTGGTGTTCGCCGCGATTACCGTGCTGCTGTGCGGCGGGCAGTTCCAGCTCAATGGCCGCGTGATCGAAAGCCCGACCGAAATCATCGCGGCGATCCCCAACACCTTCTTTATCGTGCTCGGCTGCCTGGCCTTCCTGATCGTCACCGTGGCGGTGAACATCATGGCCAACTTCGTCGCCCCGGCCTTTGTACTGAGCAACCTGGCGCCCAAGTACCTGAACTTCCGGCGCGCCGGGTTGATCAGCGCCTTCGTTGCCGTGCTGATCCTGCCGTGGAACCTCTATAACAGCCCACTGGTGATCGTGTATTTCCTCTCTGGCCTCGGCGCGCTGCTGGGGCCGTTGTACGGGGTGATCATGGTCGATTACTGGCTGATTCGTAGAAGCCAGGTGGATGTACCGCAGTTGTACAGCGAAGACCCCCAAGGCATTTATTACTACAGCCGCGGGGTGAATATGCGTGCGGTGGCCGCGTTCATTCCGGCGGCAGTGATCGCCATCCTGCTGGCGCTGTTGCCGGGGTTTGCCAGCGTCTCGCCGTTTTCCTGGTTGTTTGGCGCCGGCATTGCCGGGTTGCTGTACCTGCTGATTGCCAAGCGTCAACCGCACTACGCCGATGTCAGCGGCGAAAGCATTGCCGTCGATAACGTCAGTCATTAAACAAGGACTTTCCATGCGTATCCTCGTGGTCAACGTCAACACCACCGAATCCATCACCGACACCATTGCCCAGCAAGCACGGGCCGTGGCTTCACCGGGCACCGAGATTGTCGGGCTCACCCCGTACTTCGGCGCAGAATCGGTGGAAGGCAACTTTGAAAGTTATCTGGCAGCCATCGCCGTGATGGATCGGGTAATGGCCTACGACCAGCCCTTTGATGCGGTGATCCAGGCCGGTTATGGCGAGCATGGCCGTGAAGGGTTGCAGGAATTGCTCAACGTGCCGGTGGTGGATATCACCGAAGCGGCGGCCAGCACCGCGATGTTCCTGGGGCACGCCTACTCGGTGGTGACCACCCTGGACCGCACGGTGCCGCTGATTGAAGACCGGCTGAAACTCGCCGGCCTCTACCAGCGTTGCGCTTCGGTGCGTGCCAGCGGCATGGCGGTGCTGGAGCTGGAAGAAGACCCGCTGGGCGCCATGGAAGCCATCGTGCACCAGGCCGAACTGGCCATTCGCGACGACAAGGCCGAAGTGATCTGCCTGGGCTGCGGCGGCATGGCCGGGCTGGACGAGCAGATTCGCCAGCGCACCGGGGTGCCGGTGGTGGACGGGGTGACGGCGGCGGTGATGGTGGCCGAGTCGTTGGTGCGGTTGGGGTTGTCGACCTCGAAGGTCAGAACTTATGCGACACCGCGGCCGAAGAAGGTCATCGGCTGGCCGGGCAAGTTCGGGCGGTAGACCGATGCGCCTGCATCGCGGGCAAGCCCGGCTCCCACATTGGATTGCGATCACTGTGGGAGCCGGGCTTGCCCGCGATGGCCACGACTCGATACAAGGCCCTGCTCAGATAGCACTGAACCGTTGAGCCAGTTTCTGCTCGGCGAACTGCTCAATAATGAAATCCACAAACGCCCGCGTCTTGCCCGGCAGCAATTTATGCTCGGCGTAGTAGATGGAAATATTGCCGTCGTCCACATACCAATCGGGTAACACTCGCACCAACGCACCGCTGTCCAGGAACGGCACCGCCATCGGCATGCTCACCAGCGCGATGCCAAGGCCCTGGGCACTAGCGCAGCAAGCGGCTTCGGAGTCGCTCATGGTCATCGCCGGTTTCAGCACTAAAGGGCTGTGCTCGCGCTCACGATGGGTCAGTTGCCATGAACGCACACGGCCTGTCTGCGGCGAGCGGATCAAGATGCCAAGGCAGTGGGACAGGTCATCGGGCGCCAGCACCAGCGAGCACCGCGCCAGGTAATCCGGCGACGCCACCAGCACCCGGTGCGCCGGGGTCAACTTGCGCGCCACCACGCCTTGGGGCAGCTCAAACCCGCCGCCAATGGCCGCATCGAAGCCTTGCCCGATCAGGTCGACCTGGCGGTTATCGAAATGCCAGTCCGGGCTGATATCCGGATAGCGCCGCATAAATTCGCCCAGCAACGGCACCACGTACCGGTTACCGAACACTGGCCCCATGCTGACCTTGAGCGTGCCCACCGGCCGCCATTCGGCACTGGCCAGGTTGGCGACCGCATTCTGAATGGTGGTGAGGCTGCCGCTGACTTCCGCCAGGAACATCTTGCCGGCTTCGGTCAGCGCCAGACGCCGAGTGCTGCGCTGGAACAGCCGCACACCGAGGCGCGCCTCCAACTTGGCAACGCTTTTACCCACCGCAGCCGGGGTCAGGCTCAGGTGCCGAGCAGCCTCGGCAAAGCTGCCACCCTCGGCGCTGCGCACAAAGCATTCGATACTGCCAAAGCTTTCCATATCGCCACACTCTAAACTTTTGGTTTACACAGACTATAGCAACCACGGGCTACCGAGCAGCGCGGGTGAGGTCGATACTCGCTCCATCAACTACCTCGGAGATCGACATGACCACACACAACCTCACCGGCAAAGTCGCCTTGATTCAAGGCGGTTCCCGCGGCATCGGCGCCGCCATCGTCAAGCGCCTCGCCGCCCAGGGGGCAGCGGTTGCCTTTACCTACGTCAGCTCGGCCGCCAAGGCCCAAGCGTTGCAGAACGAGGTGATCAGCGCAGGGGGTCAGGCTCTGGCGATTCAAGCCGACAGCGCCGATGCCACGGCGATTCGCGCGGCGGTCAACGCCACGGTCGAGGCGTTTGGACGCCTGGATATCCTGGTGAATAACGCTGGCGTGCTGGCCATCGCGCCGCTGGACGAATTCAAGCTGGAAGACTTCGACCAGACCTTGGCGATCAATGTGCGCAGCGTGTTTATCGCCACCCAGGAAGCCGCCAAGCACATGGGCGAAGGTGGCCGCGTGATCAATATCGGCAGCACCAACGCCGAACGCATGCCCTTTGGCGGTGGCGGGCCCTACGCCATGAGCAAGGCGGCGCTGGTGGGGTTGACCAAGGGATTGGCGCGGGACCTGGGGCCACGGGGCATCACCATCAACAACGTGCAGCCTGGGCCGGTGGACACCGACATGAACCCGGCGAGCAGTGATTTTGCCGAAAGTCTGATCGGGTTGATGGCGGTGGGACGGTATGGGCATGTGGAGGAGATTGCCAGTTTTGTGGCCTATCTGGCCGGGCCGGAAGCCGGCTATATCACGGGCGCCAGCCTGACCATCGATGGTGGTTTCAGCGCCTGATTTTTGCAGAACCGCAACCCAAATGTGGGAGCGGGCTTGCTCGCGAATACGGTGAGTCAGTTGATAAATCTACTGACTGACATCCTGCATTCGCGAGCAAGCCAGCTCCCACATTTTTGACCGCGCGGGGTCAGGCCATGGGGGGCAAGCCGTAGGCGGCCAAATCAAAGTCGGCGAGCTTGCGAATAATCTGGTCAGCATGCTGGTACTTGCTGTCAGCCATCGCCTCATCGGGCACCGCAATAGCGGTCATGTGCGCAGCCTTCGCGGCCGTCACGCCGAACGGCGAATCTTCGAACACCAGACAATCCTCAGGCGCTACACCCAACCGGCGCGCTGCGGTAAGGAAGATATCCGGCGCGGGCTTGGCAGCGCCTACTTCCGGGTCGTCAGCGGTGACGATGGTGTCGAACAGGCCAAACCATTCACGGTGCAGGGTGGTCTTGTGGCCAAACGAATTACGCGATGAACTGGTGCCCACCGCAATCGGAATATTGTGCGCCTTCAAGTGCCGCACCAACGCCTCGGCACCGGGCATGCCCAAGGCCTTGGGAAAGCGCTCGCTCATCAGCGGTTCGCGTATTTCCAGAAACTCGGCGGGCGTGATCGGCAGGTCCAGCGCCTTGACCACGTAATCGGCCAAATCCTGGGCACCCCGCCCGATGATGTGCTGCTTGATGCTCCAGTCGTAGGTACGACCATAGCGTTCGGCAATGATCTGCGTGACTTCGGTGTAGATGCCTTCGGTATCCAGCAACAACCCGTCCATATCGAAAATAACGGCTTTGATCGGGACAGCGGTACGCGGTGCATTCATCACAACACAACCTTGGGGCGAGGACTAAAAGGATTCAGCACAATAACGGCCCTCATTGCCTGCAAGCAACCTTCGTGGGCCTTCCGTTGATTCATACCACGCAACAGTTTTACCCGTCGGCGCTGACGGCGGCCGTCTAGGGTTTGAAAGGAAAACGTCATGACCCGTTGACGCGGATCTGAAAATACCGATTGCAAACCTTATAAAAGACTTATTAACCTCCCATGAATTCAATCCAATGGACGCGAAAAGCCGTCAAACAATTGCTTCGGTTGCATTCGTATCATCAGCAACAGGTACGCGATGCCGTGTCCGCTCTTGAACACATGCCCGATGCAATCAACGTCAAGGCGCTGGTTAACCATCCTCACAGCTATCGCTTGCGGGTAAGTCATTACCGGGTCCTTTTCGACTGGGACGGCAGCATCCAGGTCGTCAGCATCCAAGAGGTTAAAAAACGTGACGAGCGAACCTACTGCCGTACAGATCATCCACAATACGCAGGGCGAGCCAGCCTATGTGGTGATTCCCTATGAACACTATGTGGCGCAGCAAAACGATCCAAACCTGATACCCCATGCGGTAGTCAGCCGCCTGGTGGATGGCGCAACACCTATTCGCGCGTGGCGCGAGCACCTGAGCCTGACCCAGGAAGAAGTCGCCAAACGCCTGGGTATTTCACAGTCGGCATTTGCCCAGCAGGAAGCGGTCAGCAAACCCCGCCGCACCACGCGGGAAAAGATAGCCAAAGCGTTCGGTATCAATGCCCGTCAACTGGAGCTATAACGGCACGCTGCAAAACTTCACCTATCCCTTCACCTTACATCGAGCTCACACATGCTCTACCGCCTAGCCGCCGACGGCCTCGTGCTGTTCCACCTGGCCTTTATCCTGTTCGTGCTGTTCGGCGGCCTGCTCACCCTGAAGTGGCCCCGGGTAATGTGGCTGCACCTGCCCGCCGTTGCCTGGGGCATCGCGGTAGAGGTGCTGCACCTGCCCTGCCCACTCACCCGTTGGGAAAACCTGTTTCGCCACTTGGCCGGGCAGGATGGTTATGGCGGTGGGTTTATCGAGCATTACATTCTGACGATGATCTACCCAGCCGGGCTGACTGCGAATACTCAATTAGTGCTGGGGGCCGTGGTGGTGGTGGTCAACCTCGCCGTGTATGCACGCCTGATCAAACGCAAGTAGGCAGGCAACCCAGGCCAACCAGGGTGGCCTCCACCGCCTGTTCCAGCGGTGTGTGGGGCTCATGGCCGAGCGTCGCGAGCAGGCGCTGGTTATCCAGGCGCAACGGTGTTTGCCACAGGTAGCGCATCTCCTGCATCTCACGCACGGTGACGACAAAAGGCGCCGCCCAGTTCAACAACCACCAGGGAAACGCGCCGACCCTGGGTTGCTGGCCCGTCCTGCGCAGCACCACACGCTGGATCGTCTTAGCCATCTGCGTACCGTCCGCATCCATGTACCCAGCCATATGAAAGCAGGCGAAGGCGCCAAGACTGGCACGACGCTCAATCAACTCAAGCATTGTACGCGCTACGTCCGGCAGATAAGCCCATTGATGGGCCACGCCGTAATCGCCTGGGTAGCGGATGGTGTGCACCGGTTTGCCGGGTTTGACCAAGCCTTGGGCAAACCAGTTATTGGCCACCCTGGCGCCGAAAAAATCCCCAGCGCGCACAATCACCACCCGGGCGCCCTGAGTGGAAGCGGCTCGCAAGCGCTGCTCCATCTGCACACGGATCGCGCCCTTGCGAGTCAGCGGGTGCTGGGGTGAGTCTTCGTGCAGCACAGGGAATGCATCCGGCCCGAAGTTGTAGACCGTGCCGGGCAGCACGACTGTCGCGCCTTCGCAGATGGCCGCCGCAATGGAGTTGTCGATCATCGGCAACACCCACTCGGCCCATTTGCGATAACCCGGCGGATTGACGCCGTGCACGATTACCGCGCAGCCCCGGGCGGCCGCGATCACGTCGTCGCGATTCAGGGCATCGCCTTTTAGCCACGTAAAAACAGGATTTTGGCTGCGAGCCTTGATCAGATCCCGAGTCAACGCCCGCACCTCCCAGCCCGCCGCGCTCAACTGCCGCGCCACTTCGCCACCAATGCCACCGGTTGCACCCAAAACCAGAACCTTGCTCATCACCCTCTCCCACTGTTGGTTGATGAGGGTATGTTGGATGCGGAACAGCTATAGAGGAATTGCCCAAGAGTATCGAGCCGCTATACATTTATGTATGGCTACGAATATCGGTTGGGAGCTTTACCGGTCATTTCTCGGTGTACTCAAGGAAGGATCGCTGTCGGGGGCCGCACGGCAGCTCGGCATCACCCAACCCACGGTAGGGCGGCACATCGCCGCGCTGGAAACGGCGCTGGGCGTCGTGTTGTTCACCCGCTCGCCCTCAGGCTTATTACCCACTACGGTCGCCCACACACTGCGGGCGCATGCAGAAACCATGGCGCGTACCGCCGCCGCCCTTGAACGCGCCGCCTCGTCCCAAGGCGATGAGGTGCGCGGCGTGGTACGAGTATCGGCCAGTGAAGTGGTGGGTGTGGAGGTACTGCCGCCGATCATCACGCAATTGCGCCGGGAACACCCGCACCTGAAGGTGGAACTGGTGCTGACCAACCGCTTGAGCGACCTGCTGCAGCTGGAAGCCGACATTGCCGTGCGCATGGTGCGCCCCAGCCAGGAGCAGCTGCTGGCGCGGCGTATCGGCCTGATCGAAGTCGGCCTGCATGCCCGTGACGATTACCTGCAGCAACACGGCATCCCCCAACACATGCACGACCTGGCCGGCCACTCCGTCATCGGCTTTGATCAAGCCACTGCATTTATCCGCAGCCTGGCAATCAAGGGTTTTGAGCGCAACGCCTTCGCCATCAGTAGCGACAGCGACCTGGCGCAACTGGCAATGATCCGCGCCGGTGCCGGCATCGGTGGGTGCCAGGTACAACTGGCCCAGCGCGACCCACGTATGCGCCGAGTGCTGCCTGACGGCTTCGCGTTTAAAATGGACACTTGGGTCAGCATGCACGAAGACCTGCGCAACAGCCCACGCTGCCGGGTGACATTCGATGCACTGGTGGCAGGTTTGCAGCGTTACGTACAGGCTTGAGACAGCTGCGCTGGTGAACAATCAGCGCACCTCAATCCGTTCGCGGTCGCCCCATGTCCGAAGCCTTCGAAGTTCCCAGCCCCCACGAAAAACACCTTGAACACACCACCGAGCATGCTCACGGCCGCGGCGATAGCTTTGCCAGTCGTATCGCCGTGATGACCGCGATCATGGCGACCGTCGGTGCCATGCTCAGCTATCAGGCCGGCTCCAGCGAAAGTGAAGCTGCGATGGACAAGAACAACGCCGCCATCATCAAGACCGAAGCCGCTAACCAGTGGAACTACTACCAGGCCAAATCCAGCCGCCAGAACCTGGCAGAACTGGCCAGCCATATTCCCGGCGTGGATGCGGCGCATTACCAGGCGGAGATCGAGCGCTACAAGCGCCAGAAGGAAGAAGTGCGTAAACAGGCCGAAACGCTTGAGGCCACTTCACGGGACTGGGACCACAAATCCGAGGAAGCGCTGCACCAGCACCATCGCTGGGCCCAGGCGATGACGGCGATTCAGATCGCGATTTCATTGGCGGCGATTACCCTGCTCACGCGCAAGGAATGGCTCAAACGCATGTCGTACACCGCCGGCGGGGTGGCGGTGATGTTGGGTGGCCTGGCGTGGCTGCATCTCTGACACGCCGAAGAATAAATGTGGGCGCTGTCGAGCCCCAACCAGGCTGCAATGGGATCACCGCGCAGTACCCGCCAGACTGCGACCCAGCCTCGCTGATTGATTTCAATCTGCCAACTGAGCGCTTAGAGTGTCGCCCCCCGAGAATTGAATCTCGAGATTGAACCTATGGAGTTATGAGTGAAATACGTCAGTAAAGTCGTTGCAGCAGCCGTACTTGGTTTCACCCTGGCAGGTTGCACCGGCACCGCCATGAAAACCCAGCAATACGACGCCAGCCAATACACCGTCCTCGGCCACAGCGAAGCCAGCGCCACCGGCATCATGCTGCTGGGCGTCATCCCCATCGGCCAGAACAACCGCTTCGTACGCGCCCAGGATGCAGCCATCAAGGCCAAGGGCGGCGACGCGTTGATCAACACACAAGTGCAGGAAAAGTGGTTCTGGGCTTGGGTATTGAACGGCTACACCACCAAGATCTCCGGTGATGTGATCAAGCTGAAAACCGCGCAATAAAGTACGAAATTGCCAGGGCGCTGACCCCGGTAAGCGACGTATCATGGGCCTGACCTTCGAGGATGGCCCATGAATCTCAGTATCGCTTACGCACTCGCCGCCGCCGCCCTGTTCGGGGCCAGCACCCCGCTGGCCAAAAGCCTTGGCCTGGGCCTCTCTCCCATCCTGCTCGCCGGCCTGCTCTACCTCGGCAGCGGCATCGGCCTTGCCGGTGTGCGCTTGATCCGTGATCGCGGCTGGAAACCTACCGGGCTAACCCCATCGGAATGGCCCTGGCTACTCGGCGCCATCGCCTTCGGCGGCATCCTCGGCCCCGTTGCATTGATGTTCGGCCTGACCCGCACCACCAGCGCCAGCGCCTCCCTGATGCTCAACCTTGAGTCGGTACTGACCGCCGTGATCGCCTGGGTCGTGTTCCGCGAAAACGCCGACCGACGCATCGTCCTCGGCATGCTCGCCATTGTGTTGGGCGGCGTGGTGTTGTCGTGGTCCGGTGCTGACAGCAGCCATCAGGACTGGACCGGACCGCTCGCCGTTGCGCTGGCGTGTTTGTGCTGGGGCATTGATAACAACCTGACGCGCAAGGTGTCGGCGTCTGACGCGCTCTTTATCGCTGGGGCCAAGGGCTTGATTGCGGGGTTGGTGAATTGCAGCCTGGCGCTTTACCTGGGGGCGCAGATTCCGGGCGTGGCGCAACTGGCGCCGATTCTACTGGTAGGTTTCCTCGGCTATGGCATCAGCCTGGTGATGTTCGTGCTGGCCCTCCGCGGGCTGGGCAGCGCGCGCACCGGCGCTTACTTCTCCACGGCACCCTTTCTCGGTGCCGCAGTGGCGTTGCTGGTATTTGGCGAGTCGGTGACCGTGGCGTTCTGGATTGCCTCGGCACTGATGGCCGTAGGCGTGTGGCTGCACCTGACGGAGCGGCATGCCCATGAGCATCTGCATGAGGCAACGGAACATGGACACTGGCATGTGCATGATGAGCATCATCAGCATGAGCATGGGTTTGAGTGGGACTCGAAGGTGCCTCATAGTCATGTGCACGCACATGGAGTGATGAGGCATAGCCATGCGCATTTTCCGGATGTGCATCATCGGCATAGGCATTGAGGTCGGGCTTAGGCATAGGGCGTGACGTCATGGGGCCGCAGACTGAAAGGCCAGACAACTGAGCTGATAAAAGTTGTACTTTTCAAACCCCAGAAATCACAAAACCCCTGGTTTCTTTCGAAACCAGGGGTTTTGTTTACATCGAATTTGGCGGTGAAGGAGAGATTCGAACTCTCGATACAATTTCTTGTATACACACTTTCCAGGCGTGCTCCTTAAGCCACTCGGACACTTCACCGTATCTCGTCAAACCAGTTCAGTCTGTCGAGGCGCGCTAATGTAGTCGAAAGCCTTTCTGATGGCAAAGGTTTTTTTCAGAATTTTCATGCGGTTAGACCGTTATGCCATTCACCGTCCGGCAAGGGGTGGTGATTGTGCCATTCTCAGGCATCGGCGGCACGCGTCTGGAGCGCTTGCTGCGCCCTGCTCCGGGGCGTCTACCCTTGGGGATGCAGGAAAAGCCTGACTGGGTAGTCAGTCACGGCGCTTTACCCGCGCGGGCGTGGTGAGTAACGTCTGCGCATCTATCTCTATAACAAGCCCTACAAGGAACCGCGTCATGAGTGAGTTGATTGCCTACCACTTCGAAGACGGTATCGCGACCCTGACCCTGAGCAACGGCAAGGTTAATGCCATTTCTCCGGCGGTGATCAGTGAGTTTAATGCGGCGCTGGATCAGGCCGAGAAGGATCGGGCAGTGGTGATCATCACGGGCACGCCGGGGATTTTGTCGGGTGGTTATGATTTGAAGGTGATGACCGCTGGCCCTAAAGAGGCAATCAGCCTGGTGACCTTGGGTTCGACCCTGGCGCGGCGGATGTTGGCGCATCCGTTCCCGGTGATCGTGGCCTGCCCTGGCCATGCGGTGGCCAAAGGCGCGTTCCTGTTGTTGTCGGCCGATTATCGGATTGGCGTCGAAGGCCCGTTTAGCATTGGTCTGAATGAAGTGGCGATTGGCATGACCATGCACCATGCCGGTATCGAGTTGGCGCGGGATCGCCTGCGTAAGTCGGCGTTTCAGCGTTCGGTGATCAATGCCGAGATGTTTGATCCGCAAGGCGCCTTGCACGCCGGTTTCCTCGACAAGGTGGTGGCACCCGAAGAACTGCACGCTGCAGCACTGGAAGCAGCGCGGCAGCTGAAGAAGATCAATATGAACGCCCACAAGCACACCAAGTTGAAAGTACGCCGCGCGCTGCTCGAAGCCCTGGACGATGCAATCATCCAGGATCAGGGCCATAGCCTGAGCTAAGTCCTACCCCTGCTGCGCCAGAGCCCGACCTTGAGTCGGGCTTTTTCTTACCTATAAATGTGAAACGTCCGTAGCCGCTCTAGCTAGCCGTTATCGGCCCATGTGGAAACATGCGCTTAAACATCGGCTATCTCCTACGTCTGTAGGGGCAATTGCCGAATACAGTGCACATCCGTACACTGCGCCACCTTTTGTCCCGATGGGCCGTGTCGATGCTTTTTCTGTTGCGTATGTTGTTGATGAGCCTGCATTTTATGATCGCTGGCGTGTTGGGTGTGTTGGTCGGTGTGTGCCGGCCGTTCAACCCGGACAACAGCCGTCTCTGCGCTCGCCTCTATGCGTTGCCGGCCATGCGGATCTTGGGCTTGAACGTGAAGACCGACGTCGACTCGCTGCGCGACAAGCCCGGTACCTGCGTGGTGATCGCCAACCATCAGTCCAATTACGATTTGTTTGTGTTCGGCAATGTAGTGCCCCACCGCACGGTCTGCATCGCCAAGAAAAGCCTGAAATGGGTACCACTGTTCGGCCAGTTGTTCTGGCTGGCGGGCAATGTGCTGATCGACCGCGGCAATGCGCACAAGGCCCGGCGTGCGATGCTGACGACCACGCATACCTTGCAGCATGAGGACACGTCAATCTGGGTGTTCCCGGAAGGTACGCGCAACCTGGGCAAAGGGTTGTTGCCGTTCAAGAAAGGCGCGTTCCATATGGCGATTGCGGCCGGTGTGCCTATCGTGCAGGTGTGTGTCAGCAATTACGTGACGCAGATGAAGCTCAATCGTTGGGACAGCGGCAGTGTGCTGATACGCTCGTTGCCGCCGATTCCTACCTGTGGGTTGACGGTGGATGACATCCCTCAGTTGCTGCTGACGTGTCAGACGCAGATGGATGAATGCATTGCACAGATGGACCGCGAACTGCAACGCGCGTAGGCGCACGCTTAGGGTGACGCGGAGCGTCACGGGCGGCATTCCCACGCAGAGCGTGGGAACGATCAGTGATATCAGCCAGCAACAACGGAACGCCATTCAGGCTAAGCTGCCCAACATCTGTCCTCTTGATAAGAAGTGATCAGCACCATGGGTAGAGTTGTTGCGGCTGCCGTCTACAGCGCCGGTAAGAAAGTCTCGGATATCACTCTCGATGAAGGCGCGGCCTGGGCCGCCAAACCTGGGCACTTTGTGTGGATCGGCCTGGAAGAACCCAGCGCCCAGGAACTGAACAACCTGCAACGCCAGTTCAACCTGCACGAGCTGGCGATCGAAGACGCCATGGAAAAACACAGCCGCCCGAAGCTGGAAACCTTCGGCGACGCGCTGTTTATCGTCACCTACTCACCGGTGCGCGAGAACGGCAAGCTGGAGTTTATCGAAACCCATATTTTTGCCGGCAACGGCTACATCATAACCGCACGCAACGGTCACTCGGCGTCCTACGGCTTTGTGCGCCAACGCTGTGAGGCGCGCCCGTTGTTGCTGGAGCATGGGGAAGATTTCGTACTCTATGCGTTGCTGGATTTTGTCACTGAAAACTATCAGCCGGTGAGCGAGGCGATCCATGCCGAGATCGATGAGCTGGAGCGCAACGTGCTGTGCAGTTCACTCAATGAGCGCGATATCCAGCACCTCCACGGGCTGCGTCGTGACGTCCTGCGGCTCAAGCGGCATGTGGCGCCGATGGTGGAAATCAGCCAAGAGTTGCAGAAGCTCAGCTTCCCGTTTATCGACAAGAACATGCGCCCGTATTTTCGTGATGTGCAAATCCACGTTACGCGACAGATGGAAGACCTCACCACCCTGCGCGACATTGCCAGCCAGACCATCGAGATCGGTGTGTTGCTGGAGGCGTCGCGCCAGAGCGTGGTGCAGCGCAAGTTCGCCGCGTGGGCGGCGATCCTGGCGTTCCCCACGGCGGTGGCGGGGATTTACGGGATGAACTTCCAGAACATGCCCGAGCTGCAATGGCACTACGGCTATTTTGCGGTGCTCGGTTTTATTACCTTGGGCTGTACCGGTTTATGGGCCAGCTTCAAGCGTTCGGGCTGGCTTTAAGCCTTGGCTTCAGGCTGGTGCGCCACAAAGCGCATCATCCACTCCGCCACGGTCACGCCGTGGTGGTCGCGCTCCAGGCTGGCCACGCCGTTGCTGTAGACCTTTTCACCCAGGGTTGTCTGAAGTATTTCCAGCAACTCACGGGAATAGTCGTGAACAAACTCCGGATGGCCCTGGAAGCACAGCACCTGGTCGCCAATGTGATACGCGGCAAACGGGCAGAATTCGCTGGAGGCGATCACGGTGGCGTTTTCTGGCAAGGTGGTGACTTGGTCCTGGTGGCTGATCAATAGCGTCAGCTGCGGCACCTCGGGGCTCATCCATGGCGTCTTGGCATCCAGTTTGTAGGCGTGGGTGCCCATGCCCCAGCCCTGGCTGGCACGTTCGGCCTTGCCGCCCAGCAGCAGCGCGAGCAACTGATGGCCGAAGCACACGCCCAGCAGCTTGTCGCCGCGCTCATAACGCGTGAGCAGGTAGGTTTTGAGCGTCTGGATCCAAGGGTCGGTACCGAACGAATCGGCCTTGCTGCCGGTGATCAGGTAGGCGTCAAACACTTCGTCATCCGGCGGGTACTCGCCTTGCACCACGTTGTAGACCACAAACTCGGCGGCTATCGGTTGCTTGGCGAACAGGCGCTTGAACATCTGCCCATAGCCTTGGTACTCATCGATCAAAGCGGGACGCAGAATATCGGTTTCCAGGATGCAGACGCGTAGCGACATAAAAAATACCTGACACGGCGATGGGAATATTGCACACCCAGAGCCTGCCTTGAAATACACCCTCAAAGCAAGCCCTCAATGGGCGCCCACACTCACTGTAGGAGCGAGCTTGCTCGCGAAGAACGTCAACGATAACGCAGGTATCCTCGATAAAAGCGTTGCCTGTGCGTTTTTCGCGAGCAAGCTCGCTCCTACAGTGAAACGTCTAAAACCGCTCGCCTTTTGCGGCTTTTTCCAACAACAACGTCGGCGGCGAGAAGCGCTCCCCGTACTCCTCGGCGAGGTAGCGGGCGCGGGCGATGAAGTCGTTCAGCCCGTACTGGTTGATAAACTGCAACGCGCCGCCACTCCAAGCGGCAAAACCGATGCCGAAGATTGAACCAACGTTGGCATCCGCCGTGGACATCAACACGCCCTCCTCCACACAGCGCACGGTTTCGATGGCTTGGATAAACAGCAAGCGGTCACGCACATCCTGGGGGGAGATTTGCTTGCCGGGCTGTTCGAACCGGTTTTTCAGCTCAGGCCACAGGTGCTTCTGGCCGCCAGCGGGATAGTCGTAAAAACCACCGCCGGCCGCCTTGCCCGTGCGCTTGTATTCGTTCACCAACAGATCAATCACCGCCGTCGCCGGATGGTTCGGCATAGCCTTGCCTTCGGCCTGCAGGTCCTTGGCCGTTTGCTGTCGGATATGGCTCATCAGGCTGAGGGACACTTCATCGGACACCGCCAGCGGCCCCACTGGCATGCCGGCCTTGCGCGCTTCGGTCTCGATCATCGGCGCCGCCACGCCTTCGCCGAGCATGGCGATGCCTTCGTTGGTAAAGGTGCCGAATACCCGCGAGGTAAAGAAACCGCGACTGTCGTTGACCACAATCGGGGTTTTCTTGATTTGCAGTACGAAGTCAAAACCTCGGGCCAGGGTTTCGTCGCTGGTGCGCGCCCCCTTGATGATTTCCACCAAGGGCATCTTGTCCACGGGGCTGAAGAAGTGCAGGCCGATGAACCTGGCTTGATCAGGCACCGCCGTGGCCAGACCGCTGATGGGCAAGGTGGAGGTGTTGGAGGCGATCACCGCGTCGGCCCCCACCACGCTTTGCGCTGCGGCCGAAACCTTGGCCTTGAGTGCGCGGTCTTCGAATACGGCTTCGATGATCAGGTCGCAGCCGACCAGGTCGGCGTCATCCTGCGTAGGATGAATGCGCGCCAGGGTGGTTTCGCGCTGTTCGGCGGTCAATTGCCCACGGCTGACTTTCTTGTCCAGCAATGCGGCCGAATGAGCTTTGCCTTTTTCGGCGGCGGTCAGGGTGATGTCTTTGAGCACCACCTCGATCCCCGCACAGGCACTGACATAGGCGATGCCCGCGCCCATCATCCCGGCGCCGAGCACGCCGACTTTGCGCGTTACATAAGGCGCAAAACCCTGCGGTCGCGAGCTGCCGGCGTTGATTTGGTTGAGCTGGAACCAGAAGGTGCCGATCATGTTCTTCGCCACTTGCCCGGTCACCAGTTCGGTGAAGTAACGGGTTTCGATCAGGTGCGCGGTGTCGAAGTCCACTTGGGCGCCCTCGACCGCTGCACACAGGATTTTCTCCGGCGCGGGGAAGCAGCCCTGGGTCTTGCTACGCAAGATCGACGGCGCAATGGCGAGCATCTGTGCGACTTTAGGGTGGGATGGCGTGCCGCCGGGAATCGCGTAGCCCTTGGTGTCCCAGGGTTGCCTGGCCTGCGGATTAGCCAGAATCCAGGCACGGGCTTGGGCCAGCAATGCCTCGCGATCCGCCGCCAACTCATCAATCAAACCCGCTTGCAGGGCCTGGGCGGGCCGCACCTTTTTGCCTTCGAGCAAATACGGCAAGGCTTTTTCCAGGCCCAGCATGCGCACCATGCGCACCACGCCACCGCCCCCGGGCAACAGGCCAAGGGTGACTTCCGGCAAACCCAACTGCACGGACTTGTCGTCCAGCGCGACCCGGTGATGGCAGGCCAGGCAAATTTCCCAACCACCGCCCAAGGCCGCGCCATTGATCGCGGCCACCACCGGTTTGCCGAGGGTTTCCAGGCGGCGTAATTGCGTTTTCAATACCAAGACACTGTCGTAGAACGACTTGGCATGGGCTTTATCGACCTTGACCAGCTCATTGAGGTCGCCACCGGCAAAAAAGGTTTTCTTGGCCGAGGTGATCACCACCCCGGCGATCTCGTCCTTTTCCGCTTCCAGGCGCGCGAGGGTGGCCGCCATGGCTTCACGGTAGGCGGCGTTCATGGTGTTGGCGCTCTGGCCGGGCATGTCCAGGGTCAGTACCACGATCTGGTCCTGGCCTTTTTCGTAACGAATGGCATCGGTCATGACAAATTCCTTAGGCTCAGAGGCGTTCGATAATGGTGGCGATCCCCATGCCACCGCCCACACACAAGGTGGCCAGGCCGTAGCGTTGCTGGCGCACCTCGAGCTCGTCGAGCAAGGTGCCGAGAATCGCGCAGCCGGTGGCGCCCAAGGGATGGCCCATGGCGATGGAGCCGCCGTTGACATTGACCCGTGCGGTGTCGATGCCCATGTCCTTGATGAACTTGAGCACGACCGAAGCAAAGGCTTCGTTGACTTCGAACAGGTCGATGTCTTCAACCCGCAGGCCGGCTTTGGCCAGTGCTTTGCGAGTGGCCGGCGCGGGGCCGGTGAGCATGATGGTCGGGTCGGTGCTGGTCACCGCCGTGGCGACAATACGCGCCCGCGGTTGCAGGCCCAGTTCACGGCCTTTGGCCTCGGAACCGATCAGCATCAGCGCGGCGCCATCCACAATGCCGGAACTGTTGCCCGGCGTGTGCACATGGTGGATGCGCTCCACGTGGCTATAGACCCGCAACGCGGTGGCGTCGAAGCCCATCTGGCCCATCATTTCGAAGCTCGGCTTGAGCTTGCCCAAGCCTTCGAGGGTTGAGTCGCCGCGGATAAATTCGTCATGGTCCAGCAGCACAATGCCGTTCTGGTCGTGCACCGCGATCAGCGACTTATTGAAGGAACCGTCTGCCCGCGCCCTGGCGGCTTTCTGCTGGGACTGTAGGGCAAAGGTGTCGACATCCTGGCGTGTGAAGCCTTCCAGGGTGGCGATCAGGTCGGCGCCAATGCCTTGGGGCGTGAAGTGGCTGTGCATATTGGTTTGCGGGTCGAGCACCCAGGCGCCGCCATCGCTGCCCATGGGCACGCGGGACATGGACTCGACGCCGCCAACAACCACCAGGTCTTCGAAGCCGGAACGCACCTTCATCGCTCCCAGGTTCACCGCCTCCAGGCCCGACGCGCAGAAGCGATTGACCTGTACACCGGCAACACTGACATCCCAGTCGGCCACCAGCGCGGCGGTCTTGGCGATATCGGCGCCCTGGTCGCCCACGGGGGTGACGCAGCCAAGGACGATGTCATCCACTTGGCGGGTGTCGAGGTCGCTGCGCTGCGCCAGCGCCGTGAGCAAGCCGGCCACCAGGTTTACAGGCTTGACGCTGTGCAGGGCACCGTCGGCCTTGCCTTTTCCCCGGGGCGTGCGTATCGCATCAAAGATCAAAGCTTGGGTCATGACATCCTCGAACCGCTATGGGTGTGTGCCCCTACCTTAGGCCCGATTGACACGGTTTCAATGACGGATGCGCTCATTGCTTTTGACCCCCTCGCTCGGACGAACGGTAGGTACCTACGGGAAATGCCTGATTAATCGTTTTAGCCGTCTAGCCCTAGGGCTGGCGCCAAGATGGCAATAAGCCTCATGCCGTTTTTAGCGCAAATACTTCTTAGCTGATATGAAATGAGTCTAAGCCAGAAAGAACGGGCGCTCTAAGGTTGAATCTGTAAGACGCTGCTGCCGGGTTTTGCTGGAGCAGCTGTAAGAAAAGTGCAACGTCACCTCGCGATACTGACTTCAACGGCACGCATTTGACGCTCAGGAATAACAACAAAAGAAAAGGCAGTCAGCCATGTTCAAACAATCGAAAGTACGTCAGGCGGGACTTATCCTGTTCGCCACCACCTTGATTCTGATCTTGCCCAATTTAACCAAGGTTATTGGGTGACACTCCCAGCTTCCGTGCACACACCGCACCAGGCCTGCAGCTTTTGGCAGCACCTGCCAGGACATTGCGCTTAGCGCTCCTGTTGCAGGGGCTGTCTTTTTACCTGCCGTTTTCCGTTATCGTGTGCGCCCTCACTCTCTCGCAACGGGCCTGTGCCTTGAAACCGATCCTCGCCCTTTTTGCCCTGCTGCTGAGCCTGCCTGCGGCGGCGGCACAGTTGACCATCGAGTTGGACCACACCCACAACACCTGGGAGACCGCCGAGCTGCTCAAGCATCCCGACGCTCAGACGGTGCAGATCGTTGATGATGTGTCCTACAAGCGCAACATGACCTATCGTGCGGTGCCCCTCGCGGTGCTCTTGCCGGGCCTTAAATCTGCGAACCACCTGCAAGCCGTTGCCCTTGATGGTTTTGCCGCCGAACTTGCCGCCGCGCCGTTGCTGGAAAAAAACGGCGCCCGCGCCTGGCTGGCCGTGGAAGACCCGGCCCATCCATGGCCACCACTGGCACAGGGCAAGCCCAGCGCCGGACCGTTCTATCTGGTCTGGACCAACCCTCAAGCCGGACGTATCAGCCCGGAACAGTGGCCGTTCCAGGTCTCCAGGTTCAAACAGTTGCAGACGGTTGGCGAGCGTTTCCCGGCGTTATTGCCCGACCCTAAGCTGGCGGCGAACGACCCGATCAACCAAGGCTTCGCGTTGTTCCAGAAGAACTGCCTGGCGTGCCATCGCCTCAATGGCGGCGGTGATGCCCAGATGGGGCCGGACTTGAATGTGCCCTACAACCCGACCGAGTATTTCAGCGGCGATTTTCTCAAGCGTTACATCCGCGACCCGCAAAGCCTGAGGCATTGGCCACAGGCGAAGATGCCGGCGTTTACAGCCAGTGTATTGCCAGACAATGAGTTGGACTTGCTGGTGGGGTATTTGCGGCATATGGCGGGCCGCAAGTTGTAATTGGATGGACTCGCCCAAGCCGAGGCGTCTATGCGCCACGGTGGCATTCTCGATCGTTCCCACGCTCTGCGTGGTAACGCCTCTCGTGATGCTCTGCGTCACGCTATGGGACGCGGAGCGTCCTGGGCTGCATTCCCACGCAGAGCGTGCGAACGATCAAGCAAGCTTGCTCCGACAGTTATCGATCGTTCCCACGCTCTGCGTGGTAACGCCTCTTGTGATGCTATGCGTCACGCCATGGGACGCGGAGCGTCCTGGGCTGCATTCCCACGCAGAGCGTGGGAACGATCAAGCAAGCTTGCTCCGACAGTTATCGGTCATTGCTGCGGCGCCACGAATACCTTGGCGTGCATCTGCTCATGCCCACCGCCACGGCGCATGCCGCGTACCGGGCAGGCGTCGAGGTAGTCCAGGCCGACGGCCAGCTTCAAGTGCCGCTCCGGCCGCGCCAGTTGGTTGGTCACGTCAAAGCTGCACCAGGCGTCATCCAGCCAGGCTTCGGCCCAGGCATGACTGGCCAGGTGCGCGCTGTCTTCGGTGTACAAATACCCCGACACATACCGCGCCGGGATCCCCAGGCTACGTGCGCAGGCCAGGAACGCATGGGTATGGTCCTGGCACACCCCAGCGGCCCCTGCGAAGGCTTGGGCGGCGCAGGTATCGACGTCAGTCGCGCCGGGGGTGTAGACCATGGTGTGGTTCAGCGCCTGCATCAAGTCGATAAGCGCCGTGCGGTCGCGACGCTGATGGCAGTTTTGCTCGGCAAACCCGCGCAGGGCGTCGTCGGGCTCGGTGAGGCGCGTGGAGCGCAGGAACGGAAAGGCAGACTGGCTTTCGTGTTCGGCCTCGCGCCATTCATCGATCTCCACCACGCCCCGAGCGCCAATGATGATGGCGTCATGGGGTTCGTCCAGCGTGAGCACATGCAATATGTTGCCGAAGGGGTCCACCTGCGCCCGCACCGGGCGCGGCAGGTCGAGTTGCCAGCTCAGCACGTGCTGGCGCTCGCTGTCATGGGGGGTCAGGCGCAGGTACTGGATGCTGGCGCGCACCTGGTCTTCGTAGTGGTAGGTGGTGTCGTGGCTGATGGAGAGTCTCATGCCGCCTCCAGGTAGGAACTGTAGATGGCGTCGCCCAACTGGCGGACCAAGGGGATAAAGTCGGTCAGCCAGGCATGCAGGCCTTCCTCGAGGATTTCGTCGATGGCCGTAAAGCGCAGGCGCGCATCCATCTCGGCGGCCAGGCGCTGGGCCGGGCGACCATTGAGGCCTGGCAGGCTCGCGAGGATCTGGTCGATCTCTTCGCTGCAAGCACGCAGCGAACGCGGCACATCCGCGCGTAAGAGCAGCAGTTCGGCCACTTGCCGAGCGCCCGGCGCATCGCGATAAATCTCGGTGTACGCCTCGAACGACGACAGAGCGCGCAGCAACGCACTCCATTGGTAATAAGCGTGAGCCGTACCATCGCTGACCGCCGCCGCCTGTTCGCCGGCCATTTCGTAGCGGGCATCCAGCAGGCGCAGGGTGTTATCGGCACGCTCAATAAAAGTGCCCAGGCGGATAAAGCGGAAGGCATCGTTGCGCATGATGGTGCCGTACGTGGCGCCCCGAAACAGATGGGAACGCTCCTTGACCCACTCACAAAACCGGCTCATGCCGTAATGGCTGAGCCCCTGCTGGGCGATATCGCGAATGTCCAGCCAGGTGGCGTTGATGTTTTCCCACATGTCGGCGGTGATCCGCCCACGTACCGCATGGGCGCTGGCCCGCGCCGCACCCAGACAGCTGTAGATGCTCGCCGGGTTGGCCGCGTCCAAGGCAAAAAAGTGCAGCAAGCGTTCAGCGTGCAATGGGCCATGGCGCTCGTGGTAATCGTCCAGAGTGCCGGTGATCAACAGCGGCATGGCCAATTCGTGCAGGCCATCGCCGCGCCCGTCCTGGGGCATCAGCGACAGCGAATAGCTGACATCGAGCATGCGTGCGAGGTTTTCGGCACGCTCCAGGTAACGTGACATCCAGTACAAATCCGAGGCAGTTCTACTCAACATGGCATCAGTCCTCGACCACCCAGGTGTCTTTGGTTCCGCCGCCCTGGGACGAGTTGACCACCAGCGAGCCTTCGCGCAGCGCCACACGGGTCAGGCCACCCGGCACCACGCGGGTGTCCTTGCCGGACAACACGAAGGGGCGCAGGTCGATATGGCGCGGGGCGATGCCGTTTTCGACAAAGGTCGGGCAGGTGGACAAGCACAGGGTCGGCTGCGCGATATAGGCGTGTGGCTTGGCCTTGATACGCGCCCGGAACGCTTCGATTTCTGCGGTCGTAGACGCCGGGCCAACCAGCATGCCGTAACCACCGGAGCCCTGGGTTTCCTTGACCACCAGGTCGGGCAGGTTGGCCAGCACGTGGGACAACTCGTCAGGCTTACGGCATTGAAAAGTCGGAACGTTCTGCAGGATCGGCTCTTCATCGAGGTAGAAGCGGATCATCTCGGTGACGAACGGATAAACCGATTTGCCGTCCGCGACTCCGGTGCCAATGGCGTTGGCCAGCACCACATTGCCGCAACGGTAGGCAGCGAGCAAGCCGGGTACACCAAGCATCGAGTCGGGGTTGAATGCCAAGGGATCTAGAAATGCATCATCGAGGCGACGGTAGATCACATCGACAGCCTTGGGTCCATCGGTGGTGCGCATGAACACACGGTCATCGCGCACGAACAAATCCGCGCCTTCCACCAACTCCACACCCATTTCCCGAGCCAGGAAGGCATGTTCGAAGAATGCGCTGTTGAAACGCCCGGGCGTCAGTACTACCACACTGGGGTTATCCAGGGGGCTGGCGCTTTTCAGGGTGTCGAGCAGCAGGTTGGGGTAATGGTCGATGGGCGCGATGCGCTGGGCCGCGAACAGCTCGGGGAACAGACGCATCATCATCTTGCGGTCTTCGAGCATGTAGCTGACACCGCTGGGCGTGCGCAGGTTGTCTTCGAGCACGTAGTACGTGCCGTCGCCATCGCGTACGAGGTCCACCCCGGAGATGTGCGAATAGATATCGCGATGCAAGTCCAGGCCCTGCATTGCCAGTTGGTATTGCTCGTTGGCCAATACCTGCTCGGCGGGGATGATGCCGGCCTTGATGATGCGTTGGTCGTGGTACAGGTCGGTGAGGAACAGGTTCAGCGCCTTGACCCGCTGGATGCAACCGCGTTCGACAACCCGCCATTCACTCGCCGGAATGCTGCGGGGGATGGTATCGAAGGGGATCAGACGCTCGGTGCCTTGTTCGTCCCCGTAGAGGGTGAAGGTGATGCCGGCGCGATGGAACAGCAAATCGGCTTCACGCCGGCGCTGGGCCAGCAGTTCGGCAGGGGTGTCGGCCAACCAACGGGCGAACTCGCGATAATGGGGGCGAACCTGCCCTGCCCCATCGTACATTTCATCGTAATAAGTGCGGATCATGCCGTACTCCTTGTCACCCGGACGCAAGAACCTTCGCAAGGCCCGTGCCAGCGGCATAAACACTTGATAATCAAACAGTTGCATAATCCGAGGGGATTTGCCGCACCGTCCTGGTGCGCGCAATTGCCTGGGCCACGCCGTACGCTCCGTTGCAATGCGGTGTTTGGCTATCAACAGCATAGTCAGAGTTGATTTCACTGCCCGCCTGCACATGCGGATAATCGCCCACATCGGTTGAACAGGACGTGTCCTACAGCCAAACCCTTTGCACATTCAGTAACGTATTGACTCGTGTACTGATGACTCCTCGGTCTTCCCTTTCCGCCACCCTATTCGGGTGGCTTTTTTTTGCGCCTGAAACGGCAGTTTCCGTTGCGACGGTAGCCCAAACAAAATCGGCCGACCCAAAGGTCAGCCGACACGCTGTGCTGCTCATAAATACCAACTACATGGGTAACCCACGCACCTCCTGCTTGACGCCCCATCCTTCGATGATCCCTCCCAGGGGCTCGACCACCGCTTCAAAGTCTTGCTCGAAGTCTCCTATGCCGTCGTAGGTTGCGAACATGATTTTGCTCAGTTCCAGGTACCAGGCGCCATCGTCGCGCGCGCTGACCTGGGCGTTGAGGGACTCCCCACGAAATCGACCCGCAGCCCTGCGCGCCCGTTCCTCATCCGGGAAAATGGCGTAGAACTCGATGGGGTGAAAGCGCGAGAAATCAAAGCCGCCTTCTTTCATGCGGCGCAGTACGTTGGTGCTGATGTCTTCTTGATAGGCTGTGCTCATGAAACGTCCTCCTCACACCGATGGATAGACTTTCCGTGCTTCCTGAAGCCCCGCGCCCTGCTGGCGCGGGCACCACGGCATAACAACACCGCAGGAAAACAAGCATGTAGCTGACAAGACCAGACCTTAGCGATTCATTCGCTGATCTCGATTGCAGAGTAGCGTGAAGCTGTCACCGCCACCAGAGGTGCCTGAAGGGTCTATAGAAAATGTTCAGGCCGCGGGTTCGACCTTGAGGTCCTTGATACCATTCTGATCATGCAGGCTCTTGACCGTGGGGTCGGGGACACGGTCGGCAAGATCGTTAAGGTCCAGCTTTTCCAACACCGGCGACACACGCACGCGCACCATTTGTGCGGCTTCTTCCAGCGTCGGCTCATGCTCGCAGTCGAATTGCTCGACTACCGGCTCGCCGCGGTCGTTGATGAAAGAAACATTCCACTTCGGCATCGGTGCCTCCTCGATAAAACCCATAGGTGGGCTTACTTCTATCTGGACCGTGAGGGCTCGCCAAACGTTCCACTCAAGGCCGGAGGCACCGGATCAACTGCACTTATTTTTCAGCGTGTTCTTTCAAGGCTTTCACGGTGTTAAACGGCGCGTCCACCACAAACTTGTTGGCCAGCCACGACGGCACGCTGCCGCCTGGCTCGGTGTGTACCTGGTAGGTGACTTCGGTCTGGTTATCGCCCTTTGGCACCAGTTTCCAGAAACCCTCCACCTGGGCGACCCGCACGTAGCCTTTTGCTTCAGGCTTGTAGGTCGGCACGCCTTCCAGCTTGCGCGTGACGGTGCCGTCAGCGGCTTTGGTGGTGGTGACGTGGATGTACGAGTCGCGGTCCGTCACAGGGAACGGGGCCTTGAACTGGGTGTAGGTCCAGGCCTCGTCGCCTTTCTTGTCGACGAGTTTCTGGGATTTGCATTCATGGATCCATGCGCAAGCACCGACCACATCTTCCTGCAGCGCCTGGACCTTGGCCAAAGGCGCCTTGATCACGGTCACGCCGCGATAGGCCTTGTACTTGGAACCGGCAATCTCGCTCAGGGACACCTTGATACCGTCTTCGTCCTTGGCGACTTGCCAATCCTCAGCCTGGGCAGTGGCCGCAAACAACAGCGTAAAACCGCACAGCACAGCCACTCGTTTCAGCGAACCCATCGTTGTATTCCTTATTGTTGAAGTTCCGATAGTAAAGCCCATCAAGCCGCCGTCATCTGCTCCCACCAGCCGATCAGGCGGATGGCATCGGCCTGGTCGTTGCCGCACACCTCAATATCGGCCTTGAAATCACTGCACACGGCTGGCCGCTGCGGTTGACCGAACAACTGGCACAGTTGTTCCACCGACAGGTGTACGCAGCGAACGCCAGCGGGTTTGCCCTGAGGCATTCCGGGTAGTGGCGAACTGATGGAGGGGGCAATGCAGCAGGCGCCACAGCCTTCACGGCATTTCATGACCAGCAGGTCCTCGACGACTCAATAGGGATGGCCGGGCTAGAGTACGCCCTTAAACAGCCGTTTTAAAATGGCCCAACAGGAGTTTTTCGCACAAAACAAAAGTGACCGACCAGTCTGCGACAGATGGTCGGCAACCTGGGTCACCTGTGCTCAGAAAGTTTATTGCTTGAATTCGAAATCCAGCGCAGCGCCTTCAACATCACGGCGCTCTTCGTTACGCAGTTGCAGCTTCATCTCATTGCTGAGCAAGCGGCCGTTGATCTGAAACGCACTGTTGTCGGTGGGCTTTTCACCAAACATCGGCGGCAACAGAGGCACGCTCTTGGGCTTGGGCATGGTGCCAATGGGTTGCAAGTGCCTGACCATGTCCGAAGGCAGGGACAGGTCCAACTGTGCCGGTGGCAGTTTGGTCTGGGCGACCTCATGGGCCGACTTGGACTTGCTCGCCACGGGTGCACGCTTTTTGGTCGAAGCGGCTTTCTTTTGCGCGGCGGGGGATTTTTTCGCAGGCGTTGGCTGCTTGGCTGAGGTCTTTTGCTCGGCACCAACAACAGGCTTGCCTTCAACCACCGGCGCTGCAGCCAGCACGCTACCGGCATTGCACAAGCTCAGCAGACCAAGCATC
Organism: Pseudomonas sp. SWRI22; assembly: GCF_014268395.2. NCBI lineage: Bacteria > Pseudomonadati > Pseudomonadota > Gammaproteobacteria > Pseudomonadales > Pseudomonadaceae > Pseudomonas > Pseudomonas sp. SWRI22. The sequence continues at coordinate 458,330 of NZ_JABWQK020000002.1, read as the reverse complement.
AACGTAACGCGAAAAATAGAAGTCATATCGCCAACAGCATTAACGGCAGAAGGCCATATGCTCGCTTGTTGTGCGCGGCATGACAAGGGCACAGATCAGTCTTGTCCCCTTTGCTCGCCTCAAAAACCCGCTGCGGCCTCCTGGCACAGCTGGCTGGCAAGCATTCCCAGGGTCATCAACGCCCTCTCCGCCTCGCGGTTCCACGGCGTGCCGCAATTGAGGCGAATACAGTGGTTGAACTGTTCGGTATTACTGAAAATCAACCCTGGCGCAATGCTGATGCCTTGTTGCAGGGCACGCACATGCAGTTCCTGAGTATTGACCCGCCCCGGCAAACTGACCCACAAGATAAAGCCGCCGGTGGGGCGGGTCATCTGGGTGCCCTCGGGGAAATACTGCTGCACCGCCAATTGGAAGGCGCTGAGGTTCTTGCGGTATTCCTGGCGGATGTAGCGCAAATGACGGTCGTAGCCACCGTTTTCCAGATAGGCCGCGACGCCCATCTGGGTGACGCTGCATGCCGAGTGCGTGCTGAACATCTGCAGGCGCTGGATTTCCTGCTGGTATTTACCGGCAATCATCCAGCCAATGCGTACGCCCGGCGACAAGGTCTTGGAAAAGCTTGAGCAATAGATCACCCGGTCGAGGCGGTCGTAGGCCTTGAGGGCTTTGGTGCGGCCGAGTTCGAACATCAACTCGCCGTAAATATCATCTTCGACAATCTGGATATCGAAGTCCGACGCCAGGCGCAGCAACTGTTTCTGCCGCTCCTCTGGCATGGTGCCGCCCAGCGGGTTACTCAAGCGCGTGGTCAGCACCAGCGCTTTGATCGACCATTGGTTGGCGGCCAGTTGCAGGGCTTCCAGGCTCATGCCCGTGGCAGGGTCACTGGGGATCTCGATCACCTTGAGGCCCAGCAGATCAGCCAATTGCAGCAAGCCGTAATAGGTCGGTGATTCAGCCGCGATCAGGTCGCCAGGGCGCGTCAGCACGCGCAACGACATTTGCAAGGCATCGACACAGCCGTGGGTGATCACCACTTCGGAAGGGTCCACTACCACCCCGGCATCGCGCATGCGGATCGCCACCTGGCGCCGCAGGGGTTCAAAGCCAGGGCTGAACATGTAGCTGAACGCCCGTGGGCTCTGGAAACGCGTGACCTTGGCCAATTGCTGATGCAATGCCCGCACCGGCAGGTAGTCGACACTCGGCACCGCCGCCCCCAGGGGAAAAACCCCTTCACGGCGCGACTCGACCAGCACCTGCTGGATGATACTGCTACGGGTGACCAAACCTGGGCGCTCGACCCGTGCGATATCAGGCGTAGGCGCCGTGAGTGCTGGCGTCTGGTGCACGTAGTAGCCCGACTGCGGCCGCGCCCGAATCAGCCCCTGGTCTTCCAGGTTGGCGTAGGCCTGCAGCACCGTGGCATGGCTCACATTGAGCTGGGAACTCATCTTGCGTACCGACGGCACGCGCTCCCCCGGTTGGTAGACACCGCGGCGGATGTCCTCAGCCAGTTGCTGGGCAATACGTTGGTAAAGCAACAGATTGGTCATGACGCAGCACTCGATTTCACGGGCATTTTATTTTTGTGTGAAACATACATACCGGCACAGTTTAGAAGTGTACGGGGACAGTTGCCACAATAGTCGAGCGCGGGCAGGAGTGACAGTAAAAACTGCCGGGGAGCTGGGGTGGGCATCGCCGAAACGAAATGTGGGAGCGGGCTTGATCGCGAAGGCAGTGTGTCAGTCAGCACATCCAGTACTGAGCCACCGCATTCGCGAGCAAGCCCGCTCCCACAATTTGGATCTGCGTCAGCTATTAGCGCGCTGCGCCCAATTGGCCCTTCTCGTCAGAGAACACAATTTCCACCCGACGGTTCTGCGCGCGGCCACGCTCGGAGGCATTGGCTTCCACCGGGTATTGGTCGCCATAACCTTCGACTTCGATGCGCTTGTCATCGATACCCAGGTCCATCAACAGGTCGGCCACCGATTGAGCCCGGTCGCGGGACAGTTTCAGGTTTTCCTGCTCGCCACCGGTGTTGTCGGTGTAACCCTCGATGCGCACCCGACGCTTGGGGTTCAGTTGCAGGAATTGCACGATCTTGAGCACCGTGCGGTTGGCCGAGTTCTGCAGCTCCGCTTCGCCGGTGTCGAACAGTACGTCGCCCAGGGTCATCACCAGGCCACGGTCGGTCTGGGTGGTGAGGCTGGCGATTTGCGCTTCAACCCACTTGCCCTGCTGTTGCACGCTGGCCAGCTTGTTTTCGCGCAAGGCCAGTTGCAGGCGCTGACGTTCCAACTCCAGTTGGGTGCCGCGCTCGGCATTCAGGCCCTGCTGGGTGTGCTCTCGGGCGATGGCGCTGTACCGCTGGCTCAGGTAGGCGTAATGCACCACATCGGAGCCGCTGCCCCAGTAGCTGGACAGGCGATCGGCGCGGGCCAGGGACTCTCCGGCGCGGATCACGTCCTTGGGCGCGAAGCGCAGCACGTTGGCGTCTTCCTTGACCTTTTGAAAGTCATCGCCGGCCTGCTGCAACGCCTGCTCACTCGTGGGTTGGCTCGCACAGCCGCCCAGGGCCACGCTGCCCAGCAGCAGTACACAGCTCAGGCCACGGATCATCGGGCTCATTGTGCTTCTCCCAACTGCAGCTGCTTACGCAGGCGAGTGATACGGGTATTGAGCACGTTCAATTGTTCCTGGCTCTTGCCGGTCAGCACTTTGGCTTCGGCCAGGCGTGCGTCCAGCTCAGCCTGCTCGGCGCGCATCCGCGCTCGCTTGTAGGATTGGTCGGCCATGTTGCCCTTGGCCCGGGCGAATTTTTCTTCGGCCAGCTTCAGTTCGGGGGATTCATCGGTGTTGGCCCCGACCGCGGTGGCTTGTTCCAAGGCTTGCTGGGTCAGGCGCATTTGTTCGATCGGCGCAGGATCGGTTGCGCATCCCGCCAGCGCGACAACGGCAAGGGCCGCGAAAAGAGCTCGAAAAATCACTGTAAATCCCTACTTTGTTGGGGTGCCGACAGGTTGTTGCAGTTGCGCTTTCCAACGCTCCAGATTGCGCTGCAGCGCGGCTTGAGCGGCACCGGAGGCGGGCAATTCTGTCATCTTTTTCGTCAGCTGTCCGCGAAGCCAAGGATCATTGCAGGCCGAGTTGTGGGAAATCGCCAGGTACAGGCCAGGCTGATCGGCAGGCACCTCATGGGCCACCAGGTCATTACTCATGCCCAGGGTCTTGGCCATGGCCATGCCGGAATAGCGCCCAGCCAGCACGTAGTCCACCTCACCGAGCAACAGTTTCTGGAAAGCCGGCGTCAAATTGGGCAGGCGTTGCAGGTTGAGTTGCTGGCTGGCGAAGGTTTCGAACTCCGCGCTCAAACGCGCACGTTCCGAGACTGCGCCTTTGTGGCCGTGCAAATCGGCGGCGGTGGAATAGACCACGGCTGAATCCTTGCGCGTCCATACCAGGTAGTCGGTCTGCATCAGCGCCGGATGGATGTAGTCGAAGTGGTCCAGTTCACCCAGGTTCAGCGGTGCGTCGGCGAGAATGTCCATGCGCCCGCTGCGTGCTTCATCAAGGGCCAGGGAGCGTTTGCCGCCGTAGAGCAGGTCGATTTTCAGCCCGAGCTCCTTGCCCACTTGTTGCAGCACGTCAGCGGTCGCGCCGATCAGGTGCGTAGGGTCCTGGGGGTCGCGCCAGAGTAAAGGCGGTGCGTCCGGGCTGCCGGTGATCACCAGGCGCTCGCACTTGCCGGCGGCGAGCGTCAGGCTCGGCAGCAGCGTAAGGCCCAACAGTACAGTCCAGGGGCGCAGCGCCATGGCATGTTCCTTCCTAAAGTGCTCGCGAAAAACGTCAACGATAACGCGTGCGTTCTGAATAAATGCGGCGCCTGTGGTTTTTTCGCAAGCGAGCTCGCTCCTACAGGGAATAAAAAAGCCCGGTCATAAGACCGGGCTCTTTATAAGTGAAGCGGCTGGATTAGACCAGCTTCTCCAATTCAGGTACGGCTTCGAACAAGTCCGCCACCAGGCCATAATCGGCAACCTGGAAGATCGGAGCTTCTTCGTCCTTGTTGATCGCAACGATCACTTTGGAGTCTTTCATACCGGCCAAGTGCTGGATCGCGCCGGAGATACCGACGGCGATGTACAGCTGTGGCGCAACGATCTTGCCGGTCTGGCCGACCTGCATGTCGTTGGGTACGAAACCTGCGTCAACGGCTGCGCGGGAAGCGCCGACCGCAGCACCCAGCTTGTCGGCCAGGGCGTACAGGTGTTTGAAGTTGTCACCGTTCTGCATGCCACGCCCGCCGGAAACGACGATTTTGGCAGCAGTCAGTTCAGGACGGTCCGACTTGGCCAGCTCTTCGCCGACGAAGCTGGAAGTGCCAGCGTCGTGGGCAGCGGAGACGGCTTCAACGGCAGCCGAGCCACCTTCGGCAGCAACCGGGTCGAAACCGGTGGCGCGTACGGTGATGACCTTGACCGAAGCATTGGACTGCACGGTGGCGATGGCGTTACCGGCGTAGATCGGGCGCTTGAAGGTATCGGCGCTTTCTACCGAGATGATCTCGGAGATCTGGTCAACGTCCAGCTGGGCGGCAACGCGTGGCAGGATGTTTTTGCCGTTGGAGGTAGCAGCGGCCAGGATGTGGCTGTAGCCAGCGCCAAGCTCGGCGACCAGCGGTGCAACGTTTTCCGGCAGCTGATGCGCATAAGCGGCATTGTCAGCGTTCAGGACTTTGCTCACGCCTGCGATTTTTGCAGCCGCTTCAGCCACGGCGCCAGCGCCCTGACCAGCAACCAGCACGTGGATGTCCCCACCGATTTTAGCGGCAGCGGCCACGGTGTTCAGGGTGGCCGGGGCCAGTACCTTGTTGTCGTGTTCAGCGATTACCAAGATAGTCATGATTAGATTACCTTCGCTTCGTTTTTCAGTTTCTCGACCAGTTCAGCCACCGACTTGACCTTGATGCCCGCGCTGCGTGCAGCCGGCGCTTCGACTTTGACGGTCTTGTTGGTAGAGGCGGTGGAAACGCCCAAAGCGTCCGGAGTCAGCGTTTCCAGAGGCTTCTTCTTGGCTTTCATGATGTTTGGCAGGGACGCATAACGCGGCTCGTTCAAACGCAGGTCGGTGGTGACGATGGCCGGCAGTTTCAGGGAAACCGTCTGCGCGCCGCCGTCGATTTCACGGGTGACCGCAACGCTGTCGCCGCTCACTTCGACTTTCGAGGCGAAGGTGCCCTGGCCGTAACCGGTCAGTGCAGCCAGCATCTGGCCAGTCTGATTGTTGTCGCTGTCGATGGCTTGTTTGCCCAGGATCACCAGTTGTGGCTGTTCCTTGTCGACAACGGCCTTGAGCAGCTTGGCAACGGCCAGGGAGGTCAGCTCTTCAGCGGACTCCACCAGAATGGCGCGGTCGGCGCCCAGGGCCAAAGCGGTACGCAACTGCTCTTGGGCAGTGGTCGGCCCGATGGACACCACGACGATTTCCGTCGCCACGCCTTTCTCTTTCAGGCGTACGGCTTCTTCCACAGCGATTTCGCAGAAAGGGTTCATCGACATCTTGACGTTAGCAAGGTCGACGCCGGAATTGTCCGCCTTGACGCGAACTTTCACGTTGTAATCGACAACGCGTTTGACAGCTACAAGAACCTTCATGGATTCCTCGTTACTCTCCGGTGAAAAGAAAGTCGCCTAGGCGAACCTGGCGGTTGATGCTCATCGGCACACAAGGGCACCTCCAAAGACCTCGGCAGTGGCCTTGCACACGGGAAATGACGACCGTTCGTCAGTGGTGACTGAGAGGTCATTCTTTATCGTGGCGTGTAAACTGCGCTCCAACGTTTGGGTGCGCATCACCTTCATTGCCTTCGGCCTGTCTTTGGACGTGCTCTTGAAACCTGCAGTCTGCCTACGGGAAGCGCAAAACCGACCGTATCTTGACCGGAACGCCTATTCTGGTCAATACGGCAAAATGGTCAGTCATAAGCCCCGTTGCTTTGATTTATCTAGGCTGCAGGCGATTCAAACAAACGTTTGTATTGGACGCTGTCAGTGGTCTATATATAATGCGCCACCTAGAGAGACAGGTGGGTGCTGCCTTCGCGCAGAACCACACCGAACCTCCACCCATTAGAAAAAAAAGCCTGTTGAGCCTTGAGTAGGAGATAGCCTGTGGAACGCGAATACATGGAATTCGACGTGGTCATCGTCGGCGCTGGCCCGGCTGGCCTGTCTGCCGCCTGCCGACTGAAGCAGAAGGCCGCCGAAGCCGGTAAGGAAATCAGCGTCTGCGTGGTCGAGAAAGGCTCCGAAGTCGGCGCCCATATCCTCTCCGGTGCCGTGTTTGAACCACGTGCCCTGAACGAGCTGTTCCCGGACTGGAAAGCACTCGGCGCTCCGCTCAACACGCCCGTGGTGCGCGATGACATCTATGTACTGCGCAGCCCGGAAGCCTCCACCAAGGTGCCCGACTTCTTTGTGCCCAAGACCATGCACAACGAAGGCAACTACATCATTTCCCTGGGCAACCTGTGCCGCTGGCTGGCCCAGCAGGCCGAGAACCTCGGCGTGGAAATCTACCCAGGCTTCGCCGCCCAGGAAGCGCTGTTCGACGAGAACGGCGTGGTACGCGGCATCATCACCGGCGACCTCGGCGTCGACCGTGAAGGCAAGCCAAAAGACGGCCTGTACACCCCGGGCATGGAGCTGCGTGGCAAGTACACGCTGTTCGCCGAAGGTTGCCGTGGCCACATCGGCAAGCAACTGATCCAGCGCTTCAACCTGGACAGCGACGCCGACGCCCAGCACTACGGCATTGGCCTGAAGGAAATCTGGGAAATCGACCCAGCCAAGCACCAGCCGGGCCTGGTGGTGCACACCGCCGGTTGGCCGCTGGACATCATGGGTAAAGAGAACACCGGTGGCTCGTTCCTTTATCACCTGGAAAACAATCAAGTCGTGGTCGGGCTGATCGTCGACCTGTCCTACAGCAATACCTTCCTGTCGCCGTTCGATGAATTCCAGCGCCTCAAGCACCACCCGGTGCTGGCCCAGTACCTGGAAGGCGGCAAGCGGGTCAGCTACGGCGCCCGCGCGATCTGCAAAGGTGGCCTGAATTCGCTGCCGAAGATGGTCTTCAAGGGCGGCGCGCTGATCGGTTGCGATCTGGGCACCCTGAACTTCGCCAAGATCAAAGGCAGTCACACCGCGATGAAGTCCGGCATGCTCGCCGCCGACGCCGTGGCCGACCGCCTGTTTGCCGAATCCGAGGGCGGTGATGAGCTGACCACATATGTCGACAGCTTCAAAGCCAGCTGGCTGTATGAAGAACTGTTCGCCAGCCGTAATTTCGGCCCGGCCGTGCACAAGTTCGGCGCAATCATCGGCGGCGGTTTCAACTGGCTCGACCAGAACATTTTCGGCGGCAAGATCCCTTTCACCCTGCACGACACCAAGCCGGACTACGCCTGCCTGAAGCTGGCCAAAGACAGCCAGAAGATCGACTACCCCAAACCCGACGGCAAGCTGAGCTTCGACAAACTGAGCTCGGTGTTCATCTCCGGCACCAACCATGAAGAAGAGCAGCCGTGCCACTTGAAGCTCAAAGACCCAAGCATCCCGATCGGCACCAACCTGCCGCTCTACGATGAACCGGCGCAGCGCTACTGCCCGGCAGGCGTGTATGAAGTGGTGACCAAGGAAGACGGCGAGAAACGCTTCCAGATCAACGCCCAGAACTGCGTGCACTGCAAGACCTGTGACATCAAGGACCCCTCGCAGAACATCACCTGGGTGACGCCGGAAGGCGCGGGCGGGCCGACTTACCCGAATATGTAAGTCGTTCGCTTAACCAGAAAAGGCTCCCGAAATGGGAGCCTTTTTTGTGGGCGACATCGATCAATATGTAGGAGCGAGCTTGCTCGCGAAAAACGTCAACGATAACGCGTACTGTCTGAATGAATGTGGCGTCTATTAGTTTTTCGCGAGCAAGCTCGCTCCTACAGTGGGGTGTCAGGCGGCCCGCTCTTCCCCCGGGTTGCGCAGGAAATAGCGCTTGTACTCCCGACTGAACTGCGACGTGCTCTGGTACCCCACCTTGTGCGCCGCCTGCGCCACGCTCATGCCTTCCACCAGCAGCAACTGCTGGGCCTTCAATAGCCGCAGGCGCTTGAGGTACTGCACCGGCGATAACAAGGTGCAGCGTTTGAAATGCTCATGAAAGGTCGACGCACTCATGTGCGCATACCCGGCCAACGTCTCGATATTCAGCGGCTCGGCGTAATGGGCATGCAGGTGATTCAATGAGGTGGCGATGCGCGAAAACTGCCCCTGTTGTTCCACCAGCGCACGCAGCACATCGGCCTGAGGCCCACGCAAGGCGGTGAACAACAATTCGCGCACCCGCGCAGGCCCCATGATCCGGCTTTCCAGCGGATCGTGCAGGCACTGCAACAACCGCTCGACGCAGCCGCGCATCGTATCGTCCAGCACCACCGAACTCATCGACTCCAAAGTCTGCGCGGTCGGCGGCGGCCCGGCCTGCATGCCCATGGCAATCACCAACTCGCCCAACACCACGCGGTCGATGCCTACCGTCACGCCATACAACGGCGCCTCGGGGGCCATGGCAAAGGTCTCGCATTCGAACGGCACCGGCATCGCCTGGATCAGGTAATGCCCGGCGCCATACTCCAACGTGCGCGGGCCGAGGTAGGCGACCTTGCTGCCCTGGGCCACGAACATCAGGCTTGGCTCATAGATCTGCGGCCCACGCGCCACATCGCAACTGGCGCGCAGCACCTGCACGCCGGGCAGGTGAGTCGGGGAAAAACCGTCGCGGGGCGTGAGCCCTTCGATCAAGGCAACCAGCGTGGCATTGGCGTCCAAATGGCGGGTCAACAGCATGGCAAAAAACTTCGCGGATGAGGGATGACAACATCATCGCAGGTCTGGCGGCCAATATATCCAAACCTCAGGCACTGCCGGACGAATAGGCATGAGACTCGGAGCATTTGCCATGTTCGCGCCAGGGGCCGGCGCGCAGAATTTGCCGCCTCTGCAGTCCAAGCTTTTGTGAGGTTTACTATGTACACCGCCATCGGTTACGCCGCCCAGTCGGCCACCACGCCCCTCGCCCCGATGTCATTTGAACGCCGCAGCCCGCGCGTCGATGACGTGGCCATCGAGATCCTTTACTGCGGCGTGTGCCACTCCGATATCCACCAGGCTCGCAACGAATGGGGCATCGCCGTGTACCCGCTGATGCCGGGCCACGAAATTGTCGGCAAAGTCACCGCCGTCGGCGCCAACGTCACTGCGCATAAAGTCGGTGACCTGGTGGGCGTAGGCTGTATGGTCGACTCGTGCCGTCACTGCGAAGCCTGCCAATCAGACCTTGAGCAATACTGCCTCGAAGGCCCGACCATGACCTATGCCACGCCGGACCGCGTGGATGGCAGCAACACCATGGGCGGCTACTCCGACAGCATCGTGGTCAGCGAGCATTTCGTGGTGAAGATCCCGGCCAAGCTCGACCTGGCCAGCGCTGCGCCGATCCTGTGCGCAGGCATCACCACCTACTCGCCCCTCAAGCACTACGGCGTGAAAGCCGGCGATAAAGTCGGGATCCTCGGCATGGGTGGCCTGGGCCACATGGGCATCAAATTCGCCAAAGCCATGGGCGCCGAAGTCACGTTGTTCACGCGCTCGGCCAGCAAGGCCGAGGAAGGCCGTCGCCAGGGCGCCGACCATGTGATCGTGTCCACTGATGCCGAGCAAATGAAAGCTGCTGCCGGGCACTTCGATTTCCTGCTGGACACCATCCCGGTGCAGCACGACCTGAACCCCTACCTCGATGTGCTGCGCTTTGACGGCGTGCATATCCTGGTCGGCCTGATCGAGCCGGTGGACCCACCCGTCAACGCTGCCAAGCTGGTGCTGGGTCGTAAAGTCTTGGCCGGCTCGCTGATCGGCGGCATTGCCGAAACCCAGGAAGTCCTGGATTTCTGCGCCGAGCATGGCATTACCTGCGACATCGAGATGCTCGACATTCGCCAGATCAACGAAGCTTATGCGCGCATGATTGCCGGTGATGTGAAGTACCGCTTTGTCATCGACATGGCGAGCCTGAAAGCCTGATCAGGCCTTGGCGCCCAACTCCGCTGACAGCCGGGCTGCGACCTGTTTGATCACAGGGATCAGTTCGGCCATTTTCTCCAGCGGCATGTAGGGCACCGTACTGGCAATGCTGATGCCGGCGACAATGCGCCCGCTGGCATCGCGCACCGGTGCGGCCACGCAGCGGATCGAAGGCTCGTTGTCTTCGAGGTCAAACGCGTAGCCACCCTCGACATACTCATGCATGCGCTGTTCGAACTGCGCCCAGGATTGCTCCGGGTGCTGCGGCCATTGCAGGCTCTTGCCCACCGCCGGCAAGCTCGCCTCATACAAGCGCTGCCACTCCTGCGGCGAATCGTCCAGCATCAACGCCTTGCCGATACCGGTGCGCGCCAGCGGCATGCGATGGCCGACCCGCGAGCGCATTTCCGGCCCATTGCGGCCGGGGTTCTTGTGCAGGTAAAGCACCTCGTCGTACTCACGAATCGCCAGGTGAATGGTATCGCCGGTCAGCGCCGACAACTCATCCAGGTAGGGCACCGCCAGGTTCACCAAGGGCAACTCTTCACGGGCCTGGAACCCCAACTCGATCAGCTTGGGCCCCAGCAGATAACCGACCTGGGGCACCACGCGCAGGTAACGCTCGTCCACCAGGCAACTGGCCAGGCGGTGCGTTGTGCTGCGCGTGGTGCCGATGCGCCGGGCGATCTCCTTGAGATCCCGCGCACCAGCCGCCACCGCTTGCACCACGCCCAGGCCGCGCAACAGGGTCTGGGTGCCGGTGGGGGCGGCGTCTTTGACGGGGGTGTGGGCGTTTTCCTGCATATCGGGCCTATAAGTATGAAAGCGGGGGCATTATGGCAAATACCGCCCTCTTGAACACAGGAGATCCAAGGTGGGAGCTGGCTTGCTGTGGCGAGGGAGCTTGCTCCCGTTCGACAGCGCAGCTGGAGCCGGCTTTTGGGGGCGCTTCGCACCCCAGCGCAAGCAAGCTTGCTCGCCACAGCAAGCCAGCTCCCACAGTTTGATCTTCACAGGGCGACCATTAGCGTTGTTTCATGCGGTCGATTATCACCGCCAGCAACAGGATCGAGCCACGAATCACATATTGGTAGAAGGTATCGATGTTCTTCAGGTTCATCGCATTCTCGATGATCGCCAGAATCAACACCCCGGCAATCACATGGCGGATCATGCCGATGCCGCCGCTCAGTGACACCCCGCCCAGCACGCACGCCGAAATCACCGTCAGCTCGAAACCCTGGCCAATCATCGGCTGGCCCGAGGTCATGCGTGACGCGAGGATCACCCCGGCCAAGGCGCCGATCAAACCGTGCACGGCAAAGATGATGATCTTGGTGCGATCGACATTGACCCCGGCGAGCAACGCCGCTTCCTGGTTGCCGCCAATGGCCATGGTGTTGCGCCCATAGGTGGTGTAATTAAGCAGCCAGCCAAAGAACACAAAGCACAGGACGGTGATGATGATCGGCACCGGCACGCCCAGCAGCTGGCCGTTGCCGAACACGAAGAACCCTTCGTTCATCACCCCCACCGCCTTGCCGCTGGAGAAGATGTAGGCCAGGCCACGTACGATCTGCATGGTCGCCAGGGTGGCAATCAACGCATTGATGCGCAGCTTGGCGATCACAATGCCGTTGATCAGCCCTACCACCAGGCCCATGGCCAAGGCCGCCGACACGCCGAGTACCACGCTGTCGGTGTCACGCATCACGATGCCCGCCACCACCCCGGCGCAGGCGATCACCGAGCCTACCGACAAGTCGAAGTGCCCTGAGGCCAGGCAGAACAACATGGTGCACGCAGCAATACCGACGGTCGAAATCGCCAGGCCCAGACCGCGCATGTTCAGCGGTGACAGGAAGTTATCGATGAATACCGCGCTGAGCACAAAAATGCCCAGTGCCGCCAGCAGCATCACCCAGTCATCGAGAAATTTGCGCTGATTAAAACCCGGCCAGAAACCCTTTGCAGTTTTTACCTCAGACATAGCCAAACCCTCTTGTTCTTGTTCAAGCCCGCGACTGTGGCAGCGCCAGTTGCAGCAGGCGCGCTTCATCCGCTTGGGCGCGGGGCAACTCACCGGTCAGGGCGCCTTCACTCATCACCAGGATGCGGTCGGAGATGCCCATCACCTCCATCAGGTCGCTGGACACCACGATCACCGCAATGCCACTGGCCGCCAGGTTATGGATGATCTGGTAGATCTCCGACTTGGCGCCGATGTCGATACCCCGGGTGGGCTCGTCCAGCAGCAGGACCTTCATCGGCATCGACAACCAGCGGCCAAGGATGGCTTTCTGTTGGTTGCCACCGGACAGGTAAAGGATTTTCTGCTCGGCACTGGGCGTCTTGACCTTCATGGCCTGGATCTGCCGCTCGGCGTTGTCCCTCTCCCAGCCGTCGCGCAGCAACCAGCCGAACGAGGCATGGGCACTACGGGCGCTGATGTTGATATTTTCCGCCACGCTGGACAGCGGAATGATGCCTTCCTTTTTGCGGTCTTCCGGACACAGCAATACCCCGGCGGAGATGGCGTCCCGGGGTGAGCGCAGTTGCAGCGCTTGCCCGCACAGTTCCAGGCTGCCGGCACTGGCGCGCTCCAACCCACTGAGCAGGCGAAACAGCTCGGTACGCCCCGCGCCCACCAGCCCGAACAGGCCCAGGATCTCGCCCTTGCGCACCTGAAAACTGATTGGTTCACGCAGGCCGGGGCCGAGCAAGCCGTCCACCTTGAGCGCCACTTCGCCCTGCTCACGCGGTCGGTAATCGTAAATATCCTGGATATCGCGACCGACCATGCAGGTCACCAGTTGATCGTGGGTCAGCGTGTTCATGTCCTCGAACGTACGCACGTAGCGACCGTCCTTGAACACCGTCACTGCGTCGCAGATACGGAACACTTCTTCCATGCGATGCGACACGTAGAGCACCACTTTGCCCTCCTCGCGCAGGCGCGTGATGATCGCCATCAAGCGGTCGATTTCCCGCGCCGAGAGGCTACTGGTCGGCTCGTCAAAAGCGATCACATGGGCGCCACGGGACAGCGCCTTGGCGATTTCTACCAGTTGGCGCTGGCCCAGGGACAGGCGCCCGAGTTTTTCGTCGGGGTCGATTTCATCGGCCAGGCCCTTGAGGCAGGCCAGGGCCTGCTTGCGCAGCAGGCTCCGGTTGACCACGCCAAAGCGCGTGGGCAAATGCCCGAGGAACAGGTTCTCGGCCACGCTCATTTCCGCCACCAGATGCAGCTCCTGGTGAATCACCGCCACACCGCTGGCGATGCTGTCGGCGGCGCATTTGAAGGCCATGGTCTGCGCGCCGATCTGCACCGTACCGCTGGACGGAATGTAGGCGCCGCCGAGGATTTTCAGCAGGGTCGACTTGCCGGCACCGTTCTCGCCCATCAGCGCGTGCACCGAATGCGGCCGTGCTTCAAAGCTGATCTGCGCCAGGGCTTTCACACCGGGAAACTCCTTGCCGATGCCATTGAAACGCAGGGCCGCGCCGCTCATTTCCACAGGCCGATCTTGGTCAGTTCTTCCTGGAAATTGGCGCGGGTGATCAAGGTCACTTCGTCCATGGCGGTGTATTTGGCCGGTTCCTTGCCGGTGGTGACCCACTCGTACATCGCCAGCGCGGTGTTATAGCCCTCGATATGCGGGCTGGGCAGCATGGAGCCGAAGAAACCGCTGTCGGCTTTCTTCAATTCGCCAATGGCGTCGGTGCCATTGATGCCGATGCCGATGACGTTGGCGGCCTTGAAGCCGGCACTTTCGGTGGCGCGCACGCCGCCGAGCACGGTGTTGTCGTTCATGCCGCCGATGATCAGGTTCTTCGCCCCGTTCGGCAGCTTGACTAAGGCCGAGTTGGTGGCGTCCATGCTGCCAGGTACGTCGAGGGTTTTCAGCGCAGCGGTGAGGATGTGGTCCTTGGGAATACCGGCCTCCTCGAGGGATTTGATCGAGCCGTCTGTACGCTTCTTACCGGTGTCGAGTTCGTTGAAGGTATTGATCACCGCATAGGTGTCCTTCCAGTCCCAACCGCGTTTTTTCGCTTCGGCGGCCATGGCGGCGCCCTGCTTCTGGCCCACTTCAAACGCGGCCATTCCCAGGTATGGCACGTCTTCCATGAAGTTGCCCTTGGCATCGACAAAGCGGTCATCCACGGCCATCACTTTCAAACCGTTGACCTTGGCCTTGGCAACGATGGCCGGGCCCAGGGACACGTCCGGCGGGCAGATCACAAAACCCTTGGCGCCATTCGCGGCCAGGCTGTCGATGGCCGACAAGGTTTTTTCGCCATCGGGCACGGCGATCTTGATCACAGTAAAACCATGCTCCTTGCCGGCTTTTTCCGCGAATGCCCACTCCGTTTGAAACCAGGGTTCCTCGGCCTGCTTGACCAGGAAACCAATCTTCACTTCTTCAGCCGATACCCAGCCGCAGAACGCCATTGCCAGTGCCACGGCACCGAGTGTTTGCTTGAACATGGACCACCTCCTTCTTGTTATTGGAAAACGCTTTAGTCGTGGTACATCACAGACCGCCCGCCATCGATCATCAGGCAAGTGGCGTTGATAAAGGGCGCCTCGTCGGTCGCCAGGAACAGTGCTGTCATGGCCACTTCGATGGGCTGGCCAATGCGTTTGGGCGGGTGCAGGTCGAACGCACGCTGGCGTTCGGCGTGGGGGTCTGGGAAACCGTTCCAGTAATCGACGTTGAGCTGGGTTTCGATATAGCCGGGGGCGATGGCATTCACGCGGATGCCCTTGGGCGCGTACTCGATGCCCAGTGCACGGGTGAGGCCGAGCAGGCCGTGCTTGGCCACAGGGTAAGGAAAGCAACCGGGAATGATGTGGCTGGAATGGGTGGACGCGATATTGATGATGTTGCCGATGCCCTGCTCGATCATGTGCGGCAATACCGAACGGCAGCCGTACCAGGCGCCGTCGAGGTCGATGGCGAAACAGCGGCGCCAGTCCTCTTCGCTCATCTCCAGCGGGTCACGGAACACGTTGACTCCGGCACAGTTGACCAGCACATCCACGCGACCAAAGCGCTCGATGGCCAGGTTGACCAGTGCCTGCCATTGATCCTTGGAAGTGATATCAACCGGTTGGGCGTAAACCTGCGCACCGTGTTCGCGCCAATGAGCGGCGATTTTCTCGACTTTGTCGCCCTGGATATCCGCAATGATCAACCGCGCCTGCTGGGCCTGGAAACAGGCAACGATGGCTTCGCCAATGCCTTGGGCGGCGCCGGTGACGATCACCACCTTGTTCTTCAGCCGCTCGCCGTAATTCGGCTCGGGCACGGCGGGTAGGGACAACGGTTGCGCCTGCATCGCTTCACCTTTTTATTTTTTGTAGTGAGTGCTGATGCTGGCGACTATAAACCCATCGCCTGAAATATCTCAATATATAAATTAAGATCCCATATATTGAGAAAAATAAAAAATGTTTGAGCGGGTTAGCTGTGGCGAGGGAGCTTGCTCCCGCTGTCTGCGCAGCAGACTCCCGCTTTTGGGGGGCGCTTCGCACCCCAGCGCAAGCAAGCTTGCTCGCCACAGGAAAGCTCACATCTGGTTTTAGTGTTTACATAAATGAGGCGTCAGCCTTGGGCAAAGTCGCGCAGGGCATCGCCTTCCATGCGATAACGCACCCATTCTTCCTGAGGCTGGGCGCCTATGGATTTGTAGAAGGCAATCGCTGGCTCGTTCCAGTCCAGCACGCTCCATTCAAAGCGCCCACAACCGTTGTCACAGGCGATCTTGGCCAAGTGGCGCAGCAACTTCTTGCCGGCCCCGCCGCCGCGTTGTTCCGGGTTGATGTACAGATCTTCCAGGTACAGGCAGTTACTGCCCAGCCACGTCGAGTAACTGAAAAAGAACACCGCAAAGCCAATCGGCAAGCCGTCGCGCAAGCAGATAAGGCCATGGGCCGTGGCGCCTTCGCTGAACAGGCTGCGTTCGATATCCACCACGCTGGCGATCACCTCATGCCGGGCTTTCTCGTACTCGGCAAGTTCAGTGATAAAGGTCAGGATCTGCGCAGCATCGCTGGGCACGGCGGGGCGAATCTCGATGGTCATGGGCGAGCCTTGGGCAAATTCAAAGGCCACATACTAAGACGGTTTGATGGCCGTTTGCAGTGCAATTGATGCCAATCAGCGCGTTTCACTCCGGCGCGGGGTGAAGCAAGCATCAGCAACCACAGAACAAAGCCTGGGGACGCCCATGGTAAACAATGGGCATAAATCCAACGATCAGAGACCTGCTCATGCACGCCACGCCACCAGTGGGCACGAAGACATTCGCGCTGTTCTGCCTCGCCAGTTTCCTGCTGTCACTGTCTTACGGCTCGACCTTTTTGTTGTCACTGCTGATCCATGCCCGTGGCGGTAATGAACACGACGCGGGCAGTGTCATTGCCACGGCAATGCTCAGCACCTTCGTAGCGGTGGTGCTTTCCGGGCATCTGGCCGATGCGATGGGCGCGGCGCGAGCGATTGCGAGCACCGGCCTATTGTTAGTGGTGGCCTGCCTGGGGTTTGCCCTGACGCCAGGGTTTGGCCAGGGCTTGATGCTGTTTGGATTGTCCCTTGGCTTGGGCTGGGGCGTGTTCTATACCTTGGGTCCGATCATCGTGACGCTGCTGGTGGAACCCCGCCAGCGGGCCAAATATTTCGCCTTGCTCTCGGGCAGTATGTTGAGCGGCATAGGTTCCGGCCCTTTGCTGGGACGCGCCGCCACTGCGCTGGACCTGCCCCTGACAACGGCGTTTTATATTGCCGGGCTCGCCAGCCTCGCCGGGGTGGTGATGTTCTGGCGCATGGGCTCTCGGTTGCGACAGCACGCGAATGTACCGACATCCAGGATTTCCTGGGCTGCAAGCCGCCGCGTACTGTCTTCCAAGGCGGCGTTCGCCATCCTGATGGTTGGCCTGGGTGGCTGCGTATTCGGGGGGCTATCTTCGTTCCAGACCAGCTATGCCGTTGCCCATAAGCTGGACTATTCGCTGTTCTTCGCGGGTTTCCTGACAGCGGCAATTATCAGTCGCCTGCTGATCGCCGGTTTCGTGGTCAAACGCGATGCGTACCAGGCTGCCTGCGTATTATCCGGGGTGATGCTCGGCGCGATCACGCTGTTCGCGTTTGGTGTCAGCGGCAACCTCAGTTATGTGCTCGCCGCCGCCACGCTAGGGATCGGGTATGGCCTGACGTATTCAGTGATCAACGGCCTGGTAGCCAACGAAGCGCCCAGCGGCACCACTTCCCAGGCGTTGTTGTTGTTCAGCCTGGCGTACTTTATCGGCGTCTTCGGGTTTCCCTGGCTCGCAGGCAAGATCATCGTTGACTTCGGCCTTGCGACAATGATGTTGAGCGTACTGGTGATCGCGGCCTTCAACTGGGCGATCACGGTGGCACGTGTGATAGCGCGCCGAGTATCGGCACACAAAGTGATACAGGTGAGCTGATACCGTTCGTCGCCCTCCCGGCACGATCGGCAAACGCGGGCAGACCAATACAGGGTAAGGACATTAATCATATGGAGACACCCTGATGAAAAATTCCAAATTTGCTGCCCTCGCCCTCACCGGCCTGTTGTCTGCCGCGTCCTTGAGCGCCTTTGCGGCTAGCTCGACCACTGGCCCCACCGATCCAACGCCGGACGCCACTACCGAGTCGCAAAAATCCATGGGCACCGGCCTGGATACCAACGGTGGCGCGATCATCGACAACAGCGCCGACCCACGCACCAAAGGCAACGACACCCAGCGCCAGGCACCGCCTGCCGTAGGCAACGGCAAGATGGGCCCTGGCACGAGCAACAATGAGCCGAAGATCAACAAGGGCGACGACTCGAACATCCCCGGCGCGCAGAAACAACCAGCGCCTTGATGCACCCTTGGTACGACCAACACCCGACCATTTCCCAGTGAAGAGGTACGCATGAACGTCGATAGAAACCTTGAAAAAGAAGTCCTCACCCGCCTGCTGCACGCCCATCCGCAAGGCTTGGGCAAGGAGGTGCTGGACAATTACCGCGGTGAAAAAGAGGTCGCCAGTGTCTTGGCGTTCCTGCAGGACCGCGGGCTGATCAAGGATGGGCATGTGACCACCGACGACGCCGGCGAATACGCGTTGAACCTGCCGATCAAGCTCACCGCTTCTGGTGTGGATGAGGCGCGCAAGCTCGACGCTCAAAGTACTCAGTAATCCATTTCTGGCCTGGCCCCGCGACTGGGGCCAGAGGGAGTTTTAGCGATGCCTCGTGGAAGCAAAGCCAAATACACCGACGAACAGAAACGCAAGGCCGCTCATATCGAAGACAGTTATGAGCATAAGGGGTTGCCCAAGGACGAAGCCGAAGCCCGCGCCTGGGCGACCGTCAACAAACAGTCCGGCGGTGGTGAAAAAGCCGGCGGATCAGGCAGGCGCAAAGCACCGGCCAAGAAAACCCAGGACCGGCAGGAATCGGCCAAGCGTGCCGCTGCCAGCCGTGAAGGCCACCCGCGCAGCAGTGGGGCTTCGCTGGGTACGCAGACTAAGGAAAGTTTGATGAAAGAGGCGAGGGCCAAGGATATTCCTGGGCGCTCAACCATGCGCAAAGATGAGTTGATTCAAGCGCTGAAAAAAGCAGGTTAAACGCAGAACCCGTTGTGGGAGCGGGCTTGCTCGCGAATGCGGTGTGTCAGTCAGCACATGCTTTAACTGATACACCTCCTTCGCGAGCAAGCCCGCTCCCCTAGGGTTGTGCGTATTTATTCAGCCAGCAATGCGTCGACTTCGGTGACGCCAGGTGAAGTGGCCGGCCCCCAACGCGTCACCGCCAACGCCGCCGCTGCGTTCGCTCGACGCGCCGCCTCAACGGGTTTCAAGCCCTGCGCCAACCCGGCGATAAATACCCCTGCATGCGCATCCCCCGCACCATTGCTGTCTACCGCCTGCACCTTGAAGCCAGGTACATGCTCAGTCTCTACCCCGCGCCCTACCCAGCAACCATTTGGTCCATCACGCACAACCAGCAGTGCCTGCAAGTGCTGATTCAGCATGGGCAGCGCCTGACTCATATCCGCCGCCCCGGTAAACGCGAGGGCTTCAGGGCCATTGCTGGTCCAGATGTCGATACGCGGCAACAAGGCACGCATCAACGCCGAGTCCGGCGCCTTGACCAGCGGGCCCGGGTCGAATACCACCACGATCTCTCGCGGAAGCGCCAGCAGCCAGTCAAGCAACGGCTGCGCCTTACCTTCAAGCAGCAAGCTGTAGCCACTGACGTACACATAATCCTCGATACGCGGGACGATCTGAGCCAAGTCGTCGGCACTCAGCTCCCCCTCGGCGCCGAGATGGGAGATGAAGGTGCGTTCGGTGCTCGCTTCAGTCAGCGACACGCACAACCCGGTATCTTTGCCAGCGCTGGCCGCCAAGGCCATTTCAACACCTTCGGCCTGCATCGCGGCACGCGCCAGCTCGCCAAAGCGCCCCTCGCCATGGCGGCCCAGATAAACCACCGGCAACCCATTGCGCCGTGCCGCAGCCATTACGTTGAAACCGCCACCGACTTGGAAACTGGCGGAGTTGGCCAGCACGTCACCGCCGCTTGCCGGCAGGGTGTCGAGGCCCATGACCAGGTCGACAATGACCTGGCCGGTGTGCAGCAATCTAGACATTGGCGCTCTCTGCTAAACCCGGACGACGGTCAGAGGCCCCGCCCAAGACTGCATATATTCCGCCAGCCACCACGAAGGTCACGATCCAGCCCAGCCCGTTGTGGCCCAGCCAGGAGTCGGACAGCGGCCCGGCAAACCAGATGTTTTCGGCGGTAGTGCCGATGGTGGTGAAGCTGAACCCCAGCACAATGGCCACGGCCCAGGCGCCAAATGCACGCCACTCCACGCCACCGCGATACCAGTAGGCACTGCTGGCGCTGACGTCCAGCAGGTCGGTGGGGCTGTAGTAATGACGGTGAATCAGGTCGACCACGAAGATCCCGACCCACGCCGTGATCGGCACCGCCAGCAGCGAAATGAAGGTAATGAACGGGCCATAGAAACTATCGGCGATCAGCATGAAATAGATGGAGCCGGCAAAAATCGCCACGATATCGACGATCACTGCATGCACGCGCTTGACCTTCAAGCCCAGGGTCAGGGTAGTGAGGCCGGCCGAGTACACCGACAGGTTGTTCGACAGCAACAGGCCGCCGAACGCGGTGATCAGGTACGGCACGGCCATCCAGGTCGGCAGCATGTCGCGGATCGCGATGATGGGGTCGGTGGCCGATGCCAGGTCATTGTTACCCACCGACAACAGGCCACCCAGGGTGATCAGTAGCACCAGCGGGATACCTGCACCAAACGCGGCGGAGGCCACCAGGCGCACGGCCTTGACGCTGCGGTGCTGGTAACGCGACATGTCTGCACCGGCGTTGGCCCAGCCGATACCGGTACCGGCCGCCATGGTGCCTACGCCAATGATCATCGCGCTCAACGGCGCCGGGGTGGCGTTGAACACCGCGCTCCAGTCGATGGTGGCACACAGAAAGCCGCCCACCAGAATGTTCAGGCCGCCGAATACGTAGGTGGCCCACTTCTGGATCACCAGCAACGTGGCGTGGCCCAGGCCCGATACGGCCAGGGTCAGCAGCACAAAGATGGCAATGAAGATCAGGGTGAGCAGCGGCGCGCTCTTGGCCTCCACTGCCGAGCCGAACAGGATGGAGCTCAACGACAACAATACGAAGGCTGCGGTGGTGGTGTTGACGGTTTCCCAACCCAGGCGGGACATCAGCGACACCAATGTCGGGCCGATATTGCCGCGCACACCGAAAATGGCGCGGGACAAGGTCAGGCTGGGCGCGCGACCACGGCGACCGGCAATGGAGATAATGCCAACTACGGCAAAGGAGCCAGCGGCGCCAAGAATCGCGACGATGATCGCCTGCCAGATGGCCAGGCCACGAAACGCCACCAGCGTTGCACCAAGGGGCAAGCCGAGGATGCTGATATTGGCCGCGAACCACACCCAGAACAGTTGCAGCGGATGACCGTTGCACTCGCCTTCCGGGACCGGCTCAATGCCGCGTGTTTCCAGTTGCCCGGCGGTTTGGCCGGAAGAGGGGCTGCTCATTAAGGGGGGCTCCTGATGCCTGTATTGTTGTTGTGGTTGTGGCAGCGAGTCGAATCTTTATCCGGTCTTCCTGACCCAACGCTTTTGAATGTGGGAGCTGGCTTGCCAGCTCCCACATTTGGTTCCGTGTTTATCGCAAGGCCAATAACCCTTGGGCCAGCGGCTGCAAGTCCAGGCCATTGACCCGCTTGACCTGTTCAACCAACGCCTCAGGCCAGCACTGCATACCCAGGCACGCCCCCAGCATGGCGCCGAGGATCGCGGCAATGGTGTCGGTGTCGCCGCCCAGGCTGGCCGCCAGGCACAGGGCTTCGAAGGCATTCATATCACCCGACGCCACTTGCTGGGCCAAGGCAAACGAGACCACCACCGATTCCTGAGAAGCCACCGAAGTACCAATCAACTCGTAAAGCAGGTCGGCAAACAACGCTTTGTCGCCGCTGCCGACGCTCAGGGTGCGAGCCCAACTGATGCGGGTAGAAATGCGTCCGCCCGCGATCCAGTGACCATGGCTTTCGGCCTGTCGGGCAATCTGGGTCCCGATATTCAGGGCTTCCCCCAGGTCCACGCCATTGATGCCAGCCGAGACCACCGCCGCCACGGCCGCAGCGCTGGAAATACCCAGGTTGGTGTTATGGGTGACCTGGCATGCCTGGATCACCGCCTGGATAAACCGCGCCGGGTCGCTGACATCGACGGCGATGCCCACCGGGGTGATGCGCATGGCCGCACCATTGGTGGTGCCGTAGCGCCCGGATTCCTCCGGAGTATGACCGGCGAGGATCATGTCGATTGCGCGTTTGGTGGACGGCCCGAGCAAGTCCTGGGAACCCTTGGCGCGCATCCCCGCTTCCCAGTCGATCAGGCGCTGGGCAAGCACGGTGGGCTCGATCTTGCCCTGGCCTTGCACCAGTAACTCGGCAACCAGGATGGCTTGTTCGGTGTCATCGGTGATGGAACCGGCAGGCATGTTGGGCGCAATGGGCTGGTCCGCGTCGGCATCTTCCAAGGCGGTGATAGCACCGAAGCGCTTTTGTACCTGCTCGCGGCTCAAGGATTGGGTGGGCATGCCCAAGGCATCGCCCAGGGCCAGGCCATAAAAGGCGCCAAGTGCGCGATTTTCTCGGCTCATTTCGACGCTCCAAACTGCAGATGCAGGCGAAAGTGCAACGGGTCAAGCAGGCTTTCGACATGCTCCATGAAACGCTCGCGACGATCATAGGTGGTGCGCGACGCCTTGAGAAATACCGTACCGCTGGGGCGCCCGAGTAATTCGGCGTCTTCATCGCTCAGGGGTTCAGCACCGATCCACTGGTCACCGTCGGCCCCGACGTAGCCGTAGGCGGCCAGAGTGATGGTCAGGGAATTATCGATCAGCCCAATGTGGGGCAGGTTTTCCAGATCGCCAACGGCCGGCATCAACGAGCGTTCCAGCGACACCGCTGTACCGTCAGCCGTGCGCCGGAGGCGGTCGAGGGTAATGAACTGGTCGGTGCCGAAACGGCTGAACAGATCCGGGCGCGTCACGGCTTCGAAACGCAGGACGTCGGTGCTTACATGGGCGCCCGTATCGGCCAAGGCCTGGGCCCAACCGCTGCGTTGGTCCAACACCATGCCGTCAAAGGTGACAATCGAACCGACGCCGCTCTGAGTGGCGATGTAGTTGCGACGCTTGAGCTCGGCCAGCGCCTCGCGCAGCGTGCCGCGGCTGACCGCAAACTCCTCGGCCAGTTGGTGCTCGCCCGGCAACAGAAAGCCGTCGGCCATGACTCCACCTTCGATACGGCGGATGAGCTCATCGACGACGCGTTTTTTCTTATCAAATCGAACATGTCTAATCATGTACAAATTGATAACCGAAAGCCCGTGTTTACCGCAAGAGGATTATTTCAGGCTGAAGGCAAAAACCGCCTCAGGGCTCCAGGCCGATGGGGAAAAACTCCCCGCTGCTCCAGACGCCAAGCCAGTTCTGACCGTTGATCGGACGGCTCACCGCCAGCTCCACCAACTGGTAAAAAACGTTTCTATGCACCAGGGCTTCGAGGTTGGTGCGAACGCGCACATAGGGGGCGGGTTCCTGGGTGATGGGGTCGGTCACCACCCGCAGCGGGTGCTCGAGGCCTGCCTCGACCTGTTCGTCGACGTTGGTGGTAAAGCGTAATACCTGGCTTTCGCCCTGCCCTTGCACTTCCAGTGTCACTGCAACAAAGGGTGCGTCATCGACACGGATGCCGACCTTCTCCACGGGCGTCACCAGGAAATAATCATCGCCATCGCGGCGGATGATGTTGGAGAACAACTTGACCATCGGCTTTCGCCCGATAGGTGTGCCCTGGTAGAACCAGGTGCCATCGCGGGCGATGCGCATGTCGATGTTGCCGCAGAAATCCGGGTTCCACAAATGCACCGGTGCCGGCCCCTTGCCCTTGGGCAGTTGGGCCAATAGATCATTGGCCTTGGCGGAATCGGTCATGGCGGGCTCCTCTGTCTTACTGATCACTCATACCCAGCAAACCGCGGGCATATTGCGCCAGGGGGCGAGCGATCAAATCTTGTGGCGATGTGTCGTGGAACGTCAGTAAACCGCCACGACTGCGAATACGTGCAGTATCAATCAAATACTGGGTGCTGGTCTCGATCAACATGACTTGGATCACCCCGCTGTCCAGGCCAAGGCGGTCCAGGGCTTGCTGATCGGTCCACTCGTCGGCGTTGCCGATACGGTCATCGGCTGCCGCAAAACGGCAATACAGCAGGTAGTGAGCACCGACGGCACGGGCTTCGGCCATGGCCTGTTCAAGACCTTCGGGCTGGCGGGCGCGACGCACCATGGGGAAATATTCAACGAAGCCATTGAATGCTTCCTCGGCCACCACATTGGGCCGCGGATAGGCGCTGCCCGGCGGCACGAAGGCGCCTTGGGCAATAAATACAAAGGAATCCGGCTGTATGCGCACCGAGGCGGTACGGCGCGTATCGCTGTGATCGAGCAGCCCGGCATCGCTCATCTGATAGCGGGTGCCTTCGGCCATATCACTGACGGTCATGCAACCGCCCAGGGCCAATGACGCCAGCAGCAAAACCAGACTACGCATCCTAATCCTCCAGAGGCCGGTGACAGGAAACCGGCGAATGGGGCGTGGGATGCAGAATCCGCGCCATTCAGCTGCGCTACAAATCAAATGTGTGAACCCGCAATATCTAGCTTAGCCACCAATGATCTTCATGATCGTGGCACCGCCGGAGAACGCCACTTCCTGCTTGTCAGCCAAGGCCTTCATCAACAAGCCCTGCAACGCCGGCAACGCCTGGTGACGCGGTTGATCGAGCAAGTCACCGACATAATGGCGATTGCTGGAGGACAGGCACCCATGCAGCCAGCCGGTGGAGGACAACCGCAACCGCGAACAGGTGCGGCAGAACGGTACGCTCTCGTTGGCGATCACACCGAAGAAGCCTTTGCCCGGCACTTGGTAGCGTACCGCCGTCGCATCGACGGGTGCGTTGGCTTGCAGGTATTCATGTTGCTCGCCGATCAAGCTGAGCAGCTGTTGCAAGCTGACGAACTGTTGCAGGAACGCGTTGGAGTCTTTGGCCAGGTGCCCCATGCGCATCAGTTCGATAAAGCGCAGCTCGTAGCCACGCGCCAGGCAGTAATCGAGCAACGGCATCACCTGGTCCAGGTTCTGGCCGCGCAACGGCACCATGTTGACCTTGATCTTGATTCCGGCAGCACTGGCCTGGTCCATGCCATCGAGCACGGTGGCCAGGTCGCCGCCACGGGCGATGCTGCGGAAAGCGTCGGCATCCAGCGTGTCGAGGGAGACATTGATGCGCCGAATACCGGCTGCCACCAGCAACGGCAGTTTACGCGCCAGCAGTTGGCCGTTGGTGGTCAGGCTGATGTCGCTCAGGCCCATCTGCCCTACCGCCCCCATGAAGGCTTCCAACTTGGGGCTGACCAACGGCTCACCGCCGGTAATGCGCAAGCGCTCGATACCCGCCGCTTCGATCAGGTAAGCCACGCCTCGGGCCATGGCCTCGGCCGACAGTTCATCCTGGGCAGCCACCAGCCGCTTGCCGTCAGGCACGCAATAGGTACACGCATAATTGCAGGCTGAAGTCAGGCTGATCCGCAAATTGCGAAAACGCCTGCCTTGACGATCAACGATCATGGATCACTCCGGCAGAGGATAATTCGGGCGCGCTAAAAGCTGACTCATAACTCAGCTTTTAGCAAGGTCCTTGCCTGAGTATATTCCTGGGTTACTGCGCCTGGCAGTAAATCGTTGCGCCATCACTGTGGCGAATGACTTATGTGGCAGGGGTGTCACCGCTCTTCTCGGCGCCCGGCAGTTCCGGGCTGTGCTTGCGCTTGTTGCCCATGCGCACGCCGATGTCCATCAGGAATTGGAAGAAACCTTCCTGGTCTTCCAGCACATTGCTCCAGAACGGCGAGTGGTACAGCGCCACAGCGCCATGCACCAAGGCCCAGGCGGCGCAGTAATGGAAATACGGTGGCACGTCTTCAAGCTTGCCTTCGCTGATACGGCCCTTGATCAGCAGGGTCAGGCGTTCGAAGTTCGAGGCGCGGATCTTGTGCAGCTCCTCGACCATCTCCGGCACCTGGTGACCTTTGACCACTTTCTCTTCCAGGCGGTCGAACAGGCGGTAGCGCTGCGGATCACGCATGCGGAACTCGAAGTAAGCGCGGGACAGGGCTTCCTTGTCTTTGTCGACATCCGCCGAATGCAGCAACTCGTTCAAATCACGCTCGTAGTCGAGCATCAGGCGCAGGTAGATTTCGGCCTTGGACTTGAAGTGTTTGTAGATCGTGCCTTTGCCGATACCCACGGCATCCGCAATCATCTCGACGGTGACGCTGTCTTCACCTTGTTCGAGGAACAGCTTGAGCGCGGTGTCGAGAATTTCCTGCTCACGGCGGCGAAATTCACGGACCTTACGGGGTTCTTTGTGCATGAGGAAGAGTCTGCAAAGGTCGGAAATAGGGAGGGTTGCGCAGGGCCATGGATACGTGGCGATACGATTTACCCGGTGCGAGGGATTATCCCGACTGAACGGTCGTTGGGCAATGTCTATGTGAACCCGTCAGGCACATAACTTTCAATGCACCAACGATTTCGCCGTTATCAGTCAGAAATAATACGCAACACCTGAACCTGCCCATCAGCGCAATGAGAACTCAAGCGAAGGCCGCGTATTCCAAATCTGTTTAAAAAACGATCAATCACGACTGGACTGAATGGGATAGTGGTCAATACTTCAACTGTCGGCGCGACATCTCCCCCAAGTGACGCGTCGACCTGGGTACCGACGGACTGCGTGCCCTTGTTTTACTCCTAATGGTCTTAGCCCGGATTCACCCCCCAGAACCCGGGTTTTTTTTGCCTGGGATTCGACCGCCCTAACCGGCCACGTGGGCCAGCGGGAACAGGCGCTTGAAGTTCTCGGTAGTCTGCTCGGCAAAGCGCTCGTACGACTCACCGCGCAGCATCGCCAGGTAATCAGCCACGTCACGTACATATTCGGGCAAGTTCGGTTTGCCGCGATGGGGGATGGGCGCCAGGTACGGAGAGTCGGTTTCCACCAGCAGGCGGTCGGCGGGCACCTGGCGGGCCACATCGCGCAGCGCGTCGGCATTGCGGAAAGTGACGATGCCCGACAGGGAAATATAGAACCCCAGGTCCAGGGCCGCCTTGGCCATATCCCAGTCTTCGGTAAAGCAGTGCAACACGCCAGCCTGCGACAACGCGGCTTCACGCAGCAAAGCCAGGGTATCGGCACGGGCGCCTCGGGTGTGCACGATCACCGGCTTGCCCGTCTGCTGGGCGGCTTGCAGGTGCAGGCGGAACGAGGCCTGCTGCAACTCGGCAGCTTCAGGCTCGTAGTGATAGTCCAAGCCGGTTTCGCCAATGGCCACCACTCGCGGATGGTTGAGTTCGCCCAGTAGCCAGTCCAGAGCCGGCGCTTCGCCTGGCTTGAGGTCAAGCGGGTGAATGCCCACCGAGCAATCGACGTCGGCGTAGCGATCAGCCAGGGCTTTGACGTCGGCGGCGTTGTCGGCGCTGACGCCAATGCACAGGAAGTGCCCTACCCCACGCTGGCGGGCAGCCTCAAGGGCGACGTCGAGGGAACCGCCGTGCTGGGCAAGGTCGAGGCGATCAAGGTGGCAATGGGAATCTACGAGCATAGGAATCTGAGCTTAAGTCACAAAAGAGGTAGGGCCAACGATACACCCGTCAGCCACGGAATTTAACGGCGCCCGAGCAGGCCGACCCACTGCACCAGCAACGCCTCGAGCAACAGCACGCGGTTGAGGTTGGCCTTGCCGAGGACTTTCTGGCGCTGGGCGAGGATCCAGTCCTGGATGTTCAGCACTTTGTCCTGGGCACTTTTTTGCGCCAGGTATTGCACGACCTTGCGCATATCCGCCAAGCCCAGGCCGTTCTCATCCTGGGTGAGCTGGTAGCGCAGGATCAGGCTGGACCAGTCGCAGAACCAGTCGAACAACAGCAACAGCGGAATATCCTTCCAGGCGCTTTCGGCCAGTTGCGTGGCGGACAATTCCTGCTTGAGCAGTTTCTTCACGCCATCCACGACCAGTGCACGCTGTTCGCGCACGCCCTGAGCCTGCAGCTTCACTGCCGCCAAAGGCGAGCCAGCCGCCAGGGTCAGCAACTCGCCTCGTTCTTCTGCGCTGCATTCCGGCAACGCCTGCGCCAGCCATTGCAGGCTCATGGCTTCGCTGGGCAACGGGCAAGCCTGCTGCACGCAACGGCTGCGAATGGTCGGCAACAAGCGGCTGGACTGGTGGCTCACCAGCAACAGCACGGTATCGCCGGACGGCTCTTCAAGGCTTTTGAGCAAGGCGTTGGCCGCGTTGATGTTCATCGCCTCAACCGGCTCAATCAGCACCACTTTGCGCCCGCCCATCTGCGCGGTCTGCACCACGAAGCTCACCAGGTCGCGCACTTGGTCGACCTTGATGGCCTTGTCCGCTTCCTCGGGCTCCAGCACATAGTTGTCCGGGTGACTGCCAGCCTTGAGCAACAGGCAGGACTTGCACTCGCCACATGCCTCCAGATTGACCGGGCGTTGGCACAACAGGCTGCCCATCAGGCGTTCGGCGAGGTGGCGTTTACCGATGCCCACCGGCCCATGCAGCAGATAGGCGTGGGCGTGCTGGGCGCGCCCCGCCAGTTGCTGCCAGAGGCCGTCCTGCCACGGGTAGGACTCAGCCACGGCTACGCTCCAACAGAGTGGGCAGCAGCGCGTCGATAGCCTGTTGCACGCGGCTCAGCGGCTGGGCGGCGTCCAACAGGTAATAACGTGCGGGCTCAGCCTTGGCGCGCTGCAGGAAAGCGCTGCGCACTGCATCAAAGAAGGCTTGGCCTTCCAACTCGAAACGATCCAGACGACCTCGCGCACTGGCGCGGGCCATGCCCACTTCCACCGGCAGGTCGAACAACAGGGTCAGGTCGGGGCGCAGATCGCCTTGCACGAAGGTTTCCAGGGTGGTGATGCGCTCCATGGACAACCCCCGGCCCCCACCCTGGTAGGCGTAGGTGGAATCGGTAAACCGGTCGCAGATCACCACGGCACCCCGCGCCAGGGCCGGGCGAATCACTTCGGCCAGGTGCTGGGCACGGGCGGCAAACACCAGGAGCAACTCGGTGTCCGGATTCATCGGCTCGTCACCCGGGGTCAGCAGGACGTCGCGAATGCGCTCGGCCAACGGCGTACCACCCGGCTCACGGGTCAGCACCACCTCGATGCCCTGCGCACGCAGGCGCTCGGCCAGGTAGTCACGGTTAGTGCTTTTGCCGGCGCCTTCCGGGCCTTCCAGGGTAATAAACAAGCCAGTCACAGGCAGTCCTTAGTCAGAGTCATTGCGGGCTTTGCGGCGCGGTCGTGTCCGGCGCGGGCTCGATCGGAGCGTCGGGGGTAGGCGCATCGCTGGAAGGTGCCGAATCTTCAGGCGGTTTCACCACCGGTGCCGGGCTGGAACGGTAATCGGCACGGCGCTTGAGTTGGAACTCACGCACGGCGGCATTATGCGCATCCAGGTTATCCGAGAATATATGGCTACCATCGCCACGGGCGACGAAATACAGGCTGCTGCCCGGTACCGGGTTCAGTGCTGCATGGATCGCCTCGCGACCGACCATCGCGATGGGCGTGGGCGGCAGGCCAGCAACCATGTAGGTGTTGTAGGGGTTGGCTTCCTTGAGGTGGGTGCGGGTCAATTTACCGTTGTAGCGCTCACCCAAGCCGTAGATCACGGTGGGGTCGGTCTGCAGCAACATGCCGATCTTCAGGCGACGCACAAACACACCGGCAATCTGCCCGCGCTCCTGAGGCACCCCGGTCTCCTTTTCCACGAGCGACGCCATGATCAGTGCTTGGTAAGGGTCGGTGTAGGGCGCGTCGGCGGCACGCTTGCTCCACTCCTGGGCGAGTACATCGTCCAGGCGGTTGTAAGCTTTTTTCAGGAACTCGACATCAGTCATGCCGCGGACAAAACGGTAGGTGTCGGGGAAGAACCGCCCTTCAGGAAACACACCTGGGTGGCCGAGCTTATCCATCACTTCGCTGTCAGTCAGGCCCGCGAGGGTCTGCACGATCTTTTCATGCTTGGCCAGGGCGGTGCGCACCTGACGGAAATTCCAGCCCTCCACCAAGGTCAGGCTGTACTGCACCACTTCGCCGCGCTGCCACAGGCCGATCAAACCCTCGGCGGTAAGGCCCGGGCTCATGCGGTACTCGCCGCTGTGCAGTGGCTGGCCTTCGAGGTTGAAGCGCCAGTACAGACGCAACCAGAATGCATCGTCGAGCACGCCGTCGGCTTCCAGACGATTGAAGGTGCCCGTCGGCGTAGCGCCAGCAGGTACATCGAGCAACTGCTCCTGAGGCAGCTTCAGGGGCTGCTTGAGGGCAGAGTCGAGTTTCCAGGCAGAAAAGCCCACGAGCAAAGCCGCCGAGATCAGGCTGATCTGCAGCAGTAACACCAGTTTTCGTATCAACTCAAATATCCAATAGCGCGCGAACAATGCCCTGCAGTTTACGGGTGAGCGGCCCAACCGGCCAGCTCATCGCAGCGCAGCCTCGCACCGGCCAAATGCCATAAACGCTGTTGCAGACGAAGACTTCATCGGCCTGTTGCAACTGCTCAACACTGATGTCGGCCACGGCCACCGGGACGCCCAGCGCTTGTGCCTGGGCCAGCACTTCGGCGCGCATCACGCCCGCAACGCCACAACGGCTCAGATCAGCGGTTAGTAACAAGCCGTTGCTCACCAGGAAAAGATTGCTGAATATGCCTTCGATCACCCGGCCAGACATATCCAGCATCAGGCCTTCGGCATGTTCGGTATCTTGCCATTCGGCACGCGCGATCACCTGCTCCAGGCGATTGAGGTGCTTGATACCGGCCAGCAACGGCTGCTGCGCCAAGCGCGTGGCACACGCGAACAGGCGCACGCCTTCGACTTCATGGATGGGCGGGTAAACAGCGGGCGCGCTGCCCTGCAAGATGCGGCGCACCGGGGCGCCAGGGTTGATGCCGTAACCGCGCAAGCTGTCGCCACGGGTGAGGATCAATTTGAGAATACCGTCGCCAAGGGCGGCGGCGAAGCTCAGCACTTCGTGGCGAATCAACCCGTGATCCACCGCCAATGCCAAACGCCTGCAACCCTCTTCCAGGCGTTGCAGGTGACGGTCGAGCAGCAACGGCTGCCCGGCCTTGACGGCGATGGTCTCGAACACCCCATCGCCATAGGCCAGGCCGCGATCTTTCAGGGGCACGCTGTCCGCTGGCTGACCGTCGACCCAGCTGTGCATCACTCGGCGAACCGGCGGAACACCAGGGAACCGTTGGTGCCACCGAAACCGAACGAGTTGGAAATCGCCACGTCGATCGGCATGGGCTGCGCTTCGTGGGGCACAAAGTTCAGGTCGCAGCCTTCGTCCGGCTCATCAAGGTTGATAGTCGGCGGAGCGACCTGATCCCTGATTGCCATCACACTGAAGATCGCCTCGACCGCGCCCGCCGCACCCAATAGGTGGCCGGTCATGGACTTGGTGGAGCTGACCGCCAGCTTATAGGCGTGCTCGCCGAACACCGACTTGATGGCCTCTGCTTCCGCCAGGTCGCCGGTCGGGGTCGAAGTGCCATGGGCGTTGATGTACTGCACCTGGTTGGGGTTGACCTTCGCATCGCGCAAGGCATTGGTGATGCAACGCGCAGCACCCGCTCCGTCGGACGGCGGCGAGGTCATGTGGTAAGCGTCGCCGCTCATGCCAAACCCGATCAATTCGGCGTAGATAGTGGCACCACGCGCCTTGGCGTGCTCCAGCTCTTCGAGCACCAGCGCACCGGCACCGTCGGAGAGCACAAAGCCGTCACGGCCCTTGTCCCACGGACGACTGGCACGGGTCGGCTCGTCGTTGCGGGTCGACAGCGCACGGGACGCGCCGAAGCCGCCCATGCCCAGGCCGCACGCGGCCATTTCGGCGCCGCCGGCGATCATCACGTCGGCTTCGTCGTAGGCAATGTTGCGTGCCGCCATGCCAATGCAGTGCGTACCTGTGGTACACGCCGTGGCGATTGCGTAGTTCGGTCCCTGTGCACCTAGATGAATGGACAGGAAGCCGGAAATCATATTGATGATCGAGCCCGGTACGAAGAACGGTGAAATTCGACGTGGGCCAGTCTCATGCAAGGTGCGGCTGGTTTCTTCGATATTGGTCAGACCGCCAATACCTGAACCCATGGCCACGCCGATGCGGTCACGGTTGGCGTCGGTGACTTCCAGGCCGGCGTTACGCACAGCCTGAAACCCGGCAGCCAGGCCGTACTGAATGAACAGGTCGAGCTTGCGGGATTCTTTGATCGAGAGATATTCCTCGACATTGAAGCCCTTTACCGAGCCGCCAAAACGGGTGGAATAGGCAGAAAGGTCCGTGTGTTCGATCAGACCAATACCACTGCGGCCAGCCAGAATGCCCTGCCAACTGCTCGGCACATCCGTACCCAGTGGCGACAACATACCCATACCGGTGACTACGACGCGTCTACGCGACACAGCACTCTCCTTTTTCTAATGACGACACTTTTCATCGCCGCTAAAGAAAAAACCGCACGCCTTTACAGCAGTGCGGTTTTTCCCTGACAGCAAGCGACGACTACAAACTATTACGCCTGGTGGCTAGTAACGTAGTCGATGGCAGCTTGAACAGTAGTGATTTTTTCAGCTTCTTCGTCCGGGATTTCGGTCTCGAATTCCTCTTCCAGAGCCATCACCAGCTCAACGGTGTCAAGGGAATCGGCACCCAGGTCTTCTACGAAGGAAGCAGTGTTGACCACTTCTTCTTCCTTAACGCCCAGTTGCTCGGCGACGATTTTCTTGACGCGCTCTTCGATGGTGCTCATACCTTGTTTAACTCCTAATGGACAAATTCAGGCAGCTGGCCAGTGGGTAAGTGTATAGAAAGCCATTTCAGCTTTTCAACTGAAAGCTTCACCCTGTACCCGGTCGGCCACCTGCCTATAAATTAAGTTGCAGCTTTATAACGGATTTTAGACAGCTCGTATGACATTTTTTTGAAGCGATCCGTCACAATTTAACTCATGTACATCCCGCCGTTAACCGGGATTGTAGCCCCAGTCACGTATGCCGCACCGTCAGATGCCAGGAAAGTGACCACATTCGCGATCTCTTGGGCCTGGCCCAGACGGCCCAGCGGAATCTGCGTCAGCAAGGCTTCGCGCTGTGCTTCCGGCAGTTCGCGGGTCATATCGGTGTCGATGAACCCAGGGGCCACCGAGTTGACCGTAATCGACCGCGAGCCGACTTCACGCGCCAGTGCGCGGCTGAAACCTTCCAGGCCGGCCTTGGCAGAGGCGTAGTTTACTTGGCCTGCGTTGCCCATGGCACCCACTACGGAGCCAATATTGATAATTCGGCCCCAACGCGCCTTGGTCATGCCGCGCAAAACGCCCTTGGACAGGCGAAACAGACTGTTCAGGTTGGTATCGACCACGTCGTACCACTCGTCGTCTTTCATGCGCATCATCAGGTTGTCACGGGTGATCCCGGCGTTGTTCACCAGGATAGCCGGTGCACCGAACTGAGCAGTGATCTGGGCCAGTACGGCAGCCACGGACTCATCGCTGGTCACATTCAGTTCAAGACCGGTACCTTGCACGCCGTTTTCCTTCAGGGTCGCGGCAATACGCTCGGCGCCCGAGGCGGAGGTGGCGGTGCCGATCACAACGGCGCCCTGACGGCCCAGCTCCAGGGCGATCGCCTGGCCAATGCCACGGCTTGCGCCGGTAACCAGTGCAACTTTACCTTGCAGACTCATGCAGGCTTCTCCTAAGTACGGGATTCAGGCCAGTGCCGCGCGAGCGGCAGCGAAGGCTTCTGGGGTATTGAGGTTGGCGGTCGACACACCGTCGGCGCAGCGCTTGTTCAAGCCAGCCAGGACTTTGCCCGGGCCGCACTCGACCAGTTCGGTGGCACCGTTGGCGGCCAGGGTCTGGACCGATTCAACCCAGCGAACTGGCTTGTACAGTTGCTCCAGCAGGTCGCGCTTGAGGGTGTCGAGGTCGGCGGCCACTGCCGCGCTGACGTTCTGCACCAGCGGGATCTGCGGCGCCTGCCAGTTGATGGCAGCGATAGACTCGGCAAAGCGCTCGGCCGCCGGGCGCATCAGTTCGCAGTGGGACGGTACGCTCACCGGCAATGGCAGCGCTCGCTTGGCGCCACGAGCCTTGCAACCCTCGATGGCACGCTCGACGGCCGCCTTGGCACCAGCGATCACCACCTGGCCTGGGGAGTTGAAGTTCACCGCGCTGACCACTTCGCCTTGCGCCGCTTCGGCGCAGGCCTCGATCACCACCGCGTCGTCCAGGCCCAGGATAGCGGCCATGCCGCCCTGCCCGGCCGGAACGGCTTCTTGCATCAGTTGACCACGACGCTCGACCAGCTTGACCGCTTCAGCCAAGGTCAGGCTGCCCGCGGCCACCAGGGCGCTGTATTCGCCCAGGCTGTGACCCGCGACGAAGGCAGGGCGTGCGCCGCCTTCAGCCAGCCACAAGCGCCACAGGGCGATCGAAGCGGTCAGGATGGCCGGCTGGGTTCTATCTGTTTGGTTGAGCAATGCTTCCGGACCTTGCTGGGTCAGTGCCCACAGGTCATAACCCAGGGCGTCGGAAGCTTCCTTGAAGGTGTCCAGGATCAGCGGGTATTGCGCGCCCAGCTCGGCCAACATGCCGAGGGACTGCGAACCCTGCCCTGGAAAGACGAATGCGAGGGATGTAGACATGTAACAAGCCCCTAATGATCTGGTCGTCAAAAATGCTCGCGCCTACGGTGGGCGCGAACGAAACTGACTGATTGGATGGTCAATTGAACTGGCCGGTCACATTTAAGCACTCCCGGGCCAATTCGCCTAAGGCAACAGATCCTCGAGACGGCCGTGCAAGCGTTGCGGCAGGTTCTCCTGAATCTCGATCAAGGCCCGTGCAATTGCACTTTGAAAGCCCAGCACACCAGCCGAGCCATGGCTTTTTACCACAATGCCCTGCAAGCCAAGAAAGCTTGCACCGTTGTGCCGTGCTGGCGCCAGGTCAGCCTGCAAGCGTCGCATCAGGGGCAACGCCAAGGCACCCACCATACGTGACCCCAGGTTGCGCTTGAACAAAGCTTCAATACGCGTGGCAATCATGGTTGCCAGGCCTTCGCTGGACTTGAGCAGGATATTACCGACAAAGCCGTCGCACACCACCACATCAGCTTCACCACGGTACAAACCATCACCTTCAACAAAGCCGATGTAGTTCAAGCCCCGCGCGCTTTGCAGCAAGGTGGCGGCAAGCTTGACTTGCTGGTTGCCCTTGATGTCCTCGGTACCGATATTCAGCAGGGCAACC
This sequence comes from Pseudomonas sp. SWRI22, assembly GCF_014268395.2. NCBI lineage: Bacteria > Pseudomonadati > Pseudomonadota > Gammaproteobacteria > Pseudomonadales > Pseudomonadaceae > Pseudomonas > Pseudomonas sp. SWRI22. The sequence continues at coordinate 423,093 of NZ_JABWQK020000002.1, read as the reverse complement.
CTGGGCCGGGCCACGCCCAGCGCTTCGGCGGCCACCGAGCCCATTACGGCGAACTGCAGCAGGTGCTCGGCGCTGCAATCAACATTGGCGCCCAGGTCCAGCAGTTGGCAATAGCCCTTCTGCGTCGGGATCGCCGCCACCATTGCCGGCCGATCAATACCCGGCAGGGTTTTGAGCACGTGCCGCGACAAGGCCATCAACGCGCCGGTATTACCGGCACTGACACAGGCGTGCACCTTGCCATCACGCAATAGCTCAAGGGCCACCCGCATTGAAGAATCGGGTTTGCCACGCAGGGCAACCGCCGGCTTTTCATCCATGCTGATGGTTTCGCTGGCTGGCGTAATCGTCAGGCGCGCGCGATCCACCGCCGGATGGCTGGCAATCAGTTCTTCAAGTAGGGAGGGTTGACCGACGAGGGTCAGATGCAGCGAGGGCGTGGCAGACAGGCTGGCAATGCAGGCCTGAACAATGCTGCGGGGACCGAAGTCCCCGCCCATTGCGTCAATCGCGATGACTTGAGCAGACAAGTGATTACTCGTCAGCGCCCTTGTCGATCACTTTACGGCCACGGTATACGCCTTCTGGCGATACGTGGTGACGCAGGTGAACTTCACCAGTGGTCTTTTCCACGGACAGGGTGCTAGCCTCGAGAGCGTCGTGCGAACGGCGCATGTCACGGGCGGAGCGGGATTTTTTGTTCTGCTGAACAGCCATAATTGATTAACTCCTAAACGTTTGGGTCACGCTTTAACTGCGCCAATACACTGAACGGGTTGGACCGCGTTACCTCGTCCTCGCTCGGCTCGGCCTCGTCATCGAGACCCTCCGGCTGCTGGCATTCTTCCGGATGATGAGCAGGCACAATGGGCAAGGCGAGCAAAAGCTCCTCCTCGATCAGTGCATGCAGATCCAATGGATCTTCGCCCAGTTCCAGCACGTCATAACCTTTCGGCAACGACTGGGTATTCGCACCCTCTTTCACCACAGCATAACTGCATTCGCTGTGGATCGGCAGGGTGACCAGCTCAAGACAACGCTGGCAAACCATTTTGACTTCGGTGTCGATAACGCTGTGGATTACCACAGATTTACGTTCATCTCGTTCAAAAACGAATTTCGCCTGCACCGTACCGACAGTGTCGGAAAGCGGGTCGCAGAGTCTCTCCAAATCGGCCAGCAGCACTTCACCTTGAAGGGTGGTGCCACGATCAGCCAATTTGCGCGGGTCAACGTGAGGTGGAATCGGGTCATTCAACATAGGCGCAGCATTATAGGGATGCACCCGGCCATGTCAAAGGAAATTCAGCCCTGTGCGTCAGCCGGTCACGTCGATAGAATCGGCGACTGCCTTGAGGAGACGTATATGCTGCCTTTATTACTCGCGTCCAGCTCGGTTTATCGCCGAGAATTACTGAGCCGCCTGCACCTGCCGTTCACCTGCAGCTCGCCGGATATCGACGAAAGCCACCGCCCGGATGAATCCGCTATCGAGCTGGTCAAGCGTCTGGCCGAACAAAAGGCTCGCGCCCTCGCCGCCAGCCATCCTGGGCATTTAATCATTGGCTCGGATCAGGTCGCCGCACTGGAAGGCCGGATCATTGGCAAGCCGCACACCTTCGAAAATGCTCGCGAGCAACTGCTTGCTGCCAGCGGCAAGCGTGTGAGCTTCCTCACGGGCCTGGCACTGCTCAACAGCGAAACCGGGCACTGCCAGGTCGACTGCGTGACGTTTACCGTACACATGCGCGAACTGGATGCAGAACGTATCGAGCGCTATGTGCGGATCGAGCAGCCTTATGACTGTGCGGGCAGCTTCAAAGCAGAAGGGCTCGGTGTGAGCTTGTTCCGGAGCACCGAGGGACCGGATGCGACCAGCCTGGTTGGGCTGCCACTGATTCGACTGGTGGACATGCTGCTGACCGAAGGCGTACAGATTCCTTGAAACCTTCGTAAAGCAATGTGGGAGCTGGCTTGCCTGCGATAGCGATGTACCAGGCGACACTTATATCGACTGATCCATCGCTATCGCGGGCAAGCCCGCTCCCACAGCTGATCTACACCTAGCTTGGAATTTCAGCGCAGGGACGGCCCCTGGAAGCCCATGTACAGGGCTAGCTTCTCCGCCACGCTAGCACCGAGCTTCTTGGAGAAGCGATCAAACGGCGATTCCTCGACCGTAAAATCCACCAACTCCTTCTCACCCACTACATCCCGCGCCACCGAGCTGGCGCTGCCCAAGCCGTCAATCAAGCCCAGCGGCAATGCCTGCTCGCCCGACCAGACAAGGCCGGAGAACAGCTCCGGATGCTCTTTATCTTTCAAGCGATCCCCACGCCCCTGCTTGACGCTGGCGATGAACTGACGATGGGTAGTGTCGAGCACGCCCTGCCAGAACGCGGTTTCATCCGCCTTCTGCGGCTGGAAAGGATCGAGGAACGACTTGTGCTCACCCGAGGTATAGGTGCGACGCTCAACCCCCAGTTTCTCCATGGCACCGACAAAACCGTAACCGGCCGCCGTCACACCGATAGAACCCACCAGGCTGGCCTTGTCGGCATAGATCTGGTCTGCAGCACTGGCAATGTAATAGGCACCCGAGGCACCCAGGTCGGAGATCACGGCATAGAGCTTGGTATCCGGATGCAAGGCGCGCAGACGACGAATCTCGTCATACACATAACCCGACTGCACTGGGCTGCCACCTGGGCTGTTGATGCGCAGGATAACGCCCTTGACCTTGGCATCCTCAAAAGCCGCGCGCAGGCTGGTGACAATATTGTCGGCACTGGCGGGCTCCTTGTCGGCAATCACGCCGCGCACTTCGATCAAGGCGGTGTAGTGACTGCCACGGGTGGCGCTCTTTTCCATGTCCATCAGCGGACTGAACAGCGCCAGCATCCCAAGCAGGTACACAAAGGTCAGCAGCTTGAAAAAAATCCCCCAGCGCCGCGAACGCCGCTGTTCCTGGACGCTGGCCAGGAGGGTCTTCTCCAAAAGCTTCCAGCTTTTATCATCACTGCTCTCGGCCTTTTCAGGCGCCTTCCACTCGTCACTCATGCCATCAACCCCAGCAAAGACTTATCGGGCCCGGCTGAGCCAGACCTGCAGTTCGGAAAAATGATCAATCGTCAGCCTCGGCTCGTACTGCTGCAACGCCTCGGCAGACTGGGCGCCGTAGCTGACGGCGACACTATCCATGCCTGCATTGCGCGCCATCATCAGGTCGAAAGACGCATCACCCACCATCAATGCCTCGCGTGGCGTAACGCCACAGTGCGCAAGGATCTGCTCCAGCATCAAGGGATGAGGCTTGCTGGCGGTTTCATCCGCAGCGCGGGTGATATCAAAGTAATCTTCCCAGCCGTGAGCCTTGAGCACACGGTCCAGGCCGCGACGAGCCTTGCCGGTGGCGACCGCCAGGTGATAGCCCTCGGCACGAAACGCTTGCAGCGATTGCACCACACCTTCAAACAGCGGCGAAGGCGTAGCTTCCAGCGCAATGTAGTGGTCGGCGTAGTGCTCGCGAAACGCTACCAACTCGGCGTCGCTGATGTCGGGGTACAAGGTGCGAATGGCTTCAGGCAAACCCAGGCCGATAATGCCCTTGACCGCCAGGTCCGTGCACAACTCAAAGCCCGAGCGGGTCGACGCCATGTGCATGGACTCGACGATGCGGCCAATGGAATTGGCCAGCGTCCCGTCCCAATCGAAGATCAGCAGCTTGTAGTCAAGGTGCGACACTCAAACGCTCCACGGTCTTGGCCCACATTTCATCGACCGGCGCCTGCAATTTCAGCTCGCCGCCATCGGGTAGCGGCACGGTGAGCATGTAGGCGTGCAGGAACAGGCGCTTGCCGCCCAGGTCGCGAATTTCCTTGGAGAAATCTTCGTCGCCGTACTTGGTGTCGCCCGCAATGCAGTGGCCCGCATGCAGGGTGTGCACACGAATCTGGTGAGTGCGGCCAGTGACCGGCTTGGCCTCGACCATCGTGGCGAAGTCACCGAAGCGACGCAGCACCTTGAACAGGGTCAGGGCCTCTTTGCCCTCTTCGTCCACTTCGACCATGCGCTCGCCGGAGCGAAGGTTGCTCTTCTGCAGCGGCGCACGCACGCTCTTGATCGAGCTGGCCCAGTTGCCGCGCACCAGCGCCATGTAGCGTTTGTCCACGCCATCGCCACGCAGGGCGGTGTGCAAGTGGCGCAACATGCTGCGCTTCTTGGCGATCATCAACAGGCCGGAGGTGTCACGGTCCAGGCGATGCACCAGTTCCAGTTCCTTGGCATCCGGGCGCAACTGACGAAAGGCTTCGATCACGCCGAAGTTCAAGCCACTGCCACCATGAACCGCAATGCCACAGGGCTTGTTGATCACGATCAGCTTGTTGTCTTCGAACACGATCGACGCTTCCAGGCGCTGCAACAACCCCTGGGCCAGCGGTACCGGTTCGTCGCGTTCAGGCACGCGCACTGGCGGCACACGGACGATATCGCCCGCCTGCAGCTTGTACTCAGGCTTGATGCGCCCCTTGTTCACGCGCACTTCGCCTTTACGCAAAATGCGATAAATCAAGGTCTTGGGCACGCCTTTGAGCCTGGCCAAAAGAAAGTTGTCGATGCGTTGGCCGGCATATTCCGGCGAGACCTCAAGCAGCTGGACGCTGGGGGTCGGGGGGGTGGTAGTCGTCATGGCGGCGATGATAACAATTTTTTATGGAATTGAAGCACTTAATCATTACTGCTATAGTCGCGAACGCCGCCAAAAGCGGCCTGGACAGAGGACATGCGGCAAACTGCCGGCCCTGACCATCGCAATTCATCAGGACGCGAGGCCGTCCTACGGGGCTTTCGCCACCCAGGAAGGCTCAAGATTGTAACAAGCGCAGGTGACATGAGGCCTGAAGCGAGTGCAGAAAGCAGAGTGAATACTCGCCTTTTGCGCCGATATTTACGGCCAGTTCACAAAGTGCAGTCAGTTTTGAGCCAGACCATGGCGAATGCTTCGGAAACAACGCCTGTTAAGAGCTGAGTGAGAGCGCAACCGCCCACACCTAGTCTTGTTTAGCCATGAGCGTGGACTCCCCATTGGAGAACACGGTAAATGCCAACCCGCTGCGGATTCTGCGCGCGGCAGCACCCGAATTATCAGGGATACGTGTAGGGTGGAGATGCACAACCGTCGGACTGTGTAGCACTAGGCTTGTTTTAGACGCTTCATCTCGTCCACAGTCGCCGGTTGATTCCTCCTCCTGACCTTAGCTTTTGTTGAAGTGGTGCCTTTGTCACCACCGCTAACGAGCAGGACGCGTCCGTCGCGATACCGGCCCAATTGGCCGATTTTGCTGGACACTGGAGTGGCCAACCACTCTTGACGCACCTGACACCGACCGTGAGAAGTCGTGTGTGCCGAACGCCGTTTCCGGCAGCCCGGAAACCGACGGTACAACATGAAAAGAATGCTGATTAACGCAACTCAACCCGAAGAGTTGCGTGTTGCACTGGTAGATGGCCAACGCCTCTACGACCTGGACATCGAATCCGGTGCACGCGAGCAGAAAAAGGCCAACATCTATAAAGGCCGTATCACTCGCATCGAACCAAGCCTTGAGGCTGCCTTTGTCGATTTCGGCTCCGAGCGCCACGGCTTCCTGCCCCTCAAAGAAATCTCCCGCGAATACTTCAAGAAAGCCCCTGAAGGCCGCGTGAACATCAAGGACGTCCTGAGCGAAGGCCAGGAAGTCATCGTCCAGGTCGAAAAAGAAGAACGTGGCAACAAGGGCGCAGCCCTGACCACCTTCATCAGCCTCGCCGGTCGTTACCTGGTGCTGATGCCGAACAACCCACGTGCAGGCGGTATTTCCCGTCGCATCGAAGGCGAAGAGCGCAACGAACTGCGTGAAGCGCTGAACGGCCTGATCGCACCGGCCGACATGGGCCTGATCGTTCGCACTGCAGGCCTTGGCCGCAGCAGCGAAGAAATGCAGTGGGACCTCGACTACCTGCTCCAACTGTGGACCGCTATCAAAGAAGCGTCCCTGGATCGTTCCGCGCCGTTCCTGATCTACCAGGAAAGCAACGTAATCATCCGCGCCATCCGCGATTACCTGCGCCAGGATATCGGCGAAGTGCTGATCGACAGCGTTGAAGCCCAGGACGAAGCCCTGACCTTCATCCGCCAGGTAATGCCGCAGTACGCCAGCAAGATCAAGCTGTACGAAGACAGCGTTCCGCTGTTCAACCGTTTCCAGATCGAAAGCCAGATCGAGACCGCCTTCCAGCGCGTGGTCGAACTGCCTTCCGGCGGCTCCATCGTGATCGACCCGACCGAAGCCCTGGTGTCCATCGACATCAACTCGGCACGTGCGACCAAAGGCAGCGACATCGAAGAAACCGCCCTGCAGACCAACCTGGAAGCGGCTGAAGAAATCGCCCGCCAACTGCGTCTGCGTGACATCGGCGGCCTGATCGTGATCGACTTCATCGACATGACCCCTGCCAAGAACCAGCGCGCCGTGGAAGAGAAAGTCCGCGAATGCCTGGAAGCTGACCGCGCTCGCGTGCAAGTCGGCCGCATCTCGCGCTTCGGCCTGCTGGAAATGTCCCGTCAGCGCCTGCGTCCATCCCTGGGCGAGAGCAGCGGCATCGTCTGCCCGCGTTGCAACGGCACCGGCATCATCCGTGACGTTGAATCGCTGTCCCTGGCGATCCTGCGCCTGATCGAAGAAGAAGCCCTGAAAGACCGCACCGCCGAAGTTCGCGCACAAGTGCCGATTCCGGTTGCCGCCTTCCTGCTCAACGAAAAACGCAACTCGATCACCAAGATCGAACTGCGCACCCGTGCCCGTATCGTCATCCTGCCGAACGATCACCTCGAGACGCCGCACTTCGAAGTACAGCGCCTGCGTGACGACAGCCCGGAAGCCCATAGCGGGCAGTCCAGCTATGAAATCGCCGCGGCTGCCGCCGAAGTCGAAGAAGTCCAGCCAGCCGCTGCGACCCGCACCCTGGTTCGCCAGGAAGCCGCGGTGAAGACTGCACCGGCCCGCGCCAACGCACCGGTACCGACCGAAGCTGCCGCCCCGGTTGCCGCGCCGGCCGCCCTGCCTGAGCCGAGCCTGTTCAAGGGCCTGGTGAAGTCACTGGTCAGCCTGTTCGCCACCAAGGAAGAGCCTGCTGCCCCGGTTGTGGTTGAAAAGCCTGCTTCCGAGCGCCCAGCACGCAATGAAGAGCGTCGCAACGGTCGCCAGCAGAGCCGTAACCGCAATGGCCGCCGTGACGAAGAGCGCAAGCCTCGCGAAGAACGTGCCCCGCGTGAAGAACGGGCACCACGTGAAGAACGTGCGCCTCGCGAAGCCCGTGAAGACACCCCGACCGTAGCCCGTGAAGAACGTGCACCGCGTGAAGAGCGCGCCCCACGTACCCCACGCGCTCCACGTGAAGATCGCAAGCCGCGTGGCGAGCGTGAAGAACGCGTGCGTGAACTGCGTGAGCCTCTGGACGCGGCACCTGCCGCTGCCGCAGCCGTTAGCACTGAAGAACGCCCGGCCCGCCAGCCGCGTGAAGAACGCGCACCACGCGAAGAGCGCCAACCGCGCCCGCCACGTGAAGAGCGTCAACCACGCGCCGAGCAAGCCGCTGCTGCCACCGAAGAAGAAGTACTGACCGGCGAAGAGCAGTTGCAGGAAGACGGCCAGGACAACGCCGAAGGCGATCGTCCACGCCGCCGCTCCCGTGGCCAGCGTCGTCGCAGCAACCGTCGTGAGCGTCAGCGTGATGCAAACGGCAACGTAATCGAAGGTTCGGAAGAAACCGGCGAGAACCCAGAAGCTGCCAACAACGAGCCAACAGGCGCCGAACTGGCTGCCGGCTTGGCCGTTACCGCTGCCGTTGCCAGCTCAGTCATCAGCGCACCTGCTGAAGCCCAGGCTCACGAGCAAGCCGAACGCGCTACCGCTGCCGTCGAAGACACTGTTGCCGTAGAAGCGCCAGCCGCCGAAACCCCAGCGGTTGAAGCGCCGGTTGTTGAAGCGCCAGTCGTTGAAGCCACGACCCCTGTCGAAGCCCCAGCGGTTCCGGAAGTGGAAGTTGCCCCGGTTCGCGATGCACAGCCAGAAACCGACGTGGTTGCCGTTGAACCAGCTCCATCGGTTGAGCCTCAGCCAGTAGTCGAAGCGGCTGTAGAAGCTCCGGTGGTCGAAGAAGCTGCCCCGGCTGTGCGTGAAGTTCGCGAAGAACAGACCGCCTTCCAGTGGACCGCCGAACCGGCTGCACCGGTTGAAGCGCCAGCGCCTGCCCCAGTGGTAGAAGAAGCACCGGCACCGGTTGCTGAAGTCGTCGCCGAGCCAGCCCCAGTGGTTGAGCCGACGCCGGTTGCTGAGCCTGCGCCCGTGGTTGAAGTTGAAGCCCCAGTGGTTGCCGAAGTGGCCGCCCCTGTGGTTGAAGCTGCACCTGCAAGCGCCCTCACCGAAAATGGCCGTGCGCCGAACGACCCGCGTGAAGTGCGTCGTCGCCGCAAGGAAGCCGAAGCTGCTGCAGCCGCAGCCAAGGCGGTAGAGCACGAGGCCCAGGAAGCAGAGCACGAGCCTAAACCCCTCGTCTGATTCCATAAGCCACTAAAAAGCCCCGCCTGAGTGATCAGGCGGGGCTTTTTTATGGCTGATTATCTCGACCTGGAATGCGATCACTGCGGGAGCTGGCTTGCCTGCGATAGCGTCGATTCAGCCAGCGTGGCGGTGACTGACACACCGCTATCGCAGCAGAGGTATCTACACAACTTTGTGGGCTGTAACGGCAGACGGTAACCACGATGCGAAGCGAGTCGCTCTTGATCTGCTTTTGATCTTAGGCGCCCCGTCAAACCACGCTGGCCGGAATTCGACAGGGATTTGGGGGGTAAACCGGCAGGGATGCCGGTTTAGCCGCCGTCAGGGCGGAACCTTAAGTGGTCGTTACCGCAGTAATGGATATGTACACAATCCAACTGTGTTGACTGTCAGGCCGCTATCGCAGGCAAGCCAGCTACCACATTGGACGGTGGTGCGTCAGGTAGATAAGCGCCGGCTATCAGGCCGTTACGGGAGCAAGCTCCCTCGCCACAGGTCCAACGTCGGCTCTAAGTAGATACCTATGGCTATCGCAGGCAAGCCAGCTGCCACACTTAACCTGCAGTAAAACTCAACCGTTGCGGCACATCCACATCCCAAAGCACACCAGGATCATCTACCTGCACCTCTCGCACCTGAGTTTGTGCAAACAACGGCCTGGCCCCACGATCCCCACTCAGAGCCATCAGCGCCGACCCAAACCTGTGATGGAAAGCCACCGGGTGCCCGTACTGCCCGGCAGATACCGGCACAGTGACGCCCTCCACGCTGGCGATCACCCGTTCGATACTCGATGACCGAATAAACGGCATATCCCCCAACACCACCAGCCACCCATCCGCTGCACCGCTGGCCTTGACCGCCGCCGCAATGCTGTCGCCCATACCGCTCGAATCCAGCAGTACAACCTGACAGCCATAAGCCTCTGCCAGGCGGATAACCTCCCCGCGCTCCGGCGACGTCACCAGCCAGCGCGTTACCACACGCTCAGGCAAGTTGCGCAGCACCTGCTCGATGACCGGCCGGCTAACGCCATCCAGCCCCACACACGCGGCGAGCAATTTGTCTTGATCAGCTCCAGCTTCGGCACGAAAACGACTGCCCTGCCCCGCCGCCAGCACAATCGCCGTCACCGTCACTCGGCCACCACTGCCATCGGTTTTTTCTGCATCGGTGCCACCCCGTTTTTGATCGCAACAATTTCCGCCATCAGCGACAGCGCAATTTCCGCCGGCGTATGGCTGCCGATGTGCAGGCCGATCGGCCCGTGCAAACGCGCAATGGCCTCCGCCGACAGGCCCAGCGCGGCCAGGTTCTCCCGACGCTTTTGGGTATTGACCCGCGAACCCAGGGCGCCGATATAGAAGGCCGTGGAGTTCAGCGCCGTCAGCAACGCCATGTCATCCAGACGTGGATCGTGGGTCAGGCAGACAATAGCCGTGCGTTCATCGGTATGAATATTCAACACCGCTTCGTCGGGCATGCCCGGCACAAAGCGGCCATGCTGGTCTTCCCAGCCGTAGACGAACTCTTCGCGGGGGTCGCAGATCAGCACTTCGAAATCCAGCAGGCGTGCCATTTCCGCTACGTAGCGCGACAGCTGCCCGGCGCCGATCAACAGCAGGCGCCAGCGCGGGCCATAGATGGCGCGCAAGCGTTCGCCGTCGAAGCTCACCACGTCGGTCTTGCTGGCGGCGCTCAAGGTCACTTCGCCGGTGGCCAGGTTCAGCTCGCGAGCGACAATCTGATGATCTTCACAACGCGCCAGCAGTGTTTCGACCCAACCCCACTCTTCCACGCGCTCCTCGGTGAGCCGCAGGGTGCCGCCGCAGGGCAGGCCAAAACGCGCCGCCTCGTCGCGAGTGACGCCGTAGGTCACCAACTGCACGGGCGGGCCGTCAGCGGGTAAGCGGCCGTCCTGCAGGCGCGCGATCAAGTCATCCTCGATGCAACCGCCCGACACAGAACCAATCACCACACCATCACCGCGCAGGGCCAGCATTGCTCCTGGCGGGCGCGGCGCGCTGCCCCAGGTTTGCACCACGCTGTACAACATCACGCGCTGCCCGGCGCGGCGCCATTGCAGCACGCTGCGCAGGACGTTCAGATCCACACTGTCCATCAGGCCTCCGGTAAGTACTGTCGCGCTCACTGTAAACCAAAAATATCCGTTGCATCCCGCCAGAAACGCAAACGCCCCGAACCAGTCGGGGCGTTTACGGATAGCGTTGGCGTCAGTTCACGCCAGCAGCCACTTACTTGACGACAGGCGCCGGGCCTTCAGCCACGCCCAGGTCATCGAGCTCGCGGGTTTCGGAAATACCGGTACCGCCAGATGCCAGCTCGCTTTGCAGCTTGTCGGTGTCCAGTTCCTTGACCCACTTGGCCACAACGATGGTGGCAACTGCGTTACCCACCAGGTTGGTCAGCGCACGGGCTTCGGACATGAAACGATCGATACCCAGAATCAGCGCCAAGCCGGCAACCGGCAGGTGACCAACGGCCGACAGAGTGGCGGCCAGTACGATGAAGCCCGAACCGGTCACGCCAGCAGCGCCTTTGGACGACAGCAGCAGCACCAGCAGCAGGGTGATCTGGTGAGTGATGTCCATGTGGGTGTCGGTCGCCTGGGCGATAAACACGGCCGCCATGGTCAGGTAGATCGACGTACCGTCGAGGTTGAAGGAGTAACCGGTTGGAATCACCAGGCCGACCACGGACTTCTTCGCGCCCAGGCGTTCCATCTTGATCAGCATACGCGGCAGTGCGGATTCCGACGACGAGGTGCCCAGTACGATCAGCAGTTCTTCACGGATGTAGCGGATCAGCTTCAACACGCTGAAACCGTGAGCGCGGCAGATAGCGCCCAGCACCAGCACCACGAACAGGATGCAGGTGATGTAGAAGCAGATCATCAACTGGCCCAACTGCACCAGGGAACCGACACCGTAGGCGCCGATGGTGAACGCCATGGCACCCAGTGCACCGATTGGCGCGAGCTTCATGATCATGTTGATGATGTTGAACATCACGTGGGCGAAGCGATCGATGAAGTCCAGCACCGGCTTGCCGTAGGCACCCAGGCGGTGCAGGGCGAAACCGAAGATCACCGAGAACATCAGCACTTGCAGGATGTCGCCGTTGGCGAAGGCGCCGACGATGGTGTTCGGGATGACGTTGAGGATAAAGCCGACGATGCTCTGGTCTTTACCGGCGGTGACGTAGGCCGCCACTTTGGAAGCATCCAGGGTCGCGACGTCGATGTGCATGCCGGCGCCCGGCTGCACCACGTTGACCACGACCAGGCCAATCAGCAGGGCGATGGTGGAAACGATTTCGAAGTACAGCAGCGCGTAGCCGCCGGTCTTGCCCACCGACTTCATGCTTTGCATGCCAGCGATGCCGCTGACCACGGTACAGAAGATGATCGGGGCGATGACCATTTTGATCAGCTTGATAAAGCCGTCACCCAGTGGCTTGAGGGCCACGCCGGTCTGCGGGTAGAAGTGGCCGAGCAAAATACCGATAACGATTGCAACGATCACCTGGAAATACAGGGATTTGTAGATTGGCTGACGAGTCGTCATTGCAAAGTTCCTCAATCGTCCCGTGTGGCAAATATCCGCCATTGCCCACGGCACTTGAATTGCGAACCCTCCTGCACTGGAGGGATTTGTTGTTTGCGAAGCCTGTAGGAGCAAGCCTGCGCTGTAATCCTTATCGCAAACAGCGTGCCACTTTGCTTAAACGCGCTGAAGGCCTTTAGACATCAGGGCTTTTGGGTTCACGGGCGACTTCGGAGAGTGCAACACAGTGGCGGATTTCCGCCCACTCATCCTGTCTCGTCCTACAATTTGGCGGATATCCGCCTTGTCGCCCCACCGGGTGATAGCTACCATCCGCCACTCCATGGATGAGGCCCTTGCATGCGTGAACGTACCATCGCCAGCCATTACGCCCGAGCGGCCCTCGGCGGTGCGCGCCGAGCCGGTTTTGACTACTCGGGGGTGCTGCAGCAGGTGGGCATCACCCCGGAACTACTGACCGAACCCCGCGCCCGCATCGCTCCAGAGCAATTTACGCGCTTGCTGCAAATGCTCTGGCTGGGGTTGGATGACGAATACCTGGGGTTTGCCGAAGCGCCGAGCAAACGCGGCACTTTCGCCATGATGTGCCACGCGCTGATCCATTGCCGCACGCTGGAGAAGGCGCTGGAGCGCGGCTTATTGTTTTATAGCCTGTTCCCCCAAGGCCCACGCTGGCAACTGACCAAAGAAGGCGACATGGCGCGCCTGAGCCTGGACGACTCACAGCTATGGGACCCGGACCACTTCCTCAGTGAATGCCTGCTGGTGATCTGGCATCGCCTGGGCAGTTGGTTGATCGGCCAGCGTATCCGGCTGCAGCAGGCCACCTTCAGTTACCCGGTGCCGGCCCATGCCGGTGAATATGACCTGCTGTTCCCCTGCCCCCAGGTGTTCGGCGCGCCGACCAGCAGCCTAGTGTTTCCCAGCCGCTACCTGAGCCTGCCGCTATTGCAGGATGAACGCACCCTCAAGCACTTCTTGCAGCGCTCCCCTGCCGACTTGTTGTCCCGGCCGGATGAAGGTGACAGCCTGAGCAGCCAGTTGCGCCGCCTGCTGAGCCGCGACCGCACGCCCTGGCCAGACCTGGAAGCCGTCGCCCAGCACTTACACATCAGCCCACAGACCCTGCGTCGGCACCTGCGCGAAGAAGGCACGAGCTTTCAGGCATTGAAAGATGAGTTACGCCGGGATATCGCCATTTACCACCTGGGGCGGGCGGATTTGTCTTTGCAGGAGATCGCCGAGCAGTTGGGGTTTTCCGAACCGTCGGCGTTTCATCGGGCGTTCAAGAAGTGGACAGGACTGACGCCGGGGGCCTACAGAGCGCAGGAGAGTTAGCGGTGTATTGGCTGGGAGGGCCTCATCGCAGGCAAGCCAGCTCCCACAGTTGAATGTATTCACACATCAAAATGTGGGAGCTGGCTTGCCTGCGATGAGGCCAGTGCAGATCACAAGGCAGGAAAGTGAATCCTGAACGCCGCCCCACCCAACGCTGAATCCCCCAACGTCAACCGCGCGTGATAGCTTTCGATGATGTCCTTGACCACCGCCAGCCCGATCCCCTGCCCCGGGTGCTGGCGATCTAGCCGTTCGCCGCGCTGCAGGATCCGTGCACGCTGGTCCGGTGGTACGCCGGGGCCGTCGTCTTCGATACACAGCTCAATGCCATCGAGGTTTTCCACCAGGCTGATACGCACTTGCTTGAGACACAGGCGGTAGGCGTTTTCCAGCAGGTTGCCGAGCATTTCGAGCAACGCGCCCTTCTCGATGGGCACTTCGCAGGCCTGCGGTAAATCGAAGGTCACGGTGACCCGCTTGTCGCGGTAAACTTTTTCCAATGTATCGCACAGGCTTTGCACCACCGGTTCCAGGCGGACCTGGTGGCGCACCAGGCCACTTTTACGCAGGCTGGCACGCTGCAGTTGGTAACCGATCTGCTGGCTCATGCGTTCGATTTGCGATTGCAGCACCCACGCCTGGCTACGTTCTTCAGGCCGCTGGGCCATGTCTTCGCTCACGCCCTGCAACACCGCCAGTGGCGTTTTCAGGCTGTGAGCCAAGTCATCAAGAGAATCGCGGTAGCGCGCACGCTGTTCGCGCTCGCTGTGCAGCAAGCGGTTCAGGGAGCCGGTCAGGCGCAGCAGCTCACGGGGGTGTTCTTCGCTGAGGCTTTCGCGGGTGCCGCCTTCGATCTGGTCGAGCTCATGGCTCAGGCGCCGCAGGGCTTGCAGGCCCCAAGTCAGGCCGAGCCACAACAGCGTCAACAGCACCAGCAACGCCGCGCCGAACCCTAGGTAGAGGTTCTCACGCAGGCCTTCGAGGGTCAGTTGGTATTCGCGCACCGGCTGCAAGGCGACAATGCTGAACGCCGCGCTCTTGCCTCCCAGTAGGCGCACCTCGACGTCATACACGAAGAATTCCTGGCCATTGGCCTCGCGAATCCGCGCAAATTCGTTGCCGCGCCCGTCATAGCGCGGTTTGTAGTTGATGTTTTCTTCCTGGGTCGCCCGCGAGCGCCATACCAGATGGCCTTCACGGTCGTAGATATAACCCAGCAGCCGACTGTCGGTGAGGTTGAAACGCTCATCGGGCAGCTGCGCCGGCATCAGCAGGCGGTTATTGTCGACCCGCGCCGCAGATATCAGGGTGGTCACATCCGACGCCAGGCGCTGTTCGATGGAATCCTGCAGCGCCAGGCTGAACGCGCCTTGCATGGCCGGCAACAGGCCGAGCATAAACAGCACGGCCAGGGTAGCGGCCGCCAGCATCAGGCGCACACGTAGCGAACGAATCAACGGCAGCGCTCATTGAACAGGTAGCCCAGGCCACGCACGGTGTCGATCGGCTTGAACCCGGCCGGGCCTTCCAGCTTGCGGCGCAGGCGGCCGACCAGCACTTCGATCACGTTTGGATCGCGCTCGTCGTCATCCGGGTACAGTTGCTCCATCAAACGGTCTTTGGCGACCACTTGTTGATGATGACGCATCAAGTATTCGAGGATCCGATACTCGTAGGCGGTCAGCGCCAAGGGTTGCTCGTCCAGGGAGGCTTGCTTGCGGTTGAGGTCCAGCAGCAGCGGCCCGGCAACGATAGTCGACTGGGTAAAACCGCTGGAGCGGCGCAGCAAGGCGTTCATGCGTGCCTCCAGCTCTTCGAACTGGAACGGCTTGACCACGTAGTCGTCGGCCCCGGCCGCCAAGCCTTCAACCTTGTCCTGCCAGTTGCCGCGGGCGGTGAGGATCAGGATCGGGAAAGTCTTGGTCTGGGTGCGCAACTGGCGAATCAGGTCCAGGCCGCCCATGCCGGGCAGGCCAAGGTCGATGATCGCCAGGTCATGGTTGAACTGGCCGGTCTGGTACAGGGCTTCTTCGGCATTGGCCACGGCTTCGACCACATGCCCGCTGTCGGTCAGGCGGGTAAACAGGTGATGACGCAGCAGCGCCTCATCTTCCACCACCAGCAATTTCATAAGGTTCTCCACTGCAATTCAACTAGCCGACAGGGGGATATCATAGCGGCCCTGCAGCTCTTGGGGGCGCAGTTTTATGCCATTGTAGTGGCCAGTCAGGTGCGCGTAGCCGCTGCGATAGTCGGGTTGCGCAGGGGTAGCGCCCAGGGCCTGGCCCCACGGCGCGGCCTGGGTGCCGGCGTCTTCGAAGCTGACACGATGGATCAGGTTGCTGGATTTCTTGGTTTTCTCGCTGCCAAAGGCCGCAAAGGCGCCATCGGACGCCTGCACGCCGGCAGTGGCGCCGAGCATGGTCAAGGCCAACATCAGCTTTTTGATCGCAGTCATGGTGGTTACCTCATACGCATTTAGGCTGTGGGGCCCAGACTACGCAGGCGCCCCTGAACTCCCCCTGAACGGGCTCTGAACCGCAGCTGAACCGCATCGGGCTATCCACTGGCGCACCAACTCGGCAAAATACCGCGCATGACGCCCCTACCCGCTTGCTGCACCCCACTCGATGATCATTGGCCGTTGCCGGTTTCTTTGCCGGGCACGGTGTTTTTGAGCACGCGATTCGACCCGGCTTTATTGAGCCACGGCGATTTTCAGCGCTGCGATGTGCCGCCGCCCGCGAGCATCCAACGCTCGGTCGCCAAGCGCCAGGCGGAATTTCTCGCCGGCCGCCTGTGCGCGCGCGAAGCGCTGCAACGACTCGATCATCTGCACTGCATCCCGGCCATCGGCGAAGACCGTGCCCCGGTCTGGCCAGGGCATATCAGTGGTTCCATCACCCACAGCACCGGGCACGCTGCGGCGATTGTCGGGCACAAGGCGCAATGGCGCGGGCTGGGCATGGACCTGGAGCATCTGCTGACGGTGGAACGGGCCGAACGCCTGGCCGGGGAAATTTTGACGGCCGATGAGCTCCAGCGCATGGCCGCCCTGCCCCGTGAGCAACACGCCTTGCTGGTGACGCTGACGTTTTCGGTCAAGGAAAGCCTGTTCAAGGCGCTCTATCCGATCGTGCACAAGCGCTTTTATTTCGAGCATGCCGAGGTGTTGGAGTGGTCAGCGGCTGGGAAGGTGCGCCTGCGGTTGCTGACCGATCTTTCGCAAGAATGGAAGCATGGCAAAGAGCTGGAAGGGCAGTTTGTGGTGCAAGGGGAGCAGTTGTTGAGCCTGGTGGCTATCAGCGCCTGGTAGACCACCATCGCGGGCAAGCCCGGCTCCCACATTGGGAACGCCTTCACCTGTGGGAGCTGGCTTGCCTGCGATAGCGGTTTCAGGGTTTATGCTGATCCCTGGGCCAGCTCAGGCTGAAACACGCCCCACCCAGGTTATTGCTCTTGCTGATCAGCGCCCGCCCGCCGTGCCAATAGATAATCCGCCGCACGATCGACAAGCCCAGGCCATGCCCGCCAGAAGCGCGGGTACGGCTGTCATCCAAGCGTAGGAACGGCGTGAAGATGCGCTCCCAGGCGCTTTCCGGCACACCGGGGCCGTCGTCTTCCACATCGATGCGACAGCGTACCTGCCCCACCTGATAACTGATCAACACCTGGCCTCTGGCGTGGCGCATGGCATTGCTCACCAGGTTTTGCAGGGCGCGGTGCAGGTAGCGCGGTTCAGCGTCGACCCAGGCGTCATCCCAATGCGCCGATGACAGGCAAATACCCCGGGTGACAGTGACCTGCGGGCGCAATGGCGATAATTCGCCAATCACCTGGTCGAGCAATGCATCAAGGTCTACGCGCTGGAAATTCAGCTCCGGCGCGCCCTGTTCCAAGCGCGCATAAGTGAGCATCTCGTCCACCAGGCCATCGAGGTCCTGGATATCGCCATCCATGCCTTCCAGGTATTTGCGCCGCGCCTCGGGCGTGGCGGCGTCACCGATCATCTCCAGGCCAAAACGCAGGCGCGCGACCGGTGTGCGCAGCTCGTGGGAGACCGCCCGCACCAGCTCACGCTGAATCGCCAGCAATTGCTGCAGGTGCTCGGCCATGCCATTGAAAGCTGCCGCCAGCCGCCCGACCGAGTCTGCACCGCGAGCGGGTACGCGCACTTCCAGGTTGCCCTTGGCGATACGCGTAGCCGCTGCCTCAAGGCCTTTGAGCCGACGCTCAAGTTGACGCACCAGCAGATAGACGATCAAGCCGATCAGAGTCAGGCCGATCAAGGTGATCAGGATCAGCCATTGCGCCGGGTACGGGTTCATCTGGTACAGCGGGCCGATCTCCAGTACCCACGGGGTGCCGACCATGCCGGCAAACACGCGAATCGAATCGCCGCCCTTGCCCAGCGCCATCACCGTATCGCCCTCCGCCACGCGACGACGCTGGTCGTCGTCCATGTCGGCCTGGTCAAGGGCCATCAGGTGCATTTCAAAACCAAAACCCTTGGCGTGTTTGATGTCGGCCAGGCGCTGGGGCTGTTCGGCCACCGGGAAACGCACCAGTTCGTCGGCCAGCAGGTAAATAGTCGCACGGGCCAATTGCTCGCTGATCTGCTGCACTTCGCCCGTGAGCACCAATTGCTCTTGCTCGCTGACTAACCGCAGCACTCGCGCCGCATGAGGCCCGGTCTGCTCAACCAGGACCTGGCCGCGTTGCAGGCGGTTGCGCTGGCCCAGGTCCAATTGCGCATCGGTGAACGTGCGCAGCTCTAGCGGGATGCCCAGCAAGCGCTCCCACACCGCCAAGGCGCGCTGCCGTTCAATGGTGCTCATGGGTTGCAGGTTATCGCCCATCAACGCAAAGGTGCCGTGGGCCAGGCGCTCACGGTACTGGCCGCTGCGCACGTCATTAAGCAGGTGCAGTGCCAGAGCGCCGAGCAACGCCACCAGGATCAGCGCCGCGCACATGCCGCCGTAGATGCGCAGGAAGATCGAGTTCACAGCGGCATATCGGCAGCGGCTTCGGGGACGAACAGGTAGCCTTTGCTGCGGATGGTCTTGATAAGGCGTGGGTGGAGCGGATCGTCGCCGATCTTTGGCCGAATGCGCGAGATACGCACGTCAATGGAGCGATCCTGGCCGTCATAGCCGATACCACGCAGCGCTATGAAGATTTCTTCGCGGGACAGGATGCGCCCGGCGTTCGCAACCAGCAGCCACAGCAAGTCGAATTCAGCGCTGGTCAGTTCGATGCTGCTCTCATGCAACCAGGCTTCGCGCAAGGCATTGTCCACCACCAGTGGGCCAAACTGGAGGCGGCGTTGATGTTCCATTGCGGGCGGCAACACCGGCTCGCTGCGGCGTAGCAGCGCCTGGATACGCGCCAGCAGCAACCGCGGGCGCACGGGTTTGCACACGTAGTCGTCGGCGCCCATGTCGAGGCCCAGCACCTGGTCCATGTCGTCGGTGCGCGCGGTAAGCATCAGGATCACGCCGTCATAGCGCTCGCGCACTTTACGGCAGATGCTCAGGCCGTCTTCGCCGGGCAGCATCAGGTCGAGGATCACCAGGTCCGGCTGCTCGGCGATGATGCGCGCCGCGGCCTTGGCACCATCGCCTTCCACGGACACACGCAGGCCATTGCTTTCCAGGTACTCACGGGTCAACTCGGCGAGTCGCTCGTCGTCCTCGACGATCAGTATCTGCCAGGCTTCTTGCTCCATGCGCTACCTCGGTTCTCTATTGTAGGAGCGAGCTTGCTCGCGAAGAACGCAAGAGCACCGCGGTTATCCAGGTTTGCTGCATTATCGTTGACGATTTTCGCGAGCAAGCTCGCTCCTACAGTTGTCATGTGGAGCAAGCATGCTATTGCCCTGATCAAGGCCGATTGTAGCCATGCACCGGCCCTTGAACACAAGCCGGGAAATCCATTCGGTCATGGCGATTTTTTGTGGTAGGGTTCGCGCCCTCAAAATTCCCGCCGGCAGTTTCTATCTGGGAATATTCGGTGACAAACGGTGTAATCCAGCAGTAATGCGGCCTACACGGGTGTTCCATGATTCATACACATTTTACCCACAGCGTTATCCACAGGTAGTGCGTTGCTAAGCCCCCAAAAACGCATTATCTTGTACCTCGGCGCTAAAAAAACCCTACATGTAGGGTTTTCAGCGAAAAGACCAAACACAGATCAGACAAGAAACTCAAGCGCTTTCTTGCTCGCGTTTGGTTGAACCAAAGCATTTTTTGAAAGCCCAAACCGCGCACGCGGATGGCGGCCGTTTTCCAACCCGATTGGCAGAAAACGGTACGGGTGTTGCAGGGCTTGAATGGGGCCACTGTCACCCACCAGGAATACGGCGAAGGGCTCCCCGGCCCCGAACCAAAGACTTCGGCATGGAAGCGGCGCGATGAGCTCCCTTCCTCCTGTCCCGAAGTTGTTATGCCAGGCCCAGGCCTGCTGTAAGTGCTTCAGGACGGAACGGTGGGCACCGTGATGGTGCCCAAATAAATATAGAATGTGGAGACACCCCCTCATGCAAACCGACACAACTCGCGAGAACCCGCAGGGCTCCGTGCCGCAGGCCGCTGATTCGAACCTGGATCTGTCCGCCACTGCACCTGGCCAACTGCGCGTGATCAAGCGTAACGGCACTGTCGTTCCTTATACCGATGACAAAATCACCGTCGCCATCACCAAAGCGTTTCTTGCAGTTGAAGGCGGCACCGCTGCCGCTTCGTCGCGCATCCACGACACCGTTGCACGCCTGACCGAACAGGTCACCGCGACCTTCAAGCGTCGCATGCCATCGGGCGGCACTATCCACATCGAAGAAATCCAGGACCAGGTAGAACTGGCCCTGATGCGTGCCGGCGAGCAAAAAGTGGCCCGCGACTACGTGATCTACCGTGATTCGCGCGCCAAGGAGCGTGCCGTACGTTCCCCGGCCGAAGAAGCCGCCGTACAAGCGCACCCGTCGATCCGCATCACCCTGGCCGACGGCAGCTTTGCCCCGCTGGACCTGGGCCGCCTGAACACCATCATCACCGAGGCCTGCGAAGGCCTGGAAGAAGTCGACGGTGACCTGATCCAGCGCGAAACCCTGAAGAACCTGTACGACGGCGTAGCCCTGACCGACGTCAACACCGCCCTGGTAATGACCGCCCGTACCCTGGTCGAGCGTGAGCCGAACTACTCGTTCGTGACCGCCCGCCTGCTGATGGACACCCTGCGCGCCGAAGGCCTGGGCTTCCTGAAAGTCGCCGACAGCGCCACTCACCACGAGATGGCCGACCTGTACGCCAAGGCCCTGCCGGCCTACATCGCCAAAGGTATCGAATTCGAATTGCTGAACCCGATCCTGGCCACTTTCGACCTGGAAAAACTCGGCAAGGCGA
Source organism: Pseudomonas sp. SWRI22 (assembly GCF_014268395.2). Classification (NCBI taxonomy): domain Bacteria; kingdom Pseudomonadati; phylum Pseudomonadota; class Gammaproteobacteria; order Pseudomonadales; family Pseudomonadaceae; genus Pseudomonas; species Pseudomonas sp. SWRI22. The sequence continues at coordinate 402,162 of NZ_JABWQK020000002.1, read as the reverse complement.
TCAACCACGAGCGTGACCAGCAGTTCACCTACCTGGGCCTGCAAACCCTGTACGACCGTTACTTCATCCACAAGGACGGCATCCGCTTCGAACTGCCGCAAGTGTTCTTCATGCGCGTGGCCATGGGCCTGGCGATCGAAGAGAAGAACAAAGAAGACCGTGCCATCGAGTTCTACAACCTGCTGTCGTCCTTCGACTACATGTCGTCGACCCCGACCCTGTTCAACGCCGGCACCCTGCGTCCACAGCTGTCGAGCTGCTACCTGACCACCGTGCCGGATGACCTGTCGGGCATCTACCACGCGATCCACGACAACGCCATGCTGTCCAAATTCGCCGGCGGCCTGGGCAACGACTGGACACCGGTGCGTGCACTGGGTTCGTACATCAAGGGCACCAACGGCAAGTCCCAGGGCGTCGTACCGTTCCTGAAAGTGGTAAACGACACCGCCGTTGCCGTGAACCAGGGTGGCAAGCGCAAAGGCGCTGTATGTGCCTACCTGGAAACCTGGCACATGGACATTGAAGAGTTCATCGAGCTGCGCAAGAACACCGGTGATGACCGTCGTCGTACCCACGACATGAACACCGCCAACTGGATCCCTGACCTGTTCATGAAGCGCGTCTTCGATGACGGCAAGTGGACCCTGTTCTCGCCATCCGAAGTGCCGGACCTGCACGACCTGACCGGCAAGGCCTTCGAAGAGCGCTACGAGTACTACGAAGCCCTCACCGAGTACCCAGGCAAGGTCAAGCTGTTCAAGACCATCCAGGCCAAAGACCTGTGGCGCAAAATGCTGTCCATGCTGTTCGAAACCGGCCACCCATGGTTGACCTTCAAGGACCCATGCAACCTGCGCAGCCCGCAGCAGCATGTGGGCGTGGTGCACAGCTCGAACCTGTGCACCGAGATCACCTTGAACACCAACAAGGACGAGATCGCCGTTTGCAACCTGGGCTCGATCAACCTGCCGAACCACATCGTCAACGGCAAGCTGGACACCGCCAAGCTGGAACGCACCGTCAACACCGCCGTACGCATGCTCGATAACGTCATCGACATCAACTACTACTCGGTGCCACAGGCGCAGAATTCCAACTTCAAGCACCGTCCGGTTGGCCTGGGGATCATGGGCTTCCAGGACGCGCTGTACCTGCAGCACATCCCTTACGGTTCCGATGCAGCGGTCGAGTTCGCCGACAAGTCCATGGAAGCGGTCAGCTACTACGCGATCCAGGCTTCCTGCGACCTGGCCGACGAGCGCGGCGCCTACGAGACGTTCCAGGGTTCGCTGTGGTCCAAGGGCATCCTGCCGCTGGATTCGCAACAGATCCTGATCGAAGCCCGTGGCCAGAAGTACATCGACGTCGACCTGAACGAAACCCTGGACTGGGCCCCGGTACGTGCCCGTGTGCAGAAAGGTATTCGTAACTCCAACATCATGGCCATCGCACCGACCGCCACCATCGCCAACATCACTGGCGTGTCGCAGTCGATCGAACCGACCTACCAGAACCTGTATGTGAAATCGAACCTGTCGGGCGAATTCACCGTGATCAACCCGTACCTGGTTCGCGATCTGAAGGCCCGTGGCCTGTGGGACTCGGTCATGATCAACGACCTGAAGTACTACGACGGTTCCGTGCAGCAGATCGAGCGCATCCCGCAAGAACTCAAAGAGCTCTACGCGACCGCCTTCGAAGTGGACACCAAGTGGATCGTTGACGCCGCCAGCCGTCGTCAGAAGTGGATCGACCAGGCCCAGTCCCTGAACCTGTACATCGCCGGCGCTTCGGGCAAGAAGCTGGACGTGACCTACCGCATGGCGTGGTACCGTGGCCTGAAAACCACTTACTACCTCCGTGCCCTGGCCGCCACCAGCACCGAGAAGTCGACCATCAACACCGGCAAGCTGAACGCAGTGTCCAGCGGCAACCACGGTGATGACTCGGTACTCGCAGCGCCAGCCGGCCCGGCACCTGTGCCAAAGGCCTGCGCGATTGACGAGCCGGATTGCGAAGCTTGCCAATAAGCTGAACCTGCCCTGGGTTTAACCACCCGAGGCAGAAAAGCCCCCGATACACCTAGGGTGTATCGGGGGCTTTTTCTTGGGCGGGCATAAATCCCTTGTTGCGGTATTGCTGTTCGGTCAATACCTGGATGGACAGCGTGAAGCAGATGCAAATGTGGGAGGGGGCTTGCTCCCGATAGGGTGTCAGTCAATGGATACTTGGCTGATTCACCGCTATCGGGGGCAAGCCCCCTCCCACATTTTAAAGCGCTAACCTATCAGGTCATCTGAATGATGGTCTGCATGATGGTGCTTTGGGTGGAGATGGTCTTGGCGTTCGCCTGGTAGTTGCTCTGGGCCTTGATCAGGTCCACCAGCTCGTTGGTCAAGTTGACGTTGGAGTTCTCCAGGGAACTGGCCTTGATCGACCCCAGAGTGCCAGATTCCGGTGCGTCGTAGCCCGGCTGGCCCGACGCGAAGGTCTCTTTCCAGGTCGTACCGCCGGCGGGCTGCAGGCCCTGCTCGTTGTTGAAGCTGGCCAGGGAAATCTGGCCGATGGCCTTGCTCTGCTGGTTACTGAAGGTGGCGAAGAGCACGCCGCTGCCATCGATCTTCAGGCCGGTGATCTGGCCGGTGGCGTAACCATCTGTGACCGGCGGGTTACGGTAGCTGGCCGAGTTGTACTGGGTGACGGTGCCCATGTTGATGGCGATGCCATCCTTGTTAGCCGTCGCATCGTTAGCCTTCCATACGCCATCGGTCACCGTGCCAGGTACCCAATCCTTGATGGTCAAGGTGTTACCGGCAACACCGCCGGTCACGATGCTCTTGAGGTTACCAGCACCATCGAAGCTCAACGTCGACGGCACAGGCGCCTTCACGTCAGCACCGGTACCGGTAGGAGCCGAACCATCAGGATTGCGGCCATCGATCAAGGTGTAGGCCTGCCACTGGTTGGCATCGGTTTTGACCAAGTACTGCACCATCGGGTGCGCATTGCCCTGGGAGTCGTACAAGGTGGTGCTGTATTGCGTGGTGAAGCTTTCGGACTTGGTTGGATCAAACGGGTTCTTGGACTGATCGATCACCGGCGACGAGGAGTTCAGGTTGCTGGAAGAGTCCACCTTGGTAGACGCCTTCGGCGGCAGGTTCGCCAGGTTCAGCTGCAGGTCAACCAGGCCGCCTTTGGTGATTTTGCCATTCTCGTCCGCGGCATAGCCTTGCAGGCGCGAGGTGCCGGTATTGTTGGTGATATAGCCGTCTTTGTCCGCACGGAAAGCACCGCTACGGGTGTATTCCAGCGAACCGTCGCTGCCCTTCTGCACGAAGAAGCCACCACCCTGGATCGCCATGTCGAGGATGCCGCCACTCCCGTTGACGTCGCCCTGGGTGAACTGCTGGGACACCGCCGCCAGGTTCACACCGTTGCCGATGCTGTTCTGGCCGGTGCCCAGCTTGGAGGCCGCGTAGATATCCGCGAATTCCGCACGGGATGACTTGAAGCCAGTGGTCGCGACGTTGGCGATGTTGTTGCCGGTCACGTCCAGTTGTTTGTTGGCCGCATAGAGGCCGCTAAGGCCGATGTTAAAAGACATGTTTCTCTCCTCTGCCGTATTTAGCCGGCTCTATGTACCGATAGTCTGAATTTGCGACAGCTTGACGCTGCCCATGCCGCCTGCAAGGTTGAGCAGCATTTCGCCGCCGGTCTTGCTCAGGGTCACGCTGGTGACCGTGGCTGGTAGCGAGGTGGTCAGGGCCACCGCGTCACCTTTGTCGTTCTTGGTGGAGGCATTGAAGGTGTAGGTGCCGGCTGGGGCGACCTCACCCTTATCGTTCTTGCCGTCCCAGATAAAGCTCTGGCTGCCGGCACTCTGCGCGCCCATATCCACGGTGCGTACGACGTTGCCGTCCTTGTCGGTGATCTTGACGGACACGTTGCCCACCGCCGATGGCACCGCCACTGAACCGTTCATGCTCTTGCTGGTATCAACCATGGCTTTGTCGGTCTGGATAATGATCGACCGCCCCACCAGCGACGAAGCCTGCAGCGCTTGAGAAGAGCTGAAGTTGCTGGAGATGTTGTTCACCGAGTCGTTCAGGGTGTTGATGCCTTCCAGGCTGCTGAACTGGGCAAGCTGGGCCACGAACGCGCCGTTGTCCTGGGGCGACAGCGGGTTCTGATTTTTCAGCTGGGTCACCAGCAACTGCAGGAATGCGTCCTTGCCTAGCGCCTGGTTACCCGTCGCCGCTTTGGAAACATTCGATACATTGTTCGAAGCGTCCTTGACCTTGGAGTTGAACAGGTCCTGGACAGCCGTGTTGTTTGACGTATCAACGATGGCCATTATTTGGCGCCTCTTATCACTGACCCAGGGTCAGGACCTTCTGCATCATGGTTTTGGCGGTGTTCATCATTTCCGCGTTGGTCTGGAACGAGCGGCTGGCGGAAATCATGTCAGCCATTTCCTCGACCACGTTGACGTTGGGGTAGTAGACGTAACCCTTTTCGTTCGCGGCAGGATGGTTGGGCTCGTAACGGGCCTCCAGGTTGCTCTGGTCTTCGACCACGCCCAACACCTGCACGCCGGAGCCGGCGGCGTCCTGATTCTGGAACAGCGACTCGCTGCCGCCTGCCTGGCCACCCTGGAACATGGTGGCGAATACCGGATGGCGGGCGCGATAGGTCTGGTCAATACTCGAGGAGACGGTCTCGGCGTTGGCGATGTTACTGGCGACGGTGTTCAAACGCGTGGTCTGCGCGCTCATGCCACTGCCGGCAATATTGAAAACACTGGACAGGGACATGGCTTACTCTCCGCGCAGGGCTGACATCAGCCCTTTGAATTTGCTGTTGAGCAGGGTGAAGCTGGCCTGGAAGTTCACCGAGTTTTCGGCGTAGTTCGATTGCTCCAGCTGGGCGTCAACGGTGTTCTGGTCGATCGACGGCTGCATCGGCGTGCGATACAGCAGCGACTCGTCACCATTGCCCAGGCCTTGCGCTTCGATATGACGGCTATTGGTCATGTTCAAGGCGAAGGTGCCGTTCTTGGTCTTGTCCTGTTGTGCGGCGAGCACGGCGGAGAAGTCCAGGTCCCGAGCCTTGTAGTTCGGGGTGTCGGCGTTGGCGATGTTGTTGGCCAGGACTTCGGCACGCTGGGCGCGGAAGCCCAGGGCTTGTTCGTGGATACCGAGCGCTTTATCGAAGCTGATGCTCATGGCGGAAACCTTTAGGCTGACCTGCTGTTCGTTAGCAGGGTTATAGCAAGGTGTATGCCAAACTTGCGAAAGCCCCGTATATAAAGGGTTTCGAGGGAAGTTGCCAGCGACTATGCCAGAAAAGCGGCAAGCGATTTCCGCGTAGTGCCAGTAAAGCGGCAATGGGCAGTTGCCGCTTTACGCCAGCTTGCCGAGAAAACAAATGTGGGAGCTGGCTTGCCTGCGATGGCGGAGTGCCTGCCGACCTATTCGTCGACTGACAAAACGCTATCGCGGGCAAGCCCGGCTCCCACAATTTTATTGCATACACCCAGGCTACTTGGCCTGGTAGATGATCCCTGGGCTGCATTGCACCATCTGGAAGTGATCCGGCAGCCCATTGAGCGCCTCGGAAGCACCGAGGAACAGATAACCTCCGCGCTTGAGGGTGCCGTGGATGCGCAACAGAATGTCTTTCTTCACTTCAGCCGAGAAATAGATCAGCACGTTGCGGCAGAACACCATGTCGAACTTGCCCAGGCTGGCGTAGCTGTCGAGCAGGTTGAACGAGCGAAATTCGACGCGGTTCTTGATCGGCGCCTTGATCGCCCAACGCCCTGCCCCTTTGGGGTCGAAGTAGCGTTGCAGGCGTTCCTGGGACAAACCTCGGCCCAGGGCCAGGCTGTCGTACTCACCGGTCTTGCAGTTGGTGAGCATGGTGCCGGACAGGTCCGTGGCCACAATTTGCGCACCGGCTTTCAACTGGCCCATGTTGGTCCGCTCGAACTCATCGATGGACATCGAGATCGAGTACGGCTCCTGCCCCGAAGAACAGGCCGCCGACCAGATACGCAGGCGCTGGCCCGGGCTGGCCTTGATGGCTTCGGGCAACACTTTGTTCTTGAGCACTTCAAAGGGATAGGTATCGCGAAACCACAAGGTTTCGTTGGTGGTCATGGCATCGACCACCATTTCCTTGAGCCCACTGCGCGGCTGCCCCTGGATCCGCTGGACCAACTCACCCAGGGACTTGATGCCCTGCTGTTCCATCAGCTTGTTGAGACGGCTGGATACCAGGTACTGCTTGTTTTCACCGAGCAATATGCCACAGGCTTTTTCCAGGAAGACCCGGAACTGTTCGAAATCCAAATTACCCGTAGACAATGATGCCGCCTCTTAAATCGTGTGACCGCCGGGGGAAATCCCCTAGCCGTGATCTGCTGCCTTGATCCGGTCGACTACCCGGGATGCGAGGTCATCAGGACGGAACTTGGCCAGAAAGTCATCCGCACCGACCTTCTTGACCATTGCCTGATTGAATACCCCCGACAACGAAGTATGCAGGATGATATGCAACTTTTGCATGCGTGGATCGTTACGTATTTCGGCCGTGAGCGTGTAGCCATCCATTTCCGGCATCTCGATGTCAGAGATCATCATCAAGAATTCTTCTTCAGGCCTCTTGCCTTCGTCTGCCAGCTTGCGCAGGTAATCCAAGGCCTGGCGGCCATCATTGAGCGCTACCACCTCAACCCCGACCGTTTGCAGGCAACGGGTGACCTGCTTGCGCGCCACAGAAGAGTCGTCCACGGTCAACACACGCAGCGAAACCGCCTTGTGTGCCGTTTCGGCATCCACCACCCCGACGGAAATGGTTTCCGAGGTGGGGGCCACTTCGGCGAGGATCTTCTCCACGTCGATGATTTCCACCAACTGGTTATCGACCCGCGTCACCGCCGTCAGGTAGTGATCGCGCCCCGTGCCCTTGGGCGGCGGATGGATCTCTTCCCAGTTCATATTGACGATGCGCTCCACCGAGCGCACCAGGAAACCCTGGGTCTTGGTGTTGTATTCGGTGATGATCACGAAGGGGTTCTGGCGGTCTTGCAAACCCGCGGCCCCCGTGGCCATGGCCAGGTCAAGAATCGGAATGGTCGCGCCACGGATGTTGGCCACGCCGCACACCACTGGACTGGACTTGGGCATGATCGTCAACTTGGGACATTGCAGCACTTCACGCACTTTAAACACGTTGATGCCATACAACTGTTTGCCATCCAGGCGGAAAAGCAACAACTCCAGGCGATTCTGCCCTACCAGCTGTGTGCGCTGGTTTACTGAATCCATTACACCTGCCATGCCCAGACTCCTAAATCCTAGGGGTACGACGCGTACCCAACACTAAACGGCACGAGCTTTGCTATTTACTGAGTATGGATATTAAAACGACAGTTTCCCGACACCCTGGCCGCTCACGCTACCGTAGACTGCTCTGCGCCGCGATGGCACTGCTTGTCTCGGGCCTGGGCGTCACGGCCCGTGCCGACAACGTCACCCTGCCTGATCTACTTATCGGCGTCACCCAAGGCTTTCTTGAGTTCACTGTAGAAGATTATCTGGCGACTACCCAGACGCCGGGGCGTTATGAAATTCAGGTCAACCAGTTGGACCCTCGCTTGCGCATGCCAATGTGCGACAAGGAATTGACAGCCACTCTGGAAAGCCCCGCCCAGCCCATCGGTCGTGTGACCGTAAAGGTACGCTGTGAGGGCGCCTCGCCCTGGACGGTTTTCGTACCGGCTCAAGTCAAGCTGTATCGCGATGTGGTGGTAGTGGCGCGACCGTTGAAGCGCACGGGCATCATCGGCTACGACGACGTGGCGTTGCGCGAGCGGGATATCAGCTTGATCAACCAGGGCTACCTGACGTCGCTGGACCAGGCCGTCGGGCAGAAACTCACGCGGCCAGTGGTCACCGACCAAGTCCTCACGCTGGTTCATCTGGAACAGGCCGAGGTGATTCGCAAAGGTGACCAGGTGGTAATTTCCGCCAGCAGCGGCGGCCTGAACGTCAGGATGCCGGGCGAGGCGCTGTCAAATGGCGGCATGAGCGAACAGATCCGCGTCAAGAACCTCAACTCCAATCGCGTGATCAAGGCGCGGGTCACGGCACCAGGCCAGGTCGAGGTGGCGCTATAGATGACTGGAATCAAATGCCAGCTTTTCCTACACTGTGTGCTGGATATTGAGCCGTACAGGTTTATTGTCAATCGAGCCTAAAGTTTGCCCGGGTATGGCCGAAAACATGGCAAGCGTCCAAATACCCAGAGGTTTTTCAACATGGTCATTGATTTCAGTCGTTTGAATAACGCCCCGGCTTTGCCCGGCAATACGCGCACCGGCGGTACCAAGGACAGCGTAGAGGCCAAGCCGCAGCCCTTGCCTGCCAAAGCAGAACAGGCCGCCGCCAGCCAGAGTGGGGAATCGGTACACCTGAGCAATGAGGCTCAACAGTTGCAGAAGGTCACTGACTCGCTGCGCGATCAACCCGTCGTCAATAAAGCCCGCGTGGCCGAGTTGAAACAGGCTATCGCCGATGGCAGCTATAAAGTCGACAGCAACCGTGTAGCCAGCAAGCTGCTCAACTTCGAAGCCGAGCGCTAGGCAAAAGCCTGCGCAGGGCTTTTGGACGCTTAAAACCCAAGGCCAGCCATGCACCACGACGAACATTTGCTCCAACTGATCATTGATGATCTGGCGCCGACGCAACAATTGCTCGAGCTGCTCAAGGAAGAATCACTGGCCTTGTACGGCCGGGATATGCCCTTGCTGGAAGAAATCCTGGCGCGCAAACAGTCGCTGATTGTCTTGCTCGAACAGCACGGCAAGAAACGCAGCGAGATTCTGATCAGCCTGGGCCTGCCCGCCGATCATGATGGCCTGGCACAACTGGCCAGCCACTCCTCAGTCGGCGATCAACTGCTGGCACAAAGCAAAGAACTCAATCATTTGCTCGCCCAGTGCCAGGAAGCCAACCTGCTCAACGGTCAGTCGATCCAGCTTCAGCAAGCCACCACCGCCAATCAGTTGCGCATACTGCACGGCGGAGAACCTCCGGCCCTGTATAACGCCCAAGGCTCCACCTCACGCCTGATCAAACCAAGCACCCGCAGCCAAGCCTGACGCCGGTTTACAGCGCGACCTATCCAAGGCGCGCTACATACTGGCAAAATGCCGGTTCTTGCGTGTAGTCGTATTTTGCCTGGAGATGGAAGAACCGTGTTCAACGCCCTTAATGCGGAAGATGCACCGCAGCCACCCAAGGTGCTCACCACGCCTCTGGAAATCGCCAGCACGTTGCGGATGCTGCAAGAAAGCCATGACCCGCTGATCATCACTTTCCACGAACGTAGCCAGCGCTTCCAGAGCTACCTGGTGGACATCGACCGGGACAGCAAGACGCTGGTACTGGACGAAATGATTCCCCGCGACGGTGAACGCTATCTTGAGAATGGCGAAGCCTTCCGTATCGAAGGCTTCCATGAGGGCGTGCGGGTTGCCTGGGAAAGCAACGGCACCTTGACCATCAGCGAGAAAGGCGGCCACCGCATCTACAGCGGCAGCCTGCCCGGCGAAGTGGTTTACCATCAAAGACGCAATGCCTTCCGCGCCGCACTGAAACTCGCGCAATTGGTGGATATTCAGTTAGGTGGCGAGAAGCTCAAGGCCCCTGTCAGCGGTAAGCTGTTGGATATCTCGGCAACCGGCTGCAAATTGCGCTTTGAAGGCGACATCTCCGAGCGTCTGCAGTTGGGCCAGGTCTATGATCGCTTTATCGCTGCCCTGCCCTTCGGCAGCATGACCACCTCCGTGGAACTGCGCTATCTACACTTCGAAGACAAGATCAACACCACCTTCGCCGGCGTGCGCTTTCACAACATGAGTGGCTTGGTGCAGCGACAAGTGGAACGCTTTGTCTACCAATTACAGCGTGAAGCTCGGCGCTTCGATAAAGACGACGATCTTTAAGCGTTAGACGCTGAGATAAAAAACGGGCAGATCCTGATGGGATCTGCCCGTTTTTTCGTTCAGGGGCGTGCCCTGCTCAAGTCATGGGGATGTTCGTCCGGGTCTGGTGGCTCGTGCGGCTCTTCGCTCGTCGGCTCATCGGTTTCAGGGGCAGGCTCTGGATCGGGCACAGTGACTTGCATCTGATCCTGTACCACCTGCTCATCCACCCGCGGGTCAAGGGCAGCCACCAAAGGCGAACTGGACATGCTGTCGGGCATCGCCACGTGATGCAGCGGCGCGTCATCGACCTGATGCAGGTTGGTCACCGCCTTGGGGCGAATGCGCCACACCAGGATCAATGCACACAGGCTGAAAAACGCATAGAGCATCTGGCTGCCGAATAGCTTCATTACCACACCGGCCAACAGCGGCCCCACGCTGGCGCCGATCCCGTAGGTCACCAGCAACATGGCCGTCAGCGATACCCGACGATCACCTTCCACATGGTCGTTGGAAAAGGCCACTGCCAAAGGGTAAAGGCAGAACTGCACCAGCGAACAGAAGAAGCCCGCCACGAACAACACTTCCAGCGGAACCTGCGTCATGATTGCCAACGGCAAGGCCGTCACCGCCAGGCACAAGGCGAAGCAGCGAATCAGCAGCGCACGGTCATAGCGGTCCGACAACCAGCCCAGTGGCCACTGCACGACCAATCCAGCAAAAATGCAGCTACCCATGAACAGGCCGACTTGCTCGGTCGTCAGGCCCTGCTGAGAGGCGTACAGCGGTGCCAAGCCGTAGAACGAACCGACGATCAACCCAGCGCCTAACACGGTGCTGAGCGACTGCGGCACACGCTTGATAAAGAAGCGCGGCTCCATCGGGGCCGGGTGCAGTGGGGCCGGGTGAATGCGTCGAGTCATTGCCACCGGGACCAGGCACAGCGCAAAGCACAACGCCACGAGCATCAACAGCTCAAGCCCAAGATGAGGATGCATGACCAGGATCAGTTGGCCCAGCACCAACCCAAGGTAGGACGCAATCATGTAGCCGCTGAACACTACACCGCGCTGCTTGGCATCCGCCTGCTCGTTGAGCCAACTCTCGATGACCATGTACTGGCACATCATCCCCAAGCCCACGATCATCCGCAGCACAATCCAGGCTGGTAGCCAATCAATCAAACCGTGACCCAGCACCGCTGCACCGACGATGCCTGCGCAGGTGGCGTAGGCGCGAATATGCCCGACCCGGGCGATGAGGCGGTGTCCGAGCTTGCCGCCCAGCACCAAGCCAAAATAGTTGGCGGCCATTAGCGCACCGACCCACAGGCTGTCGACATTGTCTGCTGCCAGACGCAAAGCCAGATAAGTACTAAGTAGGCCGGAGCCGATCAGCATCATCAAAGAGGCGAAATAAAGGGCTCGAAAAGATTTCCAGATCTGGCGCATCGGCGTTCCGAGCGGCTCCTTGCGGTGAGGGGTAGGGCTATCAGCATGATAGTCCGGGGCGGTTGGATCCGGACAGGCAGCAGGGCCTGTTCCCGGCGATTATTTTGTTTCACAGCTCAGACGCTACGTGGGTGTCTGCGAGGTACATAACCGTGGAGATAAATACATGGCGCACCACCTGTGAACCTTGATAACACGCAAGGTTCGACTGGTATTCGGGTATCTGTACAAAAGGTTTCAATGGAACGCTATGCAGGCTTTGGAAGTTGGCGTGCTTTTCGAGCGCCCAAAACAAAACCCCAACTGCTTTCGCAATTGGGGTTTTGGAATTTAATCTTGACGATGACCTACTCTCACACGGGGAAACCCCACACTACCATCGGCGATGCATCGTTTCACTGCTGAGTTCGGGATGGGATCAGGTGGTTCCAATGCTCTATGGTCGTCAAGAAATTCGGGTACTGAGTCGTGGCCAGCTGGCCTCGCTTCAGCAAATTGGGTATGTGATAGATCGTGGTGTTTTGTGAGCGTCGAACTTTCGGTTCATTGCGTCTTCACACACCGCAATCTGGCCTTTCGACTCAAATTGCTTGGGTGTTATATGGTCAAGCCTCACGGGCAATTAGTATTGGTTAGCTCAACGCCTCACAGCGCTTACACACCCAACCTATCAACGTCGTAGTCTTCGACGGCCCTTCAGGGAACTCAAGGTTCCAGTGAGATCTCATCTTGAGGCTAGTTTCCCGCTTAGATGCTTTCAGCGGTTATCTATTCCGAACATAGCTACCCGGCAATGCCACTGGCGTGACAACCGGAACACCAGAGGTTCGTCCACTCCGGTCCTCTCGTACTAGGAGCAGCCCCTCTCAAATCTCAAACGTCCACGGCAGATAGGGACCGAACTGTCTCACGACGTTCTAAACCCAGCTCGCGTACCACTTTAAATGGCGAACAGCCATACCCTTGGGACCGGCTTCAGCCCCAGGATGTGATGAGCCGACATCGAGGTGCCAAACACCGCCGTCGATATGAACTCTTGGGCGGTATCAGCCTGTTATCCCCGGAGTACCTTTTATCCGTTGAGCGATGGCCCTTCCATACAGAACCACCGGATCACTAAGACCTACTTTCGTACCTGCTCGACGTGTCTGTCTCGCAGTCAAGCGCGCTTTTGCCTTTATACTCTACGACCGATTTCCGACCGGTCTGAGCGCACCTTCGTACTCCTCCGTTACTCTTTAGGAGGAGACCGCCCCAGTCAAACTACCCACCATACACTGTCCTCGATCCGGATAACGGACCTGAGTTAGAACCTCAAAGTTGCCAGGGTGGTATTTCAAGGATGGCTCCACGCAGACTGGCGTCCACGCTTCAAAGCCTCCCACCTATCCTACACAAGCAAATTCAAAGTCCAGTGCAAAGCTATAGTAAAGGTTCACGGGGTCTTTCCGTCTAGCCGCGGATACACTGCATCTTCACAGCGATTTCAATTTCACTGAGTCTCGGGTGGAGACAGCGCCGCCATCGTTACGCCATTCGTGCAGGTCGGAACTTACCCGACAAGGAATTTCGCTACCTTAGGACCGTTATAGTTACGGCCGCCGTTTACCGGGGCTTCGATCAAGAGCTTCGCGTTAGCTAACCCCATCAATTAACCTTCCGGCACCGGGCAGGCGTCACACCCTATACGTCCACTTTCGTGTTTGCAGAGTGCTGTGTTTTTAATAAACAGTCGCAGCGGCCTGGTATCTTCGACCGGCATGAGCTTACGGAGCAAGTCCTTCACCCTCACCGGCGCACCTTCTCCCGAAGTTACGGTGCCATTTTGCCTAGTTCCTTCACCCGAGTTCTCTCAAGCGCCTTGGTATTCTCTACCCAACCACCTGTGTCGGTTTGGGGTACGGTTCCTGGTTACCTGAAGCTTAGAAGCTTTTCTTGGAAGCATGGCATCAACCACTTCGTTACCTAAAAGGTAACTCGTCATCAGCTCTCGGCCTTAGAATCCCGGATTTACCTAAGATTCCAGCCTACCACCTTAAACTTGGACAACCAACGCCAAGCTGGCCTAGCCTTCTCCGTCCCTCCATCGCAATAACCAGAAGTACAGGAATATTAACCTGTTTTCCATCGACTACGCTTTTCAGCCTCGCCTTAGGGACCGACTAACCCTGCGTCGATTAACGTTGCGCAGGAAACCTTGGTCTTTCGGCGTGGGTGTTTTTCACACCCATTATCGTTACTCATGTCAGCATTCGCACTTCTGATACCTCCAGCAAGCTTCTCAACTCACCTTCACAGGCTTACAGAACGCTCCTCTACCGCATCACTTACGTGATACCCGTAGCTTCGGTGTATGGTTTGAGCCCCGTTACATCTTCCGCGCAGGCCGACTCGACTAGTGAGCTATTACGCTTTCTTTAAAGGGTGGCTGCTTCTAAGCCAACCTCCTAGCTGTCTAAGCCTTCCCACATCGTTTCCCACTTAACCATAACTTTGGGACCTTAGCTGACGGTCTGGGTTGTTTCCCTTTTCACGACGGACGTTAGCACCCGCCGTGTGTCTCCCATGCTCGGCACTTGTAGGTATTCGGAGTTTGCATCGGTTTGGTAAGTCGGGATGACCCCCTAGCCGAAACAGTGCTCTACCCCCTACAGTGATACATGAGGCGCTACCTAAATAGCTTTCGAGGAGAACCAGCTATCTCCGAGCTTGATTAGCCTTTCACTCCGATCCACAGGTCATCCGCTAACTTTTCAACGGTAGTCGGTTCGGTCCTCCAGTTAGTGTTACCCAACCTTCAACCTGCCCATGGATAGATCGCCCGGTTTCGGGTCTATTCCCAGCGACTAGACGCCCTATTAAGACTCGCTTTCGCTACGCCTCCCCTATTCGGTTAAGCTCGCCACTGAAAATAAGTCGCTGACCCATTATACAAAAGGTACGCAGTCACCCAACAAAGTGGGCTCCCACTGCTTGTACGCATACGGTTTCAGGATCTATTTCACTCCCCTCTCCGGGGTTCTTTTCGCCTTTCCCTCACGGTACTAGTTCACTATCGGTCAGTCAGTAGTATTTAGCCTTGGAGGATGGTCCCCCCATATTCAGACAAAGTTTCTCGTGCTCCGTCCTACTCGATTTCATGACTAAGAGATTTTCGCGTACAGGGCTATCACCCACTATGGCCGCACTTTCCAGAGCGTTCCGCTAATCTCAAAGCCACTTAAGGGCTAGTCCCCGTTCGCTCGCCACTACTAAGGGAATCTCGGTTGATTTCTTTTCCTCAGGGTACTTAGATGTTTCAGTTCCCCTGGTTCGCCTCTTGCACCTATGTATTCAGTACAAGATAACCATCTTATGATGGCTGGGTTCCCCCATTCAGACATCTCCGGATCAAAGTCTGTTTGCCGACTCCCCGAAGCTTTTCGCAGGCTACCACGTCTTTCATCGCCTCTGACTGCCAAGGCATCCACCGTATGCGCTTCTTCACTTGACCATATAACCCCAAGCAATCTGGTTATACTGTGAAGACGACATTCGCCGAAAATTCGAATTTCTCAATTAAGAGAACTCACAAATTTTACCTTAGCCTGATCCGTTACCAGTGAAAGTAACGTTCAGTCTATCTTTCTATCACATACCCAAATTTTTAAAGAACGATCTAATCAAAGACTAGAAATCAATATTCACTTCAGAATATTCATTTCTAAACTCTAACAAGTAGAAGCAGTTAATGGTGGAGCCAAACGGGATCGAACCGTTGACCTCCTGCGTGCAAGGCAGGCGCTCTCCCAGCTGAGCTATGGCCCCATAACAAAATTGGTGGGTCTGGGCAGATTCGAACTGCCGACCTCACCCTTATCAGGGGTGCGCTCTAACCAACTGAGCTACAGACCCAATTTCGAGCGCGTAACTGATTAGCTAAGAGCTATCAGCTTGGAGCTTAAAGCTGCTTCTATCGTCTTCTTCAATGAATCAAGCAATTCGTGTGGGAACTTATGGAGCAGCTGATGTCGTCGATTAAGGAGGTGATCCAGCCGCAGGTTCCCCTACGGCTACCTTGTTACGACTTCACCCCAGTCATGAATCACACCGTGGTAACCGTCCTCCCGAAGGTTAGACTAGCTACTTCTGGTGCAACCCACTCCCATGGTGTGACGGGCGGTGTGTACAAGGCCCGGGAACGTATTCACCGCGACATTCTGATTCGCGATTACTAGCGATTCCGACTTCACGCAGTCGAGTTGCAGACTGCGATCCGGACTACGATCGGTTTTATGGGATTAGCTCCACCTCGCGGCTTGGCAACCCTCTGTACCGACCATTGTAGCACGTGTGTAGCCCAGGCCGTAAGGGCCATGATGACTTGACGTCATCCCCACCTTCCTCCGGTTTGTCACCGGCAGTCTCCTTAGAGTGCCCACCATTACGTGCTGGTAACTAAGGACAAGGGTTGCGCTCGTTACGGGACTTAACCCAACATCTCACGACACGAGCTGACGACAGCCATGCAGCACCTGTCTCAATGTTCCCGAAGGCACCAATCTATCTCTAGAAAGTTCATTGGATGTCAAGGCCTGGTAAGGTTCTTCGCGTTGCTTCGAATTAAACCACATGCTCCACCGCTTGTGCGGGCCCCCGTCAATTCATTTGAGTTTTAACCTTGCGGCCGTACTCCCCAGGCGGTCAACTTAATGCGTTAGCTGCGCCACTAAAAGCTCAAGGCTTCCAACGGCTAGTTGACATCGTTTACGGCGTGGACTACCAGGGTATCTAATCCTGTTTGCTCCCCACGCTTTCGCACCTCAGTGTCAGTATTAGTCCAGGTGGTCGCCTTCGCCACTGGTGTTCCTTCCTATATCTACGCATTTCACCGCTACACAGGAAATTCCACCACCCTCTACCATACTCTAGTCAGTCAGTTTTGAATGCAGTTCCCAGGTTGAGCCCGGGGATTTCACATCCAACTTAACAAACCACCTACGCGCGCTTTACGCCCAGTAATTCCGATTAACGCTTGCACCCTCTGTATTACCGCGGCTGCTGGCACAGAGTTAGCCGGTGCTTATTCTGTCGGTAACGTCAAAATTGCAGAGTATTAATCTACAACCCTTCCTCCCAACTTAAAGTGCTTTACAATCCGAAGACCTTCTTCACACACGCGGCATGGCTGGATCAGGCTTTCGCCCATTGTCCAATATTCCCCACTGCTGCCTCCCGTAGGAGTCTGGACCGTGTCTCAGTTCCAGTGTGACTGATCATCCTCTCAGACCAGTTACGGATCGTCGCCTTGGTGAGCCATTACCCCACCAACTAGCTAATCCGACCTAGGCTCATCTGATAGCGCAAGGCCCGAAGGTCCCCTGCTTTCTCCCGTAGGACGTATGCGGTATTAGCGTCCGTTTCCGAACGTTATCCCCCACTACCAGGCAGATTCCTAGGCATTACTCACCCGTCCGCCGCTCTCAAGAGAAGCAAGCTTCTCTCTACCGCTCGACTTGCATGTGTTAGGCCTGCCGCCAGCGTTCAATCTGAGCCATGATCAAACTCTTCAGTTCAAACATCTTTGGGTTTTTAAGAAACCCTAAACTTGGCTCAGCAATCGCTGGTTACATCTTTGATTTCTCGCGGAGTAACTTGTGATGCTGATAATCTTGTTGACTATCAGTCTGACTCCACAAGCACCCACACGAATTGCTTGATTCAGTTGTTAAAGAGCGGTTGGTTAAGATCTTTCGTCTCAACCGAGGCGCGCATTCTACAGCAGCCTCATTTGCTGTCAAGTGGTTATTTTCAGAAGTTTTCGAAGATTTCTTCAACAACTTCAACCACTTGCGCTTGCGATCTCTCGTAAGCGGGAGGCGAATTCTACAGGGATCGCCATGAACGTCAACCCCTTATCCGCAAAAAAGCTAAAAAACCATTCGCCTATAAAATCAGGATGCCTCGCCGCCTCTTCTATATAAGAAGAAGCGTATAGCCCTGGGGCGTGAATACCCCCTCCCACACAAATGCATCGAACTCCAACCGGAAGAAGCCCGGCCGAGACCTGCGAAAGCGAGGAGCGAGAAAGACTGTTTTTTTAGACCGGCGAATACCGGAAAGGGAAAGCTCAACAGAGATGGTGTCCCAGGGCCGGTTCGAACGGCCAACCTTCCCCTTAGGAGGGGGATGCTCTATCCAATTGAGCTACTGGGACAAATGCCAAATGCTTACCCGGAAGGGCTAGCGACAGACGGCGTGCATCTTAACGGCCGAGGCTGGTTTTGTCATGTCGTCCGTTGGCATTTTGAATGTAGGCCGATCCCTGCGAATGCATTCAAAGCCTCTCGCTGCAGACCAAAGCCTTCAGATGTATCGTGCAAATTGCACTGCGCCAATATGCCATCATTGCAAACTGCAACCTCAAAACCCCACAAATCAAATCTAACTCTTTGTTTTTATTGGCCTAATAGGTTGGCACGACATCTGCAAAGTCATATATACACAACCAATCGTTTCAGGCACCGTGGAGACCATGACTATGAACAGCGCCCTTCTATTAGCACTGAACGCTGTGGCACTGGCCGCGGTGGTGACGTTTCATTTTCAGCCGACCAATACTGAAGACGGCGCGCAAATCAGCCAAGCCATTCCCCACCATCTGCAACAGCGCCCTCAACTCGCACTGATGACTGCCAACCCCCAGCCCCCCATCCGCCTGACCCAAGAAACCGAATCTGCCCCAGCGGCCGAGCATTGGGTTTTCTGAGAAAATATTCATGTCCAAATCTGCCTGGTTATTTCTGTGCCTGACCCTCATGTCCGCCGCACTAGGCCTGGGGGCCATCTCACAACAAGCTCAAACCCTAGCCTTCGTCGCGAGCGCCGTGCTGGGCAGCCTACTGATAATTGCACTCATCAAGGGTCGCCGAATCAAATTCGATCCACTCCTTCGCTAGCCCTCCCCCGCCGTCCCTTCTCCCTACCTTATGTCGCCTGACACTCGTAAATAGCCGAACAGCTACTAACCTTAAGCTTGCGGGCAAAAGGCCATACCCCTATAGAAAGGACACCCTTCGACTCAGATTCCGCGCTGGCCTGGACGAAGGTTGCCGAGCTTCGCTGCAGCTGCAGGAAATTTTTCCAACCAGTCCGCAAAAACGCAAATCAGTACTGGCATAAAG
Organism: Pseudomonas sp. SWRI22; assembly: GCF_014268395.2. Taxonomy (NCBI): domain Bacteria; kingdom Pseudomonadati; phylum Pseudomonadota; class Gammaproteobacteria; order Pseudomonadales; family Pseudomonadaceae; genus Pseudomonas; species Pseudomonas sp. SWRI22. The sequence continues at coordinate 383,551 of NZ_JABWQK020000002.1, read as the reverse complement.
CCTTTAGGCGGTTCAATATTTGTCACAGAATTGACGCCAATGAAATGGCAAATCTGAGGCATGATGCGGCCTCTTTGCAATTCGCGTTGAACTTTGGTCGTGAGCCTTGTCTTAACACTCATCTTGCGGCCAATTCCAGAAACCGCTCCCCTGAACTAACCGGTTAAATATATGCGCCCATTGAAACAGGCAATTTATTCCAGCCGTACGGCTGACAAATTCGTCGTACGTCTGCCAGACGGAATGCGGGAACGCATTGCCGAGGTGGCTCGCAATCATCACCGCAGCATGAACTCCGAAATCATCGCACGCCTGGAACAAAGCCTTATTCAGGAAGGTGCCTTGGGTGAAGAGTTGAGCATGCGCCTGGACAGCCCCGAGCTGTCACTGCACGAACGCGAACTGCTGCAGCGTTTTCGTCAGCTCTCCCACCGCCAGCAAAATGCTCTCGTCTCGCTTATCGCGCACGACGTGGAGGCGGCCGCAGAAGCCAATTGATTGACACCTGAAAGCCGAAGCCAGCCCTGTGCTGGCTTTTTTTTGCGTCGAGTTTGGGGATAAGAAGCAAAGCGAGGGCAGGTTTGCCCTCGCGGGAAGGGTCAGAGCAGGAAGATCGTTGCCAGGCCCAGGAAGATGAAGAAACCACCACTGTCAGTCATGGCCGTGATCATCACACTGGCACCCATGGCGGGATCGCGACCTAGACGCGCCAAGGTCATGGGGATCAATACCCCCATCAAGGCCGCCAGCAACAGGTTAAGGGTCATGGCCGCAGTCATGACCACACCTAGGGACCAACTACCGTAGAGCAAGTAGGCCACCACGCCAATCACGCCCCCCCACACCAATCCGTTTATGAGGCCTACAGCCAGTTCCTTGCGCAACAGCCGTGAGGAATTGGCGGTACTGACCTGGTCCAGCGCCATGGCGCGCACGATCATGGTGATGGTCTGGTTCCCGGAGTTGCCGCCAATGCCCGCCACAATCGGCATCAACGCCGCCAAGGCAACCAGCTTCTCGATGGAGCCTTCAAACAACCCGATCACGCGAGAAGCGATAAACGCGGTAATCAGATTGATAGCCAGCCAAGCCCAGCGGTTATGCAGTGAACGCCAGACCGACGCGAAAATATCTTCCTCTTCACGCAAACCCGCCATGTTGAGGACTTCGGTTTCACTTTCCTCACGGATCAAGTCGACGATTTCATCGATGGTCAGACGACCGATCAACTTGCCGTTCTTATCTACCACCGGAGCCGAGATCAAGTCGTAACGCTCGAATGCCTGGGCCGCGTCGTAGGCATCTTCGTCCGGGTGGAAGCTCACGGTATCGCTGGCCATCAGGTCAGCAACTTTTTTCTCCGGATCATTGACCAGCAGGCGCTTGATCGGCAAAACGCCTTTGAGGATGCCCTCATAGTCGACCACAAACAATTTGTCGGTGTGGCCGGGCAACTCTTTGAGGCGGCGCAGGTAACGCAGCACCACTTCCAGGCTGACGTCTTCGCGGATGGTGACCATCTCGAAGTCCATCAGGGCGCCGACCTGATCCTCGTCGTACGACAGCGCGGAACGCACACGCTCACGCTGCTGCGTGTCGAGCGCTTCCATCAACTCATGGACAACATCACGGGGCAGCTCAGGGGCCAGGTCAGCAAGCTCGTCCGCATCCATCTCCTTGGCGGCAGCCAGGAGTTCGTGGTCATCCATGTCGGCGATGAGCGTCTCACGCACCGAGTCCGATACTTCCAGAAGGATGTCACCGTCGCGATCAGCCTTCACCAACTGCCACAGGGTCAGTCGGTCATCCAACGGCAAGGCTTCAAGAATGTAGGCGACGTCGGCGGAGTGCAGGTCATCGAGCTTGCGTTGCAACTCGACGAGGTTTTGCCGGTGAACCAGGTTTTCGACGCGGTCGTGGTTCGGACCTTCCTGGCGGTGCGTGAGGTCTTCGACCACTCGCTGGCGCTGCAGCAGCTCGATAACTTGAGCCAGACGATCCTGCAGGCTTTCTTGTGTTTTCTTTACTTCTACTTCGGTCATAGGCGAACTCCACTCCCAGCAGCGGGGCACGCCGGAAGGATCAATCAGTCAATTCATGATTGGTAAAACGGGGTACTGAGTAACTACTGGGTAAGTCCATGGAGGTATTCCACAAGCCCCGGCGGGGCTGACGGGCGCATGATACACCGCCCGGACGTTTTAAACGTTAAAAAACTGGAAAGAACAAGCGCTTGCACGCCAAAGCTCAGTATTGGCTGCATCTATGAACTGCGACGACGCAGACGCATGGGAAAACACATGAGGAGGGAGAAAAAGGAGGACGCCGGATAAAGCCTATAAAAACCCCAGACGGCAAAAAGCCCGCACTAGGCGGGCTTTTTGTTTGTATGGTGCACTCGACAGGATTCGAACCTGTGACCGCTCGGTTCGTAGCCGAGTACTCTATCCAGCTGAGCTACGAGTGCAGATTGTGTTTTTAGACCAGATCACAACTGGTTGAAGCCAAGCTACCTGCATCGCTGCAACTAACTCTTAAATGGTGCACTCGACAGGATTCGAACCTGTGACCGCTCGGTTCGTAGCCGAGTACTCTATCCAGCTGAGCTACGAGTGCATTTGTTGCCGCGCATTATAGGCCGTTCAATCTCTATGTAAAGCTATTTTTTCGAGTATTTTCAACAACTTACCGAAAAAACCAGATTGCAACGTACTAAGCAAATAATGGCGGAGAACGGGGGATTCGAACCCCCGACACCCTTTTGAGGTGTACTCCCTTAGCAGGGGAGCGCCTTCGGCCACTCGGCCAGCTCTCCGCAACACGGGGCGTATATTAACCACGTTCCTCCCCGTTTGCAAACATAAAAAACGATAAAAATTAAAGGCTTGGTTCTTCGTCCTTCTCTTTCTTGATCCGCAGGTAGATTTCCTCGCGGTGGACCGCCACCTCTTTCGGAGCGTTAACCCCAATACGTACTTGATTGCCTTTGACGCCGAGCACGGTCACAGTGATTTCGCCATCACCGATAATCAGGCTTTCTGCGCAACGACGAGTCAGAATCAGCATACCTTTCACCTCACGCATTTCAGTTCAGGAACAACAGTCTGCAAAAAAAAAGCATTCGACCTACAACCAAAAGGTCGTAGCCCTACTCGCTAAGTATTGTCGAGCCCATGCAAAAGACCATGTACCCCACAAAAAAATGAAAGGCGCGGTAAACCGCGCCTTCCTGGCAACGCATCACTCGCCCTGTCGGGCCGGAGCATCCAACTCAAAAGCCGTATGCAGCGCGCGTACAGCCAGCTCCAGGTACTTCTCTTCGAGGACGACCGAGACTTTGATTTCCGAGGTGGAAATCATCTGGATGTTGATACCTTCTTTGGCAAGAGCCCCGAACATACGGCTGGCAACGCCAGCATGGGAACGCATGCCCACCCCGACGATCGACACCTTGGCAATCTTGGTATCGCCGACCACTTCACGGGCGCCAATCTCGCTCGCAGTGTTCTGCAGGATTTTCAATGCTGCATCATATTCATTGCGGTGCACGGTGAAGGTGAAATCGGTGGTGTTGTCGTGCGAAACGTTCTGCACGATCATGTCGACTTCAACATTCGCATCGCTGACAGGCCCCAGAATCTTGAAAGCCACGCCTGGGGTGTCTGGCACGCCACGGATCGTCAGCTTGGCTTCATCGCGATTGAAAGCGATGCCGGAAATGATCGGCTGTTCCATGGATTCCTCTTCATCAATAGTAATGAGGGTGCCCGGACCCTCCTTGAAGCTGTGCAATACGCGCAGCGGAACGTTGTACTTGCCGGCGAACTCCACCGCGCGAATCTGCAACACCTTGGAACCAAGGCTGGCCATTTCCAGCATTTCTTCAAAGGTGATCTTGTCAAGACGCTGGGCCACTGGCACGACGCGTGGGTCAGTGGTGTAGACGCCATCCACATCGGTATAGATCTGGCATTCGTCAGCCTTGAGCGCTGCCGCCAGGGCCACACCGGTGGTGTCCGAACCGCCACGACCCAGCGTGGTGATGTTGCCGTGCTCATCTACGCCCTGGAAACCCGCTACAACTACCACGCGCCCTGCTTTGAGATCAGTGCGAATTTTCTGATCATCAATCTGCAGGATCCGCGCCTTGGTATGTGCGCTGTCTGTAAGAATGCGCACCTGGCTACCAGTGTAGGACACCGCTGGCACGCCACGCTTGTTCAGCGCCATTGCCAACAGCGCAATGGTTACCTGCTCGCCCGTGGAGACGATCACATCCAGCTCGCGCGGCAGCGGCTGTTGATCACCGCTGATGGCCTTGGCCAGATCGATCAGGCGATTGGTCTCGCCACTCATGGCCGACAGCACCACTACCAGGTCATCGCCAGCATCGCGGAACTTCTTAACCTTGTCGGCGACCTGCTCGATTCTTTCGACAGAACCGACCGAGGTGCCTCCAAATTTCTGTACGATCAAAGCCATTTCCAAGCCGCCTCAGCCCGTAAAGGGGCGCCTAATTTCCAATCCACCCGCACTGAACAAGCCCGTGACTAGACCACGGACCAGTTAACAGTGCTTTAAATACCTGCCTCGACAAATGGCACGGTCAAGGCCAGCGCCGCGTCCAGGGCTGCGGCATCGACACCACCGCCTTGCGCCATGTCCGGACGACCACCGCCCTTGCCGCCCACTGTCGCAGCGGCTTGCTTCATCAAATCACCGGCTTTGAGTTGGCCAGTCAGGTCCTTGGTTACACCAGCAACCAGAACGACCTTATCCTCATGGACACTGCCGAGCAGGATCACTGCGCGGCCGAGCTTGTTCTTCAACTGATCGACCAAGGCCAACAGCGCCTTGCCATCCTGGCCGTCCAGGCGCGCAGCCAGGACTTTTACGTCCTTGACGTCAACCGCCGCGGCCGACAGGTCATCGCCCGCAGCGCTCGCCGCCTTGGCCTGCAACTGCTCCAGCTGTTTCTCAAGCGCACGGTTGCGCTCCAGCACGGCGGACAGCTTGTCGATCAGGTTGTCGCGGCTGCCCTTGACCAGGCCGGCCGCTTCCTTGAGTTGTTCTTCGGCTGCATTGAGGTAAGCCAGGGCCGCAGCACCGGTTACCGCTTCAATACGACGTACGCCCGAGGCCACACCACCTTCGCTGATGATCTTCAGCAGGCCGATATCGCCGGTGCGGTTGGCGTGGATGCCACCACAGAGTTCTACCGAGAAGCTGCCGCCCATGCTCAGTACGCGGACTTCGTCGCCGTACTTCTCGCCAAACAGCGCCATGGCGCCTTTATTCCTGGCGGTCTCGATATCGGTTTCTTCGGTTTCAACCGGGGTATTCTTGCGAATCTCGGCGTTGACGATGTCTTCCAGGGCCTTGATCTGCTCAGGCTTGATCGCTTCAAAGTGGCTGAAGTCAAAACGCAGGCGCTGGCTGTCCACCAACGAACCTTTTTGCTGCACGTGCTCGCCCAGTACCTGGCGCAGTGCGGCATGCAGCAAGTGAGTAGCCGAGTGGTTCAACGCGGTGGCATGCCGTACGTCGGCATCGACCTGGGTGTCTACCGGTGCGCCCACGGTCAAGTTGCCCAGCACCAGCACACCGTGATGCAGGAAAGCCCCGCCGGTCTTGGTGGTGTCGCGCACATCAAAACGACCGGATGTCGAGCTCAGGAAACCGCAATCGCCAATCTGGCCACCCGACTCGGCATAGAACGGCGTCTGGTCCAGCACCACAACCGCCTCTTCACCTTCGCTCAACACGTCGACCGACTTGCCGTCTTTATAGATGGCGACGATCTTGGCCGAGCCCGCAGTCGCCTTGTAGCCGGTGAACTCGGTCGGTACGTCAACCTTGACCAGGGTGTTGTAGTCCAGGCCAAAGGAGCTGGCCGAACGTGCGCGCACGCGCTGGGCTTCCATCTCACGCTCGAAACCGGCTTCGTCGACGGTCAACTCACGCTCGCGGGCGATGTCGGCAGTCAGGTCCATCGGGAAACCATAGGTGTCGTACAACTTGAACACCACATCACCCGGCACCACGGTGCCTTTGAGCTCAGCCAGGTCCTGTTCCAGAATCTTCAGGCCATGCTCCAGGGTCTTGGAGAATTGCTCCTCTTCAGCCTTGAGCACCCGCTCGATGTTGCTTTGCTGTTGCTTGAGTTCCGGGAAGGCATCGCCCATCTCGGCAACCAGCGCGGCCACGATCTTGTAGAAGAAGCTGCCGGTAGCGCCCAGCTTGTTACCGTGGCGGCACGCGCGACGGATGATGCGACGCAGCACGTAGCCACGGCCTTCGTTGGACGGCAGCACGCCGTCGGCGATCAGAAAACCGCAGGAACGGATGTGGTCCGACACCACCTTGAGCGAAGACTGGCCTTCATTGGCGCAGCCAATGGCCGCCGCCGAGGCGCTCAGCAGGTTGGTGAACAGGTCGATTTCGTAGTTGGAGTGAACGTGCTGCATCACCGCACTGATCCGCTCCAGGCCCATGCCGGTGTCCACCGACGGTGCCGGCAGCGGATGCAACACGCCATCGGCGGTGCGGTTGAACTGCATGAACACGTTGTTCCAGATCTCGATGTAACGGTCGCCGTCTTCTTCCGGCGAGCCTGGCGGGCCACCCCAGATATCGTCGCCGTGATCGTAGAAAATCTCGGTGCACGGGCCGCACGGGCCGGTATCACCCATGGTCCAGAAGTTATCGGACGCATAGGGCGCGCCTTTGTTGTCACCGATACGGATCATGCGCTCGGCAGGTACACCGATTTCCTGGGTCCAGATGTCATACGCTTCATCGTCCGTCGCGTACACGGTGACCCAGAGCTTTTCCTTGGGCAGCTTCAGCACGCCGGTGAGGAAGGTCCAGGCGAACGTGATCGCGTCTTTCTTGAAATAGTCGCCGAAGCTGAAGTTACCCAGCATCTCGAAAAAGGTGTGGTGACGAGCGGTGTAGCCGACGTTTTCCAGGTCACTGTTCTTGCCGCCGGCGCGTACGCACTTCTGGCTGCTGGTAGCGCGGGTGTAGGCGCGCTTTTCCTGGCCCAGGAAGCAGTCCTTGAACTGGTTCATCCCCGCGTTAGTGAACAGCAGGGTTGGGTCATTGCCTGGGATCAAGGAGCTGGAGGCTACACGGGTGTGACCTTGCTCTTCGAAGAAGCGAAGGAAGGCTTCACGGATTTCTGCGCTTTTCATTAGGTTCTTCCACGGAGGCTGCGGCCAAAGGCCAGTGCGCAACATCATCAGACGGAGCGACGGCAAAGGGCCGCATTATATCGGCCCTTTGCCGGTGGTACAGCGTGTTTATGTGATAGAAACAGTCAATTAGACGGCCTGCACTGTCATTTCTGCGAAAACGCGACGAATGTCTGCAGCACTTGCTCGATCTGCGCCCGGCTGACGTCCAGATGGGTGACCATGCGCAGGCGCGGCGCGGCACTCAACTTGACCCCACGCTCGGCCGCAAAGGCCTTCAGCGCCTGCGCCTGATCGCCTACCTGCACATACACCATATTGGTCTGCACCGGCTCGACGCTGTAGCCGGCCTTGCGTAACTCATCGCCCAGCCATTGCGCGTTGGCATGGTCGTCAGCCAGGCGCTGTACCTGATGATCGAGAGCATACAACCCCGCCGCCGCCAGTGAGCCGGCCTGGCGCATGCCGCCGCCGACCATCTTGCGCAAGCGCCGAGCCTTGGCGATCAGCGCCGCCGAGCCACACAGCACCGAACCGACCGGCGCGCCGAGGCCCTTGGACAGGCACACCGACACCGAATCGAAGTGCTGGGCGATTTCTCTCGCATCCACCCCCAGCTTGACTGCTGCGTTGTAAAGGCGGGCGCCATCCAGGTGCAGGGCCAGGCCGTGCTCGTGGGTAAATGCCCGGGCCTTGGCCAGATAATCCAGCGGCAGCACTTTGCCCTGCATGGTGTTTTCCAGCGCCAGCAGGCGCGTGCGCGCGAAGTGGAAGTCGTCGGGCTTGATGGCTGCAAGCACCTGGTTCAGATCAAGGGAGCCATCAGCTTGCACTTCCAGGGGCTGCGGCTGGATCGACCCCAGCACCGCCGCACCGCCACCTTCGTATTTGTAGGTGTGGGCCTGCTGGCCGACGATGTATTCCTCGCCGCGCTCACAGTGAGCCATCAACGCCAGCAGGTTGCTCATGGTGCCGGTGGGTACGAACAGCGCCGCGGCAAAGCCCAGGCGCTTGGCCAACTCGGCCTCCAAGCGGTTGACGCTGGGGTCTTCACCATAAACATCATCGCCGCTGACGGCGCTGGCCATTGCGTCGAGCATGCCGGGGGTAGGTTGGGTCACTGTGTCGCTGCGCAGGTCGATCACGGTCATGAAGGGGGCCTCTAACGGAGTGGATAAGTCCTTTTGTGTGTGATTACTGCGGGCAAAGCCACGGAATATCAAGCCCCTATTGCATTCATTCGAATACCAACCAATCAAACCGATATAAGTTATCGAGACGGCAGCCGTGCAGTTTTCGAAAAACCATGTTAAAAACTCTCCGCCGCCAGGGTTCTGGCGGCAACGTTCTCAGGGCGGGGTGCAATTCCCCACCGGCGGTAATTGCACGCAATGTGCATAGCCCGCGAGCGCTTGGCGCCTTGAACTGCTCAGGCAGGACGGCGACAAGGTCAGCAGACCCGGTGTGATCCCGGGGCCGACGGTCATAGTCCGGATGAAGAGAGAACGGGATTGGCACCTAAGGGCCGCGCGCCTGTTTGCGCATGCGTACCCTTAAATCCCATTCGATTCATAACGCCCTGTTTTTTTCTTAAACAGGAGTCAGAACATGCAACCCACCGCAATCGACAGCAAAAGCAAAAACCATCACGGCGAGCGCGTCGCGTTTATCCAGGCCTGCTGGCACAAGGATATTGTCGACCAATCGCGCAAAGGCTTCCTCGCCGAAATGATCGCCCAGGGTTATCAGGAATCGGACATCGACTTCTTCGAAGTCGGCGGCGCCTTTGAAATGCCCCTACACGCCAAATTGCTGGCCAAGACCGGCCGTTACGCCGGGATCGTCGCTGCCGCGCTGGTGGTGGACGGTGGCATCTACCGTCACGAATTCGTCGCGCAATCAGTGGTCAGCGGCCTGATGCAGGTGCAGTTGGAAACTGAAGTGCCGGTGTTCTCGGTGTCCCTGACGCCGCACCACTTCCATGCCGGCAGCGAGCACACCACGTTCTTCTATGAGCACTTCGTGCACAAGGGTCAGGAAGCTGCGCGTACCTGCGCCGATACACTGCACAAAGTGCGGGCGATCCGTCGTAGCGAGCCGCGTGCGGTAGCGGTCTAAATCCAAGCCTCACCGCAAACCAGTGTGGGAGCTGGCTTGCCTGCGAGCAGACACCTGGGGTGGATCAGTGATACCCAGGTGATGCTATCGCAGGCGAGCCAGCTCCCACATTGGACTGAGCCAGACTTGGCTCTCAGGCCAGGCCGGCATCGGTGGTGGGCACGATCAATATCCCGGCGCGCAAGCCGTTCTTCACCTTTGGGTTGGGGAAGATGATGCGGGCGCCCTCCTCCTCGATCACCCAGCGGGTCTTGGCCACGTCTTCGGCCAGCAGGTAGCCCTTTTCCAATTCCGAAAAGTTTTCCACATCTGCGGGCAGGTGCAGCAGGAAGGCGTCGCTGTGCTTGATCACTTCCCGTGCAACGGCGAAGAGCTTCAGGCCGTCGAGGTTGCCGGTCTCAGGCTCGTTGCCCTCGATGATCTGCTTCAGACGCACTTCCAGGCGCGACACGTCCACACCGTCGTTCTGCCCGAACGGGCGCGCCTTGCCCAACTCCAGGGTAAAAGCCTCGGCGCCGAGTTGCTCGTAGGTAAAGGCGGTGAAGGTAATCGAGGTTTTGTTCTGCAGCAGCACCGCCTGCATGCCGGCCGCGTTCAAGCGCTCCAGCTCACGGCGCGAATGCTGTCGGTCTTCCTTCCACGGGTACAACGCGAACTGCTCGATTTTTGAACCACGAATCGCGGTATGCAGGTCGTAATGCAGGCGCGAGCGGCCAGGCAGGCTGAAAAAGCTGCGGGCCAATTGCTCAAGCTCGGCGGCGCGCATGGCTTCGGGGCCGATGTTTTGTTCGTGACGGCCATTGAACAGCCGGTTGACGTCCAGCTCGAGGTAACGCTCACCGCGGCGCATGGCCTCGGTATTACCGAACAGGAACAGAATACGGGTTCGGGGTTTGATCTCCCCGCGGGCAATGCCATGCAACAGGCGGTCGAGCAATTCGATCGGCGCGGTTTCGTTGCCATGGATGCCGGACGACAGCAGCAAGTCGCTGCCGTTGTCCAGAGCTTCAGGAGGACGCACTTCAAGCGCGCCTTCGCTGAGCCAGCGCATCTGCACGCCGTCGACAGTCAGTTGAATTTTTTGCGCCGGTTCACGACCGGCGAGGGTCAGTTCAAGCAGTTTGCCGAGGGCGAGCATAAGCAGCTTCCTTAGTGGTTGCAGCCTGGGCCATGGACGTGATCGTCGTCACCTTCAACGTCGGCCGGTTCCATTTCCAGCTGCAGGCTCATCAGGTTGGTGGCCAATGGGCGCATCAGCAGGTTGGCGTACTCGGCGTCGCCCTCCTCTACGTCTACGCCAATCAGCAGTTGGCCGCGGCCATCGTGCTGGATCCAGATCTCCTTGCCCTGCCAGACCACGGCGACGCGGGTGCAGGAGGTTTCCAGCTGGGTGCCGTCGGTGTCTTCAAGGATGAGTTTCAGGGTGTCGGTCATAAATAAAATATCTCAGCCGTGTGGCATTAATTGATCTGGAAAGGATAAACCGAGCCCAGTTTAAGGATTTGCGTCAGTTCATCCAGTGCCGTCCGGCACTCAAGCAGCAACTGCGGGTCAGCCAGGTCGGTTTCGCGCAGGCTGTCGCGGTAGTGCTTGCCCACCCAATGGGTCAGGGTTTCGTACAACGGCGCGGTCATGATAACCCCTGGGTTCACGGCCGCCAGCTCGGTTTCGTTCAACGCCACGCGCAGGCGCAGGCACGCCGGCCCACCGCCATTCTGCATGCTTTGCTTGAGGTCGAAGACCTTGACTTCGCGGATCAGCCCGCCGGAAGCGGTCAAGCCTTGCAGGTACTGCCACACGCGCTCATTGGCGCGGCACTCTTCCGGCACGATCAGCAGCATCGAACCGTCAGGACGAGTCAGCAACTGGCTGTTGAACAGGTAGGAACGCACCGCGTCCTCGACACTGACCAACGCGCGGGGCACACACACCGACTGGAAGTTGCCGCCCAGCTTGCTCAACTTGCCGTGTAGTTCGGCGAGCACCTGTTCGGTGTTGAGGAACGCATCCTCGTGATAGAACAGCACCTCGCCGTTGCCCACCGCGATCACATCGTTGTGGAACACACCGGCATCGATCACCGCAGGGTTCTGCTGGGCGTAGACCACGCCGTGCTCCTTCAAGCCATGCAGGCGCGCAACGGCCTGGGAGGCTTCGAGGGTCTGGCGCGCCGGGTACTTCTGCGGGGCCGGGTAACGGGGGTCGAAAGCACTTCGGCCGAAGACGAAAAACTCGACGCCCGCCTCGCCGTACTCACGACAGAAACGCGTGTGGTTGGCCGCGCCTTCATCGCCAAACTGCGCCACGGCCGGCAAGGCGGCGTGGTGAGCGAAATGCTTGCCATCGGCGAACATCGCCCCCAGCACTCGGCTGGTGGTGGGGTGCTCGATGCTGCGGTGGTATTTGCAATTGAGGTTGGCAGCGGTGAAATGCACACGACCGTCTGCGGTGTCGGCGCTTGGGCTGACGGTGGCGGCGTTGGCTACCCACATGCTGGATGCCGAGCAGCTCGCTACCAGCAAAGGCATGGCCTGCCTGGCAGCCTGCTCGATCACCTGAGCGTCGGTGCCGCTGAAACCCAAGCTGCGCAAGGCGGCTACATCCGGGCGCTCCTGGGGCGCCAATACACCTTGCACAAAGCCCATGTCCATCAGGGCTTTCATTTTCTGCAGGCCCTGCAACGCCGCTTCCTTCGGGTTGGAAGACTGCTGGCTGTTGCTTTGGGACGCGACGTTGCCGAAGGACAAGCCGCCGTAGTTATGGGTCGGCCCCACTAGACCGTCAAAATTGACTTCATAGGATTTCATCGGCGAGGCTCCACAAACATCTGTTTTTATAGGCATCAAATCACTTGAATACACCACAGATCCATTGTGGGAGCGGGCTTGCTCGCAAAAGCGGTGGTTCAGTCACTTCAAATGTTGAATGAAACACCGCATTCGCGAGCAAGCCCGCTCCCACATTTAGATCAGCGTTATACCTGGCGTGAGCGTTGCCGGGACTATCAGGCTTGGCGTTTCCAACGACGCCACCGGGTACGCGCAATAATCCGCCGCGTAATAGGCACTGGCGCGATGATTGCCCGACGCCCCGACACCACCGAACGGCGCGGTACTGGCAGCGCCGGTCAACTGCTTGTTCCAGTTGACGATACCGGCGCGGCTTTCCAGCCAGAACTGCTGGTAACGCGCTTCGGAGTCCGACAACAGGCCAGCGGCCAGGCCGTACTGGGTGTTGTTGGCCTCAGCGATGGCACCGGCAAAATCCGCATAGCGGATCACCTGCAGCAGCGGGCCGAACAGCTCTTCGTCTTCACGTTCCGTCACCCCGGTTACGTCGATGATTCCAGGGGTCAACAAAGCGGCCTGAGCCTGAGGCTGGGTCATCTCCAGCAGTGCCACGGCGCCATTGGCCAACATCAGTTCCTGGGCTTGCATCAAGGCTTTGGCCGCAGCCAGGGAGATCACCGACCCCATGAACGGCGCCGGTTGCTGGTCGAAAGCGCCCACTTCAATGCTCGCACTCACCGCCACCAAGCGCGCCAGCAAGGCATCGCCCCAGGCACCTTGCGGCACCAGCAAGCGGCGCGCGCACGTGCAACGCTGGCCCGCCGAGATAAACGCCGACTGGATGATGGTGTACACCGCCGCATCCACGTCGGCGACTTCGTCCACGACCAGCGGGTTATTACCGCCCATTTCCAGGGCAAGGATCTTGTCGGGGCGCCCTGAGAATTGCTGGTGCAAGTGGTTGCCGGTGCGGCTGGAGCCGGTAAAGAACAGGCCGTCGATGCCTGGGTTGGCCGCCAGGGCGATGCCGGTTTCCCGCGCGCCTTGCAGCAGGTTCAGCACGCCCGCCGGCAAACCGGCTTCGATCCAGCACTGTACGGTCAGCTCGGCGACCTTGGGGGTCAGCTCGCTCGGTTTGAACAGCACGGTATTGCCCGCCAGCAACGCCGGGACGATGTGCCCATTGGGCAAGTGCCCAGGGAAGTTGTAAGGGCCGAACACCGCCACCACACCGTGGGGTTTATGGCGCAACACAGCGGTGGCGTCGCCCAGGGGGCCGCTCTTCTCGCCGGTACGCTCGCGGTAGCTTTGCACCGAGATCGCAATCTTGTTGGCCATGCTGGTGACTTCAGTGGCCGACTCCCACAGTGGCTTGCCGGTTTCTTCGCCAATGCAGCGGGCGATTTCATCGGCACGGCTTTTAAGCGTGGCGGCGAAGGTTTCCAGCACGCTGATGCGTTCTTCGAGCGGGCGCTTGGCCCATGCCGGGAATGCCTGACGCGCAGCCTGCACGGCGGATTCGACCTGTTCAGCACTGGCACCATTGCCAGCCCACAGCACTTGCTGAGTCACCGGGTTGCGCGATTCAAACAGCTCACCCTGGCCAGCCAGCCAGCTACCTGCGATATACAGCGAATTCATTATTTGGACTCCCGAGCAGCAGACAACGCAACAGCACGTACTTGATCACCCACCACCAATTGCAGGCGCTTGGCGGTCTGTGGATCGACCACCAGCGTACCTGCCGCCAGACGGGCCGGAGCGGCGGTGATACGGCATTCCTCGCGCTTGCGGTTATGGATCAGGAACGGCGTGGCATCGTCCCCCGGCGTGCCGATGGCCAACACCAGTGACTGGCTGTCGCGCACCGCACGGATCTTGCTGGTTTCACATTCCACCGCCGGGCCGGCGTCGAAAATATCCACGTAGCCCTGGTAGCTGAAGCCTTCGCTCTTGAGCATGCTCAAGGCCGGCTCGGTGTCCGGATGGACCTTGCCGATCACATTGCGCGCATCCTCGGACAGGAAGCAGCTGTACAGCGGAAACTTCGGCATCAGCTCGGCGATAAACGCCTTGTTGCCCACACCGGTCAGGTAGTCGGCCTGGCTGAACTCCATCTTGAAGAAGTGGCGGCCCAGGCTTTCCCAGAACGGCGAACGCCCGGCGTCGTTGGATACGCCACGCATCTCGGCAATGATCTTGTTGCCGAACAACTGCGGGAATTCGGCGATAAACAACATGCGCGCCTTGGCCAACATGCGCCCGTTAAGCCCGTTGCGGTAATCGGCGTGCAAAAACAACGAGCACAATTCGGAATTGCCGGTGAGGTCGTTGGCCAAAAACAGCGTCGGAATCTCGCGGTAGATATTCAGCTCCTGGGAGGCGCTGACGGTCAGCCCGACCCGGAAGTTGTACCAGGGCTCACGCAGGCCCACGGCACCGGCAATGGCAGAAATACCCACCACGCGGCCTTCGTCGTTTTCCAGCACGAACAGGTAGTCGGCATCGCCGCGCCCGGCTTCGCCGCGAAAGGTTTTTTCCGCCCAGCCCACCCGGTGGGTCAGGCGCTCTTCGTTGGCCGGCAAGGTGGTGAGGCCGGTGCCAGTGCTGCGCGCCAGGTCTATCAGGGCCGGTAAATCGCTGCTGCGTACGGGACGAACGATCATGCTATCTCCTCGAACGGGCCGCTGTTGTCAGCCACCCGCGAAACTCTCTTTTTAAACCGCAACCAGGCGCACACTGGCGCCTTCGCCAACACCCAGCGCTTCGGCTGCCGCCAGGTCCAGGGTCACTGGTTTGCCGGGCGCGTAGTCCAGCTCCAGCATCACCGCGCGGTAATCCTGCAACTGCGCGTTGCTCACCAGGTATTGGCGACCGACGCCCTTGACCATCTCACCGATTTTCACTGGCACCACGCGGCTCTGGGCAATCGAGCGAATGCCCGACACCCGGGCGTGCAGCGTCGGGCCACCGTCGAAGATGTCGATGTAATGGTCAGTTTCGAAACCTTCACGCATGAGGATGTCGAAGGTGATTTGCGCACGCGGGTGCACCTGGCCCATGGCTTCTTGCGCTTCGTCCGGCAGCAGCGGCACGTAGATCGGGTAGTGCGGCATCAGCTCGGCGAGGAAGGTACGGCTTTTCAGCCCGCACAGGCGCTCGGCGGCGGCGTAGTTGAGGTCGAAGAAGTTGCGGCCAATGGCATCCCAGAACGGCGAGTCACCGTTCTCGTCGCTGTAGCCGACAATCTCGGTCACCACCGAGTCGGCAAAACGCTCGGGATGGCTGGCGACAAACAGCAGTCGGCCACGGGAATTGAGTTCCGACCACGGCGAACCGACCAGCGCAGGCTTCACGTAGAAACTGGTGAGCAGGCTGTTGCCGGTAAGGTCGTGGCACTGGGAAAGCACGTGGATCTTGTTGTGGATCTTCAGCTCGCGGGAGGCGTGCACGAAGGTCTCGTTACGAAAGCTATAGAACGGCTCGGAGTAACCGGCCGAGGCCACGATGGCCGAGCAGCCGGCGAGCTTGCCGGTCTCGGTGTCTTCCAGCACGAAGAAATAGCTCTCTTCACCGTTGAAACTCACCTCGGCCGCGAAAGAAGCTTCGCTGGCCGCGATCTTGTCGCTCAGGCGTTCCACATCATCCGGCAAGGAGGTGACACCAATCGGGCTGTCCGCAGCCAGACGCTGTACCTCGCCCAGATCAGCCATTTGCGCGGGGCGCATCACCAGCATGGTGTCACTCCTTAACTCGAAAACTCACAGAGGAAAAAATGCCGGACACAGGCCCTGGATACACATCGGTCTCAATGTGTCAGCAGATCCATGTGGGAGCTGGCTTGCCTGCGATACAGGCAACTCGGTATATCAACGGCACCGAGGTGATGCTATCGCAGGCAAGCCAGCTCCCACATGTGTTCAGGTCCGGCCAATAAAATGTGTCGCTATCAGGCTTGCGTCAACGTCTTCACAGCACGCTCAAAACGATTCAGGCCTTCATTGATGTCCGCCTCTTCCACCACCAGGCTCGGTGCAAAACGCACCACGTCGGGGCCGGCTTGCAGGATCATCAGGTTTTCTTTCTCGGCCGCGTTGAACACGTCCTTGGCCTTGCCTTTGAAGGCATCGCTGAGTACGCAACCGATCAACAAGCCCATGCCACGCACTTGGGTGAAGATGCCGTACTGCTTGCCGATCTGCTCCAGGCGCGCCTTGAACAGGTCGTGCTTGGCATTCACACCCGCCAGCACTTCTGGGGTGTTGATCACGTCGATCACCGCTTCCGCTACCGCGCACGCCAGCGGGTTGCCGCCGTAGGTGGTGCCGTGGGTGCCGACCACCAAGTGCTTGGCCAGGTCTTCACGGGTCAGCATCGCCGCAATCGGGAAGCCGCCGCCCAGGCTCTTGGCGCTGGTGAGGATGTCCGGCGTCACGCCGTAATGCTGGTAGGCAAACAGGTGGCCGCTGCGGCCCATGCCGGTTTGCACTTCGTCGAATACCAGCAGCGCATCGTGGGTGTCGCACAGTTCGCGGGCGCCTTGCAGGTAAGCCAGTTCGGCTGGCAGTACGCCGCCTTCGCCCTGGATCGGTTCCAGAACCACGGCGCAGGTCTTATCGGTGACCGCCGCTTTCAGCGCAGCCAGGTCGTTATAAGGAACGTGGGTGATGCCGGTGATTTTAGGCCCGAAACCATCGGAGTACTTCGACTGGCCACCGACGTTGACGGTGAACAGGGTACGGCCATGGAAGCTGTTCAGCGCGGCGATGATCTCGTACTTCTCGCTGCCAAAACGGTCGAACGCCACGCGACGGGCCAGCTTGAAGGCGGCCTCGTTGGCTTCGGCGCCGGAGTTGCAGAAGAACACGCGCTCGGCAAAGGTGGCGTCGATCAGCTTGTGGGCCAGGCGCAGCGCCGGCTCATTGGTGAACACGTTGGAGACGTGCCAGAGTTTGTTGGCCTGTTCGGTCAAGGCACCGACCAGTGCCGGATGGGCGTGGCCCAGAACGTTAACCGCGATGCCGCCGGCAAAGTCGATCAGCTCTCGACCGGCCTGGTCCCACACGCGCGAACCTTGGCCACGCACAGGAATAAAGGCAGCAGGTGCGTAGTTGGGCACCATCACCTGGTCGAAATCGGCACGTTGCACCGGGGCTTGCTCAACGGACATCGGAGTCTCCTGAAGAGGAACGCCTGCCTGGAACTGGCGGGCGATGCAGGGATTGTAAGGACAGTTTTCAGTGGGGCCTTGTCGCCAAGCGACAACTTCTTATAGCGCCAACCCGTGTTTTTCGCGGGTTTACGCCAATGCGACAAATAGCGTCGCAATGGCGCAGTTTAAACGCTGCGGCAGGTTTACGTCAGGATCATGCAGCGAAAGGGTTGGCGCGCCCTGACGATCTAATCGCGCCTACCTGAGTTCCGGGCAGCACGGCCTGATAAGCAAGGGAGGCAAGCGCAAGATCTGCAGGTTTCTTTGCGGGCATCACTATATATGCTCCCGCCCTGCATCAAAGTTGGTGTGATGTCGCTGCCTCAACTCAATGAAGATCCAGCCCATGCCCACCCCAACTCAGACCTCGCTCTCCCAACACCTCGCACAAGTCGCAGCCGTAGTGCCCGCCGAGGTCAACCCCCGCCTACCGAAATGGCTAGGGAACGCCTCAAGTGCCCGGCGTCAGGCCCTGAAAAACAGCCCAATTGAATTCGCCGATTGGTATGGCGATGCCAACCGCACCCAGCAAGCTCCTGCCAAGAAGGCCCTGGAGAACAGTTGGAAGGCACAAAACCAAGTCGACAGCGCCCTATCCACGCTCCAATCCCCGCAGGCATTTGCCGCCCCCTTGCTGCAGCAGGCACTCAAGCAGCAGTTCGACGCCGACTGCGACGTCAGCGCTATTTACCTGCGCTTGTATATCCCACAGACCACACCGCTGCTTCCCATAGAAACTGGCGCCAAAACCTGGACCGTTTCACTGGTGGAGGCGGCATTGCACAACTTTGATGCGGGCGAAAGCAAGCCGACGGCATATGCCCCAGAGTCGACATTCATTACTCAGCCCTCCGCCACCGGGCAATTCAACACGCTGCCCCAATTACGCGAGAAAATCAGCATCGCGCAATTCATTGGGTTATGCCGCACGCTGGATGTCGGCAAGCAATACCAGCGCTACCTCAAGAACCTTTTGGGCTTCAATGACGCGGCGATCAAGGCTCAACTGCGCCAAAAGGTCATCAACAGCCTGAAAGCCGACGCCCAAGCCAGCTTGCATATGGCGCAGCTGAAAAAAGATGTATCGCCCCAAGCGTTCAATGCACTTCGCAGCTTTCTCAAAAACCTGATCGGCGACCTGAACGGCAGGCCGTTGCTGTGCCATGACCTTAACCTGATGAACGCCCCCCTGACCGGCATCGTGCTGTTCGCCGCCGACCTGGAGTCCAATCGCAGCGCCGTCCCGATGGTGGCCTATATTCCGGGCGACCCGCAATCGCCGCTCAAGTATTACGCCAACGGTCAGGCCTTCATGCAGGACCTGGCGAACAAACTGCGCAGCGCCGACTATCAGGCGTTTTTCAGCCGTTTCGTCAGGCATGAACAGCGTGGCTACTTCTTTGCCGATCTCAACAGCCGCTTATCACAGGTCGTCTGGCACGAGCATGTTTCGGGCGACCCCCGCCCTGTCTGGCGTGACGAACCCGTGGCCAAAACCAACCTGCAATTCTATGCGACGAAAATCACCAACGACCTGTACGAGCACCTGTATGAGAACAAGCTTGATAAGTTGCTCAACGATGCTCGCGTAACAGCCATTCCCACCGCCGACGCTGACAGAAATGCTCGCTGGCGGCACTGGGAGGTTGTGCAGAAAATCGGTGAAGCCATTCTCGAAATCGCCGCCTTCATCGCAACACCCTTTGTTCCGCCGCTGGGCTTACTGATGCTCGGCTATACCGCCTATCAACTGCTCGACGATGTGTTCGAAGGCGTGCTCGACTGGGCTGAAGGGCTCAAGCGCCAGGCATTCGGGCACCTGATGTCAATCCTTGAGCAAATGGTCCAACTGGGGATGTTCGCGGTCGGCGCACCGATAGCCGAAAACCTGTTGCGACAGACGCTACCGAAGGCGCTATGGGACTTCTTTGACAGACTCACTCCGGTGACCACCGACCGTAAAACCCGCCTGTGGAACCCCGACCTGGCGCCCTACGCCCACGACATTCAACTGGTTCCAGGGTCGCGCCCCGGCCCGCAGGGATTACATGCCCATCAACAAAAGCAGATCCTGGCGCTGGACGGGCAATTTTTCTCCATCAAACAACCCTCGGGCAACGCTAGCCTTGAACACCCTACGCGCCCCCACGCCTACCGCCCACGCGTACTGAGCAATGGCAAGGGCGCCTGGTTGACACCCGTGGATCGCCCGTTGACCTGGAATCGCACCACCTTGCTGCGCCGGCTCGGCCCATCTGCCGAAGGTATCAGCGAAGCGGGTCTTGAAAGAGCCAGTCGCATCAGCGAGACCAATGATGACGCCCTGCGCAAACTGTACATGGACCACCAACCGCCACCGCCGCTGTTGGCCGACACACTCAAGCGCATCCGGATCGATGAGCAGCTGCAAACTTTCATCGACCAAATGAACAGCGATGACCCTGCGATGTATCAGAAGGCTGATACCCAAACGCAACTGTGGCTGCTGAGCCAGACGGGCCTATGGCCCGAATCCAAGACCCTGCGGTTTCTCAACGCCAAAGGTGAAACCGTCTGGGAGCACAAAGGCCATAAAAACGCCGCCGTGGCACAGATACACGAAGCCCAGATGAACAAGGGCGATTTGCTGACGATCGTGCTGGAAACCTTGAACGAGTCGGAACGCAAAACCTTGCTTGAAGAGCCGTTCGGCCCCACGCCCACCCTGCCTGCACGCACCGCTAAACTGCGCAAACAACTGGCACGCGCAGCTCAGAAAAGCCGCGCCTCGCTGTTCGACTCGCGTTATCGCGGGCTGGAGATAACCGCTGACGCACGCCTGCAAACCATCATCGACGCCGCGCCCGGCCTGCCAACGAGCGCCGCCGAAGACGTATTACGCTGCTCCACCGGCCAGCAGTTGCTGGACATCGACCAAGGCAAGGTACCCGCGCCGGTACTTGAGCGAGCACGCTGGGCCGCTCATCACGTTCGAATCAGCCGGGCGCATGAAGGGTTGTACATGACCGCTCTGGAAAACAGCGACACCCACCGCCTCGCCCTGCACTCGCTGGAAAACCTGCCGGGCTGGTCGCCGTCTGTGCGCCTGGAAGTGCGCGATTTCAAGCAAACCGGCAAGCTGCACGATGCAATCGGCGCTCCTGAAGCACCGATCAAACGCACCCTGGTGCGTACCATCGAAGGCGAGTACATCCCCGAAGACGAAAAAGGCATGGTGCTTGCCGAAACGGATTTTTACACTGCCGTCCTGCAGGCCCTGCCTGACACTCAGCGCGATGCGCTGGGCATTCATATCGGCCAGGGTCCGTTGTTGCGGCAAACCTTGAGCCAGCGCCCCCTGACACGTGAAGCGCTCGGCGCGTTGTTGGCCCAGGATCCAGTGCGCAAACCTGCCTACGACCCCAGGCTGATGCGCCTGCCCGGCGGCATGGAAGGCTACCCCGCCACACCGCCTGAGGCCGGCAGCACCCCCGAGTTGGCGTTGTTACACGAACTGTACCCTGGCCTGAGCCCGCAAGAGCTGGCTCAGACACTGGACATTTTGAACAGCTATCCCAGCACTCCCTTACAGACGCTTCGCTACCTGAAAAACGAGCTTTTACGACTGAAAACCGATCTGATGGCCTGGCGCTCGAGCCTCTTGCAGGCCTCTCTCAACACCGATGCCCCGCTGCCCCCTTCCACGGTCGCCGAAGCGGAACTGCACCGCTGGATATGGACACAAGAACTGCTCCGCGGCTGGCGCCATGAAACGCCGATCGATACTGACCACGCAATCGGACGCACACTGAACCTTGGCTACCCCATTCACGGCGAACTGCCTGTACTCAATGCAAACTTCGATCACATTTCCAGTTTGACGCTAAAGGGTTACCCCACTACCCGGGGAGCGCCAGGTTTCCTCACCCACTTCCCCAACCTACGTACGTTGCATCTGAGCGACGTTGCCCTCAACACAATTCCTCCCGAGGTCATCGCACTTTCTCACCTTGACAGACTGACGCTGCGCAACTGCAACCTGACCCTGCAAAACCGCGCAGACCTTGATCCATTCACAGGACTCAAAAGCCTGGACCTGTCCAACAACAATCAGCTGTCACGGTCTCCCAACCTCGGGCACATGCCCGAACTACAGACGCTGAACCTGAGCGGAACCCATATCTCCCTGTTTCCCGAGAACTTGCTCAATCGCCCCCAACTAGTCAGCGCCGATCTGAGCAACAACTATTTGAGTCGGCTGCCTGATTTGATCTTCCAACTGCCAGGCAATGCCGCCAAAGCCTTTAACCTGTCAGGCAACGGGTTCTCACGCGCCACGCTGCAGAGGATCAAAGCCTATTGCCAGGCAACCGGCGAACATTTTGGTGCTGATGCCAACCCCGCGCAGCGGCTTATGGTGCAAGCGCTTTACCCCAAGTACAACGTCGACCAGGCGAATAACTTCATTTTCAGGCTGCCCGGCGGCCTGGACGACTCAATGGCACACTTGGTTCGCTTGAAAGCGGACTACGAGCGTCTTCAAGCCGATTTGCAGGAATGGATAGTGAGTGTGCCGGCGCAGCATCCGCGTACGAGGGCACCACTGGACGAGCAAGCCCAGGCTCAGCAGCAGTTGGTGCGAGACGAACTCAAAACAGTGCTGGAAGCAGCTTGGCGACGGGAAACCGCTCTGGACTCCGATCAAGAGCCGCCTGCCGCCTCCCACGAAATGGAAGTGACGCTGGCGCCGCTAGGCGATCTACCGTCATTGAATATCGATTTCGAGCACATTTCGAAGCTGGAATTGAGAGCAGAGGAAACTACGTCGATTCCCCAGGGATTTCTCGAGCACTTTCCCAACCTGGAAAGCCTGCTGATCTACCGCTATGCCTTGAACGACATTCCTGGCGCCGTGTTCAATCTACCCAAACTCAAGTCACTGAGCCTTGCAAACAGCCATATTCGCTTGACCACCACCAGCGCCGACGCCCTGAGCGACCTGCAAAACCTTGAGTACCTGGACCTGAGTCATAACCCGCTGGGCGTCGTGCCCGACATCAGCAAAATGTCGGGACTGACAGGTTTGATGATCGAAGAAGCCGGCCTCACGCAAGTGCCGAACGGAATATTCAACCTGCCATCGCTTGATCAAGTGAGCTTGCGCAACAACCAGATTAGCGAGCTGCCCAGCGACCTCCTTGAAATGGATGCAGACAGAGCCCAGGGCTTCGACCTCAGCGGCAACCCCTTCTCGCCCGCGGCGATCGCCATGCTGCGCAGTTATTACAACCGCACGGCGGTAAGTTTCGATGTACCGGAAGCTTTACAACCCCCGCCGATCAATCCCAACCAGGACTCCGTCAGCGGTGGACCCGACACAGAGGGCGATGAATAGCCCGCCGCTCAACCGCGCTCGGAGGGCACCGACGACAACTCGAACGGGCTGCTGCTGCGCCGTTGGTTGCGGTCTTCACGGGGAGTAGCGCCGAAGAAGTTACGGTAGGCGCTGGAGAAATGCGGCCCCGAGGAGAAGCCGCACGACAGGCCGATCTGGATGATCGACTTGCTGGTTTGCATCAACATCTGGCGCGCCTTGTTCAGGCGCAGTTCCAGGTAATACTGGCTGGGAACGCGGTTAAGGTACTGCTTGAAGATGCGCTCCAGCTGTCGTCGTGACACGCACACGTGCTGGGCAATTTCATCGGTGGTCAGCGGCTCTTCAATATTGGCTTCCATCAACAACACCGCCTGGGTCAGCTTCGGATGGCTGGAGCCCAGGCGGTTTTGCAACGGAATGCGCTGGCGCTCGCCGCCTTCACGGATGCGCTCCACCACCAATTCTTCAGACACGGCACCGGCCAACTCGGCGCCATGGTCACGGGCCAGTACCGCCAACAGCAGGTCAAGTACCGACATGCCGCCGCAAGCGGTCAGGCGATCACGGTCCCAATCAAACAGGTGGCTGGTGGCGATGACCTTGGGGAAACGCTCGGCGAAATCGTCCTGCCAGCGCCAATGCACGGCAGCACGATAACCATCCAGCAAACCAAGCTGAGCCAATGGGTACACGCCCGCCGATAACCCGCCGATCACGCAACCAGCCCGAACCAGCTGCTTGAGCGCTGTGCTGAGCTGCGAGGCGATGGCGGCAGGCGGCTCATCCGCCAGCAGGAACAGTTTCTGAAAACCTTCCAGCTTGCCGGCCCACGGCTCGCCCGGCAGTTGCCAGGCCCCCTCGGTTTGCGGCTCGGCCTGCAGAAACGACAATTCGTAGACCACATCCGGATGCACCCGCTGAGCAACGCGCAAGGCCTCCTCAGCCAGCGCAAGCGTGAGTGCTTTTGTGCTGGGCCAAATCAGGAAACCAATTTTGTGGGCGGTCATGGAGTGCTATCCGGAGCGAAAACGGTGAAAGAAGCTGTGGGCCAATGCTAGCCCGTAAACCAACACAAATCTCAAAAACAATGAAGCCCTGCCCTCCTGTAGGAGCGAGCTTGCTCGCGAAAAACCTGAGAACGCCACGGGGTATCAGGCTTCCCGCGTTATCGTTGACGATCTTCGCGAGCAAGCTCGCTCCTACAGGGAATGGGTGGCAACCTTGACTATTTCAAGCTGCCGGACAGGAATTGCTGAAGGCGCTCGGACTGCGGGTTCACCAGCACTTCCCTCGGATTGCCACGCTCTTCAACAATGCCTTTGTGCAAAAACACCAACTGGTTCGACACTTCGCGGGCAAAGCCCATTTCGTGGGTCACCACCACCATGGTGCGGCCTTCCTGGGCCAGGTCCTGCATGACCTTGAGCACTTCGCCCACCAACTCCGGATCCAGCGCCGAAGTAGGTTCGTCGAACAGCATCACCTCAGGTTCCATCGCCAGCGCACGAGCAATCGCTACGCGCTGCTGCTCGCCACCGGACATGTGGCCCGGGAACGCATCCTTACGATGGCCCACGCCGACTTTGGCCAGGTAATGCTCGGCCTTTTCACGGGCCTCTTTCTTCGATATGCCCAACACGTGCACCGGGGCTTCCATCACGTTTTCAATCGCGGTCATGTGCGACCACAGGTTGAAATGCTGGAACACCATGGACAGGCGTGAACGCATACGTTGCAGTTGCTTGGGGTCGGCAGCCTTCATGGCGCCGTCCTTGTTGGCCACCAGTTTCAGCTCTTCGTTATTGAGCAGAATCTTGCCGGCGTGGGGCTGCTCCAGCAGGTTGATGCAGCGCAAAAAGGTACTTTTGCCCGAACCGCTGGAACCGATGATGCTGATCACATCACCGGCGGCGGCGGCCAGGGACACACCCTTGAGCACTTCATGACTGCCATAGCGTTTATGCAGGTCTTGGACTTCAAGCTTGTACATGCGGTCGGTTCTCACAAAAACAGGTGGTCAGTCGTTGAGCAAGCGCCCGTGACGCAGCGCTTCGCGCCCCGCCACCTTGGCCAGCCAGAAACCCGCTTGGGCATAACGTAGCCGTTCAACGGCAAACAACACCCCCGAGGTGCCCGCGCAAATAGTGCTTACGCGGTCAGTCAGGGGGTCAATCACTTCAAAAATCTCGTCGCCGGTTTCTACCCAGTCGCCCGCTTTACGCAGGTAACTGATCACCCCGGCATGGGGCGCGAACAGCAGTTCGGTGCCCTCGAAAGGCACACCTTCGCAAGGTTCGTGTTGCGGCGCGGGCCACTCGCCCTTGATCAAGCCTTGTTCGGCGAGGAACGCAAGGATGCCTTCGGCGTGGAAGATGGCTTCATCACGGCCGGTGTCGGCCTGGCCGCCCAACTCCAACGTCGTTGCCAGGCAGGCCAGCGGAATCTGCGCCTGCGGGAACATGCGCGACAAACGCAGCCACGGCAACGAGCACGCCTCGTCAAACGAACTGCCGCCGGAATCTTCCGCCAGCAGGCCGACCTTCACATTCAGATGTGCCGACAGCGACCGCCACTGCGGCCAGTGTTGGGGCAGCGCGTACATGTGCAGTGCGGCTTCGGCGTCGCAATGCAGGTCCAGCACCACATCGGCGGTGCAGGCATGGCTCAGCAGGATACGCTGCATGCCTTGCAACTGGCTGCTCGGCTCGGGCAAGGCGGCCAGCGTATCGCTCATGGCCTGGCGAATCATGCGCACATTGGCGTGCGGGTCATCACCCAGTTTGCCTTGCAACAATGCACCGACCGGCTCGCTCAGCTCAACGAAGTCGCGATTGAAGTTCTTGCCGCTGCCCACTTCGAAACGCCCCTGGTGGCTGCCTTGCAACAGCTGGCCAAGGCCCATCGGGTTAGCCACCGGCACCAGCTCGATCACGCCGTTGAGGGCGCCCTGCCGCTCCAGCTTTGTGAGGCGTTTTTTCAGTTCCCACGCGGCACGCATACCCGGCAACTCATCGGCGTGCAGGCTGGCCTGGATATAGGCCTTGCGCTCGCCGCTGCCAAAGCGGAACACGCTCAGTTGGCGCTCGCAGCCCAAATGCCCCCAGGGCAGCAGATGATCGATACGTTCCATATCAGTGCTTCCGTGGAGCCAGGTAGCTCAGCCAGCGGCGCTCGGCCAACTTGAACAGGCGCACCAGGATGAAGGTCAGGCACAGGTAGAACACGCCAGCGGTGATATAGGCTTCGAACGGCAGGTAATACTGGGCATTGACCGTACGCGCGGCACCGGTGATGTCGATCAGGGTAACGATGGACGCCAGGCTGGTGGTCTGCAGCATCATGATCACTTCGTTGCTGTACTGCGGCAGCGCACGGCGCAGGGCCGACGGCAACAGGATGCGGCGGTACAGTTTGTAGCGCGACATGCCCATGGCCTTGGCCGCTTCGATCTCACCGTTAGGCGTGGCCTTGAGGCTACCGGCGATAATTTCGGCGGTGTAGGCGCTGGTATTGATCGCAAACGCCAGGCACGCACAGAACGTTGCGCTGGACAGCAGCGGCCACAGGAAGCTTTCGCGCACCACTTCGAACTGTGCCAGGCCGTAGTAGATCAAAAACAGCTGCACCAGCATCGGCGTGCCGCGGATCACGTAGGTGTAAAGCCAGGCCACGCCGTTGACGATCGGCTGCTTGGACACGCGCATCAAGCCCAGGGGCAAGGCCGCGAGCAGGCCGAAGAACAGCGAGATAGCGAGCAGTTTCAGGGTGGTCAGCAAGCCGCCAAGGTACAGCGGCATGGCCTCCCAGATGACGTTGTAGTCGAAGATCATAGATCAGCCGCCCTTACGCCTACCGAGTAGCGCTTCTCAAGGTAACGCAAGGCCAGCAACGACACGCTGGTGATCACCAGGTACATCGCCGCCACTGCGAGGAAGAAGGTAAAAGGCTCGCGGGTGGCGTCTGCCGCCTGCTTGGCCTTGAACATCATGTCTTGCAGACCTACCACCGAAATCAGCGCGGTGGCCTTGGTCAATACCAGCCAGTTGTTGGTAAACCCGGGGATCGCCAGCCGAATCATCTGCGGCACCATCACCCGGAAAAACACCTGGAAGCTGCTCATGCCATACGCCAGGCCGGCTTCGGCCTGGCCCTTGGGAATGGCCATGAAGGCGCCACGGAAGGTTTCCGAGAGGTAAGCGCCAAAGATGAAACCCAGGGTGCCGATACCGGCGGCCAGGGGGTTCAAGTCGATATAGTCGTCAAAGCCCAATAGCGGCGCGACGCGGTTAAGCAAGTCCTGACCGCCGTAGAAAATCAGCAGGATCAGCACCAGGTCGGGGATCCCGCGGATCACCGTGGAGTACAAGTCGCCCAGCCAAGCCAGCCAACGTACCGGCGACAGGCGTAGCGCGACCCCGATCAGACCCAGAACAATGGCCAAGGCCATGGACGACAAGGCGAGCTGAAGCGTCAACCAAGCGCCATCGAGGATAACGGCCCCGTAGCCTTTCAACATGATTCAGGTCCTCGAAAAGGGGGATGAAAAAATGGCGCAAACTTCAGGATGACTGTTGCTTGCGCCATTTCGGACAGACAGCTGCGATGAGTTACTTGGCGTCAGCGCCGTAAATATCGAAGTCGAAGTACTTGTCCTGGATTTTCTTGTATTCGCCGTTGGCACGGATTGCAGCGATGGCCGCATTGATGCGCTCAAGGTTTTCCTTGTCGCCTTTGCGCACTGCGATGCCGATACCGTCGCCGAAGTATTTGGCTTCGGTGAACGATGGGCCTACAAACGCGTAGCCTTTGCCGGCGTCGGTTTTCAGGAAACCATCTTGCAGCAGGGTGGCGTCAGCCACGGTACCGTCGAGACGACCGGCAGCCACGTCCAGGTAGATTTCGTTCTGGGTACTGTAACCCTTGATATCCGCACCTTTTGGCGCCAGGACTTCACGGGCGAAACGATCGTGGATCGAACCGCGCTGCACACCGATCTTCTTGCCCTTCAACTCATCCAGGCTGTCGCTGACGGTGGTGCCTTCCTTCATCACCAGGCGCGCTGGGGACAGGTAGTAGCGGGTGGTGAAGTCCACGGATTTCTTGCGGTCTTCAGTGATGGACATGGACGACAGAATCGCGTCGATCTTGCGCACTTTCAGCGCAGGGATCAGGCCATCGAATTCCTGCTCAACCCAGGTGCACTTGACGTCCATCTGCTTGCACAGCGCATTGCCGATGTCGTAGTCAAAACCGACAATGCTGCCATCCGGCGCCTTCGAGGCAAACGGAGGGTAAGCCGCTTCGATACCAATTTTCAGCGGCTTGCCTTCGGCGAAAGCCTGCATGGACAGCACGGACAGCGCCAGGGCGCCCAACAGCACGAGTTTCTTCATCTTGGGACTCCATCGGTATAGGGCAAAAACAGCAGTATGAGCCATGGCCCACGATGCGGCGAAGGTGTAACCGAATAGCGGTGCTGCGTCCTGCGCGGGCGACACCTGCGACGACGAGCGAGTGATCGGCATTCTAACGACAGGCCGGAAGCCGATATTTCCTCAATGCGACAACAATTTACAGAAGCACTGAGAAAGCGGTTCCAACACATTGACAGCCTCTGAATTTTATGCAGAGACAAAAGATATTAAACCTGATGATGCTGCAAATTGCGGGCCTATTATTCGCAAACCCTTCTAGCACGGCAAGTCTGGCGTTTAATCTTATTTTTGGGAGTGTCTAGAACGCGGTTTTTCGGGGCGGGGCGTGGTCCATTGCCCCAGCTTTGTGCGGATGGTTACACATTTGAGCGGGCCGGTAACATTCAGAAACGTCCTACCGGAAAAACCGATATTTATTGGCTTGGTTGTGATGCGGCTCTGTCAGACCGCCGCCTACACCCCTTTATGAAATGCGATCTGAACTGTGGGAGCTGGCTTGCCTGCGATAACGGTGTATCAGCCAAAGATGGGCTAACTGATAAATAGCTATCGCAGGCAAGCCAGCTCCCACACTGCATCTCGGTGTTACATGGCCCCCCACAAAAAAGCCCCACCCGGCTTGCACCGAATGGGGCTCTGTCCCACCTTCCCCGCTTACGCGACGTTCATGGTCTTGTGCGTTTCAATCAAATGCGCCACCACGCTCGGATCTGCCAGGGTGGAGATATCCCCCAACCCGTCGTATTCAGCCGTGGCGATCTTGCGCAAAATGCGCCGCATGATTTTCCCAGAGCGCGTTTTCGGCAACCCGGGCGCCCACTGGATTACGTCCGGCGAGGCAATCGGCCCGATTTCCTTGCGCACCCAGTTTTTCAGCTCCAGGCGCAGTGCTTCGTTGGGCTCTTCACCATTCTTCAAGGTGACATACACATAGATACCCTGCCCCTTGATGTCGTGGGGCACGCCCACCACCGCCGCCTCGGCGACTTTGGGGTGAGCAACCATGGCGCTCTCGATCTCGGCGGTGCCCATACGGTGGCCGGACACGTTCAACACGTCATCCACGCGACCGGTGATCCACCAGTAACCATCCTCATCGCGACGTGCGCCGTCACCGGTGAAGTACATGCCGCGGAAGGTCTTGAAGTAGGTGTCGACAAAACGGTCATGGTCGCCGTACAGGGTACGCGCCTGGCCTGGCCAGGAATCCAGAATCACCAGGTTGCCTTCGGCGGCGCCTTCGATGATGTTGCCCAGGTTGTCCACTAGCGCCGGCACCACACCGAAGAACGGCCGTGCCGCCGAACCCGGCTTCAACGCATGGGCGCCTGGCAGTGGGCTCATCAGCGTGGCACCGGTTTCGGTCTGCCACCAGGTATCGACGATCGGGCAACGGGATTGGCCGACGTTCTTGTAGTACCAGTCCCAGGCTTCCGGGTTGATCGGCTCACCCACCGAGCCCAACAGGCGCAGGCTGCTGCCGTCGGCGCCTTCGCAGGCTGCGGTGCCGGAAGCCATCATCGCGCGGATCGCGGTCGGTGCGGTGTAGAGGATATTGACCTTGTGCTTGTCGACGATCTTCGCCACGCGGGTGATGTCCGGGTAGTTCGGCACGCCTTCGAACAGCAGCGTGGTCGCGCCATTGGCCAGCGGGCCGTAGACGATGTAGGTGTGGCCAGTGACCCAGCCGACGTCGGCGGTGCACCAGTAGATTTCGCCCGGGCGATAGTCGAATACACGCTCGTGAGTCAGGGCCGCATAGAGCAGGTATCCGCCGGTAGTGTGCTGCACGCCTTTAGGCTTGCCGGTAGAGCCGGAGGTATAGAGGATGAACAGCGCTTCTTCGGCGCCCATCTCTTTTGGCGCGCAGACAGTGCCCGCCACTTTCATCAAGTCTTCGTACCAGATGTCGCGGTGCTGGTTCCACTTGATCGCGCCATTGGTGCGCTTGCACACGATCACCTTCTGGATGCTGCTGGTTTCCGGGTTGGTCAGTGCGTCGTCAACGTTAGCCTTAAGCGGAATTTTCTTACCGGCGCGAATGCCTTCGTCAGCGGTAATCACCACTTTCGACTTACAGTCGATGATGCGACCGGCCAGGGCTTCTGGGGAAAAACCGCCAAACACCACCGAATGGATCGCGCCGATGCGGGTACAGGCCAGCATGGCGACCACGGCTTCGGGAATCATCGGCATATAGATAGTCACCACATCGCCGCGGTGCACGTCCTGGCCGCGCAAGGCGTTGGCGAACTTGCAGACTTCTTCATGCAACTCGCGGTAGGTGATGTTGCGGCTCTCGGCAGGGTCGTCGCCCTCCCAGATGATTGCGATCTGGTCGCCACGCTCGGCGAGGTGACGGTCCAGGCAATTGTAGGAAACGTTCAGGGTGCCATCGGCGAACCATTTGATGTCGACATGGTGGTCGTCGAAAGAGGTCTGCTTCACCGCGGTGAAAGGCTTGACCCAGTCAAGGCGCTTGGCTTGCTCGCGCCAGAAGCCATCGGGGTTGACCACCGACTGCTGGTACATGGCCTTGTAGGTCGCCTCGTCGGTCAGCGTATTGGCTGCTACTTCGGGGCGAACGGGGTACAGGGAAGCCGCACTCATCTTTCTTACCTCGGTGACATAGTTGTTGTTGTATGGCCCCTGTTGTAGCCGGGGTGGGCCTATAGAACCATTCGACGATGGTAGTAACAAGACCCTACAAATTGCCCTGCTATGCCTTTTCAACGCTCTGGCCCGCGTGCTGCGGCGGCTGGCAGGTTTCTGAAAAAATCTTGATTGAGGGATTGTTACAAAAACCGCCAAAAGTGTTTATCAAAACCACGGGTATATGAATATAACCGAGGCGCCTAAAATCAACTCCGCCAACAAGGCACTCTGATTAACAACGCAACAGCCCCCACGAAGGCAACGTTAATCCGAACTTCCCAACTTTTAAGTGACACACGCGGCCTCACAAGGGCCCCGTGCCCCCTTTCGCCCTGAAGAAGGTAATGAAGAAATGAAAGCGTTATTAGTGATCGCCCTGAGCAGCTTGTGCGCCACCGCCGCCCTGGCGGACGAAGCCCCGACTGAACTGGCCGGCCAGAACGCGCCGATTGTCGAGGACTACACCTATAGCACGCACTTGGATGTGGCCAAAGTCTTGTCCATGAGCAGCATTCCAGAAGTCTGCGAAGTTGTACCGGTGAAGATGGAATATGAAGATTCTCAAGGCCAGCGTCATATTCTTAACTATCAAGTAATGGGCAATGGTTGCTCTAACGGCTAACAACTTCTGAAGTTGGATTCTTAATTGCCGCAAGAAATCGTTCTTGCGGCCAAGAACCCGCCCTTGAATACACCCCACATCAATTGTGGGAGCTGGCTTGCCTGCGATGGCGATTTCAGCCACGACCACTCTTTTTACACCCCCTTCCCCTGCCCCAAAAAAAACATCCCCGCCCGTCAAAAAAACCCACGCCCAGCAAAGCCTTGCAAACACTCGCTTTGGCCGAAACCCACGTCATTTTGGCGCTCCCAAGTGACCATCCGCCGCAACACAAACCTGAATTTTTCCCTATAATGCGCGGGTAAATCGGGCCTGCAATATCCCTTTACACAGGGATAAAGAGCCAGACCTTGAGCCTGCGCTGCAGCAAGTACGCATCGCTGCGCCCCTCAAGCCTCATGCAGCACCCGCAACCTGATTCCGTTTATTTGCCTGCGCGAGCTGTTGCAACAAACGATTCCTTAAGATCCACCGCGGCCCTAGGGCCGTGTGAACACCCAACCATCCGGTTTCACACGGGCACCTTTGAGCCCTCACGCAGGAGACGACACGTCATGCTGAGCTGGGACGAATTCGACAAAGAAGAAGAAGGCGAAGTAGCCGCCAAAGGCGCCAACGCCGGCCACGCCACCGAAGCCAACATGGACCGCCTCGACGGTGCCGGCGCCGCCGCCGCCGTGGAAGCCCGCGCCGTCACCGCCAACGACTCCGCCGCCATCGTGCGCGCCAAGGCCGCCCTGGACAAACTCGACGTCGCCGAAGGCCTCGCCGAGCTCGAAGGCGCCTCCGCCCGCGTCGCCGTTGACGAAAAGCGCATGATCAACTGCCGCGCCGACCTCAACCAACTCGTGCCATTCAAGTACGACTGGGCCTGGCAGAAGTACCTCGACGGCTGCGCCAACCACTGGATGCCGCAAGAGGTCAACATGACCGCCGACATCGCCCTGTGGAAAAACCCCGAAGGCCTGACCGATGACGAACGCCGTATCGTCATGCGCAACCTGGGCTTCTTCTCCACCGCCGACTCCCTGGTAGCCAACAACCTGGTGCTGGCCGTGTACCGCCTGATCACCAACCCGGAGTGCCGCCAGTACATCCTGCGCCAGGCCTTCGAAGAAGCGATCCACACCCACGCCTACCAGTACTGCATCGAATCGCTGGCCATGGATGAAGGCGAGATCTTCAACATGTACCACGAGATTCCATCGGTCGCCAAAAAGGCCGCCTGGGGCCTGAAATACACCCGCTCGATCTCCGATCCGAAGTTCGAAACCGGCACCGTCGACACCGACAAAGAACTGCTGCGCAACCTGGTCGCCTACTACTGCGTGCTGGAAGGCATCTTCTTCTACTGCGGCTTCACCCAGATCCTGTCCATGGGCCGCCGCAACAAAATGACCGGCGTGGCCGAGCAGTTCCAGTACATCCTGCGCGATGAGTCGATGCACCTGAACTTCGGTATCGACGTGATCAACCAGATCAAAATCGAAAACCCGCACTTGTGGGATGCCGAGATGAAAGAAGAAGCGACCCAGATGATCCTGCAAGGTACGCAGCTGGAGATCGAATATGCGCGGGATACCATGCCGCGTGGGGTGTTGGGCATGAATGCGGCGATGATGGAAGACTATCTGAAGTTCATCGCAAACCGTCGCCTGTCGCAGATCGGCTTGAAGGAAGAGTACCCAGGCACGACTAACCCGTTCCCGTGGATGAGCGAGATCATGGACTTGAAGAAAGAGAAGAACTTCTTCGAGACCCGTGTGATCGAGTATCAGACCGGCGGCGCGCTGAGCTGGGATTGATCCGGACTAAGCACTAAAGGAAGCCCTGGCATGTTCAGGGCTTTTTTTCGTCGGTAAAAAGGAATTTGCTATTTCTTGAAGTACATCACGTCAAGCACCTAGCCCAGAAGGGTTCGGATCGCATCACCAATGCTGTAGCCTTGTGCCCAATTGCCATCAGCGTTGTCATCGGTCGAGTGGTCGGGAGGCTTTTAGCGAAAGGCTTTACGCCAAGATCGGAAGACTGGCACGGCAGTAGGCTCCTGTTGTCATAGCTGATGCATGCTTAATACTATTAGATAGGACCTAGGCCAACCCGTGTACCCAGACATGCTCGAAGCCGAACCTAAGGCCTAAGTACTCTCTGCCTCCGACAGCCTACACTCTCTTTTTTCGTTCAAAACCAGCGCCTGACCTCCCACTTCACCGGAAGTGCAAATCCATGAGCCAATATGCCGAAAAAGGCAATCCACTCGATGATTGGATACTGAATAATAAAATCAGTCCTAATCCCAAAAAAAGGAAACTCGCCATACTTAATCACCTCAATATAGGACACGACAAAAAAACCGTTAAATATCACACATAAAA
The DNA here is from genome assembly GCF_014268395.2 of Pseudomonas sp. SWRI22. Lineage (NCBI taxonomy): Bacteria > Pseudomonadati > Pseudomonadota > Gammaproteobacteria > Pseudomonadales > Pseudomonadaceae > Pseudomonas > Pseudomonas sp. SWRI22. The sequence goes on along the minus strand of NZ_JABWQK020000002.1, from coordinate 349,793 downwards.
ATAACTTCAAGGTATTAAGACCTTCCCCCGAAAGCCTAGCCCTTAAGGCATACGCACCGACCACACCAAAAACCACAAAAACAAGAGCATAGAACACAATCAATCTACCACCCCCTGATACACCTGCTTCCCTGTCTCGTAATCAATATAAACCTCAACACCTAATGGAAACATCCCCATTCTTTTGTAAGCCCTCTCCTTATCTGACCTTATATATCTGAACAAACGCCAAGCATCCGGCTTCAATACAAGCCTACGTAGACTATAAAAAGACATAATCATATCCGTGCCACCATAGGCTAAATCACCTCCACTTTCGCCATACCCGAGGGACTGTGCTGCGCCGCGATATCCAGTTCTGACCGGTCCAACTGTATCGGAATGCCCCTCAAGCATATTCCTACCATTTTCATACATGTTATTAGCGCCGTGCGCCATAATCGGGATGCCCGCGAGCAAACACAGCGTACCGACTGAGGCGTAGCAAATTCCTGCCCCCGTCGCAAACTGAAGTGCGCCCGCGATAACCCCGATGCCTTTCCTCCCCACCTCCAGGGATTGGTTTAGGAGGCTTTCTTGTTCGTGCTTTATTTCTTTCAATCCCTGATCAACAGTTTTTCTGCCGTCCTCAACTTCCCTAACAATACTCCGAGCGTAATAAGCCACCTCACGATTGAATTGCAGCCGAACAATCCCATCATTAATATTCCGAGCACTTATCGTACAAGCCTGGTTAGTCAGATACGCCGCAGCCTGACTAACCACCCATAGGTCTTGAAAGGTAGGTTTCCGTTCTTCATTTATGTTCACCGGCCTGTCTCCCAAGTACTGAAGCCACTTGTTCCCGCCTGATGATGAGTCCAGATTATTTCACGATATTTAAGCGCAACATGCTCTTGTGCCTCTGCATCAATATGCAAAACAGAATGCGGTACGTCGACAGTGAGGTCGGTGATGATGCAGCCTCGAATATCGACGCTGTAGTATTTTTCATGCCAGCCCGATTGGGCGATCCGATAAAAATTGATGACGCAGTTGAGCTCTTCCCTGTTGGAGAGCGCTACCGCCAGCAAGGGTGACGATTTATCGATATTTTTGGTAATGGCAATCGGCCCATGACTCGACGCCCTGACGTTGCCCCTGTTGGCCATATTATGGTGGAAGGACAGCACCATTATCTCGTCGCAGTGCCCCTCCTGCCACTTGTTGCCGATAGAGTCTTGAGTCGAACACTTTGCAGAAATCAGACCTTGGGATTTGCCGCTGATGGTCATGTAGCCGTGGTTTGCCATAGGGTTAACGCCTTTTTGTTTTTGGCATTTACCATACGAAAAATAGCAAATAGGAAATATCGGAAAGTTCGCTTTAAGTGGTGCGAGTGGTATGTAGGAAATTTAACCCACACTCCAATCAGTCGGCCAAAACACTTGTAAGACCTAACTGCACTCGCTCTCGAATGAGCGTGCCGGAACCTCGGAAGCCCCACTCCTGGCTCAGGGGTAGTAAACTCGTATCGCCATAAACGCATGGACCGTCGCACGCACACAAAAGAGCGCAGAGGCTGACCCGCAGCGACCAGGCTGAACCGTCAACCTGAACCCCGGCAGGCAAGCGCCAGTCACAACGCTATGAAACCGCCCTACCTGATAAGGACCACCCGTGAACCCAGACATGCTCGAAGCCGGCCCCGCAGACGCCAAAGTACTTTCCGTCTTTGACTTCGACGGCACCCTTACCCACCACGACAGTTTCGTGCCCTTCCTCAAGTTTGCCTTTGGCCCCGGTGAGTTTTATGGCCGGATGGTCAAGCTGGCGGTGCCGGGGCTGCGGTTTTTGGTGCGGCAGATCAGCCGGGATGAGCTGAAGGCGCAGTTGATTCGCACCTTTATGACCGGGGTGGAGAAGGCTTGGGTTGAGCAGCAAGCGCAGGAATATTGCCAGGCGCGCTGGAGCAAGCTGATGCGCCCGAGCGGTTTGCAGTCGGTGGCGGATGAGGTGAAGTCCGGGGCGGTGGTGACGCTGTGTTCGGCGTCGCCGGCGTTGGTGTTGCAGCCGTTTGCCGACCGGCTTGGCATCCGCTTGATCGGCACTGAGCTTGAGGTGGTGGATGGGGTGCTGACCGGCAAGCTCACCGGGAATAATTGCCGTTGTGAGAATAAGGTGCTGCGCCTTGAAGCGGTTTATGGCGACCTGGGGGAGTATCGGCTCAGGGCCTGGGGCGATACGCGCGGGGATCGAGAGTTGCTGGCGGCGGCGCAGGATGCGCATTTTCGGCATTTTCATGCGAAGAAGAAAAAGCGAGCTCGGTTGCAGCGGTGATGCGGGTGGGTGAGGTTGGCGGGGAGACCGAGGCGATCCCATCGCAGCCTCGCTGGGGCTCGACAGCTCCCCCATTTGATCTGCGTAGCTCGGGAGAGCTATGTCGAAGCTTTGAGGTCCACGCTCAAGGCTGTGGCGAAGGCTTTGACCATCGGGCTCCGTGGCGCGTTGTGGCGCAGGATCAGGTTGAGCGCGGTGCTTAAATGAACCTGCTCTGGGCACAGTGCGCGCAGGCGCCCTTCCTTCACCAGTGGCGTGGCGTAGTGTTCTGGCAGAAAGCCCAGGAAGCGGCCGGTGAGGATCAGGATGGCGACGGCTTCCACTTGTGAAGCCGAGGCGGACTGGCTGTCGTGGCCGACGAAGTTGGCCTTGTCGCGATGGATCGCATACCGATGGTTGACCACTTCGTATTGGCGAAGCGCATCGGGGGTGATGTCGCTCGCAGTGAACAAGGGATGCCCTACGGCGCAGTAGGCGTGGGCCTTTTCTTCGTAGAGCGGGAAGTAGTCGAATTCTTCACGGCGTTGGTACACCGGGACGATGCCGGCGACCAGGCGCCCTTCCACTACTCCGCGTTCAACTTCGTCCAATTGCGAGGCGTGTAGGCGCAATCTTATTTTTGGCGATTGGCGATGTAAGTTGCCCAGAGCGGTAATCAGCGGGGAATTGACATCAGAGACGGTGTTATCAATAACGCCCACACTCAGGTCGCCGATCAGTTCGTTTTGCGCCGAACTAAGCTTGTCGCGAAAACTGTCCACTGAGGTAAATAACTCGATGGATGCTTGATACACCAACTTGCCTTCTTCGGTCAGCCCGAACCCTTCGCGGCCCCGTGTGCACAGGCGCATGCCGATGCGAATCTCCAGGTCGGAGATCTGTTTGCTGATGGCCGCCAGGCCCACGTTCAGCTCGTTTTGCGCAGCACTGAAGCCGCCGGCTTCGACCACGGCCATAAATACCCGCAGCAATTTGAAGTCCAGCCCACTCAGTTGCAGCGGTGCTCGTGTGCCGGGTTTTGGCGGCAGGTTTCCAGAAGTGGAAAGTGGGGTTTCCATAATGCGCGTTGACCTCGAGTGCCATATTCAACAGGCTTGAACCCAATCCTTGAACATAGCCAGGCGGCGATAATGAACATAAACATCCGCCCTTGGCAACCTTGAATACGGCGCGTCAGACGTCGGTTCTACACCGATAAACTTCTGTTGAAACTGCCTCCGACTCTTCTAAAAACAAGCGTGAGGAACACCCATGTCCCAGCCCACCGACCGCCTTTGGGGCGCTCGTTTCAAGACCGGTCCGTCTGCGGCGTTGGCCGCGTTGTCGCGTTGCCCTGAGCGCTATTTTCGCCTCACGCCCTACGACCTGGCCGGCTCCCGCGCCCATGCCCGTGAGTTGCAGCGCGCCGGTTTGCTGGATGAATCGGAAACCCTGCGCACCCTCGAAGCCCTGGACCGTATCGGTGAGGATTTCGCCGCCGGTCGCCTGCATCCCACCCTGGATGACGAGGACGTACACACCTTTATCGAACGCGTATTGACCGAGCGCCTCGGTGCCCTGGGCGGCAAGTTGCGTGCCGGACGTTCGCGCAATGACCAGACGGCCAACGACCTGCGCCTGTTCCTGCGTGACCATGCGCGCACCATCGCCAACGAGGTGTTGGGTTTGCAGCAGGCGCTGGTTGAACAGGCCGAGCAACATGTGCAGAGCATCTGCCCGGGCTTCACCCATTTGCAGCAGGCGCAACCCATTGTGTTTGCCCATCACTTGCTGGCTCACGCGCAGTCGATGCTGCGCGATGTGCAGCGCCTGGTGGATTGGGATGCGCGTACGGCCCTGTCGCCGTTGGGCGCGGCAGCGATGGCAGGTTCGGCGATAGCGCGTCAGCCAGAGCACTCGGCCAGGGAAATGGGCTACACCGGGCCATGCGAAAACTCCATCGACGCTGTCGCCAGCCGTGACCATGTGGCGGAGTTCCTGTTTGTGGCCGGCATGCTCGGGGTGAATATTTCGCGGCTGTCGGAGGAGTTTTGCCTGTGGTCGTCGCGCCAGTTTCGCTGGGTAGTGCTAGACGATGCCTACGCCACCGGCAGTTCAATCATGCCGCAGAAAAAGAACCCGGACATTGCCGAATTGGCGCGGGGCAAGGCCGGGCGTTTGATCGGCAACCTGACCGGGCTGATGTCGACGCTCAAGTCGTTGCCGCTGTCCTACAACCGTGACTTGAGTGAAGACAAGCACAGCGTGTTGGATAGCGTGGACACCTTGCTGCTGGTGTTGCCGGCGATGGCCGGCATGGTGGCGACCATGAAGGTGCAGGTAGAGGAGTTGCGGCGCCAGGCACCAATGGGCTTTACCTTGGCGACTGAGGTGGCGGATTGGTTGGCCACCCGTGGTGTGCCGTTCAAGGAGGCCCATGAGATTACCGGCGCGCTGGTGCAGGCCTGTGAGCAGCATGAGATTGAGTTGTGGCAAGCCTCACCGGCGATGTTGGCCGAGGTGGATGGGCGACTCACCCCGGACGTGCGCGACTGCCTGACCCTGGAGGCGGCGATTGCGGCGCGCAGTGGGTGGGGTGGGACGGCGCCGGAGCGGGTGAAGGAGCAGATTGGACGGTTGAAGATGGCGTTGGCGGCTCAGCAAAAGTGGACTGAAAGTTATCAAGGATTTCGGATTTAAGCCGGTGACGATCGTTCCCACGCACTGCGTGGGAATGCATCCCGTGACGCTCCGCGTCGTCACGTTACGCGCCAACGGCGGGACGCGGAGCGTCCGAGGCGGCGTTCCCACGCGGAGCGTGGGAACGATCACGCATCAAGAATAAATTTTGGAGTAGCAACATGAACCAAACCCCGGCCGAGCGCTTGGAAGCCGAGCGCAAGTTGTCCGAAAACCAGTTCGATATCACCCAGTACGAACATGTGCCGCGGCGCTATTACGGGCGGATGTTTTTTGCCACCCTGATCGTGATTGTGTTGGCGGCGCTGTTGCGCGCGTTTGCCAATGGCCAGATCGAATGGTCCTACATTGGCCAGTTCCTTACGTCGCAAGCCATCCTCTGGGGCCTGGTGAACACCATCGTCATGTCGATCCTGGCGATGGCATTGGGCGTAGTGATCGGAGTGATCACGGCGATCATGCGCATGTCGGCCAACCCGATCCTGCGTTACGTGGCCATCACCTACACCTGGTTGTTTCGCGGTACACCGCTGATTTTGCAGCTGCTGCTGTGGTTCAACCTGGCGTTGATCTTCCCGGTGATCGCGATTCCGGGCCTGTTCAGCATCGACACCGTCGACCTGATGACGCCATTCGTGGCCGCCCTGCTCGGCTTGAGCATCAACCAGGGCGCCTACACCGCTGAAGTGGTGCGTGCCGGCTTGCTGTCGGTGGACACCGGCCAATACGAGGCAGCCAAGTCTATCGGCATGCCGAGCCTGCAGGCGCTGCGCAGGATCATTCTGCCGCAGGCGATGCGCGTGATCATCCCGCCCGTCGGCAACGAGTTCATCAGCATGGTGAAAATGACCAGCCTGGCCAGTGTCATCCAATACTCCGAGCTGCTGCACAACGCGCAAAACATCTACTACGCCAACGCCCGGGTGATGGAGCTGCTGATTGTGGCGGGCATCTGGTACCTGGCGGTGGTGACGGTTCTTTCATTTGGTCAAAGCCGCCTCGAGCGCCGTTTTGCCCGCGGCGCCGGCAAGCGTTCGTAAGCCTGGGTTGAGGAGATTTGCCCCATGAGAAGCATCGTCAAGGCTGTCAACCTGAACAAGTATTACGACCAGTATCACGCCTTGCGTGACATCAATATCGAGGTCGAGCAAGGCGAGGTGATGTGCATCATCGGCCCGTCCGGCTCGGGTAAAAGTACCCTGCTGCGTTGCGTCAACCAGCTGGAAAAAATCGACAAGGGCGGCCTGTGGGTCGATGGCGAATTGGTTGGTTATCGAGTGGTCGGCAACAAGCTGCACGAGATGAACGAAGCACAGATCGCCCGCCAGCGCCTGGCCACCGGCATGGTGTTCCAGCGCTTCAATTTGTTCCCGCACATGACTGTGTTGCAAAACATCATCGAAGGCCCGTGCCAGGTGCTCAAGCGCTCGCCCAAGGAAGCCATCGAAGACGCGCTGGAACTGCTGGCCCGCGTTGGCCTGGCGGACAAGCGCAATGCTTACCCGGTGGAGTTGTCCGGTGGCCAGCAACAGCGTGTGGCAATCGCCCGTGCCTTGGCGATGCGCCCCAAGTTGATGCTGTTTGACGAACCCACGTCAGCCCTCGACCCGGAGCTGGTAGGTGAAGTGCTGTCGGTGATGCGCGATTTGGCCACCACCGGCATGACCATGATCGTAGTCACCCATGAATTGGGCTTCGCTCGCGAAGTGTCCAACCGCATGGTGTTTATGGACGCCGGCCAGATTGTGGAAGCCGGCAGCCCGGAAGACATTCTAATAAGCCCACAAAACCCGCGTACCCAAAGCTTTATTTCTGCCGTTCGCACTTAACTAAAAAACTAACGAGAACGCCCCTATGAAGAAAATATTTATCCCTACCTTGCTTGCAGGCCTGATGGCCTCCTCGTATGTATTCGCTGCCTTGCCGCAAGCCATCAAGGACAAGGGTGAGATCAGCGCGGCCATCGTGCCGAACTATCCGCCGATGGACTTCAAGGACCCGGCCACCAACAAACTCACCGGTTTTGATTTCGACCTGGGCAACGCCCTGGCCGAGCGACTGGGCGTGAAGATCAAATGGCAGGAAACCGGCTTCGAACAAATGCTCAGCGGTCTGACCACCAAGCGCGTGGACATCGTGCTGTCGGGCATGACCGATACCGCCGAGCGCCAGAAAGCCGTGACCTTCATCGACTATTTCATCAGCGGCCCGCAGCTCTACACTTTGGCCAAGCGCGAAGAGATCAAGGAATTGACCGACCTGTGCGGTAAAAAAGTCGGCACCAGCCGCCGCACCACCTGGCCGTCTGAAATTACCGCCTGGAGCAAGGCAAACTGCGAAGCGGCGGGTAAGCCGGCAATCGTGGTGATCGGCACCGAAGGCTCGGCAGATGCGCGGGCGCAGTTGCAGCAGAACCGCCTGGATGCGGCGATGCAGGGCAGCGAGACCATTCCTTATTTGATGTCGCTGGACAAGGGCAAATACAAGCCGGTGGGGCTGGCGATTTCCAAGCAATTCACCGGGCTTGGGATTGAGAAGAGCAATACCGAGTTGGTCACGGCGATCAGTGAGGCATTGCAGGGCATGATTGATGACGGGACCTACGGCGAGATCCTGAAGAAGTGGGATCTGGAACAAGGTGCGGTAGAAAAAATCACCATCAACTCTGGCCAATAACGCCATCGAATGTGGGAGCTGGCTTGCCTGCGATAACGGTGGGTCAGCTAAAACAATGTTGGCTGTTACTCCGCTATCGCAGGCAAGCCAGCTCCCACACTCTATCTGCGTTCGCTGGTGATCTGAGTCGTGTAGGTAAGAATCACAAGGAGCCCACCCCACCGTGGCCACCTACTCCCTGGTAATCCGTCGCCTGATGATCTGCTCGGTGACCATCGTGGTCAGCCGTGCCATGACCAGCCCGTTGCTGGCCCTCTGGCTGAGCACACGCCTGGGCCTCAACCAGCAGGACATCGGCCTGCTGATGGGGGTCGCGGTGTTCATCGCCACGCTCATGGGGTTGTATGGCGGCTACATCATTGATCGCCTGGAAAAGCGCAAACTGCTGATCCTGGCCATGCTCTCCAGTTCCATCGGTTTTTTGTTGCTGACCTTTGCCAGCAACCTCTACCTCACCACGCTGACCCTTGTTGTGACTGAAGCCGCGTCGGCGCTGTTCCTGATCGGCTCCAAGGCGATCATCAGCGAGAACCTGCCGGTGGGCGAGCGCGCCAAGGTGTTTTCCCTGCGCTACACCCTGACCAATGTCGGTTATGCAACGGGCCCGATGTTGGGTGTATTGATCGCCGGCCAACTGCCGTGGGCGCCGTTCCTGATTGCCAGTGCCATTGCCTTTGGCAGCCTGTTCCTGATGATCGGTATCGCGCCGACTCAACGGGACGAGCGTCATAAACCCCAGAGTTTTCTCAGCACCCTGCACACCTTGCGCAGCGACCGCACGTTGATCCTGTTCACCAGCGGCAGCCTGTTGAGCACCATCGTCCATGGGCGCTACACCCTGTATCTGTCGCAGTTTTTGCTAGTGGCCTACACACCCGACCAGGCACTGAAAATTCTGTCTGCGGTGCTCGCCTGCAACGCCATCACCGTGATTTTGATGCAGTACCAAATCGGCCGATTTCTCAAGCGCGAGCAACTGCGCCATTGGATCGTGCTAGGCACCTTGCTGTTTATTGCCGGGCTGGTCGGCTTCAGCCAGGCAAACAGTCTGCTGAGCTGGTGCCTGGCGATGTTTGTGTTCACCTTGGGCGAGATGATCATCTATCCCTCAGAGTTCCTGTTTATCGACACCATCGCGCCGGATGCACTACGGGGCAGTTATTACGGCGCACAGAACCTGGCCGCGTTTGGCGGGGCCATGAGCCCGGTGATTTGCGGCTATCTGCTGATCAATGCGGCGCCCACCAGCATGTTCTTTGCCTTGGCCGCACTCACGGCCATGGGCGGCACCCTGTGTTTCTTGAGCGGGCGACGCGTGGCAGGTTCTTGCTGATATTTACGCAAGATCCGGCTATTAATAGCCAAACCTCTGACGGACCCGAGCCCCATGAAATTCGACACGGCCTACAGCTTGAGTCTCGACGACAAGCTGTCGATCTACGACGTGCGAGATCTGAATTTCGATGAAACTACCGCCTTCGATTCCGACAAGGACAGCTTCTTGTGCCCCAACGACGCCTGCCGTGCGGCGTTCGATAGCGCCAATGCGTTGAGTACCTTCAACGCCAAGAACGTCAACTACCAGCGCACGCCGCACTTCAAGAACAAACCCGGAACGCGGCATATCGACGGCTGCCGCTATGCCGGCAGCCATAAACCTGCGACGGGTGAAAATGACGACGAGCGTGAGGAAAATTTCCCATCAGAATTTGTGCTGACGCGGCGACTGTACGAGCCTAGGACGCCGGTAGTCGGCACCGCTGCAAGCGTCCTGCAGGAGCCGACGAAAGTGCCCGCAAACCGCGCTACCACCTCTTCTGGCAGCAATGACTCGATCCCGGACAAAACCAGCGTATTCGCACACCCAGTGGAGTGCTACGTGTCCAACATCGATGACAAGGACAAGCTCAAGGCCATGCCCTTGAAGATCGGTGAGCACACGGCGACCTACTGGGCATTCTTCAAGAAGATCGAATACCTGCAAGACAACCAGGGTTTGATTTACTGGGGCAAGATCAAGACCATCAAGGACTACACCAGCAGCTTTCGCATCGACTTCGAAAAGAAGGTGTGGCTCGACAAGAAGCCCTATTCGGTAAATGTCTATCTGAGCAAAAAGCTTATCGAAAACTACCGCAAGCGCACGGCATTCCTGGAACAGATCAAGGCGGCAGCCAGCAGCGAACGGCCGCTGTATTGCTTTTTCTACGGGGTCACGCCGCAGCTTGTGCAGGTGCCCAGCCAGAAAAAACCCGAGCAGACGTTCGGGGTATTCAGCGCCAGGATCGAAAACCTGGATCACCTGATTATTCGCGAGGCGCCGGGGCTGGAATCATAAGGGGTTGCAACGCCAATGGATGAGCGGTAGAAACAACTGTACAAAAACACAGTATAGTTGCGCCTCCCCTGTCGAACCTGGAGAAACCCCATGTCCTCTCTGGCAATGAGTTCTTTCGTAGAACAACAGATCGTCTTGCATCAATTCACCGCCAAACACTGCGCGCAGGCGCGCGTGATGCTGGGCTGGAGCCGCGAAGAGCTGGCTCGCCAGGCTGGCGTGGCGGTGCAAGCAATTGAGAAACTGGAAGGCCACGGCGACGTGGACGATGAAACTCGTTTGATCCTGGCGTTTCGCCTGGAGGCCGAAGGGCTGGTATTTTTCCCGGGGTTCGCACCGGGGTGGGGGATGAGTGCGCGGCGGCTTGACACCGCCGCAGCGCAACCTTCTGCGCAAGGCCTCATCTCCCGGTTGATGGGTTCAACCACCGCAACCATTGACTCACAAACGCCTCAACCCAATGGTGCGTAGAGCCCAGGTGTTTCTCCGGGCGCTTCAATAGTTTCAAATGCACCTGTGGCGGTCGATTGAACCCTGGCACAACCTCTGCGAGGCAGCCGTCTGCAGAGGCTGATTCAAACTCAAGTGTCAGTAGTCTCAACCGCGTCCTCTGTACTGGCAGGTGTCGGTGTGAAGGGAGCACCTGGGAGAAAAGCCGGTTTTTGAATGGCCTGTGAGGCTTGTTCATAACCATAGGCGACTGACAGCAAGGTAGCTTCACTGTTGGCGGAGCCATACACGTAAAGTGCCGTGGGCATGCCGTCTTCATCCATGCCTGACGGAACGGATATGCCTGGGTACCCGGCCGCAGCGCTGAAAAAATAATTGTGGGACTGGAAGTTCGACACCATGGCGTCGAGCTTGTGCTCCTTCATGGGGTCATCAATGGTGTTCTGAAATATAGGAAGAATGGCTTTCCACAGCGCATCGCGATCTTTCTGGTTGGTTTGCACCCCATTGATCATTTCCAGCAGTTTCTGGTCAGGCTCACCAGGTTTCTGGGTGCGGTTGATAAAAGCAATCAGCTCAGAGAGTGATTTGACCGGCAAACCTTCTCGCCCAGCCAGGTAGTCTTCCAACGCTTGCCTGACGTCCGAGAACAGCGCGTTGTTATAATCGTCATAGGTTTGTTCGGGGACGCCAGCATCCAACCGCGCCATCGGCACCAGAATCGCCCCTTGGGCCTTCATCACGTCGAGCGCCGCCTCATAATGCTTGCGGTCTGCTCGCTTGGCCGGGTCCTTGGCCTCCTCAGCGGACAACTCAGGTAAAGGGGTATAGCCAATTCGCTTGTCCTTCAAGGCGTCGGAGCGCAGGCCCTTGGTGTAGGCAGTGGTCTCGGTCATTGCGTTAAGCGCTTCTGCCGCATCACAGATATTGCGGGTAAAAGTCCCCACCGCATCCATGCGAGTGCTGGTCATGACGCCTTCGGTACTGACCAGGCCCGTCGTTGTTTTCAGGCCAAACACACCGTTGTAGGCGGCGGGGCTGATGATCGATCCGTTGGTTTCCAACCCCAGTGCCACAGGCACATGCCCTTGGGCGACCGCCACTGCCGAACCTGAACTCGACCCAGCCACCGGCCCTCCGAGTCGATGAGGGTTCAGCGTCTGGCCACCTCGGGAGCTCCAGCCATCCACAGGTAATAGTGACCGAAAGTTGGACAGCTCACTCATGTTGGTTTTCCCCACAATCACCACTCCGTTCTTCAACAAATTGTCGACAACCTTGGCGGTTTTAGTGGCCGGCGTGCCCACCAAAGCCTTCGAACCTGCACTGGTCTGCATGCGGTCGTTGGTTTCAAAGACATCCTTCAGCGCTATCGGCACCCCATGCAAGTGCTTGAGTACGCGGCCATTGGCACGTTCCTGGTCGCGGGCCTTCGCCTCCCTCATGGCATCCGGGTTGGTTTCCAAAAACGCATTGCCGCCCTGTAGCCCACGATCAATATTGGCAATCTGCTTGAGCGAGTCCCTCAACAGTGACTCTGAGGTAACGCCGCCACCTTGGCCCATCTCCAATGACATCTGGCAGGCACTCTTGAAACCTTGCACAGGGTTTGCAAGTTCCTGAAGCAGGCCTGTCGCCCATCCACTTACCGAAACTGGTCCGATCATGAAATTCCCCTCTGTCTAACTGGATGTGAGCGTTATCGGTCGATAACACCGCACCAGTCTAAGAGCCGACACCCCATCACTATTTCGGGCGAATCCTGCTGCTGCGTCCTACTCTTCCCAGCCCGACGTAGTCTTCAATAACGTCTATGGCCGTAGCTGGCGGTAAGCGCGTACCAGTGCTGCCAAACGATCACCTGCCCAGCGTGCACCGTAAAACCAGACTCTGGTGCCATCCTCCAGGGTTTCACACACCGTGGGGTATCCGCTTCTTGAGGCGTTATGAAAGGCGGCTTCGGGGTCCTCCGACACCAAGGCATCCAGGCGAAGGCCTGCCACCAGCTCATCGATTTCACGACAGGCCTGCTGACTGTCGCCGCTGCGCTGCATGTCCACCGCTACCCATTGGACACCGGCCCTGCGCAGGGTGTCGAAGACTCGGTGCAAGGCCTCACTGTGTTCGACCCGTTCAACGTGATTGCCCTGCACATAGCGCTCGACATACCCGACCCGATAGCCCGTCAACGCCCGCGTGGCGGTGAACGTGGTGTTATTCAACACGAGCGGTACCTCTACCATCACCGGTTCGGTAGGGTCCTCGCCGCTGAGGGCGACAAGTGATAGCGCGGGGTCACGCACCGGCCGTAGATGGGGCGCCAGGGCGTTATACCCAGGGACGAGCATGGCGCCCGCAGCCTGTTCGGTGCCAAAGACAATAGAGGTGGGTGCAGCATGGGGGGGTGAAGCGGGTACGTCGGCGGCGTTCATTGGCGGAGGTAGCGGTTGGGCTGGGGCACAAGGCACCCCTATTTTCCAAAGCTTCTTACAGTGGCTGTCCATCGAAACATCCTCCCGGAAATAAAATTTCCGCGGGATCATCGCACTCTCATTTGGCCTTTGTCGCAGAGCAGAAATTCGCTGAAAAACTCTTTTCCAAGCGGGCCATCGGCTCAGCTTGCTGCGTGTTCGTTGACCGGTTGAGGCTCCACTTCCAGCCACCAGGCCTGCCCGCGCTCGGGCTGGTTCAGGCGGAACGCCTGGCCCATTGCCGGGGTAGTGATCGAGATATTGCGCTCCCAGGCCAGGGCCATGATGCGGTCGAACGGTTCGTGCCAGGCGTGGAAGGCCAGATCGAAGGTGCCGTTGTGAATCGGCAGAAGCCAGCGCCCTTTCAGGTCGATATGCGCCTGCAGCGTTTGCTCCGGCTGCATGTGCACATGGGGCCAATCGACATTGTAAGCGCCGGTTTCCATCAGGGTCAGGTCAAACGGCCCGTACTGCTCGCCGATGCGTTTGAAACCGTCGAAATAGCCAGTGTCGCCACTGAAAAATATACGTCGCGTAGCGTCGATCATTACCCATGAGCACCACAGGGTCTGGTTGCCATCAAACAGGCCGCGCCCTGAAAAGTGCTGAGCCGGCGTGCAGACAAAACGAACGCCATCGACTTCGATGCCCTGCCACCACTCCAACTGGCGCACTTTGCTGGCGTCTACGCCCCATTTAACCAGCGTGTCACCCACGCCCAGGGGCGCCAGGAAGTAGCGGGTCTTTTCGGCCAATTGGACCACCGCTTTACGGTCGAGATGGTCGTAATGATTATGGGAAAGGATCACCGCTTCCAGCGCTGGCAGCTCATCAAGACTGATGGGCGGCTGATGAAAACGCTTGGGGCCGGCCCAACTGAACGGAGAGGCGCGTTCGGCAAACACCGGGTCGGTGACCCAGAATTTACCACGCAGTTTCAGCAGCACGGTTGAATGGCCGAGGCGATACACGCTGTGATCAGGGGCGGCCAATAACTGCTCGCGGGTCAGTGGCTGTACCGGAATCTGCCCCACCGGCCGTGTCGTGCGCGGCTTGTTGAATAGCATGTTCCAGAAAATGCGCAGGGTCTTGCCCAAGCCACCGTGCTGCACCGGAGTGTCGTTGCTGAAGTGCCCCAGGCCCTGCTCGGCAGGCTTGGGCGCCGAGGGCGCCGGGTCGAGACGGGTTGAAATAGTGGCCATGACGATGTGACTCCGGCGGTCCGCTCAAGTATTACACTGCACAGTGTAGTTTCTAGGTTGCAACAAAATCCGGAGCAAGTAAACTGCCCGGTGTAATTTCATTGTTGAGTCGAATGCCTTCCATGACTGCCCCCAAACGCCTCACCGAGCGTAAACGCGAAGCCATCGTGGCTGCGGCGATTGCCGAATTTCGCGAGAACGGCTTCGAGGTCACCAGCATGGACAAAATCGCCGCAACTGCTGGCGTTTCCAAGCGCACGGTGTACAACCATTTCCCCAGCAAGGAAGAACTGTTCGCCGAGATCCTCCACCAACTATGGGCCAGCAGCGTTGCCCAGCTGGACGTGATCTATACGAGCGACCGTCCGCTGCGCGACCAACTGCGCACGTTGCTGGAAGCGAAAATGCAGATGATGTCGAACGCCAACTTCCTCGACCTGGCACGCGTAGCCATTGCTGCCACCATTCATTCGCCGGAACGCGCTCAAGACATGGTCAACCGCCTCAGCGCACGAGAAGAAGGCTTTACCCAATGGGTGCGCGCCGCCCAGGAAGACGGCCGCCTCACCTGCACCGACCCGGGGTTCGCCGCCCACCAGATCCAAAGCCTGCTCAAGGCCTTTGCATTCTGGCCGCAGATTACCCTCGGCCAGCCCACCCTCGACCCTGCCGCCCAGGCAGGTGTTATCGAATCAGCCATCGACCTGTTCCTGGCCGGCTACGAAGTCAGCACTCCGCCCTCATACTAAGGCGCGTTATTGCAGAGCGTTTTGGCGTATTCCGCCCGTTGCGTGGCCGCCCATCCGGCCTGAGTTGTCTGATGACACCTCGTCTGAAACTTCATTCGCCGGCCTGCCGCAATAGCATAATGCCGCCATTGGTCGCCTGGTCAAAATAGTCCTGCCTGACGGGCGAACTTCCAGGTCGGTTGATCACTCTGACACCGTTGTTCTACCCCCCTCTGTCAGCATCAGGAAGCTGGCAATGAGCAAGTCAACCGTAAGGCCAGGGGCCCTACGGGGTCAGGCGCAAATACATGGACCCCGCATACGCTTGCATGCCCGAGCCCTCCACCATGCTATTCAACGCTCACAAGAAAACCATCAGTACCCTGCAACACAGCCTAGCTCAACAGACCAGCCTGCTTGCCGCCATCGAACGCTCCATGGCCGTGATCGAATTCGACCTGCAAGGCACCGTGCTGCGCGCCAATGACAACTTCATCAAGACCATGGGCTACCGGGCCGAACAGATCCTGGGCCAGCCCCATCGGATGTTCTGTACCCCGGCGTTCGCCCGCAGCGCGGACTACAACCAGCTGTGGACGCACCTGCGAAACGGCCAATTCCAGTCGGGCACCTTTGAACGCGTAGGCGCCAACGGCGCCTCGGTGTGGCTGGAAGCCAGCTATAACCCGGTACGGGATGAGGCGGGGAATGTGATCAAAGTGGTGAAATACGCCATGGACGTCACCCCGCGCCTGCAAGCCGAAAGCGAAGCCAACGCCAAGCTCGAAGCCATCGACCGCGCCATGGCAATGATCGAGTTCAACCTCGACGGCACCATCATCACCGCCAACGGCAATTTCCTGCAGCGCATGGGCTACAGCCTGGCGCAGATCCAGGGCAAGCATCACCGTCTGTTTTGCACGCCCGAGCTGGCCAACAGTGCGGCCTACAGCGAGTTCTGGAAGCGCTTGAACCAGGGCGAGCTGTTCAATGGCCAGTTTGAGCGGGTGGACAAACACGGCCAGGTCGTGTGGCTGGAAGCCAACTACAACCCGGTGTACGACGCCAGCGGGCGCCTGTGCAAAGTGGTGAAGTTCGCCTCGGATGTCACCGCCCGCGTGCTACAGCATGCCGCTGACGCACAGAGCGCCGCCCAGGCTTACCACCTGTCGTTGAACACCCAGGAGATGGCGGAAAAAGGCGCCGAGGTGATTCAGAAAACCGCCAGCGGCATGCGCGAAATCGCCGTGGATATCGACACCTCTTCGCAACTGATCGCCAAACTCGGCGAACGCTCGCAACAGATCACCGCCATCGTCAATACCATTCGCGGCATTGCCGACCAGACCAATCTGCTGGCCCTCAACGCCGCCATTGAAGCCGCCCGCGCCGGCGAGCAGGGCCGTGGCTTTGCCGTGGTGGCCGATGAAGTGCGGCAACTGGCGGCGCGCACCAGCGGCTCCACCGCGGAAATCTCCGGCATGATCGCCATGATCCAGGACGAAACCCGCCAAGCCATCGACAGCATGGACGCCACCCGCGACCGCGCCGCCCAGGGTGTGGAACTGGCCAACCAGGCCGGCACGGTGATCCTGCAGATTCGCGAAGGCACCGGCGAAGCAGTACAAGCGGTAAGTGCGTTTGCCAATGAGCGGGGCAATCGCTGAGCCATTGGCGCTGGCTGTCTGCAGGTTAACTTCGCAGCCAGCGCACATGCCGCCCCAGTTCATCAAATAGCGTCACCACCGAGCGTAACGCCCGGCAATCAGGCCGCGTCAACAACCACAGCGCCGTATCGTGCCCTGCCAGCGCAGGGCCCAGCGGTTGCAGGCCATCGCCCATCAGAAAATCTGGCAGCGCCGCCACGCCCAACCCCGCGCGCACTAATTCGGTCACCGACTGCATGCTGTTGCACCGATAACGGAGACGCACGCCCGGCAAATGCTCACGGCGCCAGATGACGGTGGGGTGATCGGGTAAAAAATCGTCCGGCGCGATCCAGGCCAGGTCGGCCCACTCATGGTCTGGGTGCAGGCGCGCATAGTCGGCACTGGCACACACCTGATAGGTCACCGCCCCCAGGCAACGTCCGACAAGATGCGCTGGCGGCGTCTTGGTCAGGCGCAGGGCGATATCCGCATCGCGGCGGCTGAGGTTGGCGAAGTCATTGGAGGTGCTCAGTTCCAGGGTCAACGCCGGGTAGGCCGGCATGAACTGCGCGAGGGCCGGCAACAGCAAACCTTGCAACACCGAGTCGGTGCAGGTCAGGCGCACGGTACCGCTGATCACTTCACCGCCCTGCTCCACGCCAATACGCGCCGCCTCCAGCGCCTGCTCGGCACGCTCGGCCTGTTGGGCCAGGTTGCTCGCCAGGCTGGTGGGCAAATAACCGGCACGGCTTTTTTCAAACAGGGTCTGGCCCAGCGCCGCCTCCAGCCGCCGCACCGCACGGAACACCGTGGATACATCGACCCGCAGCAGCGCCGCCGCCCGCGCCAGGGTACCGCCGCGCACCAGGGCCAGGATCAACGACAGGTCGGCGTAGTCGATTTGATAGTGCGTGACTGCATTGAACATATGGGCAAACGCCAATATTGATTGCGTGAGCGCCAATCTATAGTGGGTATCACCCCACCACAAGTCATGGACGTACATGATGCCAACCCCCGCGCTGCACCTTGCCCTGATCGGTGATTACAACCCCGATGTGACCGCCCACCAGGCCATTCCCATGGCCCTGCAACAGGCCGCCGACGTTCTGGGCCTGAACGTCCAAGTGCAATGGCTGGCCACCGACACCCTCACCTCCACTTCTGCCTTGAGCGACTTCGACGGTTTCTGGTGCGTGCCCGGCAGCCCCTATCGCGATGTCGACGGCGCCTTACGGGCGATACGTTTTGCCCGCGAACAAGGTCGCCCTTTCCTCGGTACCTGCGGCGGTTTTCAACATGCCGTGCTGGAATATGCCCGCCATGTGCTCGGCTGGGCCGATGCCCAGCACGGCGAATTAATGCCGGATGCTGAACGCGCTGTCATCACGCCGCTGAACTGCTCCCTGGTGGAGGTGAGCGACACCGTACGCCTGGCCCCGTACACGCGCATTGCCCAGGCCTACGGCCGCCTGGACATCCACGAGGGTTACCGTTGCCGCTACGGCATCAACCCCGCCTTTGCCGACGCCCTGCTGGACGCCAACCTGATTCCCACCGGCCACGATTCGGCGGGCGATCTGCGCGCGGTGGAACTGCTCGACCACCCGTTCTTCGTCGCCACCCTGTTCCAGCCCGAACGCGCCGCACTCAAGGGCATCACTTCGCCGCTGGCGATTGCGCTGCTCAAGGCCTGCCAGGAGGTATCGGTATGATCGCCAAGACACCCGCCCCACCTTATTACGCGGTGATTTTCAGCTCGCTGCGCACCGGCGCCGACCTGGGTTATGGCGAGGCCGCCACACGCATGCTGGAACTGGCCAGGCAACAACCGGGGTTCCTGGGGGTGGAATCGGCGCGGGAGGATGGACTGGGGATCACCGTGTCCTACTGGGCCAGTGAGGCGGCGATACTGGCCTGGAAACAGCAGGCCGAGCATCGGCAGGTGCGCGAGCAAGGGCGGGCCACTTGGTATGAGGCGTTTCACACACGGGTATGCAAGGTAGAGCGGGCCTACACCTTCTCCACTTGAATCACCGAACCCGGTGGGAGCTGGCTTGCCTGCGATGCAGACACCTCGGTGATGCAGTGAAACCGCATTGATACTATCGCAGGCAAGCCAGCTCCCACATTTGCTCGTCATCGTTAGCAAAATCGCGGACGCTCAGCTCACCAAACTACGCAACGCGCTGATCTGCGGGATCTCTACCCGACGCATATACACCCGCAGCGGCTCGGTGATGTTGATGCGCTCGTCGATATTCTGGTCGAGCAACAACTGCAGGCGCGCTCGGCACAGGGTCATGGTGTGGTCGGCGGCCGGCAGCCAGACGAACTCGGCCGTGGGGATGATGCCGTCATCGGCCACGTCCATGCCGAATGAGTCTTCGCTGAAACGTACGATGTACTGGCCGGTCTTGCGGTTGAGGCCGACAAATCCCTGGAGTTGGTCGGCGGCCTGGCAGATAAGCTCTGAAGTGATGCGCATGGTAAACCTCACTGAAAAGTCCCACAGGGACTGGAAAGATGGTTTACACGCGTGGCAGAAAATACCGCCCTCTGACGGGGCAGCTACCCGTAAGAATACTGCAACGCCCTGCAAAAAAGTCGACAAAATTGGCCGGTGCGCACGTTAATGTCGGTTTGGTGATAGCGCCGTTCGCAATCAATTGTTAAAAAGGACACCTTCTCAAAGTTACCTCCACGAAAGGACTTCGCATATGCCTGTCACGTTTTCCAAAAGCGCCTTGCTGCTGGCGTTGATGCTCGGCCTTGGCCACGCACAGGCTGCCGAACCGGTCAGCCCGGCCGAATTGGCGACAAACGAAGGCATCCCCTATCCTGCCGTGATCGCTCACCGTGGCGCATCCTACGACGCACCTGAATCCACCGCCGCTGCCTACAAGGTTGCACGCGACCTGGGTGCCGACTACCTGGAACTGGACTTGCAACGCAGCAAGGACGGCGTACTGTTCGCCCTGCACGACAACAACCTGCAGCGCACCACCGACGTAGCCACCAAGTTCCCCGAGCGCAAAGACGCGCCGGCTAACGAGTTCACCTGGAAAGAACTGCAAACCCTCGACGCCGGCAGCTGGTTCAACGCCGCTTACCCGGACCGCGCGCGCCCTGGCTTCGTTGGCCTGAAAATCCTGAGCCTGGACGACATCATCAAGATCGCCGAAGGCAACCCCTCGCACAAACCCGGCCTGTACATCGAGACCAAGGAGCCCAAGCAGTTCCCCGGTATCGAAGCCGACCTGAAAAACAAGCTGCTCGACAAAGGCTGGCTGAGCTCCGCCGGTTCCAAGCTAGGCAAGAGCAATACCGGTGTCGGCCAAGGCAAGGGCCGCGTGGTGCTGCAAACCTTCGAAACCGCCAGCCTCAAAGAGCTGCAGAAGGAAATGCCCAACACCCCGAAAATCCTGCTGTTGTGGGTAGGTGAAGGCAGCATCGAGCCCAAATCCAAAGTGACCTTCGCCGAGTCTGGCGAAGCCACCAAAGCCGCCTACTACGCCAAGCAAGAGCCTAAAGACGCCGCCGAATTCGAAA
This sequence comes from Pseudomonas sp. SWRI22, assembly GCF_014268395.2. Taxonomy (NCBI): domain Bacteria; kingdom Pseudomonadati; phylum Pseudomonadota; class Gammaproteobacteria; order Pseudomonadales; family Pseudomonadaceae; genus Pseudomonas; species Pseudomonas sp. SWRI22. The sequence continues at coordinate 329,729 of NZ_JABWQK020000002.1, read as the reverse complement.
AGTGGGTCGATGAGGCCAAAAGCCTCGGCGCCATCGGCACCGGCCCGTCGGCTGAGCTGACCGACCACGGCGACCAGAGCTACACCGACCTGGTGAAGCCGGAAATGAACAAGCTGACCCACGACAAGGGCCTGCTGGTGCATGTGTATACCGTGGATGAGCCGGTGGACTTCGAGAAGGTCATGAAGGCCGGCGTCGATGGTATCTTTACCAACCGCGCCGCCGAGCTGTTGAAGTTCTACAAGCGCTGGCCGTCGTCCAGCGTGCAGGACCTGCTCAACGACCATAAGTACTAAAAGCGTTGGTGTCAGTGAGCCATTAAGGATGAGTTAAGTTGCGCTGGTTAATCTGGCGCCACTTAAACAGCTCAACCTAAGAAGGACATACACCATGAAAACCTTGACCGCCCTGTTCGCCGCTACTGCCCTGACCTTGACCGCCGGCCTGGCCCAGGCTGATGTTCGTCCAGACCAGATTCCCAGCCTGCTCAAGACCGGTGAAGTGATGGCGTTCGAAAAGCTCAACGCCGCCGCCGTCGCCCAACATGCCGGCGCTACCATCAACGATACCGAGTTGGATCACGAAGCTGGCAAGCTGGTCTACGAAGTGGACCTGACCGACACCACCGGCAAGAAATGGGATGTGAAGCTCGACGCCAAAACCGGTGCCGTGCTGGAAAACAAGCAAGACACCTGAGTTGAACCTTGAAAAAACGCGCCACCTTCGGGTGGCGCGTTTTTTTATGCGCGCCTCAAACCGTCACATAACCGTCATACCACCTTGCAATGATTCGCTCAGGAACCTGTGAAACGTCCTACAGGCGCTTTCTCTGCGAGTCGCCATGAACCACAGCATCGACCACGGCCATCAAGATTCCGATCTGTTTGGCCTGCTTTACGGTTTTCGTTTTCGCCCCGGCGAGAAAGGCCAACAAATTGATTCCGCCACCGCCCTCGCCACCTTACAGCAACCGCCAGACCCGGACGAATTCCTGTGGCTGCACCTGAACCTGGCGCACGCCGCCTGCGAGCGCTGGATGCAGGCGCATCTGTCATTGCCAGAAGAGTTTTTTGAAGCCTTGCATGAAGGCTCACGCTCCACGCGCATCGAGCATGTGGACTCGGCCTTATTGGCCGTGGTCAACGATGTGGTGTTCAACTTCAGCAGCATGGTGTCGTCGGATATTTCCACGCTGTGGGTGTGCGCGCGCAGCCACTTGCTGGTGAGCGCACGCCTGCAGCCGTTGCACTCGGTGGATAAATTGCGCTCGTCGGTGAAGGCCGGCGAACACTTTCGCTCCCCCTTGGAGCTGTTGGTGCACCTGCTGCGCGACCAGGGCGAAGTGCTGACGCAGATCGTGCGCAAGACCAGCATCAGCGTTGACCAAATCGAGGATCAGCTGTTGTCTTCGCGCCTGTCCACCAACCGTGCCGAACTGGGCGCCGCCCGCCGCGTGCTGGTGCGCCTGCAACGCCTGCTGGCTTTGGAGCCGGGCTCGCTGCTACGCCTGCTCAATCGCCCGCCGCAATGGCTGCAAAAGGAAGACGTGAAGGAATTGCGCAAATCCACCGAGGAGTTTGCGCTGATCATCAACGACCTGACCGCCCTGGGCGAACGCATCAAACTGTTGCAGGAAGAGATTGCCGCCAACCTCAATGAACAGAGCAACCGCACATTGTTTACCCTCACGGTGGTGACGGTGCTGGCGCTGCCGATCAACATCATTGCCGGTTTTTTTGGCATGAATGTGGGTGGGGTGCCCCTGTCCCAAGACCCGGAAGGCTTCTGGATACTGGTGGCCTTGGTCGCAACCTTCACCCTGATCGCTGGGCGGTGGGCATTCCGCAAATTCTCAAATTGAAATAAGCCCAAAGGTGGGAACTGGCTTGCCTGCGATTGCGGTGTATCAGCCAAGACAATGCAAGCAGACCCACCGCTATCGCAGGCAAGCCAGCCTCCACAGGGGTTAAGCGTATGTTCAGTGATTGAAGAGTCCCGTCATCGCTCTGAGCCGCTTCTTGTACAACCGCCGCGCCTCCAAAGCCTCCTCCAGACTCACCGCCACAAACCCCGCTCGCTGGTTGGGCTGCATTTGCCCGATCAAGTCCAGGTCGGCGCTGATCACCGTGCCAATCATCGCGTAGCCACCGCCCGACACCGCATCGCGGTGCAGCACAATCGGCTCCAGCCCCGCCGGTACTTGAATCGAGCCAATCGGGTAGCAACTGTCCACGATGTTGGAAGGATCGGAGCCGGCGCCAAACGGCTGTTCCCGCGGCTGGAAGCTCAACGCGCTGCCGCCCTTGAAGCGATAGCCAATGCGATCGGCCTCGGAGCCGACCGTCCACGGCTCGGCAAAAAAGCTGCTTTTGGCCTCCAAGCTCAAGCGTTCGTAATACAGCCCCGGCACCACCCGCAACGTCACATCGCCGCCGACCGAACGCCGCAACGCCATCGGCAAGCTGTTGCCCGCACGCCCGGTACCGCTGGCGCTACCGATCGGCAATTGATCGCCCTCCTGCAAGCGTCGGCCATTAAACCCGCCGAGGGCGCCGAGGGTGTAGGTGGAGCGGCTGCCGAGCACCAACGGCACGTCGATACCGCCAGCGACGGCGAGGTAGGTGCGTGCGCCGGCGTTGGGAAACTCGAACCGCAGCACCTGCCCGGCGCGTACGGCAAAGGCGGTGTCCTGGTGCACCACTTCACCGTCCAGGCGCGGCGACATCAAGGCACCGCTCAGGGCCACCAGCGCGTCCTGCTGGAACTCCAGCGCCGGCCCGATCAGCGTGCATTCCAGGCCCGCCGCGCCCACGGGATTGCCCACCAGGTGGTTGGCCGCACTCAACGCGTATTGGTCCAGCGCCCCCGATGGTGGGATGCCTAAATGGTAATAACCTTCGCGGCCCAGGTCCTGCACGGAGGTGGCGAGGCCGGGTTTGAGGACCTTGATCATGCCAGCACCTCCTGCAGGGTTTTCGGATAGCCGATGGGGTCGGCGAGAAAGGCATCCAGGGAAAACTCCACCGGGCGAATGCGCAAGTCGAAACGCCCGGCGTCCACCTCGGCGACCGCCAGGTCATATGCCTCGCGGTCCACCGGCTTGAACTGCACGATATCGCCAGGGCGGAAGAACACCATGTGCTCCTTGAGGTACGCCAACTGCTGCGCCGGGTCGTAGATCGGTGCCGGGGTAACGCCGAACATCTGATAACCGCCCGCCCCTCGCACTGAGTAGATACAGCCAAAGCAACCGCCATGGCCCAGGGTCAGTTTCGGTGTGTCGGTGCGTGGCCGCAGGTATTTGGGCACCTGCAATTGCCGCTCGCGTTCGACCATCTGGAACATGAACGGCAAGCCCGCGACAAAGCCGACCATCGACACAAACCACGGCGCGCCACTGTGGGCGGCGATGAATGCGTCCACGTCGGCCAGGCCATTGATGCGTGCCGCGTATTCCAGGTCTGTGCCGCTGGGGTCTTGGTGGCGGTCACGAAAACGCATCAGGGTTTCGTGGGTCCAGGGGTCGTTATAGAGCACCGGGATTTCGATGATGCGCGTGCGCAAGGTGCGTTCGGCCACGGCCTGGGTTTCGGCGCTTTGCACGGCGTCGAGCAGCGCGTGAGGGGCGATGCGGTCAGGGTCGAAGCGAATCTGGAACGATGCGTTGGCCAGGCACACATCCAGTACGCCTTCCAGTGCCAGGCGCTCCACGGCGCGGGTCACCGCCATGCCCTTGAAAAAAGCCTCCAGGGACATGCTGTCGCTGACCTCGGCAAATAGGTGTTCATCACCGCCGAAGCTGTAGCGGATGGGGGACGTTTCAGCCATGTCTGTTCCTCTTGGAATCATTGTAGAAAGGCAGGCAAAAAAGTAAGGGTTGGATCTTATCGGGGTGTTCTGACGTCGATACCCGCCTGGTCCAAGGCTTCACGGGTAGCCTCCACCAGATCCAGGGCGCCAGGGGTGTCGCTGTGCAGGCAGATGGAATCGAATTCGATCGCCAGGTCTTCGCCTTCGACGGTACGTACCAGGCCGGCCTGACACGCACGCAAGACCCGGGCGGCCACTGTGGCTGGGGCCAGCGCCCGCACATTGCGGGTAAACACGATGGAGCCGCTCAGGTCGTATTCACGGTCGGCATAGAACTCGCGCACCACCGGCTGCCCCAGTTCCTTGGCGATGCGCCAGATCACTGAGTTGGGCATGCAGTACAGCATCAGCGTGGGCTCAATGATTTGCAGGTTCTGCACCAACAGCCGGGCGGCCTCTTCATCACGGGCCAGGTGCATGTAAAGCGCGCCGTGAGGCTTGATATGTTGCAGGGTCACGCCTTGGGCACGAGCCATTTCACGCAGGGCACCGAGCTGGTAGAGCATGTCGTCCACCAGTTCCTGGGCCGGTGCGTTGATATGCCGGCGACCGAAACCCACCAGGTCACGAAAGCCTGGGTGCGCGCCGATGGCCACACCCAGTTGCTTGGCGCGCTCGACGGTGCGGCGCATGGTGCCCGGATCGCCAGCGTGAAAGCCGGTGGCGATATTGGCCGAGCTGATATAGCCCATCAGCTCTGCGTCAACGCCGTCGCCGATGGTCCAGGGGCCAAAGCTTTCGCCCATGTCTGAATTGAAATCCACTGCCTGCATCAGGGTCGCTCCGCCAAAGATGATGCCCGCAAAGTAGGCCGGGGCTTGACCCCTTGGGAAGATCTATTATCAGATGGCCCATCTTCTGAAAATCAGATAGCTTTTTATCCTCGACCCCAGATCGTTCCCACGCTCTGCGTGGGAATGCAGCCATGGACGCTTTGCGTCCGCACTTGAGACCGTGACGCCGAGCGTCACAAGAGGTATTCCCACGCAGAGCATGGGAACGATCAATAAGCAGAGTGCGATATGTCTTTAACCTTGCGCCAGGTTCGCTACTTCGTCGCCACCGCCGAGATCGGCCAGATATCCCAGGCGGCGATTCACTTGAATATTTCCCAATCGGCGGTGACCACGGCGATCAAGGAGCTGGAAGCCATGCTCGGCGTGCAGTTGTTCGTGCGCTCGGCCCAAGGCATGAACCTCACAGACGCCGGGCGGCATTTTCTCAACCGTGCCTATGTGATTGTGCGCAGCGTGGAGGACGCCCTCAACAGCCCGTTGCCGGACTACCGCGCCAGCGGCGTGCTGCGGGTGGCGGCCAGTTACACCGTGCTGGGTTATTTCCTTCCGCACCATTTACAGCGCATGGAGCATTGGCATCCGGACGTAACCATCGAGGTGTTCGAACAGGAGCGCCAGGCCATCGAACAGGGCCTGCTCGACGGCCAGTTCGACATGGCCGTGGTGCTGACCGCCAACCTTACCCACGCGGATATCGTCTCGGAAATTCTGTTCAACTCCGAGCGCCGCTTGTGGCTGCCCAGCCATCACCCATTGTGCGAACGCGGTGCCGTGAGCCTGGCCGACGTGGCCCAAGAACCCTACATTTTGCTCACCGTCGATGAAGCCGAACACAGTGCCATGCGCTACTGGGAACAGGCCGGGCAAACGCCCAAGGTGCGGCTGCGCACCAGCTCAGTGGAGGCGGTGCGCAGCATGGTAGCCAACGGCAGCGGCGTGGCGATCCTGTCAGACTTGGTGCACCGGCCCTGGTCCCTGGAAGGCAAACGCATCGAAACCCTGACCGTGACCGACCCGGTCACACCCATGAGCGTCGGCCTGGCCTGGCACCGCGAGCGCGCGTTTACCCCAGCGATGCAAGCGTTCCGGGATTACTTCCACGACGCGTTTCTGGCGCCCCAGCAGTTGTCGGCACGCCGTTAAAGATGAGCTTGCAGGGTGGCGGTCAACCAGTCCATGAACACCCGCACTCGCAACGGCAGATGCCGCTGGCCGGCGTACAGCAACGACACATCCAAGGGCGGCGCTTGGTAGTCGGGCAGCACCGCCACCAACTCGCCGCTGGCCAATAAGTCGCGTATCCCGAGCTGCGGCACCTGGGTGATGCCAAACCCGCCCAGGCACGCCGATTGATAGGCGTCGGTGCTGTTGACCGTCACCCGGCCTGCCATCGGCAGCCGCTGCACCTTGTTGCCCACCATGTATTCGAACCCGGCCGAGCGTGCGCCCAGCGGCCGCACGTAATGCACCAACTGGTGATGCGCCAGGTCTGCCAGGGTTTCGGGCACGCCATACCGTTGCAGGTATGCCGCGCTCGCGCAGTTGACCATCGGCATGCTGCACACCCGCCGCGCTACCACGGTTTGATCGGGCTGGGCGCCGACGCGCACCACGCAATCAAAACCTTCGGCGATCAGGTCCACCTGGCGGTCCGAACCGCTGATCTCCATGTCGATCAGAGGATGGCGCGCCATGAACGTGGGCAAGTTCGGCAAGATCAAGCCCCGCGCCATGACGTTGGGCATGTCCACCCGTATGCGCCCGGCCAATTGGGTTTCGTCTTGACGGAACAAACCTTCCAGCTCTTCCATATGCGCCAGCAGATCCTTGCTGCGCTCATACAACACACGACCATCCTGGGTCGCCTGCACCTTGCGCGTGGTGCGTTGCAACAGCCGTGCGCCGAGCAACTCCTCCAACGCCTGCACATGCTCGGAGACCGTAGAGCGCGGCAAGCCCAGACTTTGACCGGCCTGGGTAAAGCTCGACAACTCAGTAACGCGTACGAAGGTGCGCAGCAACTCAAGCTTGTTCATTAGATTGTTCGCCTTATCCGGCCAGTGATTCCGATATCAGCCTGTTTATCACGTTATGGCCGGACAAATACACTCAGTCCCACTCACCCCATTCGAGGACTGCACCATGACCCGTAAAATCGCACTCATCACTGGCGCCAGCCGTGGCTTGGGCAAAAGCGCCGCCCTGCACCTGGCTGCGCAAGGCATCGACATCATCGGCACTTACCACAGCGCAGCGGCTGAAGCCCAAGCCGTGGTTGCCCAGGTAGAGGCCTTGGGCGGTCGCGCCGCCATGCTGCAGCTGGACGTCAGCCAGAGCGCAACCTTCGATGCATTCGTTGGGCAGATCGGCACCCTGCTCAAGGATGTGTTCGCCCAGGAACATTTCAACTTCCTGATCAACAACGCCGGGGTTGGCACCTACGCAAGCTTTGCCGAAACCACCGAAGCCCAGTTCGACCAGTTGGTGGCGATCCATGTGAAGGCACCGTTTTTCCTCACGCAAAAACTGCTGCCGCTGATCAGCGATGGCGGGCGCATTATCAATGTCTCCAGCGGCCTGGCGCGCTTCAGCCTGCCGGGTTATGCCGCTTACGCGTCCATGAAAGGCGCGGTGGAAGTCTTGTCGCGCTACCAGGCTAAAGAGCTGGGCCCAAGGGGTATTACCGTGAACACCCTGGCACCGGGCGCGATTGCCACTGACTTCGGCGGCGGCGCGGTGCGCGATAACACCGATGTGAATGCGATGGTTGCCAATAACACCGCCCTGGGCCGCGCTGGCTTGCCGGACGATATTGGCGGGGCGATTTCGACCTTGCTGGCCGATGGCAGTCATTGGATCACCGGCCAGCGGATCGAGGCGTCGGGGGGGATGTTCCTATAAGCGACGCACGCCTACGGGGTAACTGGGGTTTTACCGGCGAATTTCTCGCGCAACACGTCATAACCCCAGTGGTACACATAGGTGTACGGCAGGAAGAACAACAGCACGCCAATGTCGAGGATGAAGGCCTCCAGCAGGCTGATCTTCATCAAGGCGGCAATCAACGGCACTGCCAAGAGAATCAGGCCGCCTTCAAACAACAGCGCGTGCAGCACACGGGTCCAACCACCGTTGGCCAGTTGCAGGCGGGTTTTAAGGCGGTCGAACAGGCTGTTAAACACCACGTTCCAGCTCAGTGCCAACAGGCTGATGCCCAGGGTCACTGCGCCCATTTCCAGCGCCGGCCGGCCGGTGATCCACACCAACAGCGGCGTGCAAATCAATAAGGCCAGCCCTTCGAAACCAAGGGCTTGAAACACGCGTTCAGTAAAGGATTTGGTAGGGGTCATGACCCGGCTCCGTGAGTGACGATGGTTGCCATGATCAGGCTTTGTATCGATACTTCATAACCAATAACCATCGATCAAGGCGATAGTCATGGCCTCCCATGAAGTGCTTCAGGCGTTTGTCCAGGCTGCCACCCAAGGCTCGTTTTCCGCGGCGGCGCGCAAGCTGGGCAAAAGCCAGTCCACCGTGAGCGCGGCAGTGGCCAGCCTTGAGATTGACCTGAACGTGGTGCTGTTTGACCGCAGCAGCCGCAAGCCGACCCTCACGCCGGCGGGGCAAGTGTTGCTGCAAAGGGCTGAGCAAGTGCTGGAAGCCAGTAGCCGCCTGGAGCTGGCAGCCAGTCAGTTATCGCAAGGCCTGGAGCCGAAGTTGAGTCTCGCCATGTCCGATACTTACCAATCCGATCGATTCGAGGTCGCCCTCACGGCCTTCGAGCAACGCTACCCGGACCTTGAGCTGGAATGCCTGATCGCGGAATGCGAAGACTTGATCGCACTGGTGCAAAGTGGCCGGGCGCAGATCGCGTTTATCGAGAAACAAGAAGCCTACCCGCCGGACCTTTCCTTCTCCACGGTGGAGGAGCGCACGGAGATCGCGCTGTTTGTCTCGCCTGGACACCCATTGGCGACCCTGGACAAGGTTCACCCGCACACCTTGCAACAACACCGGGAGTTGCGTTTGGCGAGCATCATCAGCCCCAATGAAAACCGCGGCACGCAGCGAGTATGGTCGGCGCCGAGTTACCTGATGCTGATGGAGATGGCACAGCTGGGGTTTGGCTGGGCACCGATTCCACGCTGGCTGGTGGAGCGCTTTGGCGGCAACCAGTTGGTTGAACTCAAGGTGCGCAGTTGGCCGCGTTCGGTGGCGGTGGATGCGCTGTGGTCCCGGCACCAGCCGCCGGGGCCTGCGGGGAGCTGGTTGCTGGGCAAGATGCTTGAATGAGCCTGTAGGAGCGAGCTTGCTCGCGAAGAACGTCAACGATAACGCGTGCTTCCTGAAGAAACGCGGCGTCTGTGAGTTTTTCGCGAGCAAGCTCGCTCCTACATTTGGATCGTCACTGCCTGGAGGAATTGAGTTCGGCGAGACGTCGCGTGATGAAGCGTTTTTCTGGCGCCTGTTGCGTCAGCGACAACGCTTTTTCGTACGCGCTGCGGGCTTCGTCAAACCGCCCCAACTGCCGGCAAAACTCCCCACGCGCCGAATGCGCCAAGTGGTAGTCCTGCAACTCACCGCGCTGCAAAAGGTTGTCTACCAGCACCAACCCCGCCAACGGCCCCTGCTCCATCGCCACCGCTACCGCACGGTTCAACTCGATCACCGGCGACGGCACAGACCTGAGCAATACATCGTAGAGCCCGACAATCTGCCGCCAATCGGTTTCCCCTGCGCTGGGCGCCTCGGCGTGCACGGCGGCAATCGCAGCCTGCAAGCAATACGGCCCGAAGCGTGGCGTCATCAGCGCCTGCTCCACCAATGCGCAGCCTTCAGCGATCAAGGCCCTGTCCCAAAGCGTACGATCCTGAGCGTCCAACAGCACCAGTTCGCCGCTGGCAGAAGTGCGGGCAGGCCGACGCGACTCGTGCAGCAACATTAACGCCAGCAAGCCCATGACTTCCGGCTCGGGCAGCAACTCCAGCAGCAAACGCCCCAGGCGAATGGCCTCCAAGGTCAGGTCCTCACGGGTGAGGTCGGCACCCGCTGACGCCGAATAGCCCTCGTTGAACACCAGGTAAATCACCCGCAGCACACTGTCCAATCGTTCGGGCAATTCGGCGCGGGACGGCACTTGATACGGAATTTTCGCCTCACGGATCTTGCCCTTGGCGCGCACGATGCGTTGGGCAATGGTGGTGGGCGTGGCAAGAAAAGCGTGAGCGATGGCCTCGGTGCTCAGGTCGCAGATCTCGCGCAAGGTCAGCGCAACCTGGGCATCGGCTGCCAACGCTGGGTGGCAGCAAGTGAACATCAGGCGCAGGCGGTCGTCTTCCACGTCTTCATCACTCCAAGGCGCGGCCTCCAACGCCTCGGCCTGCTCTTCCAATAACGGCGTAAAACGCGACTGCCGACGCAGGCGGTCGATGGCTTTGAAGCGACCGGTGGACACCAGCCACGCCCGTGGATTATCCGGCACGCCATCCTCGGGCCAGCGCTGCAGGGCGACGAAAAATGCTTCGTGCAGCGCCTCCTCGGCCAAGTCGAAATCACCCAGCACACGAATCAACGTCGCGAGCACGCGGCGTGATTCGCGGCGGTAAATAGCGTCGATCTGCTGGGTCAATCGACCATGTCCTCGGTCACCAACTTCACCAGGCGGTCCAGGCTCTGGCCCCAGCCGTCATGAAAGCCCATGGCTTCGTGGGCCTGCTTGTCCTCGGCACTCCAGTGCATGGCGCGGGCGGTATAGAGGGTCTTTTCGCCGACCTCCTCAAAGGTGACTTCGGCGCTCATGAACGGCTTGCCCGAAGGCACCCAACCCGGCATAAACGCGTCGGTAAACACCAGGCGGTTGGGCGCATCGATTTCCAGAAAAACGCCCTGGGTCGGGAACTCGCTGCCATCGGGCGCACGCATCAAGGTGCGGAACAAGCCGCCGACCCACAGGTTCATCTCGCATTCAGGGGTGGTCATGCCGTGGGGGCCCCACCATTGTTGCAGCAGGGTTGGCTCAGTCCAGGCGCGAAACACCCGGCGGCGCGGCGCATCGATCAAGCGGCTGATGGACAGCTCAAATTGGGCGGGTTGAGTGTTCACGGGAAACCTCCTCACGTCTTTTGATTATTGTGTTGAGAGATTCAATTGGCGCACGGGGCGCACTTCCACACTGCCGACCCGGGCCGCCGGAATGCCGCCAGCCACCTGGAGCGCTTCATTGAGGTCCTTGGCGTCGATCAGGTAGAACCCGGCGAGCTGCTCCTTGGTTTCGGCAAACGGCCCGTCGGTAATCGACAGCTTACCGTTGCGCATGCGCACGGTGGTGGCGGTGGTCACCGACTCCAGCGGCTCAGCGGCCAGCATGCGCCCGCTGGCCTGGACGGCCTCGGCGTAGGCCAGACATTCCGAGTCGTGGGGGCTGTCAGGCGAGGTGTGCAACACCTGTTCATCGCTGTAGATCAGGCACAGGTATTTCATGGCGTTCTCCGTTTTCGGACTACTGACTATAGTTCGCGGTGCTCAAGGTTTCAGGTCGAACAACGCCGTGCCGCTTTGCATATCAAACGGCGCCGACCAGTGCTCGTGCACCACCTTCCATTGGCCATCGATGCGCTGGTAGCCGGCGGTGACACGCATCCAGCAAGCCTTCACCTCACCGTCCGGCCCGGCACCGCCGCAGTGGGCCAGCCAGTGGGCGAATGCGCTGTCTGGCGCTTCGACGACATGCAGTTCATGAAACTCGAAGATGCCGGGGCCGGGGCAGTGCTCCATGCACGCCTCCCAATGCGCGCGATAGGCCGCCTTGCCTTTGAATTGCAGAGCGGTTACAGCGTCGAACGAGACGATATCGTCGGCGTAAAAGCTGACAATCTGGTCGATATCGCGACTGACGACGGCGTGTTTCCATTGCTCTATCAGGCTCTTGATTGCAGTGCTCATGGCGATGACTCCTTGGGGTGGAAAATCACGGAAGACACCCTTAGTCGAATGGCCCCGAGGGAAATCGACATCCCCCTGAAAAATAATTTCCCGTGGCTCAAACCCGATAAACTGCCACTTCTCTTGCAGCCGTTCGGATAGTCCCATGCCAACCCGCCTCGTTGCTTACGAGGCGCTGAACGCTGTGCAACAACAGCAAGTCGGCGCCATCGAAGTTCACCCTGAGCAACTGCCGTTTTGCGGTGATATGTATTGCGCCCTCAATACCCTGCTCGCCAACCCGAGCCCTGGGGTCAAGGGCTTTGCGCTGTTGGTCGACGACCTTCCTGTGGCGTTCCTGCTGCTCAAGCGACCACCGTGCCTGCCTCATTGGGCCGATGAACACAGCGCCACACTCCACGCGCTACAGGTAGACCGGCATCAACAGGGGTGTGGATACGGCAAGATGTGTTTGCAGGCGTTGCCCGCCGTGGCGCGCGAGGCCTGGCCGCAGATCAAGGGGTTGGAGTTGTCGGTGGATGCCCACAACCTGGCGGCAATGGGGTTGTATCTGGGGGCGGGATGGGTGGATCGCGGTGAGGCGTACAAGGGTCGCGTAGGGTATGAGCGCCGGTTGAGTTTCAGGTTTAATCCATAGCGGCAATGTCACGTAAACATGACTTTTAAGCGTGCATGTCGTGTTTACGTGACATCGGGTGCAGTGTCAGCCCCGCTCCCCGATCGGCAGCCAGATTTCCACCGTCCCCGTGCCCTTCCTGGCATCGAAGTCCGCGCTATAGCGCTCGAAATCCGCGCCCATGACCTTGTAGCCCGAGTGCGGCAGCCATTCGAACATGATGCGCTCGTAGGTTTGCTCAAGCGCCTGCACCGGCCCGTAGTGGGGGAACACGGCATAGTTGAGTGGCGGAATTTCGATCACCTCGAAATTGCTCGGCACGTCCTTCTTGGCCGGGACTTCAACACCTGCCAGGTAATCGAATTCGCCGTGATGCGGGTTATGGCACACCCCGTAGGTCACACCGCCGACGCGCTTCTTGATGTCCTTGATACAGGTATCGAACAACTCCCACAGCCGTGGGATATCGCCAACGGTGGCCTTCGAATATCGCCCTTGTACCCCGGCGATCACCAGGGCCTTACCGGCTTCCAGGCGTGAATCCAACGGCTTTTTTGTCTGCTGATCCATACGAACAGTCTCCTTCTTATGAGGGAACAAACCCGCATCGAGTATAGGGGCATATCCGCGTTGTACTCCATGTAGAAAAATTTCCTACGCATCTGGACAACTGGCCATCATCGCCCGTATTGTCTGCCCCGCAGGCCACCGCAGTGGCCGACGTCGCTCGGACGGTTCCGGGCGCTTACGTACCTCGAGGCAACAATGGCAGACCAAGGTTCGCCGCGCCGCTTTGCGCGCATAGATCGACTCCCCCCGTATGTTTTCAATATCACTGCCGAGCTGAAGATGGCTGCGCGTCGGCGCGGCGAAGACATCATCGACTTGAGCATGGGTAATCCTGACGGCGCCACGCCTCCTCATATCGTGGAGAAAATGGTCACCGTCGCCCAGCGTGAAGACACCCACGGCTACTCCACCTCCAAAGGCATTCCGCGCTTGCGCCGGGCGATTTCGCGTTGGTACAAGGACCGTTACGCGGTGGATATCGACCCGGAGTCCGAAGCTATCGTGACCATCGGTTCCAAGGAAGGCCTGGCGCACTTGATGCTGGCCACCCTGGACCAGGGCGATACCGTGCTGGTGCCCAACCCCAGCTACCCGATTCATATCTACGGCGCAGTGATTGCCGGCGCCCAGGTACGTTCGGTGCCGCTGATACCGGGCGTGGATTTCTTCGCAGAGCTGGAGCGCGCGATTCGCGGCTCGATCCCCAAGCCGAAGATGATGATCCTCGGCTTCCCGTCCAACCCGACCGCGCAGTGCGTGGAGCTGGACTTCTTCGAACGGGTGATCGCCCTGGCCAAGCAGTACGACGTGCTGGTGGTGCACGACCTGGCCTACGCCGACATCGTCTACGACGGCTGGAAAGCCCCCTCGATCATGCAAGTGCCCGGCGCCAAGGACATTGCGGTGGAGTTTTTCACCCTGTCCAAGAGCTACAACATGGCCGGCTGGCGCATCGGCTTCATGGTGGGCAACCCTGAACTGGTCAACGCCCTGGCACGCATCAAGAGCTACCACGACTACGGCACCTTCACCCCGCTGCAAGTGGCGGCGATTGCGGCGCTGGAAGGCGACCAACAGTGCGTGAAGGACATCGCCGAGCAGTACCGCCAGCGTCGCAATGTGCTGGTCAAGGGCCTGCATGAACTGGGCTGGATGGTGGAGAATCCGAAGGCGTCGATGTACGTCTGGGCCAAGATTCCCGAGCAGTACGCGGCCATGGGCTCGCTGGAGTTTGCCAAGAAACTGCTATTGGAAGCGAAGGTGTGTGTGTCGCCGGGGATCGGCTTTGGTGAGTATGGCGACGATCATGTGCGCTTTGCGCTGATCGAAAACCAGGACCGGATTCGCCAGGCCGTGCGGGGGATTCGTGGGATGTTCAGGGCGGATGGGTTGGTCAGCAAGGCCTGACCTGATCCACCTGAAGAAACCCAATCAATGTGGGAGCTGGCTTGCCTGCGATGGCAGTGTTGGATTCACTACCGCTATCGCAGGCAAGCCAGCTCCCACATTTGATCAGTTCCCACTCTTACTTTGGGGTGTGGCTTACACCACCAACGACAGCAACATGATGAAGATCAGCGCCACGATCGACAGAATGGTCTCCATCGCCGTCCAGGTCTTGAACGTCTCGGCCACGGTCATGTTGAAGTACTGCTTGACCAGCCAGAACCCCGCATCGTTGACGTGAGACAGGATCAACGAACCCGCGCCCGTCGCCAGTACCAGCAACTCGCGGTTGACGCCAGGGATCATCCCCACCACTGGCACCACAATGCCCGCGCCGGTAATGGTCGCGACCGTCGCTGAACCGGTGGCAATCCGAATCACCGCCGCCACCAGCCACGCCAGCAGGATCGGGTTGATCTGCGCGTTCACCGCCATATGGCCGATCACGTCGCCCACGCCGCTGGTCACCAGCATCTGCTTGAAGCCACCACCGGCACCGATGATCAGGATGATCGCGGCGGTTGGCGCAAGGCTGGCGTCGAGCAGCTTGAGGATCTGCTTGGAGTGGATGCCCTGACGATGGCCAAAGGTGTACAGCGATAACAGCAAAGCCAGCAACAGTGCGGTGATCGGGTGGCCGATCATGTCCATCCAGTTGCGTACCACGTTGCCTTCGGCGAACGCGATGTCGGCAAAGGTTTTGAGCAGCATCAGGAACACCGGCAGCAGCACGGTGACCAGGGTGATGCTGAAGCTTGGCAGCGACTTGTTATCGGTTTCGCGGGCCAGTTGGTCCACCAGTTCCTGGGACGGGTTGCCCGGGATGTACTTGGCGATGAACGTACCGAAGATCGGGCCGGCGATGATGGCGGTCGGCAGTGCGACGATCAGGCCGTACAGGATGGTCTTGCCGATATCGGCACCGAACACGCCGATGGCCAGCAGCGGGCCCGGGTGCGGTGGCACCAGGCCGTGCACCGCCGAGAGGCCAGCGAGCAGCGGGATACCGATCTTGATCAGCGACACGCCGGTACGCCGGGCGACGATAAACACCAGCGGGATCAGCAACACAAAGCCGATCTCGAAGAACAGCGGGATGCCCACCAGGAACGCGGCGAACATCATGGCCCACTGGACCTTCTCTTTGCCGAAGGCGCGGATCAGGGTCTGGGCGATCTGATCGGCACCGCCGGACTCGGCCATCATCTTGCCGAGCATCGTGCCCAGCGCGAGGATGATGCCGACAAAACCGAGCACCCCGCCGAAACCGTCCTGGAACGCCTTGATGATCTTGTCCACGGGCATGCCCGAGGTCAGGCCGAGGAAACCGGCCGCGATGATCAGTGCAATGAACGGGTGCACCTTGAACTTGGTGATCAGTACGATCAACCCGATGATAGTGACTACTGCATCTAGCAGCAGGTAAGACTCGTGGGACATGCCAAACATGGGGGGTCTCTCCTGTTTGTTGTTGTTATTAAAGCGGGTGTTGAACTTCCTGCCGGGGATAGCGCTATCTTTTCCGGCAAAAAATTAATGAGTAGGTTCAAAGCCGTGCTTGCGCCACCAGGTATGGGTCTGCGCGGCCAGTTCCTCGACGCTGTCTTCACTCGCGTTCAAGGCCAGGGTCAGCGGCTCGCCCTTGGGCGATTCAAGGGTGGCGAACTGGCTGTCGATCAGACTTGCCGGCATGAAATGGCCGGGGCGGTGAGACACGCGGTCGGCGGCGACTTCACGGGTCAGCTCCAGGAAGACAAAGCCCAGGCCCGGCGCAGCTTCGCGCAGGTGGTCACGGTATTTTTTCTTCAGGGCCGAACAGGTCAGTACAGGATGCTCGCCCGCTTTCAACGCACGACGCAGTTCATCGCACAGGATGTCGAGCCAGCCGGCGCGGTCGTCGTCGTTGAGGGGGTGGCCGGCGCTCATCTTTTCGATGTTCGCGGCAGGGTGAAAGCTGTCGCCTTCAATGGCAGTGGCGCCGTTCAGGGCGCACAGGGCTTGGCTGACGCTGGACTTGCCACAGCCGGAAACACCCATGATGACCAGGGCGGTAACAGGTTGACTCATGAAACACCTCAGGACGCAGATAGCGCTACCTTTGCATAGCGTAAGGCTAGTGCAAAAACAGGCTTTTCCCGCGCCGACTTGTCATTTTTATGGAGTGACGCGTGCATCCGTTCCAACAGATTGACTTCAAGAGCTGGACAGGATCAGGCAACCCTTTATCCAAGAATTTGCAGCCCTTTGGAGACAGCGCTACCTTAGTGCCTCGATTTTTGTTTGGCAAGCCGCCTGATGACCTCCAAGAACGATAAAAATACCCGCACGACGGGCCGCCCTACCCTCAATGAAGTTGCGCGCCTGGCCGGCGTCAGCCCGATCACGGCCTCCCGTGCCCTGCGCGGTATCAGTACCGTGGCCACCGAACTGGTGGAAAAAGTGCAACAGGCCGCCGCCGAACTGAGCTACGTGGTCAACCCCGCCGCCCGGGCACTGGCCTCGGCGCAGAGCCATTCGGTGGTGGTGCTGGTGCCGTCACTGTCCAACCTGCTGTTTATCGAAACCCTCGAAGCTATCCATCAGGTACTGCGGCCCAAGGGCTTTGAAGTACTGATCGGCAACTCCCATTATTCGCGTGATGAAGAAGAAGACCTGCTGCGCAACTACATGGCCTACCAGCCACGGGGTTTGTTGCTGACCGGTTTTGACCGCACCGAAAGCGCGCGACGAATGGTCGAGGCCAGCAATGTGCCCTGTGTGTACATGATGGATCTGGACCCCAATGCCGGGGTGAACTGTGTGGGCTTCTCGCAACTGGCCGCCGGCGAGACCGCGGCGGCGCACTTGCTGTCCCGGGGGCGCAAGCGCCTGGCCTATATCGGCGCACAACTGGACCAACGCACCTTGCTGCGTGGCGAAGGCTTTCGCCGCGCCTTGCAACAGGCCGGCATGTACGATCCGGCGCTGGAGCTGCTGACGCCACGCCCGTCCTCCGTGGGCCTGGGAGGCGAACTGTTTTTGCAACTGCTGGCCGCCCACCCGGATGTGGACGCGATCTTCTTCGGCAACGACGACCTGGCCCAGGGCGCCCTGCTCGAAGCCCTGCGCCATGGCATCAAGGTGCCTGAACGTGTGGCGGTGCTGGGCTTCAACGACCTACCTGCCTCGTCATTCATGGTGCCGCGCCTGAGCAGCATCAGCACGCCGCGGGAAGCCATCGGGCGTCGGGCAGCAGAGCATCTGCTGACGATCATGGCGGGCAACAAGGTGGCCAAGCCAGTGGTGGATATGGGGTTTGAGTTGCAGGTGCGCGAGAGCACCTGAGCGTCGAGCCGAACGCAATCAATGTGAGAGCTGGCCATGTAGTGTCCACAGAATCAGCGCCTGGCACAGATCCCCTGTGGGAGCGGGCTTGCTCGCGAAGGCGGTGGGTCAGTCAACGCATCTTCAACTGAACCAACGCTTTCGCAGGCAAGCCAGCTCCCACATTTTCGGCCGTGCCCGCTTCACACCCTCGCCGCCGTGCCCGGCCCCTGCTAGATTGGTCACTCTCTTAGATGCCAGGGAAGCACCATGGGCCATTCACTGAAAATCTTGGGTCGTACCTCTTCAATCAACGTGCGAAAAGTACTGTGGACCTGCCAGGAGTTGGGCATCGACTACGTGCGCGAAGACTGGGGCATCGGTTTCAAGCCTACCCAATCCCCCGATTTCCTCGCCTTGAACCCCAACGCCCAGGTGCCAGTGCTGATCGACGACCATGGCGTGCTGTGGGAGTCCAATACCATCTGCCGCTACCTTGTCGGCCTCTACCAGCGCCATGACTTGCTACCCGTTGAGCCTGCCTTGCGTGCACGGGTCGAACAGTGGATGGACTGGCAAGCCACCGAACTCAACCCTTCGTGGGGCTATGCGTTCCACGCACTGGTGCGTCAAAACCCGGACTATCAGGACCCGCAACGCATCCAGGCGGGTGTGCAGGCCTGGAATGACAAGATGGCCTTGCTAGAACAACAGTTGACCAAGACCGGCGCCTACGTCGCCGGCGAAGAGTTCACCCTCGCTGACATCTTGATAGGCCTTTCGGTACATCGGTGGCAGATGACACCCATGGAGCGGCCACCCTACCCCGCCATCGCGGCGTATTACCAACGCCTCAGCCAGCACGCCGGCTTCAAGACGTTCGCGCTCGACGGCCACAATTAGAGAAGCAGTTGCGCACGTTAAGCTCCAAGCCCAATAGCGGTTTGGCTTAAAGCTCGAAGCTTCCAACTCGCCCAACTGAAGGTTATTCATGCCCACACTCGCCGCCTGCGTCTCAGACCCCACCCGCGCCGCCCACATCAGCGCCCGCATCGACCGCCTGCCCGCCGTCGCCACTATTTGGCGCCTGGTGGCGTTGCTCTCCATCGGCGGTTTTTTCGAGCTGTATGACCTGTTCCAAACCGCCTATATCAGCCCTGGCCTGATCAGCGACGGAATTTTTCATACCGGCAGCGAAGGCGTGTTTGGCTTCTCGGACCAGGCCGCTTTCGCCTCGGCCACATTCCTCGGCCTGTTCCTCGGCGCCAGCCTGCTCAGCCCCATCGCCGACCGCTTCGGGCGACGCGCGATTTTCACCTTTGCGTTGGTCTGGTACACCGTGGCCACGGTGTTGATGGGCATCCAGACCTCGGCCGTGGGCATCATCTGCATGCGCTTTCTGGTGGGCATTGGCCTTGGCATCGAACTGGTGACCATCGACGCCTACCTCTCGGAACTGGTGCCCAAACGTATGCGCAGTTCGGCGTTTGCCTTTGCGTTTTTTATCCAGTTTCTGTCGGTGCCGGCCGTGGCGTTGATGTCGTGGTGGTTGGTGCCACAGGCGCCGTTCGGTATCGCGGGCTGGCGCTGGGTGGTGCTCTCAAGTGCGGTGTTTGCGTTGTTTATCTGGCAACTGCGCAAGCGCCTGCCGGAATCACCGCGCTGGCTTGCACAAAAGGGACGCTTTGAAGAGGCCGACACGATCCTGAACAACCTGGAGGCACGCTGCCGAAAAGACCAAGGCAAGCCGCTGGACGAACCGGAACCCGAAGCGATCAGCGTGCAGGGCAATGGCCGTTTCGCCGACATCTGGCAGCCACCCTACCGTCGCCGCGCCTTGATGCTGATCGTGTTCCATGTGTTCCAGGCCATCGGCTTCTTCGGCTTTGGCAACTGGCTGCCGGCCTTGCTCTCGGGCCAGGGTGTCAGCGTGACCCACAGCCTGCTCTACGCCTTCATCATCACCCTCGCCTACCCGCTGGGCCCGCTGTTGTTCGTCAAGGTGGCCAACCGCTTCGAGAACAAATGGCAAATCGTCGGCTCGGCCATGGGTGCAGTGATCTTCGGCAGCCTGTTTGCCCTGCAAACCACAGCGTTAGGGCTGATTTTCTGCGGGGTGATGATCACCTTCTGCAATGCCTGGCTGAGCTTCAGTTATCACTCGTACCAGAGCGAATTGTTCCCCACCAATATCCGTGCGCGAGCGGTCGGGTTCTGCTATTCGTTCAGCCGTTTATCCACGGTGTTCAGCAGCCTGTTGATCGGTTTTATCCTTGAGCACCTGGGCACGCCGGGCGTGTTGGCGTTTATTGCCAGCAGCATGTTGATCGTGATGATTACCATCAGTTGGTTTGGGCCGCGCACGCGCAACCTGGCCCTGGAGAACATCGCTCACTGACGGCAACGGTTGGCCGCACAAGGAGAAGGCTTGCCGCGTCGACGACGCCAGCCCCAGTAAACACTGGGGTCTGGCAACCGGCACAGTATTTGCTCCAGCTGTCGCACCGTCTGTTTTCATAGGTGAACGATCATGCTGGTTAACAACACTCAAGCGGCGTCGAACGTGCAACAGATCACGCGACCCGACATGGACCCCGCCAACGCCGCCGCCAGTGCGCTGTACAGCGGCGCCCTGCAGGCTGCGCAACACAGCGTGACAGTGCCCGCCGCGCAGAGGGAATTGGACAAGGCCAGCGATCGCATCGACGAAGCCTTCGCCAAGACCCGCGTGCAGTTACAGGCCACAACTAATGGGGCACGTACCGAGTTCACCGAATACATGAGCAAGACCCCAGCCGAACGTATTCGTGAACAGTTACTCAAGGAACAAGGGCTGACCGAAGAACAAGTGCAGGCGATGCCCCAGGACAAACAAGACGCCATCGCCAAACAAGTGGCCGAGCGCTTGAAAGAGCAGCAACAGCAGCAGGTGGCGGCGAAGGCTACTGCTTCGCCAGCCCAGACAATGAAAGAGACCCTGGCTGCGATCTGAACCTGTGGGAGCTGGCTTGCCTGCGATAGCATCACCTCCGCTCATCTGATACACCGAGGTGTCTGTATCGCAGGCAAGCCAGCTCCCACACTGATCGGTTTAGCGGTCTGGCTCATGGATGATCAAGGGGCTTGAAGACAGCCTGCTGCACATCGACTTTTTTCGGGATCAGGCCGTTGGCAAAAAACAGGTCTGCGGTGCGTTGCTGGTTGGCAATGTCGATGGCCGCCAAGGGGCGGATCGGCTCGGGCGAGCGATGTTCGAAGTAGCTTTTGACCACCGCCGGTTGCAGGCCCAGAGTGCCGGCCATCAGCGTGATGCTCGCGTCGGGCTGATCAAGCGACAGGCGTTGCGCCTTGCCAAGCGTCTGGATAATCGTGGCGATGGCCTCTGGGTGCTGCTTGGCAAACGGGTGGTTGACCACGAAGAAACTGCCCGCAGGGTTCAACCCTTGCCCGTCCCGCAGCACGCGTGCCGAGCCGTCGATCACGGCGGCCGAGTAGTACGGGTCCCACACCACCCATGCGTCCACCTTGCCTTGTTCGAACGCGGCGCGGCCGTCGGAAGGCGACAGGTACACCACATTCACATCCTTCCACTGCAACCCGGCGTGCAGCAGGCTTTTGAGGAACAGGTTGTGCGCACTGGAGCCCTTGAGCAATGCCACGCGCTTGCCCTTGAGTTCGGCCACGTTCTGCACGGTGCTGGCCTTGGGCACCAGCACTGCTTCGGCCTTGCCCTCGTTGGGCTCGACGGCAAAATACTGCAAGTCGATCCCGGCTGCCTGGGCGAAGATCGGCGGGATATCGCCAATATTGCCGATGTCCAGGCTGCCGGCGTTGAGCGCTTCGATCAGCGGCGGGCCACCGAGAAATTCGGTCCACTGCACCTGGGTGCCCGGCAGTGCGGCTTCGAAGAGCTTGTGCTCACGGGCGAGCACCATGCTGACCGAGCTTTTCTGGTAGCCGATGCGCAGCGTGGAAGGTTCGGCCGCCGAGGTGGGTTGCGCCAGTACTGCCAATGCCAGCAGCGAACTGCCCAGCAGGTGTCTGATTGCTTTCATAAGTTGCCTCTTGGTGGTTCGATCAGATTCAAAGTGAGCACAGGAAGTGTGGGAGCTGGCTTGCCTGCGATGGCGGCCTGACATGGCCAGAGGTGTTGGCTGGCTCACCGCTATCGCAGGCAAGCCAGCTCCCACATTTGATCGGGGTGGGATTCAAGTCCGGTAACAGCGCGGGCCATGTAGTCACTGACCGAGCGCTGGGAAATCCCCAGTTCGGCAGCGATCTGGGGGTACGTCAGGCCGTTGACGCGGGACAACAGGAACGTCGTCTTGACCTTGGCCGGCAAGCGGTCGAGCGAGAGATCGATGGCTTGGAGGGCTTCGAGTACCTGCGCCCGGTCCTCGGCGCAGGCTGCATCGTCATCCAGCACAGCGAGGTAGGCACGCTCCAGGTCACGCCGGCGCCACACCTGGTACACCAAGCGCTGGGCAATGGTGGTGAGCAATGCGCGGGGCTGTCGTATCGGCGCTACCTGAGGTGCACTCAAGAGCTGGACAAACGCGTCGACCGCGATGTCTTCGGCGTGGGCACGGGAGTTGAGGTAGCGGTGCAAGCGGCTGCACAGCCAAGGGTAATGAATGCGAAACAATGAGCCCACGTAGTCGCTGTGAGCACGATCGGCGCCGGACATAGTGGCTCCTTCTGAGTAGGTTGCGCGGTATGTCCGGTGTTCCGGTGAAGCAATCCTAGCAAGGCTACTTATGCTTTAATAATATTTAAAACGCATTTTTATATAACCTTATTGAAGTACCGAATAGCCGATGCTGGCGGCTTTGTGCTGGTAATCCAACACCACCTGGTAGTCATCTTCGCTGGCAGGAAGCACAGCTCGCATACCGAGGGTTTGCGCCACCTGCGGCAGGTCCTGCAACGCCAGGTTCATCGCCTCCCGAATCTGCGCTACCTGCGCATCGCTCAAGCCCAGCGCGCCTATGTAAGGCAAAGTCGGGCTCGGCGCGCTGCGGGCGATGACGCGCAGGCCCGCGACCTCTGCTGGGGCGAATCGGGCGAGGTAGTCGTAGGTGACGCTGTCGATGGCGGAGAGGTCGGCGCGGCCTTCACGCAGCCAGCGCAAGCTCTCGCGATGGGCACCGCTGATGCCAACGCAGGCGAAGAAACGCCCGTCGCGCTGCAACGGCGCCAGGCAGTCACGCAGCAGGTTCATACCGCTGTTGGAGTCGTGGCCGTTGATCACGCCGCGGCTCTGGTAGAACTGCGCCAGGCGGGTACGCGGGTTGTCCGCGCGAGTTAACAGCAGGCTGCAATGTTCGCCGTGGCTGCTGTGGGCCAACTCGTAACGGGGGCGCCCAATGATGCGCACCTGGCCGCGCAGTTGAGTCATCAGCGGGTAGCCGCAGGTTTGGCTGACGAGCAATTGCGGCGCCAGCCACAGGCCGCGCAAGTCGAGGTGGTCGGCATCAAGACGATGCAGCTTCAAGCGCTCAAGGATGCGCGCCAGCCAGTATTGATTGGCCTGCTGGATGGGCTCGGGCGCAACGTACATGCGCAGGTCGGCGTAGTGCTCACTCATGGTCGCCTCTCAGGCAAACGGGTGCAGGGGACTGTCGATGGCCTTGAGGCCGTGACGGCTGATCAACTGGCCGTAGCCTTGCACCAGGAAACCACCGCTGCGCGCCAGCCACTGCTTGCGCCGGGCACGGTACACCCTGGGCAGCAGGTACCACGGCAACTTTGGCAGATCGTGGTGCACCAGGTGCAGATTGTTGTTGAGAAACAGCCAGGCCCAGGGCCAGGACGCTTCGTTGAGCACTGTGCGCTGTTCCGGCCGGGGATGGGGGCGGTGCTCATAGTAGGAACGGATCGAAGCCAGGGACAACGCTGGCACGCTGACCAGCAGCAGGTAATGCCACACCGCAAGCGCGCTGTAGGAGGCAATGAAACTCAGCATCAGCACAGTAACGGCGCCGTGGGCCAGCCACATCGGCCATACCTGGGGCAGGCGTTGAAACTCGTGACGGGCCAACCGGCCAATGGCCAACGGCGCAGCCAGCAGGAAGCGGCCAAGCACGGTCTTGGTCAGCCAATGCACGCCACGTTCGAACAGCGAGCTGTTGTCCCATTGCTGCTGATTGAGGTAGCGGCTTTCCGGGTCGATGCCCGGTAGGGTCAGGTTGTCGTCGTTGTGGTGCAACAGGTGGCTGTCGCGGTACAGCGTATAGGGATACCACACCGCGAAAGGCGCATAGCCGAGGAGTTTATTGAGCAACAACGAACGGGTCGGGTGGCCGTGGAGCAATTCGTGCTGCACCGATAGCCACAGAGTCACCAGCGGAATCAGCAACAACATGCTCAGCCACACGCCCAGCCACCGGCTGCCAAGGATCACCGCGAACCAGCCGGCATATACGCCGATCAACAGTAGCCAGGTCGGCCATTCGGTTCTTGCCACAAAGGTCGTCGCCAGGGCTTCGATTTCCCGGCGTTGGGTCGGATCAAGGTAATTGGCCATCGGCAGCTCAGAGCAGGTGTTTCCTGCTCTGTGCAATGAGGCGGGAAAATCTTGCAGATCGTTTGGTTCTAAGCGTGTAACTCAGTGACCGAACAGGCCCGCTTCGGATTTTTTGGTCTTCTTGTCCGCGCGTTTTTCATCCGCGGTCTTTGCCGGTTTTTTCTTCGCGGCTTTCTTTGAATCCATACCTTTGGCCATGATGCATGCTCCACTAACAGGGGATGTAGCACTGGGTATACCACCTATTGCCCGGCAGAAGGCGCTTATAATCCCCTGCCCTTGATAACGCTTGTCTGAACCCATGCCCCCATTGCACATCGAACCGCTGGCCGAGCCTCTGTGGCCACTGCTGAACAAGTTTTACCGCAGTCACAATTCATCGATGAAGGCGCTCAAGGGCGGCCGTTTGTGGGTAGTGCGAGATGCCGAGATCGTGGCCGGCTTGTGCTTGAGCTCGGTGATGGGTGGGCAGTGGCTGACGGGGGTGTTTGTGGCGCCGACCTATCGTGGCCAGCGGCTAGCGGCGCGACTGATTGGCGAGGCCGTGGCGAGTTGTGAAGGGACGGTCTGGTTGCTGTGCCATCCGGACCTGGAAGGGTTGTATCAGGGCATGGGGTTCAGCCAGGACACGGTTTTGCCGCAATCGCTGAGTGAACGGCTGGTGCGTTACAAGCGCAATAAACCGATGATTGCGATGGGGCTCAATGCCCCAGTCCTGAATAAACACTGATCGAATGTGGGAGCTGGCTTGCCTGCGATAGCGGTGTATCAGCTACAAATAAGGTAGCTGGCCCACCGCTATCGCAGGCAAGCCAGCTCCCACAGTTGAACTGTGGGTTCAGAGGGGCTATTCGTCAGCCGTTGGGTCCAGCTCCGGGAACATCACTTCAATAAACCCGAATTTGCTGAAGTCGGTAATCCGCGAGGGGTACAGCCTGCCGATCAAATGGTCGCACTCATGCTGCACCACCCGCGCATGGAAGCCGTCGGCAAAACGTACGATCGGCTCGCCTTTGGGGTCGAACCCTTCGTAGCGGATCTGCTGGTAACGGTTCACGGCGCCGCGCAGGCCGGGCACTGACAGGCAACCTTCATAGCCCTCTTCCTGCACCGGGCTGAGCGGTGTGATCAGGGGGTTGATCAAGATGGTCTGCGGCACAGGCGGCGCGTCCGGGTAGCGTTCGCTGGCCTCGAAACCGAAGATCACCAGTTGCAGATCCACGCCAATCTGCGGCGCCGCCAGGCCAACGCCGCCCACGTGCTCCATGGTCTGGAACATATCGTCGATCAGTTGCCACAACTCCGGGCTGTCGAACATCTCCGGCGGCACCGGCGGGGCGATACGCAGCAGGCGCTCGTCGCCCATTTTCAGGATTTCACGGATCATTGTTCAGGCTCGGTCATGGGCTTGGAGTGGTCCCGGCCTAGGCCTGAGACGTGTTGTTTTTCATCGGTGTGGCCCGACTCGCCTATTTCCTTCTCACCGGGGTCCTTGCCCTCGGCAGACATATGCTCGATCACCGCATTCATCTCCGCGCCCAGCAGCAGTACGGCGGCAGAGATGTAGAAATACAGGAGCAAGACAATGATCGCACCGATACTGCCATACATGGCGTTGTAGTCCGCGAAGGTCTTGACGTAGTAGCCAAAGCCCAGGGAGGCGACGATCCATACCACCACGGCCAAGACGGAGCCGGGGGTGATAAAGCGAAATTCCTGCTCGACGTCCGGCATCACGTAGTACATGAGGGCCACGGCGAACATCAGCAAGATCACAATCAGCGGCCAGCGCAGGATGGTCCACAGCGTGACCACGAATTCCTGCATGCCGATCTGCCCGGCCAGCCACTCCATGACTTGCGGGCCCAGCACCATCAGCGCGGCGGCCGCCAGCAGCATGCCGGCGATACCCACGGTGTAGAAAATCGACAGCGGGAAACGCTTCCAGATCGGCCGACCTTCAACCACATCGTAGGCGGCGTTCATGGCGCTCATCATCAGGCGCACGCCCGCAGAGGCCGTCCACAGGGCGATAACGATACCCACCGAGAGCAAGCCGCCCTTGGACTGCTGCAACTGATCGATCACCGGGTTGACCTGTTCCAGCGCCTGGGGTGGCAACACCAGCTCCGATTGCAGGCGCAGCCAACTGAAGAAGTCGGGCAAATGCAGGAAGCCGATCAGGGCAATGAGGAACAGCAGGAACGGAAACAAAGAGAACAGCATCTGGTAGGCCAGTGCCGAGGCGTAGGTAGGCATCTCGTCATCGACGAATTCCTTGATGGTGCGTACCAGCACCTTGTGCAGCTTGAGACCATCGAGTACTGGAAAAAGCATAGCGTCTCCTTTCGCCGCAAAAGAGGTTGAGTTCGTGGGCGACTCAGGGGCCGTTTTCTACATCAAAGTAGCCCATTTGGCGACTTTGAAACAATTTCGAAAGTTTAGTTGCAGCACCGGATACAAAAACGGCCATCCGTGGATGGCCGTCGGGCTGCTGGGGTCAGCCAGCCAGGACATGTTACTCAGTGGTTTTTTTCACTACGTCCTTGGTCTTGCCCACTGCTTGCTGAGCTTCGCCTTTTTTCTCTTGGATCACGCCTTCAGCACGCAGCTTGTCATTGTCTGTGACTTTACCGACGCCTTGCTTGATGTTACCGACAGCTTCGTTCGCCAAGCCCTTTACCTTATCGGAAGTGCTGCTCATGGTATTACTCCTGATAACAATCAAATGGTTTTTGGTCACTACGTAGCGGTTGACCCGAAGCGCAACGGCAGAGTTTCAATTATTTTTGCGCAAGCATTTCATCGAAAGCGGCAGGTTTGGCTTTATGTTTTGCAGCCAACCCACGAGAATGCCCGGCACATTCAGGCTGCAACGCTGGATAACAGATCCCGTAGGAAGGTTATGAAACTCAATAAAGCACAGGCCATTGCCCGCAGAAACCAGGAACTGGGCGGTGCCGTACTCGGCGTCAACAACTGCCACTTCACCGACCTGGACCGCAAACGCAACATCTGGTGGTTCGACCTGCCGGTGGGGCGTATTGCCGTGGGCCAGTACGAGTGGATCCACCTGTTGATGCACAACGCCGACACCGACCAGTTGCTGCACCTGAAGGTGCCGACCGTGTTCCTGCGTGAAAAACTCGAAGGGCTGGTGGTACGCAATGCGGGCAAGCGCAAGCCGGAGATTACCCTGGAGCTAAGCGCGGATAAGGACTCGTTCTTGAAGGACGTACGCCCCGCCGGTGCGGGTGTGAGCTTCGCGCAGTTCGCGTTGTAAGCCCGGTAACCCTGTGGGAGCGGGCTTGCCCGCGATGGCAGTGAGTCAGGCGATACAGCAGTGGCTGCTGTAGCGCTATCGCAGGCAAGCCAGCTCCCACAGGGGGTAAGTGTTTCGCCAGCGCCCTCATAAAAAACCCCGCATCGGCGGGGTTTTTTATGGGTTACTTTTTAAGACCGAGTTTCTTCAATTCTTCATCACGCAATTCACGCCGCAGGATCTTGCCCACGTTGGTGGTCGGCAGCGCATCACGGAACTCCACGGCCTTGGGCACTTTGTAGCCGGTGACGTTGGCGCGCATGTGTTCCATCACCTGGTCCTTGGTCAGGGTAGCCCCTGGCTTGACCACGATGAACAATTTGATGTGCTCGCCGGATTTTTCATCCGGTACGCCGATAGCCGCACACTGCAGCACACCCGGCAGGCCCGCCAGCACGTCTTCCAGCTCGTTGGGGTAGACGTTGAAGCCGGAGACCAGAATCATGTCCTTCTTGCGGTCGACGATACGCATGTAGCCGTCTGGCTGGATGATCGCGATGTCGCCGGTCTTCAGCCAGCCCTCGCTATCGAGCATCTCGTCGGTAGCTTCCTGGCGCTGCCAGTAGCCCTTCATCACTTGCGGACCTTTCACACACAGCTCGCCAGTTTCGCCCAGTGCAAGCTCGGTACCGTCGTCGGCGATGACTTTACACGCGGTGGAAGGCACCGGAATGCCGATGGTGCCGATCTGGATGTGCTGGATCGGGTTGACCGTGGCCACCGGGCTGGTTTCGGTCATGCCGTAGCCTTCGCAGATCGCGCAGCCGGTCACGGCCTTCCAACGCTCCGCCGCCGCCAGTTGCAACGCCATGCCGCCCGATAGGGTGACCTTCAGCGCAGAGAAGTCCAGCTTGCGGAAACCTTCGTTGTTGCACAGTGCCACGAACAGGGTGTTGAGGCCGACGAAGCCGCTGAACTTCCACTTCGACAGTTCCTTGACCATCGCCGGCAGGTCGCGCGGGTTACTGATCAGGATGTTGTGGTTGCCGATCAGCATCATCGCCATGCAATGAAAGGTGAAGGCATAGATGTGGTAGAGCGGTAGCGGCGTGATCAGGATCTCGCAGCCTTCATTGAGGTTGGAGCCCATCAGCGCCTTGCATTGCAGCATGTTGGCGACGAGGTTGCGGTGGGTCAGCATCGCGCCCTTGGCCACGCCGGTGGTACCGCCGGTGTATTGCAACACGGCCACATCGCCGCTGGCCGGGCTGGCATCGTTGACCGGCTGGCCATGGCCCTTGGCGAGTACGTCGTTGAATTTGATGGCCTGGGGCAGATGATAGGCCGGGACCATTTTCTTCACGTACTTGATCACGCTGTTGATCAGCACGCGCTTGAACGGCGAGAGCAGGTCGGCAACTTCGGTGACGATCACGTGCTTGACGGCGGTCTTGGGCACGACTTTTTCAGCCAGGTGCGCCATGTTGGCCAGGCAAACCAGGGCCTTGGCCCCCGAATCATTGAATTGGTGTTCCATCTCCCGCGCGGTATACAGCGGGTTGGTGTTGACCACGATCAGGCCGGCGCGGATCGCACCGAATACAGCGACGGGGTATTGCAGAACGTTGGGCAGTTGCACGGCGATTCGATCGCCAGGCTTCAAATCGGTATGCTGTTGCAGATACGCGGCGAATGCGCCGGACAATTCGTACAGTTCACCGTAGGTGATTGTCTTGCCCAGGTTGCTGAAAGCCGGTTTGTTGGCGAAGCGCTGGCAGGACTGCTTCAGTACCGCCTGAATATTCGGATACTCGTCTGGATTGATCTGTGCAGCAATCCCGGCGGGGTACTTATCCTTCCAAAAGTCTTCATTCATGGAAGCCCACTCCTCAGCGACGCGAATTCATCATCGCATTTGATGCGATTATTATTGGTGTATGTTTTTAGGTGAGTCTGGCGCTTTCAAGCAGGCCTAGAAGTCACAAAGCGCGCCGAGAGTAGCAGCTTTGCCAAGGGCCGCCTAGAGCCAAAAGAGGCCCCTACAGTCATAAACATGACTCAAGAATATCCAATGGTCACTTTTAGAGCAAAAATTCTATAACACCAGGAATGGCTCTAGAACAGGCTCTCAAGGGCGAAAAATACAGTGTGGGAGCTGGCTTGCCTGCGATAGCGGTGGATCAGCCAATTCAACAGGCGACTGAAACACTGCTAGCGCGGGCAAACCAGCTCCCACATTTTTGTACCCTATTTCAATTCAAGCGATGTCGCGCAGCTCCCGGCGCAGAATTTTCCCCACCGGCGTCATCGGCAACGACTCTCTCAACACAATATGCTTGGGCACCTTGTACCCCGTGAAGTTGGCCTTGCAGTACGCCTTCAGTTCCTCGAGGCTCACCCCCTGGGCCCGTGCCACCACGAACAGCTTCACCGCCTCCCCCGTGCGCTCGTCCGGTACGCCGATCACGGCGCAGTTGGCCACGGCCGGGTGGGCCATGATCACGTCTTCAATTTCGTTGGGGTACACGTTGAAACCCGAGACGATGATCAAATCCTTCTTGCGATCCACAATACTGATGTAGCCATCGGTGTCGATCACCGCAATGTCACCGGTCTTCAACCAGCCATCGGCGTCCAGGGTTTCGGCGGTGGCGGCCGGTTGCTGCCAGTAGCCCTTCATCACTTGTGGGCCCTGGATGCACAGCTCGCCGCGCTCGCCCAACGGCAGTTCTTGCCCCAGGTCATCCACGACCTTCATCGCCGTACCCGGCACCGGGATGCCCACGGTACCCAGGCGTGACAGGCCGCCGTAGGGGTTGGTACTGGCCACTGGCGAGGTTTCGGTGAGGCCGTAGCCTTCGCCGATGGCGCAGCCGGTCACCGCTTTCCAGCGTTCCGCCGTGGCCTTGACCAGGGCGGTGCCGCCGGAGTTGGTAATCTTCAGGTGGGAGAAATCCAGGGTCTTGAAATCCGGGTGGTCCATCAGCGCCACAAATAGTGTGTTGAGCCCCAACAGGCCGGAGAACTGCCACTGTTTGAGCTCCTTGATAAACCCGCCGATGTCCCGTGGGTTGGTGATCAGCACGTTGTGGTTACCGGAGACCATCATGCACATGCAATTGGCCGTGAATGCATAGATGTGGTACAGCGGCAGCGGTGCAATCATCACCTCCTGCCCTTCCTTGATCAGCGGATGGCCGTCGTCGCCCAGTTGCGACATGCACGCCCGCACTTGCTGCATGTTCGCCACCAGGTTGCCGTGAGTGAGCATCGCTCCCTTGGCCAGCCCAGTGGTGCCGCCGGTGTATTGCAGCACGGCGACGTCGTCCAGGGTCACCGGATGGCGCGTCACTCCAAGGCCCGCGCCCATGCGCAGGGCGCGCTTGAACGAAACCGCCCGCGGCAGGTGGTAGGCCGGGACCATCTTCTTGACTTTGTCGACCACGGTGTTGACCAGCCAGCCTTTGGCGGCGGGCATGAAATCGCCCATCCTGGCTTCGATCAGGTAGTCGATCTCCGTGTCGGTGCACACCTCCTGCACACGTGAACCGAACAGGTTGAGGTAGACCAGCGCCCGCACACCGGCATCCTTGAACTGATGGCGCATCTCGCGCGGCGTATAAAGCGGGTTGGTGTTGACCACGATCAGCCCGGCGCGCAGTGCGCCGAACACCGCAACCGGGTAATGCAGCACGTTGGGCAGCTGCACCGCGATGCGCTCGCCGGGCTTGAGGTCGGTGTGCTGCTGCAGGTAACCGGCAAACGCCGCACTCTGGCGCTCAAGCTCGGCGTAGGTGAGGGTAATGCCCATGCTGCTGAATGCCGGACGGTCGGCAAAGGTCTTGCAGGAACGCTCGAAGACCTCGATCACCGACGTGTAGGTGCTGAGGTCGATGGCATTGGGGACTCCCGCCGCGCGTTTGTCATTCCAGAAATCAGGTTGCATTATTCTTGTCCTCTTTACCTGAGTGTGTCCGGCCGCTGCCATGCAGATGTGCAGCAATAAGAAGCGGAGCTTTGGGGAAGTTAGCAGCTATGGCCAAACAGGCAAGACGCTGAACTGTGTCATTGATTGTATGAATCTTGTACCTAAGGCGTAGGCAGATACCCCGCCCCACGCCGGATGAGCTATACAATGCAACCACCCTGAGCAAAGGAAGCCGCCATGAACCACAGCACCTTCTGGCTGACCGCGAACGACCACACCCGTCTGTACGTCAACCAATGGATGCCCGACGGCCCGCCCAGGGCCGTGGTGATGATTTCCCATGGCATGGCCGAGCACGGCGGTCGCTATGCGCGCCTGGCGCAAGCGTTGTGTGGCGCAGGGTATGGCGTATATGCGCTGGACCAGCGTGGGCATGGCCGTACCGCCGAGGCCGGCACCGTTGGGCTATATGCTGAAACGGATGGCTGGAACAAAGTCGTGGGCGATCTGGCCAGCCTTAATCAGCACATCGGCCAACAGCATCCCGGGCTGCCGATCATCTTGCTGGGCCACAGCATGGGCAGCTATATCTCCCAGGCATACTTGCTGCATCACAGCGCCAGCTTGCATGGCGCAATACTCAGCGGCTCGAATTTCCAGCCGGTGGCCCTCTACCGTGCAGCGCAAATCATTGCGCGCATCGAACGTGCACGCCAAGGCCTGCGAGGGCGCAGTGCGTTGATCGACTTCTTGTCGTTCGGCTCATTCAACAAAGCCTTCAAACCCAATCGCACCGCGTTTGACTGGCTCAGCCGCGACCCGGTTGAAGTGGACAACTACATCAACGACCCACTCTGTGGCTTTCGTTGCACCAATCAACTGTGGATCGACCTGTTGGGCGGCTTGCAGCAGATCAGCAAAGTCTCCAACCTGGCGCAGATTGATCCCGGCCTGCCGATCCTGGTGATTGGCGGCGATCGTGATCCGGTGAGTGAAGGCAAGCGTCTCAAGCACCTGGCCCACGCCCTGCGTGAGGCCGGTTGCCAGGACGTGCAATTGACGCTTTACCCGCAGGCGCGCCATGAAGTATTCAACGAAACCAACCGTGATGAAGTCACCGCCGACCTGCTGACCTGGCTCGACCAGGCGCTGGCGTTGCGCAGGCCCACCCGCTGCGAATAGTTTTTGCTTTAAAATCAGCCGATTAATTACCGTTAAGCCACAGGATGCTCCTTGAGATGACCCAGGTAACCAACACCCCGTACGAAGCGCTTGAAGTGGGCCAGACTGCCAGCTTCAGCAAAACCGTCGAAGAGCGCGATATCCAGCTGTTCGCCGCCATGTCGGGTGACCACAACCCGGTGCACCTGGACGCTGAATACGCCAAGGCGACCATGTTCAAGGAGCGGATTGCCCACGGCATGTTCAGCGGCGCGCTGATCAGCGCGGCAGTGGCCTGCGAGCTGCCTGGGCCGGGCACTATCTATATCGGCCAGCAAATGACCTTTCAGAAACCGGTGAAGATCGGCGACACCCTGACCGTGCGCTTGGAAATCCTCGAGAAACTGCCGAAGTTTCGCGTGCGCATTGCCACTCGGGTGTTCAACCAGCGTGATGAGTTGGTAGTCGATGGCGAGGCGGAGATTCTGGCGCCGCGCAAACAGCAAGTCGTGACCCTGACCGAGCTGCCGCCAATCAGCATCGGCTGATCTACATTCCAGCCTTTGCATAAAAAAATGTGGGAGCGGGCTCGCCCGCGAATGCGGTGTATCAGCCAATACAACAGTGACTGATCCACCGCTTTCGCGAGCAAGCCCGCTCCCACACTAGGTCCAGCGTAGGTCTTACCTCAGGTCTTACGACTGAGCGCGAGCCTGGTTACGCAGGGCTTTTACCTGGTCGTGGTTGCGCTGTACACCGTGGTACTGACGCTCAACCAAGTCACGAATGCCCACCAGGTTGTGCTTGTTGATCTTCTCGATCGCTTCCTTGTAAGCCTTCAGTGCGTGGTCTTCACCGCGCTCGGCTTCGTTCAATACGGCCTCTTCGTCCTTGCCGGTGACCATCGACTTCACGTCGACCCAGCCACGGTGCAGGGCGCCGGCGACACTACCGGACTTCTCTGGATCGCCGCCCAGGGCACGCACAGCAGTTTTCAGTTCTTCGGCAGCGGTACCGCAATCAACAGCACGCTTGGCAAACAATGCCTTGAGTTCCGGATGCTTGATGTCTTCAGCGCATTCCTTGAAACCCTTTTGGCCGTCGATGCTGGTCTCGATCAGGTCGTTCAGTACGGAGATCGATTCTTTGTTGATATCAGTCATTTTTCAATTCCTTGTACGGGTTAGAAGGTTGCCTTGGTTATTGCAGCGCCCGTGCCAGGTTTATAAAAATTATTTTTATGTTTATTTTCAATAAGTTACGAATTATTGAACCATCTGTATGTTGGTTATTTGCATGATCTGTCATTTGGCCTTCATGCAGAATGCCTGTATTTTCGAAAGCCTGGCCTCAACCCTACGACGCTCATGAATCCCGAAAAACTCGAACTGCTGATCACCCGCCAAATGCCCTTCGGCAAATACAAAGGCCGGATCATTGCCGACCTGCCCGGGCCCTACCTGAACTGGTTCGCCCGCGAAGGTTTCCCCCACGGCGAATTGGGCGGTTTGCTGGCCTTGATGCAGGAAATCGACCACAACGGCCTGTCCGAATTGCTCGAACCGCTGCGCGCCAAACACGGCAGACCCGCCCCCCGTCACTAAGAGACTCACCATGCCAAGGAATGCTGATAACGAACCGCACTGGCAGGCCATCGCCCAGCGCTATGAATACGAGCCCGGTCCGATCAACCTGGAAAACGGCTACTTCGGGCGTATGAGCCGGGCGGTGCAGGCCCAGTACCTTGAGCACATCAGCTTTATCAACCGCAGCAACTCTGTGCATGTGCGCCAGCGTTTTGAACAGGGTGAAAACAACGAGATACGCCGCCAGTTGGCCGGCTTGATTGCTGTCGACCCCGAATCGGTCGCTTTCACCCGTAACGCTACCGAAGCCTTGCAGTCACTGATCCGCAACTACAACCGCCTGCAACCCGGCGACCAGGTGCTGATCAGCGACCTGGAATACGACACGGTCAAAGGCGCCATGCGCTGGCTGGCATCGACTCGCGGCGTGGAAGTGATAGAGGTGGCCCACACCCACCCGGCCAGTGTCGACAGCTTGGTGCAGACTTATCACGATGCGTTTGTGCAGTACCCGCGTCTGAAATTAATGGCCTTGACCCATGTGACCCACCGTACGGGCCTGGTCATGCCGGTTGCGGCCATTGCCAAGGCCGCGCGCGAACGCGCAATCGACGTGATCCTCGACGGCGCCCACGCCTTGGGCCAGATCGAATTCAACCTGGCCGAACTGGGCATTCAGTTCGCAGGCTTCAACCTGCACAAGTGGATCGGCGCGCCGTTGACCCTGGGCTTTTTGTACATCGCACCGGAGCGCCTGGCCGATATCGACCCGGATATGGGCGAGTTTCACTACCCAGCCACCGATGTGCGAGCGCGTACGTCCTACAGCACGCCGAACTTTCCGGCGCTGATGACCTTGCCCCTGGTGTTTGAAGAGCATCGACAGTTGGGTGGCGCTGCGGCCAAGGGCGCACGCGTCAATTACCTGCGCAACCTGTGGGTAAACCAGGTACGGCCGTTGCCGGGGATTGAAGTGCTGACCTCGGATGACCCGCGACTGTACTGCGGGATCACAGCCTTCAAGTTCATCGGGCGTGATCAGCAGATGATGGTGGACAGGTTGCTCAAGGAGCACGGCCTGTTCACCACTACGCGCACGGGGGCAGCGTTTGGCACCTGTATCCGGGTGACGCCGGGGCTGGTGACGTCGGCGGCGGACATCAATGCGCTAGTCCATGCGATCACCAAACTAAACACCGTTTAAAACTGTGGGAGCTGGCTTGCCTGCGATAACGGTGTACCAGCCAAAGATGGGCTAACTGATAAATGGCTATCGCAGGCAAGCCAGCTCCCACCTTCAGAGCAGCGATGTGCTTGAGGTTTTTTTACAGGCAAAAAAAAGCGGCACACCGACCAAGTGCGCCGCAAAAATGCCGTAAAGCACAGCAACAACGATTCGATAAATCAGTTCAGTCCAGCAACGCCAGCGCCTGGGCAGTGACTTCCTGGATACGCGCCCAGTCGCCGTTCTTGACCCACTCCGGATCCAGCATCCAACTGCCGCCCACGCACATTACGTTTTTCAACGCCATGTAGCTCTTGATGTTGGCCGGACCAACACCGCCAGTCGGGCAGAATTTGACTTCGCCGAACGGGCCGCCGAGAGCCTTGATGGCAGCAACACCACCGCTGACTTCAGCCGGGAACAGCTTGAAGCGGCGATAACCCAAGCCGTAGCCTTCCATGATGCCGGAGGCGTTGCTGATGCCCGGCAGCAGCGGGATCGGGCTGTGCACCGAGGCTTCCAGCAAGTCACGGGTGATGCCGGGGGTGACGATAAATTGCGAGCCTGCCACTTCTGCCGCTTCGAGCATGTGACGATCAAGCACGGTACCGGCACCGGTGCACAGCTCGGGACGTTGCTCGCGCAAGACCTGAATGGCCTTGAGGCCGAACTCGGAACGCAGGGTCACTTCCAGCGCGGTCAAACCGCCAGCGGCCAGGGCGTCGGCCAACGGCAGGATGTCCTGCTCGCGGGCGATGGTGATCACCGGCAGGATCCGCGCCTTGGCGCAGAGGCTGTCGATCAAGGCAACTTTATCCGCCATGGACACGGTCGGTTGAGGGCTTTTCATAGCGGCTGATCCTTGGCTCATGGGCACCAGTAAATCTCTAGAGTAGGTTGCAAAAACGCGCGAATCGGCATGGCAGCAACATCGTCGCTGGCCAGGGCGGCGCTCAAGGTAGTCAATTTCGAACTGCCGGAAATCGACAGCACGGTGTAGCTGGCCGTGGCCAGTAGCGCACGACTCATGGTCAGGCGCTGGTGCGGCACAGTGGGCGCCAGCATCGGCCAGCAACGGCGGGTACCGTCGGCCTTCAGCGCTTCGCTCAGGTTAGGGCTGTTGGGGAACAGCGATGCGGTGTGGCCGTCATCGCCCATGCCCAGCACCAGCACATCAATGGCTGGCAACTCGCCCAGCAGGCGATCGGCCTGCTCGGCAGCGTCTTCAAGATTGGCAGCGGGGATGTACAGGCTCAAGAACTTCGCCTTGGCCGCCGGACCTTGCAGCAAGTGTTGCTTCAACAGGCCAGCATTACTGTCGGCATGTTCGACCGGCACCCAGCGTTCATCGGCCAGGGTGATGGTGACCTTGGACCAGTCCAGGCCCTGCTTGGCCAGGTTCTGGAAAAACGCCACGGGGCTGCGGCCACCGGACACCACCAACGTCGCCTCGCCACGGGCACTGATGGCCGAGCGCAGTTGCTCAGCCACGTCATTGGCCAGGCCATCGGCCAGCAGCGCAGGCGTACGGTACTCATGGGCAGTGACGCCCTGAGGCAGTTTCAATTCAGATATCGCCATACCACGACCTCCCATCCCGCGTGATCAGTGCAATGGAGCTCATCGGCCCCCAGGACCCCGCCGCATACGGCTTGGGCGCATCACCGGATTTTTTCCACCCGGCGATCAACTGGTCACACCACTTCCACGCGGCTTCGATTTCATCTTTGCGAACAAACAGGTTCTGATTGCCGCGCATCACTTCCAGCAACAATCGCTCGTAGGCATCGGGGATGCGTGCGCTGCGATAGGTGTCGGAAAAATTCAATTGCAGTGGTCCGCTGCGCAGTTGCATGCCTTTGTCCAGGCCCTGCTCCTTGGTCATCACACGCAGGGAAATACCTTCGTCCGGCTGCAGGCGGATGATCAGCTTGTTGCTGATCTGCAGACGCTGCTCCGGGGCGAAGATGTAGTGGGACGGTTCCTTGAAGTGAATGACGATCTGCGACAGTTTTTGCGGCATACGCTTGCCGGTACGCAGGTAGAACGGCACGCCGGCCCAGCGCCAGTTACGGATATCGGCACGCAGGGCAACGAACGTCTCGGTGTCGCTCTGGGTGTTGGAGTTGTCTTCTTCCAGGTAACCCGGCACGGCTTTACCAGCGCTGTAGCCGGCGATGTACTGGCCACGGACTACCTGAGTGGTCAGGCCCTCGGGGCTGATCGGCGCCAAGGCCTTGAGCACCTTGACCTTCTCGTCGCGGATGCTGTCGGCGGACAGGTCGGCAGGCGGGTCCATGGCAATCAGGCAAAGCAGTTGCAACAAGTGATTCTGGATCATGTCGCGCAGCTGGCCAGCCTTGTCGAAGTAACCCCAACGGCCTTCGATGCCAACCTGCTCGGCCACGGTGATTTCCACGTGGGAGATGTAGTTCTGATTCCACTGGGTTTCGAACAGGCTGTTGGCGAAACGCAGGGCGATCAGGTTTTGCACCGTCTCTTTGCCCAGGTAGTGGTCGATGCGGTAGGTGCGGTTTTCCGGAAAGAACTGCGCCACGGCGTCGTTGACCTTGCGCGACGACTCCAGGTCCGAACCGATGGGTTTTTCCAGCACTACGCGGGTATTTTCCGCCAGGCCGACCTTGGACAGGTTTTCGCAGATCGCGCCGTACACCGCCGCCGGGGTGGCGAAGTAGGCAATCAGGCGTTGCTCGCTGCCGGCTTTTTCGGCCAGGGCGACGTAGTCGTCGGCCTTCATGAAGTCGACATGCACATAAGCCAGGCGTGCGAGGAAACGCTGGGCCACGGCTTCGTCGAGCTCTTTGCCGACGTATTTACGCAATTCTTTTTCGATATGGGCCAGGTGTTGCTGCTCGGAGCCGGCTTCACGGGCCAGGGCCAGGATGCGTGTGTCGTCGTGCAGCAACCCGGCGCCATCGAGTTGATAAAGGGCAGGAAATAACTTGCGCAGCGCCAGATCACCCAAGGCGCCAAACAGGGCAAAGGTGCAGGGTTCCACGGTTATCGAAGGCATGATGTTTGTTCTTTTATCAAGTTAAGCTACAAATACCTTTTTTCAAGGTATCACTCAAGGAAAAATGTAGTAATAACCACAACATTTTCCCGAAATACGCATTGCGAGTGGTGGTGTTCAGCTACCCTCAGTAGGATAGGCCACCGCGAAAAGCCACTCATCGATTGGTTACCGCCTTTTTATTTGCATCGTCGCCCGAAGGAAAGACTGAATGGACCGCGTGCGAAATCTTCTGGAACAGATCCGGAACCGCCTCGAAGAATTGAACAAGGCCGAGCGCAAAGTCGCTGAAGTGATCCTGCTCAACCCGCAGCAGGCCACACGCTTCTCGATCGCCGCCCTCGCCCAGGCCGCCTCGGTCAGTGAACCGACGGTCAACCGCTTCTGCCGTTCATTCGGTGTCAGCGGTTACCCTGAACTCAAATTGCAGTTGGCGCAAAGCCTGGCCAGTGGCGCCGCGTATGTCAGCCGCGCCGTGGAGGCCGATGATAACCCCGAGGCCTACACCCAGAAGATCTTTGGCAGCGCCATTGCCTCCTTGGACAGTGCGTGCCAGGCCCTGGACCCGGCGCTGATCAGCAAGGCCGTGGACTTGTTGATCCAGGCGCGGCAAATCCACTTCTTTGGCCTCGGCGCTTCGGCCCCCGTAGCCATGGACGCGTTGCACAAGTTCTTCCGCTTCAACCTGGCGGTGACCGCCCATGCCGACGTGCTGATGCAACGCATGATCGCCTCGGTGGCGCACACCGGTGAGTTGTTCGTGATCATTTCCTACACCGGCCGTACCCGCGAACTGGTGGAAGTTGCGCGTATCGCTCGGGAAAACGGTGCGTCAGTGCTGGGCGTGACCGCCGAAAACTCGCCGCTGGCCAAAGCCAGTACGGTGAGCCTGAACATCCCGCTGCCGGAAGACACGGATATCTACATGCCGATGACTTCTCGGATTATCCAGTTGACGGTGCTGGATGTGCTGGCGACCGGCATGACCTTGCGTCGCGGGGTGGATTTCCAGCCGCATTTGCGCAAGATCAAAGAGAGCTTGAATGACAGCCGGTATCCGGTGGGGGATGAATTCAACTAAATCCGTGTCAACTGATCGTTCCCACGCTCCGCGTGGGAATGCCTCACTGGACGCTCTGCGTCTGCCTTTAGCGTCGTGACGCGGAGCGTCATAGGCTGCATTCCCACGCGCAGCGTGGGAACGATCATGAATTCAACTAGCAGGCAGCTCTTCCAGCAGTACCTGCGATAGCGCCATCAGCCACACCGCTAAACCCCTGCCCTGGCCTGTAAACTCAAGTGGGCCCTCTCCCCCGGCGCCAGGCTCGCCGCCGCCATCGCCGCCTCTACGCACACAAACCCCGACGCTTCGTTAAAGCTCACGCCCAACAGCGGCCGGCTCCCCGGGTGCCACACCACCGTGTCGGCGCTGTCGCCGGTGTCGATGCACAGTTCACGCTGCCAGGCGTGGTCCTTGAGCTGCAATTCGCCCTCATGCTGGAACACCCGCTGGCATCCGCCATCGACCCGCAATTCACCTTCCTGCTGGCAAACCTGGCGATTGAGCTGGTCGTAACCTTGTGCTCCTTCGAGCCCAGACAGCGCTACCTCATCGACGTGACCAATACGCCAGTAAGCGTGCAATGCATGGCTCAACTGGCACGGCAGCTCGTCGTGATGCTCGGTGCTCAGGCGCAGTTCCAGGGTGTCACCCAGGTGCGCGTGCAAGTCCACCTGCCAGTCGCACAGCTGCAATTGCCAGTGCAGGCGCACGCCGTCGTCATCGGTGCTGCTGTCGAGCAGTTTCCAGTCGATCAAGCGGGCCCATCCGTGGGACGGCCAGGCATTTTCGCTGGGGTGGCGGCCATACCACGGCCAGCACACCGGTACGCCGCCCCGAATGGCGCCGACCTGTGGCCACTTGGCCGCGCACCACAGCCATGGCTTCTGGCCGGTGGGCTGAAAATGCAACAATTGCGCACCCTGGCGACTGAACACCGCCTGGCACAGGGGGTGGTCGATCACCAACACATCGCGCATCTGAAAGCGCTCCCAGGCGAACACTGGACGCTCGCGCAGGGATTTGAAAAAGCGTTGCAGCGGTTGCTCGTGCATGTGCCCAGGTCCCGAATATCACAGTGCCACGCAAAAAAAAGCGGATAGCCATGGCTACCCGCAAATGCGCACAGAGAGAGGAGCTTATCGCAACAGCGTTAGAACGTAGACTGAATTTTCAGGCCCGCTACCAGCGCGTTGTCGACTTTATCCACGCCGCCAGGCTGGACAACGTACTGCAGGTTCGGACGCACAGTCAGCCAGTTGGTGACGTGGAAACCGTAGTTGAGTTCGACGTTGTATTCAGTCTCACGAATCGGCGTGTACAGCGGATTGTCGTAGTCGCTCACACCATTGGCGGCGTTGAGCAATTGAGAGTTCTTCTTCACGTCATCGTTGACATGCAGGCGAGCGACGCCAATGCCGACGTCATCTTTTGGACGCGCGTCGAATGGGCCTTTGTACACGAGCATCAACGACTGGTAGTTGTCGACCAGGTTGGTTTCCTTGTCATGGAAGGTCGCGTTGGCTGCAATGTTCAGGCCACGGGAAGCGTCGCCGTTATGGGTGGTGAGTTGCTGTTGCGCAACGAACCAGTAACCTTTCTTGCTGCTGCGGGTACGGAAGTCGGCGCCGCTGAGGACCGCATCGTTACCGTTGACGTCTTCACGTACATCCGGAGCATCGGCCGCACTTTTATAGAAACCCACACGGTATTCGCCCGGCAGGTTATTAACCTTCGGCGACCAGACCAATTCCACCGGAATCACGGTGCCCTTGGTACCACTGCCGCTGAGTTTGAAGCCGTTGCCGTGCTCCAACTGCGACGGGTTCTGGTTGTAGGCACCGATTTGCGCATACAGCTCAGGCGTGATGTTGTATTTCACGCGGATAGCGGCCTGGGCGACCGGCCAGTTGTACCAGGTATTGACGTAGTTACCGACCTGCGAGCCGCAGAACGACAGGTTCTGGAAGTCGCAAGGGAAGGTGTTGAAGTCTTCGCCTTCACCGAAGTAACCGAGCTTCACGTCCAGCTTGTTGTCGAACATCTGGTGCTGAATCCAGAACTGGGTCAGACGCACCATGTGGCCACGGCCATACACTTCTTGCGAGGAACTCAAGGTGCCGGCACGCGGGTCGCCAATGCGGTCATTGGAGATGTTCTGGCCATTACGATTGGTCAACTGGATCTTGGCCTGGGTGTTATCCCAGCCCCACAGTTTTTGCAGGTCCAGCGCCACGCCCAGACCGAACTGGTCGGAGTAACGACCGGTCTTGTCGTCGTTGTAGCCGCCGTGGGCGTTGTAGCCCATCTCGCCCACGTAGTCGGCCTTGATGTCGATACCTTGCTCGATCAGCTTGGTACGTTCGCCGCCCCAATCGCCGGTCATCCACTTGGAATCGGCGCTGAATGCATCGGCCGCCATCGCATTGGCGGACAATACAAGGGCTGCTGCCGCTGACAGTTGGCAGATCAGCCGGGTGTTGTTGTGTTGCTTTTTCATCCCTACATCCTCGTCTTTATTGTTATTAAACTGTTTTTATCTAACGCGGGTTACATTTTTTAACTAAAACAATCACTTATCTTGCTCAACGCCCCTTGAACTGGGTCACATTGTCGGCATGCCCCTGTGCCGGCAATGAAGCCACTACGCCCAACCGCTCACCGGTCTTGGCGTCAAACAGCAATACCTTGGCCGGGTCGAACTGCAAGGTCAGTGTCTCGCCCACTTGCGGTGCCACGTCCGGCGCCAAACGGCAGCAGACCTTGGTGTCATTGAGCTGCACAAACACCAGGGTGTCCGGGCCGGTAGGCTCGGTCACCTGCACTTCGGCGCGAATGCTCGACGAGCCGTTGCCCTCGCCCGCTGCCAGCACGATCTGCTCCGGGCGCAGGCCCAGGATCACATCGCGGTCTTCCAACCCTGCGTCATTCATGCCCAGCGGCAACTCGCAACGGGCCTGGCCGCTGTCGAGCAGCGCGACCAGACCACCGTTCTGGCGTTTTAGACGCATGGGAACGAAGTTCATCGGTGGTGAACCGATAAAGCTTGCCACAAACAGGTTGGCAGGGTCGTTGTAAATTTCCTTCGGGGTGCCGAATTGCTGAATGATGCCGTCCTTCATCACCGCCACTTTGTCGCCCAGGGTCATCGCTTCGATCTGGTCGTGGGTCACGTAGACGGTGGTGGTTTTCAGACGCTGGTGCATCAGCTTCATTTCGGTACGCATCTCGACCCGCAGCTTGGCGTCGAGGTTGGACAGCGGTTCGTCGAACAGGTAGATCTTCGGCCGACGCGCCAGGGCACGGCCCATGGCCACGCGCTGTTGCTGGCCACCGGACAACTGGCCCGGCTTGCGGTTGAGCAGGTGTTCGATCTGCAGCAACTTGGCCACGCGCGCCACTTCGGCGTCGATGTCGGCTTGCGGCATCTTGCGGATCTTGAGGCCGAACTCGATGTTCTCGCGCACGCTCATGGTCGGGTACAGCGCGTAGGACTGGAACACCATGGCGATGTCACGGTCCTTGGGGCTCATGCCGCTCACGTCTTGATCACCGATCATGATCGCGCCGCCGGTGATGGTCTCAAGGCCGGCGATGCAGTTCATCAGCGTGGATTTACCACAGCCCGACGGGCCGACCAGGATGAGGAACTCGCCTTCCTTGATCGACAGTTCGATGTTCTTCAAGGTGTCGGGCAGGCCGGCGCCATAGGTCTTGTTTACATTGCGAAGTTCAAGCGTAGCCATGATTACCCCTTGACCGCACCGGCCGTGAGGCCGCGCACGAAATACTTGCCTGCGATCACATAGACCAGCAGGGTCGGCAGCCCGGCGATCATCGCCGCCGCCATATCCACGTTATATTCCTTGGCCCCGGTGCTGGTGTTGACCAGGTTGTTCAGCGCCACCGTGATGGGCTGGGAGTCGCCGCTGGAGAACACCACACCGAACAGGAAGTCGTTCCAGATCTGGGTGAACTGCCAGATCAGGCAGACCATGATGATCGGCGTCGACATCGGCAGGATGATCCGGCGGAAGATGGTGAAAAAAC
Organism: Pseudomonas sp. SWRI22; assembly: GCF_014268395.2. Taxonomy (NCBI): domain Bacteria; kingdom Pseudomonadati; phylum Pseudomonadota; class Gammaproteobacteria; order Pseudomonadales; family Pseudomonadaceae; genus Pseudomonas; species Pseudomonas sp. SWRI22. Next base: position 286,353 of record NZ_JABWQK020000002.1, on the reverse strand, counting down.
CCGCTCCGTCCAGGCGTGCTGCCTTGATCAACGCATCCGGGATGCTCACGTAATAGTTACGGAAGAACAGCGTGGTGAACGCCAGGCCGTAGACCACGTGGATAAACACCAGGCCGGTGGTGGTGCTGGCCAGGCCCATCTTGCCGAGGGTGAACGACGCGGGCAGCAGCACAGTCTGGAACGGCAGGAAGCAGCCGAACAGCAGCAGGCCGAAGAACAGCTGCGAACCCCGGAAGCGCCAGAACGACAGCACGTAGCCGTTCAAGGCGCCAATGGCGGTAGAGATGAGCACAGCAGGAACGGTGATCTTGATCGAGTTCCAGAAGTAGCCATCCACGGTGGCCCAGGCCTTGACCCAGCCGATGCCGCTGACCACGGTGGGCCAGCTCAGCAGGTTACCGGTGCTGATGTCTTCCGGGGTCTTGAAGCTGGTGAGCAGCATCACCACCAGCGGCACCAGGTACAGCAGCACCGCCAGGATCAGCACCGCGTAGATCGCGATGCGGCTCAGGCTGATGGCAGGTTTGGTGGCGAGACTAGTCATTGCGCTTGGTCCTCAGCTCGGAATACAGGTACGGCACAATGATCGCGAGGATCGCACCGAGCATCAGGATTGCACTGGCCGAACCCATGCCCATCTGGCCGCGACTGAAGGTGAACGAGTACATGAACATAGCCGGCAGGTCGGACGAGTAGCCCGGGCCGCCTGCGGTCATTGCCGCCACCAGGTCGAAGCTCTTGATCGCAATGTGCGCCAGGATCATCACCGCACTGAAGAACACCGGGCGCAGGCTCGGCAGCACCACGCTCCAGTAGATACGCGGCAGGCTTGCGCCATCGATCTGCGCAGCGCGGATGATCGACTGATCAACACCGCGCAGGCCGGCGAGGAACATCGCCATGATAAAGCCCGAGGCTTGCCACACAGCGGCGATCACCAGGCAGTAGACCACGCGGTCCGGGTCGATCAGCCAGTCGAGACGGAAGCCTTCCCAGCCCCAGTCCCGCAGGAGTTTGTCCAGGCCCATGCCCGGGTTGAGCAGCCATTTCCAGGCGGTACCGGTGACGATCATGGAGAGCGCCATCGGGTACAGGTAAATGGTGCGGATAAAGCCTTCGCGGCGGATTTTCTGGTCGAGGAAAATCGCCAGCAGCACACCGATCACCAGGGTGATGCCGATGAACATGCCGCCGAACACGGCCAGGTTCTTGCTCGCCACCCACCAGCGGTCGTTATCGAACAGCCGCTGATACTGCGCCAGGCCCGCCCATTTGTAGCTGGGCAGGAAGGTCGAGGTGGTGAACGACAGCACGAACGTCCACAGGATGTAGCCATAAAAGCCCACCAGCACGATGAACATGCTCGGCGCCAGCACCAGTTTAGGGAGCCAGCGCTGCAGCACATCGAATGGCGAGGCCTTGCTGAACACAGCAACAGAACTCATGGGAAAATCCAGTACAGGGAAAAAGGACTACAGCCTGCAGGAACCCGCTTTTGTGGCGAGGGAGCTTGCTCCCGCTCGGCTGCGAAGCAGACGCTGTCTTTGGGGGCGCTTCGCACCTCAGCGGGAGCAAGCTCCCTCGCCACAGCAAGCCGGGTTCCTACATAGGGTGTTACTTGGCCGACTTGATCGCCGCGCCAAGCTTCTTGGCCGTGTCGGCCGGGTCGGCTTTCGGGTCGTTGATGAAGTTGGTCACGACATCAAAGAACGCACCTTGCACCGCCAGGGTGGTGGCCATGTTGTGCGCCATGCTTGGCTGCAGGCCGCCAGTCTTGGCGTCGGCCAGGAAGTCCTTGGCGGCGGTCTGGGCGCAGGAATCAAAGCCGTAGGATTCCATCTTGGTCAGCATGTCGTTACGCACAGGGATCGAGCCCTTGTTGATGCTGAACACCTTCTGGAAGTTTTCACCCAGCACTACTTTGGCGATGTCCTGCTGACCCGCAGCAGTGCCTTTGTCTTTCTGCTTGAACACCGCCAGGGAGTCGATGTTGTAGGTGAAGGCTTTATCAGTGCCCGGGAAAGCAACGCACTCATAATCCTTGCCGGCGACTTTCTTGGCGGCGGTCCACTCGGACTTGGCCCAGTCGCCCATGATCTGCATGCCGGCCTTGCCGTTGATGACCTTGCCAGCTTCCAGGTTCCAGTCCTGGCCCTTGCCGTCGACGTCCATGTAGGTCGCGACTTTCTTCAGCTCGGTGAGGGCCTTGACCATTTCCGGGCCGGTCAGTGCGCCGTTATCCAGGTCGACCAGCGCTTTCTTGTAGCCATCAGCGCCCATTACCGAAAGCACCACCGCTTCGAACACGGTGCTGTCCTGCCAAGGCTGGCCGCCGTGGGCGAGCGCAATGAAGCCTGCAGCCTTGAGCTTGTCGCCCGCTGCATAGAATTCTTCGAGGGTGGTTGGGTTCTTGGTGATGCCGGCTTTCTTGAAGACTTCCGGGTTGATCCACAGCCAGTTCACGCGGTGGATATTCACCGGCACGGCCACGTAGTCACCGTCGTATTTCACGGTGTCGGAGACTTTCTTGTCGAGCAGCGAATCCCATTTTTCTTCTTTGGCGACGTCTTTGAGCACGTCGGTGTCGAGCAGGCCAGTAGAGGCCCATTCCTGAATATCGGGGCCTTTGATCTGGGCAACGCCTGGCGGGTTGCCAGCGACCGCACGGCTTTTCAGCACGGTCATGGCGGTGGCGCCACCGCCGCCTGCCACTGCACCGTCTTTCCAGGTGAAGCCGTCTTTCTCAACTTGGGCCTTCAGGACATCCACAGCCGCTTTTTCACCGCCGGAGGTCCACCAATGCACCACTTCCACCGTACCTTTGGAGTCGGCGGCAAATGCACTGAGGGGGAACAACGAGGCAATGGAAATAGCGACGGCGAGGCGATTAATCGCGTTCATCTGAGTACCTTTTCTTGTTGTTATGCATGCAAGTCTAGAGCTTGCGCTGCACGGAGTTTAAACATGGATTTTCGGGGCGCAGGTAACAAAGGGACGTACAAATGTCACCACCTGGTGACATAGCATCCGCTGCCCAATGCACTGGCCAGGCTGGGTGCCAAGGGCAGTGCAGGCAGCACGACCGCTTGCCAGGCATGGTACAGGTCAGGTTTGCCGCCCCAGATTTTACTGCTGGGTTGGTTGTGCGGGCTGAGTTCGTGGTGCCAACTGCCCTGGAGCCGGTCGATGAAGTAGGTTTCGCAAAACTCCCAGAAGCGTCGGTACCAGGTTTCGTAATGCAGCTCGCCGCTACGTTTGAGCAGCGCCTGAGCAGCGGCGCTGGCTTCAGCATGGGTCCAGTGCAGGCGCTCGCGTACCACCGGGCGCTGGTTCCAATCCAGAGTGTAGACAAGGCCCGGCGCACCATCCACCGCCCAGGCGTACTCGCAGGCACTGGCGAACAGGCCTTTGGCGTCGCTCACCAGCCAGTCCGGCGTGGTCAGCTTGGCCTTGAGGCGCGCAGCTTCAAGGTGCAGCAGCAACCGCGCCCATTCGAAACCATGGCCGGGGGTGATGCCGTAGGGGCGAAAGCCATCGGCGGGGTTGTCTTGGTTGTAACCGAGCAACGGCTTCCAGTGCGCATCGAAATGTTCGATGACCATGAACTGGTTGCCAGCGGCGTGGGTGTGGATCACCCGTTCGACGATGCGCAGCGCACGGTCCAGCCAACGTGTATCACCACTGACATCGGCCAATGCCAGGAAAGCTTCGGTGGCGTGCATGTTGCTGTTGGCGCCACGATAGGCTTCGACGCCGCTCCAGTCCCGGGCAAAGGATTCGAGCATGACGCCCTCCTCTTCGCTCCAGAAGAACTGGTCGATGATATGGACGGCGTCGTTCATTAATGTGTGCGCTCCCGGCGCGCCGGCCACCACGGCAGAGCTGGCGGCGAGGGCCACGAAGGCGTGCAGGTAGGCGGCCTTGCCGGTGTTGCCATCAGCCGCCTGGGGCGCGGCGAACCAGCCACCGTGCTCACTGTCACGCAGCGGGCCGCTGAGCGCTGCCACACCGTGCGCCACCAGTTCGGCATAACCCGGCAACCCCATGGCATGGGCCATGGCAAAGCTGTGGGTCATGCGCGCGGTGTTCATGGTTTCGGCGCGGGCATTGGCCGGCAACTGGCCTTTATCGTCGAGGTTGCCGAACCCGTCCGGCAGGCGCGATACCTTGGCGAACGCCAACAGGCGCTGGCCTTCCGCGGCGAGCCAAGCGTAATGGGCAGGTGCATTCAGCCAACTGCTGGCAGGCAGTGGTTGGGTGGTCATGGGTGGCCCTTATTGTTTTTTTGGGATGACCGGAGTCTAAACAAGGGCGTGGGATGGGCAAGTAACGAAGGGGAAAAGAAATGTCACCGAGTGGTGACAATCAGCACCCTAATGTAGGAGCGAGCTTGCTCGCGAAAAGCTCACAAGCGCCGCGTTTATTCCAGGAAACCTGCGTGATCGTTAACGTTTTTTGCGAGCAAGCTCGCTCCTACAGAGAACGATTCAGATCGTTCGCACGCAGAGCGTGGGAACGAGCCTGTCCGGTCTACATCATTGCCCCAGTGGGGTGACCGCAGCAGGCGCATTGAGACGCTGATTCAAGTTCTGCACCTGGCTCTGCAAGGTGGTGATATTGCGCGTGGTCTGGATGCGGAACACGTCAAATTCCTTGTTGGTCGGCGCGTCGATATTGGCCGGCTGGTTTTCCTGGGCGCTCTTGAGCACCAGCACGTCCTGCTCGAGGCGGGCGATGGCCGCGCTTGGGTTGCCTTGTTTCTTCAAGGCCGCCACATCGGTGGCCAGGCTCTTGCTCTCGGCCTGTGCTGCCGTGAGGCTGGTGACCGCGTCAGTGAGGGCCTGCACCTGGCCTTGCAGCTTGGTATTGGCCGCTGTCAGCTCGGTGTTGCTGGCGCTCATCTGGGCCAGGCGGCTGTCCAGTTCGGTGGTTTGACCGGCGACGCCCAACTGTTGCTTGCCCTGCTCCTGCAACTGGGCTTCCAGTTGCTTGATCTGCAACTTCAAGGCTTCGCTGCCGTTGTTCACATTCGCTTCGCTGGCCACGACCTTGCCGGAAATCGCCTGTAGCCGTCCTGCCGCTTCCTCGCTGATACGGGCAAAGCTTTCCTGGGTGGCAACCAACTGCTGGCCCATCAGGGAAATCTGCTGGAAGCTCCACCAGGCCAGGCCCGCAAAGGCGATCAACAGCGCACCGACCAGTGCCCACAACGGGCCAGTGCTGGCGCTCTTGACCTTGACCACGGGCGTCGTTCGCGAACGCACCGACGTCGCGGGGGTCGGCACGAAATCATCGTCATCCCCAAGGTCGGCCCGCAGGCTGGGAACGTTGTCGAAGTCGTCTTTAGCATCGTTACGCATGAATCTACCCTGAATCAATGAGATGGCTGGCTGTAAAGCCGAGCGGCAGGAGTATAAACCGCACTCCCGGCGCATGGATCGACTCGGAACCTGGAATGGGGTTCCCGAAGTGTTGCTGCTTATGAGGTTATTGGCGGCCCGGGTCCTGGGCTTTCCACCAACTGCAGAACTCGTCGAGCGCGGCCCACAGGCTGACCTTGGGCTCGTAGTCGAGATAATGCCTGGCGCGACTGATGTCGAGGGTGAAGTTTTTATTCATCACTTGCATGCCCAGACGCGATAACGCCGGTTCCGGCCGCCCCGGCCACATCGCGCAGAATGCCTCGTTCAACGCCGCCACGCTGTAGGACAAACCGTAGGATCGATAGCGGGTCACTTGGGGCAGCTCCATCTGCCGCATCACGTAGTTCACCACATCCCAGATCGGCACCGGTGCGCCATTGCTGATGTTGTAGGCTTTGCCCAGGGCCGAGCCGGTGGCGAGCAAACTGCTGAGCAGCGCCTCGTTGAGGTTGTGCACGCTGGTGAAGTCGACTTTGTTCAAACCGTCGCCGACGATCGCCAGACGGTTCTTGCGCTGCATTTTCAGCAAGCGCGGGAAGATACTCATATCGCCGGCCCCGGTGACAAAGCGTGGGCGCAGGGCTATCACTTGCAGGCCGAACTCCTGGGCGCCGAACACCTTCTGCTCGGCCAGGTACTTGGTAGCGGCATAGGGATGCTTGAAACGCTTGGGCACTTGCTCTTCGGTGAGCCCAAGGTGATCGCGACCGTCAAAATAGATCGACGGCGACGACAGGTGCACCAGGCGCCCCACGCGCTGTTTCAGGCAGGCTTCGACGACGTTTTCGGTGACCAATACGTTGTTCTGGTGGAAGTCCTGGTACTTGCCCCACAGCCCGACGGCGCCGGCGCAATGCACCACGGCTTCGACATCGCGGCACAGGTCGCGCACAAGGTCGGCATCATTCAAATCACCCTGGATGAACTCGGCACCGCGCCGCACCAGGTGTTCCACACCCTCGGCGCGCCGCCCGTTGACCCGCACGTCCAGGCCCTGCTCAAGGGCGAAGCGCGCAAAGCGCCCGCCAATGAAGCCGCTTGCGCCGGTGACCAGAATTTTCATGAAGCCTCCTACGGATGCAGCTGCAAGCGTCAAGCTTAAAGCTGCAAGTTAAAAACGATCTGCGAGCTCTTCACCCGCAGCTTGCAGCTTGACGCTTGTCACTGCTGATAGGGCACCAGCCAACGGCCACATACCTGGGCCAGATGGTCGGTCAACAAGCCCAACAGTTGCCCGCCACTGCGCCAATGATGCCAGTACAGCGGCACATCGATGGGCTTATCTGGCAATAACTCGACCAATACACCGGTTTCCAACTGGTCGCGCACCTGCAATTCAGGCACCAGGCCCCACCCCAGGCCGGCTTCCGTCAGGCGGATAAAACCTTCGGATGACGGGCACAGATGGTGTTCGAAACCACCGTCCACGCCAAGGGACGCCAGGTAGCGGTGCTGCAGGAAATCATCCGGGCCGAACACCAGCGCAGGCGTGCGCGCCAATTGGTCGGCCCGCACGCCTCCAGGAAAATGCCGCGCCAGAAAGGCCGGGCTGGCCAGCGCCCGATAACGCATGGCGCCCAGCAACAGGCTGCGAGCACCGGCCACAGGACGCTCGCTGGCACAAATGCAGGCCGCCACTTCACCGGCGCGCATGCGCTTGAGGCCCACGGTCTGGTCTTCGACCACCAGGTCCAGCAACACATGCTGTTCGGCGCAGAAGTCGCTGACTGCCTCGGCCCACCAAGTGGCGAGGCTGTCGGCATTCAGGGCAATGCGCAAGCGCTCAGGCATGCCCTCCTCGTCCAGGGCCGGCACCTGGCTTTGCAGGTCACGCTCCAGCAGACGCACCTGCTGCACATGGTTGAGCAGGCGCCGACCGATATCGGTGGGCGTTGGCGGCGAGGCCCGTATCAACACCGGCTGGCCGACGCGCGCCTCCAATAGCTTGATGCGTTGGGAGATGGCTGATTGCGACAGCCCCAACACCTGGGCACCGCGCTCAAAGCCGGCTTGTTCCACCACCGCCGCCAAGGCGGAAAGCAATTTATAGTCGAACATCAGTTTCTCTAATGAGCGATCAGCAATATTGGTTTTTCTTATACAGCCCCGACCCGCACCATAGCCAGCATCGTTTGAGCATCAACAAGGATCTCTTTCTATGTGGCAAAGCTATATGAACGGTTTGCTGGTGGCCCTCGGGTTGATCATGGCAATCGGCAGCCAAAATGCATTCGTCCTCGCGCAGAGCCTGCGCCGCGAACACCACTTACCCGTGGCGGCGTTGTGTGTGATCTGCGACGCACTGCTAGTGGCCGCTGGGGTATTCGGGCTGGCCACCGTGCTGGCGCAGAGCCCGATACTGCTGGCGGTGGCACGCTGGGGCGGCGCAGCGTTCTTGCTCTGGTATGGCGCATGCGCGCTGCGCAGGGCGTGCTCCAAGCAGAGCCTGGACCAAAGCGACACCCTCAAGACGCGCTCATTGCGCGCTGTGCTGCTGAGCGCTTTGGCGGTCACCTTGCTCAACCCCCACGTCTACCTGGACACCGTCCTGCTGATCGGCTCCCTGGGCGCGCAACAAACCGAACCCGGTGCCTACGTAGCCGGTGCAGCCAGTGCATCGTTCCTGTGGTTCGCCACCCTGGCGCTGGGTGCGGCATGGTTGGCACCCTGGCTGGCACGCCCGGCCACCTGGCGCCTGCTGGACCTGCTGGTGGCCGCGATGATGTTCTCGGTGGCCTATCAACTGATCAGCGCCTGAGCAATATTCCAAAACGCTCTGGAACCTCTATCCCACACAGTTGTTGCGTGGTTATGCCGCACCCCCGGTGCTATGATCGGCCCCCTGCGCCGCAAAGAGTACAAACTCCCCGACGCATGTTTGGCCGCCCGTGATCGGCCTTGCGCTCACCGCAACTGACCTGATTAGGAGAATCATCATGGCTTTCGAATTGCCGCCGCTGCCCTACGCACACGATGCCCTGCAGCCGCACATCTCCAAGGAAACCTTGGAATACCACCACGACAAGCACCACAACACCTATGTCGTGAACCTGAACAACCTGGTGCCTGGCACCGAGTTCGAAGGCAAGACCCTGGAAGAGATCGTCAAGTCTTCCTCGGGCGGCATCTTCAACAACGCCGCTCAGGTCTGGAACCACACTTTCTACTGGAACTGCCTGGCGCCGAACGCCGGCGGCCAACCAACCGGCGCACTGGCTGAAGCCATCAACGCTGCGTTCGGTTCGTTCGACAAGTTCAAGGAAGAGTTCACCAAGACTTCGGTCGGCACCTTCGGTTCCGGTTGGGGCTGGCTGGTGAAAAAGGCTGACGGTTCCCTGGCCCTGGCCAGCACCATCGGCGCCGGCAACCCGCTGACCAACGGCGACACCCCGCTGTTGACCTGCGACGTCTGGGAACACGCCTACTACATCGACTACCGCAACGTGCGTCCCAAGTATGTAGAAGCGTTCTGGAACCTGGTCAACTGGAAGTTCGTGGCTGAGCAGTTCGAAGGCAAGACCTTCACTGCCTAAGCGACGCTTGCAGTAAAAAGAGCCCGGCGATTGCCGGGCTTTTTCATGGGCGCCCTGATTGCCATGCCGGAAATCCCGGAACCCAACGGTAACTATTCACCACACAACCGCCAGGAGGAATAAACCTCCTCAATCAATGTGGAGAATGACAATGGATCCTATTTCAACGGCCGCGGGTGCAGTGCCAATGTTATCCGGTCTTCTTGAGAAGGGAATGGACCTGGCGAAAAGCGCACTGGACTTGACGAACAAACTCGTAGACATCGCGGGTGAACAGTCAAAGGTCGGAGGGGAAGAGCAACAGCCAGAGGGTAAGATCAATTTTTGAGAGCGTCGCCAAACAGAAGGCGGATCTGTTCCGCCTTCTTCTCTGCCAGGCATCCAGCCCACGCCAAACCCTCTGCCCACGTCTCATAAGCGGGTATCCCTCCACGTTTATCCAGCCCCCCTCAATTAATCTCAAGCCCGAATGTCCCTTTGACTGCCATCACCAGATTGCCAATACTCATGGCATATTGACGGCCACCCGCATGAGACAAGGAATGCCCCTTTGAAGCTGGAACTCAAGAACAGCTTGTCGGTGAAGTTGCTACGGGTTGTGCTGCTTTCGGCATTGATCGTGGGTGTGGCGCTGAGCGTGGCGCAGATCGTTTTTGATGCCTACAAGACGCGCCAGGCCGTGGCGGGCGATGCCCAGCGCATCCTCGACATGTTTCGCGACCCCTCGACCCAGGCCGTGTACAGCCTTGATCGCGAGATGGGTATGCAGGTGATCGAAGGTCTGTTCCAGGACGACGCTGTGCGCATGGCTTCCATCGGGCACCCCAACGAGACCATGCTGGCGGAAAAAAACCGTCCTTTACAGCAGTCGCCCAGCCGCTGGTTGACCGACCTGATTCTTGGCCAGGAACGCTCCTTTACTACCGCGTTGGTGGGCAAGGGCCCCTACAGCGAATATTACGGCGACCTGAGCATCACCCTCGACACCGCCACCTATGGCCGAAGTTTTCTGGTCAGCTCGGTCATCATCTTTATCTCGGGCGTATTGCGCGCCCTGGTCATGGGGCTGGTGCTGTACCTGGTGTATCACTGGATGCTCACCAAACCGCTGTCGCGGATGATCGAGCACCTGACCTCGATCAACCCGGACCGCCCCAGCGAGCACAAGATCCCTCAGCTCAAGGGCCACGAACGCAACGAACTGGGGCAGTGGATAAACACCGCCAACCAATTGCTCGAATCCATCGAGCGCAATACCCACCTGCGCCACGAGGCCGAATCGAGCCTGTTGCGCATGGCCCAATACGACTTCCTGACCGGCCTGCCGAACCGCCAGAAGTTGCAGGCGCAACTGGACAAAATCCTCACGGACGCCGGCCGCCGGCAACGCCGTGTCGCGGTGTTGTGCGTGGGGCTGGATGATTTCAAGAGCGTCAACGAGCAATTCACCTACCAGGCCGGCGACAAACTCTTGTTGGCGCTGGCTGATCGCTTGCGCGCCCATAGTGGCCACCTGGGCACGCTCGCCCGCCTGGGCGGCGACCAGTTCGCCCTGGTGCAAGCCGATATCGACCAGCCCTACGAAGCCGCCGAACTGGCGCAAAGCATCCTTGATGACCTGGAAGCAGAGTTCGCCCTTGAGCATGACCTGATCCGCCTGCGCGCCACCATCGGCATCACGCTGTTCCCGGAAGATGGCGACAGCACCGAGAAGTTGCTCCAGAAAGCCGAGCAGACCATGACCCTGGCCAAGAGCCGCTCGCGCAACCGCTATCAGTTTTATATCGCCAGCGTCGACAGCGAAATGCGCCGGCGTCGTGAACTGGAGAAAGACTTGCGAGACGCCTTGGGCCGCGAGCAGTTTCACTTGGTGTACCAACCACAAGTCAGCTATCTCGACCATCACGTGGTCGGTGTGGAAGCCCTGCTGCGCTGGCAACACCCGGAACATGGGCTGGTACCGCCGGACTTGTTCATTCCGTTGGCGGAACAGAACGGCACCATCATTCCCATCGGCGAATGGGTGCTGGACCAGGCGTGTCGGCAACTGCGCGAATGGCATGACCAGGGTTTCACCGCGCTGCGCATGGCCGTCAACCTGTCCACCGTGCAACTGCACCACACCGAGTTGCCGCGGGTGGTCAACAACCTGATGCAGATCTATCGCCTGCCGCCCCGCAGCCTGGAGCTGGAAGTTACCGAGACCGGCCTGATGGAAGACATCAGCACCGCAGCCCAGCACCTGCTGAGCCTGCGTCGCTCCGGCGCGCTGATCGCCATTGATGACTTCGGCACCGGCTACTCATCCTTGAGTTACCTCAAGAGCCTGCCCCTGGACAAGATCAAGATCGACAAGAGCTTCGTCCAGGACCTGCAGGACGACGACGATGACGCCACCATCGTGCGCGCCATTATCCAATTGGGCAAAAGCCTGGGCATGCAGGTGATTGCCGAAGGCGTGGAGACTGCCGAACAGGAGGCCTACATCATCTCCGAGGGGTGCCATGAGGGGCAGGGTTATCACTACAGCAAACCGCTGCAGGCCCGGGAGTTGACGGCTTATCTGAAGCAGTCCGAGCGCAATAACGCCGTGAGTCTTTGAATTTACACTTCGATACTCAATATTTCCCGCGTATAAGCCTTTACACAAAATGCAAATCTTTCGCATTATGTCGCAGCGTTTGCGCTCCCCGCGCGCCCTTTCAACAACCGAAGCAGGATGTTCGCCATGATTCGTATGCCCCTGGCCACCGCCAGTCTGCTGGCCATTGCCATTTCTCTCGCCGGTTGCGGCGAAGGTAAAGACAAGGCCGCCGCGCCCCAGGCACCCGCTGCCGCCAGCACTACCGCACCGGCGGCTGCCCCGGCTGGCCAGGTCGACGAAGCGGCCGCCAAGGCCGTGGTCGCGCACTACGCAGACATGGTGTTTGCGGTGTACAGCGATGCCGAATCCACCGCAAAAACCCTGCAGACCGCAATCGATACCTTCCTCGCCAACCCGAACGACGAAACCCTGAAAGCGGCCCGTACCGCCTGGATCGCCGCACGCGTACCCTACCTGCAGAGCGAAGTATTCCGCTTCGGCAACACCATCATCGACGACTGGGAAGGCCAGGTGAACGCCTGGCCCCTGGACGAAGGCCTGATCGACTACGTCGACAAGTCCTACGAGCACGCGCTGGGCAACCCAGGTGCCAACGCCAACATCATCGCCAATAACGAGATCCAGGTCGGCGAAGACAAGGTCGACGTCAAGGAGATCACTCCGGAAAAACTCGCCAGCCTCAATGAACTGGGCGGTTCCGAAGCGAACGTCGCCACCGGCTACCACGCCATCGAATTCCTGCTGTGGGGCCAGGACCTCAACGGCACCGGCCCAGGCGCGGGCAACCGCCCGGCGTCGGACTACATGACCGGTGATGGTGCAACCGGCGGCCACAACGAGCGTCGCCGCACTTACCTGCGAGCTGTCACTCAACTGCTGGTCAGCGACCTGCAGGAAATGGTCGGCAACTGGAAGCCCAACGTCGAAGACAACTACCGCGCCACCCTGGAGTCGGAACCTGCGACCGATGGCCTGCGTAAAATGCTGTTCGGCATGGGCAGCCTGTCTCTGGGCGAACTCGCCGGGGAGCGCATGAAAGTATCCCTGGAAGCCAACTCGCCAGAAGACGAGCAAGACTGCTTCAGCGACAACACCCATTACTCGCACTTCTACGACGCCAAGGGCATCCGTAACGTTTACTTGGGCGAATACACCCGTGTTGACGGTACCAAGCTGACCGGCGCCAGCCTGTCGTCCCTGGTGGCCAAGGCCGACCCGGCAGCAGATGCAGCCCTCAAGGCTGACCTGGCCGCCACCGAAGCGAAGATCCAGGTGATGGTTGACCACGCCAACAACGGCGAGCACTACGACCAGTTGATCGCCGCCGACAATGAAAAGGGCAACCAGATCGTGCGTGACTCGATTGCCGCCCTGGTCAAGCAGACCGGCTCGATCGAAGCCGCTGCTGGCAAGCTGGGCATCAGCGACCTGAACCCGGACAGCGCTGATCACGAGTTCTGATCAAGCGCAGTTGAAAGAGGCGACCTGCGGGTCGCCTTTTTCATGCGCGCAATAACTGCCGCCGTTATACCTGTGGGAGCTGGCTTGCCTGCGATGGCGGTGGTTCAGTCGACTGATCTGTAACTGACACACCGCCATCGCAGGCAAGCCAGCTCCCACATTGGATTGCGGGGCGTCAGGTGGATATCCGCCGGCTGGCAGGCCAGCTCCCACAGGGGTTCTCCATCAACCGGCAGCCCTTGGTTTACAAGACCTGCACCGCAGGTAGAATGGCGCCTCTGCCCAATCACCCGAGCGAACTTCATGGCGTTGCCGACCCTGCGCATCATCGGTTTCATCATCGGCATCTTCCTGATCACCCTTGCGGTCGCCATGGTGATCCCGATGGCGACCCTGGTGATCTTCGAACGCACCAGCGACCTGCCCTCGTTCCTGTGGGCCAGCCTGATCACCTTTATCGCCGGCCTGGCGCTGGTCATCCCTGGTCGCCCAGAGCACGTGCACCTGCGCCCCAGGGACATGTACCTGCTGACGGTCAGTAGTTGGGTGGTGGTGTGCATCTTCGCCGCCCTGCCCTTTTTGCTGACCCAGCACATCAGCTACACCGACTCGTTCTTCGAAAGCATGTCCGGCATCACCGCCACAGGCTCCACCGTGTTGAGCGGGCTGGACAGCATGTCGCCGGGCATCTTGATGTGGCGTTCGCTGCTGCACTGGCTCGGCGGTATCGGCTTTATCGGCATGGCGGTGGCGATCCTGCCGCTGCTGCGCATTGGTGGCATGCGCCTGTTCCAGACCGAATCCTCGGACCGCTCGGAAAAGGTCATGCCTCGTTCACACATGGTGGCGCGCCTGATCGTGGCGGCGTATGTGGGCATCACCATCTTCGGCAGCCTAGCCTTCTGGTGGGCCGGAATGGGCGTGTTCGATGCGATCAACCATGCGATGTCGGCGATTTCCACGGGTGGGTTTTCCACCTCGGACGAGTCCCTGGCCCATTGGAAACAACCGGCGGTGCACTGGGTCGCGGTGGTGGTAATGATCCTTGGCAGCTTGCCGTTCGCCCTTTACGTGGCCACTTTGCGCGGTAACCGTCGAGCGCTGATCAAGGACCAGCAGGTGCAAGGCTTGCTCGGCCTGTTGCTGGTGACCTGGCTGGTACTCGGCACCTGGTACTGGTGGACCACCAACCTGCATTGGCTCGATGCCTTGCGCCATGTTGCGCTGAACGTGACGTCTGTGGTGACCACCACCGGCTTTGCACTGGGGGACTACAGCCTGTGGGGCAACTTCTCACTGATGCTGTTTTTCTACCTGGGCTTTATCGGCGGCTGCTCGGGCTCCACCGCAGGCGGTATCAAGATCTTCCGTTTCCAGGTGGCCTACATCCTGCTCAAAGCCAACTTGAATCAGTTGATCCATCCCCGCGCGGTGATCAAGCAGAAGTACAACGGCCATCGCCTCGATGAGGAGATCGTGCGCTCGATTCTGACTTTTTCGTTTTTCTTCGCCATTACCATCTGCATGATCGCCCTGGCCCTGTCACTGCTGGGCGTGGACTGGATGACCGCATTGACCGGCGCCGCCAGTACCGTTTCCGGCGTCGGCCCCGGCCTGGGCGAAACCATCGGCCCGGCCGGCAACTTCGCCACCCTGCCGGATGCCGCCAAGTGGATCCTGTCCCTGGGCATGTTGTTGGGACGCCTGGAGATCATCACCGTGTTTGTGTTGTGCATTCCGGCGTTCTGGCGTCACTGACGGTCGACATTTGCTGCAACCGCGCCCGGTATTCGCCGGGCGTGGCATCGAACCAGCGGCGAAACGCGCGGAAAAAGTTGCTCGGGTCGGCAAACCCCAACAGGTAGGCGATTTCCAGCAAGGTCATGCTGGGTTGTGCCAGGTACTGCTCGGCCAGTTCGCGCCGGGTGTCATCAAGCAAGGCCTGGAAACTGGTGCCCTCCTCCTGCAAACGCCGCTGCAAGGTGCGCTGGGACAGGTGCAGCGTCTGGGCCACCGCTTCGCGCTTGGGCTCGCCCTGAGGCAACAGGCGGCACAGCACCTGACGCGCCTTATGGGTCACGCGGCTTTCGGAAAAACGCGCCAGGTACTCACCGGCAAAGCGATCATGCAACAGCGCCATGGATTCGTTGGCCGTGGGCAGCGGCGCCTCCATGTCCGCCTGCTCGAAAATCAGCGCGTCATAGGGTGCATTGAATTGCAAAGGCGCATGAAAGGCCTGTTGGTAGGGCGCCAGGTCCGCTGGCTGCTCGCCTTGCAGCAGCACTTTGCGGGGCTGCAGGGTGCGCCCGGTGAGCCAGCCACACAGGGCCAGGGCGCTGGCCAGCGAGGCTTCGGCGCTTTGACGGGTGGGCGGCAGGTGATCGCCATGCACCGTCAGAATCAACGCATAGCCTTCGGGTAACAGTCGAAAACTCAAATCAGCGCTTTCGGCGATGATGCGCTGGTAGCGCACCAATCGCATAAAGCCTTCGGCCAGGGTGTTGCTGGACATCAACGCATAACCGGCAACGTGAAACGAGGCCGGGCGCACCACCTTGCCCATGTTCAGGCCAATCGCCGGGTTACCCGACACCTCTACCGCGCGTTGCCACAGGCGGGTCATGGCGTCTTGCGGGAAGCGCGCATCGGGATCACTGAGGGCCGCATAATCCAGGCCCAGTTGCTTGAACAAGGCACGGCAATCCAGGCCATCCATTTCCAGCGCCTTGACGATGCCCATCGCCCAGCTTGCAGAAGTTGTTCGTTCGCTCATGGCGTCTTCTTGTTGAAAGCAGGCTCAAACGGCAGCCAGGAAGCCAAGGATACTAAAGTGGCATCTATTGTCACTGGCTGTTACCACTGATCACTCTAGACTCAAATAAGCTCCCCGCCGCACACCCGTTGGCGGCACAACAACCAGAGGGCCGGTGACCGTGGAAAACATCAAGAAATACAACAGTTTTGCCGAGTTCTACCCGTACTACTTGGCCGAGCATGGCAACAGCACCTGCCGACGCCTGCACTTTATCGGCACCACCCTGGTAATAGGCATTCTCGCGTACGCCATCGGCAGAGGCTCATTGGTTCTGCTGCTGGCGTTGCCCCTGGCGGGCTACAGCTTTGCCTGGATTGGCCACTTCTTCTTCGAAAAGAACCGCCCCGCCACCTTTCAGCACCCGTTCTACAGCTTGCTGGGGGATTTTGTGATGTACCGCGACATGATTCTGGGCAGGGTGCCGTTCTAGGGGTGTGACCTCATGTCACTTGCGTCTGAACCATTAAAATTGTGCATACGTCGAGATAAAAGTCTTTTTGTCATTTACGGTGCTGTATCCTGCCAAGGCTTTTTGAGAGCGCGGAATCACCTGCGATTGAAAAAACAGACCTTGCGAGGAGCGACCACGATGCACGAGATACCTAATCTCCCCTTCCCAAGCCTGCACCCAACTGAGCAGCCAACACCGCAGCAGGCCAGCGACAAGCAGCCTGAGGCCAAAGAAGCAAAACCAGTCGAGCGCGAAAGCCGAGACTGACGCCGTACCAGACCGTGTGGAAAGCGCGCCTTTGAGCGCTTTCCACACTGCCTGAATCATCCGAGACCGTCACTATGACCACTTCCCCTTCCGACACGCCGGACGCCGCTGTACTCGACGCTGCCTTGCAGATGGTCGAAGTCTGGAACCGCCTCAGTGCCGACAAGCAAGCAGCACTGCTCAAGCGCTTCGGCACCCAGGAAAACGCCCTCGCGGCCCTGGTGACCACCCAATTGCTGGCCCCCGCCCAAGCTTGATCTGCCTTAGATCTGACGTTTTACATTTTTGCCGCCCTGCCCGGCTTGCGCACCGGTATCATTAGCAGCCTATCTTTACCTGCTGCGACAGTGGATCTCTCCCATGCCAGATACCCAGCGCCCCATGACGGTCACGCTGCAAGTCGTTTCCATCGTGCTTTTTACCTTCATCGGCTACTTGAATATCGGCATCCCCCTGGCCGTATTGCCGGGTTATGTCCATAGCCAGCTGGGCTATGGCGCCGTTATCGCCGGGCTGGTGATCAGCGTGCAATACCTGGCAACCCTGCTGAGCCGCCCCTATGCCGGTAAAATCATCGACAATCTGGGCAGCAAGCGCGCCGTGCTGATCGGCTTGGTGGGCTGCGGTTTGAGTGGCGTGTTCATGTTGTTTGCGGCGTGGTTTTCCAGCCTGCCGGCTCTGAGCCTCGGCTGCCTGCTGGTCGGGCGGCTGGTGCTGGGCAGCGCTGAAAGCCTGGTGGGTTCGGGCGCGATTGGCTGGGGCATTGGCCGTGTCGGCGCGGCGAACACGGCCAAGGTTATTTCCTGGAACGGCATCGCCAGCTACGGCGCGCTGGCGGTGGGTGCGCCGTTGGGGGTGCTGCTGGTCAGCCATTTTGGGCTGTGGAGCATGGGCGTCAGCATCATTCTGTTGGCCGTGTTGGGTGTGCTGTTGGCCTGGAAAAAACAAGCGGCGCCGATTGTGCCCGGCATCCGTTTGCCGTTCATGAACGTGCTGGGCCGCGTGCTGCCCCATGGTTGCGCGCTGGCGCTGGGCTCCATCGGCTTTGGCACCATCGCCACCTTTATCACGTTGTATTACAGCACCCAGCACTGGGATAACGCGGTGTGGGCCTTGAGCCTGTTCGGTGCCAGTTTTATCGGCGCACGCTTGCTGTTTGGCAATTTGATCAACCGCATTGGCGGTTTTCGCGTCGCAATCGCCTGCCTGTCAGTGGAAGTGCTGGGCCTGCTGTTGCTGTGGCTGGCGCCGGATGCCCAACTGGCGTTGGCGGGTGCGGCGTTGAGCGGTTTCGGGTTTTCCCTGGTGTTCCCGGCGCTGGGGGTAGAGGCGGTCAACCTGGTGCCAGCCTCCAGCCGAGGTTCGGCGGTGGGCGCCTATTCGCTGTTTATCGACTTGTCCCTGGGCATCACCGGGCCGCTGGCGGGCGCCGTGGCGGCAGGTTTTGGCTTTGCCTCAATCTTCCTGTTCGCCGCCCTCGCAGCTTTCGCCGGTTTGCTGCTGAGCTTCTACCTGTACCGCCAGGCGCCCAAGGCCCGCGAAACACGCGACGCCTAGAAGTCGACCTTGCCGCGCCCGGCCTTGATGCTGCCGCGCTTGGTCTTGGACTCAAGGCGGCGTTTCTTCGAACCCAGGGTGGGCTTGGTCGGACGGCGCTTTTTCTCGACCTTGGTGGCGCTCTGGATCAACTCCACCAGGCGCTCCAGCGCATCGGCGCGGTTCTGCTCCTGGGTGCGATATTGCTGGGCCTTGAGCACCAGCACGCCTTCGCTGGTGATCCGGCTGTCACGCAGCGCCAGCAGGCGCTCCTTGTAAAACTCCGGCAACGACGAGGCCGGAATATCAAACCGCAGGTGCACCGCACTCGACACCTTATTGACGTTCTGCCCACCGGCACCCTGGGCACGAATGGCGGTCAGCTCGATCTCGGCGTCGGGCAGGTGCACATTGTTGGAAATTTCCAGCATCAATCAAAACCTTAGGCAACGGACAAGCCCAACTCGGACAACAATATCGACGCCTGGGCTTTGGAAATCACGGCGCCTTTGAACAGTTTGGCATCATTGAGGCGAAAACCGCTCAAATCTGCACCGCGCAAGTCGGCACCCGCAAAATTAGCGCCGTTGATGCGGGCATGTGCGAGGCTGCAGTCGACCAGTTCAGCCTTGCGAAAGTCCGTATCCGACAAGTCGCTGTCGGAAAAATCCAGATTCTTGAGCACACTTCGAGCAAACGACAACCCGGATAAAAAGGCACTGTTGAGCAGGGTTTCGCTGAAGCTCAACCACAGTGACGCGCAATGGGTGAAATTGGCGCCCGTCAGCTTGCACTGGGTAAAAGTCGCCTGGGACAGTTTGCTGCGCTGCCAACGAGTGTTGTTCAGATCGCAACTGTGGAATTGCGCCTCAAGCAGGTTAGCCGCTTCGAAAATGGCGAGGCTGGCTCGGCAGTTTTTCCACTGAGTCCCTTCCAGTCGAGAACCGAGAAACGAGGTCTGGACCAGGGTGCAGCGCTCGAACACCCAGTTGTCCAGTGCCATGCGCGACAGGTCGACGCCACTTAAATCTACTCCGATCAAGCGCAAAGGGCCGCTGTGCCGGTCTATCAAGTCTTCCAGCTCATCGCGCTGCAAGGCGCTATCGGCGACGTCGGTGTATTGCATCGGGGCCTCCGAGCATGCGGAAAAAAGAGGGGGCGATTCTAACCTGCCATACCCACAAAAAACCCGGCAGGGCGCCGGGTTTTCTGCAAGGGGAAAAGTCCTACTCCAGAACCGGACCCGTTGCGCCAATAGCCGGCCGCGCCGTGCGCTTGTTCTTGATCCAGTAACACACTGCCATGAACGCTACCCACACCGGGATCGCATATACCGACACCTGAATCCCCGGCATCATCAGCATGATCACCAGGATAAACACCACGAACGCCAGGCAGATGTAGTTTCCATACGGATACCACAACGCCTTGAACAGCGGCACCTGGCCGGTGCGGTTCATGTGCTGGCGGAACTTGACGTGGGAGAAACTGATCATCGCCCAGTTGATCACCAACGTGGCCACCACCAGCGACATCAGCAGTTCCAGCGCGTCATGGGGCATCAGGTAGTTCATCAGCACCGCCACCAGGGTGATCGCTGCCGAGGCCAGGATCGAACGCACCGGCACGCCGCGCTTATCGATCTTCGCCAGGGCCCTGGGCGCGTCGCCCTGCTCGGCCATGCCCAAGAGCATGCGGCTGTTGCAGTAGGTACCGCTGTTGTACACCGACAGCGCGGCGGTCAGCACCACGAAGTTGAGGATATGCGCGGCGGTGTTACTGCCCAGCATCGAGAACACCTGCACGAACGGGCTACCGCTGTAGGCATCGCCGGAGGCGTTGAGGGTCGCCAGCAGGCTGTCCCACGGTGTGAGCGACAGCAGTACTACCAGGGCACCGATGTAGAAAATCAGGATGCGGTAGATCACCTGATTGATCGCCTTAGGGATCACGGTACGTGGCTGGTCGGCTTCGGCAGCGGTAAAGCCGAGCATTTCCAGGCCGCCGAAGGAGAACATGATGATCGCCATGGCCATCACCAAGCCGCCGACGCCATGGGGGAAGAAACCACCATGCTCCCACAGGTTGCTGACCGAGGCTTGGGGACCGCCGCTGCCGCTGACCAGCAGGTAGCTGCCCAGGGCAATCATGCCGACGATCGCCACCACCTTGATGATGGCGAACCAGAACTCGGCCTCACCGAAGACTTTGACGTTGGCCAGGTTGATCACGTTGATCAGCACGAAGAAGGCCGCCGCAGAGACCCAGGTCGGAATCTCCGGCCACCAGTAATGCACGTACTTGCCGACGGCCGTCAGCTCCGACATACCCACCAGAATGTAGAGAATCCAGCAGTTCCAGCCCGACAGAAAACCGGCGAAACCGCCCCAGTACTTGTGGGCAAAATGGCTGAAGGAGCCGGCGACGGGCTCCTCGACGATCATTTCGCCAAGCTGGCGCATGATCATGAAGGCGATAAAGCCGCAAATGGCATAGCCCAGGATCATCGACGGGCCGGCGGATTTGAGCACCCCGGCCGAGCCCAGGAACAGGCCGGTGCCGATGGCGCCACCGAGGGCGATCAACTGGATATGCCGATTTTTCAGGCCGCGTTTCAGCTCGCCTGAAGAGGAATGGGGTCCACTCATGAAAAGGGTCTCACGCAAGGTTTGAAGAGTTGAATGCAGGTTGCTGCCTTGAATTACCGACTCAAGCAGCGCCGCTCAAACCCCAGCGCAGGCACCAGGAGTACAGCGTCTTTCTAATGGTCATGCGTCACCTGTTTGTTTTTATCTGTGACGAAATCGAACCCGTCCGGCTCGTGGCCAGGCGGAGTGATCAGGGGGATCAAACCCTGAGGTCTTGGCCTTTTGCGTGGGTACGCAAGGGGGGTCACAGTAAAACGCGGCGCATTGTACACCGCTCGACAGCTTCGGCACGCACCGGGAAAGTGCACAGGCAATTCTGTCAGCTAATGCTTACATCGGCGCGCCCCCCAACAACGGCAGGGCAGTTACGTAAATCTATCGTTACACCGCGGAAATCCTGCGTTACAGCCAGACTTTGGCAGCCCTCAACGGAATTCTGTCGGAAGGCCACGTCTGAAGAATCGCTTCAGCCAATTCACTGTTTTGCCTGAATAAAAAAATCCGCCAAAAAACAGAAGAAAAAATCCAAATGAAACCGTGTCAATAAATTTTTTGCATTTCGAAACACTCTCTTCTAGGTTCTTTCCACTTACCCGCGAAGCCCGTGGGTGAGCCGTTCTCAATCAACGTCCTCTAGGAGATACACCATGCAAGCACTGGAAAACGACCTGGAAACCGAACTGCAACTCGACGATTGGTTTGAAGCGCCGACCCATGAGGCCGCCGTTGAAATGATGCAAGCCGATGCCGTTGTGCCTTTTGGCACCGCGATGTGGCCTTTCTAATAACCGGCAGGCATCCGGCAGGCGCTGTGCACGGCGCCTGCCCCCTTACCCAAGGCACCGAAGGACACCCGTCATGGACAAGGCCCGCGCCGTCGAACACTTTCTCTACTACCTTGCTCACCACCCGGCCCTCAACGGCCTGAACCGCCCCACCGTGTTGCTGGGCCATACCGAGCGCTATGACGCCATCGCCCAGGCGATCACCCACGGCAGCGCCGCCCGCTTCAACTTCCAACTGCAACGCCTGGACCTGGCGCCCAGCGACACCCTGGCAAAGGCCATTCAAACCTGTGATCTGTACCTGTTTCTCTACGATTCCTCCACGCTGCCCAACCCACGCGCCGAAGGCCCTGACTTTATCCGCGCCCTGCAAGGCGTGATGGCCGAGCACTGGAAGAAATCCCTGCTGTTCAAGGATTACGGCGACTATTTTTACGACACCTTCAGCGTCGAGCCCCAACGCATCGCCGACCTCAACGCCACACTGATCCGGCGCATGGCCCAGGCCAACGTGCTGAGTTTTACCGACAAACACGGTTCGCGCCTGGAAGCGCCGATGAGCAGCATCAAGAAGTGGACCAATATCAACGGCGTCGGCAACCACGACCTGGCGCCCGGCGAAATCGCCACCCACAGCGAAGCCATCAACGGCCAGGTGCGGTTTGTCGGCACCTTCCTCAGTACCATCCCCTTTGCACGCAAATACGGCGTGCTGCAATCGCCGCTGGAGTTATGGATCGAGAACTCCACCGTTTGCAGCGTGGCCAGCGAAGTGCCGGGGCTGGCAGATGACTTCAACAAGTACCTGAATGCCAACCCGTCCAACCGTCGCGTGGAGGAGTTGGGGATTGGCACCAATGAAGGGGTCAAGGACCTGTATGCGCGCAATGCCGGGTTTGAAGAGCGTCACTGCGGGCTGCACCTGGGCTTGGGTGGCGGGCAGAAAGGCAGTCATCACCTGGACCTGATCTTTGCCAGTGGGGTGTTGGCGCTGGATGACAAGCCGGTATTTGATGGCGCCTTTGCCTTTTAAAAGACCGTCAGACGTGTAGAGATCCCTGTGGGAGCCGGGCTTGCCCTAATGCCATTCAGTTAAGAGCTAGAGCAGACAACCAGTGACTTGTGGCGATTCTGTCTTAACTGACTGGCATTAGGGCTTGCCCACCGCTATCACAGGCAAGCCAGCTGCCACAGTTGATTGCATTTCGAATGTAGATCGCAAAAAAAACGCCAACCCTAGGGTTGGCGTTTTCGCGCAGCACTTAGCGCATCACTGCGGCTTCTTGCGGCCAAAACCAGGACGCTGGCCGGAACCGGCCGGGGCGCCACGGCGCTTGCCCGAAGGCTCGTCCGCGACCAGTTTCGGGCCAGGGCGCTTGTTCGCCGCTGGCTTGGCTGGACGCTTGGTGCTGGCGTTGTCGGCCGGGCGATCCGCTTCACCACGGTTGCTGCGACCACCCGCCGGAGCAGGACGCGGCGTACGTGGCGCACGCTCACCTTCTTGACGCGATGGCGCGGTGGGGCGGCGTTCGCCTTCAATGTGCGGCTGACGCGAGATACGACCGCCGGTGGCCGGTGCATCCAGCGCAGGGCGCAGGGTGCGAGCAACACGTTCGGTACGTGGCACTGGGCGCGACGATTTACGCTGCATACGCTCAAGCTTGTCTTTGCTCTTGGCGTTCATCTGCGGCATGGCAACCGGCGTCAGGCCCACTTCGGCGCTGAGGATATCGACTTCGTACTGGCTCATTTCGCGCCAGCGGCCCATCGGCAGGTCGGAGTTCAGGAACACCGGACCAAAACGCACGCGCTTGAGGCGGCTGACCACCAGGCCCTGGGACTCCCACAGGCGACGCACTTCACGGTTACGGCCTTCCATCACCACGCAGTGGTACCAGTGGTTGAAACCTTCGCCACCCGGCGCCTGCTTGATGTCGGTGAACTTGGCCGGGCCGTCTTCGAGCACCACGCCCGCCTTGAGGCGTTCGATCATCTCGTCATCGACTTCACCACGTACACGCACGGCGTATTCACGGTCCATCTCATAGGACGGGTGCATCAGGCGGTTGGCCAACTCACCGTCAGTGGTGAACATCAGCAAGCCGGTGGTGTTGATGTCCAGGCGACCGATGTTGATCCAGCGGCCTTCTTTAGGCTTGGGCATCTTGTCGAACACGGTCGGACGGCCTTCCGGGTCGTCACGGGTGCAGATCTCGCCGTCGGGCTTGTTGTACATGATCACGCGGCGCACCGATTCGGCGGCCTCTTCACGCTTGATGACCTTGCCATCAATGGTGATTGCATCGTGCAGGTCGACGCGCTGGCCGAGGGTTGCCTCGACGCCGTTGACCTTGATGCGCTTCTGGGTGATCCAGGCTTCGACGTCGCGGCGCGAGCCCACGCCGATACGCGCCAGCACTTTTTGCAGCTTTTCGCCTGCTGGGCCGATTTCCTGGTCTTTCTGGTCTTGGTCATTCATCGTAAGCACCTCCCGGTGGGTCGATTCAGGCGTGGCCTGAGGGTATTGAAAGCGGGGCCTTGGCCGAATAGGTCGGCAAGGGGTCGCGAATCATACGCGCATGGCGCGTGTTGCGCATCACAGACTAGTCGATAACGCCCAGCTCATTTGCTTTTCCGCCGACCGGTGGCCCCCAGGGCCAGCAATCGCAGCTCGGCTTCGGCCAGCACCGTGCGCTTGTCGGCTTTATCGAGTTTCTTCCAGGCACGGATTTCACGCTTGCTGCGGCCACAGCCGACGCAGATGTCATCGTTGAATTTGCAGATGCTGATGCACGGGTCTTTCATGGCACTCATGGTCGATCCTCTGTGGGAGCTGGCTTGCCTGCGATGGCATCACCTCCTTGCATCTGGGAGACCGAGGCGTCTGCATCGCAGGCAAGCCAGCTCACACATGGGTTGCGCAGTGAAAGTCAGAGCCGGTCAGTCTTCGAGCTGGCGGCGCTCGTTCTCGATGGCCTCGGCCAGCGCCCGGGCTTCGTCTTCTTCGTCACTCAGGGGCGGCTGTTCGAGGGCGGCGACGGCGGCCAGGAGCTTTTCCCGGGCTTGGGCCACGCCAAGCACATCGTCTTCGGCTTCGACCTCAGGCTCGGATTCAACGTTCACCTGGGTTTCTGGCTCCGCCGCACCATCACGCAGCAAATCGTCGAAGTCTGTCTTGATCCCCTGCTCCATGTCGTCCAGCTCCAGCAACAACGTATGGAAACTGGTTTCGTCCTTGGGCTCCTCCGGCTCGGCGCTGGCGTCGGCCAGTTCCTGCAGGCTTTGCGGCACCGGCGCGTCGTCGAAGTCGAGCACCGGCTCGGCCTCCATTTCGCGGAGCTCGGCCAGGGGTGGCAGGTCGTCGAGGTTTTTCAGGTTGAAATGATCGAGGAACACCTTGGTGGTGGCGAACATGGCTGGTTTGCCCGGCACATCGCGGTAGCCAACAATGCGGATCCACTCACGTTCCAGCAGGGTCTTGACGATATGGCTGTTGACCGCCACACCACGCACGTCTTCGATCTCGCCCCGAGTGATGGGCTGGCGATAGGCGATCAGCGCCATGGTCTCCAGCATCGCCCTCGAGTAGCGCTGCGGGCGCTCTTCCCACAAACGCCCGACCCACGGTGAAAACTTCTCACGGATCTGCAGGCGATAACCCGACGCCACTTCACGCAATTCAAAGGCACGGCCCTCGCAGGATTTGCGCAGGATCTCCAAGGCCTTCTTGAAGACCGGCGGCTCCGGGCGTTCGGCCTCTTCAAAGAGTTCGAACAGGCGCTCCAGAGATTGCGGTTTACCCGAGGCCAGGAGAAAGGCCTCCAGCAAAGGGGCCAGTTCGCGGGGTTCAGTCAGATTCATCGATTCAGCTCGTTATTCGGCTCGCGCCCGCACGTGGATAGCCGCAAAAGGCTCATTCTGCACCAGCTCGACCAAGGATTCCTTGACCAGCTCAAGGATCGCCATAAAGGTCACCACCACGCCCAGTCGGCCCTCTTCGGCAGTAAACAACTCGACAAAGGGCACAAACCCACCTCCCTTGAGACGTTCCAGCACATCGCTCATGCGCTCGCGGGTGGACAGCGCTTCACGGCTGACCTGGTGGCTCTCGAACATATCGCCGCGGCGCAGTACTTCGGCCATGGACATCAGCAATTCTTCCAGACTCACGTCCGGCAGTAACTTGCGCGCGCGCGCCTCGGGAGCGTCGAGCTTGGGCACCACCACATCACGGCCCACACGGCTCAGGCCGTCGATGCCTTCGGCGGCGGCCTTGAAGCGTTCGTACTCCTGCAGGCGGCGGATCAGCTCGGCGCGCGGGTCATCCTCTTCGGCTTCCACCGTCTCCGAGCGCGGCAACAGCATGCGCGACTTGATCTCGGCGAGCATGGCGGCCATGACCAGGTACTCGGCGGCCAGTTCCAGGCGCACCGACTGCATCAGCTCGACATAGCCCATGTATTGGCGGGTAATTTCTGCCACCGGAATGTCAAGGATGTTGATGTTCTGCTTGCGGATCAGGTACAGCAGCAAGTCCAGCGGGCCTTCGAAGGCTTCAAGGAACACCTCCAGGGCGTCCGGCGGGATGTACAGGTCCAGGGGCATTTCCATGACCGCCTGGCCATACACCATGGCAAACGGCAGTTCCTGCTGGGCGCCAGCCTGGGGATCAGCGGCTTCCACGGCTGACATTCAGGCCTCGACCATGAACGGAGCCGGGTCGCCACAACCCACACGCACCACTTCTGGTTCGCCATCGGCCAGGTTGATCACCGTGGAGGCCTTGTTGCCACCGTAGCCGCCGTCGATGATCAGGTCGACGTGCTTTTCCAGCAAACGGCGCATTTCGTAAGGGTCGTACAACGGCTCGGTTTCGCCGGGCAGGATCAACGACACGCTCATCAGCGGTTCGCCCAATTCGGCCAGCAGCGCCAGGGCAATCGGGTGTTCCGGCACGCGCAGGCCAATGGTGCGCTTCTTCGGGTGCAGCAACAGGCGCGGCACTTCGCGGGTGGCGTTGAGGATGAAGGTGTAGGGCCCCGGCGTGTGGGCCTTGAGCAGGCGGAAGGTGCCGGTGTCGACCTTGGCGAACAGCCCGAGCTGGGACAAGTCGCTGCAGATCAGCGCAAAGTTGTGCTTGTCGTCCAGCTGGCGCAGGCGTCTTACTCGCTCCACCGCGCCCTTGTCGCCGATCTGGCAGCCAATGGCGTAGGACGAATCAGTCGGATAGATCACCACGCCGCCGGCACGGATGATCTCCACGGCCTGTTTGATCAGGCGCGCCTGAGGGTTTTCCGGATGAATCTGGAAGAATTGGCTCACGTGCTCTACCTGTTCAGACGGTGGCAATAATGGGGTCATGCTTGAATCGCCCCCACAACAGCGGCAGATCTTCCGGGACCTGGCGATATTCGCCAATCTCGGACCAGCCGCCTGGGCCATGAAAATCACTGCCGGCACTGACCAGCAGACCAAATTCGCGGGCGAGGATCGCCAGGCTGCCGACCTGTTCGGCGGGTTGATGCCCGTTGACAACCTCGATGGCGTGGCCACCCGCTCCAATATAGTCGCTGATCAGCTTGCGGCGCTTGCTGCGGGTGAAATCGTAATGCCAGGGATGCGCCAGGCTCACCCAGGCCCCGGAGGCCCGCAGGGTCTGGACGGTGTCTTCCAGGGTTGGCCAGTGCAGCTTCACATCGCCCAACTTGCCGGCGCCCAGCCATTTGCGAAAGGCCTCGGCGCGATCCTTCACATAGCCTTCACGCACCATCCAGTCGGCAAAGTGCGGACGGGCCGGTGCGTTGCCGCTGTCGCCCAGTTCCTGCTGGATAGCACGGGCACCGTCGAGGGCACCTGGCATGCCTTTAAGGCTGAGCTTGCGGCTTATTTCTTCGGACCGCAGCCAGCGGCCATCGTGCAATTGGGCAATCGCCGCCACCAAGGGCGGGGCCTTTTGATCAAAACCGTAGCCCAGCACGTGGATGGTGGCGCCGCCCCAGGTGCAGGACAATTCCACGCCGTTAACCAGCTGCATACCCAAGGAGTGCGCGGCCTGGCGGGCTTCGTCGAGGCCTTCAAGGGTGTCATGGTCGGTCAATGCCAAAACTCGCACGCCTTTTTCGAACGCACGCGCAACCAGTACAGCGGGCGCCAGGGCGCCGTCGGAGGCCGTGCTGTGGCAGTGCAAATCAACATTCACGGGGGTGTGTAACCTCAAGTCAGCTGGCGCTATCGCAACCAAGGATGTTTGTTATTATGCCGACACATCCAGCTTCTGGCTCTTACTGTGAAACAATTCATCGACTTCATCCCGCTGTTGCTGTTTTTCATCGTTACCAAACTCGACCCCAGGGTCATCGAAATCGCCGGCCACGAGCTGTCGTTCGGGGGCATCTACAGTGCCACTGCCGTACTGATCATCAGCTCTATCGTAGTGTACGGCGCCATCTTCATCTCGCAGCGCAAGCTGGAAAAAAGCCAATGGCTCACCCTCGTCGCCTGCCTGGTGTTCGGCGGCCTGACCCTGGCCTTCCACAGCGAAACCTTCCTTAAATGGAAAGCCCCGGTGGTCAACTGGCTGTTCGCCCTGGTGTTTATCGGCAGCCACTTCATCGGTGACCGCCTGCTGATCAAGCGGATCATGGGCCATGCGCTGACCTTGCCGGAGCCGGTGTGGGTGCGCCTGAACGTGGCCTGGATCGTGTTCTTCCTGTTCTGCGGTGCCGCCAACCTGTTTGTGGCCTTCACCTTCCAGGACTACTGGGTCGACTTCAAAGTGTTTGGCAGCCTGGGCATGACCGTATTGTTTTTGATCGGCCAGGGCATCTACCTGTCACGCCACCTGCATGACACCACACCGAAAACCGAGGACTGACATGCTCTACGCCATCATTGCCACCGACGTTGCCAACTCCCTGGAAAAACGCCTGAGCGTACGCCCGGCCCACGTCGAGCGCCTCAAACAGCTGCAAGCCGAAGGCCGCATGGTACTGGCCGGCCCGCACCCGGCCGTCGACAGCAATGACCCAGGCGACGCGGGTTTCAGCGGAAGCCTGATCGTCGCCGAGTTCGCCTCCCTGGCCGACGCCCAGGCCTGGGCCAAGGCTGACCCTTATGTCGCAGCAGGCGTCTACGCCGATGTGGTGATCAAGCCGTTCAAGCAAGTCTTGCCTTGAACCCGGCTGCGTCGAACCTAATCGTTTCGGCGCACTCCTAATGGCTCGAGGCATCACCGGTGGGGCCTTCGCCGCCGACAATGGCTAAATTGAGTGAGTCATGAGCGAGCTGTTACTGATAGATGATGACCAGGAGCTCTGTGAGCTGCTGACCAGTTGGTTGAGACAGGAAGGTTTCCAGGTACGCGCCTGCCATGACGGCTTGAGCGCCCGAAAAGCCCTGGCCGACAGCGCGCCTGCGGCCGTCGTGCTCGACGTGATGCTGCCCGACGGCAGCGGCCTGGAGCTGCTCAAGCAATTGCGCAACGACCACCCGGAGCTGCCGGTACTGATGCTCTCGGCCCGGGGCGAACCCTTGGACCGCATCCTCGGCCTGGAACTGGGCGCCGACGACTACCTGGCCAAGCCTTGCGACCCACGCGAGCTGACGGCGCGCCTGCGCGCCGTGTTACGCCGTAGCCACCCGGCCGCGGTATCGACCCAGCTGGAACTGGGCGACCTGTGCTTCAGCCCGGTGCGCGGCGTGGTCAGCATCGATGAACAGGAGTTCGCCCTCACCGTCTCCGAAAGCCGCCTGCTTGAAGCATTGCTGCGCCAACCCGGCGAGCCCCTGGATAAACAGGAACTGGCGCAGATCGCCCTGGGCCGCAAGCTGACCCTGTATGACCGCAGCCTGGATATGCACGTCAGCAACCTGCGTAAAAAGATCGGCCCACACCCCGATGGCCGGCCACGGATCGTGGCGCTGCGTAGTCGTGGTTACTACTACAGCCTCTAAACACAATACAGCCCCCTGTAGGAGCGAGCTTGCTCGCGAAAAACGCCAACGATAACGCAGGCATCCTGATTAAACGCGGTGCCTATACGTTCTTCGCGAGCAAGCTCGCTCCTACAGAGACCGGGTTTTGTCAGTTCCTATCAAACCCGTCTTTACCGAAGCTTTACCCTCCCCTGACCGCCGCTGACCTTGCGCTGCGTAACCTACTCACATCCGGACTCACCGGAATAGAGACAGGAGAATCACCATGCGCAAGACCCTTATCGCTTTGATGTTCGCCACTGCCCTGCCCACCGTTGCCATGGCAATGCCGGAAGGCCCAGGCCCGATGGGTGGTCCTGAAAGCCACATGATGGGCGGCCCAGGCCACGGTGAGCACGGTCCGCGTGGCAAAGGCGGCCCGTTCAGCCAGCTGGACTTGAGCAAGGAACAGCGCGAGCAGATCCGCAAGCTGATGGGTGACCAATGGCACGCCCGCAAAGACCTGGTCAAAAAGTACCTGGACAAACTGCCAGCCGCTGACCAGAAGGCGATGCAGGACGAAATCGCCGCAGGCAAGCAGAAAACCCAGACCGATATCCGTGCCGTGCTCAAGCCCGACCAG
Organism: Pseudomonas sp. SWRI22; assembly: GCF_014268395.2. NCBI lineage: Bacteria > Pseudomonadati > Pseudomonadota > Gammaproteobacteria > Pseudomonadales > Pseudomonadaceae > Pseudomonas > Pseudomonas sp. SWRI22. The sequence goes on along the minus strand of NZ_JABWQK020000002.1, from coordinate 256,272 downwards.
CAGAAGAAGTACGACGAAATCGTCAAGAAACAAGCCGAACGCCGCGCCGAATGGAAAGAGTTCCAGGCCTGGAAAGCCCAGCAAGCGCAAAAAGCGCAATAATGGCCTAGCTTCACCCCAGCCCAGTGGTTCGCGCCGCTGGGCTTTTCCTGTTTGAGGGTTTCCTGTGCGTTCATTGTTCTGGCGTATCCTGGCGAGTTTCTGGCTGGCCATCGCCCTGGTTGCCGGTTTGTCGATCCTGCTTGGGCACATGCTCAACCAGGACGCCTGGATTCTCAGCCGCCACCCTGGCCTCAACAACCTGGCCCAAGAGTGGACGCAGCTCTACGAAACCCAGGGCGAAGACGCCGCCCAGGAGTTGCTGCAGCAGCGCAAGCGCCAGTACCACATCGACGTGCAAGTGCTTAACGAAAGCGGCGACCCGGTGGTGCGCGGCACCTTCCCGCGCCGCGCCGCCGCGTTCGAAGCCCGCCAGCACGACAGCCAGGACGGCCACCTGCCCTGGCGCCGCCTGACCGCCGAGTACACCAGCGCCAAAACCGGCGACACCTACCTATTGATCTACCGTATTCCTCACCCGGAGCTGGACGCCTGGCACCGCAGCAGCCTGCTGTGGCCGCTCAGTGCATTGGCGATTACCCTGGTGGTGCTGACCCTGTTCAGCCTGCTGGTGACCTTGTCCATCACCCGCCCACTCAGCCGTTTGCGCGGCGCGGTGCATGATCTGGGGCAAACCACTTATCAACAGAACAGCCTGGCGCAACTGGCCAATCGGCGCGACGAGTTCGGCGTGCTGGCCAACGACTTCAACCGCATGGGCGCACGCCTGCAAAGCCTGATCGGCAGCCAGCGCCAGTTGCTGCGCGACGTGTCCCACGAACTGCGCTCGCCGTTGGCGCGCTTGCGTATCGCCCTGGCCCTGGCCGAACGCGCCAGCCCCGAAGAACGGGAAAAACTCTGGCCGCGCCTGACCCGCGAATGCGATCGACTGGAGGCCTTGATCAGCGAGATCCTGGTATTGGCGCGGGTCGACGCCGACAACGCCAGCGCCGAAGACATCGACCTCACCCCGTTGCTTAAAACGCTGCAAAAGGACGCCCAACTCAGTGCCCCCGAGCAAGTGGTGCAACTGACGACTGCCAATGACTTGCAGCTTAAAGGCTGGCCGACCATGATCGAACGCGCCGTGGACAACCTGCTGCGCAATGCCCAGCGCTTCAACCCGATGGGCGAACCGATTGAATTGCAGGCCCAGCATCAAGGCGGGCGCATTCTGATCAGCGTACGCGACCACGGCCCCGGCGTTGAAGCCGAGCACCTGAGCCAATTGGGCGAGCCGTTCTACCGGGCGCCAGGCCAGACCGCCCAAGGCCATGGCCTGGGCCTGGCCATCGCCCGTCGCGCCGCCGAGCGCCATGGCGGTAACCTGATCCTGGCCAACCATCCCGATGGCGGCTTTATCGCCAGCATCGAACTGCCCTTGATCCCTGGGGTTGCCACACCGGTGGGATGATCTTCTATAGTGGCCCTTCTCTTACGGAGGGCCTTTGATGACAGACCTGCTGACTCCCATCCAAGCCGCACTCGCTTTACCGCACGCCCCACTGCCCCAGACCCAGGCCGGCGCCTTGCCCTCGACCTTCGCCGTGACAGACCTGGCGGCCGCCAGCATCGGCGCCGCGGGCCAGGCCGTCGCCCAGTTGATTGAGCAACAAACCGGGCGCCTGCCCAGCGTCAGCGTGGATCGGCGCCTGGCCTCGTTGTGGTTCTCCTCGTCGATTCGTCCCGTGGGGTGGCAAGTGCCGCCTTTGTGGGACCCGGTAGCGGGTGATTACGCCAGCGTGGATGGCTGGATCCGTCTGCACACCAACGCGCCCCATCACCGCGCAGCGGCCGAGCGGGTATTGGGGCCTGCCGCTGATCGCGCAGCCATGGCGAGTAGAGTCGCGACCTGGAAAGCCGCCGAACTGGAACAGGCGGTTGTCGATGCGGGCGGTTGTGCGGCGCAGATGCGTAGCTGGCAAGCCTGGCAGCAGCATCCCCAAGGCTTGGCGGTAAACGCCGAAGCGTTGATCCAGCGTCAGGTCTTCGAACCCGGCACCGACAAACCCTGGCTCGGTTCCGCAGCGCGCCCACTGGCCGGCATCAAGGTGCTGGATTTGACCCGGGTGCTGGCCGGCCCGGTGGCCAGTCGTTTCCTCGCCGGCTTGGGTGCCAGCGTACTGCGCATCGACTCGCCCACCTGGAACGAACCTGGCGTCGTCCCGGAAATGACCCTGGGTAAACGCTGCGCCCGCCTGGATCTAACGAGCCACGACGACCGGCAAGTGTTCGAAGCGTTGCTCAAGGACGCCGACATCCTGTTCCACGGTTACCGCGCCGATGCTCTGGAGCAACTCGGTTATACCCTTGGCGAACGACAGCACATCGCCCCCGGACTGATCGACGTCAGCCTCAACGCCTACGGCTGGAGCGGCCCATGGCGTAATCGTCGTGGCTTTGACAGCCTGGTGCAGATGAGCAGCGGAATTGCCGAGGCGGGCATGGCCTGGAAACAGACGGATAAACCGCTGCCGCTGCCGGTGCAGGCGCTGGATCACGCCACCGGCTATTTGATGGCCGCCAGTGCGATCCGGGCGTTGGCCGAGCGCCTGGACTCCGGACGCGGCGGTTCGGCGCGCTTGTCGTTGGCGCGTACGGCGAAGTTGCTGGTGGAGGCCGGGCAAGTGCCACAGCAAGCGGCATTGCGCGAAGAAGATATCAATGACCAAGGCCTGGTGGTGGAGCAGACAGCCTGGGGCCAGGCCCACCGGCTACTGGCGCCGCTGAGCATCAGTGGCACGCCGTTGCAGTGGGATTTGCCGGCGGTGGAACTGGGCTCGCACCGGCCGCAATGGTGACTAATACCCTGTAGGAGCGAGCTTGCTCGCGAAGGTCGCCAACGATAACGCGGGAAACCTGATACACAGCGGCGTTCTCAGGTTTTTCGCGAGCAAGCTCGCTCCTACAGGGTTGTCCACAAATGCTGCGCCGCATACGCCCTCAACGGCCGCCACGCGTCGGCCCGCGCCAATAACTGCCGCGCCGACACCGGCCCACCTTCCAAAGCCGCCAAAGCATTGATCAGCCCGATATCCCCCGACGCAAACGCATCCGCCTCGCGCAACTGGCGCATGGCGATGTATTGCGCGGTCCACTCTCCAATCCCCGGCAATGCCACTAGCCTTGCAACGCCGTCCTGGAGGCTGGCCTTCGGTTCGAAAAGCTGTGGATCATCCAATAGCGCCTGGGCCACACCAGACAACGTACGGCCCCGCGCCTTGGGCATGCCCAGGGTCGCCAGGTCCGCCGCAGCCAACACTTCAGGTGTCGGAAACAGGTGGGTAATACCGGCGTGCGGGATTTGCAGGGGCTGGCCATACTGCGCCACCAACTTGCCCGCCAGGCGAATCGCCGCCACCACGGTGATCTGCTGGCCCAGCACCGCACGAATCGCCAGTTCCAACCCATCCCAGGTGCCAGGCAACCGCAAGCCAGGGCGGGCCGCAACCAGTTGCGCCATCAGGGGGTCTTGCGACAATTGCGCGTTGATCACCTCAGGCACCGCGTCCAGATCAAACATCCTGCGCAAGCGCCGCTCGATCTCAGGCATCGCGGCGGGCTCGGGAAAGTCGACCGTCACCTCCAGCCAATCCCCCGCGCCCGGTTCGACGCTGACCCAGCCATGTCGCCCCGCCACACTGATACTGCGCCGATACACGCCGGCGACCACGGTTTCCAACCCAGTAATCGCCCGCGCCGATAGGAACCCCAGCATCGCCGCCCAGTCGTAGGGCGGTTGATACGCCAATCTCACAGTGACAATACCCCGCTATACAGCCCATACGCGGCTAACCCGGCGCCCGCGATCACGCCGCTGAAAATGCCTTTTTCCACGGTGGTAAACAAGGGTTGGCCCTGCTCGCGCTTGGCCAGGGCAAACAGGATCACACCCGGTGCGTACAGCAACGCCGACAGCAGCAAGTACTTCAAGCCACCCGCATACAGCAGCCAGATCGCATAACCGAGGGCAACCAGCCCCACCAGCAGATCTTTCATGCGCCGGCGCTGCCAGCCTGCATAGGTTTCGCCGCGCGCGCTCAACAGCACCGCATAGGCCGCCGACCACAGGTAAGGCACCAGGATCATCGAGGACGCCAGGTAGATCAGGGTGGTGTAGGTGCTGGCGGAAAACAGCGTGATCACCAGGAATGCCTGGATCATCACGTTGGTCAGCCATAAGGCATTGACCGGCACCTGATTGGCGTTTTCCTTCTTCAGGAACGCCGGCATGGTCTTGTCCTGAGCGGTGGCATAGAGGATTTCCGCGCACAGCAGCGCCCAGGAGAGCAACGCCCCGAGCAGCGAAACCGCCAGGCCGAGGCTGATCAACACCGCGCCCCAAGGCCCGACGATATGCTCCAACACACCGGCCAGGGACGGGTTCTGCAATTGCGCCAACTCCGGCTGGCTCATGATGCCCAGGGACAGCACGTTCACCAGCACCAGCAAGGCCAGCACGCCCACAAAACCAATCACCGTGGCGCGCCCCACGTCCGAGCGTTTCTGTGCTCGCGCCGAGTACACACTGGCGCCTTCGATGCCGATAAAGACAAACACCGTGACCAGCATCATGTGGCGCACCTGCTCGACCACGCTGCCCATCTGCGGGTTGCCCAGGCCCCAGATATCGCGGGTGAAGATATCCGCCTTGAATGCAACCGCAGCGATCACGATAAACATCAACAGCGGTACGATCTTCGCCACCGTCGTCACCTGATTGATGAACGCTGCCTCTTTGATCCCGCGCATCACCAGAAAATGTACGGCCCACAGCAACAGCGACGCGCAGCCGATGGCAAGCGGCGTATTGCCCTGGCCGAACGCCGGAAAAAAGTAGCCGAGGGTGCTGAATAGCAAGACGAAATAACCGACATTGCCCATCCACGCACTGATCCAGTAACCCCAGGCGGATGAAAAGCCCATGTAATCGCCAAAACCCGCCTTGGCGTAGGCATACACCCCGGAGTCCAGTTCGGGCTTACGGTTCGCCAACGTCTGGAACACAAAGGCCAGGGTCAGCATGCCGATGGCGGTGATCGCCCAGCCGATCAAGATGGCCCCCACTTCGGCACGGGCAGCCATGTTCTGCGGCAATGAAAAGATGCCGCCGCCAATCATCGAGCCCACCACCAGGGCAATCAGGGCACTGAGCCGAAGTTTCTGGGCGGGTTGGGTCATGCAGCTTCCTCGAAATAAACGGTTGGGCGACAACTGCGCACATAAGTAATTCAGATTAATGACGTTGTCATAACATAAAGATATGTAAAGATAGGAAGTTTAGGCTTATTTAGAATTTAAATACGTTAATTATGAAGCGATAGTCAAACAACGTACAAAAAATTTGCACATTCGCAAATACGAACTAGCGTCAACACCCATGCCCTCGACCAAATGATTAACCACAAAGCAAAGAGCGCTCTATCAAGCGCCTTTGCGGGACTTGTTCGCCCGCAAAAACCTCACCCTAAGTCGTTAATTCACAATGGAATGTACCAATGAAGTGATCTGAGTCAGCTGTTTGATTAGCGCACGGAATTATTCTGTGGTCTCTCTTCTCCTGCATTGGAGTCATGCAATGTCTGAAACTCCCGGAAAACTTCGACTAGGCGCCCTGGTCGCACTTGTCGTCGGCTCGATGATTGGCGGCGGTATCTTTTCATTGCCACAAAACATGGCCGCCAGCGCCGATGTCGGTGCGGTGTTGATCGGCTGGGTGATTACCGCCATCGGCATGTTGACCCTCGCCTTCGTGTTCCAGACCCTCGCCAACCGCAAGCCTGACCTCGACGGCGGGGTCTACGCCTACGCCAAGGCCGGTTTCGGCGACTACATGGGCTTTTCATCCGCCTGGGGCTACTGGATCAGCGCCTGGCTGGGCAACGTCGGCTACTTCGTGTTGCTGTTCAGCACCTTGGGCTATTTCTTCCCGGTCTTTGGCGAGGGCAATACCCCGACGGCGGTGATCGCTGCGTCAGTGCTGTTATGGGCCGTGCATTTCCTGGTGCTGCGCGGGATCAAGGAAGCGGCGTTCATCAACCTGGTGACCACCGTCGCCAAGGTGGTGCCGCTGCTGCTGTTCGTGCTCATCGCGCTGTTCGCGTTCAAGCTGGACATCTTCACCGCCGACATCTGGGGCGTGAAAAACCCGGACCTGGGCAGCGTGATGAACCAGGTGCGCAACATGATGCTGGTCACCGTGTGGGTGTTTATCGGCATCGAAGGCGCGAGCATCTTCTCGTCCCGTGCCGAGAAACGCAGTGACGTGGGCAAGGCCACCGTGATCGGCTTTATCACTGTGCTGCTGTTCCTGATGCTGGTGAACGTGCTGTCCCTGGGGATCATGACCCAGCCGGAACTGGCCAAGCTGCAAAACCCGTCGATGGCCGCCGTGCTGGAGCATGTGGTGGGCCACTGGGGCGCGGTGCTGATTAGCGTGGGCTTGATCATCTCCCTGCTCGGCGCGCTGCTGTCCTGGGTGCTGCTGTGTGCGGAGATCATGTTCGCCGCCGCCAAGGACCACACCATGCCGGAGTTCCTGCGCAAGGAAAACGCCAACCATGTGCCCGTCAACGCACTGTGGCTGACCAACGCAATGGTGCAGATATTCCTGGTGATCACGCTGTTTTCCGCCAGCACCTACCTGTCACTGATCTACCTCGCCACCTCTATGATCCTGGTGCCTTACCTGTGGTCGGCGGCCTACGCCCTGCTGCTGGCGGTGCGCGGCGAGACCTACGAGAACGCCCTCAAAGAGCGCAGGAAAGACCTGTTCATCGGCGCTATCGCCCTGATCTATGCGATCTGGCTGCTCTACGCCGGCGGCACCAAATACCTGCTGCTCTCCGCCCTGCTCTATGCCCCTGGCGCGATCCTGTTCGCCAAAGCCAAGCGTGAACTGGGCAAACCGATTTTCACCCCCGTCGAGAAGCTGATTTTCGCCGCAGTGGTCATTGGCGCCCTGGTGGCGGCCTATGGGCTCTACGACGGCTTCCTGACCCTGTAATTGTTGTTCACTGGAGGATCTGTAATGACCACGGAAAAAGTGAAGTACGGCGTACATTCCGAAGCCGGCAAACTGCGCAAAGTCATGGTGTGCTCCCCAGGTTTGGCCCACCAGCGGCTGACCCCCAACAACTGCGACGAGCTGCTGTTCGATGACGTGCTGTGGGTGGCCCAGGCCAAGCGCGACCACTTCGACTTCGTGACCAAGATGCGCGAGCGGGACATTGATGTGCTGGAAATGCACAACCTGCTCACCGACATCGTCGCCAACCCCGAAGCGCTGGACTGGATTCTGGAACGCAAGATCACCGCCAACACCGTAGGCCTGGGCCTGGTCGATGAAGTCGGTTCGTGGCTGCGCAGCCTGGAGCCGCGCAAAATCAGCGAGTACCTGATTGGCGGCGTATCGGCCGACGACCTGCCGAGCAGCTTCGGTGGCAAGACCATCGAGATGTTCCGCGATTTTCTCGGCCACGCCAGTTTCATCCTGCCGCCGCTGCCCAATACCCAGTTCACCCGCGACACCACCTGCTGGATCTACGGCGGCGTGACGCTCAACCCGATGTACTGGCCGGCGCGCCGCCAGGAAACCCTGCTGACCAGCGCCATCTATAAATTCCACCCTGAGTTCACCAACGCGGACTTCCAGATCTGGTACGGCGACCCCGACCAGGAACATGGCGCCGCGACGCTGGAAGGCGGCGACGTGATGCCGATTGGCAACGGCGTGGTATTGATCGGCATGGGCGAACGCTCGTCCCACCAGGCCATCGGCCAACTGGCGCGTAACCTGTTCCAGAACAAAGCCGTGGAACGCGTCATCGTTGCCGGCCTGCCCAAATCCCGCGCCGCGATGCACCTGGACACCGTGTTCAGCTTCTGCGACCGCGACCTGGTCACCGTCTTCCCCGAAGTGGTCAACCAGATCGTGCCGTTCACCCTGCGCCCTGACGAGAGCAAGCCCCACGGCATCGACATCCAGCGCGAGAAAACCAACTTCCTCGAAACCGTGGCCGCAGCGCTCAACCTCAAGGCGCTACGTGTCGTCGAGACCGGCGGCAACAGCTTCGCCGCCGAACGCGAGCAATGGGATGACGGCAACAACGTGGTGGCCGTGGAACCGGGCGTGGTGATTGGCTACGACCGCAACACCTACACCAACACCCTGCTGCGCAAGGCCGGTGTGGAAGTGATCACCATCAGCGCCGGTGAACTCGGCCGTGGCCGTGGCGGCGGCCACTGCATGACCTGCCCGATCATCCGCGACCCTATCGACTATTAAGGAGATTCCATCATGGCTTTCAATATGCGCAACCGCAGCCTGCTGTCGCTGATGCACCACACTACCCGCGAGCTGCATTACCTGCTGGACCTGTCCCGCGACCTCAAGCGCGCCAAATACACCGGCACCGAGCGCCCGCACTTGCAGGGCAAGAACATCGCGCTGATCTTCGAAAAAACCTCGACCCGCACTCGCTGTGCCTTCGAAGTCGCGGCCCATGACCAAGGCGCCCACGTCACCTATATCGACCCGGTGTCGTCGCAGATCGGCCACAAAGAAAGCATGAAAGACACCGCCCGCGTGTTGGGCCGGATGTTCGATGCCATCGAGTACCGTGGTTTTGAGCAGGAAATCGTCGAAGAGCTGGCCAAGTTCGCCGGTGTGCCGGTGTTCAACGGCCTCACCGCTGAATTCCACCCGACCCAGATGATCGCCGACACCTTGACCATGCGCGAACACAGCGACAAGCCGCTGCATGACATCAGCTACGCGTACCTCGGGGACGCCCGCTACAACATGGGCAACTCGCTGCTGATGATCGGCGCCAAGCTCGGCATGGACGTGCGCATCGGCGCGCCGAAAGCGCTGTGGCCCCATGAAGATTTCATCAAGCAATGCCAGGCCTTTGCTGAGGAAAGCGGCGCACGCATCACCATCACCGAAGACCCGAAAGAAGCCGTGAAGGGCGTGGACTTCATCCACACCGATATCTGGGTGTCCATGGGCGAACCGGTGGAAGCGTGGGACGAGCGCATCGAGCAACTGCTGCCGTACCAGGTCAACGCCAAGATGATGAAAGCCTCGGGCAACCCTCGGGTGAAGTTCATGCATTGCCTGCCGGCGTTCCACAACAGTGAAACCAAGGTCGGCAAGGACATCGCGGCGCGCTATCCGCACCTGGCCAATGGCGTGGAAGTGACCGAAGAGGTGTTCGAGTCGCCGGCCAATATTGCCTTCGAGCAGGCGGAAAACCGCATGCATACCATCAAGGCGATTCTGGTGTCGGCGTTGGCGGATATCTAACCCCACTCTGATCGTTCCCACGCTCCGCGTGGGAATGCAGCCAGTGGCGCTCTGCGCCACAAGAGCGGACGCAGAGCGCCCGGTGGGGCATTCCCACGCAGAGCGTGGGAACGATCATTTTAGAAGGACATTCTGTATGCGCATCGTCGTAGCCCTGGGCGGCAACGCCCTCCTGCGTCGTGGTGAACCCATGACCGCAGACAACCAACGCGCCAATATCCGCATCGCCACCGAACAGATCGCCAAGATCCACCCCGGCAACGAGTTGGTGATCGCCCACGGCAACGGCCCGCAAGTCGGCCTGCTGTCATTGCAGGCAGCCGCCTACACCAGCGTCTCGCCTTACCCACTGGACGTGCTGGGCGCCGAGACCGAGGGCATGATCGGCTACATCATTGAACAGGAACTGGGCAACCTGCTGGACTTCGAAGTGCCGTTCGCCACCCTGCTCACCCAGGTCGAAGTCGACGCCAAGGACCCGGCCTTCCAGAACCCTACCAAGCCCATCGGCCCGGTGTATGCCAAAGCCGAAGCCGAGAAACTCGCCGCCGAAAAAGGTTGGGCCATCGCGCCCGACGGCGACAAATACCGCCGTGTAGTCGCCAGCCCGCGTCCCAAACGCATCTTTGAAATTCGCCCGATCAAGTGGCTGCTGGAGAAAAAAGCCATCGTGATCTGCGCCGGTGGTGGCGGCATCCCCACCATGTATGGCGAAGACGGCAAGCTGCGCGGCATTGAAGCGGTGATCGACAAAGACTTGTGTTCCTCCTTGCTGGCCACGCAACTGGAGGCCGATTTGCTGGTGATCGCCACCGACGTCAACGCCGCCTTTATCGACTTCGGCAAGCCCACCCAGAAGGCCATCGGCCAGGCCCACCCCGACGAGATGGAAAAACTCGGCTTCGCCGCCGGCTCCATGGGCCCCAAGGTACAAGCCGCCTGCGAGTTCGCCCGTCAGACTGGCAAAACCGCGGTGATCGGTTCACTCTCGGACATCGAAGCCATCGTCCAGGGCAGCGCCGGCACGCGCATCAGCACGGCAAAACCTGGCATCACCTACCTGTGAAGTTGAGGAGAAACGCCTATGGCTATCTTTGAACCCGGCCACTTGCATATCGAGCGACACGCGCTGAACAAGGACGATGTCAGCTACGACCTGTGCCTGGACTACGAAGTCGTCACGGATGACCGCGAAGGCAAAGGCATGCAGTTCACCCTGCATGGCAGCATCCAGGGCAAGGACATGAAGGAAACCTTTTTCCTGCCCAAGGACCAGGCCTATAACTTCGCCAGCAATGTGACCAAGATTGTCGAAAAATACGGCATTCCCAAGACCCATAGCAGCGTCGGTTCACAGCACAAGCATTACGACCTGATGTTTGAGGATGTGCGCCAGCAGTTGGATATGAAATCCGGCGACCCGGTCAAACCCGAACACCTGGAATAACCTGCCCCCCAATCGAATGTGGGAGCTGGCTTGCCTGCGATAGCGACGTGTCAGACGATATTTTCGGTAACTGACCCACCGCCATCGCAGGCAAGCCAGCTCCCACATTTTGATCTCCACCGGCTCCAAGGCATACTGGCCACCCTCAGCACTCCAGAATCAAGATCCGCCCCATGCGTATCCACGTCAGCTTCATCGACCGCGTCGGCATCACCCAGGAAGTCCTGGCCTTGCTCGGTGGGCGCAATCTCAATCTGGATGCGGTGGAGATGGTGCCGCCCAATGTCTATATCGATGCGCCGACCCTCAGCGCCGAAGTGCTCGAAGAACTGCGCGACGCGTTGTTCAGCGTGCACGGCGTGCAAGCGGTAAAGGTCGTCGACATCCTTCCGGGCCAGCGTCGCCACTTGCAACTCGACGCCCTGCTGGCGGCCATGACCGACCCGGTGCTGGCCCTGGACAGTGCAGGCAAGATCCTGCTGGCCAATCCGGCGCTGATCGCCTTGTACGGGCGTGAACCGGCCGGCGAAAGCATCGCCGAGCTGTTCGATGATCCGGCCTTACTGGAAACCTTGCTGGACCAGGGCTTTCGCTTGCCGTTGCGCGAGATCAGCGTGAACGGCCAGACCTTGCTGCTGGGCGCCACGCCGATCACCGACGCCGGCGCCCTGCTCACCCTCTACCAGCCCAACCGCATCGGCGAACAACTGTCGGCGCTGCACCATGACCATGCCGAAGGGTTTGATGCGCTGCTGGGCGAGTCCCCGGCGATCCGCACGCTCAAGGCGCGGGCGCAACGGGTGGCGGCGCTGGATGCACCGCTGCTGATCCAGGGCGAAACCGGTACCGGCAAAGAACTGGTGGCCCGCGCCTGCCACGCCATCAGTGCGCGCCACAGTGCGCCGTTTCTGGCACTGAACTGCGCGGCACTGCCGGAGAACCTCGCCGAAAGCGAATTGTTCGGCTATGCCCCTGGCGCCTTTACCGGCGCGCAACGCGGTGGCAAACCAGGGCTGATGGAGCTGGCCAACCAGGGCACGGTGTTCCTCGATGAGATCGGTGAGATGTCGCCGTACCTGCAAGCCAAGCTGCTGCGTTTTCTCAATGACGGCAGCTTTCGCCGCGTGGGTGGTGACCGCGAAGTGAAGGTCAATGTGCGCATCCTCAGCGCCACCCACCGCGACCTGGAAAAGATGGTCAGCGAAGGCACCTTTCGCGAAGACCTGTTTTACCGCCTCAACGTGCTCAACGTCGCCGTGCCGCCCTTGCGTGAACGCGGCCAGGACATCCTGCTGCTGGCGCGCTACTTCATGCAGCAAGCCTGCGCGCAGATCCAGCGCCCGGTCTGCCGCCTGGCGCCGGGTACCTATCCAGCCCTGCTGGGCAACCACTGGCCGGGCAACGTGCGGCAGTTGCAAAACGTGATCTTCCGCGCTGCCGCCATCTGCGAAAGCAGCCTGGTGGACATCGGCGACCTGGACATCGCCGGCACCTCCGTGGCGCGCCAGAGCGATGGTGAAGTCGACAGCCTGGAACAGGCCGTGGAAGATTTCGAGCGCAGCCTGCTGGAAAGCCTCTACAGCCGCTACCCCTCGACCCGCCAACTGGCCAGCCGGCTACAAACCTCCCACACGGCTATCGCCCATCGCCTGCGCAAATACGGCATTCCCAACAAACCCTGACGGAATAAACGCGGTTCAACTGTAGGAGCTGGCTTGCCTGCGATAGCGTCGGGTCATCCAACGCCTTAGTGACGGGTAGACCGCTATCGCAGGCAAGCCAGCTCCCACAGAAACCGCATTACAGATTTGGTCTGAGAACGACATTCCGTGTACTGAAAGCGCTACAGCGTAACGATATCGCTACAGCCCTGTTTTTTGCGTGCCATGCAAGGCTTTGATCCACATAGGCTTTTTTTCACGCACCGGACTGTAGCGAAATCGCTACAGCTCACTGCTCGGACTTTATAGCGAAATTTATTAACCCATTGATTTATAACGGCTTAATAACGTTGGCCGCGATATTGCTAAGCAACTCCCCATTATTCCAATCCCGTCCACCAGACGATTCTGGCCCTGAGGAGTTTCCATGAGCGAGTTGCGTTTCACTGAAGATCACGAATGGCTGCGCGCCGAAGCCGATGGCAGCGTCACCGTGGGTATCACCGCTTTTGCGCAGAACGCGCTGGGTGACGTGGTTTTCGTGCAACTGCCGGAGTTGCAGGCTTATACCAAGGGCGCCGAAGCCTCCACCGTGGAGTCGGTCAAGGCCGCCAGTGGTGTGTACATGCCGTTGGACGGTGAAGTCCTCGAAGTCAACGACAAGCTCGATGGCAGCCCGGAACTGGTCAACGAAGACCCGATGGGCGAAGGCTGGTTCTTCCGTTTTAAACCCGCCGATGCCGATGCAGTGGCTAAGCTGTTGGATCAGGATGCGTACGACCGCCTGATCAAAGCCAACGCTGAAGCCTGAGGAGCGCGCCATGACCGTTAATCTGACCACCGCCAACGAATTCATCGCCCGCCACATCGGCCCGCGCCAGGAAGATGAGCAGCAAATGCTCGCCAGCCTGGGGTTTGATTCCCTCGAAGCCCTGAGCGCCAGCGTCATCCCGGAAAGCATCAAGGGCACCAGCGTGCTCGGCCTGGAAGACGGCCTGAGCGAAGCCGAGGCCCTGGCCAAGATCAAGGCCATCGCCAGCCAGAACCAACTGTTCAAGACCTACATCGGCCAGGGCTATTACAACTGCCACACGCCGTCGCCGATCCTGCGCAACCTGCTGGAAAACCCGGCCTGGTACACCGCCTACACGCCGTATCAACCCGAGATTTCCCAAGGCCGCCTGGAAGCCCTGCTGAATTTCCAGACCCTGATCAGCGACCTCACCGGCCTGCCGATTGCCAACGCCTCCCTGCTTGACGAAGCCACCGCCGCTGCTGAAGCCATGACCTTCTGCAAGCGCCTGAGCAAGAACAAAGGCAGCCACGCGTTCTTCGCGTCGGTGCACAGCCACCCGCAAACCCTCGACGTATTGCGCACCCGTGCTGAACCTTTGGGCATCGATGTGGTGGTCGGCGATGAGCGTGAACTGACCGACGTCAGCCCGTTCTTCGGTGCCCTGCTGCAATACCCGGCCAGTAACGGCGATGTATTCGATTACCGCGAGCTGACCGAGCGCTTCCACGCCGCCAACGCCCTGGTCGCCGTAGCCGCCGACCTGATGGCGCTGACCCTGCTGACGCCGCCGGGTGAATTCGGTGCCGACGTCGCCATTGGCAGCGCACAACGCTTTGGCGTGCCACTGGGCTTCGGTGGCCCGCACGCGGCGTACTTCTCCACCAAGGATGCGTTCAAGCGCGATATGCCAGGCCGTCTGGTCGGTGTTTCCGTCGACCGCTTCGGCAAGCCGGCCCTGCGCCTGGCCATGCAGACCCGCGAGCAACATATCCGCCGCGAGAAAGCCACCAGCAACATCTGCACTGCCCAAGTGCTGCTGGCCAATATCGCCAGCATGTACGCCGTGTACCACGGCCCCAAGGGCCTGACGCAGATCGCCCAGCGCATTCACCAGCTGACCGCGATCCTGGCCAAGGGTTTGACGGCCCTGGGCCAGAAAGTCGAGCAGGCACACTTCTTCGACACCCTGACAATCCACACCGGCGCCCACACCGCAGCCCTGCACGACAAGGCCCGCGCCCAGCGCATCAACCTGCGTGTGGTAGATGGCGAGCGCGTAGGCCTGTCGGTCGACGAAACCACCACCCAGGCCGATATCCAAGCCTTGTGGGCCATCTTCGCCGACGGCAAAACCCTGCCAGCCTTTGCTGCAACCGAAAGCACCCTGCCAAGCGCATTGCTGCGTCAGTCGCCGATCCTCAGCCACCCGGTGTTCAACCGTTATCACTCGGAAACCGAGCTGATGCGCTACCTGCGCAAGCTGGCCGACAAGGACCTGGCCCTGGACCGCACCATGATCCCGCTGGGCTCGTGCACCATGAAGCTCAACGCCGCCAGCGAAATGATCCCGGTGACCTGGGCCGAATTCGGTGCCCTGCACCCGTTCGCCCCCGCCGCTCAAAGCGCCGGCTACCAGCAACTGACCAGCGAACTGGAAGCCATGCTCTGCGCGGCCACCGGTTACGACGCGATCTCCCTGCAACCCAACGCCGGTTCCCAGGGTGAGTACGCCGGCCTCTTGGCCATCCGTGCCTATCACCAGAGCCGTGGCGAAGAACGTCGCGACATCTGCCTGATCCCGTCGTCAGCCCACGGTACCAACCCTGCGACCGCCAACATGGCCGGCATGCGCGTGGTGGTCACCGCTTGCGATGCACGCGGCAACGTCGACATCGAAGACCTGCGCGCCAAGGCCATCGAGCACCGCGAGCACCTCGCAGCACTGATGATCACCTACCCCTCTACCCACGGCGTGTTCGAGGAAGGTATTCGCGAAATCTGCGGGATCATTCATGACAACGGCGGCCAGGTGTACATCGACGGCGCCAACATGAACGCCATGGTCGGCCTGTGCGCACCGGGCAAGTTCGGCGGCGATGTGTCCCACCTGAACCTGCACAAAACCTTCTGCATTCCCCACGGCGGTGGCGGCCCGGGCGTTGGCCCGATTGGCGTCAAGTCGCACCTCACGCCATTCCTGCCCGGCCATGCCGCCATGGAACGCAAGGAAGGCGCGGTGTGCGCTGCGCCGTTCGGCAGCGCGAGCATTCTGCCGATCACCTGGATGTACATCAGCATGATGGGCGGCGCCGGCCTCAAGCGTGCGTCGCAGTTGGCGATCCTGAATGCCAACTACATTTCCCGTCGCCTGGAAGAGCACTACCCGGTGCTGTACACCGGCAGCAATGGCCTGGTGGCCCACGAATGCATCCTGGACCTGCGCCCGTTGAAAGACAGCAGCGGCATCAGCGTGGACGACGTGGCCAAGCGCCTGATCGATTTTGGTTTCCATGCGCCGACCATGTCGTTCCCGGTGGCCGGCACCTTGATGATCGAGCCCACCGAAAGTGAATCCAAGGAAGAGCTGGACCGCTTCTGCGACGCCATGATCGCCATCCGCGAAGAGATCCGCGCGGTAGAAAACGGCACCCTCGACAAAGACGACAACCCCCTCAAGAACGCGCCGCACACGGCTGCGGAACTGGTAGGCGAATGGAGCCACCCATACAGCCGTGAACAAGCGGTGTACCCGGTAGCGTCGTTGATCGAAAGCAAGTACTGGCCACCGGTTGGCCGGGTCGACAACGTGTTTGGCGATCGCAACCTGGTGTGTGCGTGCCCGTCGATCGAGCTTTACGCCTAAAGCAGTTGTAAGCGGCAAGCTACAAGCTGCAAGTTAAAAGCCGAATGGCTCTTTCTTGCAGCTTTTGGCTTGGAGCTTGCCGCTGCTCCTATAACAAGAAACCGGAGAACAACTCATGTCTTTAAGCGTGTTCGACCTGTTCAAGATTGGCATCGGCCCCTCCAGTTCCCACACCGTCGGCCCGATGCGTGCCGCTGCTCGATTCGTCGAGGGGCTCAAGCGTGACAACCTGCTGGAGGCCACCACCGGCATCAAGGTGGAACTCTACGGATCACTGGGCGCCACCGGCAAAGGCCACGGCAGCGACAAGGCTGTGTTGCTGGGCCTGGAAGGCGAACACCCGGACACCGTGAATACCGAAACCGTGGCAGCACGCCTGGCGCAGATGCGCAGTGACGGGCGCCTCAACCTGCTCGGCGAACACAGCATTGCGTTCAACGAGAAAGAACACCTGGCGATGATCCGCAAGCCCCTTGCCTATCATCCCAACGGCATGATCTTTCGTGCCTTTGACGCCGCCGGCATCCAGACCCGCAGCCGCGAGTACTACTCGGTCGGTGGCGGTTTCGTGGTGGATGAAGACGCGGCGGGCGCCGACCGTATCGTCGAAGACGCTACCCCCCTGACCTTCCCGTTCAAACACGCCAAGGACTTGCTCGGCCACTGCACCACCTATGGCCTGTCTATCAGCCAGGTGATGCTGACCAATGAAAGCGCCTGGCGCCCGGAAGCCGAAACCCGCAGCGGTTTGTTGAAGATCTGGCAGGTCATGCAGGATTGCGTCGATGCCGGCTGTCGCAACGAAGGCATCTTGCCCGGAGGCTTGAAGGTCAAGCGCCGGGCAGCGGCCTTGCACAGGCAGTTGTGCAAGAACCCGGAGTCGGCGCTGCGCGACCCGCTGTCGGTGCTCGATTGGGTCAACCTGTATGCGCTGGCGGTCAACGAAGAAAACGCCAATGGCGGGCGCGTGGTCACCGCGCCCACCAACGGCGCGGCCGGGATCATTCCCGCCGTGCTGCATTACTACATGCGTTTTATCCCCGGCGCGAACGAAGACGGCGTAGTGCGCTTTTTGCTCACCGCGGCCGCCATCGGCATTTTGTACAAGGAAAACGCTTCGATCTCAGGCGCCGAAGTCGGTTGCCAGGGCGAAGTCGGCGTGGCCTGTTCCATGGCCGCAGGCGCACTCTGCGAAGTGCTGGGCGGCAGCGTGTCCCAAGTGGAAAACGCCGCCGAGATCGGCATGGAACACAACCTCGGCCTGACCTGCGACCCAATTGGCGGGCTGGTGCAGGTGCCGTGCATCGAGCGCAATGCCATGGGCTCGGTGAAGGCGATCAATGCGGTGCGCATGGCCCTGCGTGGCGACGGGCAGCACTTTGTGTCCCTCGACAAGGTCATCCGCACCATGCGCCAAACGGGCGCCGACATGAAAAGCAAATACAAGGAAACCGCCCGTGGCGGTTTGGCGGTCAACATTATCGAGTGCTGACGCCCACAAGCGCGTCGGCACGTTTTTCAGGAGCTGAATATGTCCACCGAAACCCTGTTGAAAACCCCATTGCATGCCCTGCACCTGGAACTGGGCGCACGCATGGTGCCCTTCGCCGGCTACGACATGCCGGTGCAGTATCCATTGGGCGTGATGAAGGAACACCTGCATACCCGTGAACAGGCCGGGTTGTTCGACGTCTCCCACATGGGCCAGATTCGTCTCACTGGCGCGAATGCCGCCAAGGCTCTGGAGACCCTGGTGCCCGTCGATATCATCGACCTGCCAGTAGGCATGCAGCGCTATGCGATGTTCACCAATGAGCAAGGCGGCATCCTCGACGACCTGATGGTCGCCAACCTGGGCAACGACGAATTGTTCCTGGTGGTCAACGCCGCCTGCAAGGACCAGGACCTGGCGCACCTGCGTACACATATCGGCGACCAATGCACCATCGAACCGCTGTTCGAAGAACGCGCCCTGCTGGCCCTGCAAGGCCCTGCGGCAGTGAAAGTATTGGCGCGCCTGGCCCCTGAAGTCACTCAGATGACCTTCATGCAATTCGCCACCCTGCGTTTGCTGGGCGTGGACTGCTACGTCAGCCGCTCCGGCTACACCGGTGAAGACGGTTTTGAAATCTCCGTGCCGGCCGCCAATGCCGAGAGCCTGGCCCGCAGCCTGCTTGCCGAAACCGAAGTGCAGGCGATCGGCCTGGGTGCTCGCGATTCGCTACGCCTGGAAGCCGGCTTGTGTTTGTACGGCCACGACATGAACACCGACACCACGCCAATCGAAGCCAGCCTGCTGTGGGCGATTTCCAAGGCTCGGCGTGCCGATGGCGCACGGGCCGGCGGCTTCCCTGGCGCCGACCGCATCTTCACTCAGCAGCAAACCGGTGTGGCGCGCAAACGCGTAGGCCTGCTGCCGCAGGAACGTACCCCGGTGCGTGAAGGCGCTGAAATTGTCGATGCGCAAGGTACGGTTATCGGCAGCGTCTGCAGCGGAGGCTTTGGTCCAACCTTCGGCGGCCCTCTGGCGATGGGTTACCTGGACAGCGCCTTTGTCGCACTGGATACCGAAGTTTGCGCAATGGTACGTGGGAAAAAGGTGCCACTGCGTGTAAGTAAAATGCCATTCGTTCCGCAACGTTACTACCGTGGCTGATTGACTGTTTCTATAAGTAACGCGGTTGCGTTAATGTGCACTAAACTGTAACGCAACCGCCATAAAACAGTGCATTCACGATAGGCTTTTTATAGCTGACGCCCTATAACAAGTGAATAACTCTATCGAATAAGCCAGTATCAGAACATTCAACAAAGTGTCATGAGCCCCAGTAAAATCAGGGCCTGCACAAGGGCTTGTTTTTTTCATATTAGTTGGCGTAGAGTTTGCCCACTGTGTTTGCATGGGTCGCTTGGAACCTGGACCTGGGCAGTAGCTCAAGTAGTTTGCTACAACCCGTTCGACGTCTCTTACTTTCCTGCAACCCAGCCCAGTACTCTTTCGTTTGAAAGGGGCTGTCATTAATTTTTAGCGTCAAAGGAAAGAAGAAAATGGCTGAGCGTCAGAGCGGTACCGTCAAGTGGTTCAACGACGAAAAAGGCTTTGGTTTTATCACTCCTGAAAGCGGCCCGGATCTGTTCGTGCATTTCCGCGCTATTCAGGGCAATGGCTTCAAGAGCCTGAAGGAAGGCCAGAAAGTGACTTTCGTCGCTGTGCAGGGCCAGAAAGGCATGCAGGCTGACGAAGTCCACGCAGAAGCCTGATCCTTACCTGCGACAAAAAGCCCCTGATATGACATCAGGGGCTTTTTTATGGGCGCCATTGCGTAAACTGCGTGCTTTCTCCAGAGAGCCCTGCCATGTCCAAACCCCTGTTGAGCCCCCAGGGCGAATTCCCCGCCGTTGGCCTGGGCCGCCGCCTGGCAGCGATGTTCTACGACTTTTTTTTATGTACCGCACTGCTGATCGTCACCGCATTTATCTACAAGCTGGTGTGGATCGCCTTCGTGGGCGAAGCGAAGATGCGCACGCTCACCGAATCCGGCGCGCTGGACGGTGACCCGTTGCTGTCCACGATCCTGCTGTTCGTGCTCTTCGGGTTCTTCGCCAAGTTCTGGACTCATTCGGGGCAAACCCTGGGCATGCAGGTGTGGGGCGTGCGCGTGCAAAACGCCGACGGGTCGCGGATCAGCCTGTGGCAGGCACTGCTGCGTTTTGTGGTGTCGATTGCGTCATGGCTGTGCGTGGGGTTGGGATTTATCTGGTCATTGTTCGATAAACACAAACGCAGCTGGCATGACATCTATTCGGATACGCAGTTGGTGCGGATCCCGAAGCAAAAGAAGTAACTCAAGCGCATCACAGATCAACTGTGGGAGCTGGCTTGCCTGCGATAGCGGTGTTGCAGTCAAAACACCTGTGACTGTTACACCGCTATCGCAGGCAAGCCAGCTCCCACATTTTGATTTGTGTTCAGGCGTTGCCGGCCAGTTTCAACCGTGCAGCCTGGGTAAAGTCGAGCATGCGCTTGAGGGGCCGCACCGCCTGCGGAATCACCGCCGGCTCCACGAAGATCTCATTACTGCCCTCACGCAAACACTGCAACGTACGCTCCAGTGTGTTCATTGCCATCCACGGGCAGTGCGCGCAACTGCGACAGGCTGCACCGTTACCGGCGGTAGGCGCTTCGACAAAGACTTTGTCCGGGCACAACTGCTGCATCTTGTAGAAGATGCCGCGGTCGGTCGCGACGATAAAGGTCTTGTTCAGCAAGCGTTGCGCCGCAGCGATCAGTTGGCTGGTGGAACCCACCGCGTCAGCCAATTCGATCACCGAAGTCGGTGACTCCGGGTGCACCAGGATTGCCGCATCCGGGTACAGCGCCTTCATGTCTTCGAGCTGCTTGGACTTGAATTCTTCGTGGACGATGCAGGCACCGTCCCACAGCAGCATATCGGCACCGGTCTGGCGCTGGATGTAGGTGCCCAGGTGTTTGTCCGGGCCCCAGATAATGGTCTCGCCGTTGTCCATCAGGCTTTCGACAATTTCCAGCGCGCAGCTGGAAGTCACCACCCAATCCGCCCGAGCTTTGACCGCCGCCGAGGTGTTGGCATAGACCACCACGGTGCGCTCGGGGTGCTGATCGCAGAACGCGGAAAACTCATCCACCGGGCAACCCAGGTCCAGGGAGCACGTGGCTTCCAGGGTAGGCATCAGGATGCGTTTTTCAGGCGTAAGGATCTTGGCGGTCTCGCCCATGAAGCGCACGCCAGCCACCAGTACGGTTTTGGCCGGGTGAGCGGCGCCGAAGCGCGCCATCTCCAGGGAATCGGAAACACAACCACCGGTTTCTTCGGCCAGAGCCTGAATCACCGGGTCGCAATAAAAGTGGGCAACCAGCACCGCGTCCTGAGCCTTGAGCTCGGCGGCGATGGCGGTTCGCAGGCTCGCCTCTTCGGCAGCGCTGAGAACCTTGGGCTGCTTGGCGTCGAGGTGAGCTTGAACCAGTAGGCGTTCGGAAATGTGCGTCATGTTCGCAAGACCTGCAGGCGCAGTAGCGCGAAAGTCGAGTGTACCACCGGCTCAGGAGCCCTTCGGGCGCCGCCGGACGAAGTGTTTTTGTTCATCAAGCACGGGTACAGCTTAAAGCTGCGCAAGGCTACAGAATATCCAATGGATTCAAAAGCCTAATCTGGCAACCGGGCAAGGTACTCAGTTCCTCGCCGCGGCACGCCGATTAGGTGAAGCCCAGACAACAATCAAAACCGCGCCGCCCCCTCCCGCCTCCTGAAAAATCAGGATTTTTGGGCTGAGACGCCCATTCGCGCACTGAATTTGTGCATTTGAGCACTGCATCACACGATTTTTCTTACAGAATGTGCAATAAATCCTACGGCGATGTAACAAACCGTTCAGCACTCACTCAAGTGGGGCAAGTCTGCGCTGAGTTCAAGGTTTAGCTCGTGCGGTGTGGATCGTGTGTATTTCTACGTTAAGGATGTCGAGTGCCAAATCAGCTCTCAACCGGACACTTGAGTTGTACCCGGAACCTGGGCATTGCCCTGCTCTGCCTGTGGGCGCTGCCCGTGGCTGGCGCCGAGGCGCCGCAGCCAGGCCAGGAAGCCCTGCGCTTGCAACAGCAACAGCAACGCGACCTGCAGCAATTACAATTGGAGCAGCGCCAACGCCAGATGCAACGTGGCAGTTTCGGTACGCCAGCGGCCACACCGGCCTTGCCAACAGACATCGCCAAGGACGAACGCTGCTGGCCCTTGAGCGGTACGCGCCTGGCCGGGGTCACGCTGTTCAGCCGTGCCGAGTTGGACAAACACATCGAGCCCTACGTGGCGCCTTGCATGGGCGTCACCCAGATCAACCGCCTGCTGGCCGAGATCACGCGGCTGTATGTCGAGGCCGGTTATATCGCCAGCCGCCCCTACCAGATCAGCGCGCCCGCCGCCGGGCAACCGCTGGATATTCACGTCGAAGAAGGCTACCTGGAGGCCATCGAACTGGCCGGCCAGAGCCTGCCGGTGTCATTGGGTGGGGCATTCCCCGGGATGCTCGGCAAGCCACTGAACCTGCGAGACCTGGAGCAGGGCCTGGACCAGCTCAACCGCCTGCGCTCGGTGGACCTCACCGCCGACATCGCCCCAGGCAGCACCGCGGGCGCGTCGCGCATCATCCTGCGCTCGCGCAGCAGTGCCTCGCGCTGGGCCCTGGGCCTGGGGGTGGATAACCTCGGCAGCGCCGGCACCGGGCGTGATCGCAATGCGATCAACTTGAGCCTGGACAGCCCGCTGCAAATCAACGACTCGCTCAACCTGAGCTTCAGCGACACGCTCAACCATGGGCCACGCTACAGCCGCAGCCACAGCCTGTTCTACTCGATCCCCTACGGTTACTGGACCTACAGCCTGTTCGCCAGCCATGCCGAATACCGCTCGCCGTTCAAACTCAGCCGCACCACGTTTTACAACAGTGGCCGCACCGATCAGGTCAGCCTGCGTAGCGACCGTGTGTTGTGGCGCGACCAGGGCCACCAACTCAGCGCCAACCTGCAACTGGCCTACAAAGACGTCGACAGCTACCTACAGAAGGTACACCTGGACATCCAAAGCCCCACGCTGACCGTAGCCGAAGCGGGCCTGAACCTGTTCTGGCTCAACAGCGCGGTGTGGAACCTGGACGTCAATTACGCCCAGGGCCTGACCTGGTTCGGCGCCGATCGCGATGCCGACCAGGTGCAGGAAAATCGGCCCAAGGCGCAGTTTCAAAAGTACCGCGCCAACCTCACCCAATGGCGCAACGGCCAATGGGCAGCGCAGCCATGGCAGTGGCAGAGCCAGTTGTCGGTGCAGTACAGCCCGGATGCGTTGCCCGCCATCGAACAGCTGCTGATCACCGACGACTCGGCCGTGCGAGGCTACCGCGAAAACAGTAGTTCCGGTGCCATTGGCGCGGTCTGGCGCAACACCTTGCGCCTGCCGCTCAACACTGACTTGCCGGTGAAGCTCACCCCGCGCCTGGGCCTGGACAACGGCTGGGTCAAGCACGAACACGGCGCCCAGAGCCAACGCCTGAGCGGCGCCAGCGCGGGGCTCAACCTGAGCTGGAAGAACGTACAGCTCGACATCGACTACCAACGCAACCTCAACACCCCCACAGGTTTTCGCCAGGAGCCGGAGGTCTGGCTGACGCGCCTTAGCGTGCAGATATGAGTGTGCACCGATGAGCCAATACCTGTTTTTAGCCTGAGTCACCGCCGTACCTGACCACCCCAGCAGCGTTGCAACGAACAACGCGCGTCGTGGATCAGCCAACACAGAGCGAGATTATTTATGCCGACTACTTCACATAGCTTCCACCTTTCACCCCAGGGCAAACTGCGCTGGGCCATCGCTAGTCTCTTCCTGCTGCCGCAGCTCGCGCTCGCCGCAGGCTTGACCGTCGTCGAAGGCCCTGGCGGTACGCCGCAGCTGCAAAACCAGGGCGGCGTACCCATCGTCAACATCGTCGCGCCGAACGCCGGTGGCCTGTCCCATAACCAGTTCCTGGATTACAACGTCGACCGCCAGGGCCTGGTGTTGAACAACGCCTTGCAAGCTGGCCAGTCCCAACTTGCCGGGCAACTGGCGGCCAACCCGCAGTTCCAGGGCCAGGCGGCGAGCGTGATCCTCAACGAAGTGATCAGCCGCAACGCCTCGACCCTCAACGGCGCCCAGGAGATTTTCGGCCAGGCGGCCGATTACGTGCTGGCCAACCCTAACGGTATTTCGGTGAATGGCGGCAGTTTCATCAACACGCCCAATGCCAACCTGGTGGTGGGCCGCCCTGAACTCAACGACGGCAAGCTGCAAGCCTTGAGCACCCGCGATGCCAACGGCCAACTGACAGTGCAAGGCCAGGGCCTGCACAACCGCGAAGGGTCCATCAACCTGATCGCGCCGCGCATCGACAGCGAAGGTCGCCTCAGTGCCCGCGATCAATTGAACCTCACCGTCGGCCGCAACCAGGTCGATTTCGCCAGCGGGCAGGTACGCCAGGTGGACCCGGCCAGCAAGACCCAGGACCAACGCATCGACGCGCGCCTGTTCGGCGCCATGCAGGCCGGGCGCATCAATATCATCAGCACCGCCGAAGGCGCCGGTGTACGCGTGGGCGGCGTGCAGGTGCAAGGCACTGACGGGGTGAAGATCAGTTCGGCCGGCGACCTTGATATCAGCGGCCAGGTGCGCGCCGACAGCCTCGACGCCACTCGCGCTGGCGTGCACAGCCGCCAGGGCGATATCGACTTGCACAGCGCCAAGGACCTGAACCTGGCCGCCACCGACGTCAGCGGGCGCAACGTCAAACTCGACGCCAGCCGCAACCTGACCCTCAGCAGCCTGGAAAGCGGCAAGCTCCAGGAAAAGCGTGAACAGTGGAACAACAGCAACTTCCTGTTCACCTACGAAACCTACGACCGCACCACCAGCGACAAAGACTCGCGCCAGCACGGCAACAAGGTTGTGGCGCAACAGGATGCGGCGCTGTCTTCCGGTGCCAACACCGAGATCAAAGCCAGCCATGTGGAAGCGGGCAACACTCTGCGCGTCGACAGCGGTGCCAACCTGCACGTTAACGCCGCCACCGAAACCCATGAAACCCGCGACCAAGGCAACCATCGCAAGCACCTGTGGAAAGCCAACTGGGATAAATCCAGCAGCGAACAACGCAGCATCACCAGCAGCCTCAAGGCCGGAAAGACACTGGAGCTGACCAGCCAACAGAAGCTGCAATTGCAAGGCGCCGAGCTGAAAACCCCCGGCGATATCCAACTGGCCGCCCGGCACGTGGAAATCGCCAGCGCCAGCCGTACCCAGAGCAGCAGCGACAATGCCTACTCCGGCGACCTCACCGGTGGCAGCTTCTTCGGCAAGCAAGGCGACGGTAACCAGGGCAAGACGTCGAACACTGGTAGCAAGGTCAACGCCGACGGCAAGCTGATCGTCAAGGCCGACGACGTGCGCATCAGCGGCAGCCAGGCCCGAGGCGGCAAACAGGCCAGCGTCATCAGTGACAAAGGCTCGCTGGTGATCGACGGCGTCCAGGACACCTCCCACGACAACCGCTACAGCAATGACAGCAAGTTCTTCGGTATCTCCAAGGATGAAAGCCGCAAGAACCTCAAGGACAGCACCGTGGTTGCCAGCAACCTGCGCTCGGACAGCAACCTCAAGCTGCAAAGTGCCAAGGACATCGCCGTCAGTGGCTCCCAGGTGTCCGCCGCGGGTGAACTGCAAGCGGATGCCAAGGGCGATATCAAGGTCGTTGCCGCCGAGAACACCACCCACGACACCACTCGCACCCATAGCCGTGGCTTCGATGGCTACGCCAAGGAAACCGAGGGTGTCAGCCGCCAGTACCGTGCGGGCCTGAGTTATGAAGACCAGCAGCAAACCCGCCAGACCGACACCACGCAACAACAGGCTTCCAGCCTTAAAGGCGCCAGTGTGGCGGTTAACGCCGCAGGCGATGTCAGCATCACCGGGTCCAACCTCCAGGCCACCGAAGGCGATGCGAGCCTGAGCGGCAAAAACGTCGAGCTGTTGGCCGCCCACGACAAGCGCACCGAAGCCGTCGACAAAACCGCCACCGGCGGCAGTTTCTACTACACAGGCGGCATTGATCGGGCAGGCAGTGGCGCTCAGTTCAGCCACCAAAGCAGCCAAGACACCGCTGAAAAAACCACTGCGCAAACCAGCACCGTGGCCGCGGCCGGCAAGCTGACCATCAACGCTGGCAACACCTTCACCAGCGAGGGTGCACAGGCTAAGGCCGGCGCCGGGCTGCAGGTCAACGCTGGCCAGATCGACAACCAGGCTGCCCATTCCACCGAGACCAGCACCCACAAGGAAAACGGCTGGACCGCCGATGTCGGCGCCAATGTGGAATACAAAGGCATTACCCGCCCGATCGAAAAAGCCGTCGAGGGCGTGGCCCAGGCCAAGTTCCATCAGCCCGGTTTGCTGGATGCATTCGAGCAACCCAATGTCGGCCTGGATGTGGAAGTCGGGCACACGAACAAAACCGGCACAACGCAGGACAGCACCGCCGTGGTCAGCCAGTTCAGTGGCGCCACGGTGCAGGTCAATGCGGCCGGCACCTTGCAGGACGAGGGCACCCAGTACCGCGCCACCGAGGGCGGGCTGAACATCAAGGCGGGCGAGCACGTTGCTACCGCAGCGGCCAACACCCACAGCAGCAGCGAGCAAGGCGTGGACGCCAAGGCTGGCGTGCGAGTCTATACCACCACCGGTGAAGACCTGAATGTGCGCGGCAGTGGCCTGGGCGGCAGCAGCGATGTGCGCGAGTCCAGCAGCACGGCGGTGGTCGGCAGCTATGTGGCCAGCCAAGGCGTGAGCATCGAAGCCAAGGGCGATGCCCGTTATGAAGGCAGCCAGTTCGACGGCGGCCAGGCCGGGGTCAACCTCAATACCGGCGGTGAGCTGGCGCTCAACCAGGCCACCAACACCCAGAGTAAAAACAGCAGCACGCTGCGCGGCAACGGCTCACTGACGGTGGGCACCGCGCCCGGCGCCAATGGCAGCAACGTCAACCTCGGTGCCGGCGTGCAGTTGGATAACAAGCGCCTGGACACCCAGGACAGCCAGGCCCAGGTCGCAACCATCCAGGGCAGCGGCCCCGTGCAACTCAGCAGCGGCGCTGACATGACCCTGCAAGGCACGCAGATCGGCAGTACGGGCGCGAAGGCTGGCGATATCAGCCTCAATGCCGGCGGCAAGCTAAACCTGCAAGCTGCCACCGATAGCCACGTCAGCAACGGCAGCAACCTGGGCGGCGGCCTGACCCTCGGTGCCGGCAAGACCAGCAGCGCCGAAAGCAGCAGCAAGACCGGCAGCCTCAGCGCCAATTTCAATATTGGCAAAGTGGCGGAAAACGACCAGAGCGCCGTCGTCGGGCAATTGCACAGCAGCGGCAAGGTCAGCCTCGCCAGCGGCGCTGATGCAACCGATGCCATCCACTTGCAGGGCACTCAGGTCAGCGCAGCCAGCGTTAGCCTGGATGCGCAAAACGGCGGCATCCTGCAAGAGTCTGCGCAATCGACCCAGGCCCATGGTAACTGGGGCGTCACCCTAGGCGCAGGGGGCAGCGTCGGCAAAACCACCCTGGCCGACGCCGGTGAACATGAGACACCCAAGACCCAGCGCGGCATCAATGCGCGGGCCAAGGTCGATGTGGATCACTTGCAAGGTACCACCCAACACAACAGCCTGATCACGGCGGGTGACGTCACCCTCAACAGTGCCGGCGATACCCATCTGGCCGGAGCGCGTGTCGACGCCGACAAGGTGCATGGCGCGGTGGGCGGCGACCTCGTCGTCGAAAGCCGCAAGGACCAGGTCAACAGCACCCAGGTGAATGTCGACGCCAGGCTGGATGTCGAGAAAAACCAGCCGGGGGTGGTGGATAAGCTGGCCAAAGCCAGCGGCCCATTGAAGGACAAGGTACAAGCCAAGGCTGAAGGCGCGTTCGACAAGCATCGCGACAAGCTGGAGAACGTCGTCGACAAAGGCACCGGGCACCTGGCTTCGGCCAAGAACAGCGTGGTCAACAGCGTGGTCAATGCCAAGGAACGCCTGGGCGAAAAACTTACCCGCAGTGGCAGCTACGACGTGAACCCAGAGCCCCGTGGCGCCTTCGGCACTCGCGTGGACAAGGCCAAGGCTTACCTGGCAGACAAGACCGATGCCCTGGGCACGCGCTTGTCTGGCTTCAAGGATAAGGTCTTGCCAAAAACCAGCGACAGCTACACCGTCAGTGGCAAAGACACCACCGGCAGCAAGGTGGCCAATACCGCCGAAAGCGTGTTGTTCGGCGACAAGAGCGGCAACACCAGCTACACCCCGACCCTGTATCTGGATGTCAGCCATGTGGTCAAGGACAGCGTCACCCAGGCGTCAGGCATTCGTGCGAGCCACGGCGTCAACCTGCAGGTCAAGGGTGATACCCAACTCACGGGCGCGCGGATCAGTGCGCCCAATGGCAAGGTTGAGCTGGGTGGCTCCAAGGTGACGGCAACCACACTGGCCGGCAGCGACTACCGCGCCGATGTCGGGCTGAACGTTTCGAAGTCACCGGTCAACCTGGCCCTGGGTGCCAAGGACGAACTGACCCAGAAACACGACGACGCCACACGCAATGACCAAGCCTTCAACCTGGGCCCGCTGCGTGCGGGTGGGCACAGTGAGAGCCAGGCCTTGCAGGCGGGGATTGATCAGGCCATCAACTAACGCTTAAAACAGCAGAACGCTTCTGTGGCGAGGGAGCTTGCTCCCGCTGGACTGCGCAGCAGTCCTATTCTCAGGGTCGCTTCGCGCCCCAACGGGAGCAAGCTCCCTCGCCACGGAATCAGCCACTGCCTGCTCTTCCTATGTCAGTTGAAGAGCGCCTGTACGTTCTTCATCGCGTCATCGGCAAAGCCTTGCAGGAAAGCTTCGAACGCCGGTACGTCTTCCTTACCGCCCGTGTAGGGCTGGCCAATGATGGTCCAGGTCGCCAGGCTCTGGTTCGGGCCTTGTGGCACCACCTCCATCAGCGCCCACAGGTTACCGATGTTCAGCGAGGTGTAGATCAGCGACCAGGTCATGGTCATGGCTTGATCGTCATGGCTGTTGAGTTGCTCAATCACGACATTGCCGTCCTTGAACAGCTTCTTGCGTACCGAGCGCACGCCCTCGCCCGTCATCTCGATATGGGACAAGGCCGGAATAAACTTCGCGAAACCGGCGAAATCTCCGACGACATTCCACACACTGCGAGCATCGCCATTCACGCTGACGCTGGCGACGACAGGGTTGCCGACTGGATTACGGACCAGGGTATCGGGTTCAAAATGTTGCATGGGTAAGCTCCTTTTTTTTGCTCAGATGAAATCGATTTGCTTGAGGTAGTCACAGCCTTTTTGCAGCAACTCACTGTTCTTGGCTGGGTAGTCTTCGCCCATGCTCTGGATGCCTGAGTGTGCATTGCGGTACTCGATCATCGAGATATCGCCAATGTCTTCTTCAAACCCATTGAGGTAAAAACCGACCACGCCGAACAACGCGTTATCACTGTCGATGGCCGACAGGCGTTGCTGCCATTGTGTCACCGGGACCATCTGGAAATCGTGACCGGCCGCGCGGAACGCCTCCAGATAGTGAGCCCATGTCAAAGGCAGCGGGTTGTGCAAGTTGAACACCGCTTTGGTGCGGTTATGACGGCTGGCGTGAAACGCAATGAAGCGTGCGAGGAAGTCCACCGGCATCAGGTCGAAGTTGAGCGCCAGTTCGGGCACTTGCTTAAGCTGCAAGGAGCCTTTGAGCATCAGCATCAAACGGTTCTGATGAGGCTGGCACACACCGGTTCGCGTATTGAACGCGATGTTTCCAGGGCGATAGAGATTGACCCACACCCCCGACTCACTGGCGTTCCACAAGATGCGCTCAGCCACCCATTTGGAGAGATTGTAACCATTGCGGATGTAGATGGGCGGTGTGAAGGCAGGCGGTTCTTCCAATACCCGGCCCTGCTCGTCCACCGTGCTGGAGGCCGACAGGGTGGAAATGAAGTTGAAAATTTTCTTGCTGCGCCCTTCACACAATTGCAGGCATTCCAGCACCGGCGTGACGTTGTCCTTGACCAGCGACTCGTAGTCGAGCACGTGGTTGACGTTGGCCGCGTTGTAGATCAACACGCCGTATTCACGATCCAGCCATTCATAGTCCTGCTCGGACAACCCCAGGCGCGGCTTGCTGATATCCGCCGCCAGGACCTTGACCCGGCTCAGGTCCAGATGTTCGAGGCGGTTCTGGATCAGCGCATCCTCGAAGCGCTCTTGCGCGCTCATGCCGCCGGACTCGCGCACCAGGCACGCCACTTCGGTGCTGCCCAGTTCCAGCAGGGCCTCGACGATATGCACACCCAGGAACCCGTTGGAACCGGTCACGATGACTTTATGTACGTTGCCCAATCGACTGATGGGCAGTACCTCCAGCTCAGGCCGGATCATGGCGTCTTGCAGCGCCTGCGGACTGACCGTAGCAGTGGCCTCGACGTCCTGGTCAATAAGGTTGGCGAGGTTGACCAAGGTGGGTTGCTCAATAAAACGGTTGATCGAGACTCCTTTGCCGAACGCCTCGCGAATCCCCATGAGCATCTGCGACAACAGGATCGAATGGCCACCCAGATTGAAGAAACTGTCATCTACGGAAATGTCCGGCCCAGGCAAGTCGAGCAGCCTGGACCACAGCTCCAGCAACTGCGCCTGGGTGGCGTTCTGGGGAGCCAGGCGCGGCCCTTGCGTCTTGTAGTTGACCGGCAGGTCTCTCAGGGCCTTGCGGTCGACCTTGCCATTGGCCGTGGCCGGCAACCGGTCCAGCAGGCAATAGGCGCTGGGGCGCATGTAGTCGGGCAAATGCTTGAGCGCATAGGCCTGCAACTGCTCACTGGCCGCCTGGCCCTCGCCCTCTTGAGGCTGGGAGAAAAACGTCAGGATGCGGCGCTGGTGATCGATGACCACCGCCAGTTGCCGGAACAACTGGCTCGATTGCAGCAGGTGTTCGATCTCTTCCGGCTCCACCCGAAAACCGCGGATCTTCACCTGGTTATCCAGGCGCCCGATGATCTGGATGCCCTCCTCGGTCCAACGCGCCAGGTCACCGGTACGGTAGAGGCGCACCCACTGGCCATCGGGCAACTCGTGCAGCCGATAGCGTTCGGCCGTCATTTGCAAGGCGCCCAGGTAACCGGCGCCTACCCCTGGCCCGGCGATGTGGATTTCACCGCTGTCATTTTCGCCTACCGGTTGGCCGTGCTCATCCAGCAGGTAAATCGCGGTATTGGCAATCGGTACGCCCAGGTTGCGATTGTTGTCCCCCCGTTGGAAGGTACGGCAGGTGGCGAGCACCGTGGTCTCGGTGGGGCCATAGATGTTGTGCAGTGCACAGTGGCCCACCAGTTTTTCGATCACGTGGGGTTCGCACACATCGCCGCCCGTCACCAAATGCTGCATGCCGTACAGCGATTCAAGCTGGATGATGCTGAGCAAAGCCGGCGGCAAAAAGGCGTGGGTGACCTGCTCCTGTTGGATCAATTCAGCAAGCGCCACCGGGTCGCGGCGCTGGTCTTCGGTGGGCACGATCAACTCGCCACCCTGGATCAGCGTCGGGAAGATATCCAGCAGCGATGCATCGAAATTGATGGTCGAGAACTGCAGGGCGCGGCTATGGCGGTCCAGTTCCACGTAACGGGCATACCACGCACAGAAGTGGCTCAAGTTGTCGACTGTGAGCAACACGCCTTTGGGTTGGCCGGTGGTACCGGACGTGTAGATCGCCACACAGGGTGCCGAACCGTCCAGCGCTACGCGCAACAGGCTCTGATCCGGGGCCAGGGCGACACGGCTGTAGCCCTTGGCGCCGTGGTGGAAGAAGTCCAGATGGCCAATATCCAGGGTAGCCAGGCCCGGTAGCGGGTTGTCTGCCTCGGTGTCCTGGATCAGCAGGCTGGCACCGGCATGCTTGAGGATGGCCGCACGGCGTTCGACAGGATGGTTCGGGTCCAACGGCAGGTACACCGCACCGCAACCAATCACCGCCAGGATCGCTGCATAGAGCGCAGTGCCTTTGGGCAACGAGATGCCGACCACCGTCAACCCTGGGGTCGAGGTTTCAAGCAAGGGTTGCAAGCGTTCCTGGATCGCAACGCTATAAGCGTGCAGTTGCGCATAGGACATACCCCGCCCTTGCACTTTCAGGGCGTTGCGCTCGGCGTTGGCCAACAGGCTATCGGCCAAGCGCTGCACAAAGGGGCGCCTGGCCTCCTCCAGAATGCCGGTATTAGCGCTCGCATTGTGGCGATGACGCCAAGCCAGGCCATCCAACAGGGTCAGGCTCGACAAGCGATCAATCGCCTGCACCGGCTCACGGGGCGCCTCAAGATAGTCAGCACTGCGTGAGAAACGCCCGATGTGCACACTGGCCATCTCTACCACTTGCACTATCGCTTCACGTGCCCGGTCGGCACCGTTGCCGGCGAGGGAGGCGCTGACTTCACGACGCCCCAGCAGCATCCAGTCGCCATCGCCAGGACGCCACAGGCAGTCCACCCGCAGTGGCGCGAGAACATCACTGTCATCGTCAGCCTGCGCCCGCAAAGATAGGCGATGACACGACGGATAGTGCGGGAGTTGCGCCGTGCTGGCGTCGTCTATCAGCACGTCCGGCGCCGATAACTGGCAAAGCTCAATGGCGTTATCGCTGGTCAACAAGCGGGCGGTGTGCCCCATCTGTTCCAACTCTTGCGTAAGGCAGGCGAGCGCATGGCTGCGCCCGCACAAAACGATATCAAGATGTCTCATCGAAGTTGTCCTCTAGCGCAGATAATCGGCGAGCGCTTCCTGCATGCAGGGAGCGTCGAGCAGGCCGCTGTGTTTGAAGAATCGGACGATGTTGCCTACCAGCGGGTGAGACGGCGTGATCGGAAAACTCATGCCTTCGACCTCTTCACGCAACGCCGCCTTGACGCTGGGGTTCACCGGCAGTTGCTCGATCAGCGCGAAATCAAACCCCTGCTGGATCTCGTTGGTCAGGTACTCACCCAAGAACACCGGCATGATCGAGGCCAGCACACGTTTGTCCTCTTCGCTCGCGGTATTCCAGTAAATGCGCGTCAACTTGGCCCAAAAGCCCGAATGTCGACCCTCATCCGCCAAGTGGTCGGCCATCAACCCCTTGACCGATGCCTTGACCGAGTCGTCGCGGGCAAACGCGGCAACATCGTTGGTCAGGGTGTTTTCCGCAATGGCCACGCAGATCAGCTCGACAGCAGCCTTGAGGTGCGCGGGCG
The DNA here is from genome assembly GCF_014268395.2 of Pseudomonas sp. SWRI22. NCBI lineage: Bacteria > Pseudomonadati > Pseudomonadota > Gammaproteobacteria > Pseudomonadales > Pseudomonadaceae > Pseudomonas > Pseudomonas sp. SWRI22. The sequence continues at coordinate 223,206 of NZ_JABWQK020000002.1, read as the reverse complement.
CCATGGCCAATGCCTTGGGGATAGAACGGCTGAGCTCGATTTCCGCTGGCAAGGTGATGGGTTCGATGCCCGTCAACTCGATGGTCTGTTGCATGTAGTCCATCGCCACTAGCGCGTGATAGTCCTCATCGACGACCACGGTCATCGCGTCGTAACGGCACGCAAACGGAAAGCGGATAGCGAAGTTATCTTTCGCAATGCTCCTGGCGGTCTTGTCGACAATTTCGGTTTCGAAAATCACCACATCATTAATGAACTTATACAAGCTCTGAACGAGAACAAAATGCTGTAAGTGACTACACTCCCGCATAAAGGTAGCGCTCATGACCAATGGTTGACGACTGGCCGGAAATATTAACTTTTCGTCATCTTCCAAGCGTCGTCTCGGGCGCGTCCGAATGGTCGCCCTTTCCTCCCACGATTCGGAAAACGATTGATATGCTTCAGCTCTCATGACTACTTCCTTTATTCATGATACTCAGTAGTAGTGCACTTCAAACAACAGGCATCCGTCTTTCGAATTAAACGGCCCGTGCTCCGTGTGTGCGGCCCTGAAGAAGTAACTACCGTCACGGTAAGTTTTCTCCGGGCGCCCCTCACTGGCCTGCTCTGTCTGGTCGCCTTCAATCAAATACACTTCTTCGTGATAATCATGGGTATAGATTTCACGGGTGCCGCCCCCAGGGTGAAAACGTACCAGACGTGTACGCACTCCAGTTTTCGTAACAGGGTCCAATGTGTCTTTGAAGACGGTCAGCGTGATACCGCGTTCAGAGGTCACCTCAAACCATTGGGCCTGGTCGGCCTCGATCACTTCGAAGTTCATGCCACGCACTCACTGACCGTTTCGCCCATGGCCACGCGCAGGTTGTCCCACAACGCCAGGCGGCTTTGTACCGCCGCGATAGCCGATACGTAGACCTCTTCCTGACGCTGCGCATCGCCATTGACCAGGCGCGCCAACAGGCTTTCTGCCGCCGGGCCGTGGTCTTCCGAGTCGACTTCGATGTGGCGCTGCAGGTAATAGCGAAAGGTTGGCGCGTCGTCTGCGGTGATATCCCAATCGTCCAGAATGCGCTGGAACATCTGCGGGATGACACTTTCACGGCCATGCAAAAACGCAGCAGCCACACTGTGGGTGGAAGCGTTGATGGCGGTTTCGATGGTGTCAGTGACGAAAGCCGACGCTGCCAGGCCTGCACCGCAACGGCTCAAGGCCGTTTTCAGATCGACGCCTTCGCGCATCAGTTTGACAAAGTGTTCGATCTTGTCGGTGCTGGCGCCGACTTCGCGCATGGCATGCAGGTAGAGTTCGAAGTGGCTGTAGTGACCGCCTTGCAAGTTCTGGTCGGACTCTTCGCCCAGGATGATTTCGTTGATCAGGTGCGCGGCCGCCGGGTCCACGGGAGGCAGCCAAGGCAGGCGAGTACAGGTGAGGTCCTGTTGCAGGCGCTTGGCCAGGGACATGAAATCCCACACCGCAAACACATGGGTTTCCATAAAGGCGCGCAGGACCGGCAGCGAATTGATTTCAGCAAAAATCCGATGATTGCCCAGCTCTACTTTCTTGAGGTTCAACAGCGTCTTTTTATCTTCCATGTTGCGCTCCTTATCAGGCTTTAGTTAACGCTGACCACTCGAGAGATACCCGCTTGCCTTTTTTCAGGCATAAGCAGGCCTGCCTCGCCGTTCTTGGCCAGTGCTAGAGTCTTATTCAATTAAGTTGTACGGTTATGCTTCCGTGACCCGAAGGTCAGCCGTCGAAACAAGACGAAACTTAGAGGAAGTTCATGATGATCAGCAAGTGTTTTTTGGAAAATTAATACATTTTATTTCTAACTTATAAAACCTCCAACAACAGAAGCCCGACCGAAGTCAACAAGATCAACTTCGCCAGGCAATAGTTGGCTAACACCCCTCAAGGGAGTGCAAACAAACTGTATGGAATTGCTAAGTGAGCAATTAACTAGTCTATGAACGCGGCCATTCGCCTTTTTACCATTCAAGTTCCCTCTTACCGCTGATAAGCGCCCGCGTATTACCTGCGGGCAGTAACGAGTTCAGTTCTTTGCTGATTGGCGCAATGCCAGGGCCGCTACCCCGCACAAGATCAAAGCAATACAGGACACATAGAACGCATCGCTGTAGGCCATCAGGTACGCCTCACGACGCACGGTGTGGATCAAGCCCTCAAGGACCTGCTGTTGAGCGGGTAATAGCTGGTTGAAGATAAAAGCCTCGCTGTCGGCCATGCTGGCGCGCAGGCGCTCCTGAAAGGACGGGGAAAACAGGGTGATCGACTCCCCTACCCGCTCAGAGTGAAAGCGTTCGCGCATGGCCACGATCTGCGTCAAGCCCGCAGTGCCCACGGCACCACCCAAGTTGCGCAGCATGGAGAACAAGGCCGAGGCCGAGCCGGCTTCATCTTTGGCCAGGCCAGACACCGCCAGCACGGAAAGCGCCACCATGATCAGCGGCTGCCCGATGCCCCGGACCACGGTGGACGGAATAATCACGTTGGCGGCGCTGTCCACGTCCAGGTGCGCGCCGAGATAGCACCCCAGGGCCATGATGAAAAAGCCGCTGGCGACCATCAGTTTCGGGTTGAGCCACTTCATCAGGCGCGGCATGAACGGCGCCAGTACCAGTTGCACCATGCCGTAGGCGATCAGGCTGATGCCAATCTCCCGGGCGTTGTAGCCCTGCAACTGAGACAGGTAATTAGGCACCAGGAACACCAGGCCGAAGGTGGCCGCGCCAAAGATGAACATCGCTGCGCTGGCCACGCCGAAGTTGTAGCTCTTGAGCAGGCGCAGGTTGATGAAGGAGCGACTGCCATACAACTGCGACAGCACGAAGTACACCAAGGCAACGCCGGCAATCAGTGACATCCATACAATGAAATCGGAGCCGAACCAGTCCTTGCGGCCACCTTCTTCCAGCACGATCTGCAAGCCACCCAGGCCGACGATCATGGCGATGATTCCGCCCCAGTCGCCGCGCTTGAGCAGGCTTAGCTGCATGGGCTTGGCATCGATCGACCACGCCACCGCCAACAGCAAGAGAATGCCGGGGGCCAGTTGCAGGTAGAAGATCCAGCGCCAGGAATAGGCATCGGTCAGCCAGCCGCCAATGGACGGCCCGGCGGCCTGGGCGACGCTGTTGGACAACGCGAACAGGGCCATGCCCATCGCGATCTTGCTGGGCGGCAGTTCAGTGATGATCAGCTGGAATGACAAGGGAATCAGCACTGCGCCGGCAGCGCCCTGGATTACCCGAATGATGATCATCACTTCCAGGTTGGGCGCCCAGGAGCAGGCAATGGACGCCACCAAAAATACAAACGAGCCCACGAGCATCACACGTCGCAGAGAGAACACCTGCACCAACCAGGCGGTCAGCGGGATCATCACGATTTCCGCGACCAGGTAGGCGGTGGAAATCCACGAGCCTTCCTCGAACGTCGCGCCCAGGGAGCCTTCGATCTCCGGCAGCGCGGCGCTGGTCACGTGCACGTTCATGCCGGCCATGAAACAGCCGAACAGCCCCCCGATCACCGCCACCCAGGCGCGAAAGGAGACGCTCTTTTCAGCCGCTTCAGTCATGTGCAGCGCCCTGCTCAGCTGGGCGGGTGTCCACCGTGGTGATCACCGACATGCCCGGCAGGATGGGCCCGCCTTCGTCATGCTCATCAATGACGATCTTGACTGGAAAGCGTTGCACGATCTTGGTGAAGTTGCCGGTAGCGTTGTCCGACGGCAACAGTGCGAACACCGCCCCGGAGCCTGGCGAGAAGCTCACCACATGGCCTTTGAGCTTGCGCCCCGAATAACTGTCGACGCTGATATCCACCGGTTGGCCGGCACGCATATCGCGCAATTGAGTTTCTTTGTAGTTGGCCACGACGTAAGCCTGCTGCAAAGGCACCACCGCCAGCAGTGGCAACCCTGGCGCGACGTATTGGCGGGTACGGACTTTGCGCTGCCCCACCACGCCGTCGATGGGTGAGCGGATCAAGGTGTCCTCCAACGCATGCGTCGCCAGGTTCAACTGCGCCTCGGCCTGGCTGCGCCGGGCTATCTGCTGCTGGAGCGAAGCCTGGGCCAGTTGACGGCGGGTGATGGCCACGGTCAAGCGGGTTTCCTGCTGGCGTTGCATCGCCTTGGCAATTTCCACCGCAGCATTGGCCTGGGTATAACTGGCGGCGGCCGTTTCCAGACGCTGCGCGCTGGCAGCATGTTCGCGCACCAAGCCTTCGTAGCGACGCTGGTCGAGGCTTGCGCGGCGTAACTCAGCGGCCACACTGCGCGCATGGGCCTCAGCCTGGGCAACCCCGGCCTTTTGCTGGGCGATCAGGCTGTCAGTGACTGTCAAGTTGGCCTCTTGCGCTGCCACCGAGGCCTGGGTCTCGGCCAGTTCTGCGCGGGCTTGTGCCAAGTGGGCCTGGTAGTCACGGTCCTCGATGCGTACCAGCACATCCCCTGCCTTGACCGGCTGATCATCCTCTACCATCACCTCGGCCACGTAGCCTGAGACTTTTGGGCTGATGGGGATCCAGTCGGCCCGCACATAAGCATCATCGGTCTGCTCCAGATAGCGGCCGACGGTCATCCAGTACACGCCGAACACCACCGCCGCGATCAACAACCCGGCGCCGCCCAGCAGGATCAGGTTTCTTTTGCGCCGTTGCTTACGCGCATGCATAAGTTGCTCGAGCACATTCTCCTGCTCGTCCTGGACAGCAGTTTTTTCATCAACGGCGATATTCATGGCTGGGTACCGGAAGAAGGGATAGACGCGTGGGTGGGCGCAGCGGCCGGGGTATCGACGGCGCCGGACTGCCAACCGCCACCAAGGGCACGGAATAGGCCGATCTGGCGTTGCAGTAACTGGCCATCGGCGTCGGCGCGCGTGGCCTGCAAGCGGATCAGTTCACGCTCACTGTCCAGCACGTCGAGAAAGTCGATAGAACCGGCGTCGTAGTTGAATTGGGCCAACTTGTAGGCTTGGCGGCTGCTGTCCAGCGCCCGGCTCAAGGCCGCGTGGCGCTGCCGTTCGCCGTCGTACAACGCCAGGGCCTGGCGCACCTCCTTGAGGGCCTTGAGGACGCTGGCCTCGAACTGCGCGACCTCCACCTGCTCGAGTGCCCGTGCCTGCTTGACCCGCGCGCGGTTGGCCTGCCAATTAGGGAACTGCCAGGTAATCAGTGGGCCGATGCCGAACATCACCGCACTGCTGTCCCCCAGCTCATGGGGTTTGTTGGCCGAGGAGGACACTGAAGCGCCGAAGGTCACCTTGGGGTACAGGTCGGCCTGGACGATATCCACTTGCAGCGTGGCCGCCTGCAACGCGCGCTCGGCCTGACGTATGTCGGGGCGGCGCGCCAATAGTTGCCAGCCATCACCCACCGGCAACTCGGCATTGAGTTGGGGCACCACTTCACACGTTGCGGCGCCAGAGCCTTGGTCCAGTTCAGCGACGCCGGTCAGCATGGCCAATTCGTAGAGCGCGGCTTGTCGACGCGCCTCCAACATCGGCAGCAACGCCTGGGTTTCGCCTTGCAGGGCTTGCATGCGGCTGTATTCAAGGTCGGTCACCACACCGGCCTGGCGCTGGCGATCGGTCAACGCCAGGCTATGCCCGACCACGTCCAACGAATGGCGCTGTACCTTGGCACGCGCCCCCAGGGCGCAGGCATTCACATAGGCGCGAGTGGTTTGCGCCACGACCGTGATGCGCAGCAAGTCCTCGGCATCCTGCGCCGCTGCGGTTTGCACTTGGGCACGTTCAATGGTGCGCTGAACCTGGCCCCACACATCCACTTGATAAGCCAGCTCGAAGCCTGGGTTGAATGCCCACTCTGACGGCGCATGGCTATCGGTGGCCTTGGCCAGCGTCTGGTCATCGGCCGTCTTGCCATAAGCGGCCCCCAGCGACGCCTGGGTGGACGGCCAGCGCTCGGCATCGGCCTGCTGGATCCCGGCCAGCATCGCTTGCACATGGGCCTGGGCCGCCGCCAGGTCGCGGTTGTGCAGCAACGCCTGTTGCACCAGCGCATCGAGTTGCGGATCGTTATACAACTGCCACCAGCGCTCAGGTAACGCTTGGTCCGAGACACCTTGGGGCAGGTGGCTCAGGGCATTGATGCGTTCCGGATGTGGCTGTGCCGGCGTATGGGCGACCCAGGACGAACAACCCGCCAACACCACCGCCGCCACGCCGAGCAACGAGAGACGGCCATGCCGTGGGAAAAAAGAAGGCGAACCCATCGAAGAAATCCAGAATGCCAAGTAGAGACGCAGGGTAAGAGAGCAACCGCTTGCGCATCTCCCGAGTTCCAGACAACCATCGTTTCGATTGGGACAATGTGCCGGCGCGCCCTCTGCGCCGCAGGCTCCATACACCAGGCACAGGTAAACATGGCCCTGCCTGGAGGCGGGGCCATGTTCAAAAGGAGGTGGTGCTATCGCCAGTCAGATTCAGACCAAGCGACAGTTACTCGGGGTGTAGCCCATGGTGCGTTTGAACATCGCGGTAAATGCACTCGGACTCTGATAACCATGCTCCAATGCCACTTCAAGGATGGAGGCACCACTGGCCAGCCGCTGCATGCTGAGCAGCAGCCGCGTGCGCTTGCGCCACTCGCCATAACTCATGCCCAACTCTTTCTGGAACAGCCGAGCCAAGGTGCGTGAACTCATATTGAGTTGCACCGCCCAACTCTCCAGTTTCGACTCCTGAGAAGGGTTGTCGATAAAGTCCGCACACAGTGACTTGAGCCTCGGCTCGTCCGGTATCGGCACGTGAGCCAGCACCCTTTGCGCACGGTCAAGTTCCGAGAAAATCAGCTCGACAATCTGTACATGACGCAACGACGCCGGGTGGCTGTCAGGCTCATCGCCGGCGGCCACAATCAGCTCGCGCAGCAAGGGTGAAACCCTGATGACCTCGCACTCCTCCGTCAAACGACGGTGCGCTCCCGGTGAGATCAACAAAGTGCGCATGCGCACTTCGCCGGTCATGCGGATCTGATGTTCCAAACCTGAAGGCACCCACAGGGCATGCCCGGAAGGTACCACCCAAGTGGTCTCCTCCACCGACACAAGCATCACGCCGTTGATGGCGTAGACCAGTTGGCCTTCGTCATGTCGATGCGAGGCCACGATGTCACCGTGGCCATAATTACCGGCAAGTGCCGCCAATGCGGTATGCGCGTTCATCTCAGGACGGCACCGCAGCATTCACCACGCTGAGCAGGCCCAGGCGCGATGCACGATTGACCGCACTGGTGACCGCTTCGAGGGAAGCGAGCAGGCTACTGCCATCGCGAGCGGCGCCGAACAGCAACTGATTGCCCACGCGAATTTCCACATAGGCCAACGCCTCAGCCTGGGCACCGTCACGGGTGGCATGTTCGTGGTAATCGGCGATATCAAAATGAATGCCACGCTGGGCAAACGCATCGACCAGCGCCGCAAGCGGGCCGTTGCCCTCGCCACTCAAGTCGATACGCTGTGTACCTTGTTCAAGGGTGGCCTCCAGGTAAGTCACATCGCCCTCGCTCACCAGTTTGGGGGCTCGTAACGCGTAAGGCTTGCCCTGCTCCAGGTAATGCCGGGTGAAGCAGGCAAGGATCATCTCGCCACTGATTTCCTGGCCGGAGCCATCGGCTTCCTGTTGTACCAGGCTGCTGAACTCCATCTGCAAGCGACGCGGCATCACAATGCCGTGCTGCTCCAACAGATAGGCCACGCCCCCCTTGCCCGACTGGCTGTTCACGCGAATCACCGCTTCATAGCTACGGCCCATATCGGCAGGATCGATAGGCAGATACGGCACTTCCCACATGCCCTGCGGATTGGCCTGGCGCGCCGCAAAGCCTTTCTTGATCGCGTCCTGATGCGAGCCGGAGAACGCGGTAAACACCAACTCACCGGCGTAAGGGTGACGAGGATGGGTCGGCAACTGATTGCAGAACTCCACCTCACGCTGGACGTGCAGGATGTCGGAGAAATCCAACTGCGGATCGATGCCGCTGGTGTAGAGGTTCATCGCCAACGTGAGGATATCGACGTTGCCGGTACGCTCACCGTTACCGAACAACGTGCCCTCGACACGCTCGGCACCGGCCAGGCACGCCTGCTCCGCGGTGGAAACTCCAGTGCCCCGATCATTGTGCGGATGCACGCTGATGACCACACTGTCACGGCGACTGAAGTGCCGGCAGAACCATTCGATCTGGTCGGCGAAGACATTGGCGGTAGACACCTCCACGGTGGTGGGCAGATTCAGGATCATCTTGTTGCTCGGGGTCGGCCCGAACGTATCCGTCACCGCTTCACACACCTGCAATGCAAAATCCAGCTCGGTGAAGCAAAAGGTTTCCGGGGAGTACTGGAACGTCCACTGCGTATCGGGGTTCGCGTCCATGTGCTGCTTGATCTCTCGTGTTGCCTGGGTAGCAATCTCGATGCAGCCCGCCTTGTCCACATTGAAGACAACGTCCCGAAACACCGGCGCCGTCGCATTGTAAACATGCACGATGGCGCGAGGCGCGCCCTTCAACGCCTCAAACGTGCGTGCGATGAGGTGGCTGCGCGCCTGGGTCATGACCTGAATCGTCACATCATCAGGAATCGAACCGCTTTCAATCAGCTCACGGACATAGTCAAAGTCGGTCTGCGAAGCGGCAGGAAAGCCCACCTCGATCTGCTTGAAACCGACCTTCACCAGCAAATCGAAGAAACGCCGCTTGCGCTCGGCATTCATCGGCTCGATCAAAGCCTGGTTGCCATCACGCATATCCACACTGCACCAGGTGGGAGCAGCAGCCTGGACAGTGCTGGGCCATGTGCGATCCGGCAGGTTGACCGTGGTGAAGTGGCGATATTTGCGGGAAGGGTCCTTGAGCATCATGGCGTTTCTCCTTTTTCAGCAGTTTGTTTGTGTCAGACACACCACCGGCAATGCCGACTGATTGGATCCAATACTAAACGAACATAGTTTGATACAAATTGCGTTGTTGAGTTTGCGGAATGAAAAAATCCAAAGAAAAATCCAAAAAGCTCAAAAAAACCGAAAAAATATTGCGCAAAGAAATAAAAACCAACAATCAAAGACCGGAAGTCAGGAGTTACCGGCAAAATCAGCAAAAAAGAACCTATCGCTTGGATGAACGGGCTGAGGGAGCCAGGGAAAACATTTCTGACGGGCAAAAAAAACCCGAGAACCTTACCTGTGTAAGGCTCTCGGGTTTTCTGAACACACTTGATTGGATACCTGTAGGTTACGTTCAGGACGACCAAAAAGGGCGACCAAAAAGGGGACCAAACGACCAAAAAGGGGACAGATTTATTTACCACCATCCAACCTCGGCCGCCCTTGCCCTCGGCGCTCAATACGAACGCCTGCAATCCTCTCAACTTCTTCAATGAAACGAGCAGTTCCGGTAAGCTGCCCCCGTTGCAACGCCTCACGAATAATTTTCGTCTCATCACTCGAAACGGACTGCTTCACAAATAACTTATAATTTTCGCGGCGCTTCAGCGTTGTATCCCCCAATATGGAAAAACAAGCATCAACATCAAGCCAGTCACTATCAGGCACCAGCCCTGTGCGGGCACTGTAACTTGACCATGGATAATCCGCCGCGTCAGCTACCATGCATGCACGAACCGGATTTAATTCAATGTACCGGCAGCAAGCTAGCAAGTAAGTCTCCGTTTGCACCACGCTTGATTTATACCGTCCCTCCCATAATGTACCTGTCCGCCCTTCTAACCTGTTTCGATACCGAGTGGCCCGAGCCGCGAGCGCCTTCATTAACTGCCCTAGCCCTGCAACCGAGTTACCCGGGGAAACCAGTAAATGGACATGATTAGTCATCAAACAGTAGGCGTATATTTTTATGCCAAATGCGTCCTTAAGCTCTCGAAGGTCTCTCACGTAGCGCTGGTAGTCCTCCTCGGCAGCAAAGACCACCTGGCGGTTGTGACCACGCTGTACAACATGATGAGGATAGTTGGGCAAAACGACACGTCCCACTCTGGGCATAGGTAACCTCCTTCCTTAGAGAATTACAGCCTAGCAAATGGAAAAAAAATAAATCTGTCCCCTTTTTTCGCCCCCTTTTTTCGCCATACCGAGTGGCCCGAGCCGCGAGCGCCTTCATTAACTGCCCTAGCCCTGCAAACGAGTTACCCGGAGAAACCAGTAAATGGACATGATTAGTCATCAAACAGTAGGCGTATATTTTTATGCCAAATGCGTCCTTAAGCTCTCGAAGGTCTCTCACGTAGCGCTGGTAGTCCTCCTCGGCAGCAAAGACCACCTGGCGGTTGTGACCACGCTGTACAACATGATGAGGATAGTTGGGCAAAACGACACGTCCCACTCTGGGCATAGGTAACCTCCTTCCTTAGAGAATTACAGCCTAGCAAATGGAAAAAAAATAAATCTGTCCCCTTTTTTCGCCTACTTATAGAGCTGGAATTGATTAGAGGATAATGCCAACTGTGAAACTGTTCGCCCCTGCTCGTCACAAAACTCTATTTCATACCCCTCAACTGGCTGACTATAGATCTCGATAATCGCGCCCTTCATACCTGCCCGCAACCCCTCCTCCGGAATATCCTCGATTAACACAACCACATCAAAAAGCGAATAAACCACCTTATACTCCTTACTTGACATAGAGGGTCGTCATCCTAGGTGTGGCAGAACCCGGATCATATATCCAGCCTGTACGGACAGTTGCCGTATTACCGTTTGGCCCAGTTATTGGCATATCTATAGTTATACGCTGACCAAATTTATCAGAAGCGCCTAACTTCGCAGGATACAGCGCTGCACCCTCCTGTACTTTTGTTATTAAACTGGCAGCATTCGTTTGATTGTAGCCCAAGGCCGACTCAAAGACCTTTGCTTTGTTACCGCCAACAGGGTGCGCTGTGTTCAATGCATAAGATGTCACTTTGCTCGGATCAATAACCGCTTTTTCTGCATTTACCAACCGGCCAGATGCTTGGGTCTGAATGACAGCCTCTGCGTGAGTATAATTTTTCCAGTTACCTGTCGGGCCTGCTAGAGGAGTCCGCGGCACGGTAGCAGCTACCTCGCCGGTTGCTTTTGCACCCGCCAACTCCACCTTAACAACCTTAGCAGTGACCTTTTCGACGAGCAAGGCCCCGCTTTTCAGCGCTCCCCCAACCCCCGTCCCAAGCGCCACCACGTCGCTTATCAGCTTCCCGGTTTCACGCCCTGCGTTAAACGATCCACCCGCCCCAGCTCTTTCATACTCTGCTTCCAGATTGTCAATTCGTGCGATGTAGGACTGCTTCATAGCGTCCGAAACATTACCCAGCACATCCCCGCTCTCAAGCACAGATCTCAACGCCCGATACGTCTCTATCGGGCTGACGGCAACTTCCAAGATGCCCTTGACCGTATCAAGTAGCCCTTCCGGCACCCCAACCACTGCCCCACCCGCAAAGCTGGCGTCCTGCCCGGCGTCGATCAATTCCCACTTCGTATTGATCCTGAGTGTTTCCAGTGAATCTTTGCTTTCTTCCAGCTCTTTCGCTCTCTGAGCCTTTTGATGATCGCCCAGATAGTTGTATTGCGTGGCATTCTTTGCCACCCACGCCCCAGTTTGCAGGCTCTGCGCATCCGCATTGCTCTGTACCGATGCCGCAAGCACACCAAGCAACTGCGAGTTCATGACCAGCAAACCTTTCTTCTGGTCATCGGGCATGTCCGCGTAGTTCTTGGCGAGGCTATCCAGCAATGCCTCATTCACACCCGCTGCCAGGGCCCCTGTGCGGAAATCTCCTCCAGAAGCCTCAGCTGCCAACCCGCCCATCAAGGCATGTAGCCCAATCTTGGTAATGCCACCTTCTGCAAACCGGTTCTTGGAAACATCCCCGACCAGGTTGAATCCATAAGCCGCAAATGCGTTAGCCAAACTACTCTGCAACGCGTCGCCAAGACGGGCTTCGCCCCCGAGCGCCCGATCTACCAATAGTGATGTTCCGTTTTGCAGTACTTGGTTGGCCGTGAACTGCCCCACACCTTGCCAAGTGCTCAACGGACTTACGGTGGCAACTGCACCTGAGTTGGGGAGTGCAGTGGAAGTACCTGTCTGAGTGCCGGTCCATTTGTCATAGACACCTGCAGTCAAGCCCGCAGTGACGCCGGACACCACGTAGCCTTTCATCGCGTCGCTGGAAGTGACATCCTTTAAGACGGTGCTCAGGTTTCCACGGTTATTGATGGCGCTGATCGCACCGTTACTCGCCATGCCAGCAAGCACGGTACTGCCCGCAGCATTGGCCCATCCGGCAGACGTGGCCGCAGTCCCAACAGCCGTGGCACTCGCCATCGATGTCCCCGAACCAGCTGCGGCAATTGCACCGCTGGCGGCTCCCATCGTGAAGTAGGTAACAATGATCGCGATGATGATCTGCGCGCCGGCGCCCAAGCCTGAATTGCTGTACTTGAAACTGTCGTGCAGCTCTTTAACCTGGCGCCAATCCACGTCTCCGCGCTGCTCGGCCTCTTTTAGCCAGGCCAGTTGCGGGTCGGCTTTGACCATCACATCAATCGTCTGACTAACCGTATTTTGATCGATCTGCTTGATGTCAATTTTCAAGCCATCGACGGCTTTAATCACGACGCTGCCTTCTGCAATCATCTGCGTCTGACGTAGCGTCTCGTCGGTATTCCCCTTGCCCTTGGAGCTGGTCCAGGCGAGGTCGCCCTTGCTCTTGGTGTGGCTCTCGTCATGCAGATCCTTCACTGCCTCAAACTCGACCGCCCCACCGCTGACAATCGCAATATCCCCACCACTCTCAAGCTTCGCCGCCTGATACTTCTGATCCCCACCACTCTCCAGTGTCAGATCCCCCCCAGTCTTGATCTCGCTCCCGACACTCTTCACATCGGTCACTTCATCACGCTGAGTTTTCTTGCTGCCCCAATTGCCCTTCTTGCTCATGTCATACAGCGAGTAATGACTGTCCTGCGCCGCCAGCATTTGCAGTTCGTTATCCGCATGCACATAGGCTTCATTGCCCGCGCTGATTTTGCTGGCGACCAGGGTCAGGTCGGTGCCGGCGATGGCGATCAGGTCGCCGCCGGCTTTGAGTTCGGCGCTTTGTTGGGTGACGTCGTCCAGTTGAGCAGTGGTTTTGGTGCCGCCTTTTTTGCCTTTGGAGTAGTCGTGTTGTTCGTTGGCTGCGGCGGCCAGGGTCAGGTTTTCGCCGGCTTTGACGCTGAGGTCTTTGGCGGCGCTGACGGTGCTGGCGACCACGGCGATGTCGCGGCGCGCGTCGATGGCGAGGTTGCCGCCCACGTCCACACCGGAGGTGTGTTGCAGGATGGTTTGCTCGGTGCCGCTGATACGGCGGCGTTGGTAGGCGTAGTCGTCCTGTTCGGTCTGGCTGGCGATCAGCACATCACGCCCTGCGGTTACGCTGGCGTTGCCACCGGCTTTCAGGTTGCTGCCGAGGTTGAGCACGTCGCGGCCGGCGTTCAGTTTGAGCGTGTCGGTGGCTTCGAAGCGGGAGGCTTCGCTGACCACGTCGTTGCGCAGTTGATAGCCCTGGCCTTCCTGCTTGAAGGTGGTGACCGTGCGCTCGTTGATGATGTCGCCGGTCACAGCAGTGGCGCTGATGTCGCGGCCATTGATGATGCCGCCACGGCTGTTGCGGATCGAGTCGGTGGCGAGCATTTCCAGGCGGTTGCCGGCTTGCATCAGGCCGCTGTTGTCGATGTTGCCCGCGACCATGCTCAGGTTGTTGGTGGCCCGCAGGGTGCCGCTGTTGTGCAGGTCGCCGCCGGTGACCAGGCTCACGTCCTGGCCCTGGATCAGCGCGCCGTTGGGCGCCAGGCGGTTGTTGGCCTGGGCCAGGTAGAGCACGGGGGTCAGGACTTTCTGGCCGTTGACCTCGGCTTCTTCCATCCACACGATGTCGTGGGTCAGCGCCGCCACTTGCTCAGCGGTAAGGGACACGCCCAGTTGCAGGTTGAGCGAGTCCTTGTAGGAGATGGCGTTGTCCATCAGGTAGCGGAACAACTGGTCATCACTGGCAAGGCCGTTGATGTAGCGTTGGCCGGTGCGGGCCACCACGGCTTCGCGGATCAGGCGTTGCTCGTACAGGCCATCGCCCAAGCGCTTCCAGCTGGCGTCGGGGTTGTAGCCGAGTTTGCCGAGCAGGTAGTCGGAGCTCATGAACTGCTTGAGGTCGGTGAGCGCCGGGTTGGTTTCGATCAGGTATTTGTGGCTGTTATCTACCGGGGTGATTTCCGGCAGGCCTTGTACGCGGGTGACTGATGGGGCACGGCTGTCCAGAGCCAGCGGGGCTTGGCCGTTGACTGCGCCGCTGACGGGCTGGCCGTCGAGGCTGAAACCGCGTTCTTGCACGGCGGTGTAGTCGAGGTTTTTTTCGCGGTCGGCGGCGGTGATGACACGCCCGTTGACGCTGAAGTCACCGGTAGCGGTGTCCGCTTTACCCGCTACACCCGCGTTCGCTGCTTGGCCGCTGAGGCGGAACAGGCCGTTCTGGCTGGTCGGCAAACTGAAGCCGGGCAAGGTCACCGGGTTGACCTGGCGTTGGGCCAGATCTGGCGGTAGCTGTGCGGTGATCGCCGGCTTGACGGTGGAGGCAAATACCTCGGAATTGGTGTTGCGGTTGGCCGCCGGGGTGTCGATGTGGGTAGCGTTGGGGCGGATGACGCTGTTGTCGATCCTGGAGGTCGCATTGACCGTCACCGCACCTGCGGCCTGAATCACCGCCTGTGCAATCACGCTGCCGGTGGTGGGCACTACATAGCTACTGCTTTCATAGAAATTGCCAACGCCTGCCCTGACCTGGTCCATCGTCATCTGGCCCGGGCGGTAGTCGCCTGAGTTGGGATTGTTGTAGATGTTGAACTGGTTCTGGCGCTCCATGAAGGTGTTGTAGATGGCACGGTCGCGGGTATAGAGCCCGGAATTGAAGTGACGCTCTTCGCCGCCTGCCGCGCCGCGGTTGGTCAGCACATCGGTGTTGATCAGGATATTCCCGGCGGCGGATACCGAGCTGTAAAGGTTATCGAAGGTCTGGCTGCCCACAGTCAGGTCGCCACCGGCGTTGATGAACGCAGAGGCCGAGCTGCCGGTGATGACATCTTCGTATTTCTCCACCGAGTTGAAGTACAGCTCGCAGCCTTTGCCTTTGCAGTAGTCGTTCCAATAGATATTGAGGTTGCCCGACACCAGCTTCATTTCAGTGGTGAACTGGTCACGACGGTTGCTCAGGGTGTCTGCCAGCAAGCGCATGCCGGTGCCACTTTCCAGGCTGCCGGAGACGTTCTCGATCAGGCTGCTGCGCGCGCTCGCATCATCCCGGGCGATGTCCAGGGCGCCGAGGCTGTAGACGTCGCCATAGCGGTTGCTGAAATCATTGACGCGCAACGCCATGTCGTTGCCGCTGAAGAGCAAGCCCTTGTCATTGACCAGGTGCGTGGCGTTCAGCCGGACTTTTCCGGCGCCGCCCAGGGTGCCGTAGTTGTTCAGGGTGGTGGCATTGACTGTCAGGTCGCCGATGGCAGTCAGGCGCCCGTGGTTATTCAGGCTCGTGCTAGTGACCTGGTTGAGTGCGCCGCCGGCAATGCGGGCGTTCTCGCCCAGGTCCATGCTGGCGCTGGTGAGGCTCATGTTGCCCAGGCTGCTGACGCGGCCGTTGCCGCTGTAGCCACCGGTGAGCGTCACACTGAGGGTGCCATCACTGGCCAGAAGGCCGTCGTTGGTCCAGGTGTCGCCAATGCCGATCAGGCTTTGTGCACCGAGCAACTGGCCGCTGGCGGTCTGGGTGAACTGGCCGATGTCGAGGTTCAGGCGCCCGGCCTGGAGCACGCTGCTGTTGGTCCAACTGGCAGCCTTGATGTCCAACTGGCCGTTGGTGACGAAGCTGCCGCCGGCCCGGGTGACTTGGTCGGAGGTCAGGTCGAACGTACCGGTGCCGGTGTGTACGATGCGCCCGCCGTTATTGTCCAGGCCGGCGGCTTGCAGGTTCAGGTGTTCGTTGGCGCTTTCAAGCACGCCGAAGCGGTTATCGAACAGGCCGGAAACATCGATGTCGGTCGTGCCCGTACGGCCCATGGCCCGCAGGTTACCGCCGACGTTGTTGATGGTTTGCGCAGCAAGGCGCAGGACGTCGTCGCTTTCAATCAGGCCATAGCCATTGCTCAGGGCGCCAGTGAGGCCGAAGTCGATATTGCGTGCACCGACCTTGCCGCCCTTACCGGCCGCCGTGCCCTGGTTATCGAAAGCCTGGGCAGTGACCTTGAGCAAGGTATCGGCGTAGACACCGCCGCCCTGGTTATTGAAGGTCGTGGTGACGATGCGGCTTTCACCGCCGAGTGCGGACAAATGCCCCATTTGGTTGAGCAGCCCGCCCTTGGCTTGGATATCCAGCGACTGCGCCTGAGTGATGCCGTTGCTGTTAGTGAACAACCCAGTGACCAGTTTGACCCAGCCCTTGCTGCTGTTGAGTACGCCACCGGCCGTGTTGGCTACACTGGCGGTTTCCAGGTCCAGGTTGCCACTGAGGCTGTCGACGCGGCCGCCCTGGTTACTCAGGGCGCCGCTGAGGCGCAGGCGGTTATCGGTCTGGCTTTGCAGCGTGCCTTGATCGTTGGTGAGGGCGCGGGCGGTAAGGTCGAGCTTGCCCTTCTGGCTGAACATCAGGCCGTCTTGCTGGTTTTGAACGTCACCGGCCAACAGCTTGATCACCAGGTCTTTCTGGCTGGCAAGCGTGCCTTTGGCGCTGTTATCCAGGTCGCCATTGGCGAGGGTCAGGTCAAGGCGATCCTGGCTGACCAGTTGGCCGCCTTGGTTGCCCAGGCTGGCGGCGTTCAGCAACAGGGCTGCGCCACTGGCCAGGCGCGCATTGTTGGCATTGATCAGCGCGCCACTGAGGGTGCCGTCCAAGGTGCCCTGGCTGATCAGTTGGCCAGCACTGTTGTCGAGACTCTCGCCGATAAAGGTGATGTTGGCGGCGTTGATACGCCCACCACGGTTGAGAATTTGACTCTGGGCATTATTGAAGCCCAGGTGTTGAGCTGCGGAAATCAGGCCGTTGTTGCTGTTATCCAGGCGACCGGCAACGTTGAGGTCGACATCGGCCTGGCCGGAGATGATCCCCTGATCATTGTTCAGGCTGCCCGCGATGAGCGTTTGTTTGCCCATGCTGACCAGGGCACCCGCCGCGTGGTTATCCAATACACCGGTGAGGTCAGTGTGCAGGGTGCCACTCTTGCTCGACAACGTGCCCTCGGCGCTGTTGTCGAGGCCATTGCCGACCACCGTCAGACCGTTCCAGCCGGAGATCAAGCCCTTGTTGGTGTTGACCACGGTATCCGCTTCAAGGCGCAATTGATCGGCACTGAGGATGACCCCGCGATCACCGTTATCGATGCGTTTGGCGGCGATGGTGAACGCCGTCTGGCTGGAGATTTCGCCTTGTTCTCGGTTGGTCAGGTTAGCCAGGCGCGCGAAGGTCAGCGGGCCTTTGGCGCTGATCAAGCCTGCGCTGTTATCGAGATTGCCGCCTTGCAGATCGAGGCTCACAGTGCGTTCGCCGATCAAGCGGCCCTGGCGCTGGATCAGCTGTTGGACGATGAGTTTCAAGTCGCCCTTGGCTGAGATTTCGCCATCCAGGCTTGAGTCGACTGTTTGCCCGGTCAGAGTCAAATCAGCCTGGCTGTTGATCAACCCGGCAGTGTTATCGAGGTTGGCAGTGGTCAGGTTCAAC
The DNA here is from genome assembly GCF_014268395.2 of Pseudomonas sp. SWRI22. Classification (NCBI taxonomy): domain Bacteria; kingdom Pseudomonadati; phylum Pseudomonadota; class Gammaproteobacteria; order Pseudomonadales; family Pseudomonadaceae; genus Pseudomonas; species Pseudomonas sp. SWRI22. Next base: position 205,411 of record NZ_JABWQK020000002.1, on the reverse strand, counting down.
GCCTGTTGACTGCCGATCACACCCGCGCGGTTATCCACATTGGCGGCTGTGACCGTCTGGCTACCATCGCTGACGATTCGCCCGCCCTGGTGATTGTCCAGCGCGCCGGTGTTGAGCGTCTGTAGCGTGCCGGCCGAGAGGCTGCCCTTGTCGCTGTTGTTCAAGGAGCCTGAGGTGGTCGTCAAAACCGTAGCGGCAAAGATCTGCCCCTGGTTATGGTTATCCAGCACGCCGGTGACCTTCAGGTCCAGCGCACCACGGCTGGCGAGCGCGCCACCGGCCTGGTTGTCCAGGCTGTCGGCTGCCACCTGCAGAACGCTCTTGGCGGACAGTACACCTTCCACACTGTTATCCAGCGCCTTGGCGATACGTACCTGCAGGCTGTCGCCACTGATGACTTTACCGCCGCGGTTATTCAGCGCATCGGCCATCAACAGGAATGATTGGGTGCTGGAGATTTCACCGCCCTGACTGTTGTCGACGGTGCCCAGGTTGTTCAGCAGCAGTTGGCCCGGTGTCGCGATCAGGCCGTGGTCACGGTTGATCAGTTGCCCATGGCTCAAGTCCAGGTCGATGCTGGTATTGCTGATCAGTTCGCCACGATCATGTTGGTCCAGCCCGGTCAGGGTTGCCTTGACCGTGGACTTGGCGAAGATCGAACCTTGTTGGCTGTTGTCCAGTCGCCCTGTGTTGAGGGTGATGCCAGCGTCACTGCTGATGCTGCCGCGCTGGCTGTTGTCCAGGCCGGCGCTGCGCACGTCCACCTGTTGCTTGGCGCTGATCACGCCGCCCTGGCTGTTGTTCAGCGCCGTGCTGGCCAGCGTGGCGATGCCATCAGCCAGCAGCTTGCCAGCCTGATTGTTCAGTTGGCCCTGAGTGGTGATCGACAGCGCATTGGCCGCAGAAAGAATACCGCCCCGGCTGTTATCCAGGGTGCCAGCCCTGACGGTCAGTCCGCCGTCGCTCAGCAGCGTGCCCTGCCCTTGGTTGAGCAAATCGCCGGTCAGGGTAATGGTCAGGTCTTTTTGGCTAGTAACGCGGCCACCCTGGCTGTTGTCCAGTTGGGCACCGTTCAGCACAAGGCTCTCACGCCCCGCCAGCAAGCCTTTGCTCTGGTTGAGCAGGCGTTGCACCGTGAGGGTCAAGCCGCTGTCGCCAATGACCTTGCCGGTGGTGTTGTTCAGTTGATCGGCGACCACCAGCACCTTGGCCTGGCTAGAGATCTCGCCTTGCTGGTTGAGGATGGTCTGGCTGCGCAGGTCCACGCCGTTGGTGGCAGCGATAAGGCCGCCGTTGCGGTTATCCAGGGACGCGCCGGTCAGGTTCAGCGCACCGTCGCTGACGAGTTCGCCCGCTTGTTGATTGAGCACACCGACGGTTGCCTGCAGGTCGCCCTTGGCGCTGATGCGACCGGCGCTGTTTTCGAGCTGGTTGGCGTGGAGGGTCAGCGCACCATCGCTGCCCAACTTGCCGCCATTGCTGTTGTTCAACTGGTTCAGTTGCACGTGCGCGGCGGCTTTGGTGCTGATCACGCCCGCTTGGCTGTTATCCAGATCGCCGCCGGTGAGGGTCAGCGCGCCGTCGGCAATGACCAGGCCACCCTGGTTGATCAGGCTGTCGCCGTGCAGCGCCAGGGTGGTTTTGCTGGACGCCAGGCCGCCCTGGCTGTTGTTCAACTGCCCTGCGGCTATTTGTTGAGCCCCCTGGCTGACGAGGTTGCCTTCATTGCGATTGTCCAGCAGCCCGGCGACGGTCAGGTTCATCACGCCCTGGCTGGCAACGGAACCTTTATCGCGGTTATCCAGGCTGGCCGCCTGTACCGTCAGGCTGGTGGCGGAGAAAATCCCCAGGCGGTTATCGATGGCACCGCTGGCGGTCACGTTGAGGTTGCTGCCCAACAATTTGCCGGAACGGTTATCCAGGTTCGTGGCAATCACGGTGGTCTGGCTGGCAGAAATTTCACCCGCCTGGTTACTCAACTGCCCGGCGGTTACACGGGCCTGCGCCTGGCTGGCAACCAGACCGTTATCGTTAGTCAGTTGGCCGGCGTTAAGCGCCAGGTTTTTGAGGCCGATCACGCGACCGCTCTGGTTATCCAGTGCAGCGGTTACGGTAACGTCGGTGCTGTTTTCACTGTGCAGCAGACCGTTGGTGCGGTTATCCAGACCGGTTGCCGTGACTTTGAGCGAGTCCGTACCCAGTAAACGACCACCACGGTTGTCGAGTTGACCGGCGTTAATCACGGCGGTGGTACCGCTCAGAGTGCCGCCTTGATTGCTCAAGGTTTGGTTGGCCGTGGCGGTAAGGGTTCGGCTGGCAACCACGCTGCCGCTATTGCTCAGGTTTGCCGCGCGCAGACTGACATCGCCACCAGCATTGCGGCTTTCATCGGCGTTGACACCGGCTTCGATGATGCCGCTGTTGACCAGCGCCCCACCGCTGGTCACGGTGATGCTGTCGCGGGCCGCCAGGCTTTTCTGGTTGCTCAGGCCTGTAGAGGTTTGTACATCGACTCGCGTGCCGGCATACACCGCACCCGTAGCGTCCAATTGACCGGCCTTAATCACCACCGCTTCGCTGGCTTTGGCATTAGCCAAACTCAGTCGTCCATTGGCATCGAGCTGAATATCACCGCCACTGGCCATTAACGTACCGTCGAGCTTCACGCCCACCCCGGCCTCGGTGCCCACCAGTTTGATCGCCCCGGCATACATCCCACCCAACGCCGTCGAATCAATCGCCAGCTCCGGCTTGGCACTGCCGTCATCGGCCCGGGCGGTGGCTTGCAGACTTTTAGCATCGACGTCATTGCGCCCGGCAATCACGCTCAAGTTGCGCGCGTTGATCTGTGCGTTAATCCTGGCCGAGCGGGTGATGATTTCAAAGCGGTCGACGTTATCGGCATTCAAGCCCTGGCCGTCGATGGTCACGGCGCCGCCATCAACCTGGTAACGTTGCAGTTGGCCGCTTGCGTCGAGTATCGGTTTGCCGGTGGTCAGGGTGACGTTGGGGGTGTTGATGAAGCCGCAGCCGCTGCAAGTAATGCCATAGGGGTTGGCGACGATGACCTTGGCCGACTGGCCCGCCACTTCGGTGTAGCCGCGCAGTTGGCTGGGACTGCCGCCGTTGACTTCGTTGAGGATGATGTTGGCGGCGCGGCCTTGCAGGTTCGGGTTGCCGAGGATGATGCCGCCCAGTTGCGTCGATTGGGTACGGTCGGTGGCGTTGTTGAGTATCACGCCGTTGGCGCCGACGTTGTAGTCCTTGAACTGGTTGTGGGACAGGCCACTGCCATTGGGGGCGGCGATGTTTACCACGGGCACGCCATTGCCCGCCTGGCCGACCGTGGTGCCCGGCGCGCTGACCACGATGCCTTCGGCCTGGGCCAGCAGCGGTTGCCAGAACAGCGCGTTGGCCAGGATCAGCGCCACGCCACGTTTGGGCAGGCCCAGGAACGCGTCACGGCTTTTCAGGGCAGCAGAGGGCTGGCGAACCAGGAAGGCAAATTGGCGAACATCCATTTCAAATTCTCGTTGCAACTGGGCGTTGAATTACAGGAAGAAATCCATGCGGAAGTAGATCGGTGCTTCGCGCTCAAGCAGCGCGGCCGGTCGTTCCAGCGAGTGGGCAAAGGTCACGCTGGTGCTCACGTGTTGGCCGCGGGCGAACAGCTCAAGGGAGTTGCTTGAGACGCGGCCGTGCACCTCGCCGTTGTAGCGACCATTGCGGATCACGCCCTGGTCGTAGCCCACGCTGGCACCGTACTCGCCGAACACCGGGCGCAGCCAACCGAGGGTCACCGGGCGGCTCCAGCGCAGGTCATTGCGCCAGTAACCGCCGCTGTCGCCGGTCAGTTGCTGATCCTTGTAGCCGCGTACCGACGCCGAGCCACCGAGGCTCATGCGCTGGGGGCTGAACAGCACGTCTTCGCTGCGTTGGCCGGTGGCCAGGCTGGTGAAACTGAACGACTCGCCCCACAGCGTGAAGGGTTGCAGGTAGCTGACGGTGGCGGTGTATTTGCGGTAGCGCGCATCCGGCACGCCAGGCAGGGGGTTGTGATTGCCTTGGGCGTCGAAGGCGCCGGTGCCGTTTTGCATGCCCACATCGACGTTGACGAACGCACTGCCGATACGACGACCATGGTTGATGCCCAACTGCAGTTCACTGAGGCGGTTGCTGCTCTCTTTGAGGCGGCTGCTATCGATGTAGTTGTTGGTGCGCAGGTGGGACAGGCCGACGTTGAGCGACGTCTTGCTCACGGCATCACGGTGGATCACCCGCTCAGCGCGTAACTGATGGTTTTCACTGTCACCGGTTTGCTTGAAGTCGAAACCGTCGCCCTGGACGACCGAACGGTAATCGCTCTGGTTGTAGCTGTAGCTGAAGTTCCACCAGCCCCAAGGCACGTTGTAGTAGAGCATCGCGTTCTTAGAAGTTTTCTGATGGTCGCTGACCGCGTCATGGCCGCCGCGCAGAATCAGCTGATCGGCCAGGCCCAGCGGGCTGTCCCATTCAAAGCCGGTGCCCCACTGCTGTTCGCCGGTGCTTTTCTGGCCGTCGTTGTTACGTGAAAGGCTGGCGCGCCATGGCTTTTGCGGGTTGTTTTTGACCAATACCGAGCTGCCGCCCACGGCCTCGCCCGGGGTCAGCTCCATCTGGGCTTGATTGGACGGCAAGCGATTGAGTTGGTCGACGGCCTGCTCGATTTCTCGCAGGTTCAATATCTCGCCGCTTTTGCCGGGAAAGGCCATGGCCAGCTCGCGGTCCGTCAACTTGCTGTTGTCGGCGCCCTTCAAGCCTTCGAGTTTGCCCTCCACCACCAGCACTTGCAGATGCCCCTTGGACATGTCCTGTTGCGGCAAGTAGGCGCGACTCGTCATCAGGCCTTTGTCGATGTAGAAGTCGGTGAGGTCTTTGAGCAGGGCGTTGAGTTGTGAGACGCCCAGGCATTGACCGGTGTACGGTTTGAGCAGACGCTCGCGTTCAGGGGCAGGCAGGTGGTCGGCCCCCTGGAGTTCAATGGTTTGGATCGGGAAGCAACGGCTGTCCACCGGGGCCGCTGGCGCTTCGGGCCTGGCCTCTTTGCCGGGCAGTTCCTTGAGTTGTTCAAGGCGGCGTTGCTGATCTTCCAACAGGCGGTTTTGCCGGTCGCGGATCAGGTCCTGATCACCCGGAAGGGTTGCCGCCATCACGCTGGGGGAGGCGAGGCAGACAAGCAGGGCAATGCTCAGTGAATACCGAGTCCGTGGCGGTTGGGAATTCATGTTCGATCCATCGAATTTACGAAGGGTGGCAAACTAACATCGACCGCCCCTCACGCCAATAAACCGACTGCACTTTAGGCAATGTCTTAAAAAATTCGTAAGCAGCTGACACAGAAGAAAAAATAACCAAAAAGGAGAGAGTTTCGTTTGAAGTTCCGATTTGGTTTCCGACCAGCGGTATCAGGTTTGATACACATTGAAGGCGTATACGAACGACCGGACTATCGGTCAGCGCCGGTCCGCGTATGAGTATTTGAATTTAAGGAATGCTTTTTGGACGGCGACGGAATCTGAGCAAGAGACGACTCAGCGTCGACTCGGGCCTGCCAAATCACAGGCAAAAAAAAACCCGGAAATCCTCACTTGCGTGGGCCTTCCGGATTTTCTAAACCGCCAAAAATGGTGGGTCGTGTGGGATTCGAACCTACGACCAATTGGTTAAAAGCCAACTGCTCTACCAACTGAGCTAACGACCCGCTGTGTGGTGGCGCGTATAATACTGATTTCTAAGGATTATTCAACACCTTATTTTAAATAAATCAGAAAAAACGCATTTGAACGGTAATTCGGTGGGTAGAACGCCTATCGCAGCAGCCGGATCAGCGCCCCGGCTCGTCGTTCCACAGGTACTTATGCAGCTGCAATTGCAGGCGTACCGGCAGGTTGTCCGCCACTACCCAATCCGCCAAGTCACGGGCATTCAGGTCGTGATGGCTTGGCGAGAACAGCACCTCGCCCGCTCGACGCTCCAGGCCATACTGGATCAGCTTGGAGGTGGCCCAGTCATAATCGTCACGGGAACAGATGACGAACTTGACCTGATCGTTGGCCGTCAGCAAGTCCATGTTCTCGTAGCGATTGCGGTGGGCTTCCTTGGAGTCCGGGGTCTTGAGGTCAACCACTCGGCTGACGCGCGGGTCGACCGCGGAGATGTCCAGGGCGCCACTGGTTTCCAGGGAGACCTCGTAACCGGCATCACACAGCTGTTTGAGCAACGGAATGGCGTTGGGTTGCGCCAGAGGCTCACCGCCCGTCACGCAGACGTAGCGCGGCCGGTAACCGGCAACCTGCTCCAGGATGTTGTCGAGGGTGCGCACAGTGCCGCCGCTGAAGGCGTAGGCGCTGTCACAGTATTGGCAACGCAACGGGCAGCCGGTGAGCCGTACAAATACGGTGGGCAGGCCAGCAGTGCGCGTTTCACCCTGCAACGAGTAAAAGACTTCGGTAATACGTAATGTGTCTTGCATAGTCGCCACGGGCGTAACAGCTAAACAGGCTGTCCGCCTCCGTCAGGCACTTCAAGGGATTGCGCCAACGCGTCAACCCCAGGAAGCGTGTTTCATAAAAGGGCGTGGATTCTAACGAAAAAACCCGCGACAAGCGCGGGTTTCTTCTGAACGGGCGGCATTGCTTACAAGCGTTGCAGGTCCCGCTGGGCCAACTGCGCCGCGGAGGTACCCGGATACTGGGCAACCACCTGCTGCAGAATACCTTTGACCTTGTCGGTGTGACCCAGGCGGCGTTCTACGTCAGCGAGTTTGTACAGCGAATCCGGAACCTTGGCGTGCTTGGGGTACAGCTGGCTGACCTTGGCAAAAGCCTGGCCCGCCGCCTGCAGATCACCCTTTGCCAGGTTGACCTCACCCAACCAGTACTGGGCGTTGCCCGCGTACTGGCTGTTGGGGTATTTGCGCAGGAAAGCGGTAAAAGCCTGACTGGCCTTATCGAAATCCTTGGCCTTGATCAGGTCGAAGGCTGCATCGTAATACAGTTTTTCCTTCGCCGGATCGCCCGGCTCGCTGCTGGCGGCAGGAGCTGCAGCGGCGGCCCCCGCTGCTGCGCCACCGGCAGCGGCACTGGGTGCGCCACCGGTAGAAGAATTATCAGGAGTAGCGGCAGGTGCAACACCGGCTCCAATACGACGGTCAAGATCCTGGTAACGCTCCAGGCCTTCTTGCTTCAGCTGGTTCACTTGGTTCTGCAGAACTTCAATGGCGCCTTGTTGCTGGGCCAATTGATCCTGCATGCGTTGCAGCTGGTTGAACAGTTCGCCCTGTGCCGAGGGAGCGGACGTAGCCGCTCCCCCCGCATAGGCGCCGTTCGTGCCATAACCCGCTGGCGGATAACTGCTCCCGCTATTGTTATAGCCTGAGTTGCTATCCGTTACAGGAACCGCAGCCCACACCGCAAGCGGTGCGAAGCTGAGAGCCAATACAGTTAGAGCACGACGGCACGTTCGCATGACGAATTACTTACGCAGTTCGACGCGACGGTTCTGAGCCCACGACTGTTCGTCGTTGCCAGTTGCAACTGGACGCTCTTTACCGTAGGAAACCAGTTCCAGCTGGCCTGGAGCAACACCTTGCAGTACCAGGTAGCGCTGAACGGCTTTCGCACGACGCTCGCCCAGTGCCATGTTGTACTCACGAGTACCACGGGCGTCAGTGTTACCTTCCAGAACAACGCGAGCGCCGTTAGCTTTCAGGTCCTTGGCGTGAACGTCCAGAGCGCGCATGGCTTCTGGCTTCAGGTCCGAACTGTCGTATTCGAAGTAGAAAGTGGTGATAGCGCGCAGAGCAGCTTCTTCGCTCAGGGAGCCGTCGACCGCACCAGTGTTGGCGCCGTAACCAGCGTTTGGATCAACAGCTGCGCCTTCACCGGCATTGTCGCCGCCTTTAGAGGAGCAACCAACGGCTACGGACAGAGCCAGAGCCAGAGCAGCAAACTTACCAAACTTCAGCATTTCCATCGTGAAACTCCTAATGAACCCCAGTGTGTTAAGTACTTCTTTTTGTAGCGCCGCGTCAGTTCAGGTAAGGGGACCAGGATGGTTCTCTGACTTCGCCTTGTGCGGTAGGAAGTGGGAGCCTTACGCGTCCATTGATGGACACGAGCATCAAGACTCCCCGGCCCTGCTGGCGGGTGGCGTAGATTACCATGGTGCCGTTGGGCGCAACAGTGGCTGACTCATCAAGGTTGGTATCTGTAAGGATTTTTACGGTTCCGCGCTGCAAATCCTGGGCCGCAACCCGGAAATTAGTGAAACCATCCTGACGGTGAATCATCACCAACGTCTTTTCATCGGCCGAAAGCTTGGGGTTGGCGTTGTAGTTACCAATAAAGGTCACACGTTCCGCACCGCCGCCGTTCACATTTGCCTTGTAGACCTGAGGCTTGCCGCCACGGTCAGAGGTGAAGTAGATGGTCGAGCCATCCTTGCCCCAGAACGGTTCGGTGTTGATGCCCGGGCCGCTGGTCACACGCGAGAGTTGACGCGAGGCCATGTTCATCACGTAGATATCCGGGTTGCCGTCCTTGGACAGCACGAAAGCCAGGCGCGAACCGTCCGGCGACCAGGCTGGCGCACCGTTGAGGCCTTCGAAGTTGGTGATCTGCTCACGACGGCCAGTATCGATGTGCTGCACAAAGATACGCGGGCGACGCTGTTCGAACGATACGTAGGCAATACGCTTGCCGTCCGGCGCGAAGCGCGGCGACAGGATTGGCTCACGGGACTGCAGCAAGGTCACTGCACGAGCACCGTCGTAGTCCGAACGCTGCAGGGTGTAGCGGGTATTGTCTACAGAGAAACGCTCAGCCGTCACATACAGCAGGCGCGTCGAGAACGCCCCCTTGATACCGGTGAGTTTTTCAAACGACTGGTCCGAGATGTAGTGAGCCATGTCGCGCAGTTGTTCGGCGGTACCCGATACGCTGCCGGTCAAGACCTGCTGCTCGGTGGCCACGTTGAACAACGTGTACTGGATCTGCAGGCGACCGCCGGCCGGCGTGATGCTGCCGACCATCAGGTACTGGGCACCCACCGCCTTCCAGTCACGGAAGATGACTTCGCTGGCCTGGGTTGGCTGGCTGATCATGTTGCCTTTTGGAATCGGCGCGTAGTAACCGGAGTTACGCAGGTCGTCGCTGACGATCTGGGCCATGTCGTCCGGCAGCACGCTGCCGCCCTGCCAACCGAACGGCACGACTGCAATCGGGGTGGCCCGATCACTGCCGCTGGTTACCAGGATGTTCTTTTCATCCGCCGCCGCTATCCCTGCCATACAGCAAATAACGACAAGCATTCCTCGAAGAAGGTTTCTCACAAGGCTAGATCCTCAGGTGTGAATGTCATCTTGAATGAACGATAGGGAGCGAAGTCACTTGGTTTCATTCCCTGCATCTCGGTCAACCGGCCAATATTCTTGACCGCGGCAACCGCCGAACTGTCGAACGAACCGTCACCACTGGACTTGGCCACGCTGACCGAAGTCACCGTACCGTCCGGCAACATGCCGATCTGCAGCACTACTGTCATGCCTTTACGTGCCGAAGGTGGACGTGTCCAACCTTCCGCTGCCCGCGCCCGAATCAGGTCGTCGAAACTGCCCGCGACTTCATCGCCACGCTCATCGGCCAAGGCTTGCTGACGCTGCGGCGTGTCGGAAAGCAAATCTGCCAGGGCCTGGGCCTTTTTCTCTTCGGCGGATTTGCGTGCTGCTTCCTGGGCCTTTTTCTTGGAGGCGTCGGCGGCAGCTTTCTTCTTCGCTTCGTCGGCGACTTTCTTCTTCGCCTCGTCTGCTTCAGCTTTTTTCTTGGCGTCTTCGGCGGCTTTCTTTTTCGCGTCTTCGACTATCTTTTTCTTGGCTTCTTCAGCGGCCTTTTTCTTGGCCTCTTCTTCGGCAGCCTTCTTGGCTTCTTCTTCCGATTTCTTCTTGGCTATATCAGCCAATTGTTTCTCTTCGGCCTTTTTCGCTTCGGCAGCTTTCTCGGCTTTCTTGGCTTCATCAGCCTTTTTAGCCTCGTCGGCCTTCTTGGCTTCGTCAGCCTTTTTCGATTCCTCGGCCTTTTGAGCCGCCTCTTCTTTCTTTTGTTCCGCAGCAGCCTTCACCGCTTCCTGCTCGACCTTCTTCTGTTCCATCTGCTCGACTTCAGTCTGGCGCGCGGCCGACTTCTGGGCCTCACCCGCAATCTTCTGATTGGTCTGGGTGGTGGCCTGACTTTTCGATTTCAGCTGATACAGGGTCGCCTGCACGATCGGCTTGGCTGGCGGCAGGTCCGGGGTCATGGCAAAGCTGACGAACAGCATGCCGAACACGAGGACGTGCAGGGCAATTGCCCACACGCCAGGCCAGAAGTAGCTTTCCGAGGCGGACGGCTCTCGCTGTTGCTGCATCAGGGCGCCTCGGTAATCAAGCCAACGTTACCGACGCCGGCCTTCTGCAGCCCGCCCATGGCGCCCATGACGGAGCCGTAGTCGACCGATTTGTCACCCCGGATAAACACCTGGGTGTGCTTGCCGCCTTCGTTGCCGGAGCGAATGATCTTGGTCACCGCATCGGTCATTGCAGGCAAGGTCAGGGCCTTGTCCTGCTGCTTTTGCGTATCGACTTCGCTGCCAAGGTTCCAGTAATAGGTCTTGTCAGCCTTGATCGAAATGGTCAGGACCTGAGTGTTGTTGTCCTGCGGCAAGGCTTCACTGGAAACCTTGGGCAGATCAACCTTCACGCCCTGGTTGAGCATCGGCGCGGTCACCATGAAGATCACCAGCAGCACCAGCATCACGTCGATGTAAGGCACTACGTTCATCTCGGCGACCGGCTTGCGCTTTTTGCGAGCTCGAGCGATTAAAGCCATTGGGAATTACCTGCTTATTCTTCGCTGGTGTGCACTTTACGGTGCAGGATCGCCTGGAATTCATCGGCGAAGGTGTAGTAACGGCCGATCAAGGTTTCGCTGGTTGCGGCAAAACGGTTATAGGCGATTACTGCGGGGATAGCGGCGAACAGGCCGATCGCGGTGGCGATCAGGGCTTCGGCAATACCCGGGGCCACGGTGGCCAGCGTGGCTTGCTGCGCCTGGGCCAGGCCGCGGAAGGAGTTCATGATGCCCCATACGGTACCGAACAGGCCGATATACGGGCTGACGGAACCGACGGTGGCGAGGAACGGCAGGCCCTGCTCAAGTTTCTCTTCTTCGCGGGAGATGGCCACGCGCATGGCACGGGCCACACCTTCCATCACCGCTTCAGGATCGACACCTGGCTGCTGGCGCAGGCGCGAGAACTCCTTGAAGCCAGCACGGAAGATCTGCTCGACGCCCGAATCCGGATCCGGGTTGCTGCCGGCCTGGCGGTACAGTTTGGACAGGTCGATACCCGACCAGAAGCGCTCTTCAAAGCTCTCCAGGGCACGTCGACCGGCGCGCAACATGTTGCTGCGCTGAAAAATCATGACCCAAGAGGTAACCGATGCGGCTACCAGGGTCAGCATGACCAGTTGAACCACGACACTGGCATTGCTGACCAGGCTCCACATGGAGGAATGGTCGACGACGGTAGGTTCCACGCTAAATCTCCTGCTTTGATTGTTGACCCGCGCCGCTCACGGCGGCAAAGGCCGCGCGTAGAGTTTCGGGAATGGCCCGAGGTTTCAAGCTGTTGGTGCGCACACACGCCACCAGGAACTGCCCCTCACAGAGCAGCGTTGCATCCGTGGCCCGCCTGACCTGCTGCTTGAAACGCAGGCTGGCACGGTTCAATTCGATGACTTCAGCACTGACCAGCAACTCATCGTCCAGTCGCGCCGGCGCGTAATACCGCGCCTCGCTGGAATGCACGACGAATAACAGGTCCTCGCCTACCAGCTCGGACTGGGCAAAACCCAACTCCCGCAGCCGCTCGGTTCGAGCCCGTTCCATGAATTTCAGGTAATTGACGTAATAAACGATGCCGCCGGCATCGGTGTCCTCGTAATAAACGCGACAGCGATGTGCGAACGACTGATCCCCGTTTTGCGCGCGCATACTCTAGTGCTTACTCCTCAGGTTGCCAATTGGCTGGGCAACTGTTTTTTCATTCCTGAACGCTTTCAAATGACGACGCCAGACACTGGGACAGCACAAAGCTCGGATAAATCACCCCACATGACAAATACCCTGTAGGAGCGAGCTTGCTCGCGAAGAACCTGAGCACGCCGCGTATAACCAGACACACCGCGTTATCGTTGGCGTTTTTCGCGAGCAAGCTCGCTCCTGCAATTTTTTAATCGTCTACTGCATCGAGGAATTCGTCTACCACGGGCATCTCTCCCAATCGTGACGGAATGTTTAGCCCAAAGTGCAGGTAAGCATGACGCGTCACCACCCTGCCCCGCGGGGTACGCATGATATAGCCCTGCTGGATCAGGTACGGTTCCAGCACATCCTCAATGGTATGGCGCTCCTCACTGATGGCTGCGGCCAGGCTGTCCACGCCGACCGGGCCACCGTCGAATTTCTCGATCATGGTCAAGAGCAGACGTCGATCCTGATGATCAAAGCCATGCTCGTCCACATCCAGCAGGTTCAAGGCCAGGTCCGCCACGGCCTTGGTGATGTGGCCCTTGGCACGCACCTCGGCAAAGTCTCGCACGCGGCGCAGCAAACGGTTGGCAATTCGTGGCGTACCGCGAGCGCGTCGAGCGATTTCAAAGGCGCCTTCCGGGTCCAGGGGCAAGCCGAGGATACTCGCCGACCGGCTGACAATGGTCGCCAGATCGGCGGTGCTATAGAACTCTAGACGTTGAACAATGCCGAAACGGTCTCGCAGCGGGTTGGTCAACATGCCCGCGCGGGTGGTCGCGCCCACCAGGGTAAAGGGCGGCAGGTCGAGCTTGATCGAACGGGCCGCAGGACCTTCGCCGATCATGATGTCGAGCTGGAAGTCTTCCATGGCTGGGTACAGCACTTCTTCGACAATCGGCGACAAGCGATGGATTTCGTCGATAAACAGCACGTCATGGGGTTCAAGATTGGTCAGCAACGCGGCCAAGTCGCCAGGACGCTCAAGCACCGGGCCGGAGGTGGACTTGATCGACACGCCCATTTCCTGGGCGATGATATTGGCCAGAGTGGTCTTGCCCAAACCCGGCGGGCCGAAGATCAGGGTGTGGTCCAGGGACTCACTGCGCCCGCGAGCGGCCTGGATAAACAGCTCCATCTGCTCGCGCACGGTGGGCTGGCCGATGTATTCGGCCAGGCTCAACGGGCGGATGGCCCGGTCCTGGACTTCTTCACGGTCACGCGGGCCGGTGGCCGCGATCAGACGATCGGCTTCAATCACTTAAATCATTCCCTTCAGGGCACGGCGAATCATGTCTTCAGCGCTCAGGTTCTTGTCCTTGATGGCCGATACGGCCTTGCTGGCTTCCTGAGGCTTGTAGCCCAGGGAGATCAGCGCATTGACGGCATCGCTTTCCGCGCTGGCGACCTGGGCCGCCGGCATATCCGGCTGGTTCGGTACCAGGGCGAACATGCTCGGCACCACCTCCCAGGCTTTGAAGCGGTCCTTGAGCTCGACCAACAAGCGCTCGGCGGTCTTCTTGCCCACCCCCGGCACCTTGGTCAGGGCCGAGGTATCCTGGGCCGATACAGCCCGGACCAATTCATCCACTTCCAGGCTCGACATCAAGGCCAGGGCCAATTTGGGCCCCACGCCATTGAGACGAATCAGCTCGCGGAAGAAATCGCGGTCACGCTTGCCGATGAAACCATAGAGTAGTTGCGCGTCTTCGCGCACCACTAAATGAGTGTGCAAGGTTATCGGCTCGCCGACCGACGGCAGGCGATACAGGGTGGTCATGGGCACTTCCAGCTCATAACCCAACCCATTCACATCCAGAATCAGGTGCGGCGGCTGTTTCTCAGCCAGGGTGCCGCGCAAGCGTCCAATCACGGTTCAGATCCTTAAAGCTTGGGGGTCAGATCGGAGCCTGACCGCAAAAATAACGATTGCGCTGATGCTATCAGAGACGCAGCCGCCCGCCACGACTACGTGCTGCGCCCAAGCCGTGAGGCAACAGGCTGGAGCGGGTATGGGCATGGCAAATGGCGATGGCCAGGGCATCCGAGGCGTCGATCTGCGGCTTTGAAGTGAGCTTGAGCATGTGCATGACCATCATTTGCACCTGCTCCTTGTTGGCGCCACCGGTGCCGACCACGGCCTGCTTGACCTGGGTCGCGGTGTATTCAGCGATCTCCATGCCCTCCTCGGCACCTGCCACGATGGCAGCGCCCCGGGCCTGCCCGAGCTTCAACGCCGAGTCGGCATTCTTGGCCATGAAGACTTTCTCTATGCCCATGGTGACCGGGCCGTAGGTCTGGATGACTTCACGTACGCCGCGATAGACGATCTGCAGCCGCTCGGCCAATTCCCCTGCGCCAGTGCGGATGCAGCCCGAGGCGACGTACACACAGCCGCGTGGGGTCTGCTGCACCACGCCAAAACCGGTGATGCGCGAACCGGGGTCGATACCTAGGATTAAAGTCATAACGCCTGCGGGTTGGATTTACAACGGTATGTGCCAGGCACACATTTGTGTAACAGCATAGAAGCCCTGTGGGAGCTGGCTTGCCTGCAATGCGGGCACCTCGGTGCTTCTGTCAAATCGAGGTGATGCTATCGCAGGCAAGCCAGCTCCCACAGCGGATATTCATCGTTCTTAAGCGAGCTGTTCGGCCACAGACTCAGGGATGTCGGCATTCGAATACACATTCTGCACGTCATCCAGATCTTCAAGCATGTCCAGCAGCTTCAGCACCTTCTGGGCACCGTCCAGGTCCAGTTCGGCACTGGTGGTCGGCAGCATCACGATCTCCGCGTCGGTGCCGCTGAAACCAGCGGCTTCCAGGGCATTACGCACGGCGTAGAAGCTGGCGAACGAGGTGAACACATCGATGGAGCCGTCTTCGTTGGTGACCACGTCATCGGCATCCGCTTCCATCGCGGCTTCCATCAGCGCGTCTTCATCAGTGCCCGGTGCGAAGGTGATCTGCCCCTTGCGCTCGAACAGGTAGGCCACCGAGCCGTCCGTGCCAAGGTTGCCGCCACACTTGCTGAACGCATGGCGCACGGCTGCCGCGGTACGGTTGCGGTTGTCGGTCATGCATTCGACCATTACCGCCACACCGCCCGGGCCGTAGCCTTCATAGGTCAGCTCGACCATATCGTCGGTGTCGGCCGCACCAGCACCACGGGCCACGGCGCGGTCGATGATGTCGCGGCTCATGTTGGCGCCCAGCGCCTTGTCCAGCGCCAGGCGCAGACGCGGGTTGGAGCCCGGGTCACCGCCACCCTGACGGGCAGCGACGGTCAGTTCGCGAATCCACTTGGTGAAGATCTTGCCTTTCTTGGCATCCTGACGCTCTTTGCGGTGCTTGATGTTCGCCCACTTGGAATGGCCAGCCATAACACAACTCCGAATTCTCTAGAAATCTTATCAATCCCGCCCTCGGCGTAATGCCGTTCAGTTAAGCGTATATCGCCCCCTGTAGGAGCGAGCTTGCTCGCGAAAAACGTCAACGATAACGCGTGCTTCCTGATTGAACGCGGCGCCTGTGAGTTTTTCGCGAGCAGGCTCGCTCCTACAAAAAGCCTTAACTGATCGGCATTACGCCCCAGGCGAGATTTCCCTCTTTTAAACGCAAAGGCGCATCCGAAGATGCGCCTTTTTGACTGCGTACAACCTTATCGCGCTTTCACGCTGCAGCCTTACTCAGCCTTCGGCGTCTCGCGCAGGCGGATGTGCAGCTCGCGCAGTGCCTTGGCATCAACCACCCCCGGAGCCTGGGTCATGACGTCCGCAGCGCTCTGGGTTTTCGGGAAGGCGATCACTTCACGGATCGACTGGGCGCCGGTCATCAGCATCACCAGACGGTCCAGGCCGAACGCCAGGCCACCGTGCGGCGGCGCGCCGTATTTCAGGGCGTCGAGCAGGAAGCCGAATTTCTCTTCCTGTTCCGCTTCGTTGATGCCCAGCAGGCGGAAGACCGCTTGTTGCATCTCTTTGCGGTGGATACGGATCGAACCGCCACCCAGTTCAGTACCGTTCAACACCATGTCGTAGGCACGGGACAGCGCGCCTGCTGGGTTGGCTTCCAGCTCTTGCGGGGAGCACTTCGGTGCGGTGAACGGGTGGTGCAAGGCGCTGAAGCTGCCGTCGTCGTTCTCTTCGAACATCGGGAAGTCCACAACCCACATCGGCGCCCATTCGCAGGTCAGCAGGTTCAGGTCGTGACCGAGCTTGATACGCAGCGCGCCCAGGGCCTCGCTGACGATCTTGGCCTTGTCGGCACCGAAGAACACGATGTCGCCGTCAACCGCACCGACGCGATCGAGGATCGTGTTCAGGTTGGCTTCAGGGATGTTTTTCACGATCGGCGACTGCAGGCCGTCGACACCGTTGGCGCGCTCGTTGACCTTGATGTACGCCAGGCCCTTGGCACCGTAGATGCCGACGAACTTGGTGTAGTCGTCGATCTGCTTGCGCGGCATGCTCGCGCCGCCAGGCACACGCAGGGCGGCGATGCGGCATTTAGGATCGTTGGCCGGGCCGCTGAACACCTTGAAGTCGACGTCCTTGAGCTGGTCGGCCACGTCCACCAGCTCCAGCGGGTTACGCAGGTCTGGCTTGTCGGAACCGTAGCGGCGCATGGCTTCTTCGAAGGTCATGTGCGGGAATTCGCCGAACTCCAGGTCCAGGACTTCCTTGAACAGGTTGCGGATCATCTGCTCGGTCAGGCCCATGATCTCTTTTTCATCGAGGAAGCTGGTCTCGATGTCGATCTGGGTGAATTCCGGCTGGCGATCGGCACGCAGGTCTTCGTCACGGAAGCACTTGGCGATCTGGTAGTAGCGGTCGAAACCAGCCACCATCAGCAGTTGCTTGAACAGCTGCGGCGATTGCGGCAAGGCGAAGAAGCTGCCGGCATGGGTACGGCTCGGTACCAGGTAGTCGCGCGCGCCTTCCGGGGTGGCCCGGGTGAGGATCGGGGTTTCGACGTCGAGGAAGCCGTTTTCATCCAGGAAGCGGCGGATGCTGGTGGTCATGCGCGAGCGCAGGCGCAGCTTCTCGGCCATTTCCGGACGACGCAGGTCCAGGAAACGGTAGCGCAGGCGAGTTTCTTCGCCCACGTCGGAGTATTCGTTGAGCGGGAACGGCGGGGTTTCCGACTCGTTCAGCACTTCCAGCTCATAGCCCAGCACTTCGATGCCGCCGGACGCCATGTTCTTGTTCACGGCACCGGCCGGACGCAGGCGTACCTTGCCGGTGATCTTCACTACGTATTCGCTGCGCACGCGGTCGGCGGCGGCGAAGCTTTCGGCGCGGTCCGGGTCGAACACTACCTGGGCCAGACCATCACGGTCACGGATATCGAGGAAGATTACCCCGCCGTGGTCGCGGCGACGGTGAACCCATCCGCAAAGGGTGATTTCCTGACCTTCCAGGGTCTCGTTCAGTTGGCCGCAATAGTGGCTGCGCATCATGGTCGTGGTTTCACTTCTCGTAATTCGAAATTCGGTGGCAGGCCCGCCTCGTCACCGCACATTAAAGCAGGGGACGGATAATGCAGGAGCCTGCGCGTAGAGTTCAACTCAGTCTGCTTTGTCGCCGCCGGCCAGGTTCTTCTTGGCACCGGTCTTGAAATCAGTCTCGTACCAGCCGCTGCCGCTCAGGCGGAAGCCCGGCATGGACAACATCTTCTTCAACTCAGGTGCCTGGCAGGCAGGGCAATCGACCAGCGGCGCGGCGCTGATCTTCTGAATGGCTTCCAACTGATGACCACAGGAAGCGCATTGATAGTCGTACATGGGCATGGAGATGTCTCGGCGATCAGATCGTTACAGCGCCACGCCCTGCCCTGTGCATAAAGCCCGGCATGCGCAGCAAAGCGCGGGATTATATCTGGTAAATCAATACAGCGCAGCCGGCTTTGTGCCCAGGACCCGGCCCGTCGGGCTGAAGGCCCGGCCATCGGACTACTGCGCGAGCGTATCCCCGGACGTAAGGGCGCCCCGACCTTTGAGGACGTGAACCACGCACACCACCCTCACCAGCCCACTGAAGTTTTTCACGCCTCCGTAACGCAAATGCACTTCCCGATCGACATAGGACAACAGCGCACTGACCGAACAGGTATTGAGCCTGGCGATTTCCGTCAGGATATTCCAATAGATCTGTTCAAGCCGCAGGCAGGTAGAAAACCCATTGAGCCTGACCGAACGGGACAGTGGCTTGGCCAGCCCCATATCAAAACCCTTGGTAAAAGGGTCGACCTTTATCTTGTGAAAACCACAGGCTTCCATCATTCCCTTACCCACTCCACGTGACATACACCTGACACTCCATTGCCAAACAGCAGCCAATGGGCTTCTCCCATTGGACGATGGCCTATAAAACAGCAGCCAGCGCAGAGCAGCCAGAAGACGGGGAGTTGTTAGTTGTAGGACAACGCCAGGAAGCGCAGGGAAACCAGCAGGCGGCGCCGAAAAGGCGCCGCCTGGGTTCGACAGTTACTGGTTTTCAAGCAGGGAGCGCAGCATCCACGCGGTTTTCTCATGAACCTGCATACGCTGGGTCAAGAGGTCCGCCGTCGGCTCATCACTGACTTTGTCGAGCAATGGGAAGATGCCTCGCGCGGTACGCGTGACTGCTTCCTGACCGGCCACCAACTGCTTGATCATCTCTTCGGCGCTCGGCACCCCCTCTTCTTCCTTGATGGAAGACAGGCGGGCGTAAATCGAATAGGCACCCGGCGCCGGGAAGCCCAGGGCACGGATACGCTCGGCGATGGAGTCCACTGCCAGCGCAAGCTCGTTGTACTGCTCTTCGAACATCAGATGCAGCGTACGAAACATGGGGCCTGTGACGTTCCAATGGAAATTGTGGGTCTTCAGATACAGAACATAGGTATCGGAGAGCAGGCGGGAAAGTCCGTCGACGATGGATTTACGGTCTTCTTCACTGATACCAATATCGATTGCCATGTGTTTCCCCTTCAATTGACGAGCATTCATTGATCAGGTGCAGTTCCACTCTAGCAAGAGAGTGCGCCACGTGCAGCCCGACACACTCGGGCTGCATGCGGCAAATCGCCCCGCACCGACTGCGGGATCTGACTTGGCAAGCCTATTTACCTGTAGGAAGGGTCTAGGCCACCACTGAAAAAACCCCGCACCTGTCTAGGACAAGCGTTTGACGCAGAAATGCCGTGGCCGTGGCAACACCCCGAAATGCTTGATTTGAGTAGGCACAGCCTTTGCTGTTAAATAGACGCGGTGTGGCTGCCGTTTATTCCTGCGGCACGTCACATAGGCTGATACCCGCGCACGTGCTCAACGCCTCCCATTGTTCAGAAGCGAACCGTGCCAGTCAGCTCTTCCTTGTGATCCGTCTTAACGTGAGTTAACCAAAATGTTGAAAATCGTCCACCTGCTAACGGGCGTTGCAGCCTTGCTGCTGTCCTTTATTCCGAGCCTGCAGCCTGAAAGCCTGCCCTACCTGGAACAACACGACGCCCTGTACCTGGCCTTGTTCGGCCTTCTTAACCTGACGCTCGCACCGGTAATCCCTTACTGGAACAAAGGCACGCGTCATCAACTGCAAAACCTGGTCAGTGCGCTGCTGGTGCTGACTGTTGTCGTACAAACCCTCACCCTCCTGGCGCCCATGCCTGAAGTCGGGGGCCATCCGGCCATCCTGCTCAGCCTGGTGATCGCTGTGGTCGCCATCGTTCTTCACCTGGCCATCAGCTTCTACCGCTCGTCTCCAGCGGCCGCGTCGCAAAACTATGACATGACCAACCGGGATACCGGGACCGTCAAGTGGTTCAACACCTCCAAGGGCTTCGGCTTCATTTCCCGCGACTCGGGCGACGATATCTTCGTCCACTTCCGAGCCATTCGTGGCGAAGGCCATCGCGTCCTGGTCGAAGGCCAGCGCGTAGAGTTCTCGGTGATGAACCGTGACAAGGGCCTGCAAGCCGAAGATGTCATCGCTGCCCTGCCGCGTCGCTGATCCCAGCCCTCGCAGCAAAAAAAACCGCGATCCAGCCTTGGCTGGGTCGCGGTTTTTTTATTGCTGCGCACTCAATAGTGTGGCGGCGGCGCTTCCTCTTCGGATGACTCGAACTGCCCGCCCATTTCTTCCTGGCGCTTGAGCAATGCAGTCATTTGCAATTGCAGACGTTCGACGGCCCGCTGCTGGGTGACCAGGATGTCGTTGAGGGTCTCAATGGTGTCGTCCTGGAAGGCCAGGCGGCTTTCCAGGTCGGTGACGCGTTCTTGCAGGTCCATGGTTCAGTCCTGGGTAAAGATGAAGTCGGCAGGCAATAGCTCGCGCAATCGGCTGCGAGTCGCGGCCACCTGCTCTTCGGTGTAGGGCCGGGCCGGGTGCTTGCCCCACACCGGGGCTGGCCAGGCGGCGTCGTCGCGCTTGCGCACAATCACATGCACATGCAACTGGCTGACCACGTTACCCAGCGCGCCGATGTTCATCTTGTCGGCCGCCAGCCCCTCGTTAAGCAGCCGCGCCAGGGCCGTCGTTTCTTGCCACAAGGTTTGTTGATCTGCGACATCCAGTTGAAACACTTCGCTGATACCTTCGATGCGCGGCACCAGGATGAACCAGGGGTAATTGGCGTCATTGGACAGCAGCAGGCGACAGAGCGGGAAGTCCCCAATGGCCAAGGTATCTTGTTGCAGGCGTTGATCTAAGGCGAACACGTGGCACTCCGTTCGGCAGGTCGGTAACAGGTGCCCAGCATACCTTCGAATTCCCAAGGCTTCATGGGCAATGCTGGCGGCCTTGAGGCAACCAGGCAAAAAGATGCACCCTTTAGAGGCAACAGCCCAGGTGAGCAACGCTAGGCCGGGCTTCAACGGGATGCACCAAAATAACCCACCTGTGCCTCAAAGGGATCCGCCGATTACCCACTGATAAGGGTCAACCGGTAACGTTTTACCGAGGTACAGGATTCAGGTACCACCGAACCGGGATAACACCCTGGCGTCAAGCCCAACCCAAATGGCGTAAAACCCGCGTGCTTATGCGGTTTTTACAGGTTCATCACACTTTTCACGAAAAAATGACATTCGGTAAGTGGTTTGAGCACGCTTGTTGCATTCACCCCCATATCGTCGGCAACGACACCCGTTTGGACACAGGTGTTTCGCGATAAAAATAGTGGCGTTTCAATGTGTATCAGGGATGCGCTCAAACTTTGAAAGAAGTCTGAAAACAGCATTGAAGTTGTCAGCCTGGATACATTTCAGGCTGTGAATTTGCGACATGGATCTAGCGATTTACGACAGCCTCGTAAAGAAGCTGAAAGGATAATTGAGTAAGTATCGTCAATAGGGTCTGCGTGAGATAACTTTGCGCCGACACAAAAAGAAAGAGCCGCCCAGATAAAAATACAGGTGGGACGGCAGTACTCTTCCTAAAACCAAAGGAGCAAATCACGATGCGCGTGATGAAGTGGAGCATGATCGCCCTGGCTGTTTCAGCAGGCACCTCGCAGTTCGCAATGGCGTCCGCCCAGGACGATTCCAAGGGCTTTGTTGAAGACAGTACGTTCAGCATCAATACTCGCGCGCTGTACTTCAGCCGTGACTTCCGTAACAACCCGTCGGGCCCAGGCTCCAAGAGCCGTGCTGAAGAAACCGGCCTGGGCTTCAATGCCCTGTACGAATCGGGCTTCACCCAAGGCACCATTGGTGTCGGTGTCGACGTGATCGGCCTGATGGGCGTCAAGCTCGACAGCGGCAAGGGCCGCGCCGGCACCGGCCTGTTCCCAACCGGTTCCGACGGTCGCTCGCAAGATGACTATTCCAAAGGCGGCGGCGCGGTGAAGTTCCGCATCTCCAACACTGTGCTGAAAGTCGGTGACCAATACACCACAGCCCCAGTGTTTGCCTCCGACGACAGCCGCCTGCTGCCAGAGCTGCCGCAAGGTATCTCCATCACCAGCAACGAAATCAAGGGCCTGAAGCTTGAAGGCGGTCACTTCACTTCCAGCGTCGCGCAGAACCAGACCTACCACGACAGCCTGGGCCTGACCAAAACCGACTTCGTCGGCGGTGTGTATGCCTTCACTCCAGAAGTCACCGGCAGCCTGTACTACGCGAAAACCGAAGATTACTTCCGCAAGTACTACAGCAACCTGAACTGGACCCACGCCCTGAGCGATGATCAGTCGTTCGCCCTGGACTTCAACATCTACGACACCAAGAGCGACGGCGCCGGCCTGCAACGCGCAGAGAAAGATGGCGTGACCAAGCTCGACAACCGCGCCTTCAGCTTGCAGGGCGCGTACACCATCGGTGCTCACACCTTCACCCTGGCAGCCCAGAAAGTCACCGGTGACGGCGACTACGGTTACGGCGTAGACGGCGGCGGCACTGTGTTCCTGGCCAACTCCATCGCCCGTTCCGACTTCAACGCCGAAGGCGAAAAGTCCTACCAGGCGCGTTATGACATCAACATGGCAACCTTCGGCATTCCGGGCCTGAGCTTCATGACCCGTTATGTAACCGGTAGCGGCGCCAATACGGGCACCACCTCGAATGGCAAAGAGTGGGAACGCGACATCGAAGCCAAGTACGTGATCCAGAGCGGCCCGGCAAAAGACCTGAGCCTGCGCCTGCGTCAAGCGACTTACCGTTCCGGTGATGGCGTGTACTACGGTTCGCCGTCGATCGACGAGCTGCGTCTGATCGCCAACTACCCGCTGAACATCTTGTAATTGCCGGTTCAATTACAACGATGACTTGAGGCCTCGGCCTTAAACAAAAAGCCGCTCCTCTGTTTAAACAGGGAGCGGCTTTTTTATTGCAGTTTTATTTCAATCAACTAAACAACTAGCAAGCTAAGTAACTATTTTTTCAAAGCTGACCTTTCGGCCAACTTCGATAGCATCACGCCAAGTTACTTCGGCGCACTTTCCTGCATCACCCGAATAACCCGTTGCGGAAACGGAATATCAATCCCGGCCGCTTTCAAACGGTCACGCGCCAGTTCATTGAACATAAACATCACGTCCCAATAATCCGGTGTGTTGGTCCAGCAACGCAGGGAGACGGTGATGGAACTGTCGCCCAAGGTCGACACCACCGCCACGGCGGCAGGGTCCTTCAGTACACGCGGGTCTTCAGCCAAAGCCAGCAGCACTTCACGGGCCTTCTGCAGGTCCGCCTCATAGTCCACACCCACGTCAAACACAACCTTGCGGGTCGGCTGGCGGTTGGTGTTGGTGATAAGGCCGTTGGACAGGCTGCCGTTGGGAATGATCACCGTCTTGTTGTCGCCGGTGCGCAGCACCGTGTGGAAGATCTGGATGCTGTCGACGGTACCCGAGGTACCCTGGGCTTCGATCCAGTCACCGATACGGAACGGGCGGAACAACAGAATCAACACGCCGCCGGCAAAGTTCGCCAGGCTGCCTTGCAAGGCCAGGCCGATTGCCAGGGTAGCGGCACCGATCGCCGCAACGAACGAGGTGGTGGCCACACCAATCATCGAGGCCACGTTGACCACCAGCATGACTTTGAGCGCGATGTTAGCAAGGCTGGTGATGAAGTGTTGCAGTGCCAAGTCAGCGTTACGCATGGCCAGCAGACGGCCCACGCGGTGAGTCAAGACGTTGATCAGCCACCAGCCGATGGCCAGGGTGACCAACGCCAGCAATACGCGGCTGCCGTATTCCATGATCATGGGGAGCCAAGACTGGGAGGTCTTGATCAGGTGATCCATTTCAGCGTTCAAATCCATCTACTTTCTCCTGTTGTGCGGCGATAAGGCTGTATTGACTGCCTGAAAACGCAATTGAGCCCCGAAGGGCTCAATTGTAGGCACTGATGCTGGGGCGTGGGACGCCAAAAGTGCCCACAGGTTCCCCAAAGTGCCATCAGTCGCGGAAGTTATTGAACTGCAGCGGCATGTCAAATGTCTTGGCGCGCAGGGCCGCAATGGCCTCTTGCAGGTCGTCACGCTTCTTGCCGGTGACACGAACCTGCTCGCCCTGGATGGCGGCCTGGACCTTGAGCTTGGCGTCCTTGATGTGCGCCACGATCTTCTTGGCCAGCTCTTTGTCGATGCCTTCCTTGAGCACGGCTTCCTGCTTCATCAGTTTGCCTGAGGCGTAGGCGTCCTTGACTTCCAGG
The DNA here is from genome assembly GCF_014268395.2 of Pseudomonas sp. SWRI22. Lineage (NCBI taxonomy): Bacteria > Pseudomonadati > Pseudomonadota > Gammaproteobacteria > Pseudomonadales > Pseudomonadaceae > Pseudomonas > Pseudomonas sp. SWRI22. The sequence continues at coordinate 181,168 of NZ_JABWQK020000002.1, read as the reverse complement.
CACTGCACGTCGATCTTGCGCTTGACCAGGGCCAGCTTGAGGATCTCGATCATCGCTTCCAGCTGGAAATCGGCTTCAGCGGTCAGGTTGACGGTCAGTTCCTTTTCCTTGAATTCGAAGCTGCCCTTGCCTTTCAAGTCATAGCGACGGTCCAGTTCCTTGACGGCGTTCTCGACGGCGTTGGTGACTTCGTGTTTGTCCAGTTCAGATACCACGTCGAACGAAGGCATGTGATTTCTCCAATATAAGGGGCGGGCTCAGTAGAGATGGAGCGCGCCCGAGCTAAAATGCCGGGGCATTATAGCGGTTCTTTCGCGCCGTTCACCGCTGGCGACCTTATGGAGTACACACTGATGTCGACCCCGTGGCATATTCTTGGCGCCGGCAGCCTGGGCACCCTCTGGGCCACGCGGCTGGCACGTGCGGGGGTGCCCGTCAGGCTGATCCTGCGCAATGAGGCGCGCCTGGCCGACTATCGAGCCGGCCAAGGGCTGACCCTGGTCGAGCAGGGTGTGGAACAGACTTACCCGGTAGTCGGTGAAACGCCTGGCAGCCCGGAGCCGATTCATCGCCTGCTGGTCGCGTGCAAAGCCTACGATGCTCAAAGCGCTATCGCCCAGTTGCACCCTAGACTTGCGCCCGACGCCGAACTGATCCTGCTGCAAAACGGCCTTGGCAGCCAGGACGCAGTGGCTGCACAAGTGCCGTTGGCCCGTTGCATCTATGCCTCAAGTACCGAAGGCGCGTTTCGCGAAGGCGACTGGCGGGTGGTATTTGCCGGCCATGGTTACACCTGGCTGGGGGATGCGAGCCACCCCACGCCACCGCTGTGGCTGAACGACCTGCAAGCGGCCGGCATTCCCCACGATTGGGCCAGTGATATCCTCACACGCCTGTGGCGCAAGCTGGCGCTCAATTGCGCCATCAACCCGCTGACCGTGCTTTACCAGTGCCGCAACGGCGGTTTGCAAGCCCACGCGTGTGAAGTGGCAACCTTGTGCGCTGAATTGGCCGAGCTGCTGGAATGCTGCGGCCAACCTGCTGCCGCACAGGACCTGCACAGCGAAGTGCAGCGGGTGATCCAGGCCACGGCGGCCAATTACTCGTCCATGCACCAGGACGTGGCCAACCACCGACGTACCGAGATCAGCTACCTGCTGGGCTATGCCTGCCAGGCGGCGGCCCGCCATCAATTGGTGTTGCCGCACCTGCAACAGTTGCAAGCGCGCCTGGTCGAATATCTGCGCACACGCGGATTGGCCAGCGACTGAGGCACGCGCTACCCTGCCTACCTGTCTATCACCTGGGAAACCCCTGATGCCATTGCGCCAGCGTCTTGAAAATCTACCGGTAGGGCAGAAACTGCTGGCGGCCCTGCTGGTGTTGTTGACCACCGTATTGCTGGTGGCCAACCTGACGTTTATCAGCGCCGCCTACTGGATCTCCCAGGAAAGCATGGCCCCCCAGGCCTTGCAGTCCATTGGTCGACTGGTGTCCAACCCCGCGCTTGCCGCCGAGGCTCTTGAGTCTCCGACCAAGGCCGAGGCGCTGCTCAATGAGCTGACCAGCTATTCACCGTTGCGCGCCGCCGCTTTGTACGATGGCGAAGGCAACCGCCTGGCGCAGATGCAGCACGGCGACCGCCTGCACCTGCCGGACCACTACCGGCATATCGAAGCGTGGCGCCTCACTGAGTTTCGAAGTAACCAGGTCATCACCCTGCCCCGTGGTACTCAGCCTTCGGGGCATTTGTTGCTGGTGGCCAGCAGTGAGCTGCCGGTGGCGTTCTATACCGGCACGCTGACCGCCAGCCTGGGCATCCTGATTTTCAGTGTGTTGTTGTGGCTGGTCATCGCCCGGCAGATCAAACGCCTGATCACACGGCCAATTCATGAACTTGAAGAACTGTCCCGCCAGGTGACCCGCGAGGAGAACTACGCTTTACGCGCCGGGCGTGGCAACCGTGATGAAATCGGCAGCCTGGCCGAAGCGTTCAACACCATGTTGTCGCGCATTGAAGCCCGCGAGCAGCAACTCAAACGCGCACGTGACGACTCCCAGGCTGCGTATGACCAGGCTCAGGGCCTGGCCGAAGAAACCCGGCATACCAACCGCAAGCTGGAACTGGAAGTCCAGGTACGCAGCAAGATCGAGAAAAAGCTCACGGGCTTCCAGAACTACCTGAACAGCATTATCGACTCGATGCCCTCGGCGCTGATCGCCCTGGATGAACAACTCTACGTTACCCAGTGGAACCAGGAAGCCACCGCCCTATCCGGCACTCGCCTGGACGAAGCCCTGAACCAGCCGGTTTTCCTGGCCTTCCAGCCGCTCAAGCCGTACCTGCCACAGATCAAGGCCACCGTGGAGCAACACACGGTGGAGCGGATTGAGCGGGTCACCTGGATCAAGGACGACGAGCCCAAGCATTATGCGCTGACGTTCTACCCGTTAATGGGCGGCGCCGGGCGCGGGGTGGTAATCCGAATCGACGACATCACCCAGCGCCTGTCCCTGGAAGAAATGATGGTGCAATCGGAAAAAATGCTCTCCGTGGGCGGCCTGGCCGCAGGTATGGCCCATGAGATCAACAACCCGTTGGGCGCGATCCTGCATAACGTGCAGAACATTCGGCGGCGCCTGTCCCCCGAGCTGCCCAAGAACCTTGAACTTGCCGAACAGGTGGGCATCGAGCTGGAGACGGTCAACCGATACCTGCAAGGCCGCGAAGTCCCGCAACTGCTCGACGGCATTCAGCAGGCCGGGGCGCGTGCCGCGAAAATCGTTACCCACATGCTCAGCTTCAGCCGCCGCAGCAATCGCCAGATGGCGCCCTGCGATTTGCCGGCGCTGATCGACCAGGCCGTGGACATCGCCGGTAACGACTTTGACCTGACCATCGGTTTCGATTTCAAGGGCCAGGCGATCATCCGCCAGTTCGATCCGCAACTGGGCCCGGTGCCCGGCACCGCCAACGAGCTGGAGCAAGTGCTGCTCAACTTGCTGAAAAACGCTGCCCAGGCGATTCACCTGCGCGAGGACGACAGCGAGCCGGGGCGCATCATCCTGCGCACCCGCCTCAACCCGCCGTGGGCGGAAATCCAGGTGGAAGACAACGGCATTGGCATGAGCGAAAACGTGCGCAAACGCACGTTCGAACCGTTCTTTACCACCAAGGAAATCGGCCAAGGTACCGGGCTTGGGCTGTCAGTGTCGTATTTCATCATCACCAACAACCACAAGGGCCAGATGGAAGTGCATTCCACCCTGGGCCAGGGCACCTGCTTTACCTTGCGCCTGCCTTTGGCCGGCAGCCAATTGCCCCCCACTGAACTTACCCAACTGGAGCACTGACCATGGGCTTTCGCCTGTCGAAGATCTACACCCGTACCGGCGACAAAGGCGAAACCGGCCTCGGCGACGGCCGCCGCGTGCCCAAGGACCATCCACGCGTGGAAGCGATTGGCGAGGTGGATACCCTGAACAGCCAACTGGGCCTGCTGCTGGCCAACCTTGAAGAACAAAGCGGCAAGCACCCGGCGTTGAAGGACGTGATTGAAGTGCTCACGCCTTGCCAGCACCGTCTGTTTGACTTGGGCGGTGAACTGGCAATGCCGGTATACAAGGCGCTGAATGCGGCGGAAGTGGATCGGCTGGAAGCAGCGATTGATCGCTGGAACGAGGAAGTCGGGCCGCTTGAGAATTTCATCCTGCCCGGCGGCTCAGCCTTGATTGCCCAGGCCCATGTGTGCCGCAGCCTGGCGCGCAGCGCCGAGCGCCGCTGTCAGCACTTGAATGCGGTGGAGCCACTGGAGGGTGTGGGGTTGGCGTACATCAATCGGTTGTCGGATTTGCTGTTTGTGGCGGCCAGGGTGATTGCCAAGCGCCAAGGCGTTGCGGAAGTGTTGTGGCAGGCGGCGGCCAAGCCACACTGACCTGATCGTTCCCACGCTCTGCGTGGGAATGTATCAAGGGACGCTCCGCGTCCAAAACGTGACGCAGAGCGTCACAGGAGGCATTCCCACGCAGAGCGTGGGAATGATCATCACACCTGCGGCCAGAACGCTCGAATACCTGCCACACCTTGCGCACCAGCCTCCCAGGCCTGCTCCCGCTGCGCCGGCCCAACCCCGCCCAACAGAAACACCGGCTTGCTGAACCCGGCGATCAACTGCTGCGCCTGCTCCCACCCCAACGGCAGGGCATCCGGATGGGTCTGGGTCGGCTGGACGGGCGACAGGGTGACGAAATCCACGTCCATCATTTCTGCCAGGGCCAGCTCTTCCGCGTTGTGGCACGAAGCCGCCAGCCAACGGTCTTTGGGCAGTGGGCGGCCCTTACTGGCGTATTTGCGCAACTGCGCCGAGGTCATGTGCCAGCCGGCAGCTGGGAAATCCCCCAGCCACTCGAACGGCCCCTTGAGCATCAATTGCGCCTTGCCGGCACACAGGCCCACCGCATCTACCGCCAGGTCACGGTATTTGGGGTCATAGCCGTTGGGCGCACGCAGTTGAACCAGCTTGATGCCACCAGCAATAGCCTTTTGGATACCGCGCAACAGCGTCGGGGTCTCCAGCTCGCCAGGGGTGATCAGGTACTCGGCGGGCAAGCGTGCCGCGGCGACAATCGGCGCATTCGCCGCCGGAAATTCATAGTTGACCAGGTCCCGCGGTGCCACCCACGCCAACGGCTGCCCTTCAGCGCCATGGGGCTCGCCGGTAAAAGCCGAGACTTCCCAGACATCCAGCAATACCTGCTTGTCCGGATAGTCATGTTGCACCTTGATCAGCGGCCGCGCCGTGGTGACCTGGATGCCCAGCTCTTCCTGCAATTCACGGGACAAAGCCGTGGCAACCGACTCATCAGCCTCCACCTTGCCGCCGGGAAACTCCCAGAGCCCGCCTTGATGCTGAGTATCGGCACGGCGCGCCAGCAGGATCCTGCCATCGACACCGCGGATCACCGCTGCTGCTACATGCACTCGTTTCACGCCACTGCTTCCTCTCGTCGTAGCCCTTTGTAGGAGCGAGCTTGCTCGCGAAGAACGTCAACGATAACGCGTGCATCCAGGATAACCGCGATGGCATTGAGTTTTTCGCGAGCAAGCTCGCTCCTACAGGGGGAGGGTCATTTTCAGGTACGGTATTCCGCGTTGATCTTCACGTACTCGTGGGACAGGTCGGTGGTCCAGATGGTTTCGCTGCAGTCACCACGACCCAGTTCGATACGGATGGTGATTTCTTCCTGCTGCATCACCGCCGAGCCCTGGGCTTCGGTGTAGGTTTCGGCGCGGGCGCCACGGCTGGCGATGCACACGTCACCCAGGAACACGTCGATCTTGCTCACGTCCAGGTCCGGCACGCCAGCACGGCCGACAGCCGCGAGGATACGGCCCCAGTTCGGGTCCGAAGCAAACAGCGCGGTCTTGATCAGCGGCGAGTGCGCCACGGTGTAGCCCACATCCAGGCATTCCTGATGGTTGCCGCCACCGTTGACTTCAACAGTGACGAACTTGGTCGCGCCCTCGCCGTCACGCACGATGGCCTGGGCCACGTCCATGCACACTTCAAACACTGCCTGTTTCAACGCCGCGAACAATGGACCTTCGGTGGAAGTGATTTCCGGCAGATTGGCCTGGCCGGTGGCGATCAGCATGCAGCAGTCGTTGGTGGAGGTATCACCGTCGATGGTGATGCGGTTGAACGACTTGTTGGCGCCGTCCAGCATCAGGCGTTGCAGCACATCACGGGAGACTTTGGCGTCGGTGGCGATATAACCGAGCATGGTGGCCATGTTTGGTCGAATCATGCCTGCGCCCTTGCTGATACCGGTGACGGTGATGGTCACGCCCTCATGCACGAACTGACGGCTCGCGCCTTTTGGCAAGGTATCGGTGGTCATGATGCCGGTAGCGGCAGCCGCCCAGTTATCCGCAGACAGGTCATCGAGCGCGGCTTGCAGGGCACCTTCGATTTTTTCCACCGGCAGCGGCTCACCGATCACACCGGTGGAGTACGGCAGCACCTGGCTGGCATCGACGCCGGTCAACTGGGCCAGCTTGGCGCAGGTGCGCGCCGCCGCGACAAGGCCCGGCTCTCCGGTGCCGGCGTTGGCATTGCCGGTATTGGTCAGCAGGTAGCGAATCGACCCGGCCACTCGTTGCTTGGCCAGAATCACCGGCGCAGCGCAGAAGGCATTGAGGGTGAACACGCCCGCCACGGTCGAGCCTTCCGCACAACGCATCACCACCACATCCTTGCGCCCCGGGCGCTTGATGCCCGCCGAAGCGATACCGAGTTCAAAACCGGCAACCGGGTGCAACGTGGGCAAAGGACCAAGACCAACAGCCATGAATGCGCTCCTCAAAAATAGGTGATGTCTGTGCCGTCGCTATCGACGGTGGGAATTAATGGCAAAACGCCGCGACGGCAAAGGCCGGTCGCGGCGCGGGGTGTTGCAGCGTCAGGCGAAAATCTTATTCGATCTGGCCGTGGCAGTGTTTGAATTTCTTGCCCGAACCGCAGTAGCACAGCTCGTTGCGGCCCAGCTTCTGGTCATTCCGAACCGGGGTCTGGGCCAGGGCCACATCGACCTCTTCACCCAATGCTTCAGGCTCATCCAGGCCCGGCGCTTCGTCATGCTGGAACTGCATGCGCGCCGCCAGTGCTTCGGCTTCCTGACGCAGGCGTGCTTCTTCCTCGATCGGGTCTTCGCGACGCACCTGAACGTGGGACAGCACGCGGATCGAGTCGCGCTTGATCGAATCCAGCAATTCGGAGAACAGCGTGAACGACTCGCGCTTGTACTCCTGCTTCGGGTTCTTCTGGGCGTAGCCACGCAGGTGGATACCGTGGCGCAGGTGGTCCATGGTCGACAGGTGGTCTTTCCACAGGTCATCCAGCACGCGCAATACGATCTGTTTCTCGAAGGTGCGCAGAGCTTCGGCACTCGCCTGCTCTTCTTTCTCGTTGTACGCCGCCAGCAGCTCGGCCATCAGTTTTTCGCGCAGGGTTTCTTCGTACAGGTGGTCGTCTTCGTCCAGCCATTGCTGAACCGGCAAGTCCACACCGAAGTCGCTCTTCAATGCCGCTTCCAGGCCGGCAACATCCCACTGCTCAGGCAGCGACTGTGGCGGAATATGGGCGCTGACAGTGGCATTGAGCACGTCCTGACGGAAATCAGCGATGGTCTCGCCAATGTTGTCGGCGGCCAGCAACGTGTTACGCATGTGATAGATCACTTTACGCTGTTCGTTGTTGACGTCGTCGAACTCGAGCAGTTGCTTGCGAATGTCGAAGTTACGGCCTTCTACTTTGCGCTGGGCCTTCTCGATGGCGTTGGTCACCATGCGGTGCTCGATCGCTTCACCGGACTGCATGCCCAGGGCTTTCATGAAGTTCTTCACCCGGTCCGATGCGAAGATACGCATCAGGCTGTCTTCCAACGACAGGTAGAAACGGCTGGAACCGGCATCACCCTGGCGGCCGGCACGGCCACGCAGCTGGTTGTCGATACGACGCGATTCGTGACGCTCGGACGCGATCACCTGCAAGCCACCGGATTCCAGCACAGCCTGGTGACGCTTCTGCCAGTCGGCCTTGATCTGGGCGATCTGCTCAGGCGTCGGGTTGTCGAGCGAGGCCACTTCCACTTCCCAGTTGCCACCCAACAGGATGTCGGTACCACGACCGGCCATGTTGGTGGCGATGGTCAGTGCGCCTGGGCGACCGGCCTGGGCAATGATCTCGGCTTCTTTTTCGTGGAACTTGGCGTTCAGTACCTTGTGCTCGATGCCTTCCTTGTTGAGCAGGTTGGACACGTGCTCGGAGGTCTCGATGGTGGCGGTACCCACCAGGATCGGACGGCCCTTGGCCATACCGTCCTTGATGTCATTGATGATCGCCGCGTATTTCTCTTCGGCGGTCAGGAACACCAGGTCGTTGTAGTCTTTACGCGCCAACGGTTTGTTCGGCGGAATGACCATCACGGCCAGGTTGTAGATCTGGTGGAATTCGAACGCTTCGGTGTCGGCCGTACCGGTCATGCCGGACAGCTTGTTGTACAGACGGAAGTAGTTCTGGAAGGTGGTGGACGCCAACGTCTGGCTTTCGGCCTGGATGTTGAGGTGTTCCTTGGCTTCGATGGCCTGGTGCAGGCCTTCGGACAGACGACGACCGGGCATGGTACGACCGGTGTGCTCGTCAACCAGTACCACCTGGCCGTCCTGCACGATGTATTCGACGTTGCGATGGAACAGCTTGTGGGCGCGCAGGCCAGCGTACACGTGGGTCAACAGGCCCAGGTTGTGCGCCGAGTACAGGCTTTCGCCTTCGGCCAGTTCGCCGATCTGGGTCAGCATTTCTTCGACAAACTGGTGACCGGCTTCGTTGAGTTCGACCTGGCGGGTCTTCTCGTCGATGGTGAAGTGACCTTCTTTGGTCACCACGCCTTCCACTTCCTCGATGTGCTGCTCAAGACGCGGGATCAACTTGTTGATCTCGGTGTACAGGCGCGAGCTGTCTTCGGCCTGGCCGGAGATGATCAGCGGGGTACGGGCTTCGTCGATGAGGATGGAGTCGACTTCGTCGATCACGGCAAAGTTGAGTTCACGCTGGAATTTTTCATCCATGCTGAACGCCATGTTGTCGCGCAGGTAATCGAAACCGAATTCGTTGTTGGTACCGTAGGTGATGTCGCAGGCGTACGCGGCGCGCTTCTCTTCCGGCGGCTGGAACGGCGTTACCACGCCGACGGTCAGGCCGAGGAATTCATACAACGGGCGCATCCAGTTGGCGTCCCGGCGAGCCAGGTAGTCGTTCACCGTCACAACGTGCACGCCCTTGCCGGACAGTGCGTTGAGGTAAACGCCCAGGGTTGCCACCAGGGTCTTGCCTTCACCGGTGCGCATTTCGGCAATCATGCCTTCATGCAAGGTCATGCCGCCGATCAACTGGACGTCGAAGTGGCGCATGCCCATGACGCGCTTACCGGCTTCACGGGCAACCGCGAAGGCTTCGGGCAGCAGCTTGTCGAGGGTTTCACCTTTGGCTATGCGGGCCTTGAACTCTTGGGTCTTGGCGCGCAATTGCTCGTCCGACAGAGCAACCATCTGCTCTTCGAAGGCATTGACCAGCTGCACCGTCTTGAGCATGCGTTTGACTTCGCGCTCATTCTTGCTTCCAAAAAGTTTCTTTAACAAAGGCGCAAACATATCGGCAGGTTCTTCCACACATAGGGATGGAGGGCGCACCGTGAGTGGCCCGAGCAGCCCTCACGGCCGCATTGCGAACGCGCATTCTACCCGGAATCGTGGGTGAGGAAAGTGGCGTTGTTCCCTGAGACAGGCACGGCATAGTGAGAGGGCATGTTTAAAATAAGGGCTTTTGCTGGAACTTCAACCCACTAGGCGCAGAAGTTACTTATTGATTTGACGGAGAAAGCCCTGCCGACGCAGAGCCTCGGGGCATACAGGCGCTTTCTGCTAAGATAGCCGCTCTGTTACCTAAGGTGTCTAGACATGGCATTTCGCCCTCTCACAGCCCGCGCCCCCGGCGCGTTGCTCCGCGAAGCCAAACCGCTGAAAGCTATCTTCGGCCAGGCGCAACGCTTGGGCCATCTGCAACGCCTGCTGGAAAGCCAACTGCAGCCGGCCGCCCGGGAACATTGTCACGTCGCCTCCTGGCGTGAAGGCAACCTGCTATTAATTGTCACCGATGGGCATTGGGCCACCCGCTTGCGCTACCAACAGAAGCGCTTGCAGCGCCAGTTGATGGCGTTCGACGAATTTGCCAATTTGACGCGCATTCAGTTCAAGGTACAGCCACCCACCGTGCCGCAAGGCGCAGTGGGGCATACCATGGACCTGTCGGAAACGGCCGCCGAAACCCTTCAGGCCACTGCTGAAGGGATCAACGACCCGGGGTTGCGCGCTGCCCTGGAACGGCTGGCCGCCCATGCCCGGCCCAAAGCCTGAAGCGCTATTTGCGTTTGCTGCCGCCCAGCAACGAACCCAGCAACCCCCGCACCAACTGGCGCCCCATCTGATTGGCGGCCTGCTGCATGGCTGATTTCAACGCCTTGCCCGCCGTGGTCCCCAGGAATGCACCCGCCTTGTCGGTGAAGCTCGGCTCTTCGGCGGCCGGAGCAGCCTGCTCGGCAGGCCCAAGCTCCTTGCGGGCCATCAGCACCTCATAGGCAGACTCACGATCCACTGGTTTGTCATAGCGCCCCAACAGCGGCGAACTGGCAACCAACGCCTTACGTTCGGCTTCGGTGAGCGGCCCGATCCGCGATTGCGGGGGAGCAACCAGTACGCGCTGGACGACTTCCGGCGTGCCCTTTTCCTGCAAGGTTCCCACCAATGCCTCACCGGTGCCCAACTCTGTAAGCACTGACAAGGTATCGAACGTCGGGTTGGGCCGAAAACCGTCCGCCACCGCTCGCAAGGATTTCTGCTCTTTGGCGGTGAATGCGCGCAAACCGTGCTGGATGCGCAGGCCCAGTTGCGCCAGCACCGTATCCGGCAGGTCGCTCGGCGACTGGGTGACGAAGTACACGCCAACCCCTTTGGAACGGATCAGCCGCACCACTTGCTCCAGACGCTCCTGCAAGGCTTTTGGCGTATCGGCGAACAACAAGTGCGCTTCATCGAAAAACAACGCCAGCAACGGTTTGTCGGCATCGCCGCGTTCCGGCAATTGTTCGAACAACTCTGCCAGCAGCCATAACAGGAAGGTCGCGTAGACCTTCGGCGCTTCATGCACCAGGCGGCTGGCGTCCAGCAGGTGGATGCGCCCACGCCCATCACTGGCGGGCTGCAAAATATCCTCCAGTTGCAGGGCCGGCTCGCCAAACAAGGCTTCGGCGCCCTGCTGCTCCAGCACCGCCAGGCGTCGTAACAAGGCCTGGCTGGAACCAGTGGTCATCAAGGCGGCGTCTTCGCCCAGCAGCTCCGGGTGATAGCGCAGGTGATTGAGCAGTGCCTTGAGGTCCTTGAGGTCCAGCAGCAACAGGCCTTCGCGGTCGGCCACTTTGAACGCCGCATAGAGCGCCGACTGCTGGCTGTCGGTGAGTTCCAATAGGCTGCCGAGCAAGAGCGGGCCCATTTCACTGATGGTGGTGCGCAACGGATGACCGGATTGGCCGTGGATATCCCACAGGGTGACCGGGTACGCCTGGGCCGTGTAATCAAGGAAGGGCATACCGGCGATGCGCTCGGCCACTTTGCCCTGGGGGTTGGCGGCGGCGCCCAGGCCGCAGAGGTCGCCTTTGATGTCGGCGGCGAACACCGCCACGCCCGCATCACTGAAGGCTTCCGCCAGGCGCTGCAAGGTGACGGTCTTGCCGGTGCCGGTGGCGCCGGCGATCAACCCATGACGGTTGGCCAGGCGCATGGACTGGGCGATGGGCTGGCCGTCAAGGCCTGCACCGATAAGCAGTTGTGTGGAGTCAGGCATTTCGTCACCTATGGTTAATCTTTAGTGCCGCGAGGTCGATATAGACGGATGTAAGCCCGACAAAGACTAAAAAACGGTCAGATAATTCCGATACGGACCAACGGAGCTATCACCAGAAATACCACACCTTTTTTAACGCTGCCATTTCGCGCCTCCCGCATTGGATGCGCCTCGGATATTAAGACCTTAGCGGACCCTTCAAGCCATGAACAAAAATCTGCGCTTCAGCCACAAGATCCTGCTTGCAGCCTCCCTTATCGTCATCGCCGCCTTTGCGTTGTTTACCCTCTACAACGACTATCTGCAGCGCAACGCGATTCGCGACGACCTCAACAACTATCTGCACGAGATGGGCGACGTTACCGCCAGCAACATCCAGACCTGGCTCACCGGACGTATCGCCCTGGTGGAAAACGCCGCACAGAACATCGCCATCAACCCTGAAAAAGCCGTCGTCGCCAGCCTGCTGGAGCAGAAAGCGCTGACCTCGTCATTCATGGCGACCTACGTCGGTGACAGCCAGGGCACGTTCACCATCCGCCCTGACACCAAGATGCCCGACGGCTTCGACCCGCGTGTTCGCCCCTGGTACAAGGGCGCCCAGGCCAGTAACGGCTCGACCCTGACCGAACCCTATATCGACGCGGCGACCGGGCAACTGATCATCTCCGTTGCCACGCCAAGCGCCAAGGGCGGCCAGAGCATCGGCGTGGTCGGTGGCGACCTGAGCCTGCAGACCCTGGTGGATAACATCGGCGCGCTGGATTTTGGCGGCATGGGCTATGCGTTCCTGGTCAGCGCCGACGGCAAAGTGCTGGTGCACCCCGATAAAGCCCTGGTGATGAAGACCCTGTCGGACGTTTATCCAAAAGACACGCCGAAGATCAGCGGCGACTTCAGCGAAGTGCAAGCCAATGGCAAGACCAATATCGTGACGTTCACACCGATCAAGGGCCTGCCATCGGTGAACTGGTACCTGGGCGTTTCGGTGGACAAGGACAAGTCTTTCGCCATGCTCAGTGAGTTCCGCACCTCGGCGGTGATCGCCACGATCATCGCGGTGGTGATCATCATCGCCCTGCTCGGCATGCTGATCCGCGTCTTGCTGCAACCTTTGCACCTGATGACCCGCGCCATGCAAGACATTGCCGACGGTGAAGGCGACCTGACCCGCCGCCTGACCATCCAGAACAATGATGAATTCGGCACCTTGGGCAATGCTTTCAACCGCTTCGTCGAGCGCATTCATACCTCGATTCGCGAAGTGTCTTCAGCCACCGAGCACGTCAATGAAGTAGCCCTGCGGGTGGTCAGCGCCTCCAACTCGTCGATGGTCAACTCTGACGAACAGGCCAACCGCACCAACAGTGTCGCTGCCGCCATCAATCAACTGGGGGCCGCAGCCCAGGAGATCGCACGCAACGCCGCCCAAGCCTCCAGTCAGGCCAGCGATGCCAGGCACTTGGCCGAAGACGGCCAGCAGGTGGTTGAACGCAATATCAAGGCGATGACGCAGTTATCCAGCATGATCAGCACCTCAAGCACCAATATCGAAGCACTTAACAGCAAAACGGTGAATATCGGCCAGATTCTTGAGGTGATCACCAGCATTTCCCAGCAAACCAATCTGCTGGCGCTCAATGCGGCGATCGAAGCGGCGCGCGCGGGGGAAGCCGGGCGTGGCTTTGCGGTCGTGGCCGATGAAGTGCGCAACCTCGCTCATCGCACTCAGGAGTCGGCGCAACAGGTGCAGACGATGATCGAAGAGCTACAGGTGGGTGCCCGGGACTCGGTGACTACCATGAGCGAAAGCCAACGCCACAGCCTGGACAGCGTGGAAATCGCCAACCTGGCCGGCGAGCGCCTGAACAGCGTGACCCAGCGCATTGGCGAGATCGACGGCATGAACCAGTCGGTCGCCACCGCAACGGAAGAACAAACCTCGGTGGTGGAGTCGATCAATATGGACATCACCGAGATCAACACCCTCAACCAGGAAGGGGTGGAAAACCTGCAATCGACCCTGCGCGCCTGCTCGGACCTGGAACAACAGGCCTCGCGCTTGAAGCAATTGGTGGGCAGCTTCCGGATCTGAGGTGCCCCCCACCTTAATCCACCTGTAGGAGCGAGCTTGCTCGCGAAAAACGTCAACGATAACGCGGGCTGCCTGAAGAAACGCGGGGTCTGTGAGTTTTTCGCGAGCAAGCTCGCTCCTACAGCGTGCTGTTTGTCCGCTCCCGCCACCGTCATGCTGCGAATCTAAACCGAACATCTATCCTTACCTCAGGTCCATCTAGGGAGAGCAATGGATCGGAGGGATGTTCATCGTGCATATCGCTGACATAACCATGTTCTACGCCCCGGCCAGCGGTGGCGTACGCACTTACCTTGACGCCAAGCACCGGCGTCTGGCGCTCAAGCAGGGCATTCGCCACAGCCTGTTGATTCCTGGCGCACACTTGAGCGAGCAGGACGGCATCTTCAAAGTACCGGCGCCCGCCCTGCCCTTCGGCAAAGGCTATCGCTTCCCCCTTCGTTTGGCGCCTTGGCGAAATGTCCTGCACGATTTACAGCCCGACCTGATCGAAGTTGGCGACCCTTACCTGACCGCGTGGGCCGCGCTGGATGCCCGACGCCAATTGGATGTGCCGGTCATCGGCTTTTACCACTCCGACCTGCCACTGCTGGTGAGCAACCGCATGGGGCCTTGGTTTACCCCCAATGTTGAAGCCTATGTGCGCAAACTCTATGGGAATTTTGACCGAGTGCTCGCCCCCAGCCAGGTAATGGCCGACAAGCTCATCGGGCTTGGCGTCAGAAATGTCTTCGTTCAACCCCTGGGCGTAGACCTGCAAACCTTCACCCCTGAGGTACGTGACCCCGGCCTGCGCGCCGAACTGGGGATTGGCGAAGACACTCGGCTACTGATCTTCGCCGGGCGCGGCTCCAAGGAGAAAAACCTGCCGGTGCTGCTCAACTGCATGAAACGCCTGGGGGAAGGCTACCACTTGCTGCTGGTGGGCTCCGGCATGCCGGCCAGCGTGCCAGACAATGTCACCGTGATTGACGGATTCCGGCCCGCCCAACATGTCGCTCGGTTGATGGCCAGCGCCGACGCCTTACTGCATGGTGGCGACCAGGAGACCTTCGGCCTGGTGATCCTGGAAGCCATGGCCTGCGGTATTCCAGTGGTCGCCGTGGCGGCCGGGGCCTTTACCGAGATTGTCGACGAGCGTTGTGGCCTGCTGTGCGCGCCAAACAACCCCAAGGCCATGGCCGAGGCGGTGCGCGAGCTGTTCAGTACCGACAGCCGACGCCTGGGTGCTCAGGCTCGGCGCCATGTCGAGCAGCATTATGCGTGGGACACGGTAGTCGACAGCCTGCTGGGGCATTACTGCGCCGTGCTGGGCAGCCATGAACCGATGCTCGCCCATGGCTGAGCGCGCGCTGATGCTGGTACTGCACGACGTGGCTCCGCACACCTGGGCCGACTACCGGCCGTTCGTCGAGGCCGTCGATGCACTGGGCCACGTGCCCATCACTTGGCTGGTGGTGCCAGACTTCCATCACCATGACGACTTGGCCGCCCACCGCGATTTTCGGCGCCTGCTCGACAGCCGTGTCGCCAAGGGCGATGAGCTCACCTTGCACGGGTACTACCATTGCGACGACCAACCTCGGCCGCGTACGCCAAAAGAATGGTTTATGCGACGCATCTATACCCACGAAGGCGAGTTTTACCAGCTGTCCGAAGCCGAGGCGTTGCGGCGGTTGACCGCCGGCATTGAGGTATTTGAGCGCAATGGCTGGCCGCTGCATGGCTTTGTTGCGCCCGCCTGGTTGATGAGCGACGGCACCCGGCAGGCATTGCGCCAGTTGCCGCTGAGCTACACCAGCGACCCACAACATCTTTATCGCCTGCCGGACTTCACGCCTATCAACGCCCCCGGCCTGGTGTGGAGCGCCCGCAGCGGCTGGCGCCGGGGATTGTCCAAAATCCTCAGTGATCGCCGTGAACAGCGGTGGCAGGAGGCCCCGCTGATCCGACTGGGTTTGCACCCGGTGGACATGCGCCACAGGTTTTCCCGCGATTATTGGCTAGACACCCTGCAACGCCTGCTCAACGCGGGGCGCGTCCCCCAAACCAAGGCCGCCTGGCTGGCGACGCAGCCATGGGCCGACTGATCTGGTTAGTGTTGGCGCTCTTGGTGGCGCTGGTGATCCCATTGTGGCTGGGCGGCGGCGAAAGCATTGCGCGCCTGCGCCAGTTTCCCTTGCCCCAGTTACTGGGGATGTTCGCCATGATCATTGGCTGCTGGCTGATCAACAGTCTGCGTATCCGCCTGCTGCTTGGCGAGCATCGCGGCGAGTTAGGCCCGCTTAAAAGCCTTGGCGTGGTGATATCCACCGAGTTCGCCATGTGTGCAACACCCGGCGGCAGCGGCGGGCCGTTGACCCTGATGGCCCTGCTGGCACGCAATGGCATCCGCCCCGCCCAAGGCAGCGCGGTGTTTGCCATGGACCAGTTGAGCGACCTAGTGTTTTTTCTCTGCGCACTGGTGGGGATCTTGCTATATGCGCTATTCCATAGCCTCAGCCCGCGTCTGGAGTGGTTGCTGGGGCTCAGCGCCGTGTCGATGGTGGGTGGGGTAATCAGTGGCTGGGCCGTGGTGCATTTTCACCGACGGCTGATTCGCCTGGCGGGTTTGGCACTCAAGGCCATGAAGGTCAGTGCTACCACCCGCCGACGCTGGGCACGCCGGTTGCTGCGTTTTCTTGCGGCGTTCAGCGCCACCCTGAAACTACCCCGGAGCACCTTGCTTGGGGTCTTTGCGCTGACCAGCCTGCATTGGCTGCTGCGTTACAGCGTGCTGTACCTGGCGCTGCGCGGGTTGGGGGGCGAGGTGCAGTGGGCCTGGAGCTTTCTGATCCAGATGTTATCCCTGACTGCCGGGCAGTTCAGCCTGGCGCCAGGCGGGGCCGGCGCTGCGGAGTTGACGTCAGCGGCACTGCTGGCGCCCATGGTGGGCACATCCACAGCGGCTGCGGCGATTCTGATCTGGCGCGCGGTGACCTACTACTTCTATTTGCTGGCCGGTGCGCCAGTGTTTCTATTGATGGTCGGCAAACCGCTGCTCAAGCGTCTTTTTCAGGGGCGGCAGGCTGCTCATCCTGCGCCTGTGTCTGTTCCCATAAACGCGCCGCGCCTGGAAAATCAGTACCATCCTCGGCATCCAGCGCGTCCGGGTCGTAACGACTCAAACAGCCCTCGCCCAAGGTAGCAGGCGCCCGTGAGGTGGCTTTATCGAGCGGGTCGCTCATGGGAATCTCCTGAAACAGAAATAAAAAAGGGCCTGGAGAGTTTTACCTCCAGGCCCCCGTGTCTTTCAATCAAAACCGCTGGGTCAGAAGACCACGGTCTTGTTGCCGTGCACCAACACGCGATCTTCCAGGTGGTAGCGCAAGCCACGGGCCAACACCATCTTTTCGACATCACGGCCGAACCGCACCATGTCTTCAATACTGTCGCTGTGGCTGACGCGCACCACGTCCTGCTCGATGATCGGGCCGGCGTCCAGCTCTTCGGTCACGTAGTGGCAGGTTGCACCAATCAGCTTCACGCCACGCAAGGAAGCCTGGTGATAAGGCTTGGCACCAACAAAGGACGGCAAGAAGCTGTGGTGGATGTTGATCACCTTGCCAGCGTATTCGCGGCACAACTCCGGTGGCAGGATTTGCATGTAGCGCGCCAGCACCACTACATCCGCGTCATGCTGCTTGACCAAGCGCGACACTTCGGCGAATGCCGGCTCCTTGTCCTGTGGGTTGACCGGCACATGGTAATAAGGGATGCCATGCCATTCGACCATGCTGCGCAGGTCGTCATGGTTGGAGATCACGCAGGCAATCTCGCAATCGAGTTCGTCGCTGTGCCAGCGGTGCAGCAGGTCTGCCAGGCAGTGGGATTCGCGGCTGGCCATCAGCACCACGCGTTTCTTCTGCTCTGTATCGGTGATGTGCCAGGTCATTGAAAACTCTTCGGCAATCGGCGCAAACGCCTCGCGGAAGGCTTCCAGGCCAAAGGGCAACGTATCGGCACGGATTTCGTGACGCATGAAAAACCAACCACTGAGATCGTCCGAGTGATGGCTCGCCTCGGTGATCCAGCCATTATGGGAAGCCAGAAAGTTACTGACCTTGGCAACGATGCCAACCCGGTCCGGGCAAGCAATCACCAGCCGAAAAGTGCGCATTAGGGGGAAACTCCAGAACTTCACAAAGGCCGCTATTCTAGCGATTACGCAGAAAAACTGCAGTATTCCCTTGCACCTTATCTTGAGGCATGGCCGTGGTAACACCCCTTAATCGTGTAAGGTTTTACCAGCGCTATATGACGATACAACGGCATGCTCAGGCCGGTAGCAAAAAATTAAGGTGATTATCTTTTGCGCATAACGCTTACTAATTAACTCATCGGCCAGGTTTTCTCCCACACATTCAATGTCATTCGCCTAAATACCGTCTTAAATGTTTACTTGATGAAATTGCCTGACTATTATTAGGCCACTCACCCTGTCAATCAGCGTTCTACATAAGGTAGTCCACATGTCACTGATCAACGAATACCGCGCCACCGAAGAAGCTATCAAAGAGCTGCAAGCCCGTTTGAAGAACCTGTCCGAAGACGACAAGCTGAAAACCGAGCTGGAATTCGAAGGCAAATTGCGCACCCTGATGGGTGAATACTCCAAATCCCTGCGTGACATCATCGCGCTGCTGGATCCAGAGTCGAAAGTTAAAGCACCGCGTGGCGCTGTGAAAACTACCGGCACCAAGCGTGCTCGCAAGGTCAAGCAGTACAAAAACCCGCACAACGGCGAAGTAATTGAAACCAAAGGTGGCAACCACAAAACTCTGAAAGAGTGGAAAGCCAAGTGGGGCGGTGACGTAGTTGAAGGTTGGGCAACCCTGCTGGGCTAAGCCCGGTCGGACGTTCACCCGATACGTCACACATGAAAAACGCCAGCTTGCTGGCGTTTTTTATTGTCTGAATATTCTGTAGTTATGCGCCTACAGATTCAGGCGCGCCGCTAAGGAATCCACATAGTCCTGCCATTGCGCCAGTACCTGGCACTGAAACGATGTAGCACTAACCGCCAACTCCTCACGCGCCTGCTTAAATGCCAAGAGGGTATTCGGCGCCCCCCACTGTGCATCCGACAAACGTTGCTGACAGAAAAGCTTCCAGCGTTGTAGCTCCTCATTGTTCAAGGTTTCAGGAAAGTTACGCGCCCGGTAGCGAAATAATAATTCCGGCAAACGATGATCATCGAACGGCCACTGCTGACGGGCTAATTGCGCGGGCTCTGCCATGCGAACTTGCTCACATAAACGGCGGTCACGGTCACCAATAAAACCCTCGTAGAGCTGCTGCTCCGGGTCCGAGTTTGACGCAAAGTCTTCCTCGGCATAAATGGCCGCTAACTTGTCCCGCCAAACTTCCTGTGCGTCAGTTAGCCGCAGCGCCCGCGCGAGGCAAGCTTCCTTATCCAATTGAAGGCGCTCGAGGTCTTGAGGGCGCAGCACCTTCAACGGCGCAACCACCGGGCAGCGGTTGATATGCAGCAACTTGAGCGGAACCGGCAGTTCACCTTCGGCTAGCTCATCGCGGCGCGTGTAAAGACGCTGACGCAGCGTCGTCGCATCCAGGTCCAACAGCCCTTGTGGATCGAGCCCCAGGTCACAGACGATCAAGGCATTGCGATTGCGCGGGTGCCAGGCCAGGGGCAAGACCACGCCCAGATAATGGCGCTCGGCGGAAAAACGCCCCGAGATATGCACCATCGGTTGCAGCAACCGCACCTGATCCATGACCCGCTGCTTGCTGCGCAATTGAAACAACCATTCATACAACTTCGGTTGTTTCTCCCGGACCAACCGCGCCAGGGCGATGGTTGCACGCACATCCGACAACGCATCATGGGCCTGGCCATGGTCGATGCCGTTGGCCTCGGTCAAGCGTTCGAGCTTGAGGGTCACACGCCCGTCCTGCTCGGGCCAGTTGATGCCCTCCGGCCGCAGGGCGTAGGCGGTGCGCATCACATCGATCAAGTCCCAGCGACTGTTGCCGCCCTGCCACTCGCGCGCATACGGGTCGAAAAAATTGCGATACAGACTGTAGCGCGTCATTTCATCGTCGAATCGCAGCGTGTTGTAGCCGGCGCCGCAGGTACCTGGCGCGGCCAGTTCGGCGTGCACCCGAGTCATGAAATCGGCTTCGGCAAGGCCCTTCTCGGCGAGGACATCCGGCGTGATGCCCGTGATCGCGCACGCTGCCGGGTGAGGCAGGATATCGTCGCTTGGCTGGCAATAAAGATTGATCGGCGCACCGACCTCATTGAGCTCAAGGTCGGTGCGGATCCCGGCTACCTGGAGCGGGCGATCGTTGCGCGGGTTGATGCCAGTGGTTTCATAGTCGTACCAGAAAATCGAGGTCACGGGCTATTCCTGTGCTGAAGATCGACAAAGTCTAGGCGCTGCAAGGCGTTGGGAGCCAGCGATACCTGACTGTATAAATATCCAGAAAACCCTCGAATGGTTGCTTCCACCGTCGACACTGCTAGCATCCGTGTCTCTCAAGTCGCCTCGCACTGCCAAGGATCGCAATGCCATCAACGCCTTTGGATACCCACTACCAGATAGAAACGCCGGAGGGCATCGACCTGCCCCTGCGTCCTGCTGGCCTGCCCTCTCGGGCATTGGCCTTTGCATTCGACCTGGGCGCGCGAGGGATCATCATGGGGATCCTGCTAGTGCCGCTGGCGCTGCTCGGCAATGTGGGGATCGGGCTGGGTTCGCTGCTGCTGTTCGTGGTGAGCTGGTGGTACATGGTGTTGTTCGAAGTGCTCAACCACGGCTGCTCGCCGGGCAAGCAGGTCATGGGCCTGCGCGTGGTACAGGATGACGGCACGCCCATTGGCTGGTCGGCATCATTGATCCGCAACCTGCTGCGTTTTGTCGACATGCTGCCCTTCGGTTATTTCCTCGGCGCGATCAGTTGCCTGCAGCATCCGCACTTCAAGCGGCTCGGCGACCTGGCGGCAGGCACACTGGTGGTCTACCGCGAGCTGCCGCTGGTGCGCCCGAGCATCCCTCAAGCACCCGCCCTGCGCCTGTCATTCGCACTGGAGCTGAGCGAACAGCGGGCCATCCTCGGTTTCGCCGAACGCCAGGCGGAACTCTCGGCCGAACGGGTGCATGAACTGGCCGCCATCCTCGCAGGGCCCCTGCAGGTGCCTGCACCGCGTGCCGTGGAGCAACTCAACGGTGTAGCCCGTGGTTTGTTGGGGCCGACATGAAGCAAAGCCTTTTTGAAAGCCGCCACCAGCATCAATGGCAAACCTTCGCCGAGCAGTTGAAGCAACTGGAGCAAGGTAAAGCCAAGGCCGCCGATGTCGCCGACTTCCCGCATCAATATCGACGCCTGTGCCAACATCTGGCCCTGGCTCAGCAGCGCGGCTACAGCAGTTACCTGGTCGATCCGTTGCAACAGCTGGCATTGCGCGGCCATCAACAACTGTATCGTCATCGCAGCCAACTGACGGCAAACATACTGGCGTTTCTTCTCGCCGACTTCCCGCGCCTGGTACGCGAACAATGGCGCTTCGTGCTGATCGCCGGCCTGCTGTTCTTTGGCAGCCTGGCGGGGATCGCCCTGCTGGTGTACCTGTTCCCCGACCTGGTCTACAGCATCATCAGCCCCCAGCAGGTGGCCGAGATGCAGGGCATGTACAACCCCGATGCCAACCGCCTGGGCCGCGCTGCCGAGCGTGCCGCCAGCGAAGACTGGATGATGTTTGGCTATTACGTGATGCACAACATCGGCATCGCCTTCCAGACCTTTGCCGCCGGCCTGTTGTTTGGCCTGGGCAGTGTGTTCTTTCTGATTTTCAACGGTTTGGTCATAGGTGCGGTCTCCGGGCACCTTACCGACATTGGCTATGGCCAGACCTTCTGGTCGTTTGTCATTGGTCACGGCGCATTCGAGTTGAGCGCCATCACACTGGCCGGTGCCGCAGGCTTGCAACTGGGCTGGTCACTGGTCGCCCCCGGGCGCTTGGCGCGCAGCGAAGCCCTGCGCCTGGCCGCGCGCAAAAGCGTAAGGATGCTCTGTGGTGTCATGGTGTTCCTGTTGATCGCCGCCTTTATCGAAGCCTACTGGTCCTCAACCACTCGCATTGAGCCCTGGATCAAGTACGCGGTAGGCGCCGCCCTCTGGCTGCTGGTGGCCGCTTACCTGACCCTGGCCGGGCGGAGTCGCCATGCGCCTGACTGACGCCAGCGTAGTCATTCGCCCGCGCACTTCCTGGGAAGCCATGGACTTGGGTGTGCTGATGGCCCGGGAACACCGTTTCTTGCTGATGAACAGTTGGGCGCTGGTGAGCCTTCCGATATTCAGCCTGTTGACGGTGCTGCTCTGGAGTTACCCGTCTCTGGTCATGTTCCTGTTCTGGTGGCTCAAGCCGGCCTTCGACCGCTTGCCGCTGTACATTCTTTCCCAGGCCCTGTTTGGTGAGCCCCCCAGCCTCAAACAGGCCATTCGCCATTGGCCGCAGTTGCTCAAAGGGCAACTGTTCGCCAGCCTGACCTGGCGGAGGCTGAGCATGAGTCGCAGCTTCACCCTGCCCGTCAGCCAACTGGAAGGCCTGGACGGTGACGCACGTCAACGACGCCTTGGGGTGTTGCTGCAACGTAACGCTGGCGCCGCACGCTGGCTGACGACGATCGGCGTACACCTGGAAATCGGTCTGTGGTTTGGCGGCATGGCCCTGTTCTATCTCTTCATCCCGCAACAGGTTGAACTGGACTGGGACTGGCAACGACTGGTATTGGCATCAGGCTCGGACGTGCTTTGGCTTGAGCACCTGAGCAATGCTTTCTATGCCCTGGTCCTCGTGTTCTGGGAACCCATCTACGTCGCCTGTGGCTTCAGCCTGTACCTCAACCGCCGCACGGTGCTGGAGGCCTGGGACCTGGAACTGGTATTCCGTCGCCTGCGCCAGCGCCTGAACAACGTTGCACCGCTGTTGTTGCTGGTCGTTGGCCTGGCACTGCTACAAATCAGCCCACCGACCATGGCAGATGAAGCCACAGCCCATAAGCCACTTAGCACCCAGGCCGCCAGCCAATCCATCCAGGCATTGCTGGAAAAGCCCCCTTTCAAGAACCCGGAAACCGTCACACGCTATCGGTTTGGCGAAGAAAAAGCGCCGGTTGAAAACAAGGCCAAGAGCGACGGCAAATTACCTGGCTGGCTCCAGGCACTGCTCGACAACCTTAACAGCGACACCTTCACATACGTCGCCAAAACCTTGGAAATACTACTCTGGAGCCTTGTGATTGGCGGCCTGGCCCTGGTGTTCTGGCGTTACCGTGAATGGTTGCTCACGTTCGTCAGCCGCCTTGGACCCACTCGCACTACCGCCCCCTCGCCCGTTCCCGCTCAGTTGTTCGGCTTGGAGCTGGGCGCCGAGACATTGCCCGAAGACATCGCCAGTACCGCCGAACAACTATGGCCCACCCAGCCCCGGGAAGCCCTTGGCCTGCTGTATCGCGGGTTGCTCAGCCGGCTGTTGCACGAGTTCGACCTGCCACTGACAAGCGCCGATACCGAGGGGCAGGTGCTGGAGCGCGTTCATCGTTTGCAACAACCGCAATTACTGGCGTTCAGCGACGAACTGACGCGCCACTGGCAAAACCTGGCCTATGGTCACCGTCTGCCGCCCTCTTCAGCCCAACAAAAACTGTGCAGCGACTGGCGTGCTCTTTTCAGTGAAGGAGCGAGCCAATGAATCGCGCGCTATTGTGGACAGCGCTGTTGTTGGCGTGCCTGCTGGGTGCGGGCGGCTTATATGCCTGGCACAAAGCAATTCCCTACGACGAAGTGGTTGACCGGGGCCCGTCGCCAGAGGCACGCGCCAACCCTTACCTGGCCGCCGAGCACTTTCTACGCCAGCAAGGCGTGGTTGTGGCGCACGCCAATGGCCTTGAACGACTCGCCGACCTGCCTGCCAAAGGCCATAGCCTGTTGCTGCTGGGGGAGCGCAGCAACATGACCCCGCGCCAGGTCGAACAACTACTGGGCTGGGCAAAAGCCGGTGGCCACCTGCTACTGGTCGCCGAGGCATTATGGGATGAAGGCGCCGGCACAAGCGGTGACCTGCTGCTTGATCGCCTCACTATCCGTCAAACCTTGAGCGACACCTTCGACGAACCCGTGCCACCGCGTAAAAAAAACAAGCCGGATCTGACAAAGCTCTACGTCGACAACGAAACCGCCCCGGCGTACTTCAGTTTTGACACCGACTTCAACCTCACCGACCCCAAGCACCTGGCGCAGTTTTCCGCCAACAGCGCCAAGTCCAGCCACCTGATGCAACTTGACCTTGGGCAAGGCCACGTAACGGTGATCACCGACAGCGACCTGTGGAAAACCGCCAATATCGGCAAACATGATAACGCCTGGTTGCTGTGGTACCTGAACCAGGGCACTGACGTCACCCTGCTGTTCAACAGCGACACAGACGATCTGTTTACTCTATTGCTCCGTTATTTCCCCCAGGCCCTCGTCGCCCTGGTTGCGCTGCTTGCTCTGGGGCTGTGGCAGGCAGGCATGCGCCAAGGCCCGATCCAGGCACCGGCTCCCAAGGCGCGTCGCCAGTTGCAGGAACACTTGAAGGCCAGCGCGGACTTCCTATTGCGCCGCAGCGGCCAGGGCACGTTGTTGCAAGCCTTGCGACACGACATTCTGCGCGCAGCCCGGCGACGTCATCCCGGGTTCGAACACCTCGATGCGCCAAGGCAACGGCAGGTGCTGGAACACCTTACGCGACAACCCCCTCACATCATCAGCCAGGCGCTTGAGCCCGTTGCGCTGAAGCGGCTCTCCAACGCCGACTTCAGCCGACAGGTGGCGCACCTGCAAACCCTCAGGAATGCCTTATGAGCGACTCTCCACTGGCCACCACCCTGACCGCCGAAAAGCTTCAGCACGCCAGCCAGCAGGCCCAGGCGCTGCGCGTGGAATTGCGCAAGGTCGTGATTGGCCAGGACCTTGTGATTGACGACGTGCTCACCGCCCTGATCGCAGGCGGCCACGTATTGCTGGAAGGCGTGCCAGGCCTGGGCAAGACCTTGCTGGTACGAGCCCTGGCCCGCTGCTTTGGCGGTGATTTCGCCCGTATCCAGTTCACCCCGGACCTGATGCCCAGCGATGTCACCGGCCACGCCGTTTACGACCTGCAGACCGAACAGTTCAAACTGCGCAAGGGGCCGATATTCACCCACCTGTTGCTGGCCGATGAGATCAACCGTGCCCCCGCCAAGACCCAGGCAGCGCTGCTGGAAGCCATGCAGGAACGTCAAGTGACCCTGGAGGGCGAGGCGTTGCCCATCGGCCAGCCCTTCATGGTGCTGGCGACCCAGAACCCCATCGAACAGGAAGGCACCTACCCACTGCCCGAGGCCGAGCTGGACCGGTTCATGCTCAAGGTGCGAATGGACTACCCAGATGCTCTACAAGAGCTGGATATGGTCCGCGAAGTGACGCGCTCGTCCAAGGCCGACATGCTGGAGGTACAGCCGTTGCGTACGGTGCTGCAAGCCGCGGACGTAGTAACGATGCAGCAAATTGCCAGTGACCTGCCGCTGGATGAACAGGTGCTCGAGTACGCCGTGCGCCTGGCCCGTGCCACGCGCAGTTGGCCGGGGCTGGCCATCGGTGCCGGCCCCAGGGCCTCCATCGCCCTGGTACGCGGGGCACGTGCCCGTGCGCTGTTGCGCGGTGGCGAATTCGTCACCCCCGATGACATCAAGGGCTGCGCCCTGGCGGTACTGCGTCACCGGGTACGCATCGCACCAGAACTGGACATCGACGGCTTGGAAGTCGACCAGGTGCTACAGCAGTTACTCGACCAGATTGCAGCACCAAGGCAATGACGCGGCCATGAAACCGACTCGTCTGCTGCTGACCTGGCTGGGCGTTCTGCTCGGTTTGAACATCTTGTTGGGCGCCTCGGCAGCGTTGCAGTTCAAAGTGCCCGCCACCTTTCATTCGGTAGCCTGGGGCCTGCTGCTGGCCCTGTTGCTGCTGGCGATGCTGGATGCTGCACGCTTGCGTCGCCGCCCTTCGGCCCGCGTGTACAGAACATTACCTGGCAGCCTGGCGCTGGGGCGCTGGGAAGAAATACGCCTGTGCCTGGAGCACGACTACCCGCAACCTCTGACCGTGCAGGTGTTCGATCACGTGCCCGATGGCCTGGCTGTGGAGAACCTGCCTCAATCCATTCAACTACGCCCCGGTGAGCGTGCCGAGCTGGGCTATCGCGTGCGCCCCTTGCGGCGCGGGCACTTCCATTTCAGTCGCTGCGAACTGCTGCTGCCCAGCCCATTGGGGCTGTGGTCGGGACGACGCTGGGTCGAGACTCACGATGCCACTCGTGTTTACCCGGATTTCGCACGTTTATACGGTGCGCAGTTGCGGGGTGTGGATAACTGGCTCAGCCAACTGGGCGTGCGCCAACATCAGCGGCGAGGATTAGGCCTGGAGTTTCATCAACTGCGGGAGTTTCGTGAAGGTGACAGCCTGCGCCAGATCGACTGGAAAGCCACCGCCCGCCAACGAACGCCCATTGCCCGGGAATACCAGGACGAACGCGACCAGCAAATCGTGTTCATGCTCGATTGCGGCCAGCACATGCGCAGCCAGGATGATGAACTGTCCCATTTTGACCACGCGCTCAATGCCTGCCTCCTGCTGAGCTACGTTGCCTTGAGACAGGGCGATGCCGTAGGGCTGTGCACGTTTGCCAGCGACCAGCCGCGCTACCTGAAGCCGGTCAAGGGCAGTGGCCAATTGAACCTGTTGCTCAATGCGGTCTATGACCTGCAGACCACGCGAAAAACCGCCGACTACCAGGCGGCCGCCAGCCAGTTGTTGGCACGTCAAAAACGCCGGGCGCTGGTGATCATCGTCACCAACCTGCGGGATGAGGAGGATGAAGCGCTGATGGCTGCCGTCCAGCGTATCGGCAGGCATCACCGGGTACTGGTGGCCAGCCTGAGGGAAGAGGTCCTCGACCAACTACGCCAGGCGCCTGTGCAGACACTGCCCGAAGCGCTGGCTTACAGCGGCACGATCGATTACCTCAACACCCGCAACCAACGCCATGATCGCTTGAGTGCTCATGGCCTGTCGGTGCTGGATACCTTGCCATCGGCGCTGGGTGCCGGGCTGGTCACACGCTATCTGGAGTGGAAAAAGGCCGGGGTATTCTGAGGATGACTGCGCAGGGGCATGGCCAGGAAATGGCCACGACCCCACGCATAATTCAGACAGAGGCCTGCAAAGGATAAAAGCTGAAGTACTGCAACAGCGCGTTGATCAGGTGCCGGTACTCTTCGGGCGCCTCAAGCACGCTGAACCCCGAGTCGTA
Organism: Pseudomonas sp. SWRI22; assembly: GCF_014268395.2. NCBI lineage: Bacteria > Pseudomonadati > Pseudomonadota > Gammaproteobacteria > Pseudomonadales > Pseudomonadaceae > Pseudomonas > Pseudomonas sp. SWRI22. The sequence goes on along the minus strand of NZ_JABWQK020000002.1, from coordinate 154,218 downwards.
ATGCTGCGGGGTGACATCTTCATGGCTCCACAAGCAGGTTGCCGTGAGGTCAATTGCCTTGAACTCGCCCTGCGCCACCGGCACTTTCAAGCGCAGCTCGAAATCCACGTCGGTCATCATGGGTAACGAGCTGATCAGCATCAGACCGTTTTCAGACACATTTCCAAGATAGCCGATTGGCTTGTCAGTAATACGATTGAACACCTGCAGAAAATACGGCAGTTGATGCCGCTCGATCCGTCGTTCGGTAAACATGGTGAAGTCGCCATCCAATAGCCAAAAATCTGGCCGTGCCAGTGATTCGGAACAAGCAATCGCTCGCTCTCCCTGGATCTCGGTGTGACAACAGCTACCGCTTGTCACCAAACAGCTGCCGAATCCGGGCATTGCATCCGTTCGAATGGGTACTGCACAAACAGACATTCAAAGAATAGCGCAAGACTGGCGACAGGCCAGCCATGAAGCGACAAATACCCTTACAACGACGCAGGCCTTGGTTTTGCCAGGCCTGCAGCCGGCAGATGCCCCAGTTGCTGCAAGGTATCGAGCCGCGCACGGGCTCGATAGGCGTACTCGCTCGACGGGTAGTGGCCGATGATGAACTGATAGGTCTGTGCGGCATCGACAAAGAGTTTCTGGCGTTCCAGGCACTGCCCACGCAACATCGAAACCTCCGGTTGCACGTAGCGGCGAGTTCGGCTCTCGCGATCGACCTGGGACAACTCCAGGGTGACACGCTGGCAATCACCGACCCCATAGGCACGGTAAGCGTTGTTCAAATGGTGGTCCATCGACCAGCGGGTACAGCCGACAACACTGACGGCCAGGGCAGCAACGAGCAAAATTCGCATGGGGTTCTCCTGTCTTGTGCAGTGTATCGACCCCTGGTCGAAAATCTTCAAGGCGTTTGCCCATTCAACCGCCGCCAAAACAAGCCAATCGTCGATAAGTAGTGCAAACGAACAATGACTACAACGAAAGAGCATAGTAGCCTTCCCCAGCGCTTGAACTCAGGAGTCCGTGCATGTCCGTCCGTCGTACCAAAATCGTCGCCACCCTTGGCCCGGCCAGTAACTCGCCGGAAGTCCTCGAACAGCTGATTCTGGCTGGTTTGGACGTCGCCCGTCTGAACTTCTCCCACGGCACCCCGGACGAGCACAAGGCTCGCGCCAAGCTGGTGCGTGACCTCGCCGCCAAGCATGGCCGCTTCGTTGCACTCTTGGGCGACTTGCAAGGCCCGAAAATCCGTATCGCCAAATTCACCAACAAGCGGATCGAGCTGAAGATCGGTGACAAGTTCACCTTCTCCACCAGCCACCCGCTGACCGAAGGCACCCAGGACGTGGTGGGCATCGACTACCCGGACCTGGTCAAGGACTGCGGCGTCGGTGACGAACTGCTGCTGGACGACGGCCGTGTGGTGATGCGCGTTGACACTGCCACGCCGACCGAACTGAACTGCACCGTGATCATCGGCGGCCCGCTGTCCGACCACAAAGGCATCAACCGTCGCGGTGGTGGCCTGACGGCGCCGGCCCTGACTGAAAAAGACAAGGCCGACATCAAGCTCGCCGCCGAAATGGAAGTGGACTACCTCGCCGTGTCCTTCCCGCGCGACGCCGCCGACATGGAATACGCCCGTAAGCTGCGCGACGAAGCCGGCGGTACCGCCTGGCTGGTAGCGAAGATCGAACGTGCTGAAGCCGTGGCCGATGATGAAACCCTCGACGGCCTGATCAAGGCCTCCGATGCCGTGATGGTTGCCCGTGGCGACCTGGGCGTTGAAATCGGTGACGCCGAGCTGATCGGTATCCAGAAGAAGATCATCCTGCACGCACGCCGTCACAACAAAGCGGTGATCGTTGCGACCCAGATGATGGAGTCGATGATCCAGAACCCGATGCCGACCCGTGCCGAAGTGTCCGACGTGGCCAACGCCGTACTCGACTACACCGACGCCGTGATGCTCTCGGCTGAAAGTGCCGCCGGCCCTTACCCGCTGGAGGCCGTACAGGCCATGGCGCGTATCTGCGTCGGTGCCGAAAAGCACCCGACCAGCAAGACCTCCAGCCATCGCATCGGCAAGGTCTTCGAAAGCTGCGACCAGAGCATCGCCCTGGCTGCCATGTACACCGCCAACCACTTCCCGGGCGTGAAAGCGATCATCGCTTTGACCGAAAGTGGCTACACGCCGTTGATCATGTCGCGCATCCGTTCCTCGGTGCCTATCTACGCTTTCACCCCACACCGCGAAGCCCAGGCCCGCGCGGCTATGTTCCGTGGCGTGTACACCATCCCGTTCGACCCGGCGTCGCTGGCACCGAACGAAGTCAGCCAGAAGGCGATCGACGAGCTGGTCAAACGCGGCGTCGTGGAGAAAGGCGACTGGGTCATCCTGACCAAGGGCGACAGCTACCACACCACCGGTGGCACCAATGGCATGAAGATCCTGCATGTGGGCGACCCGCAGGTCTGAGTGACAGGCTGAAAAACAAAAGCCCCGCCATGTGAATGGCGGGGCTTTTTGCATTTCAGTGCAGGCCACTGTGTTGAGTTTCAGCGCCTCATCGCAGGCAAGCCAGCTCCCACAATAGTCAGACAACTCAGTCTACTGTGGGAGCTGGCTTGCCTGCGATGGCGTCATCAGCACCCGGCGATAAACTCCGATACCGACTTGAGCAGGCTTTTCATAAAGTGAAAGGGCGGGATAGAAACACATCCGCCAGCAATTGATTACGCGGCAGTCCCGCCAGGAACAAGCGCTTGGAAAAGGCCTCGACGCTGGCAGGGTGCCCGCAAAGCAAGGCCAGGGTGTGCCGGGAAACCAGCCGCAGTTGCGCCAATGCCGGCTGCAACTGCGCCGCGGTCCATAGCTCCACGGTCAGGTTCCCATGCCGGGCGGCAAGGGCTGCCAGGGGTTCAGCCAGATAATGACCTTCGGCCTCATGGGCCAGGTGAATCACGCGAATGTCGCCCTGGTGATCCTGGCGCAGCGCCTCGCGCAACACCCCCCACAAGGGCCCCAGGCCAGTACCGGAAGCCAGCAGCCACAACGGCCGCGATTGCCAGTCAGGGTCATAGTGCAGTGCTCCACCCCGCAGTTCACCCAGGCGCAAAGGATCACCGACCTTCAACCGTCGCGCCGCATCGCTGAATGCACCGGGTTGACGGCAGTCGATATGAAACTCCAGGTGCGGCTCTTCCTGGGGCAAGCCCGCCAGAGAATAGGGGCGCGCCACCTGCCCCGCCCACAGCACCAGATGCTGCCCGGCGTTGTACCGCAGGGCACGTTCCGGTTGCAGGCGCAGGCGCAGTACCGTCGAACTCAGCCAATCGGCGCCCACCACCTGGGCGGGCAGGCCATCGCGCTGAGGGTCAAACGCTTCGACCTTCAGGTCCGCACTGACCCGGCACTGGCACGCCAGGCGCCAACCTTGCTGGCGCTGCGTCGGGCTCAAGGCTTCGGGCTGCTGGTCGTCAACCTCACCATCGCAACGCACCAGGCACGCATGGCAACTGCCGGCCCTGCAACTGAAGGGCACGGCCACGCCGGCCTGATTCAAGGCATCCAGCAGGTTGCTGCCGAGGGATACAGACCAGTGGCGTTCGCCGACGTACAGTTCAGGCATATAAAGACTCAATCATAAGGAGCGCGCACAGGGAATCATGCCTGCGACAGTTTGACCATAGTCGGGTGTATCGGCCACCGTGCCGGGTTATACTGCCGCGCCTTTTTAGCGTCGCGCCTGCACCATTCTGGCGTGCCTTGGAAAGATGGCTTCAGCCGACCGATGCAACACTGGCGCCATCTTTATTGAATGTTCCCTTATAGAGGAGCGCGACTCATGACCGTGATCAAGCAAGACGACCTGATTCAGAGCGTTGCCGACGCCCTGCAATTCATTTCCTATTACCACCCCGTTGACTTCATCCAGGCCATGCACGAAGCCTACCTGCGCGAAGAATCGCCGGCAGCCCGTGACTCCATCGCCCAGATCCTGATCAACTCGCGCATGTGCGCCACCGGCCATCGCCCGATCTGCCAGGACACCGGTATTGTCACCGTGTTCGTGCGCGTGGGTATGGACGTGCGTTGGGACGGCGCCACCATGGGCCTGGACGACATGATCAACGAAGGGGTGCGTCGCGCCTACAACCTGCCAGAAAACGTCCTGCGCGCCTCGATCCTCGCCGACCCGGCCGGCGCCCGCAAGAACACCAAGGACAACACCCCTGCGGTCATCCACTATTCCATCGTCCCGGGTAACACCGTGGAAGTGGACGTGGCGGCCAAGGGTGGCGGCTCCGAGAACAAGTCGAAAATGGCCATGCTCAACCCGTCCGACTCGATCGTCGACTGGGTGCTCAAGACTGTTCCGACCATGGGCGCCGGCTGGTGCCCACCGGGCATGCTCGGCATCGGCATCGGCGGTACCGCCGAGAAAGCCGCAGTAATGGCCAAGGAAGTGTTGATGGAGTCCATCGACATCCACGAGCTGAAAAAGCGCGGCCCGCAGAACCGTATCGAAGAAATGCGCCTGGAGCTGTTCGAGAAGGTCAACCAACTGGGCATCGGCGCCCAGGGCCTGGGTGGCCTGACCACCGTGCTCGACGTGAAGATCATGGACTACCCGACCCACGCCGCGTCCCTGCCGGTGTGCATGATCCCCAACTGCGCCGCCACCCGCCACGCGCACTTCGTGCTCGACGGCTCGGGCCCGGCGTCGCTGGAAGCGCCATCGTTGGACGCCTACCCGGAAATCGTCTGGGAAGCTGGCCCATCGGCCCGCCGCGTCAACCTCGACACCCTGACTCCGGAAGAAGTGCAGAGCTGGAAGCCGGGCGAAACCGTACTGCTCAACGGCAAGATGCTTACCGGTCGCGACGCGGCGCACAAGCGCATGGTCGAGATGCTGAACAAGGGCGAAACCTTGCCGGTGGACCTCAAGGGCCGCTTTATCTACTACGTCGGCCCGGTTGATCCGGTGCGCGAAGAAGTGGTTGGCCCGGCGGGCCCGACCACCGCGACGCGGATGGACAAGTTCACCCGTCAGATCCTCGAGCAAACCGGCCTGTTGGGCATGATCGGCAAGTCCGAGCGCGGCCCGACCGCCATCGAAGCGATCAAGGACCACAAGGCCGTGTACCTGATGGCCGTGGGCGGCGCCGCTTACCTGGTGGCCCAGGCCATCAAGAAGTCGCGCGTGGTTGCCTTCGCCGAACTGGGTATGGAAGCCATCTACGAGTTCGACGTGAAAGACATGCCGGTCACCGTTGCAGTGGACAGCAAAGGTGAATCCGTCCACATCACCGGTCCTGCCATCTGGCAGAAAAAGATCAGTGACAGCCTGGCGGTAGAAGTGCAGTAAGCGCCTTCTCCACAAGCATAAAGGCGACTGCGGCCCCATGGCCCAGTCGCCTTTTTTATGCCTGAAGCAAGGGAACTGCTCTTGCTCTTGCTCTTGCTCTTGCTCTTGCTCTTGCTCTTGCTCTTGCTCTTGATCCCAGGCGCCCCGTTAAACCACGCTGGCCGAACGCAGGCTTGAATTCGTGGGTAACCCGGCAGGACGCCGGGTTAGCCGCCCCGCGCCATGGATGGCGCGTGGCGGCGGCCCACGGATTCAAGCCTGCGTTCGGGCACACCGAGCCTAGGCGAGGTGCCGAGTGGTGGGGCAAGAGCCCTTTGGTTACTTTGGGGCTTTTCCAAAGTGACCCGCCGTCAGGGCGGAACCCTAAGTGGCCGTTACCGCAGCAATGGATATGCACATAATCCAACTGTGTCGCCTGCCAGGCCCCCTTCGCGAGCAAGCCCGCTCCCACATTGGGATCGTGGGGCGTCAGGTAGCTAGCCGTCGGCTGGCAGGCCGTCATCGCAGGCAAGCCAGCTCCCACACAAACTCCTTGGTCACAAGATATGAGCTGCCCATGCTATGGTGCTCGCCCCTTACCGTGCCTGTTCATCATCGTATGATCGTGATCCCTCGCCCCCTGCGCCTGACCTTCTATTCTCTGTTGATCATCGCCGGTGCGGTGCTGGCTGCCGCCTTGGCCACGCGCCATGCCGAACGCCAGGCCCTGGTGGACGACGCCGCCCGTGCCAATCAGCAGCTCGCGCTGTATGCCAACTCGCTGCACACCCTGATCGAACGCTACCGTGCCCTGCCCGCCGTACTGGCGCTGGATTCGGAGATGATCAGCGCCTTGAAGGGCCCGCTGGACGCCGCCACGCAAGACCGGCTCAACCGCAAGCTGGAGCGCATCAACGGCGCTGCGCAGTCTTCGACCCTGGAACTGATGGACCGCACCGGCCTGGCCGTGGCCGCCAGCAACTGGAACCTGCCCAGCAGTTATGTCGGCCACAATTACGCGTTCAGGCCGTATTTCAGCCAGACCTTGAGCCAGGGCACCGGGCGCTTTTATGCAGTGGGCGTGACCACGGGTATTCCGGGTTATTTTCTTTCCAGCGCGGTCGTGGATGAGCACGAGCAGTTCCTTGGGGCCATGGTGGTCAAGCTGGAGTTCCCCGAGCTGGAGCGCGAATGGGCCCAGGGCAATGACCTGCTGTTGGTCAGCGATGCGCGGGGCATCGTGTTTATCGCCAACCAGCCGGGCTGGCGTTATCGCAACCTGCGGCCGTTGTCCGAAAATGACCTGGCTGAACTCAAGGCCACCCGCCAATACGACAAGAAGCAACTGCAGCCGCTGGACACCCAGCCCCTGCAACGCTTTGACGAAAACAGCCACTTGATTCGCGTCAGCGGCCCCGACGGCAACGCCAATTACATCTGGGAGTCGCTGCCGCTCAAGCGCGAAGGCTGGACCCTGCACCTGTTGCGCAAACCCCAGTTTGCCTTTGAAGACCAACGTAACGCGGGCCTTGCCGCTGCGGGTTCGTGGCTGGCATTGGTGTTCCTGGGGCTGTTCCTCAGCCAGCGCTGGCGCCTGGCCCGCTTGCGCCAGCGCAGCCGTGAAGAACTGGAGCAATTGGTCGAAGAACGCACCCAGGCGCTGCGCACCGCCCAGGATGGCCTGGTGCAGTCGGCCAAGCTGGCGGCATTGGGGCAGATGTCGGCCGCCCTCGCCCATGAAATCAACCAGCCGCTGACCGCCCAGCGCATGCAACTGGCGACGCTGCGGCTGCTGCTCGACCATGGTCGCGTGGACGATGCCTACAAGGCGCTCACGCCATTGGATGACATGCTCACGCGCATGGCCGCGCTCACCGGCCACCTCAAGACATTCGCGCGCAAGAGCCCCAGTGGCCTGCGCGAAAAGCTGGACCTGGCGACGGTGGTCGACCAATCCTTGCACCTGCTCGACGCGCGCCTGCGTGACGAAGCCATCGGCGTGGTGCTGGACCTCACTCGCCCGGCCTGGGTACGTGGCGACGCGATCCGCCTGGAACAAGTGCTGATCAACCTGCTGCGCAACGCCCTCGACGCCATGGCCGATAAACCGCGCAAGCGCCTGGAAATCCGCCTGCACGCCGATCAGCAGCTGTGGCAGTTGAGCGTCTGCGACAGCGGCGGCGGGATTGCCGAGGAACATTTGAGCAGCGTATTCGACCCGTTTTTCACCACCAAACCGGTGGGCGACGGGCTCGGCTTGGGGCTCGCGGTGTCCTACGCTATCGTGCATGAACTGGGCGGACGCCTGAGTGCCGCCAACCGTGGCGATGGCGCGATTTTCACCTTGACCCTGCCTATCGCCCTGGAGACACCAGACCTATGTTGAACGCGGTGATTGTGGTCGATGACGAAGCCAGTATTCGCACGGCCGTCGAGCAATGGCTGAGCCTGTCGGGGTTTGACGTGCAGTTGTTCAGCCGCGCCGAAGAGTGCCTGGCGCAACTGCCCAAGGACTTTGCCGGGGTGATTCTGAGCGACGTGCGCATGCCGGGGCTCAGCGGCCTTGAACTGTTGGCCGAGGTGCAGCGCCGCGATGCCGATTTGCCGGTGATTTTGCTCACCGGCCATGGCGACGTGCCAATGGCCGTCGAAGCCATGCGCGACGGGGCCTACGACTTCCTGGAAAAACCCTTCAGCCCCGACGCCTTGCTCAACAGCCTGCGCCGGGCGTTGGACAAGCGTGGCCTGATCCTGGAAAACCGCCGCCTGCATCAACAGGCCGATCATCGCGCGCAGTTGGAGTCCAGCCTGCTGGGTGTGTCCAAGGGCCTTCAAAGCTTGCGCCGCCAAGTGCTGGACCTGGCGGGCTTGCCGGTCAATGTGCTGATCCGGGGTGAGACCGGCAGCGGCAAGGAGTTGGTCGCCCGCTGCCTGCACGACTTCGGCCCACGCGCCAAGAAGCCGTTCGTGGCCCTCAATTGCGCGGCAATCCCCGAGCAGTTGTTCGAAGCTGAACTGTTCGGACATGAAAGCGGCGCTTTCACCGGTGCCCAGGGCAAACGTATCGGCAAGCTGGAATATGCCCACGGCGGCACCTTGTTCCTGGATGAAATCGAAAGCATGCCCCTGGCCCAGCAAGTGAAATTGCTGCGCGTATTGCAGGAACAGAAGCTGGAGCGGCTGGGCTCCAACCAGAGTATCCAAGTGGACCTGCGCATCATCGCTGCCACCAAGCCCGACCTGCTGGAAGAAGCCCGTGCCGGGCGCTTTCGCGAAGACCTGGCCTATCGGCTCAACGTCGCGCAACTGCGCCTGGCGCCATTGCGTGAACGTCGCGAAGATATTCCCCTGCTGTACGAGCATTTTGCGCAAAGCGCCGCCGAGCGTCTGGGCCGCCAGGTCGAGCCCTTGAGTGGGCCACAGTTGGGGCGCCTGCTCAGCCATGACTGGCCGGGCAATGTGCGCGAACTGGCCAACGTCGCCGAGCGCCAGGTGTTGGGGCTAGACGAGCCGGAACCGCAAGGGGTCGAAGCCGGGCAGTCGTTAGCGGCGCAGCAGGAGGCGTTCGAGGCACACTGCCTGAAGGCCGCGTTGACGCGTCACAAGGGCGATATCAAGGCGGTGCTGGCCGAGTTGCAACTGCCGCGCCGTACCTTCAATGAGAAGATGCAGCGGCATGGGTTGGTAAGGGAGATGTTTGTGTAGCGATCTTTGGATCGCCATCGCGGGCAAGCCCGCTCCCACACTGATCGTTCCCACGCTCCGCGTGGGAACGCAGCCTAGGCCGCTCTGCGTCGCTTTTTAAAGGCGCGACGCGGAGCGTCACAACAGGCGTTTCCACGCAGAGCGCGGGAACGACTACTGCAGCCATAAGCGGATTTCCGCTCACCACCCCAAAACCATCAGCGAATTTCCGCTCAATAAAATCCCGCAACCCTTCTATTCCGGGCCTTCCTCTACCTGGCACAGCTCCTGCTATAGCCCCAACAGGCTGCGCACGCGCCGCTCCATAAAAACAACTAGATGAAGGATCCTTCAATGGATAACTCCAACACCGTGCCTCTGGGATCGACGGCCGTCAAAGCGCAGGAGCGCACCACCTCCAGCCGCATCAAGTCGATCTTCAGCGGATCGGTCGGCAACATGGTCGAATGGTACGACTGGTACGTCTACGCCGCCTTCTCGCTGTACTTCGCCAAAGCCTTCTTCCCCAAAGGCGACACCACTGCCCAACTGCTCAACACCGCCGCGATCTTCGCCGTAGGCTTCCTGATGCGCCCGATCGGTGGCTGGCTGATGGGCCTGTACGCCGACAAAGTGGGGCGTAAAAAAGCCTTGATGGCCTCGGTGTACCTGATGTGCTTCGGCTCGCTGCTGATTGCCCTGAGCCCCGGCTATGAAATCATTGGTATCGGTGCGCCGATCCTGCTGGTGTTTGCCCGCCTGCTGCAGGGCCTGTCGGTCGGCGGCGAATACGGTACCTCTGCCACTTACCTGAGTGAGATGGCCACCAAGGAACGCCGCGGTTTCTACTCCAGCTTCCAATACGTGACCCTGATCTCCGGCCAGCTCATCGCGCTGGCGGTGCTGATTGTGCTGCAACAGGTGCTCACCACCGAGCAGTTGTATGCCTGGGGCTGGCGTATCCCGTTCGCCATCGGTGCATTGTGTGCAGTGGTCGCGCTGTACCTGCGTCGCGGCATGGAAGAAACCGAGTCGTTCACCAAGAAAGAAAAAGCCAAGGAAAGCGCAATGCGCACCTTGATGCGCCATCCCAAGGAGCTGATGACCGTGGTCGGCCTGACCATGGGCGGCACCCTGGCGTTCTACACCTACACCACCTACATGCAGAAATACCTGGTGAACACGGTCGGCATGAGCATCTCCGACTCCACCACCATCTCGGCGGCGACGCTGTTCCTGTTCATGTGCCTGCAACCGATCATCGGCGGACTGTCGGATAAAATCGGCCGCCGCCCGATCCTGATCGCCTTCGGCGTGCTTGGCACCCTGTTCACCGTGCCGATCCTCACTACCCTGCACACCATCCAGAGCTGGTGGGGCGCGTTCTTCCTGATCATGGCGGCGCTGATCATCGTCAGCGGCTACACCTCGATCAACGCCGTGGTGAAGGCCGAGCTGTTCCCGACCGAAATCCGCGCACTGGGCGTGGGCCTGCCGTATGCCCTGACCGTGTCGATCTTCGGCGGTACCGCTGAATACATCGCGCTGTGGTTCAAGAGCATCGGTATGGAAACTGGCTACTACTGGTACGTGACCGCGTGTATCGCCGTATCGTTGATGGTCTACGTGACCATGAAGGACACGCGTAAACACTCCCGCATCACCACCGACTAAAAAATGAGGGAGCGGGCTTGCTGTGGCGAGCAAGCTTGCTTGCGCTGGGGTGCGAAGCGCCCCCAAAAAGCTGGCTCCAGCTACGCTGTCGAACGGGAGCAAGCTCCCTCGCCACAGCAAGCCCGCTCCCTCATTTAGCCTTAGGACAACTCTGCGGCCTCATTGCGCCCATAGCGCCGCTGCGCATACGACGCGCCTGCAATCATCACCACCAGCACCGCAGCCAATACCGCGGATGAACCGATGGTGCCGAAATCCAAGCCGCCTTTTTCATGGGGTTTGGTCAGGAAATCCCCCAAGGTCGCGCCAAACGGCCGTGTCAGTACAAACGCCACCCAGAACAACAATACCGACGAGATGCGGGTGAAGTACTTGAGTACCACCACCGCGGCGATGGTCGAGCCGATCAACAATGCGCCACCGGCGAAGCCCAGCCCCGAATCGTCCGCGAGGAAATCGCCCAATGCGGTGCCCAAGGTGTTGGAGAACAGGATCGCCATCCAGTAAAACAGTTCCCCTCGGAAGGTCTGCACCTTGTTCACGTTCAGCGAGTCACCACTGAGGTGCCACAATGCAAAGATGATCATCAGGATCACGATCAGGATCATCGACCCGGTGGCGTAGCCCAGCCCCAGCGTGCGGTCCATGAAGTCGGACATCGTGGTACCCGCCGTGCTGGTAGACAAAATCACGATCCAGTACAGCACCGGGTTGTAGGTTTTCGACCAGAGTTGCGTCACCAGGGTCACCAGGAACACGCTGATGAGGATCATGGAGCTGATGGCGTAGCCAACGTTCAAGGTCATCGACAGCAAGTCCCCGGCAGTTTCGCCCAAGGTAGTTGCGCAGATTTTCATGACCCAGAACGCCAGGGTGATCTGAGGAAGTTTGTTCATGCAGTGGATAGCTCCAAGGCTCAGTCTTATAGGGGGTATTGACCTTGGGCGCAGACTGAAGGGGAAACTGTGAAAAATAGGTGGCAGATGTATGAAAAATCCATGGGCACGATGGAAATTCACCGCCATGAATTGCACTATGATCGCCTCCCAAACCGCGTAGCAGGAACCCCGGCCATGCCTGACGACATCCACTATTACGAACCCGCCAACGGCCACGGCCTGCCCCATGACCCGTTCAATGCGATCGTCGGCCCACGCCCGATTGGCTGGATCTCCTCGCACGATCGCGAAGGCCGCCTGAACCTGGCGCCCTACAGCTTCTTCAATGCGTTCAACTACATTCCACCGATCATTGGGTTTTCCAGTGTCGGGCGTAAAGACAGCCTGAACAATATCGAACAGACTGGAGAATTCGTCTGGAACCTGGCCACCCGCCCGCTGGCCGAGCAGATGAACCAAAGCTGCGCGGCCGTATCGCCCGAGGTGAATGAATTCGAACTCTCCGGGCTGACGCCGGTGGCTTCGAAAATCGTTGGCGTACCACGGGTGGGCGAGAGCCCGGTGTCGTTCGAGTGCAAGGTGACGCAGATCATCCAACTGCAACGTGCCGACCAACAGTTGGTGCCAAGCTGGCTGGTGCTGGGCGAGGTGGTTGCGGTGCACATCGCCAAATGGTTGCTCAAGGATGGGATCTACGACACTGCTGCCGCCGAGCCGATTTTGCGCGGGGGTGGCCCGGCCGACTATTTCCAGCTGGGGCCTGAGGCCCTGTTCAAAATGCACAGACCAGGCGCCACCAAACCCTGACTGATGCAATCAAAACTGTGGGAGCTGGCTTGCCTGCTCCCACATTGGTTAGGTGTGCTGCCTCAGCGTTCAGCAGTCGCCCAGGTCAGTTGGCCTTCTGCATCCACATCGACCAGATGCTCGAGTTGCAACGTCGCCGCATCATCGGCATCGGACGCAGTCTTGAACGTCTGCCCATCAAGGATCTTGTGAAACCTGGGTGCGCCCATGCCATCCAGTGCCTTGACGGCGACGGCGGCGCTGTAGCCACCTTCGCCCGGTACTACGGCGGAAACGGCTTCGTGGTGGGCAAATTGTTTACGTGCCATGTTGCAGGTCCTGGCCAATGGAAAGTCGGCCATTCTAACCGTTAACCGGCCAGTTGCAGGTACTCGCCGTAGGCCTGTGCCGCCGATGCGTCGGTGAAGGTCTGGAAGTCCATGCTGCGCACGACCATGTCGTTCAGAAGCTCGGTGAAGATCATCAGGGCCGGAGAGTTGAAGTAGGCGCTCATGGCCTGCTCGCTGCTCCAGAACCCGGACACCAGCCAGACATCGGGATCGACCTGGGAGTGCTGCAACGAGAATTGCAGGCAACCCTGGGCCTGGCGACCTGGTTCGATCAAACTGCTCAAGCGTGCACCGAGTTCGGTGCTGCACCCGCTACGGGCGCGGATAAAGGCCATATGGCTCGCGGGAATGGGGGTGGACATGTTCGACTCTCCCGTTGAGAAGTGATGCTCGGCAAGCACAATGAGGGCGTGTTGCCACAGGATCAAAGATAACGGCGCGGGGGTGGGCGCGGTTAGTCAATTCCTGCAGGCTTATTGCACAATCCTGCGAGAAGCGTAGGGAGGACGTTCGGCCCCAGGATTTATTCCAGGCCCAGGCCTCATGTTTCAGGCTGATGACAGGCTGCGCACTTGCCTGATTCACGCTATCTCGCAGGATCAGGCAAGGATGCTGCAGAATCGACGTAACACTTTTTGAAAAGCCGCCGCTAAGCTGAGCCCATCAAAGCAGCGTGTAGAGGACGCCCCATGCCGTCGCCCGAATCCAAGTCCATTCCCCTCGATGCCGAGATGGAGAAACAACGCGCCGAGCTGGCCAGTATCGTGCACCGCCATACCTGGGAGGACGGCTCCTACGGCACGGCGATCACCTCGCTGTACCTGAACCGCCACAACGCGCCCCGGGATTTCATGCCGGTGCTGGTGGAACCCGCGCTGTGCATCCTCGCCAGTGGCAGTAAGGAAGTACGCCTGGCCGACGAGATCTTTGCCTACGACCCGCTCAACTACTTGGTGTTCTCGGTGGCGATGCCGGTAGCCGGCCGCATTATCGACGCCACCGCCGAGGACCCGAACCTCTCGGTGCGTATCAATATCGACCCGGCGCAGCTCACAGCGCTGATCGCAGAGGCCGGGCCGATGGGCGTGCCCTCGCGCCCGACCTCACGAGGCATGTACGTCGACCGCATCGATCACGCACTGCTCGACGCGGTGCTGCGCCTGACCCGCTTGCTGGACACGCCTAAAGACATCGCGATGCTCGCGCCCTTGATCAACCGTGAAATTCTCTACCGCTTGCTGCGTGGCCCGCAGGGTTATCGCCTGTATGAAATCGCTGTGGCTAACAGCCAGAGCCATCGGGTGAGCCAGGCGATCACCTGGTTGAACGGTAACTACGAACAGCCGCTGCGTATTGACGACCTGGCCAAAGAAGTGAACCTGAGCGTCTCGACCCTGCACCATCGCTTCAAAGCGATCACGGCCATGAGCCCGCTGCAATACCAGAAGCAACTGCGCTTGCAGGAAGCCCGGCGGCTGATGATTGCCGAAGGGCTGGAGGCCTCGGCGGCGGGCTATCGGGTGGGGTATGAAAGCCCGTCCCAGTTCAGCCGGGAGTACAGCCGGTTGTTTGGTGCGCCGCCGCTGCGCGACCTGGCCCGGTTGCGCCAAAGCATCTGATGTACGCAGAGCAACATGTGGGAGCTGGCTTGCCAGCTCCCACATTTGATCTCAGGTGTTTGTTAGTCCAAGGTTCTTGGTAGTTGCAGGGTAACGCGCAGGCCGCCTTCACGCAGGTTCTGCAAACTCACTTCGCCCCCATGGCTGTGGGCAATATTGCGCGCAATCCCCAACCCCAATCCGTAACCCTGCTGCTGGCCGGCCAGGCGGAAGTGCGGTTCAAACACCTGCTCCAGTCGCTGCTGCGGCACGCCGGGCCCCTCGTCATCCACATGCAGGATGAACTGCACGCCATCGTCCTCGATATGCAAATGCGCGTTCTGCCCGTACTTGAGCGCGTTGTCGATCAGGTTGCCGATGCAACGCTTGAGCGCCAGCGGCTTGCCTGGGTAGGCTGACAGGGCCGCGCCATCAAGGGTCACTCGGCCATTGCCATGGGGTGCCAGGTACGGCTCCACCAGGCATTCGAGGACGTGGTTGAGATCCACCGGCTGGATGTTTTCGTGGATGTCGGTGTCTTTCACGCATTGCAGCGCGCCCTTGACCAGCAATTCCAGCTCATCCAGGTCACGGCCGAATTTGTTTTGCAGGTTCTCGTCTTCCAGCAATTCCACACGCAGGCGCAGGCGGGTGATGGGCGTGCGCAGGTCATGGGAAATCGCGCTGAACAACTGGCTGCGCTCGGTCAGGTAACGGCTGATGCGCTCACGCATGGCATTGAATGCACGGCCCACTTCCACCACTTCACTGCCGCCGCCTTCAGCCACCGGTTCCACATCGGCGCCCAGGGACATGTCCCGCGCCGCTCGCGCCAGGCGCTTGAGCGGTCGGCTTTGCCAGTGCACCAGCAGGCCGATGAACAGCAGCAGAAAACCGCTGGTGAGCACGATGAACCACACCTGCTGGGACGGCAGGCCTTGCTCTTCCAGGCTGGTGTAGGGCTCGGGCAATAGCGAGGCGATGTACAGCCATTCACCGGGTGCCAGTTGGATCTGGGTGACCAGCACCGGCGGGTTCACCGGTTCCAGGGTCAGCGCGTAATGGGCCCAGGAGCGCGGCAGTTCGTCGAGCTTCAGGCCGGCATTGAAGATGCGCAGGTCTTCGGCGCTGACGAACTCTACCGAGATATGCACGTCGGCACCCAGGGTCTGGCGCAGCACTTCGTCCACCGCCACCAGCACCGCTTGCTTGCGCGGGGTTTCGGGCAGTATTTGCATGTCCAGCGGGCGATCATTGAGGGTCACCACAAAACGCGTGCCGCCCATGCTGCGCAATTGGTCCAGCACTAACGGGCGATAGGCCACCGGCAGCGACCGGAAGTAACTCACGCTGGCGGTCATTGAATGCGCCAGGCTACGGGCGCTGGTCACCAAGCCCTCAAGCTGGGTGGCGCGCAGTTGCGACACCCAGATCACGCTGGACAACGCTTGGGCAAACAGCACCGCCAGCAAGGTCAGCAGTAACATGCGCCCCAGCAGCGAGCGGGGTACCGGGAAGCGGCGGCGACGTTCGTTCAGCGGTTCAGTGGGCATTGCCGGCAACCACGCTGGCTGCCAGTTGATAGCCGCTGCCACGCACGGTGCGGATCAGCCGCGGAGGTTTCTCGGTGTCGCGCAGGCGCTGGCGCAAGCGGCTGACGGCCATGTCGACGATACGGTCCAGGGGCATCAGGTCGCGGCCACGGGTGGCGTTGCCGATGGTGTCGCGGTCGAGGATCTGTTGCGGGTGGTCGAGAAACAACTTGAGCAAGGCGAAGTCGGCACCGGAGAGGATCACCTCTTCACCATCCACATGAAACAAGCGGTGGCTGATCATATCCAGGCGCCATTCATCGAACACCCACACATCACCGCCGCTGCTGCGCTCCTGGCCGAATTGGCAGCGGCGCAGCAGTGCCTTGATGCGCGCCTGCAACTCGCGGGGGCTGAATGGCTTGCCGATATAGTCATCGGCGCCCAGCTCCAGGCCGATCACGCGGTCGGCTTCGTCGGAACTGGCGGTGAGCATGATGATCGGCACCTGCGCCTGGCGCGGGTGCTGGCGGATCCAGCGGCACAGGCTGAAGCCGTCTTCGTCTGGCAACATGACATCGAGGATGACCAGGTCGCACGGCGCCTCGTTCATTGCCTGGCGGAACCCCGCACCGTCGGACACGCCACGGACCTGGAAGCCGGCGCGACTGAGGTAGGTTTGCAGCAATTCGCGGATTTCCTGGTCGTCGTCGACGAGGAGAATGGATTTACTGATTACGCTCACGGGGCCTCCTTGTTGTTATGGCCTGGCTCAAATCATCGGGTGCCCTTTAGGCCGTCATCGCAGGCAAGCCAGCTCCCACACTTGGAATGCATTCCAGACTGTGGGAGCTGGCTTGCCTGCGATGGCGCCATTATGACCTATGCAAAAGCTTGCTCAAGCGCCACACCAGCCCCAGTCAACCCGGAATACGGCGCTGTCACCAGCCACACCGGAATACCTTTGAAGTAGTCGCTCATGCAGCCTTTGTCGCGAAAACTCTGGGCAAAGCCACTGTTGATAAAGAAGTCGGCAAACCTCGGTATCACCCCACCCACGATGTACACGCCACCGCGTCCACCGGTGGTCAAGACGTTATTGCCCGCCACTCGGCCCAGCCAGATGCTGAACTGGTCCAATACTTCCATGGCCACCGGATCGCCGGCCAGGCCCGCCGCCGTGATGGCTTCGGGGGTGTCGAGCACCGGCTCGTGCCCATCCACCGCACAAATCGCCCGGTACAGCCGTGGCAGGCCGCCACCGCTCAACGCGGTTTCGGCGCTGACATGCCCGATCTCGCTGTAGATGTGTTGCCACAGCTGGGTTTCCCGTGGGCTGCTCAGGGGCAGGTCGACATGCCCACCCTCCCCCGGCAATGCTGCCCAACGGCCTGCGCCGAGGTCCAGCAAGGTGCCGACGCCGAGACCCGTACCCGGGCCGATCACCACGGCCGGGCGCAAGGGCTCCGGCGTGCCTTCGCAGACCACGCGGAATTCGTCGGGCTTGAGTCGGGTCATGCCCAGGGCCATGGCCGAGAAGTCGTTGACCAGCAACAGTTCATCCACCTGCAGGGCCTGGCAAAACGCGGTTTTGCTCAGGCGCCAGTGGTTGTTGGTGAACTTGAATTCATCGCCGCTCACCGGCCCGGCCACCGACAGGCACACCGCACCGATGTCCCCGATTTGCAGGCCTTCTTCTTTGAGATAGACCTTGATCGCCTCTTCAGGGCTGCCGTGATCCGCCGTGGCATGCACGCGGATCGAATGCAGTTCCTGATCCCGCCATAACGCAAAACGGGCGTTAGTCCCCCCGATGTCACCGACCAGCGCAAGCTTCACTTAAGCGTCTCCAAGGCAGAGGTAAAGGCGCTGGCGCCCTGCTCTGCGGAGCTTGCGGCCAAGCGCATGAATGCAAACAACTCGCGACCGGCCCCCACGTTATTGCCCAACAGGCCCGTGGCAGGCGTGCGCGCTGCAAATACTTCGGCGTCCACCTTAAGCTCCAGGGTGCCGGTAACGCCATCCACACGGATGATATCGCCATCCTGGACCCGCGCCAGCGGCCCGCCGCTCTGGGCTTCGGGGTTGACGTGGATCGCGGCTGGGATCTTACCCGACGCGCCGGACATTCGCCCATCTGTCACCAGCGCCACTTTGAAACCACGGTCCTGCAACACGCCCAGGAACGGGGTCATCTTGTGCAGTTCCGGCATGCCGTTGGAGCGCGGCCCCTGGAAGCGCATCACCGCGACAAAGTCTTTTTCCAACAGGCCGGCCTTGAAGGCATCGGCCAGGTCCTGCTGGTCCTGGAACACCACCGCGGGCGCTTCGACAACCTGATGCTCCGGCGCTACCGCCGAAACCTTCATCACGCCACGGCCAAGGTTGCCTTCCATCACGCGCAAGCCGCCTTCCGGCGAGAACGCACGGGCCACCGGGCGCAGGATGGTTTCGTCGAGGCTTTCGATCGGGCCGTCGCGCCAGACCAGTTCGCCATCCACCAGGAAAGGTTCCTGGATATAGCGGCTCAGGCCCTTGCCGGCCACGGTATTGACGTCTTCGTGGAGCAGGCCGGCTTCCAGCAGTTCGCGGATCAGGAACGACATACCGCCCGCCGCCTGGAAGTGGTTGATGTCAGCCTTGCCATTTGGATACACGTGGGACAGGGTCGGCACCACCTCGGAGAGGTCGGCCATGTCCTGCCAGGTCAGGATGATGCCTGCCGACATGGCAATGGCCGGCATGTGCAGGGTGTGGTTGGTGGAGCCGCCAGTGGCGTTGAGCGCAACGATGGAGTTGACGATGGACTTCTCGTCGACAATCTCGCCAATCGGCGTGAAGTTGCCATTGGCCTTGGTCAAACGCGTGACCTGGTGCGCAGCTTCGCGGGTCAACGCATCACGCAGCGGCGTGTACGGGTTGACGAACGAAGCGCCGGGCAAGTGCAGGCCCATGACTTCCATCAGCAACTGGTTGGTGTTGGCGGTGCCGTAGAAGGTGCAGGTACCAGGGCTGTGGTAGGACTTCATCTCCGATTCCAGCAGTTCTTCGCGGCTGGCCTTGCCTTCGGCATAGCGCTGGCGCACATCGGCCTTCTGCTTGTTGGAGATACCCGACGGCATCGGCCCGCCCGGCACGAAGATCATCGGCAGGTGGCCGTAGCGCAGTGCGCCCATCATCAGGCCAGGGACGATCTTGTCGCAGATGCCCAGCATCAGCGCGGCGTCGAACATGTTGTGGGACAGCGCTACCGCCGTGGACATGGCAATGACTTCACGGCTGAGCAGGCTCAGCTCCATGCCTGGCTCGCCCTGGGTCACGCCGTCGCACATGGCGGGGGTCCCGCCGGCGAACTGACCGACCGAGCCGACTTCGCGCAGAGCCTTTTTGATTTGTTCGGGGAAATGCTCGTAGGGCTGATGCGCCGAGAGCATGTCGTTATAAGAAGAAACAATTGCCACGTTGGCGGCATTCATCATGCGCAGGCTGTTTTTGTCTTCGGTGCCGCAACCGGCCACGCCGTGGGCGAAGTTGGCGCATTGCAGCTTGCCGCGCATCGGACCGTCGCTGGCTGCGCCGCGAATGAGCGCAAGGTAAGCCTCGCGGGTGGCGCGGCTGCGGGCGATAAGCCGTTCGGTGACCTCAAGAACGCGGGGATGCATGTATAGAACTCCAGGCTAACGGATGTGGCGACCTGAGTGTCTATGCTGATCAAACGCCCACGGCTCATGGGATGGCAGGGGGTCGTTTGGATCATCGGACCAGTTGATTCAGGTCACTCGTTGTAGATTGAACAAAATATTGCCACTAAAAAGGCTTGTTTTCTATTTTTATGCGAATAATCTTGTAATTCTTACAACAAATCGACGACAGGCACCTTCCAATGACTCTTCGTATCGCAATCAATGGTTTTGGCCGTATCGGCCGTAATGTCCTGCGCGCACTGTATACCCAAGGCTATCGCCAGGATCTGCAGATCGTCGCCATCAACGATTTGGGCGACAGCTCGATCAATGCTCACCTGCTCAAGTACGACACCGTACACGGCACTTTCGACGCAGAGGTTGCCCACGATCAGGAAAGCCTGACCGTCAATGGTGACCGGATTGCCGTGAGTGCCATTCGCAACCCCGCCGACCTGCCGTGGGCTGCGCACAAGATTGACGTGGTGTTCGAATGCACCGGTCTGTTCACCGACCGTGACAAGGCTGCCGCCCATATTAGCGCCGGCGCGCGCAAGGTGATCATTTCGGCCCCGGCCAAAGGCGCGGATGCCACTGTGGTTTATGGCGTAAACCATGACATCTTGCGTCAATCCCACCAGATCATTTCCAACGCATCGTGCACCACCAACTGCCTGGCGCCGGTGGCCCAGGTGCTGCACCGCGAGCTGGGTATCGAAAGCGGCCTGATGACCACCATTCACGCCTACACCAACGACCAGAACCTTACCGACGTGTACCACACCGACCCGTACCGCGCGCGCTCGGCCACCCAGAACATGATCCCGAGCAAGACCGGCGCCGCTGAAGCGGTGGGCCTGGTGCTGCCGGAACTAGCAGGCAAGCTGACCGGCATGGCGGTGCGTGTGCCCGTGATCAACGTGTCGCTGGTAGACCTCACCGTGCAGTTGAAGAAAGAAGCCACGGCCGATGAAGTCAACGCCCTGCTCAAACACGCCAGCCAGCATTCGAAGATCCTCGGCTACAACACCCTGCCGCTGGTTTCCACCGACTTCAACCATAACCCGCTGTCGTCGATCTTCGATGCCAATCACACCAAGGTCAGTGGCAAATTGCTCAAAGTATTGGCGTGGTATGACAACGAGTGGGGCTTCTCCAACCGTATGCTGGATAACTGCCTGGCGTTGTGCAACGCCGAATAAGCCCTAGGCTGGATTGCGTGCACTGACTCAGATCGTTCCCACGCTCTGCGTGGGAATGCCACCCTGGACGCTCCGCGTCCTGCTCTTAAAGTTGTGACGCGGAGCGTCACAGGATGTGTTCCCACGCAGAGCATGGGAACGAGCGGCACAATCTCCAAGGCATCTCAAAGTGCCACTTGCCATTTCAGTTGATGATAAGCATTATCATTAACTGCAAATCGGTCTGGTATCACTGTGAGCCAATCTCGCTTCAACCACGTCTTTCTCACCCAACGGGTGATCCTGCTACGAACTCTGCAACGCATGGTGCATAACCACAGCACTGCCGAGGACCTGTTGCAGGAAACCTACCTGCGCGTGACTCGGGCCCTCAGCGAGCGGCCAATCGACCACCTTGAACCCTTTGTCTACCAGACGGCGCGCAACCTGGCGCTGGATCACTTGCGTTCGCGCAGGATTCAGGCGCGTACCCTGCAGGAGGATGTCCCGCTGGATGTCCTGCAAAGCGTCGCCGCGCCGGCCAGCACGCCGGAGGAAGCTACCCAGGCCGAGCAGCTACTGGAGCACCTGAGTGTCAGCCTCGGCCAGTTGAGCGCCCGCCAGCAGCGGATTTTCATCCTCAGCCGTCTGCACGGTTGCAGCTATCAGGAAATTGCCGATCAGTTGGGTGTGTCCTTGAGCACGGTGCAAAAGGAACTCAAATTGATCATGGCTATCTGTGTGGGTGTGGCCGAACGGCTGGATCAGCCTTAAGCTTCACCCGACAGAGGTGTCGATCCAAGCTATAGGAAAAATGAATAGAACGTGGCGAAGACCCGAGGAACACCGTGACGGACCCGAATAAACTGCGCCCCCATGCGTTGGCTCATGAGGTGTTGCAAGACGCGGCCATGGACCAAGCCCTCGATTGGCTGATCGCCTTGCAGTGCCCGCAACCTGGACAGCAGGCCGCGTTCGACGCCTGGCTGGCCCAGGACCCGGCGCATGTCCACGCCTTCAGCAAGGCCCAGGCCGCCTGGGGTGACGCGCCGGTACATAGCGCTGCCGTGGCCCTCGCCGCACCGCGCAAGCCCAGCGGCTGGCGCCGGATCAGACCGCACTGGAAACCCCTGGCCACCGCCGCCGTGTTACTGGTCGGCCTGTTCAGTTTCAGCAACCTGCCGGTGCGTTTGCAGGCCGACCATCTGACGGTGGTCGGCGAGCGCCAGCGCCTGCAACTGGACGATGGCTCCAAGGTACTGTTGAACACCAACTCGGCATTTTCCAGCACCATCAACCACCACCAGCGCATTGCCCGCCTGTACCAGGGCGAAGCGTTCTTTGAAATAGCGCCCACCCGTGGCCTGCCCCTGGAAATAGACGCCGGCCCGGTGCGCGCCAGCGTGCGTGACACCGCCTTTGCCGTGCGCTACCTCAATGGCGAAGCCCAGGTTCAAGTGCAGCGCGGCGATGTCGACCTGAGCAACACTTTCGACGATGCCCGCGTGCGCCTGAGCGCCGGTGAAAGCATCCGCATCGGCCCCAAGGGTTTCGGCCAACCGGCCAAGCTCGATCCCAGCAAGGACCTGGCCTGGGTGCAGGGCCGGCTGGTATTCGAAAACTGCCCGCTGAGCGAAGTGCTGGCTGAGCTGCGCCGCTATTACCCCGGCTGGATCGTCAACAACAACGAGCAGTTGGCCAGCGTCGCCGTCACCGGCAACTACCGCCTCGACCAGCCCCTGGACGTGGTGCGCTCCCTGGCCCACATCACCTCGGCCAAGCTGTCGGAGTACCCGGCGCTGGTGATCCTGAACTAAATGAGAATTATTTTTACTCGATGTTAACCGGCGATACGTCTCGTTATAGCCAATGCAACTGATTCCTATTTGGTTCGGTTCGCAACTATAAGATTCGTATCCCGGAGCGCTCTCGATGTCCTCTCGTTTCAACCGCCGGTCTGCTTCGCCCGTTTTGTCCTTGCTGACCGCCGCGATCCTGCTGGCTGGTGCGCCCGTCATGAGCGCCACCGCCGCGGAACCTGCCGCTCGCAGCCACGCCAATTACACGTTCAGCATCGAACAGCAGCCATTGGTGTCGGCACTCAACGCTTTCACCGCAGTGACTGGCTGGCAAGTGGGCCTGCCGGCCGAACTGGGCCAGGGCGTATCGTCCCCTGGCGTGCGCGGCCCGCTGCCAGCGGAAAAAGCCCTGGACCGGCTGTTGGTGGGGACCAACCTGAGCTATCGCAAACTGGGCACCAACAACATCGTGCTGGAAAAACGTAGCGCCGGCAGCGCCCTCGCCCTGCAACAGGTGACCATCAGCGCCACCCGCAATGAACAGGATGTGAACAGCGTACCGAGCACCGTCAGCGTGCACGACCGCGCAGAACTGGACCGCCAGAACGTCAACAACATCCGTGAACTGGTGCGCTACGAACCCGGCGTCTCCGTCGGCGGAGCCGGTACACGCTCGGGTAACGCTGGCTACAACATTCGCGGTATCGACGGCGATCGCATCCTCACCCAGGTGGATGGCGTCGAAGTGCCGGACAATTTCTTCAACGGCCCTTACGCCAAGACCCGCCGCAATTACGTCGACCCGGAAATCGTCAAGCGCGTGGAGATCCTGCGCGGCCCGGCCTCGGCCCTGTACGGCAGCAGCGCCATCGGCGGCGCGGTGAGTTATTTCACCCTCGACCCGGATGACATCATCAAGCCAGGCCAGGACGTCGGTGCGCGCCTGAAGACCGGCTACAGCTCCGCCGACGAGAGCTGGCTGACCTCCGGCACCTTCGCCGGGCGTGTGCAAGACTTCGACGGTTTGCTGCACCTGAGCCAGCGCAATGGCCACGAAACCGAATCCTACGATGGCAACAACGCCACTGGCCTGGCCCGTACCGGCGCCAACCCGGAAGATGCGCGCACCACCAACGTGCTGGCCAAGCTGGGCTGGAACTATGGCGATGACAACCGCCTGGGCCTGACCTACGAGAAGTTCAAGGATGACCGCGACGTCAATCTGAAAAACGCAGTGGGCGGCCCGTTCATCGGTGGCCGGGGCATGAACCTGTACCGCGACCGTCGCGGTAACGACACCATTACCCGCGAACGCTTCGGCCTGGAAAACACCTTCGCCCTGGAGTCGCCGATTGCCGACCGCATCAAGACCAGCCTCAACTACCAGATCGCCAAGACCGACCAGACCACCGCCGAAATCTACCAGGCCGGCCGTCGCGTCCTGCGTACACGCGACACCCTTTACGAAGAGAAACAGTGGGTCTTCGACGCGCAACTGGACAAGGCCTTCAGCCTCGGCGAAACCGACCACCAAGTGACCTACGGCACCACCCTCAAGCAGCTGAAAGTCACCGGTTCACGCGAAGGCTCAGCCTCGTGCCTGGCCATTGGTGCCGGCTGCACCGCCATCGGCGCGCCAAGCCCGCAAGCGAGCGACAGCGTGAAGAAGGCCAGCGACTTCCCCGACCCAACCATCAACACCTACTCGCTGTTCGCCCAGGACCAGATCACCTGGGACAAATGGACCTTCCTGCCCGCCGTGCGTTATGACTACACCCGGCTCAAGCCCAAGCTGACCCAGGAATTCCTCAACACCGTCAACCCGACCGGCGCCTATACCGTCGATGGCAAAGACAAGACCTGGAACCGCGTAACACCCAAGTTCGGCCTCACCTATGCCCTGACCGACAACTACACCTGGTTCGGTCAATACGCCGAGGGCTTCCGCACGCCATCCGCCAAGGCCCTGTACGGTCGCTTCGAAAACCTCAACCTGGGCTACACCGTCGAACCCAACCCCGACCTCAAGCCAGAAACCAGCAAAGGCATCGAAACCGGGATTCGCGGCAAATTCGACGAAGGCTCCTTCGATATTGCGGTGTACTACAACAAGTACCGTGACTTTATCGACGAAGACAACGCCGTGGTCGGCGGCACCGTGGAGCAATTCAAGGCGGTCAACATCAAGCGCGCCACCGTCAAGGGCGTGGAAGCCAAGGGCCGCCTGAACCTGGATACCTTCGGCGCGCCGAAGGGCCTGTATACCCAAGGCTCGGTTGCCTACACCTACGGTCGCAACGACGACAATGGCGAGCCGTTGAACAGCGTCAACCCGCTCAAGGGCGTGTTTGGCCTGGGCTACGACCAGGACAACTACGGTGGCCTGGTGAGCTGGACCTTGGTGAAAAAACAGGACCGCGTCGACAGCACGACCTTCCACGCGCCCGACGGCGGCACCGACGGCCCGTTCAAGACCCCGGGCTTCGGCATCCTCGACCTGACCGCATACTACAAAGTGAGCAAAGACGTGACCGTCAACGGTGGCCTCTACAACCTCACCGACAAGAAGTACTGGAACTGGGATGACGTGCGCAGCTACGACAGCGTCGGCGAAGCCGGTGTGACCGGCCCGGCCAACCTCGACCGCCTGACCCAGCCCGGTCGCAACTTTGCGATCAACGTGATCTGGGACATCTGACCCTTCCGCCTCACCTCGCCGCCATTGCATCCGCGGCGAGGTGAGGATTTTTTACTGTGCCGCGTCTTCTTGTTCGTCTAGTTGATAACAGCTCTCTTCAGGGCACCCAGGCGCTTCTCTTCTCAAGGACTTTTTTCATGACCGCTTCTTCCACCGCAGAACGTCCAAGCCTGCGCTCCCAACGCCTGAACCAGATCACCAACGAGCCGCACACCAAGCTCGACGCATTGGTGAAGGCTCACGCGCCGTTCGAAACCCAAGCCAACTTCGCCCGCTTCGTAGTGGCCCAGTACCTGTTCCAATCGGAACTGGTGGCCTTGTACAACGATGCCGAACTGAACCAGATCATCCCTGACCTGGCCGCCCGCTGCCGCGCCGAAGCCGCCAAGCTCGACCTGGCAGACCTGGACACCGAAATCCCCGCCCCGGTTGCCGGCGCGGTGAACAACCCCAGCAAAGCCGAAGCTTTGGGCTGGCTGTTCGTCTCCGAAGGCTCCAAGCTGGGCGCTGCGTTCCTGATCAAGCGCGCCGTGGGCCTGGGCCTGAGCGAAACCTTCGGTGCCCGCCACCTGGGCGAGCCGGCCGGTGGTCGCGCCGAGGGCTGGAAAAGCTTCACCCGCACCCTCGACGGCCTGGCATTCAGTGCCGAAGAAGAAGCTGCCGTGGAAAAAGGCGCGATTGATGCGTTTGTGCGCTTCACCGTGTTGCTGGAACAGGCGTACGCTAGCGCCCCAGAACTGGCGTAAGTGTTCTGGTAGACAGCGGTTCAATGTGGGAGCTGGCTTGCCTGCGATGGCGGTGGGTCAGCGCCAGATGTTTAACCTGATACACCGCAATCACAGGCAAGCCAGCTCCCACACTTGGGTGCATTTCATGGCTGATAATGTGTAAACCTTCCCACCAGAAAACTGCAGCATGACCGGCAAACCCCAATCCTCCTCCAAAATCGCCCAAGTCCTCTTTGGCCTGCTGGCCTACGTCAGCCTGGGGATCGGCTTGGTGGCGATTGTGATACCGGGGTTGCCCACCACCGAATTCATCTTGCTCGCCGCCTGGGCCGCCACCAAAAGCTCGCCGCGCCTCAGCGCCTGGCTGGAAAACCACCGCCTGTTCGGGCCGATCCTGTCCAACTGGCGCAATGGCAAGATCATCGCCCGCCGCGCCAAGGTCAGCGCCACCGTGAGCATGTTGCTGTGCGCCGTGCTGATGCTGGTGATGCTCGATCACGGCTGGCCGGTGTACCTGGCAATTGCCGGAATGAGCCTGGGCAACCTGTGGATCTGGTCCCGTCCCGAGCAGCTCGCACGCCCCGTATAACGGCCGATGTAGGCATTTTCCTACCGCTCATCGCCTATTGCTCATGAATTGATTTGTGACGCCGATGTTTCAGGTACGGCGCCGAATGGACTTGGCTCTTCTGCGTGCATTCCAACAAGTCCATTCGTGAGTGAACCTATGTTCGACACCCTCTCCATCCGCTTGAAAATCGTGTTGCTGTCCGGCCTGTGTCTGCTGGGTGTGATTGCACTGGTGGTCGGCATCAATATCTACAACACCAACCAGAACGATCGGCTGGTCAGTGATTCAAGCTCACGAATGCTCACCGCCAGCGTGGAGCAGTTGCTGCAATCCAAAGCGGCCGAACAGGCCGGCCACTTGCAGCAGACCTTCGGCGAAAACCTGCTGGTGGTCACAGCCCTGGCCGACCAGATCAAAGACCTGCGTCAGTTGGGCATCCAGCGTTCCCTTGAAGCCGGGGCCCTGCGTGAAGAGCTCAACCGCAGCGTCAAAACCGCGTTCGAGCGCAACACCAAGGTGCTGGGCATCTGGTTATCGTTCGAACCCAACGGGCTGGATGGCAAGGACAGCGAATTCATCGACGACAAGGCACGCGTCTCCAATGAAAAAGGCCGGTTTTCCAGCTACTGGAGTCGTGCTGGCGGCGAAGGCCAGAACACCATCATGGTCGAAGATGACCTGACCAAGACCACCCTCAACCTCAGCGGCACGCCCTACAACATCTGGTATACCTGCCCACGAGACACGCGCAGTACGTGCCTGCTGGACCCGTACGAAGACACGGTGGCCGGCAAACCGGTACTGATGACCACCATTTCCCTGCCGCTGATCGTCGACGGCAAAGTCATCGGTGTCGTCGGCGTGGACATCGCCCTCACCGCCCTGCAAGCGACCACCGATGCTGCGCAGAAAGACCTGTTCAACGGTGCCGCCCACCTGGAGATTCTGTCCAGCACCGGCCTGATCGCCGCCTACAGTGGTGAGCCGGGCAAAGTTGGCAAGAACCTGATCGACAGCATCGGCGCCGAAGGCAAGGAGATCGTGCAACTGCTGGCCAATGACCGGCCGGTTATCCGTGAACAGGACGACACCATTCGTGCCGTGTACCCCCTCAAGCCGATTGCCGGTGCCAAGTCCTGGGGCGTGGTGATCAAGCTGCCTAAAGCGGTGATGCTGGCCGACAATGAAAAACTCCAAGCCGTGCTCGACGAGGCCCAGGCCACGGGCACGCTCAAAGCCTTGCTGGTGGCCGCCGCCGCTGGCCTGCTGGGCTTGCTGTTGATCTGGCTGACCGCTACTGGCGTGACCCGCCCTATCAATAGCGTGGCCGCCATGCTCAAGGACATCGCCAGCGGTGACGGCGACCTCACCCAGCGTCTGGCCTACGCCAAGAAAGACGAACTGGGCGAGCTGGTGAACTGGTTCAACCGCTTCCTCGACAAGCTGCAGCCGACCATTGCACAGATCAAGCAAAGCATCACCGAAGCTCGTGGGACGGCCGATCAGTCGTCCGCAATTGCGCGCCAGACCAGCGAAGGCATGCAGGTGCAGTTCCGTGAAATCGACCAGGTCGCCACCGCGTCGAACGAAATGAGCGCCACCGCCCACGACGTGGCCAACAGCGCCTCCAATGCCGCCAGCGCGGCACGCGGCGCCGACCAGTCGGCTCGCGAAGGCATGTCGATCATCGAGCAGAGCACCCGCGATATCACCACCCTGGCCGACGAAGTCAGCAAAGCCGTGGGCGAAGTCGAAGCCCTGGCGGTCAACAGCGAGCAAATCGGTTCAGTGCTGGAGGTGATCCGCAGCATTGCCGAACAGACCAACCTGCTGGCGTTGAATGCGGCGATTGAAGCGGCACGCGCCGGAGAAAGCGGACGTGGTTTTGCGGTGGTGGCCGACGAGGTGCGCAATCTGGCCAAACGCACCCAGGACTCGGTGGAGGAAATCCGCCTGGTGATCGAGCGTATCCAGAGCGGCACCCGTGGCGTCGTGGCGACCATGCACTCCAGCCAGCACCAGGCGCAGAGCAATGCCGGGCAGATCCATCAAGCCGTGCAAGCCCTGGGCAAGATCAGCGACGCGGTCACGGTGATCAGCGACATGAACCTGCAAATCGCCAGCGCGGCCGAACAGCAGAGCGCGGTGGCCGAAGAGGTCAACCGCAACGTCTCGGCGATTCGCACCGTGACCGAAACCCTGACCGGCCAGGCTACCGAGTCGGCGGCGATCAGTAGCCAGCTCAATGCGCTGGCCAGCCAGCAGATGAAGTTGATGGATCAGTTTAGGGTCTGACTCGGTTCTGAAACATTGCCCCCTGTAGGAGCGAGCTTGCTCGCGAAAAACGTCAACGATAACGCGTGCTATCTGAATAAACGCGGCGCCTTTGAGTTCTTCGCGAGCAAGCTCGCTCCTACATATAGAGCAGGACGGTGGTGAATTACCGGCCGGGCCAGGCCTGGACGAACGGCGTCAGGTCTTCCTTCGGCGCCGTACGCGGTGGGTTCTGCGGCGTGCCTAGGTAGAGAAAGCCAATCACTTCTTCATTCGCCGCCAACCCCAGGCCTTTAGCTACATGGGCTGAGTAGGACAATTCGCCGGTACGCCACACCGCACCAATACCCTGGGCGTACGCCGCCAGCAGAATGCCGTGGGCCGCACAGGCGGCGGCCAGCAATTGCTCGGACTTGGGCACTTTGAAATGCTCTTGCACACGTGCAATCACCACCACCACCAGCGGCGCACGCAGCGGGCCGTTCTGGGCCTTGTCGATGGCGGCTTGCGGTGCGTCGGCGTCTTGCAGACGAGCGGCTTCGGCCAACAGCGTGCCCATCTGTTCACGGGCGCAGCCTTCGACGGTGAGGAAACGCCACGGGCGCAGTTGACCGTGATCGGGCGCGCGCATGGCGGCGGCGAACAGCAGGTCGCGCTGCTCCTGGGTCGGTGCCGGGTCGAGCAAACGGGGCACGGAAACACGGTTGAGCAAAGCGTCGAGAGCCTGCATTGGCCACCTCCATAAAAAAATGTGCAGCCATTCTAGCGGGAAAGAATCGGGATGCCACCAAACGATAATTGCTCTTATTCAATCTGCCCTGCCCTGTTAGACTTTGCGCCTTAATTTTCTGCCCTCGTCCAGGAATCTCGATGTTCCGTGCGCTTTTGTACCTGCCTGCAGCGTTGATGGCTTTAAGCCTGACTGCTTGCGATGACGCCCCTCGCTTCACGAAAGCAGAGCCGGGTGAATCGCGGGCCGGTGGCGCGGCGACGGTAAACAAGCGCGACCAGAACGCCTTTTCCTTGCCCTCGGCCAACCTGGCGCCGACGCGGCGCCTGGACTTCAGCGTCGGCAACAGTTTCTTTCGCAACCCGTGGGTGATTGCGCCGTCCACCACCACGGCGCGCGATGGCCTGGGCCCGCTGTTCAATACCAACGCCTGCCAGAACTGCCATATCAAGGATGGCCGTGGCCACCCGCCGCTGCCCGACGCGCCCAATGCCGTATCGATGCTGGTGCGCCTGTCCATCCATCCCTCTATTACAGAGCAGCCAGCCTACGCCAAGCTCATCGAACAGATCGGCGTGGTACCCGAGCCGGTCTACGGCGGGCAACTCCAGGACATGGCGGTGCCTGGCGTTGCGCCGGAAGGCAAGGTGCGGGTCGACTACACACCGGTCAACGTCAGGTTCAAGGACGGCACGCTCGTTGAATTACGCAAGCCCGACCTGCAGATCACCCAACTCGGCTACGGCCCGATGCACCCCGACACACGCTTCTCGGCGCGTATCGCCCCGCCGATGATCGGCCTGGGCCTGCTCGAAGCGATCAGCGATGCCGATATCCTGCGCAACACCGACCCCAAGACCGCCGACAAAGAGGCCATCCTGGGCCGCGCCAATTGGGTCTGGGATGACGCTCAGGCCAAAACTGTCCTCGGGCGTTTTGGCTGGAAAGCCGGGCAGCCCAACCTCAATCAACAAAACGTTCACGCGTTTTCTGGTGATATGGGCCTCACCACGTCCCTGAGACCCTTCGATGACTGCACCGACGCCCAAGTGGCCTGCAAACAGGCGCCCAACGGCAATGGCCCGCAGGGTGAACCGGAAGTCAGCGATAACATTCTGCGCCTGGTGCTGTTCTACACCCGCAACCTCGCGGTGCCCGCACGTCGGGACGTTGATACGCCGCAAGTGCTGGCCGGCAAGAACCTGTTCTACCAGGCCGGTTGCCAAGGCTGTCACAAGCCCAGCTTCACCACCGCCGCCAATGCCGCCGAACCTGAACTGGCCAACCAGTTGATCCGCCCTTACAGCGACCTGCTGCTGCACGATATGGGCGAAGGCCTGGCCGACAACCGTAGCGAATTCAAAGCCACCGGCCGCGACTGGCGCACCCCGCCGCTGTGGGGTATCGGCCTGACGCAAACCGTGAGTGGTCACACCCAGTTCCTGCATGACGGCCGCGCCCGCAACCTGCTTGAAGCCGTGCTGTGGCATGGCGGTGAAGCTCAAGCGGCGCAGCAACATGTGTTGTCGTTCAATGCCGAGCAGCGTGCCGCGTTGCTGGCGTTCCTGAATTCTTTATAAGCTTTGCCCCACTTACAGAAGGGAGCTCGACATGTTTCGTCCCAAGTTGTTGTTCACCAGCCTCGCCGCCCTGGCCTTGGGTGCCTGCTCGCCCCAAGACCCGCAAGCAGTGACCTCGGCAGCCATCGCCAAACAAGTGATCCTGCCAACCTATAGCCGCTGGGTTGAGGCCGACCGTCAACTGGCCGTCAGCGCCCTGGCCTACTGCCAAGGCAAGGAAAGCCTGGACACCGCCCGCGCCGACTTCCTGCACGCGCAAAAAGCCTGGGCCGAGTTGCAACCGCTGCTGATCGGCCCGCTGGCCGAAGGCAACCGGGCGTGGCAGGTGCAGTTCTGGCCAGACAAGAAGAACCTGGTCGGCCGCCAGGTCGAGCAACTGGTCAGTGCACAGCCGCAGATCGACGCCGCGGCCCTGGCGAAATCCAGCGTGGTGGTGCAGGGCCT
Source organism: Pseudomonas sp. SWRI22 (assembly GCF_014268395.2). Classification (NCBI taxonomy): domain Bacteria; kingdom Pseudomonadati; phylum Pseudomonadota; class Gammaproteobacteria; order Pseudomonadales; family Pseudomonadaceae; genus Pseudomonas; species Pseudomonas sp. SWRI22. The sequence goes on along the minus strand of NZ_JABWQK020000002.1, from coordinate 122,659 downwards.
GTCGGCCTACGAATACATCCTCTACGACGCCAAGCCCGACGTCGCCGACGAAGCCCAGAAAGCCCGCTATTGCCCGTTGCTGATGGCTATCGGCGAGCGCCAGAAAGTCCTGGCCGAAGAGATCCTGGCCAGTTGGAACAGCACCGACGGTATGCTCGCGCAAATGACCAAGTTTCCGAACCAGCGCTACGCTGATTCCCACGAAGCCATCGCCGATCTGCTGCGCGTGCAAGTGACCGCCCTGGACACCCTGAAGAAAAAACTCGGCACCCCAATGGGCCGCCAGACCAAGGGCATCCCGCAACCGTTCCAGGCCGATGCCTGGCGCAGCCAGTCGTCCCTGCAGAGCCTGGAAGCCAGCCTCGCCGCGGCTCAGACCGTGTGGGTAGGCGTCGATAACAAAGGCCTGCGTGGCCTGCTGCCGGCGGACCAGAAGCCACTGGCCGAGAAAATCGACGCCGCCTACGCAGCGTCGCTGAAACTGTTCGCCAGCAACCAGCGCACCCTCAACGAACTGTTGAACGACGACGCCGGGCGCCAGCAACTCAACGACATCTACGACAGCCTCAACGTAGTCCACCGCCTGCATGAAGGTGAACTGGCCAAGGCGCTGGGCGTCCAACTGGGCTTTAACGCCAACGACGGTGACTGATGATGCTCAGGCGACAGGCTTTGGCGGTGGGCAGCGTGCTGCTCAGCGCTATCACCTTGGGTGGCTGGACGCTGTTCAAGCACAAAGACAAAGGCCCGCTGCTGCTGTCGGCCCGCGATGATGCCGACGGCAAGCACTACGCTGTCGGCTATCGCCTGGACGGCAAGCCGGTATTTGCCACTCAGGTCAGCCAGCGCTGCCATGACATCATTAACCACCCGACGTTGCCGATTGCGTTGTTCGTCGCCCGTCGCCCAGGCACCGAGAGCTACCTGATCGACCTACGCGATGGCAGGCTGCTGCAAACCATCACCTCGAACGCCAACCGCCATTTCTATGGCCATGCGGTGATCCACAGGAGCGGTGACTGGCTGTACGCCACCGAGAACGACACCTCCGACCCTGGCCGCGGCCTGTTGGGTGTGTATAAGTTCGAAGGTGAGCGGCTGGTGCACAGCGGCGAGATATCCACTCACGGCATCGGCCCGCATCAAGTCTCGTGGATGCCCGACGGCGAGACGCTGATCGTGGCCAACGGTGGCATTCGCACCGAAGCCGAAAGCCGGGTAGAAATGAACCTCAACGCCATGGAGCCGAGCCTGGTGCTGATGCGCCGTGACGGCGGTCTGATCAGCAAGGAAACCCTGGCCCAGCAGATGAACAGCGTGCGGCACATGGGCATCGCCAGCGATGGCACCATCCTCACCGGGCAACAGTTCATGGGCCCGTCCCAGGAGCGTTCCGAGTTGTTGGCGATCAAGCGACCGGGGCAGCCGTTCGTGGCGTTCCCGGTGGCTGACGAACAGTTGCAGGCGATGGGGCATTACACCGCCAGCGTGGCAGTGCACAGCGAACTGCGCCTGGTGGCGTTGACAGCACCTCGTGGCAATCGCTTTTTTATCTGGGACATGGACACCGCCGAACTGCGCCTGGATGGGCCCTTGCCTGACTGTGCGGGGGTGGGTGCGGTGGCGGATGGATTTGTGGTGACATCCGGTCAGGGCCGTTGCCGCTTCTATGATTGCCGCCAGGAAAAGTTACTGGCAACACCACTGGAGTTACCGGCGGGGTTCTGGGATAACCACCTGCACCTGGTCTAAAGACCGACGACATCAAAATGGCTGATCGTTCCCACGCTCTGCGTGGGAATGCAACCCGTGACGCTCTGCGTCACTGGCGCTAACGGACGAGACGCAGAGCGTCTCAAGAGGCATTCCCACGCAGAGCGTGGGTACGATCATGAACGCGCCCATCCTGGATGAACGTGTCGTCTGCGGTTTTTTCGCGAGCAAGCTCGCTCCTACAGTTAAAGCATCAGGCGTAAAAAAAGGGCCTCGCATCGCAAGGCCCTTCTCGGGGGTTTGAACGTTTCAACTTTGCGGCCTCATCGCTTGAGACATGCCGAACATGAATAACAACAGTTCATGGTCGGGCTTGGCCGCCACACTCGTCTTGGCAATGCGTGGCAGCAGGCATTGCCCGCCACCGTCTAACGCACTCAACACTTGTGTACGAGGTTGTTCCCATACCGCCAGGGCCAGGGCTGCAACACCCAATGCCCCGACGAGAAACAAACCTCGTGCTATTTCTAGCTTCATCTGGTTAAACCCTTGATAGCGCTGCCAAACGCCGTCTCGTAAAAGTAGCTGAGTTTTTTCCAGTCGGTATCATTCCACGACGAATGGCGACGCAATTGCAGCATGTCGTGGGACGCGGCCCGATAAGCGGTCAGGCGCTGGCGGCATTTCTCAAAGTCCAGCAGGGCCACTTCCACAGTCGCCGCATCAGGCTCACCGGTCACCCGCACGAAAATGTGCTTGATATACAGGCAACCGTGTTGCCAGCGGCCTTTGTGCATACGGGCCAAGGTGCCGGCCAACTCTTGCAGCAGGCGCTCGTGGACCGCCTCGCCATACTGTTCGCGGCCACCGGCGGCGTACCAGTTTTCAATCTCGTCGAAACCGTCCAGAGACGCGGTGACCAACAGGGCTTTCCATTGGTGCTCCGGGTCGCGACGTGCTTCGCAAAACACCAGTTCCGGCACACGCACATCCAGCAAACGCAGGCCTTTGAGGGCATCGCGTTCACGCAGCACGGTCGGACGCCCAAAGGGGTGCAGCCAGCTACGGTAAATGTGGCCGGTCTGGCGCTTGCAATAGAGCAAACGGCCGTTAGGGCTTATCACCCGTTGCACGCCACTTTCACCACCACGTCGGCGGTTGGGTTCTTCAACCCACTCACCCTGTTGACGCCAGAAAAAATCAAATCGTTCTTCGGGAGCTACATGACTGCCTACTACGCACTCAACTGCCATCCTGTTACCTCTTGCGCAATACATACACTCGCCACATGGCGTAGAGCGGTATGAAGTCCAGGGATTCCTGAACACGGAAACCGGCCTGCTCGAATTCTGCCTCGACAGTAGCAGCCGGTAACACAAACCGGTTTTGGTAACCTTCTTGCTCACCTTTTTTGCGACGACGCACTTCGCTGCGCTTGCGCTTCCAGGCCTTGAAATTGCCGTCTACCCACAGCGAAATAATCACGCTGTCGCGGGTAACACGTTGAAACTCGCGAAGTATTGTCAGCCTGTGCTCTGGCTCACCGATGTGGTGCATCAAGCGCATGCAAAAAATACTGTCGACGGAGTTATCTGGCAAATCGATATCAAAGGCAGAGGTCTGCAAAGGGCGTACCCGTTTCACCACCTCTGCCGGTTGGGCTGCGGTGGCGATCTTCAACATCGACGCCGAATTGTCAGCTCCGATAATCACACGGTTGGGTTTTTCGGCCAGCAACGGCCAGAAACGTCCAGCACCACACGGCAGGTCCAACACCAGCCCCGGCTCGCCGGCCATGGCCAGCGCACCGCGCGCCAACTGCTCGTCGCGCTTGTGGGACAACCGGCGCGCCAGATTGTCCTGATGCTTGAGCAAATATTTCTGGGCGTGTTGATCGTCGTACTTGTCAGAAAATTCCAGCTTGATCGGGGAAGGCATCTTACGTCTCCAGTAACTGATGCCTACGACCTTAAGCAGCGAACTGTGATCAACAGGTCAACTCGTTGTGAAAATCTTGTCCTGTCCAATTGCATACATTTCAAGACTTTACAGAAACATTCAGTAGCACCGGGCCATCTTCGCCGAAAAGCACGCAGTCTGCATCAGCAAAACGACAGACTGAAGGGTCAGGTTTTGACTGGGTTGAGTTCCACATGAAAACGGCAGCCATTAGGCTCCATGGTGCTCAGGCTCACGCTCCAACCCTGGCTTTCGCAAATCCGCTGCACCAGTGACAGGCCGAGGCCAAGGCCCTCGCCACGCTTCTCGCTACCGCGCACGAACGGCTCGAACATCGCTTCGCGCTTCTCTTCGGGGATGCCGACACCGGAGTCCTCCACTGTGAAACCACTGGGCTCCAGGGTCAGGCGGATAAACCCGTGCTCGGTGTAATGCAGTGCGTTGCGCAGCAGGTTGCCCATCACCGCATGCAAGAAGGTGGTGTTGTAGCAGGTGTCCAGGGGGTTGCCTGGCAGGTAGATCAACGTCAGGCCTTTTTTCTCGATGGGCTCGCGCCAGATACCGAGCAGGTCTTCGGCCACCTGGGTGAGGTTGCCTTGGGGCGAACTGGCGGCATCGTCGTGTTTGGCGCGGGCCAGCATCAGGAAGGTTTGCACCAGTTCGCGCATTTCTTCACAGGCACGGGCAATTCGTTCTACCTGATTGCGACCGCGCTGATCGATGGCCGGGTTTTCGCGCAACAGTTCGCAGGAGCTGGCCAGGACCATCAAGGGCGTGCGCAACTCATGGCTCACATCGCTGGTAAACAATTGCTCACGTGACAGCGCCTGGCGTAAACGCCCCAGGGTGGCGTCGAACGCTACCGCCAGTTCGCCCACTTCATCGGCGGCGTAATCCGGCGCCAGGGGCGGTGCCAGGCCCAACAGTTGGTCACGATGACGGACCTGGCGGGCCAGGCGCACCACCGGCGCCATCACCTTGCGGGCCAGCACCCAGCCGAGGAACGCCGCCAGCGCCAGGCTGAGTACGAACCCCACCAGCACCACCGCAAACAGCACGCGCTCACGCTCTTCGAAATCGCTCTGGTCTTGCAGCAATACATAACGCCGGCCGTCGACCACTTCGACCATGGCGTGGTACGACAGCGCCTCGCGAAACACCTCATGGAACCCCGGGTCCAGATGGCGCAGATCCTTGGGCAGTTCAAAATCGCCACGCCCGCCGCTGAAATAGAACAGCTGGTCCGGCTCAGGCCGGTGGCTCCAGTCTTCAACGCTGTCCATCAGCAACAGGCGCTGCAGGTCACCGCCCAGGCCAGCCGAGATCAACTTCTCCTCCACCAGGTGCACCGTCGCGATGATGCCGATGGCGAAGGCCCCCGCCACCAACGCACTCATCAAGGCGAAGGCGATGATGATGCGTTGGGCAAGGCTTTGCTTAAACTCCATCACGACCCTCGGCCAGGCGATAACCCACACCGTGCACCGTTTGCAGTAGCGGTTTGGCGAAGGGCTTGTCGATCACTTGGCGCAATTGATGAACGTGGCTGCGCAGGCTGTCGCTGTCCGGGCAGTCGTCGCCCCACAGGGCTTCCTCGAGAATTTCCCGGCGCAGAACGTGCGGGCTTTTTTGCATCAGCACGGCGAGCAGTTTCAGGCCCACGGGGTTGAGCTTGAGCAAGCGCCCTTCGCGGGTGACTTCCAGCGTATCGAGGTCGTAGTTCAGGTCACCCACTTGCAGGGCACGACGCCCGCCACCCTGGGCACGGCGCAACACCGCTTCGATACGCGCAGCCAGTTCCGACAAGGCGAAGGGTTTGAGCAGGTAGTCATCGGCGCCAGACTTGAAGCCCTGCAGCCGGTCGTCCAGTTGATCGCGAGCGGTAAGCATGATCACCGGCGTGTCGCGGCGCGCGTCTTCGCGCAGGCGTTTGCACAGGGTGTAGCCATCGATGCCGGGCAACATGATGTCGAGCACGATCAGGTCGTAATGCTCGGTGGCTGCCAGGTGCAGGCCCGACAAACCGTCCTGCGCACAGTCCACTGTGTAGCCTTTGAGCCCCAGGTAATCGGCCAGGTTGGCGAGGATATCGCGGTTGTCTTCAACCAATAGAATTCGCATGGGCAGTGTCTCCGTACGCGGTAACGGCCGTGTTGGCTCGCGCAGCTTAAGGCCAAGCGGGGCTCAGGGATAGAGCGCAGAGCCCCGCCGATAAAGCTTTTCAACTGTTTTTAGAGCCAAACAAGTTTTTCACTATAGCTTCACAAACTGACTACAGCCTCAGGAAGAAGATCGCCCCCCATTGATCTAAGGAACATAGACATGGGTTTTTTCAAAACCGCGCCAATGCGTTATTTGCTGTTGATCACCGGGGCCTGGTTAGTGGTTTTCCTGCTCACCCGCAGTGTGCTGCTCATCACTCACCTGGATGAAGTCGGCGGCAACCTGCTGCCGGTGTTTGGCGTAGGTGTGCTCTACGACCTGGCCTTCCTCGCCTATGCAGCCTTGCCGCTTGGCCTGTATTTGCTGCTCTGCCCACCCGCCCTGTGGCGCCGCCGTGGCCATCGCTGGTTCCTGCAAGCGGTGCTGACCGTCAGCCTGTTCGCCATGCTGTTCACCTCGGTAGCCGAATGGTTGTTCTGGGATGAGTTTGGCGTGCGCTTCAACTTTATCGCCGTCGATTACCTGGTGTACTCCGATGAGGTACTGAACAACCTGCTGGAGTCTTATCCGATCGGCAAGCTGCTGAGCCTACTGGCAATGCTGGCGCTGATTCTGAGCGTGGCTCTGCGCAAACCCTTCAATGCCGCGATGGCAGCGCCATTGCCTCCACTGCGTGGCCGTGTGATCAACGCCCTGGGCCTGCTGGTGCTCGCCGGCCTCAGCCTGCAACTGGTCAGCCAGGACAGCCCGCGCACCCAAGGCGGCAACGCGTACAACAACGAATTGGCCAGCAATGGCCCCTATCAGTTCTTTGCCGCGTTCCGTAACAACGAACTGGACTACACCCAGTTTTACAAAAGCCTGCCGACCGACGTCGTCGCCAAGCAGTTGCGCGCCGAACTGAGTGAACCCAACGCCCGCTTTATCGACCAGGACCCGCTGGATATTCGCCGTGCCATCACCAACCCCGGCACACTGCGCAAGCCCAACATCGTACTGGTGACCATCGAGAGCTTCAGCGCCAAGTACATGGGCAGTAATGGCGATACGCGCAACCTCACGCCCAATCTGGATGCGTTGCGCCAACAGAGCCTGTACTTCAATAACTTCTACGCCACCGGTACACGCACCGACCGCGGCCTGGAAGCCATTACCCTGGCAGTCCCGCCGACGCCGGGGCGTTCGATCGTCAAGCGCATCGGCCGCGAAAGCGGGTTCGCCAGCCTGGGGCAACAGCTCTCGGCCATCGGTTATGACAGCGTGTTTGTCTATGGCGGGCGCGGTTACTTCGACAATATGAACGCGTTCTTCAGCGGCAACGGCTATCGGGTGGTGGACCAGAGCAGCGTGCCAGAGTCGGAGATCTCGTTCAAAAACGCCTGGGGCATGGCCGACGAAGACCTGTTCAAACAGACCTTGAAACTGGCCGACGCCGACTACGCCAAGCAACAGCCGTTCCTGCTGCAACTGATGACCACCTCCAACCACCGTCCTTATACCTACCCGGACGGGCGCATCGACATCAAATCCGGCAAGGGTCGCGACGGCGCGGTGAAATATACCGACTACGCCATCGGCCAGTTCCTTGAGGCAGCGCGCCAGAAGCCGTGGTTCGATAACACGATCTTCGTGTTCGTCGCCGACCACACCGCCGGCAGCGCGGGCAAGGAAGACTTGCCTATCACCAACTACCAGATCCCGCTGTTTATCTACGCGCCCAAGCTGATCGACGCACGGGAATCCGCCCAACTGTCCAGCCAGATCGACCTGGCGCCAACCTTGTTGGGCCTGCTCAACCTGAGCTACGAATCGACATTCTTTGGCCGCAACCTGCTGCAAGACAACCCATTACCTCCACGGGTGGTGGTGGGCAATTACCAGCATCTGGGTCTGTTTGATGGCAAGGACCTGGCAATCCTCAGCCCGCGCCAAGGCTTGCGTCGCCACGACCAGGCACTAGGCGAGAGCCAGGAGCTGCGCGTTGGTAGCGATGACCCCTTGATTCAACGGGCGATCACCTACTACCAGGCCGCCAGTTACGACTACAAACAGCAACTGCTGAGCTGGAAAGCGCCCAAGGAAGAGGCACCAGTCTTAAGCAAACGCTAATCAAAAAGCCCCGCGCAGGTGAGCGCGGGGCTTTTTTACCAAGGTTCAAGATGAAATCCCCCTCCTCTTTACCGGTTTCCAAACCGCTTGATTTTTGGCTGTGCCTGGGCCTGCCTGCCAGCGCTGCAGTGGCCTTGCTGTTGCTGGAGCTGACGTCACTGGACATGGACCTGGCCAGGCTTTTCTACAGTGCAGAGGCTGGCGGCTTCATTGGCCGCTATAGCTTCTTCCTTGAAGACATCCTGCATGACCGTGCCAAGCAACTGGTGATCCTGTTTTCGGTGCTGGCGATTCTGGGCCTGGTCGGCAGCTTCATCCTGCAGCGGCTCAAGCCGTACCGCCGTGAACTGGTGTGCCTGGTGCTGTCGCTGGGAATGGCGACGGCGTTCGTGTCGCCATTGAAAACCATCACCGCCGTGCAATGCCCCTGGAGCCTCAAGGAGTTCGGCGGCCAGGAAACCTACAGCGAACTGCTCAGCGCGCGCCCGCCGACCGATAAACCCGGCCGCTGCTGGCCCGGCGGGCATGCCGCCACCGGGTTTGCCTTGTTCGCCTGGTTCTTCGCGCTGCGGGATCGACGGCCACGGCTGGCGCGCTACGCGTTCATCTTTGCTGTCAGCCTGGGCAGCGTGTTTTCAGTCAGCCGTATGCTGCAAGGGGCGCATTTCTTTTCCCACAATGTGTGGACAGCGATCTTTTGCTGGCTGATCTGCCTCGGGCTGTATTGCTTGTTGCTGTACCGGCCTAATCGCATTCTCCTGTAGGAGCGAGCTTGCTCGCGAAAAACGCACAGGCGCCGCGTTTACTCAGCAAGCACGCTTTACCGTTGACGTTTTTCGCGAGCAAGCTCGCTCCTACAGAGGAAGGCAAGCCGTGCATAAAAAAGCCCCGCCTGCATCACTGCAGGCGGGGCTTTTTATTGTGCAGGGTAAGGCTGGCTTACATCATGCCGCCCATGCCACCCATGCCGCCCATGTCTGGCATACCGCCGCCAGCCGAGCCTTCTTTCTTCGGTGCTTCAGCGATCGCAGCTTCGGTGGTCAGGATCAGACCGCCGATGGAGGATGCTGCTTGCAGCGCGGAACGAGTCACCTTGGTTGGATCCAGGATGCCCATTTCGATCATGTCGCCGTACACGCCAGTCGCAGCGTTGTAACCGTAGTTACCTTTGCCGTTCTTGACTTCGTTGACCACAACGCTTGGCTCGTCGCCGGAGTTGGCAGCGATCTGGCGCAGCGGTGCTTCAACGGCACGGCGCAGTACAGCGATACCGACGTTCTGGTCAGCGTTGTCGCCGGTCAGGTCAGTCAGGGCTTCCAGAGCACGGATCAGCGCAACGCCACCGCCAGGTACCACGCCTTCTTCAACGGCTGCACGGGTTGCGTGCAGGGCGTCTTCAACGCGGGCCTTCTTCTCTTTCATTTCAACTTCGGAGCCAGCGCCAACCTTGATCACTGCAACACCGCCAGACAGCTTGGCCAGGCGCTCTTGCAGTTTTTCACGGTCGTAGTCCGAGGAAGTCTCGGCAACCTGGGCACGGATCTGAGCGATACGGGACTCGATGTCGCCTTCAACGCCAGCACCGTCAACGATGATGGTGTTTTCCTTGGACAGGGTCACGCGCTTGGCACTACCCAGGTTTTCCAGGGTGGCGCTTTCCAGGCTCAGGCCGATCTCTTCGGAGATAACGGTACCGCCGGTCAGAACGGCGATGTCCTGCAGCATGGCCTTGCGACGGTCGCCGAAGCCTGGAGCCTTGACGGCTGCAACCTTGACGATGCCACGCATGTTGTTCACAACCAGAGTCGCCAGGGCTTCGCCTTCAACGTCTTCAGCCACGATCAGCAGTGGGCGGCCGGCTTTGGCAACGGCTTCCAGCACTGGCAGCATTTCGCGGATGTTGGAGATCTTTTTGTCGACCAGCAGGATCAGCGGGCTGTCCAGCTCGGCAACCATGGTGTCCGGCTTGTTGACGAAGTACGGGGACAGGTAGCCACGGTCGAACTGCATGCCTTCTACAACCGACAGTTCGTTTTCCAGGCCCGAGCCTTCTTCAACGGTGATCACGCCTTCTTTACCGACTTTTTCCATGGCTTCGGCAATGATGTCGCCGATGGAGCTGTCGGAGTTGGCAGAGATGGTGCCTACCTGAGCGATGGCCTTGGTGTCGGCGCATGGCTTGGACAGGTTCTTCAGCTCTTTGACGATGGCGATGGTCGCCTTGTCGATGCCGCGCTTGAGGTCCATCGGGTTCATGCCGGCAGCAACGGCCTTCAGGCCTTCGTTGACGATCGACTGAGCCAGTACGGTTGCGGTGGTAGTACCGTCACCTGCGTCATCGTTGGCACGGGAGGCAACGTCTTTGACCAGCTGCGCGCCCATGTTTTCGAAACGGTCTTCCAGTTCGATCTCTTTGGCTACGGAAACGCCGTCCTTGGTGATGGTCGGAGCGCCGAAGCTCTTCTCGATGATCACGTTACGGCCTTTCGGGCCCAGGGTCGCTTTTACTGCGTCAGCCAGTACGTTGACGCCAGTGAGCATTTTCTTGCGGGCGGAGTCGCCGAATTTAACTTCTTTAGCAGCCATGATCGATATTCCTTAAATACTTTGTAGTAACGGGAAAATGAGCGGGGAAATCAGCCTTCCAGTACAGCGAGAATTTCGTTCTCAGCCATTACCAGCAGGTCTTCGCCGTCGACTTTCACAGTGTTGCTGCCGGAGTAAGGGCCGAAAACAACCTTGTCACCCACTTTCACGGCCAGCGCACGTACTTCACCGTTTTCCAGGGTCTTGCCTGGGCCAGCAGCGACGATCACACCGTGGTTGGCTTTTTCAGCAGCCGAACCTGGCAGAACGATCCCGCCAGCGGTTTTCTTTTCTTCTTCGCTGCGACGGATGACGACGCGGTCGTGCAGAGGACGAAGCTTGCTCATTGTCGATCTCTCCTAATTGTGTTTTTCATCGGCCGGTTCAATCCGGCGGGTTAAATTCCGGCGGTGCCGGTCGCGGCTCGCTGGGCGAGACGCGGAAGTCTGTCTAGTGTCACCACCAGAAACCTTGCGGTGACCGTTACATAAGGGCGCCCAGGCTTATTACAAGGGGCCGGAGATGAAATTTTTTGTGTCGGCTCAAGGGTAAATGCAACACGGCACCCGAAGGTGCCGTGCCGGTGAAGCGGTTATTTGTTGTCGCGGTGTTCGAATTCGCCTTCGATCACATCACCTTCACGCCCCAGGGGTTGGCGCGGAGCCGGACCGCCACGGGGTTGCAGGTCGTCGGCGAACGCACGCTGGCGCATGGCGGCCTCTTCAGCACGCTGGCGCATTTTGCCGGCCAGCAGCTTGCGGGTGAATGGCAGCAACAGCACCAGGCCAAACACGTCGCTGATAAAGCCCGGCAGGATCAGCAAGCCACCGGCCAGGGCCATCATCAGGCCCTCAAGCATGGTCTGGGCCGGCAGTTCGCCGCGGTTCAGGCTTTCACGGGCACGCAACGCGGTCGCCAGGCCGGCGACACGCAGCACCAGGACGCCGAGCATGGAGCCTACGATGATCAGCAACAGCGCCGGGAAAAACCCGATCGCACCGCTGACTTTAACGAATACGAACAGCTCCAGCACCGGGAACAGCAGAAAGAGCAATAAAAAAGGGCGCATCAAATGGTTCCTCAACGCAAGAATGCCTTGCCAGTCCACCTTAGATGACGTCGCCGTTGTGTAAATTCAAGCGTCAACCGTGGTTTTTTTCGGCAACACCTCGGCGTGAGCCAATGAAACCAGGGCTTCGCGTACTTGTGTCGGTGTGTTGCAAGGCGTCTCGAAAGGCAACCAGTGCAAGGATTGGCCGATACGCAAGTGCATGCCTTCGCTGTCGATGCCGGCCAGCTGTGCTGGCTCGCTGGTCGGCAAACCGCCGAGGTCGACGTAATGGGCGATGGCCTTGGTGTGATCACTGTTCATGTGCTCGATCATGCTGCGCTCGGCCTTGCCCGCAAACGGGTTGGCCAAGGTCAACTGGTCGACCCAATGGATCGCGCCAAACCCACCGATATAACGGTGGCGCACCGGCTTGAGCACCCAGAAATCGAAATCGTGGGCCTTGTGGTAGTTGGCCGAATCAGGGAAGTAGCGGTAGTAGCGCTCGGCCGCAGCTTCGATGGCGGCGGGGTCTTCCAGCTTCTCGGCTTCGGCCAGGTAGGTCAGGCGCCCCACGGCTTGCACATCATCGGCCTCGCGCTCACCTACCAACAGCGAACACTTGGGATCTTTTTGCAGGTTATGGGTGTGCTGGGCAATGCGGCTGATCAGGATCAGCGGGCGGCCCTGCTCGTCCAGGCAGTAGGGCACCACCGAGCCAAAGGGAAAGCCGGGCATGGCTTTGGACTGTGTGGCGAGCGCCCCACGGTATTCCTTGAGCAACAGCTCTCGGGCGTTCTTGGCAACCTGCGTGCTCAATAGATGACTCCTCGGGTGTTCCGCGGCCCATGGCATATGGGAATGGATCTCAACACAAGGTAATCAATATCTGCGCAGGTTGCCAGAGTGGCCGACGCCGGTTTACCAGGCCACGCCGAAGCCTGCGGTGTAGCGGGTCTTGCTCAAGCTGCTGTCGGAGTCGCCGCTGATGACGTCACGCTCGGCCTTGAGGTTGAGGGACGCCCATTCGGTGACTTTGTAGCGCAGGCCCATCTCGGCATCCAGGGAGTAATCGGCCGGACCGTCCAGAGGCTTGCCCAATTCGCCGTTGGTGAAGAACTCCACGGTCTTGCCCACCAGGTAGCGGTTGTAGTTCCACTTCATGGCCAGAGAGTAAAAGTTGTCCTTGCCGCCGTCGGCATATTCGTAATCGGTGCGGTTGACCAGCGAACCGAGGGAGAACGCGCCCAACTCATCATCCCAGAACTGGTAGCCCGGGCCGGTACCCACGGTGCGCTGGCGCGCCAGGTCCTCGACCTTGTCGCGCTTGTAGGTCAGGCGCCCCTGCCAGAACCAGTGCTCGGTGATAAAGCGGTCCAGGTCGTATTCCAGGGCCCAGTTGTCGGTGGTGGTGACGTCGTCCTGGAACTCGCGGTTGTATTCGCCCTTGCCCGTATGACGCCACTGGCCGTGACGGGCCGAGGTCTTGAAGTCGATGTCGTAGTCGTTGGTGTCTTTGTCCGCGCGCTTGTAGTCCAGCGCCAGGTCGACGTTACCCTTCCACACCAGGTCTTCGATCACGGGCTTGGGCTTCATGATCTGTTGGATACTTGCCAGTTCCACCGTCTTGGGCGCCTCGCCATTGGCCAGCACCACCTTGCCATCATCCGATGCCTGCAAGGATTTGGCCTTTTCACCGCTGTAGGCGTCCTGCTTGACCAGCAGCTCCTGGTCACTTTCCAGGGTTTTGACCTGTTTCCAGTCCACCGGAATGGAGCCTGCGTAGTCGGTTTGGATCAGCAACTTGCCACCGTCGAAGACTTTGATCTTGCCGGTGAGCCGGTCACCGTTTTTCAACCAGACGGTATCGGCGAGCAAGGGCGTGGAAGCACTGAAAACAGCAAGGCACAACAGGGTTCTGGACAACATAAGCAAGTACGGGACTCGGGGTTGGCGAAAATAAGGGGCGTTATAGTGTTACATGGCTAGAACTGACTCAAGGATTTATATTGAGTTCAATACTCATCGTCATGTTTACAGACGTTTCTGACAAAACAACGACGATCTCAACGGATATCCCCACAGTGATCCTACCCGCCGATACGCCACAAAGCCCCGCCGAGATGCGCCGCACCGCCCTCTACCTGACGTTGTCGCAGGTGCCCGAAGGCTGCGTGGTGAGTTACGGCGAGCTGGCCCACCTGGCCGGTTTGGGGCGGGCTGCCCGCTGGGTCGGGCGCACCCTGAGCCAGTTGCCGCAAGACACGCGGTTGCCCTGGCATCGGGTGCTGGCTGCCGGTGGTCGGATAAGTTTGCCGGTGGGCAGCGCCTCGGGTGACGAACAACGTGCGCGTTTACGTAGCGAAGGCGTCACCATCCTGAACAATCGTGTTGATATTCAGCGTCATGGCTGGCGCCCGGTAGAGCACAGCGGTTAGAGTGCGCGCTTTGTTTCCGCAAATCTGAGGCAGACTCCAGCCCATGCCCCGTAAAACCTGGCGCGCCGCGCTCGCCGCCTATGCCAGCCCTTCGACGTTAGTGCTGTTGTTGCTCGGTTTCGCCGCCGGCATGCCTTACATGTTGGTGTTCTCGACGCTTTCGGTGTGGCTGCGTGAAGCCGGTGTGGCTCGCGAGACCATTGGCTATGCGAGCCTGATCGGCCTGGCCTACGCCTTCAAATGGGTCTGGTCGCCGCTGCTCGACCAATGGCGCCTGCCATTGCTTGGCAAACTGGGGCGGCGTCGCTCCTGGCTGGTACTGGCCCAGTCGCTGGTGATCCTCGGATTGATCGGCATGGGCTTTTGTGACCCGCAAAAACACCTGTCCTGGTTGATCGCCATTGCGGTAGTCGTCGCCTTCGCGTCGGCCACGCAAGACATCGCCGTGGATGCCTACCGCCTGGAAATCGCCGACGACAGCCGTCAGGCCGCCCTGGCGGCAAGCTACATGTCCGGTTATCGCATCGCCGCCCTACTGGCCACGGCCGGTGCGCTGTTCTTTGCCGAAGGCTTTGGCTCCACTGGCTTCAACTATAAACACTCGGCCTGGACCGGCACCTATGTGTTGTTCGGCGTGTTGATGGTGCCGGCGTTGCTCACCACCTTCCTCATGCGTGAACCTGATGTGCCACTGCGCACCCAGTTGCAGGCCGGCCGCTACAGTTTCATGCACCAGTTGGTGTCGGTGTTTGTACTCATCGTGCTGTTGGTCTCGGTGCCGGCGATGTTCACCCAGTTGTACAACACCGACTTCGCCAGCGTGCTGTTCCAGGGCGTGAGTTTGTGGGAACTGCTGATGGAAGACCGCGCGTTCCTGCGCGCCATCCTCTATATCATCCTCACTACCCTGTGCCTTTCAGCCATGGGCCGCCGGGGCCTGGCGCCCGTGCTCACGCCGGTCAACGACTTTATCCTGCGCTACCGTTGGCAGGCGCTGCTGCTGCTCGGGCTGATTGCCACCTATCGCATGTCCGACACGGTGATGGGCGTCATGGCCAACGTGTTCTATATCGACCAGGGTTTCACCAAGGACCAGATCGCCGGGGTGAGCAAGATCTTCGGCCTGATCATGACCCTGCTCGGCGCCGGCATGGGCGGCCTGTTGATCGTGCGGTTCGGGATACTGCCGATCCTGTTCATCGGCGGCGTGGCCTCGGCCGGTACCAACCTGCTGTTCGTGATGCTCGCCGACATGGGCCCCGACCTGCAGATGTTGATCGTCACCATCTCCCTGGACAACTTCAGTTCGGGCATGGCCACTTCGGCGTTCGTGGCGTACCTGTCGAGCCTCACCAACCTCAAGTTCTCCGCCACCCAATATGCGCTGCTCAGTTCGATCATGCTGTTGCTGCCGCGTTTGATCGGCGGCTATTCAGGGGTGATGGTGGAGAAGTTCGGTTATCACAACTTCTTTATGATCACCTGCCTGCTGGGTGTGCCGACGCTGCTCCTGATTGCGCTGCACTGGTTCCAGGAGAACCGCCGCGCCCGACTGAATCCCCCGCCGGAAGACTGATACGACTCGGTCAATGTGGGAGCTGGCTTGCCTGCGATAGCGGCGTTGGGTTCACCATCGCTATCGCAGGCAAGCCAGCTCCCACACAAGCGATGGTTACGACAGATACACCCAGCTACCTCACGCCTGTACTCCGGCGACAAGCGCCCGTACAATCCCAAGTCATTTCAAGTCCAAGCAACCGACAACGGCCTACCATGCGTACCAGTCAATATTTGCTCGCCACACAGAAAGAAACGCCTTCCGACGCGGTTGTGATCAGCCATCAGCTGATGCTGCGCGCCGGTATGATCCGCAAACTGGCCTCGGGCCTGTACACCTGGTTGCCCATGGGCTTGAAGGTGATGCGCAAGGTCGAAGCCATCGTTCGTGAAGAAATGAACGCGGCCGGCTCTCTGGAAGTGTTGATGCCGAGCACCCAACCGGCTGAGTTGTGGCAGGAATCCGGGCGCTGGGAAGAGTACGGCCCTGAGTTGCTGCGCTTTAAAGACCGTCATGGCCGCGATTTCTGCGCCGGCCCGACCCACGAAGAAGTCATCACCGACCTGATGCGCAACGAGCTGAGCAGCTATAAGCAGTTGCCGCTCAACCTGTATCAGATCCAGACCAAGTTTCGTGACGAGATCCGCCCACGCTTCGGCCTGATGCGTGGCCGCGAGTTCATCATGAAGGACGCCTATTCGTTCCACGCCGACCAGGCTTCCCTGCAAGCGACCTACGACCGCATGCACCAGGCCTACTGCAACGTGTTCACGCGCCTGGGCCTGAAGTTCCGCCCGGTTGAAGCGGACAACGGCTCCATCGGCGGTGCCGGCTCCCACGAATTCCACGTGCTGGCCGAGTCCGGCGAAGACGATATCGTGTTCAGCAACGGTTCCGACTACGCGGCGAACATCGAGAAGGCCGAAGCCATACCACGTGAAACCTCGCGCCCTGCTCCCACCGAGGAACTGCGCCTGGTCGACACGCCAGACACCAAGACCATCGCGGCCCTGGTGGAGAAATTCAATCTGCCGATTGAAAAGACCATCAAGACCCTGATCGTGCGCGCCGAAGAAGAAGGCAAGCTGATCGCCCTGGTGATCCGTGGCGACCACGAGCTCAACGAAATCAAGGCCGCCCAGCAACCTGGCGTGGCAAGCCCGCTGGTCATGGCCACCGATGCCGAACTGCGCGACGCCATTGGCGCCGGTGCCGGCTCCCTGGGCCCGCTGAACCTGCCGCTGCCGATCATCATCGACCGTTCGGTCGAGCTGATGAGCGACTTCGGTATCGGCGCGAACATCGACGACAAGCACTACTTCGGCGTGAACTGGGAGCGTGACCTGCCGGTTCCGACCGTGGCCGACCTGCGCAACGTCGTGGCCGGCGACCCGAGCCCGGATGGCAAGGGCACCCTGGAGATCAAGCGCGGCATCGAAGTCGGGCACATCTTCCAGCTGGGCAACAAGTACAGCAAGGCGATGAAGTGCGAAGTACTGGGTGAGAACGGCAAGCCGATCACCCTGGACATGGGCTGCTACGGCATTGGCGTATCCCGCGTGGTTGCCGCTGCCATTGAGCAGAACAACGACGAGAAAGGCATCATCTGGAGTGACGCGCTGGCGCCGTTCCAGGTAGCCCTGGTGCCATTGCGCTATGAAACCGAGCAAGTACGCGAAGCCACCGACAAACTGTACGCGGAACTCACCGCTGCCGGTTTCGAAGTGCTGCTCGATGATCGGGACAAGAAAACCAGCCCGGGCATCAAGTTCGCCGACATGGAACTGATTGGCATCCCGCACCGGATCGTGGTCAGTGACCGCGGCCTGGCGGATGGCAATCTGGAATACAAGAGCCGGACCGAAGCCGAAGCCCAACCGTTGCCGGTGGCTGACGTGCTGTCTTTCCTCCAGGCGCGTATTCGTCGCTGAAAACCAGATCAAGAGAAGTCATGTTCAAGCGAAACACCAGAGCCCTGGGGGGCGCCGCCTTGTGCGGCGCCCTGCTGGTCAGCGGCTGCGCCAATCAGATGTCGCAACGCAGTGAGCACGAGGAGCGGGTCGAGCGTAAGTTGCTCGACCACAGCCTGCAGATCGATGTAGGCGAACCCACAGTGCTGGAGCTGCCGCAACGCCGGGTTCGCATTCATGAGCAGAAGACCTTCGAGGTCACCGAATTCGAAGTCACCCGTCGTTATGACCGATACACGCCCTACCAGCCCTGGCGCAAACTCTATGAGATGCCCTTGGGTGCCGTGGCGCTGGTGGCGGGCGTGGGTGCCAACGTGGCGAATATCTTCGCCCTCGGCAACCTGCCCACGAGTGTGACCCATGACTGGTTGAGCTACGGCGTGGACGGCATCAACCCGTTCATGAACGTGCAATCCCACGGCCGTGCGCAACAGAACCTGGCGGCTATCGATGAAGTCCAGCGTGACAAGCGCCTGGAGTATTCGAGCCTGCCCTGGAGCGAGCGCCCGGTGCAAGTCACTGCCGGCAAGCAGACCCATGAGCTGACCACCGACCGTAACGGCATCCTGCGCCTTAACCTGTTGGACAGCCCCTTTGCCGAGCAGGACCTGAACCGCGTCACCACGCTGAAAATCACTGTGGCGGATGGCCAGGACGACGTGCATACCGACTCGACCCTGGCGGTCAGCAACACGCTGCGCAGCAAGCTGCTCGAAGCCCATGCCCTGATCTATGACGACCTGGAAGATGACGAAGTGAACCAGTGGGTACACCGGGTCAAACGCCTGTCGGAGCTGGGCCTGGAAGAAGAAGCCAGCGAGCTGGAACAAAGCCTGATCGAACTGACGCGCAATGATCCGGAGTTGCAGCAGGAGTTTGTGCAGGCGTTGACCAAGGACGGGGGGCGTTTGGTGGCGGATCCCGGCGCACGCTGATCGCTCAATACCTGTGAAGATCAAACTGTGGGTGCTGGCTTGCCTGCGATAGCGGTGTATCAGTTAAAGCATTCGTGACTGACACACTGCTATCGCAGGCAAGCCAGCTCCCACATTTGTTTCGGGTTTTTACCAGGAAAACTCGAGCTGTTCGTTGCCGCCGCTCAGGTCCAGCAACCGTACGCCTATCCCCAACAACCGCACCGGCTTGCCCCCG
Organism: Pseudomonas sp. SWRI22; assembly: GCF_014268395.2. NCBI lineage: Bacteria > Pseudomonadati > Pseudomonadota > Gammaproteobacteria > Pseudomonadales > Pseudomonadaceae > Pseudomonas > Pseudomonas sp. SWRI22. Next base: position 103,963 of record NZ_JABWQK020000002.1, on the reverse strand, counting down.
CGATTGAACGCCTGGGTCATCAACTGTTCATAACTCTCCAGATCCCGCCCTGCCCCCGCCTGCTCCAGCGTCGTCTGGGTAAAGTCATGAAACTTCACTTTCACGAACGGCTTGCCCGCCCGGTAGCTACTGTCGATACGCGCCATGCGCCCGGCCAGGGTCTCCATCAACTCCGGCAGTTTCGCCAGGCAACTTGAAAGATCGGGCAAGTCCACGTCGAAGGTATTTTCTACACTGATGGATTGCCGCCGGCTGTCGTTTTGCACTACACGATCATCAATCCCACGGGCCAGGCTCCAGAGGCGCTCGCCAAAACTGCCGAATTCGCGCACCAGCGCCAGTTTGTTCCAGTCGCGCAATTGCAGGCAGTCTTCGATGCCCAGGCGCGCCAGCTTGTCAGCGGTGACCTTGCCCACGCCATGCAGCTTGCTGACACGCAACTGCGAGACAAAGTCTTCAACCTGATCCGGCGTGATCACAAACAGGCCGTTGGGCTTTTTCCAGTCGCTGGCGATCTTGGCCAAAAACTTGTTGGGCGCCACGCCGGCAGACACAGTGATATGCAGCTGGTTGGAGACCCGGCGCCGAATGTCCTGAGCAATACGCGTGGCGCTGCCGCCAAAATGCGGGCTGTCAGACACGTCGAGGTAAGCCTCATCCAGCGACAACGGCTCGATCAAGTCGGTGTAGTCGCGGAAAATCAGCTGGATTTCTTTCGACGCTTCTTTATAGGCATCCATGCGCGGCTTGACGATGGTCAAGTCCGGGCACAGCTTCAGGGCGTGACGTGACGACATCGCCGAACGCACCCCATACGCCCGCGCCTCATAATTGCAGGTGGCGATCACGCCGCGCCGATCTGCCGAGCCACCGACAGCCAAGGGCTTTTGCGCCAGGCTCGGGTCGTCGCGCATCTCGATGGCGGCGTAGAAGCAATCACAGTCGACGTGGATGATTTTGCGCTGCGTCATATAAACGGGGTGTTAACCAACGGGTGGCCAGTATCGCACTCACCCCTGTATATAGCACCAGTAGTTTGAATCTTCTGTCTGAGCGGTAGGAAATTTCGTAGATGAATATATTTTCTCAATCGAATCCAGCATCCCAATAGAGCTGAAAGCCTTGCCCTGCCTAGCTTCAAGCCCTCAAGAAGCCCCTCATCAAGCGCTAACCAATTGAAGCAAAAGCGCTTTTCTTCGATTCACAGGTTGACACACTCGCGTTCCTCTGTAGAATGCCGACACACAGACGCGGGATGGAGCAGTCTGGTAGCTCGTCGGGCTCATAACCCGAAGGTCGTCGGTTCAAATCCGGCTCCCGCAACCAAACATCAAAAAAGGCTACTCGAAAGAGTGGCCTTTTTTGTGCGCGCTTGTTTTCCCTTGCAGAATGCGCCCAACACCTTGATTTCAGAATAATTAGCGCTTATTTCAGTGATCGGCTCATTAACGGTTGACACCCCGCCATTGGGCTGTAGAATGCCGCCCACAGACGCGGGATGGAGCAGTCTGGTAGCTCGTCGGGCTCATAACCCGAAGGTCGTCGGTTCAAATCCGGCTCCCGCAACCAAACATCAAAAAAGGCTACTCGAAAGAGTGGCCTTTTTTGTATCTGGCGAAAAAGTTCTTCTGAAACAATGGCATGGCATCTTTCATGAAACCGTAGACGGTTTGCAGAGTCCATCTCATTGCACGCTATGCTCAATGCTCAAGCGCTACCCCTCTACGACCAATGGCCGCAGTCGCCGCGCCCGGTGATCCGCGTTAATATTTGTAATTATTTTGTCCATAGGGATTGGTAACTTGGCTGGATACCTCCATCCTGTCGCGCACAATCCACGAGGTGATTGATGCGCGCCAACTCGTCTGAACCACAAGACACCGTCACAGCAGAACAACCGATCACTCCCACCCGTTTGCGGTGGCTGGACCTGTTGAGCAAGTATCGCCAGCCCATCGGCCTGGCCGTGACGCTCCTGCTGTTTGCAATCGCCCTGATCGCCTGCCGGCACCTGCTGCTGGAGCTGGACCTCTACGCCCTGCACGATTCGATCCTGGAAGTGCCCAAGCCTGCCCTATTGGGGGCCTTTGCGGCGGCAGTCGCCGGTTTTGTGATCCTGCTCGGCTATGAATTCTCCGGCGCGCGTTATGCCGGCGTGCAATTGCCCGCCAAGACCCTGGCCCTGGGTGGTTTCACCGCCTTTGCTATCGGCAACGCCATTGGTTTGTCGATGCTCTCGGGCGGTTCGGTGCGTTACCGTTTATATGCACGCCATGGCATCGGCGCCTCGGAAGTGGCGCACATGACCGTGTTCGCCAGCCTGGCCCTGGGCTGTGCGCTGCCGCCGCTGGCCGCGCTGGCCACGTTGAGCAACTTGCCAGCCGCCTCCACTTACCTGCATTTATCGCAAAGCCTGCTCGGCGGCATTGCCGGCGCCGTGCTGCTGTTGTCGGCCCTGCTGTGCATCGGCATCTATCGCCGCCGCCTGCCGGAACAGCCCTACCCCGACAACCTGCTGGTCAAGGCCGGGCGCCGCACCCTGCGCCTGCCTGGCCGACGCCTGACTTTCCTGCAACTGATCATCACCGCACTGGACGTCGCCGCAGCCGCTACCGTGCTGTATCTGCTGTTGCCCGAAGCGCCGCCCTTCGGCCCGTTCCTGTTGGTGTACCTGCTGGCCCTGGCCGCCGGTGTGCTCAGCCATGTGCCGGGCGGCGTGGGCGTATTCGAAGCGATCCTGCTGGCGGCCTTTGCCGACAAACTCGGTGCCGCGCCCCTGGCTGCTGCCTTGCTGCTGTACCGCATGATCTACGTGGTGCTGCCACTGTTGATCGCTTGTGTATTCCTGCTGGTCAACGAGGCCCAGCGCCTGTTCCAGACCCAGCAAAGCCTGCGGGTAGCATCGGGGCTGGCAGCGCCAGTATTGGCCGTCCTGGTTTTTTTGTCCGGCGTGGTCCTGCTGTTTTCCGGCGCCACGCCAGAGATCGACTCACGCCTGGAAAACATCGGCTTCCTGATTCCCCATCGTCTGATTGACGCGTCGCACTTCGGTGCCAGCCTGATCGGTGTGTTGTGCCTGTTGCTCGCCCAGGGCCTGCGCCGGCGGTTGTCGGCCGCCTGGATGCTGACTATGGTGTTGCTGCTGGTTGGCGCCCTGCTCTCGCTGCTTAAAGGCTTCGACTGGGAAGAAGCCAGCCTGATGACCATGACCGCAGTGCTGCTGGCCATCTTCCGGCGCTCGTTCTACCGCGCCAGTCGCCTGACCGAGTTGCCGTTTTCGCCGCTGTACCTGGTGGCCAGTGTCTGTGTGCTCGGCGCCTCGATCTGGCTGCTGCTGTTTGCCTATCAGGACGTGCCCTACAGTCACCAACTCTGGTGGCAGTTCACCCTCGACGCCAACGCCCCGCGTGGTTTGCGTTCGCTGCTCGGCGCCGCCGTGTTGCTGGTGATCGTGTCGCTGACCTGGCTGCTGCGCACGGCACGCCCGGTCATCCACCTGCCGACCCCGGAAGAACTGGAGCGCGCCAGCAAGATCCTGATGGCCTCGTCCCAACCTGACGGCGGCCTGGCGCTCACCGGCGACAAGGCGCTGCTGTTTCACCCCAACGATGAAGCCTTCCTGATGTATGCCCGTCGCGGGCGTAGCCTGGTGGCTTTGTACGACCCGATCGGCCCGACCCAACCCCGCGCCGAGATGATCTGGCAGTTCCGCGACCTGTGCGACATCCACCACGCCCGTCCGGTGTTTTACCAGGTACGCGCCGAGAACCTGCCGTATTACATGGACATCGGCCTCACCGCGATCAAACTGGGTGAAGAAGCCCGCGTCGACCTGAAACGCTTTGACCTGGAAGCCAAGGGCAAAGAAATGAAGGATTTGCGCTACACCTGGAACCGTGGCACCCGGGACGGCCTGTCCCTGGAAATCTGCGAACCGGGCAAGGCGCCGATGGATGAATTAAAAGTCATCTCCGATGCCTGGCTTACAGGTAAGAATGTGCGGGAAAAGGGCTTCTCCCTGGGCCGTTTCAGCGATGACTACCTCAAGCACTTTCGTATCGCGATCATTCGCTTCGAAGGGCGCCCGGTGGCCTTCGCCAATTTGCTCGAAACCTACAATCATGATCTGGCCAGCCTCGACCTGATGCGTGCCCACCCGGACGCGCCCAAGTTGACCATGGAGTTCATGATGGTGGGCCTGATTCAACATTATAAGAGCCACGACTACGCGCGCTTCAGCCTCGGCATGGTGCCGTTGTCGGGCTTGCAACCGCGCCGTGGCGCACCGCTGACCCAGCGCCTGGGCTCGATGGTGTTCCGCCGTGGCGAGCAACTGTATAACTTCCAAGGTTTGCGCCGCTTCAAAGACAAGTTCCAGCCCGACTGGGAACCCCGTTACATGGCCGTGCCCGCAGGACTGGATCCGCTGGTGGCATTGGCCGATACCGCCGCCCTGATCGCGGGCGGCTTGACTGGATTGGTGAAACGCTGATGATTCGACGCTCCTGGCGGTATGTATTGGCTTTAGTGGTGCTGCTTGCGCTGATCGCGGCGGGTGGCTTCTGGTACTGGAACCGCCCTGCTCCGCAACCGACCCTGGAGCACTTGCCCCAGGCCGACGGTTCGGTAATGACCCGCGTAACCCCGGCCAGCAACGCAAAAGCCCGCGTGGCCGTGGCGGTGATGGCCGACGAAACCCTGACCGACAGCCAACTGATTGCCCTGAGCCAGGGCGGTTCAGCGCAACTGGTTCAGGTGGTGCTGCCAAAAGATGACTGCGCACTGCAGGAAAAAGCCCTGCAAGGCGCCCTGGCCCAGCTGAAAGGCCCGGCAACCCTGGTCAGCGGCATCGGCCCTGGCGCCGCACTCGCCTGGCGCTGGCTGGCCACCCAGAACGACGACAAGGCCAACGCCATCTCCGTGGGCTTCGCCCTGAAACAGGAAGGCTGCAACGACCCGCTGCCGAAAACCGCCGCCCATGGCAGCTGGCTGGTGGCGTGGAACGATAACCCCGACGATGAAAGCGCCAGTTTCGTACGCGACACACCGCGCGCCACCACCAGCATCAGCGACTACGACATTCATTACCCACAGGTGCTGAATAACGAACTGCGCAAGCAACTGGTCGGTTCGGACAACGGCGGCCTGGCGATTCCGGTAGTGGAAGTACCCGCCGGCCAAGCCAAGGACACCGTGACCCTGTTCCTCTCCGGTGACGGCGGCTGGCGCGACCTGGACCGCGACGTGGCGGGCGAGATGGCCAAGATCGGCTACCCGGTGGTGGGCATCGACACCCTGCGCTACTACTGGCAGCACAAGACGCCAGAGCAAAGTGCCAAGGACCTCACCGAGCTGATGCAACACTACCGGCAAAAGTGGGGCACCAAGCGCTTCGTGCTGACCGGTTACTCGTTCGGCGCCGACGTATTGCCGGCGATCTACAACCGTATGCCAGAGAACGAACAGCAACGGGTGGACGCGATCATCCTGCTGGCCTTCGCCCGCACCGGCAGCTTTGAAATCGAAGTGGAAGGCTGGCTGGGCAACGCCGGCAAAGAAGCCGCCACCGGCCCAGAAATGGCCAAGCTGCCGCCTGAGAAAGTCGTGTGCATCTACGGCGCCGAAGAAGTCGACGAGAGTGGCTGCACCGACAAGACCGCCGTGGGCGAAGCCATGAAGCTGCCGGGCGGGCATCACTTCGATGAGAACTACCCGGCGCTGGCCAAGCGGTTGGTGGATATTATCGTCAAGCATCAGGCCAAAGCCGAATAACTCCAGCTTAATCCAAGACCCAATGTGGGAGCGGGCTTGCCCGCGATAGCGCTGGCTCAGTCACAGTAGCGTTGACTGACAGTCCGCCATCGCGGGCAAGCCCGCTCCCACAGTGGTACGTGGTGTTGATGAAAACTAGCGCGGTTCGATGTGCGCAATCATCAGTTGCACCGTCTCATTGCCACGAAATTCATTCACATCCAGCTTGTAGGCCAATTCCACCCAACGCACCGTCGGGTTTGGCCACACTTCGCGGTCCACACCAAAGGCGATGCCATCGAGCTTCACCGACCCGCATTCGCTCTTGAGCACCACTTTCAAATGCCGCTCGCCCACCACCCGCTGCTCCACCAACTGGAATACCCCGTGAAACAACGGCTCGGGAAAGTGCTGCCCCCACGGGCCGGCATGGCGCAGGGCGCGGGCCAGTTCCAGGTGAAACTCTTCCACCGCCAGGGTGCCGTCTGAAAGCAGGCGACCGGTGAGGTCTTCTTCGCGCAGTTGCCGGCGCACTTCGGCATCGAAGGCTTGCGCAAACAACGGGAAGTTGGCCTCGGGCAAGGTCAGCCCCGCCGCCATAGCGTGGCCGCCGTACTTGGTGATCAGGTTGGGGTGCTGGCTGGCGACGACCGCCAGCGCATCGCGGATATGAAAGCCTTGCACCGAGCGTCCAGAGCCCTTGAGCAGGCCATCACCGGCATCGGCGAAGGCGATGGTCGGGCGGAAATAACGCTCCTTCATACGTGACGCGAGGATCCCGATCACCCCTTGGTGCCACTCCGAATCAAACAGGCACAAGCCGTACGGCATCGACTCCACCGGCAGGTCCTTGAGCTGGGCCAGGGCCTCGCGCTGCATGCCTTGCTCGATGGACTTACGGTCCTGGTTCATGCCGTCCAGTTGCGCGGCCATTTCCCGTGCGGCGGCGAAGTCCGTGGTAAGCAGGCATTCGATGCCCAGGCTCATATCATCCAGGCGTCCGGCGGCATTCAGGCGCGGGCCGAGGATAAAACCCAGGTCGGTGGAGGTGATACGCGCATGATCACGCTTGGCCACTTCTAGGATCGCCTTGATGCCCGGCCGCGCCCGACCGGCACGAATACGCTCCAGCCCCTGATGCACGAGGATGCGGTTGTTGGCGTCCAGCGGCACCACGTCAGCGACGCTGCCCAGGGCCACGAGGTCGAGCAGTTCACCGATGTTCGGCTGGGGCTTGCTGTCATACCAACCCAGGCTGCGCAAGCGCGCGCGCAGGGCCATCAGCACGTAAAAGATCACGCCGACCCCGGCCAGGGCCTTGCTGGGAAACCCGCAGCCCGGCTGGTTCGGATTGACGATGGCGTCGGCGGCCGGCAGTTCATCGCCGGGCAAGTGATGGTCGGTGACCAGCACTTGCAACCCTGCCGCTTTCGCCGCCGCCACGCCTTCGACGCTGGAGATACCGTTGTCCACGGTGATCAGCAACTGCGGCTCTCGCTGCAGCGCCACCGCGACGATTTCCGGGGTCAGGCCGTAGCCGTATTCGAAGCGGTTGGGCACCAGGTAGTCGACATGGGCCGCCCCGAGCAAACGCAGGCCCAGGGTGCCTACGGTGCTCGCTGTGGCGCCATCGGCGTCGAAGTCACCGACGATCAGGATGCGCTGACGCTGCTCCAAGGCCGTCACCAGCAAGTCCACCGCGGCGTCGATGCCCTTGAGCTGCTGATAGGGAATCAACCGCGCCAGGCTCTTGTCCAGCTCGGCCTCCGACTGCACCCCGCGTGCGGCGTAAAGGCGGGTCAACAGCGGCGGCAGTTCACCGAGAAAAGGCAGGACGGCGGGCAATGGGCGGGGATCGATACGCATGGGAGGCTGGGAGATTCTCTATAGAAAGTGTTGTATGCGACAAGCTATAAGCTTCAAGCCGCAAGTTTAAGCTGCGCGATGACTTGAAGCTTACAGCTTGCAGCTTATCGCTCTCCAACGAGCCATTGCAGTTGCACTTCATGCTGGCCACGGTCATCGGTCACAAAGATCGTGCCTTCGCTGATCATCACGTCCCACTTGATCACCCGCGGCATGTCCTTGGCCAGGGTCTCCAACACTTCCTGGGGCACGGCAGCGATATGCACGTTTTTCAGGTTGTTGGCCACCGGCACCACCTTGCCTTCCCACACGCGCAGGCTGCCATAGGCCAGCAGGCTGGTGCGCTCGGTGCGGCGCGAGCACCAGGTGAGGCGGTCGGCATCCGGCTGGCCGACTTCGATCCAGTGCAAAACACGATCATCCAGGCTTTTTTCCCACAGGGCCGGTTCGTCTACATCCGACAGGCCACGCCCGAACGCCAATTGCTCGTTGTACCAAAGGGCGTAGGCCAGCAGGCGCACGGTCATGCGCTCTTCGGTTTCCGAAGGGTGGCGGGCGATGGTCTGTTTGACGCTCTCGTACACCGAGCGGTCGAGGTCGGTGAGGTTGAGTTCGAATTTGTAGGTCGTGGACGGCTGGGCCATGAACGGGCTTCTAAAGACAAGGAAAGGCGGCCAGTCTAACCGATGGCGAGGGCATTGAACGAATACTGCGCTGCATCCGCGCGGCTCGCCTATGTTAAAAAGCAGTACATCAACATCCCGCGCTTGTAAGGATCCCCATGTCGCTCACTGCCAAACCACTTGCCGGCCTGAAAGTCATCGAGCTGGGCACTTTGATCGCCGGCCCGTTTGCCTCACGCATCTGCGCCGAATTCGGCGCCGAGGTGATCAAGGTCGAATCCCCGGACGGCGGCGACCCGCTGCGCAAATGGCGCAAGCTGTATGAAGGCACTTCGCTGTGGTGGTTTGTGCAGGCGCGCAACAAGCAGTCGCTGACCCTCAACCTCAAGCACCCTGAGGGGCTGGCGATCCTCAAGCAACTGTTGGCCGACGCCGACATCCTGATCGAAAACTTCCGCCCAGGCGTGCTGGAAAAACTCGGCCTGAGCTGGGAAACCCTGCACGCACTCAACCCCAAGTTGGTGATGGTGCGCCTCTCGGGCTTCGGCCAGACGGGGCCGATGAAAGACCAGCCGGGGTTTGGCGCAGTGGGTGAGTCCATGGGCGGCTTGCGCTATATCACCGGCTTCGAGGACCGCCCGCCGGTGCGCACCGGGATTTCCATCGGCGATTCGATTGCCGCGTTGTGGGCAGTGATCGGCGCGCTGATGGCGCTGCGTCACCGCGAAGTCAACGGCGGCCTGGGCCAGGTGGTGGATGTGGCGCTGTATGAAGCCATCTTCGCCATGATGGAAAGCATGATCCCCGAGTTCGATGTGTTCGGTTTTATCCGTGAGCGCACCGGCAACATCATGCCCGGCATCACCCCGTCCTCGATCCACACCACCGCAGACGGCAAGCATGTGCAGATCGGCGCCAATGGCGATGCGATCTTCAAGCGCTTCATGCGCGTGATCGGCCGTGACGACCTGGCGAACGACCCTGCACTGGCCAGCAATGACGGGCGTGACGCTCGCCGCGACGAGCTGTACGGCGTGATTGATCGCTGGGTCAATTCGCTGTCGCTCGACCAGGTGATTGAACATCTGAATAAAGCCGAGGTACCCGCCAGTCGCATCTACAGCGCCGAAGACATGCTGGGCGACCCGCAATTCCTGGCCCGGGAAATGTTCCTCAAGGCGCAGTTGCCGGGCGGCAAGGATTTCAAGATGCCCGGCATCGTGCCCAAGCTCTCGGACACACCGGGCAGTTGCGAATGGGTCGGCCCGCAACTGGGTGAACACAACAGCCAGGTGCTCAATGCCCTGGGCTACGACGCGGCGGCTATCACTCGCCTGCGCGAGGATGGCGCGATCTGACAAATCCCAGGCAAAAAGAAACCCCGAGCAGTGGGGAGACAACTCGGGGTTAAACGTGGTCTACAAAAAGACCCGCACAGCAAGCGACAAACACCGGAGCACAATGCCTGCTCTTGCTGTTACAAACTCTGACTAACCACCTTGTAGGAAGGTTCCGAAGAAAAATAATGTTTCATGCCAGTGCGCCGCCACGGGTTTGGGAGGCGTTGCGCAAGGCAGCGATGACTGAAGGTTCCAGGCGCCCTTCGGCGATTTTCAGGTCGCGGAGCAGGCAATCCACCACATCCACCAGCGCGCGCTTGTCGCTCAATTGCGCACGATCGACTTCACGTTCAACCACGATGGCGCCACCGGGGTTCTTCACGGTTACCAGGCAGTCGTCGCGCATACCGGCAGAGGTCAGCGTAACCTGATAAGGGCTCAGTGCTTGGCTGAGCAATAGGTTGATACTTTCCATCTCGATCACCACTCAATCATTCGAAAAAGGTTCGAAAAACAAAAATGTCACGAAGAGGCTGACATTCAAGTGACCCGTGCTCAAAGCAGAAAGTTCTACCTTTTGTGTAATCCACTGCTTGAGGAAAACGAGCATGCACGGAAAAGATGACAGAGAAAAAACAACGGCGCACAGGCTAGAATCCCTGGATTGCCCCGGGAGCCTGCCTTGAGAGCTGCGTCTGAACCGCCCTTGCGTATCGTGATTGCCGACGATCACCCGATTTTCCTGATTGGCCTGCGCGCCGTGCTCGAACGTGACCCGCACATCAGCATCGTCGGCGAGGCCAATTCCCCCCAGGCCCTCAGTGCGTTGTTGCAACACTGTGCCTGCGATGTGGTGGTGACCGACTTCATGATGCCCGTCGAGCCCCAAGCCGACGGGTTGCGCTTGATCGAGCAACTGCGCCGGCACTATCCGCACCTGCCCATTGTGGTGGTGACCATGCTCAACAATGCCGGGTTGTTTCATTCCATCCTGGCATTGGGTGTGATGGGCCTGCTGAGCAAGGCCAGCCTGGCCGATGAGCTGCCCCAGGCGATCCGCCAGGTGCGCCAACAACGCACCTATGTGGCCCAGACCATCCGCCAGGCGCTGAGCCTGGCCGGGGAAGTCGGCGCTGATCGCCTGCATTCCCAGGAGCACCTGTCACCCCGGGAACTGGAGGTGATTCGCCTGTTGGCCAGTGGCATGACGGTGGGCGAGATCGCCGCGCACCTGCATCGCAGCAAGCAGACCGTCAGCGCGCAAAAAGTCAGCGCCATGCGCAAGCTGGGGCTGGCCAACGATGCCGCCCTGTTTATTTACGTGCAGGAACACGGGCTGGCCTAGCCTGGAACGCAATCCATTGCTTGAGCGCCGCGGCGTCCATCGGCCGGGCGATAAAGCAGCCTTGCAGCCACGCCGCGCCCAGTTCGCCCACAGCGTGATAGTCGGCGGCGGATTCCACGCCGGTGACCACCACGGCAACGTCCAGGCGCGCTGCCATGCTCATGGCGCCCGCCACCACAGCGGCCTTGCGGTCATCATTGGCCATCCCGCAGGCAAACGCCGGGGGAATTTTCAGCTCGGTAAAAGGCAGTTCCAGCAAATGCTGCAGGCTGGTGCCGCCCATGCCGAAGTCGCCGATGGACAACTGGCAACCCAACATGCGCAAGCGCAGCAAGCCGGTGACATGGGCGCTGTCGGTTTTCAAGGTCGAGGTTTCCACCAGCTCCAGCGTCAGGCTATGGGCGGGTACACCGTGCAACTGCAGCAGACCTTGCAGCACCTGGGGAAAGTGCTCGCGCTCCAGCATGCGCCCGGGGATGTTCACGGCCACTGGCAGCACCTGGCCGCTTTCGCCCATCACCTGGTTCGCCAGGCCAAGCGCCTGCTCCAGCACGTGCCAGGTAAACGCCTCTTCCATGCCGGCAAACTCCAGTACCGGCAGGAACTCGTCAGGCAGCAACAGCTCACCGTCCGGCAACTGCCAACGCGCCAGCGCCTCCACCCCTTGCAACACACCGGCCTGACTGACGATGGGCTGGTACCAGACCCTGCCACAGGCTGCGATAGTCGCCTGACTGACGTCCGCCGAGGGCGGCAGTTGTTCCCGCTCGCTCAAGCCCAACAGTTGGCGCACGCGCTCCCAGGACAGCACCGGTGGCCCCGGGCGAAAATGAACCTGGCAATCGCTCAGTAGTTGCCCGATCAACTTGGCCGAAGCCGGCTTGGGCAAACACGCCAAGACCTTGAGCCCCAATTGGCAGGCCATGTTCGCCACACCTTCCAGCACGTCGGGCTCGGCGTTGCTGAGCAGGATCAATACTTGGGCCAGGCGGCGTTCCGCCAACTCGCGGATCAATTCCAGGCCATCGCCCTGCTCCAGGTACAAATCGCAGATGGCGATATCCACCGGGCCTTTGCTGTCCAGAGACTGGCGGGCGGTTTCGACCGTTTCCGCGGCCCGTACATTGAACACGCCGTTGGCATTGAGCATCTGGTGCAGAGCCATCAGTTGAAACGGGTTGTCTTCGAGGATCAGGACGTTCAGGGATCGCATGGGTAAGGATGTCGGTACAGGGAAAGTCCTGCACAGTAGCCACATGCTGTGGTGTACCCCATAGGACGTGTCCTAAAAGCTTGCTTAAATGTGGGAGGGGCAAGTCTTGTCGGTCAAGCGCAGATCTCCTGTGGGAGCTGGCTTGCCTGCGAAGGCGGTGTGTCAGTCGCTACATCTGTTACTGCACTACCGCTATCGCAGGCAAGCCAGCTCCCACATTTGATCGTCGTTGCCTTGAGCATTGCGTTCGCTTAGCTGATCGGCATTAAGGTGTCAGGCATCCAGATAGGGTTGCAGGTCGCGACGAAACGCCTTGAGCACCTCGGACAAGCGCAACCAGGGTTCTTCAAGCTCGGCGCCGCGCTGCTCTCGGGCGCATTGCTCAAGGGCGACACAGGCCTTGGCCAGTGGCAGTGCGTCGACCAGCGAGCAAATGCCCTTGAGCCGGTGCAGCGATGTATTCAAGCGTGCCACGTCGCGCTCGGCCAGGGCTCCCGCCAATACCTCGTGTTCGTGGTCCAGGCTCTTGGCCAGTTCCTGCAACATGCTTTGCAGCACCGGGCCATCGGCCTGGGTCATGGTGCGCAGGGCCTGGATATCGAACGAACGCTGGGGCGCCACGCGGGCCAGCACTTGGGTCCAGTGTTCCAGGGTCACCGGCTTGACCAGCAGCTCATCCATACCGGCGTCCTCGCAGCGGCGTTGTTCATCTTTCATGGCGTTCGCGGTGCAACCCACCAGCGCGCTACGAGGCCGTTGCTCCTCGGCTTCGAGGCGCCGTATCGCCGCACTCAAGGCATAACCGGACATGCCGGGCATCTGGCAATCGGTGACCAGCACGTCAAAACGCTGCTCACGCCAACGTTGCAACGCGGCCTCGGCCGACTCCAGAGCGACAACCTGGTGACCGAGGAACTGCAACTGCTGCGCCAGCACCAGGCGGTTGGCCGCCAAATCATCCACCACCAGTACCGACAGGCTACGCCCCGTCGGTGACAACGTCGCGGTGGGCGTTGCCGGCACATCATCGGTGCTGACCCGGTCCAGGCGCAGGTCAATGCACACCACCGTCCCCTCACCCACCACGCTGTCGAGGTGAATGCTCCCGCCCATCAATTCCACCAGTTGCTTGCAGATACTCAGGCCCAGACCGGTGCCGCCGTGTTGCGCAGCGGTCAGGGCGCTCACTTGGGTAAACGGCTTGAACACCCGCGGCTGTTGCTCGGCGCTGATGCCTGGGCCGCTGTCCTTGACGCACAGGTGCAGGTATTCGCTATCGGTCTCATCCCGTTGGCAGGTCACGCTGAGGTGAACCCCGCCCCGCTCGGTAAATTTGAGCGCATTGCCCAACAGGTTGTGCATCACCTGGCGTAACCGCAGCGGGTCGAACCAGTAATAACCCTGAGCAGCCGGATCAAACGCCAGGGTCAGATGCAGGCCCTTCTTTTGCGCCGTGGCTTCGAACAGGCTCTGGATACCCTCGAAAAAGCGCTTCAACTCAGTGGTCTGTGGCGCCAGTTGCAGGTGGCCGGCTTCGATCTTGGCCAAGTCCAGGCTGTCGCCCATCAGCGCAATCAGCTCGCGCGCCGAACGATGGGCCACCTGCAGCGCCTCGGAAACCGGCTGGCCGCTTGCCAGACAACGCTCTTGCTCCAGTTCGAGCAAGCCAATGATGGCAGTCATGGGGGTGCGAATCTCGTGGCTCAAGGCCGAGAGAAATGCACTTTTGGCGTAGTTCGCTTCGTCGGCGGCCTGGCGAGCGTCCATCAACTGGCGCTCCAGGTCTTTGCGTTCGTTGATATCGATCCAACCGCCCAACAATCCCTGCAGACGGCCCTGGGCATCAAAAAAAGGCACGGTCCACTGGTAGACGTGATAACTGCCGCCGTTGAGCTCCAATTGCCGGTCGACAAACAACGGCTGCTGCGTGGCCAATTGCTCCATGTGGCCTTCGTGCAGCCGCGCCGCTGTGGCGTCGGGCACGACCTTGCTCTCCATCAGCGTCAGGCCCTGGATCAGCTCCAGCCGGGTCGCCAACTGCTGTTCATAACTTTTATTGCAGGTCACCAGGCGCCCGTCCAGGTCGCGGACGAACAGCGGGTTGGGCATGCCGTCGAGCAGTGCGCGCTTGAACGCCAACTGGTCATTGAGCCGTTGCTCGGCCTCCAGCCGTTGGTGAATCTGGCGCTTGAGCCGGCTGTTCCACACCAGCGACACCAACACAAACAGCAGCGCCGTGGCCACCGTCCAATAGGCCCATGGCGGTACCCGTTGCCAGGCCGGCAGCGGAATCGCCACGGCACCGATCCAACGCAAGCGCAAGGCACTCAACTCAGCCACCGGCAGCGCCTCCAGGGCCTTGTTCAGAATGCTCAGCAGCTCAGGCTGGTCCTTGCGCACCGACAGGCAGTTGGACGACCACTTGCCATCGACACTGCGTCCGATACGCAGGCCATCTTCCGGGTAACTCTGCACTTCCACTTCAGTTTGAATGGTAGCGGCCGCCTCGCCCCGTCGTACCAGCTCACGGGCCTGGTTGTAATTGTCCACCAGGCGCAACGTGATGTTCGGATGCGCATGGCGAATATCATTTTCCAATACATGACGTGCCGGCAGCGCCAGCACCTTGCCGTCCAACTGCGTCAAGCCGGTGAGCGGCGCGGCATCGGCACGCTCGACAAACACCCAGCCGGACCCGCCATACCCATGGCTGAAGTTGAGCACTGTGCTGCGCTCGCGGTTAACGGCCAGGGTCGTGTTCATCTGCGCCCTGCCTGTTTCCAGCCATTCCAGGGTTTGCGCGGTGGAGTGCACCTCTTCAAAGATAAATTGCAAACCGGTCATGCGCGTGATGCGATGCAACAAATCCACATTCAAGCCAACCCAGTGGCCATCCTTATCCTTGAATATGTACGGAGACATCTGCTGGGCCACCACCACGACATGGGGATGCTCGCGCACCCAGGCCTGTTCCGACGCCGACAACGCAATGCGCTCACCACTGATACCGACGCCGAGCCCGGTGGTCCAGCGCGCGAGAATTTCGCGCTGCACCGACTCGTCGAGGCTTGCCAGCGCGCGATTCATCATGGCCCCCAGCAACGGATCTGCCTGGCGGGTGGCGAAGGCAAAACCGATGGGCGCCAGCCGGCTCTGCTCCTTGATCTGCAACCCCAGGTAAGGCCGCAGTGATTTATAGGCGCGCACAATCACTTCGTTGCCGATAAACGCATCGACGTCACCTTGCTTCAAGGCTTCGAGGCCGCTGTAGAGGTTGGGGGCGAGCATGATGTGGCTGTCGGGATACGCCGCGTGAACCTTCTGCACGTTGGCGTAGCCGTCGAGCAACACCAGCTTCTTGCCGGCCAGATCGTCGCCTTGGGTATCGTCGCGACGCAGCACCACCACCGAGCGGTCGGGCATGTAGTCCGGGGTGAATTGCAGGCCGGGTACGTCACGCTCGTAACCATTGGCACTGGTGAGTATGTCGATGGTGCCGTTGCGCAGCGCTTCGACCGCCTGGGCGCGCTCGGAAAAGCCCAGCACTTGCATGGGCACACCCAGCCGCGCGCCCACCAGGCTCAAATAATCGGCGCTGATGCCCTGGTAGCGATTGCGGTCGCGGGTGATATCGATCGGCTGGTAGTCATCTATCGAGATGCCCACTTTGAGTGTCCGATGCGCCGCCAACCACTGCTGCTCCGTCGGCGCCAGCGGCATAGGTTCAAGCGGGATAAACGCCGGCACCAGTTTGAACGGCAGGCTGACGGCGGCCAGGCTCATGGGCACCTGGATGAGCCACAACAGGCACACCAGCTTCAACGTCCATTGGATCAAAACCTGCACCGGTTGGGTTTCCTTGATTGGGCGAATGGGCAAGTATGGCTCGCCAGAATGAAAAAGCCCGTCACGAGGACGGGCTTGGCCGACTGCAAAAAAGCTGAATGCATACCTGTAGCAGCCTGATATCCGCCTCATGGTCAGCGGGTGAGTTAGCTGAATGTGGGAGCCGGGCTTGCCCGCGATGCAGACGCCTCGGTATTCAGTCGTACCGAGGCGCCTGCATCGCAGGCAAGCCAGCCCCCACACAAACCCGCTACCCCATTCTTGATTAGAGCGGCTTGCCCCGATTGCCATGCTGGCTGACGAACGCCTGCACCGCCTTCAGGTCGTTGGCCAACACCGTGCAGCGCTCTTCGCGCTCGAACAGGTCGGTCAAATGCTCCGGCAGTTCCAGCGCCTTGCCAATGCCGGCTTTCTCGACCGCTTCCGGGAACTTGACCGGGTGCGCGGTACCGAGGATCACCATTGGAATATCCAGGCTGCGGCGGCATTCGCGGGCGGCTTTCACGCCGATAGCCGTGTGCGGGTCGAGCACTTCGCCGGTCTCGGCATAGACCTGCGCGATGGTTTCGCAGGTCTGCGCATCGTCCACGGCCAGGGAATCGAACAGCTTGCGGGTTTCGGTCCAGCGCTCTTGCTCGACGCTGAAACCGCCACCTTGCTTGAAGCTGTTCATCAACTCGGCCAGGGCTGCGCCGTTACGACCGTGCATGTCGAACAGCAGGCGCTCGAAGTTCGACGACACCATGATGTCCATGGACGGCGACAGCGTGGCGTGCAGGGTTTCCTTCACATACTGGTTGCCGCTCATGAAGCGATGCAGGATGTCGTTGCGGTTGGTGGCGACGATCAACTGGTTGATCGGCAGGCCCATGTTGCGCGCCAGGTAACCGGCAAAAATGTCGCCGAAGTTGCCGGTAGGCACCGAGAACGACACCGAACGCGCCGGGCCGCCCAACTGCAGCGAAGCGTGGAAGTAGTAGACGATCTGGGCCATGATCCGCGCCCAGTTGATCGAGTTCACCGCCACCAGACGCGTACCCTTGAGGAAGCTCTGGTCAGCGAAGCTGTTCTTGACCATTTCCTGGCAGTCATCGAAGTTGCCTTCGATGGCGATGTTATGAATGTTCTCACCAAAGATGGTGGTCATCTGCCGACGTTGCACTTCCGACACGCGCTTGTGCGGGTGCAGGATGAAGATGTCGACGTTTTCGCAGTGCTTGCACCCTTCGATGGCCGCCGAGCCGGTATCGCCGGAGGTAGCACCGATGATCACCACGCGCTCGCCACGTTTTTCCAGCACGTAGTCGAGCAGGCGACCGAGCAGTTGCAGGGCGAAGTCCTTGAACGCCAGGGTCGGGCCGTGGAACAGCTCCAGTACCCACTCATTGCCGTTCAGTTGGCGCAGGGGCGCGATGGCGTTGTGGGAAAACACGCCATAGGTTTCTTCCAGAATCTTCTTGAAGTCCGCATCCGGAATGCTGCCGGTGACGAACGGGCGCATCACTCGGAAAGCCAGCTCGTGATACGGCAGGCCGGCCCAGGAGGCGATTTCTTCCTGGGTGAAGCGTGGCAGGTTTTCCGGCACATACAGGCCGCCGTCGGTGGCAAGGCCTGCCAGCAGAACGTCTTCGAAATTCAGGGCCGGTGCCTGGCCGCGGGTGCTGATGTAACGCATAGGGGCAAACCTTCGGTTTGGGCTTCAAGCTTCAAGCTGCAAGCTACAAGTTGAAGCAGTTCGGCTTTTACTTGCAGCTTGCAGCTTGGCACTTGCAGCTGAATTAATTTAGATGTTCGACGCGAATCCGGACTACCGGCCCAACTACGCCCTGAAGAGCTTCGAGAGCCTCGATGGCATCGTTGATGTGCTGTTCGAGCACGCGGTGGGTCAGCAGGATCATCGGCACCTGGCCGTTTTGCTCCTCGACTTCCTTCTGCATGATCGACTCGATGTTGATACCGCGCTCCGACAGGATGCTGGCTACCTGGGCCAACACGCCTGGATGGTCCTGGGCCTGGATGCGCAGGTAGTAGGCACTTTCGCAGGCTTCGATCGGCAGGATCGGGTGGGCCGACAGCGAGTCCGGCTGGAAGGCCAGGTGCGGCACGCGGTTTTCCGGGTCGCTGGTCATGGCGCGAACCACGTCCACCAGGTCGGCGATCACCGACGATGCGGTCGGCTCCATGCCGGCACCGGCGCCGTAGAACAAGGTAGAACCGGCGGCGTCGCCGTTGACCATCACCGCGTTCATCACACCATTGACGTTGGCGATCAGGCGGTCGGCCGGGATCAGCGTCGGGTGAACCCGCAACTCGATGCCCGCCGGGGTGCTGCGCGCCACGCCCAGGTGCTTGATACGGTAGCCCAGGGCTTCGGCATAGTTGACGTCGGCGGTGGTCAGCTTGGTGATGCCTTCGGTGTAGGCCTTGTCGAACTGCAGCGGGATACCAAAGGCGATGGAGGCCAGGATGGTCAGCTTGTGGGCGGCGTCGATGCCTTCCACGTCGAACGTCGGGTCGGCTTCGGCGTAACCCAGGGCCTGGGCTTCGGCCAGCACGTCTTCGAAGGTACGGCCCTTCTCGCGCATTTCGGTGAGGATGAAGTTACCGGTGCCGTTGATGATGCCGGCTACCCAGTTGATGCGGTTGGCGGACAGGCCTTCACGGATCGCCTTGATCACCGGGATACCACCGGCCACCGCGGCTTCGAACGCCACGATCACGCCCTTCTCGCGGGCCTTGGCGAAGATCTCGTTGCCGTGCACGGCGATCAGCGCCTTGTTGGCGGTGACCACGTGCTTGCCGTTCTCGATGGCCTTGAGCACCAGCTCGCGGGCCACGGTGTAGCCGCCTACCAGCTCGATAACGATATCGATCTCAGGGTTGGTGGCCACGGCGAACACATCGTTGGTAATCGCAATACCGGTCGTTTCGAACTGAGGCTTTGGCGAACGCGTGGCAATCTGCGCCACTTCAATCCCGCGACCTGCGCGGCGGGAAATTTCTTCAGCGTTACGCTGAAGTACGTTGAAGGTACCGCCACCGACGGTCCCTAACCCACAGATGCCTACTTTGACCGGTTTCACTGAAGAACTCCCCATGAAACGGCCGACGCTAGGTCGGCCGTGAAAACAGCCGCACAACTGCGGCTCTCAATTAATGACTCGCCGACGGTTCGGCGGGCCATGATCGTCAAAGGCTCAACGATAAATGCTTACTTGGCACCCAGTGCCAGTTTGGCAACTTGCGGCGCCGGCTGGTAGCCCGGAATCACCTGGCCGTCGGCCAAAACGATGGCCGGTGTACCGTTCACACCAATGGACTGGCCCAGGGCGAACTGCTTGGAAACCGGGTTGGCGCATTTGGCCGATTTGATTTCCTTGCCGTCGACCATCTTGTCCATGGCCGCTTTCTTGTCGGCCGAGCACCACACCGCCTGCAACTGCTCGTCACCCGGCGAACCCAGGCCCTGGCGCGGGAAGGCGACGTAGCGCACTTCCACGCCCAGCTTGTTCAGTGCCGGGATTTCAGCGTGCAGCTTGTGGCAGTACGGGCAGGTGGTGTCGGTGAACACGGTGATATGGGTCTTGGTTTCGCCAATGGCGGGGTAAACCACGGTTTCAGCCACCGGGATGCCGTTGATCAGCTTCGACACGCCCAGGCGCTCGGCCTTCTCGGTCAGGTTGACCGGCTTGCCATCCTTGAGCTGGAACAGGTAGCCCTGGACGATGTACTGGCCATCGGCGCTGGCGTACAGCACACGGCTGCCCTTGAGCTTGACTTCATACAGGCCGGCCATGGGGCTGGCGCTGATGCTTTCAATAGGCGTGTCGAGCGCCAGGTTGGCCAGGCTCTTGCGAATGGTTTGCTCGGCCGCATCATCGGCGACCGCAAAGGTGGAAACCAACGCAATGGCTGCGGCGGCAATAATCTGGGTCAAGCGCATGGGAACTCCTGAAGGCAGAGGCAGGGACGGGAGCAGAATACAGATCTGGAACACAACGGGTGCCGTCCCCTTTGCGAACCGGCAAAGCCTACCACAGTTGGGCGGGAGGGCAGACCGCGACAGCTAAAATGGGCCATTTCTGACGGTTTTATCCGCGCGGGTGGTGCTTGGCGTGCATGTCCTGCAAACGTGCGCGTGCCACATGGGTGTAGATCTGGGTTGTGGATAAGTCGCTGTGCCCAAGCAGCATTTGCACCACGCGCAAATCCGCACCGTGGTTGAGCAAGTGGGTGGCGAACGCATGGCGCAAGGTGTGGGGCGACAGCGCCTTGCCGATCCCGGCCACTTTGGCCTGGTGCTTGATGCGGTGCCAGAAGGTCTGGCGGGTCATCTGCTCGCCGCGCTGGCTGGGGAACAGCACGTCGCTGGGGCGCCCACCCAGCAGTTCGTGGCGCGCATCGCGCATGTAGCGCTCGACCCACACAATCGCCTCCTCGCCCATCGGCACCAGCCGCTCCTTGCTGCCCTTGCCCATCACGCGCAACACGCCCTGGCGCAGGTTGACCTGTTCCAGGGTCAGGCTGATCAGTTCGGTGACGCGCAGGCCGCAGGCATACAGCACCTCCAGCATGGCACGGTCGCGCTGGCCGATGGCTTCGCTCAGGTCCGGGGCCGCGAGCAAGGCATCGACGTCGGCTTCCGACAGGGATTTGGGCAACGGCCTGCCGAGTTGCGGCATGTCGATTTGCAGGGTCGGGTCGACGGCAATGAGTTTTTCCCGCAGCAGATAGCGATAAAAGCCACGCACGCCGGAGAGGAATCGCGCAGTGGAGCGCGGTTTGTAGTTCTGCTCCAGGCGCCAGGCCAGGTGATCGAGGATCAACTCGCGCCCGGCATTGATCAGTTCGAGGTTTTTCTCCTGCAGCCAGCCGTTGAACAGCGCCAGGTCGCTGCGGTACGCCTGGCGTGTGTTGTCCGACAGGCCTTTTTCCAACCAGAGGGCGTCGAGGAAGCGGTCGATCAGGGGATGGTCAATGGCAGGCATGGGCACTCAAGCGACTTAGCACAAGGCAATACGCGTATTATTTAAGGAACTGTGACAAGAGCCATTAGTCTTTCATAGCCCGCTATTTCAAGGAACAGGAAGCTTTAATGAACGAACAACAGATTTTGTTGGCTTTTGGCGGCATTGGCGTGGCCGCACTCGGCTGCCAGTGGCTGGCCTGGCGCCTGAAACTGCCGGCGATTCTGTTTCTTCTGCTGAGCGGGATTCTGGCAGGGCCGATACTCGGATGGCTCGACCCGCAAGAAATGTTCGGCCCTCTGTTGATGCCGTTGGTGTCGTTGGCAGTGGCGCTGATCCTGTTTGAGGGCAGCCTGACCCTGCACCTGTCGGAATGGAAGGAAATCGGCAGCGTCGTCCACCGGCTGGTCACCGTCGGCGCCCTCTCGACCTGGGCGGTGATCACCCTGGCCACCCACTGGCTGCTGGGTTTCGACTGGATGCTGGCACTGCTGTTCGGCACCCTGACACTGGTCACCGGCCCAACCGTGATCGTGCCCATGTTGCGTGTGGTGCGTCCCAAAGCCTCCATCGCCAATATCCTGCGCTGGGAAGGCATCGTCATCGACCCGATTGGCGCACTGCTGGCGGTAGTGGTGTATAGCTTCATCATCGCCAGTGCGTCGGGCGATGGTTTGAGCCACAGCCTGCTGACCTTCGGCGGCGTCATCCTCTGCGGCAGCCTGTTCGGCATCGCCGGTGGCTGGGTACTGGGGCAGATCATGCGCCGCCAGTGGTTGCCGGAATACCTGCACAACCTGGCGACACTGGCGGGCGTGCTGGGTATCTTCATCGCTTCCAACCAAGTGATGCATGAGTCCGGCCTGCTGGCGGTCACGCTGATGGGCATGTGGATGGCGAATATGAAGGGCGTGGATGTACGGCACATCCTGCACTTCAAGGAAAACCTCAGTGTGTTGCTGATTTCCGGGCTGTTTATCCTGCTGGCGGCACGCCTGGACCTGAACGCCATGATCGCCCTGGGCCCGTTCGTGTTGATCCTGCTGTTGATCATCCAATTCATTGCACGCCCGTTGAACGTGGCGCTTTCGACCTTTGGCTCGGGGTTGAACTGGCGCGAGCGCGCACTGCTGGCCTGGATCGCCCCACGGGGCATTGTGGCGGCGGCGGTGTCAGCGATCTTTGCGATCCGTCTGGATGAGGCTGGCCACGAAGGCGCGTTGTTGCTCGTTCCGCTAACCTTCGCGGTGATCATCGGCACCGTGGTGCTGCAAAGCGCCACGGCACGCCCCTTGGCCCGCCTGCTCAAAGTCGCTGAGCCGGCGCCTAGCGGCTTCCTGATCGTGGGTGCGAACAGCCCGGCGCGAGCACTCGGCAAGGCGTTGCAGCAATTGGGCAGCCGCGTGTTGCTGACGGATTCCAGCTGGGAAAACATCCGCGCCAGTCGTATGGAAGGCTTGCCTACGTACTTCGGCAACCCGGCCTCCCAGCATGCCGAATCCCATCTGGACCTGGTCGGCCTGGGGCATCTGCTCGCCCTCTCGCCTTCTGGCGAACTGAATGCCTTGGCCACCATGCGTTTTCGCCATGACTTCGGCCATCGCCTGTTCGCCCTGGCCAGCAGCCAGGAAAACCGTCGCACCGACAAGCACAAGGCCAGCCATGAACACCGTGGCCATTTGCTGGGCAGCCAACCTTTGAGCTACACCAAACTGGCCAGCCTGTTGGGCCAGGGCGCCGAACTGTATAGCACCAACCTCACCGACGGCTTTGGCTGGGAGCAGTACCAGGCGTTGCACGGCGAGCGGGCTACCTTGCTGTTTGCCCGGGACACCAGCGGCTGGGTGCATGTGGTCTCGCCCGAGAGCAATTTGAAGCCTGTAGCGGGCTGGACCTTGCTGGCGGTCATTCAACCGCAGGCCAGCACCACCGAGTAATCAGTCAACAAAGCCAGGCAGTACCGGGACAGGGCGTTTATCTGCGTCAATCGCGACGAAGCTGAACACGCCCTGGATCGCCTTTTCACGGCCATCAGCGCTCATGCTCTCGACGAACACTTCAACCTCGACCTTGAGGCTGGTGTTGCCGACCTTGATCACCCGACCGATCAGCTCAACGATAGAGCCGGCCGGGATCGCGTGGTTGAAGTCGATACGGTCGGTGGAGACTGTCACCAAAGGTAAGCGACAGAAACGCGTGGCGGTGATGAACGACACTTCGTCCATCCATGCCAGGGCAGTGCCGCCGAACAGGGTGTTGTGATGGTTGGTGGTGGGCGGGAACACGGCCTTGGTCACGTGGGTGACGGACAGGTCGGTGCGGCGCTGGATTTCTTCGAGACGGGTGGTCATGGTCAATACCGGCATTTCGAGACGGGTGGTCATGGTCAATACCGGCATATAGGCAAATTTCAGGCACAAAAAAGCAGCCCGTAGGCTGCTTTTTTCTGCATCGGGAAGCTGGACTTAAGCCAGTTTTTCCTTGATGCGAGCTGCTTTACCGGACAGGTCACGCAGGTAGTACAGCTTGGCTTTACGTACGTCACCGCGACGCTTGACGGCCATGCTGTCGATTTGCGGGCTGTAGGTCTGGAAAGTACGCTCTACGCCAACACCGTTGGAGATTTTACGAACAGTGAAAGCACTGTTCACACCACGGTTACGCTTGGCGATTACCACGCCTTCGAACGCTTGCAGACGCGAACGGTCGCCTTCCTTCACTTTCACCTGAACGACAATGGTGTCGCCCGGGGCAAAGGTAGGGATCTCTTTGGTCATCTGCTCTGCTTCGAGTGCAAGGATGATTTTGTTAGTCATGCTGTGCTCCTAAGGTAAGTCAATGGACCTACCATCGATACGTTGTTAACTATCGTCCCGCGCGAGGATGTATTCCTCGAGCAGCTTCTTCTCTTCTCCAGAAAGCGAGCGGCTTTCCAGAAGATCGGCGCGTCGTTCATAGGTCCGACCAAGGGACTGCTGTAAACGCCAACGCCGGATGTGTGCGTGATTGCCACTTAGCAATACGTCGGGAACACGCTGATCCACATACACCTCCGGACGGGTGTAGTGCGGGCAATCCAGCAAACCATCCGTGAAGGAATCTTCCTCCGCGGAGTCCGCATGCCCTAAAGCTCCGGGCAGCAGTCGTGTAACCGCATCTATCAGGACCATCGCCGGCAGCTCGCCGCCAGACAGGACATAGTCCCCAATCGACCACTCTTCATCGACATGAGCTTCAATAAAACGCTCGTCAATGCCTTCATAGCGACCGGCAATCAGGATCAAACTTTCCTCATTCGCCAGTTCGCGTACCGCCGCCTGTTTCAGCTGACGGCCTTGAGGGGACAGGTAAATTACCTTCGCCTTCTCCCCGGCAGCTGCCTTGGCCTGAACCAACGCGTCTTCCAGGGGCTTGATCTTCATCACCATGCCCGGGCCACCGCCAAATGGGCGATCGTCCACAGTGTGATGTCGATCCGTCGTGTAGTCTCGCGGGTTCCAACAGGTGAGCTGCAACAGCCCCTGTTTCACCGCCCGACTGGTGATGCCGTACTCGCTGATGGCGGAAAACATCTCGGGAAACAAACTGATCACTTCAATGCGCAAATTAGCCACGCTTAGAAGTCCGCGTCCCATTCCACCTTCATCTCGCCCGCGGCCAGGTCGACGGTCAACACGCATTGCTCGGTATAGGGCAACAGGCGTTCACGGTCATCCAGGCTGCCAGCGCAAGGCTTGACCACCATTACATCATTGGCGCCGGTTTCCAGAAGATGATCGATTTTCCCCAGCAATTGCCCGAGTTGATCAATAACCTTCAGACCTTCCAGCTGGTACCAGTAGTACTCGCCGTCGGTCAATTCAGGGAACAGGTTGCGCGGCACGCAGATCTCATAACCGGCCAGAAGACGAGCTTCTTCACGATCATCAAGACCCTTGAGCTTTGCGACCAGGAACTTGTCGCTCCCGCGTCCACTGACCAGCTCGACCTGTTTCACACTCCCTTCGCGCTTGAGCGTCCAGGTTTTGTACTGCAACAGGTTTTCAGTCGGATCAGTAAAGGAATACACCTTCACTTCGCCGCGAACGCCATGAACAGAGTAAATCTTGCCGATAACGATCAAATCATCAGCAACAGCTGGCGTCGCGTTCATATTGCTCAGGCTGCGGCCTTAGCCGAGTCCTTCAACAGTTTTGCAACGCGCTCGGATGGCTGTGCGCCAACGCTCAGCCAGTAGGCTACGCGCTCTTGGTTCACGGACAGACGAACTTCTTGACCACGAGCAACAGGGTTGAAGAAACCAACCTGTTCCTTGTGCGAACCGTCACGCGGGTTGCGGCTGTCGGTTACGGTCAAGTGGTAAAACGGGCGCTTTTTGGAGCCGCCAAGGGCAAGACGGATTGTTAGCATGTGAACATCGTTCCTGTAGTCGGTGCTGCAAATCTAAATGCACAGCGGGCATAGGTGCCCGAAAGGCCGCATATTCTAAGGAATATCCGGACTTTTGCAAATGTCTTTTTCTGGCGCCTATCAGCGTGCCATTCAGATCTGCTATAGAGCCGTCGGTTAAAACGGCGAGTCAGCGCCCGCCAACGGCGGGTTTGCTGGAGATCCCACATCCCTGTGGGTCGGAGCGGGAGCTGGGCTCCCACTCGAATACTTTACATTTTAGGCATGCCGCCGCCGGGCAACATACCGCCCATGCCGCGCATCATCTTGGCCATACCGCCCTTGGCGGAGAATTTCTTCATCATCTTCTGCATCTGCTTGTGCTGCTTGATCAAGCGACCGATGTCCTGCACCTGGGTGCCGGAACCCATGGCGATCCGGCGCTTGCGCGAACCGCTGATCAGCTCAGGGTCGCGGCGCTCGGCCGGGGTCATGGAGTTGATGATGGCTTCCATCTGCTTGAACTGTTTCTCTGCCGCGCCCTGGGCGTTGCCCATTTGCGCCAGGTTCACACCGCCGATGTTGGGCAGCTTGTCCATCAGGCCGCCGAGGCCGCCCATGTTCTTCATCTGTTGCAGCTGGTCGCGGAAGTCTTCGAGATCGAAGCCCTTGCCCTTCTTCAGCTTCTTGGCCAGTTTGTCGGCCTTGTCCTTGTCGAGCGTGGCTTCGGCCTGCTCGATCAGGCTGAGCACGTCACCCATGCCAAGAATGCGCGAGGCGATACGCTCAGGGTGGAACGGCTCGAGCGCTTCGCTCTTCTCGCCCATACCGATGAACTTGATCGGCTTGCCAGTAATGGCACGTACCGACAGCGCGGCACCGCCACGGGCGTCGCCGTCGACCTTGGTGAGGATCACGCCGGTCAGCGGCAGTGCGTCACCAAAAGCCTTGGCGGTGTTGGCCGCATCCTGGCCAGTCATGGCGTCGACCACGAACAGGGTCTCGACCGGGTTGATCGCGGCATGCAGCGCCTTGATCTCGCCCATCATCTCTTCGTCGATGTGCAGGCGACCGGCGGTATCGACGATGACCACGTCGATGAACTTGAGCTTGGCTTCTTTAATAGCCGCGTTGGCGATGTCGACCGGCTTCTGGCTCAGGTCGGACGGGAAGAAGGTCACGCCCACTTCGCCCGCGAGCATTTCCAACTGCTTGATGGCCGCCGGACGGTACACGTCGGCCGATACCACCATCACGGATTTCTTCTTGCGCTCTTTGAGGAAGCGCGCCAGTTTGCCGGCGGTGGTGGTTTTACCCGCACCTTGCAGGCCCGCCATCAGCACGACGGCTGGCGGCACGGCACTGAGGTTCAGGTCTTCGTTGGCCGCGCCCATCAGGCTTTCGAGTTCGGCCTGGACGATCTTCACAAAGGCCTGGCCCGGCGTCAGGCTGCGGGACACTTCGGTGCCGACCGCACGTTCCTTGACCGAGTTGACGAAGTCCTTCACCACCGGCAAAGCCACGTCGGCTTCCAGCAACGCCATGCGCACTTCACGCAGGGTGTCTTTAATATTGTCCTCGGTCAGCTTGGCCTTGCCGGTAACGTGGCGCAGCGTCTGCGAGAGACGGTCAGTCAAGTTTTCAAACATGCGCGATCCTTTCAGGCCCTATTCATCGAAATGCAGGTAGACCGAGGTAATGGCGGCCCAGGCTGGGGGAAATCGCTATTAAAAACAGCGTTCGCCGAGCCTGCGGCGTGGGCAGGTCGCGGATTATAGCGAAGACTGCGCCCATGCACACCCGCTGTCTGGCCCGGGAGTCTTTCGTGCAACGCAGGTGTGTGCCAAACTCAACGCCTTTCGGGCTTGCCTACCAGGATTTATGCTCCCCTTGTCACCCAGTTTGCTACCCAGCCTCGCCGCCGCCATTTTGTATGCCGCTGCGACTCTCTATCAGGGCACTCGTCTGGCCCAAGGCACCAAAGCGGACAAACGTCTGCTCGTCGGCCTTGGCGTGCTGGCCCTGCTGGCCCATGCCGCCAGCCTGTTCACCCACCTGATGACCCCGGTCGGCCTGGGCCTGGACTTTTTCAGCGCCGCCAGCCTGATCGCCGCGGCCGTCATCGCGCTGACGCTGCTGGCCTGCTACCGGATTCCGGTGGAGAACCTGCTGGTGCTGCTATTCCCCCTGGGAATGCTCACGGTGCTGCTGGCGCAGTTCACCCCTACTGGCACCGTACAGGTGATCGACGAGGAGCCGGGCATCCTTGCCCACATCCTGTTGTCGATCCTCGCCTACGGCATGTTCACCATCGCGGTGTTCCAGGCCCTGCTCCTGCTGCTGCAGGATCACCAGCTCAAGCACAAGCACCCGTCCGGGTTGATCAAGAACTTCCCGCCGCTGCAAACCATGGAAAGCCTGCTGTTCGGGTTCCTGTGGGCCGGCTGGACCCTGCTGTCGCTGTCGCTGATCTCAGGCTGGCTGTTCGTCGAAAACCTGTTTGCCCAACACCTGGTCCATAAAACCTTGCTGGCGTGCCTGGCCTGGGTCGTGTTCAGCGTGCTGCTGTGGGGGCGCAACCGCCTCGGCTGGCGAGGGCACAAGGCCATCCGCTGGACCCTGGCCGGTTTCTGCCTGTTGATGCTGGCCTATTTCGGCAGCAAGCTGGTTCGCGAATACATCCTGCATATCTGACGGGCAGTGATCATGGACAACTTGCCCTTAGGGCCGATGCTCGCCGTAATTGCCCTGCTGATTCTATGGGCAGCACTGTTTACCGCCATTGAAGCCGCACAACAACACCTGCTGGCCCTACGCCCTGGCACACGCCAGGGCGACAAGGCAGCCGCACGCCTGAGCTTCCCGCGCCATAGCCTGATCCTGTGCAACAGCCTGTGCCGCGCCGCCGTGGTGATTCTCTGCACCCTGTTGGCGATCTATGCCTGGGCAGAGAACGGGCCCTGGCTAGGCTGGCTGATTTCCTGCGCAGGGCTGCTGGTGCTGGCCGACTACCTGCCCCGTACCCTGGCTACCCGTCACCCCCAAGCAGTGCTGGGCTTTGGCAATACATTGCTGGGCGTGCCGCTGAAAATCCTTTACCCGCTGGCCTGGCTGCTCAATGGCATCAGCCAGCTGTTATTGCGCCCGTTTGCGCGCAAATCCGGCGTGGTGAAAAACAGCGACGAGCCCCTGCCCGACCATGATGACGACCCAGAGCCCGACACCGACGCCGACCGCACTCCCGGCCTGCCCGGTATCCATGCCCTGGACAACATCACGGTCAACGACATCCTGGTGCCGCGCAGCGAAGTGGACGGCATCAACCTTGATGAGTCGATAGAAGACATCATCGAACAGTTGCGCACCTCGCCGCGCACCCGCCTGCCCGTGTTCCACAGCGACATCAACCAGGTGCAGGCCGTGCTCAATACCCGGCAGGTCCAACACCTGCTGCCCGACGCCAGCCTGACCAAAGAGGCCCTGCTCGCCGCCTGCCACGAGCCTTACTTCGTGCCGGAAAGCACGCCGTTGCAGCTGCAACTGCTGAACTTCCACAAACAACAGCGGCGCCTGGGCATGGTGGTGGACGAGTACGGTGAAGTGCTGGGCATCGTCACCCTGGAAGATATTCTGGAAGAGATCGTCGGCGAATTCGAAAGCGATCAGGCGGTGGATAACCCGCATATCGAAGCCCAGCCCGATGGCCGCTACATCATCGATGGTGCAGCCTCGATCCGCGAACTGAACAAGAGCCTGGGCTGGCATCTGCCCAGCGACGGCCCCAAGACCCTCAACGGCCTAGTGACCGAGGCGCTGGAAACCATTCCCGATTGCGCGGTCTGCCTGAAAGTCGGCCGCTATCGCCTGGAAATCCTCGAGACCGAAGACAACCGGGTGAGCAAAGTATTGATCTGGCATACCAGCCACGTGCCAGTCGCTGCCTGACCTCAGCAGGCTCAACCCGGTCAATGTGGGAGCTGGCTTGCCTGCGATGCAGGCGACTCGGTCCTTCAGTTGAACCGAGGTGATGCTATCGCAGGCAAGCCAGCTCCCACATTGATCCAGTTCCAGGCCATAGATCCTCACCAGCCCCTTGTTGGATCCTTAGCCCCCTTCCTATAATCCCAGCGGCTTACCCAAGCCCCGCCCGACCGCGTGCTACCCGCACCCAGCGTGTCCTGGCACCGCCTTACCATGTCCGACCGGTGTTTGCTCCCATCCCGAGCCGCCCCGCGCACAGCCCTGATCCATGGGTGTTCGACCAATAATAATCCGCGTCCAAACGCGCAATAACCGTCAGGGATAACGTCATGAGCACCACCTACCAAGAGGCTGCGAGCGCCGCACCTGCCAACTCGACCGCCCGCGTCGCCACCGCGAGCATCGTCGGCACCGCCATTGAGTTCTACGATTTCTACATCTACGCCACGGCTGCCGCCCTGGTGATTGGCCCGGTGTTCTTCCCACAGACCTCCGGCACCGCGCAGATGCTGGCATCGTTCCTGACCTTCGGTATCGCTTTTATCGCCCGCCCTCTGGGGTCGGCGTTGTTCGGTCACTTCGGTGACCGTATCGGCCGTAAATCAACCCTGGTGGCTTCACTGCTACTGATGGGTGTATGTACTACCCTGATCGGCTTGCTGCCGGGCTACGACAGCATCGGTGCCTGGGCACCGATTCTCTTGTGTGTCTTGCGTTTCGGCCAAGGCCTCGGCCTGGGTGGAGAATGGGGCGGCGCGGCCTTGCTGGCGACCGAGAATGCCCCCAAGGGCAAGCGCGCCTGGTTCGGCATGTTCCCGCAACTGGGCCCGTCGATAGGCTTCCTGGCGGCCAACGGCTTGTTCCTGATTTTGGCCATGAGCCTGAATGACGAGCAATTTCGCAGCTGGGGCTGGCGCATTCCGTTCATCCTCAGCGCCGCGCTGGTGATGGTGGGCCTGTATGCACGCCTCAAGTTGCATGAGACGCCGGTGTTCGCCAATGCAGTAGCCAAGGAAAAACCAGTGAAAGTGCCGCTGGTAGAACTGTTCAGCCAGCATTGGCTGCCGGTACTGCTGGGCGCCGCGTCGATGGTGGTGTGCTACGCGCTGTTCTATATCACCACGGCGTTTTCGTTGAGCTACGGCGTTTCCACCTTGGGCTACAGCCGTGAAACCTTCCTCGGCCTGCTGTGTTTCGCGGTGCTGTTCATGGGGCTGGCGACACCGCTGGCCGCCCTGGCCAGTGATCGCTACGGGCGCAAGCCGGTGCTGATTGTAGGCGCGGTCCTGGCGATTCTGTCGGGCTTTACCATGGAGCCGCTGCTGACCCATGGCTCGACCTGGGCCGTGGCGCTGTTTCTGGCGTTGGAGCTGTTTTTGATGGGCGTGACCTTCGCACCGATGGGCGCGCTGCTGCCAGAACTGTTCCCGACCCGCGTGCGTTATACCGGTGCATCGGCAGCGTATAACCTGGGTGGGATCGTGGGGGCCTCGGCGGCGCCGTTCTTCGCGACCAAGCTGGTGGCGATGGGTGGTTTGAGTTATGTCGGGGGATATGTATCGGCGGCAGCGTTGCTGAGCTTGATTGCGGTGCTGTGCCTGAAAGAGACGCGGGATAACGACTTGAACAAGGTCGCCTGACCCCATGCTCGTTCCCACGCTCTGCGTGGGAATGCAGTTAGGGACGCTCTGCGTCCCCAAGCGCGACGCAGAGCGTCACAAGAGGCATTCCCACGCAAAGCGTGGGGACGAGCGTGGCGGCCTAGAGCTCTACAACAACTGCTTGGGAAGCACGGGTCGCCTTGGCCCGAGCTGCTTCAATCGACTCATCCCGCGCCAGTGCCACGCCCATGCGGCGCTGGCCATTCACTTCAGGTTTGCCAAACAGACGCAACGCCGTATCCGGCTCGCTCAACGCAGCGCCGAGGTTGGCAAAGGCCGTCTGGGTCGACTGCCCTTCCACCAGGATCACCGCAGACGCCGAAGGCCCGAACTGACGGATCAACGGGATCGGCAGGCCGAGAATGGCGCGCGCGTGCAAGGCAAACTGCGACAGGTCCTGGGAAATCAGGGTCACCAAACCAGTGTCATGGGGGCGCGGCGACACTTCGCTGAACCACACTTGATCGCCCTTGATGAACAATTCCACGCCAAACAATCCACGGCCACCCAAGGCTTCGGTCACGGCTTTTGCAACACGCTCGGATTCCGCCAAGGCAACGGGGCTCATGGCCTGTGGCTGCCAGGATTCCTGATAGTCGCCCTTCTCCTGACGATGGCCAACCGGCGCGCAGAACGTGGTGCCGCCGATGTGGCGTACGGTCAGCAGTGTGATTTCGTAGTCGAAATCGATAAAGCCTTCGATGATCACCCGGCCCTTGCCGGCACGCCCGCCCTCTTGGGCGTAGTCCCAGGCTTTCTGCACGTCGTCGGCGCTGCGCAACAGGCTCTGGCCCTTGCCCGACGAACTCATCACCGGCTTGACCACGCACGGAAAGCCCAGGTCCTGGACGGCCTTACTGTAGTCTTCGAAGGTGTCGGCGAAGTGGTACGGCGAGGTCGGCAGGTCCAGCTCTTCGGCGGCCAGGCGACGGATGCCTTCACGGTTCATGGTCAGCGACGTGGCGCGGGCGGTCGGAATGACGGTAAAGCCTTCGGCCTCCAGCTCGACCAGGGTCGCGGTGGCGATGGCTTCGATTTCCGGCACGATAAAGTGCGGCTTCTCCGCCTCGATGACCGCACGCAGCGCGGCTCCGTCGAGCATGTTGATCACATGGCTACGGTGCGCCACCTGCATGGCCGGCGCGTTGGCGTAGCGATCCACGGCAATCACTTCAACGCCCAGGCGTTGCAGTTCGATCACCACTTCCTTGCCCAGCTCACCGCAGCCACACAGCAAAACGCGGGTCGCGGTTGGCGACAATGGAGTTCCGATTCGGGTCATCTCAGGTCCTCAGGGGAGCGGATCATGGGGGAGAAAGGCGGGCATTTTACATGAACTGTAAAAATTGGCCTCAGTTGGCGACAGCCCGCCGGCGGATACGCCAGGCCATGATCAGCCAGACCACGGTGACACCGGCGAACTTGGATACCAACGCCGTGCCCGCCACCGCCGGCGTCAATGCGCCGATCAGGCCGAAAAAGATAAAGGTATCGAGGGGAATGCTCAGCGCCGAACTTATCCACAGGCGGTCATGCAGCGGGCGCTTGGTGATGCTGAACACCAGCCAGTCGATGCACTCGGACACCGCAAACGCCGTGGCACTGGCCAGGGCAATGGACGGGTCGGAGGTGATATAGGAGAGCACCAGCGCCGCGAGCATGGCGATGATTGCGCCGTGGCCGAAGCGGGTTTGCACCATGTCGCGCAGGATAAATACCAGGCCACCCCAGGCGGACCAGATGACGTCCAGGTGTGGGGCGGTGGAGAAGGCAAAGTTGATCAGCACGACACTGCTGATATAGGCGATCAGGAAAAACATGGAGGATGGACCTGTGGGCAATGCCGCACAGGGTACACAATTACAAGGAGGTCGTCTGGCAGGGCCTCATCGCAGGCAAGCCAGCTCCCACATTTGAGGGTATTCACACATCAAGGGTGGGAGCTGGCTTGCCTGCGATGGCGGCCTGTCAGCCGCCAGATTTCCCAGGGGTCATCCACACCACCCCACTCGCCACCGCCCGCTCATGGCACAACCCCAGCACCAGCCGGCGCTCGGCGTTGTCCATGCGGCTCCAGCGCGTGATTTCATCCACATTGCGCTGGCAGCCGGTGCAGATATCGTCGTCGTCCAGCGCGCAAATACTCACGCACGGCGAGGCAACAGGCCGTTCAACCGTACTCATTCTTCCTGCTCAACCAAATCCCGCGCGTAACGCTGCGAGTTATGCACATAGTGCGCGGCGCTCGCCTCAAGCATGCGTTTCTGCGCCTCGGTCAGCTCACGCACCACTTTGCCTGGCGAGCCCATGACCAGCGAGCCATCGGGAATTTCCTTGCCCTCACCGATCAGCGAGTTGGCGCCGATGATGCAGTGCTTGCCAATCTTGGCGCCATTGAGGATCACTGCGTTGATACCGATCAGGCTGTAGTCGTCAACGGTACAGCCATGCAGCATGGCGTTATGGCCAATGGTCACGCCGGTGCCGAGGGTCAGCGGGTAGCCCATGTCGGTGTGCATCACGCTGCCGTCCTGCACGTTGCTGTTCTTGCCGATCAGGATCAGCTCGTTATCGCCACGCAACACCGCGTTGAACCAGACGTTGGCGCCCTCCTCCAGCTTGACCTTGCCCACCAGCGTGGCATTCGGTGCAACCCAACTGTCGGGATGGGTCTCGACGCGGGCGTCGCCCAGGCGGTATTTCATGGTTTTTCCTCACGGCATGCCATTTGAACGATGGCTTATAGATTGATGAAGCTCTTGGGCGGCTGGTGCAGGCTGATTTTGGCATCGTCATAGAGCAGGTTGATCAGCTCGACGATCATGATCGCTGTCAGCCCCCAGATTTTGTATTCGCCGAACCTGTAGCTTGGCACGTACCAACTACGGCCCTGGTAATCAATGCGGTGGGTATGTTCGCGTGGGTCCTGTCGGAAAAAATCCAAAGGCACGCTGAAAACGGCGGCAATCTCGGCGTCGTTGGCCAGGTATTCGACGTAATCGGGGATCACACCTACATAGGGCGTTACGCGGATGCCGTGCAGGGAAATCAGCGGGCTCAACGGGCCGATGACTTCAACCAGCCCCGGCGGCAGGCCGATTTCTTCTTCGGCTTCGCGCAAGGCGGTAAAGATCAGGTCCGGGTCTTCGGGGTCGCGGCGCCCGCCGGGAAAGGCCACTTCGCCACCGTGGGTCGACAGGCCGCTGGCGCGCAGGGTCAGGATCAGCTCGGGTTCGTCACTGCGGGTAATCGGCACCAGCACCGCAGCCTCGGGGAAACGCCCGTCGGTTTCCAGGGTGTGGGGGGTGTGATTGCTTACCCGGCGAAGTAGCTCGTCCAGCATGAGTCATCTCGGTCTGTTGGCTACCTTGCATCATGCACCAAAGCGTGCGAGCGCCCAACCCCAAAACCGCAGCGCTGTCGCGAAACGACAACTTGCAGGAACGCCCGGCACCGAGCCAAGATGTGCCCATTGTCCAGGAACCCCAGCATGAATTTCTGCAGCCAGTGCGGCAAACCGGTAACCCAACGCATTCCCGAAGGCGACGCACGCCTGCGCTATGTATGCGACCACTGCTCGACCATTCATTACCAGAACCCCAATATCGTCGCCGGTACCGTGCCGGTGTGGGGCGACCAAGTGCTGTTGTGCCGCCGCGCCATCGAGCCACGCCTGGGTTACTGGACCCTGCCCGCAGGCTTTATGGAAAACGGCGAAACCGTCGAGCAGGCGGCCATGCGTGAAACACTGGAAGAAGCTTGCGCCCGGGTGCGCAACCTGAGCCTTTATACCCTGATCAATGTGCCGCACATCAGCCAGGTGCATATCTTCTACCGCGCCGAACTGATCGACCTGGACTTTGCCGCTGGCCAGGAAAGCCTGGAAGTGAGGCTATTCGACGAAGCCGATATCCCTTGGTCCGAGCTGGCTTTCCGCACGGTCGGGCGTACCTTAGAATGCTTCTTCGCTGACCGTCGCCAACAGGCATACCCGGTACGTAGCGAATCTGTGCCACCGCTGTCCAAGCCCGCCCAATAACAAGCCGGCCAATGTCGCCAAAGGGATACCGTTTCAATGCGTTGGTTGCTTGCTCTGATCTGCCTGTCGTTCGCCACGCTGTCCCCGGCCTCCACGGTGCAAACCCTTGGCGGTAAAACGGTCGAGAAAGTCCTGGTGCTCAAGTCCGCCCACCAGCTGCAGCTGATCAACGACGGCAAGCCGTTCAAGACCTATCGCATCTCCCTGGGCAAGAACCCCAAGGGCCACAAGCTGATCGAAGGTGACCGCCGCACGCCCGAAGGCCTCTACTGGATCGACTGGCG
This sequence comes from Pseudomonas sp. SWRI22, assembly GCF_014268395.2. NCBI lineage: Bacteria > Pseudomonadati > Pseudomonadota > Gammaproteobacteria > Pseudomonadales > Pseudomonadaceae > Pseudomonas > Pseudomonas sp. SWRI22. The sequence goes on along the minus strand of NZ_JABWQK020000002.1, from coordinate 68,658 downwards.
CAAGACCAGCGACCGCTTCAACCTGGCCATGCACATTTCCTACCCGAACATCAGCGACGCCGCCCGCGCCCGCCGCGAAGGCGTAAAGCCGGGCAGCATGATCATGATCCACGGCACCCCCGACACCGAAGACTACCCGGAACAGTGGTTCCACACCCTGGACTGGACCGACGGCTGCATCGGCATGCGCAATGTGGATATGCGCGAAGTGTGGAACCTGGTCAAAGACGGCACCCTCATCGAGATTCGGCCGTAATCGCGTGCCGTTCGTAAAATAATTCGAAAATAATTCCTGTCCCAGGCAGCACCCGCCGGTGAATACCAGTTCACCGCGCGGGACCCTGCACTTGTGCGCGCAATAAAGACCTCTCTAATACCACTTGATACCAAGCCCCATTAAAGCGCCCTGAAACCGGGATTTTCACCGTTTTGGTAGCATTGACATGGTATTTAAGTGGTATTAGTTTTCGGCCATTACCGGGCGACAACATTCCAATAACGCATCGGAAACCTGACAGATGAATCCCATCCTGGCCCTGCGCCCCGACGACAAGCAATCCACGCCGCTGTACCTGCAACTGGCCCGCAGCCTTGAAGCAGCGATCCATGCCGGCCAGTGGAAATCCGAACAGGCCCTGCCTTCGGAACGCGCCCTCAGCGAGCAATTGAGCATCTCGCGGGTCACCGCCCGTAAAGCGCTGGAAGTGTTGATGGCTCAAGGGCTGATCCGTCGCAGCCAAGGCTCCGGCACTTTCATCACGCCGCGCCTGGAACAACCCTTGTCGCGCCTGTCGGGGTTCAGCGAGATGCTGCGGCTCAAGGGGTTTGTGCCGACGTCTCAGTGGCTGGAGCGCGACATCACCCCGCCGACCCATGAAGAACTGATCCGCCTGGGCCTGTCGCCCACCGACAAAGTGGCGCGCCTCAAGCGCCTGCGCAAAGCCGACGACACGGTGATGGCGATTGAAATGACCGCCATGCCGGCCTCGGTGCTGCCCCATCCCCAGGCCATCGGCAATTCGTTGTACGAATACTTGGAAAGCATCGGCAAGCCCATCGTGCGCGCCTTGCAGCATATCCAGGCGATCAATGCCTCGGACGAGTTCGCCGCGCTGGTCGGCATCGCCCCCGGCACCGCCATGCTGCTGATGACCCGCGTGGGCTACACCGCCGACAACACGCCGATTGAGATCACCGACACCTACTGCCGCAACGACTACTACGACTTTGTCGCAGAGCTGCGCCGCCATGACTACTCCGCCTGAATGCGAACTTAGAGAACTGCCCATGACTGAAGACAATATCCTCACGCCCAGCGGCTGGATGCGTGGTCGCCTGGTGCATGAGCACGGCAAGGTTGTCGCCATTGACGGCACGCCGTGCGACCCGGCCGACAACGACCTGCCCTACCTGCTGCCGGGCTTTATCGACCTGCATGTGCATGGCGGGGGCGGCGCCGACATCATGGAAGGTGCGGGCGCCTTCGAGACCATTACCCGTACCCACGTGCGTTTTGGCACCACCTCGCTGCTGGCCACCACCATGACGGCGCCGGTGGAAGAAATTTCCCGCGTGCTCGGTGACCTCGGCACGTTCTGCGAACAGCGGCCAGCCGGCAGCGCCCGCGTACTCGGCGTGCACCTGGAAGGCCCCTACATCAATCCGGGAAAACTCGGCGCCCAACCCAACTTCGCCCACACCGCGTTGATGCAGGAAGTGGAAGCCTACCTGCGCCTGGCGCCAATCCGGGTGATCACCATCGCCCCGGAAATCGCCGGCCACGACGGCCTGATTCGCGCCCTCAGCCAACGCGGCGTGCGCATGCAGATCGGCCACACCCTGGGCAGCTATGAAGAAGGCGTTGCCGCCCTGGCCGCTGGCGCCACCAGTTTCACTCATTTGTACAACGCCATGAGCCCGCTGCATCACCGCGAACCCGGCATCGTCGGCGCCGCGCTGGCCCACGCCCAGTACGCCGAGCTGATCCCGGACTTGCTGCACGTGCACCCCGGCGCCATGCGCGTGGCCCTGCGCTCTATCCCGTGCCTGTATTGCGTCACCGACTCCACCGCCGCCGCCGGCATGCCCGACGGAGAGTACAAGCTGGGCAGCCACACCGTGACCAAATGCCTGGGCGGCGTGCGCCTGGCCGACGGCACCCTGGCCGGCAGCACGCTGACCATGGATCAGGCGCTGCGCAACCTGGTGAAAATCGGCCTGCCCATCAGTGAAGCCTCACAACGCCTGTCGCAATTTCCTGCGGACTACCTGGGCCTGGAAGAACGCGGCCGCCTGCAACCGGGCAGCTTTGCCGACTGCGTGCGTCTGGACCGCTCCCTGACACTCACCGACGTAATGGTCGAAGGAGAAACCATTGACTTCAAAAATGCTTGAAGAGGCCCTGGCCTCCTGCGACGCCGTCGCGGCCCAACTGCAGCGCCTGGACCCGATGCTGGAAGAAGTCGCCGGCCGCCTGCGCCGCCAGCCGCCGCAAGTGGCGATGACCATCGCCCGCGGCAGCTCCGACCACGCCGCCAGTTACTTCGCCTACCTGGCCATGCAACACGTGGGCATTCCGGTGGCGTCGCTGCCGATGTCGGTGGTGACCCTGTTGCAGGCGCCGATGAAAGTCAGCGGCCAGGTAGCGTTTGGTTTTTCCCAATCGGGGCAGAGCCCGGACCTGGTCAACAGCCTGCGCCTGCTACGCAAGCGGGGTGCCTTGAGCATCTCCCTGGTCAATGCCGAAGACTCACCGCTGGAAGCCGCCTGCGAGTTCCACGTGCCGCTGTGCGCCGGGCCGGAACTCAGCGTGGCCGCCACCAAGAGCTTTATCGCCACCCTCAGCGCCAGTGCACAGTTGATCGGCCACTGGAATCAAGAAGCCGACTTGCTGCAAGCCTGTCGGGCCTTGCCCGAGGGCCTGCGTGACGCCGCCAGACAGGATTGGCGCCTGGCCGTCGACGCCCTCAAAGGCAGCCAACGCTTGATGGTGATCGGCCGTGGCGCCGGGTTTGCCATCGCCCAGGAAGCCGCGCTCAAGCTCAAGGAAACCTCGGCGATCCAGGCCGAAGCCTTCAGCAGCGCCGAAGTGCGCCACGGGCCGATGGCCTTGATCGACGAGAACTACCCCCTACTGGTGTTCGCCCCCCGCGGCGCCGAGCAGGCCGGCCTGCTGAGCCTGGCCGCCGATATGCGCCAACGCGGTGCTCGCGTGTTGCTGGCTGCGCCGGACGATATCGCCGAACGCGACCTGACGCTGAGCCGCGCCGAACACCCGAGCCTGGACCCGATCCTGGCTATCCAGAGCTTCTACGTGATGGCCGCAGGCCTTGCTGAGGCACGGGGCATGGACCCGGACCAGCCGCGCCACCTGAGCAAAGTCACCCGCACGCACTAAAGCGGCGTTTTCCTGATGAGTACCGTGCCCATGCCCAACAACAATAATCCATTGACCCTTAGCGCCCCCTTGAGTGGGCCGGTGCTGGCCCTGAACCGCGTCCCCGACGAAGTGTTCGCCAGCGGCGCCATGGGCGACGGTCTCGCTATCGACCCGTTGAACGACTGCCTGCACGCGCCCTGTGACGGCGTGATCATCCACGTCGCCCGCACCGGGCACGCCCTGACCATCCGCGCCGATAACGGTGCTGAGATGCTGATGCATGTGGGCATCGACACCGTGGAGCTCAATGGCGAAGGCTTTGCCTTGCTGGTGAAGGAAGGCGCACGGGTGAGCGAGGGTCAGCCGTTGGTGCAGTTTGATCTGGACCGCATTGCGCGCCAGTGCAAGAGCCTGGTGAGCTTGATCATCCTGACCAACAGTGAGCGCTTTGAGCTGACGCCCGTGGCGCTGAAGACGGTCAAGATCGGTGAGCCGTTGTTGCAGATTGCTGCGCGCACCACCGCCACCGCCCAAGCAGCTGTGGATAACTCCAGCTTCGAGGCCAGCGCCAGCGTACGCATTACCCATCGAGGCGGTTTGCATGCACGCCCTGCCGCCCTGATCCGCAAGACCGCCCAGGGTTTCAGCAGCCAGTCGCACCTGCACTTCGCTGATAAATCGGCGTCGTGCGACAGCCTGATTGGCTTGATGGGACTGGGCATCGGCGAAGGCGACGAAGTGCGGGTGAGTTGCCGTGGCCAAGACGCAGAGGCGGCGTTGCAAGGGCTGGTCGCGGCGCTATCCGTGGCGGTCAGCGAAGCCCATCACGCCCCGGTAGCCACTGCTGCGCCACGTCGCGCCAGTGTGGAAGCCGATGTGCTGCAAGGCGTGTGTGCAGCACCCGGCCTGGTGTGCGGGCCACTGTTCCGCCTGTCCGGCATCGAGCTGCCCGAAGACACCGGTAACCATAGCGCCGACGAACAACAGCAGCGCCTCGACACGGCACTGGAGCAGGTGCGTGACGAAATCCGCAGCACCCTCGAGCATGCCCGCCAACGCAAGAATGTCGAGGAAGAAGACATCTTCGCCGCTCACCTTGCACTGCTCGAAGACCCGGCGCTGCTGGAAGCGGCCACCGACGCCATCGCCCACGGCAGCGCTGCCACCCACGCCTGGCGTGATGCGATCCAGGCCCAGTGCGCCGTGCTGTTGGCGTTGGGCAAGCCGTTGTTTGCCGAGCGCGCCAACGATCTTCGCGACCTGCAACAACGCGTATTGCGGGCCTTGCTGGGTGAGGCCTGGCACTTCGAGTTACCCGCCGGATCGATTGTCAGCGCCCATGAACTGACCCCGTCAGACTTGCTGCAACTGAGTGAGCAGCACGCAGCCGGTATCTGCATGGCCGAAGGCGGCGCCACCTCCCACGTCGCGATTCTTGCCCGAGGTAAAGGCTTGCCCTGCGTGGTCGCACTCGGTGCCGAGGTATTGGATGTGCCTCAGGGCCAGCGCGTGGTGCTGGACGCCGTTAATGGCCGGCTGGAACTGGCCCCTACGGACGCGCGCCATGCTGAAGTACACCAGATTCGCGACGCGCAAAAACTGCGTCGCCAGCAGCAACAGGCCCAGGCGCAACAACCGGCACGCACCAGCGACGGTGTGAGCATTGAAATCGCCGCCAATGTTGCTTCCAGCAGCGAGGCCCAAGTGGCGTTTGAAAACGGTGCCGATGGCGTCGGCCTCCTACGCACCGAATTCCTCTTCGTCGACCGCCGTACCGCGCCGGATGAGCAGGAACAGCGTCAGGCTTATCAGGCCGTATTGGATGCCATGGGCGACAAGTCGGTGATCATCCGCACCATCGACGTGGGCGGCGACAAGCAGCTCGACTATTTGCCGCTGCCGATCGAGGCCAACCCGGTGTTGGGCCTGCGCGGCATTCGCATGGCCCAAGTGCGTCCGGAATTGCTCGACCAGCAACTGCGTGCCCTGCTGCAAGTCTCGCCGCTGGCGCGTTGCCGCATCCTGTTGCCGATGGTCAGCGAGGTGGATGAACTGCTGCAGATTCGCCAGCGCCTGGATGAACTGTGCGCCGAGTTGGGTTTGAGCCAGCGCCCCGAACTGGGGGTGATGATCGAAGTGCCCGCCGCTGCGCTGATGGCTGAACAGCTGGCCGAACATGCGGACTTTTTGTCCATCGGCACCAATGACCTGTCCCAGTACACCCTGGCCATGGACCGCGACCACGCAGGCTTGGCCGCGCGCGTCGATGCGCTGCACCCGGCCTTGCTGCGACTGATCGCGCACACCTGCGCCGGTGCGGCGAAACATGGGCGTTGGGTCGGCGTATGCGGTGCGTTGGCTTCTGACCCGCTGGCCACGCCGGTACTGGTCGGCCTGGGCGTCACCGAGCTGTCGGTGAGCCCGCCGCAGGTCGGAGAGATCAAGGACCGCGTTCGCCATCTGGACGCGGCGCAATGCCGGCAGCTGAGCCAGGAACTGCTCAACCTGAGCAGCGCCAAGGCCGTTCGCCAAGCCTGTCAACACCACTGGCCGCTGAGCTGAAAACAACAAGAATAGGGAGACACGCCATGTACCAACACTTTATCGAAGGCCTGCAACGCCTGGGCCGTGCACTGATGCTGCCGATCGCGATCCTGCCGATTGCCGGGCTCTTGCTGCGCCTGGGCGACACCGACTTGCTCAACATCGCGGTGATGCACGACGCCGGCCAGGCGATCTTCGCCAACCTGGCGCTGATCTTCGCCATCGGCATCGCCGTGGGTTTTGCCCGTGACAACAACGGCACTGCGGGCCTGGCCGGGGCGATTGGTTACCTGGTGATGATCTCCACGCTCAAGGTGATGGACACCACCATCAACATGGGCATGCTCGCCGGTATCGCCAGCGGCTTGATGGCCGGTGGGCTGTACAACCGCTTCAAGGACATCAAGTTGCCGGAGTACCTGGCGTTCTTCGGTGGGCGGCGGTTTGTGCCGATTGTCACCGGGTTCAGCGCGGTGGGCCTGGGCGTGATTTTCGGCCTGATCTGGCCCCCGATCCAGCACGGCATCAACAGCTTCGGCGTGCTGTTGATGGAAAGCGGCAGCCTCGGTGCGTTCGTGTTTGGCGTGTTCAACCGCCTGCTGATCGTCACTGGCTTGCATCACATCCTTAACAACATGGCGTGGTTCGTGTTCGGCAGCTTCACCGACCCGGTAACCGGCGCGGTGGTCACGGGCGACCTGACCCGCTACTTTGCTGGCGACCCCAAAGGCGGCCAGTTCATGACCGGCATGTTCCCGGTGATGCTGTTCGGCTTGCCGGCTGCCTGCCTGGCGATGTACCGCAATGCGTTGCCTGAGCGGCGCAAAGTGATGGGCGGGATTTTCCTGTCGATGGCGCTGACCTCGTTCCTCACCGGGGTGACCGAGCCGATTGAATTTGCCTTCATGTTCCTGGCGCCCTTCCTGTACCTGATTCACGCGCTGCTCACTGGCCTGTCGATGGCGGTCACCGACCTGCTGAATATCCACCTGGGCTTTACCTTCTCCGGTGGGTTTATCGACATGGTGCTGGGTTGGGGCAAGTCCACCAATGGCTGGTTGGTGGTACCGGTAGGCCTGGCCTACTCGGTGATCTACTACACGGTGTTCAGCTACTGCATCCGCCGCTTCAACCTGAAGACGCCGGGCCGTGAAGACATCCAGGCGGTGCAGGCTGAAGCGATGAGTGATAACCAGCGTGCGACGGCTTATATCCAGGCGTTGGGTGGTGCGCAGAACCTGCTCAGTGTCGGCGCTTGCACTACGCGCCTGCGCTTGGACATGGTGGATCGCAACAAGGCGGTGGATGCTGAACTGAAAGCGCTGGGTGCCATGGCTGTAGTGCGCCCGGGTAACGGCGGCAGTTTGCAGGTGGTGGTTGGGCCGATGGCCGATAGCATTGCCGATGAGATTCGCTTGGCGATGCCGGGATTTGTTGCAGCAGTGCCTGTAGCGGTGGCACCTGTGGATAAGCCGGTGGTGGTGAATGTGCAGGAGGCCGAGCAATGGCTGAATGCGCTGGGTGGCCGGGGGAATGTACGGCATCTGGAAGCGGTGGCAATGACCCGGCTGCGGGTGGAGTTGGGGGATGACTCGAGATTGTCAGAAGCTCAGCTCACTGCGCTGGGTTGCCAGGGTGTGAGTCAACTTGAAAGCGGTGTTTGGCACTTGTTGATGGGTGACAAGGCGTCCGGGTTGGGTGAAGCGTTGGAGCGGTTGGTGACTCGCCGGATCAACGCCTGATTTCCCCTGTGGCGAGGGAGCTTGCTCCCGCTGGGCTGCGCAGCGGCCCCAAAAATCCTGGGAGCGCTTCGCACTCCAGCGGGAGCAAGCTCCCTCGCCACAGAGTGTGGTGTATTCAGTTACTGGTGGGTACTTCGTGTAGATCCAGTACTCGATCCACCATCAACTGAATACCCTCTACCATCCGATGAATCCCCAGCACCGCATCACGGTGCGGGCCGTCGATTTCAAAAGCCAGATTACCCGCCAGTGCCTGTACGGATGCCAGGTCTTGGGAGGCATTGGCGAGCAGGGTTTCGGTGTTCAGACTGGGTAGTACGGTGAAGATCTGGTCGGACGGTGAATCACCAGCTTGGCGGGACTCGGCTTGAGATGAGATTGAACCAGTTAGCAAGTTGTCGCTGATCATCATTAAACTCCATATGGAATAGGCTCCTAGTGACTTTTCAGGCTTGCAGTCCCGGTCACTGAATTGGCAGCGACTCGAGAAGGTTAGTTGTGCGAGTTCCGACGGACAACCTGAAAGGCTTGTCGGAAAGTTCTGAGGTGCCTGAACCGACGCCATCGCAGGCAAGCCAGCTCCCACATGGGATTGATGTACGGTCTGACAACGGGGTCAAATGTGGGAGCTGGCTTGCCTGCGATTGGCACTTAAAACCAACAAAAAACCCGCTGACCAAACTGGCCCAGCGGGTTTCTTGTTTACACAATCAACGAATCAAAAATCCGCCAACTGCCACACCTCATACGCCGGAGTCTCATACGGGTGACTGAGTTTCAAAGCAGCCACAGCGGCCACGATCAATTCATCTGCCACCACCAACTCAACCTTCCACTCTTCAACCACTTCAACCTGGCCCACCTGCCCGATAAACGGCTGACTGCCGTCCAACGCGCGGAATTGGCCCTGGCCCAGCACTTGCCAGGCGCAGCTGTCGTAGTCGCCGATGCGCCCGCCGCCGGCTGCGAAGACGGCGGTTTTTACCGTCTCCACATGGCTGTCGGGCACGAAAAAGGCGAGCTTGTACACGGCCTTAGTTCACCCACACGCGAGCGTTGCGGAACATGCGCATCCAGGCGCCGTCTTCGTTCCACTCTTCCGGGCGCCACGAGTTTTGCACGGCGCGGAATACGCGTTCCGGGTGCGGCATCATGATGGTCACGCGACCGTCGCGGCTGGTAAGGCCGGTGATCCCGCGTGGCGAGCCGTTCGGGTTGGCCGGGTAGCTTTCGGTGACCTTGCCGTGGTTGTCGACGAAACGCAGGGCTACAGTGCCGGACAGGTCGGCTTCAAGCAGCGCTTCTTCGCTGCTGAATTCGGCGTGGCCCTCACCGTGGGCGATGGCGATTGGCATGCGCGAACCGGCCATGCCCTGCAGGAAGATCGAGTTGGACTCCTGCACCTGCACCATGGCGACACGGGCTTCGAACTGCTCGGAACGGTTACGCACAAAGTGCGGCCAGAACTCGCTGCCCGGGATCAGTTCGCTGAGGTTGGACATCATCTGGCAACCGTTGCACACACCCAGGGTGAAGCTGTCGTTGCGTTCGAAGAAGCCCTGGAACGCATCGCGGGCACGGCTGTTGAACAGGGCCGACTTGGCCCAGCCTTCACCGGCACCCAGCACGTCGCCGTAGGAGAAACCACCGCAGGCTACGAGACCTTTGAACTCATTGAGGTCGACGCGACCGGCGAGGATGTCGCTCATGTGCACGTCGATCGCATTGAAGCCGGCGCGGTCGAACGCTGCTGCCATTTCCACCTGGCCGTTGACGCCCTGCTCACGCAGTACGGCAACCTGTGGGCGAATGCCCTTCTTGATGTAAGGCGCGGCGATGTCCTGGTTGACGTCGAAGCTGAGCATGGTGCTCAGGCCCGGGTTGTCTTCTTCCAGGATCACGTCGAATTCCTGCTCGGCGCAGTCGGCGTTGTCGCGCAGACGCTGGATCTGGTAGCTGGTCTCGGCCCACTGGCGTTGCAGCAAGCGGCGCTGACCGGTAAAGACTGTGTCGCCGTTGAAGGAGATATTGACTTCGCCGTTGTTGATCGGCTGGCCAATCACCGCCACGCACTCGGCCAGGCCAGCGGCGCTGAACTGCGCGAGCACGTCTGGGGTCGCGTCCTGGCGTACCTGGATCACTGCACCCAATTCTTCGTTGAACAGGATGCCGTTGATTTCGGCAGCATCCTCGGCAACGCTGTCGAGCACGATGTTCAGGCCGCAGTGACCGGCGAAGGCCATCTCGACAACGCTGGTCAGCAAACCACCGTCGGAACGGTCGTGGTAAGCCAACAGGTGGCCGTCGGCGTTCAGGCCCTGGATCACGGCGAAGAAGGCTTTGAGGTCTTCGGCGTCATCGACGTCCGGGGCCTGCTTGCCCAGCTTGCCGTGGGTTTGCGCCAGGATCGAAGCGCCCATGCGGTTCTGGCCACGGCCCAGGTCGATCAGGATCAGGTCGGTGGTGCCCTTGTCCATGCGCAGTTGCGGGGTCAGGGTCTGGCGGATGTCAGTGACCGGCGCGAAACCGGTAACGATCAGCGACAGCGGCGAAGTGACGCTCTTGTCGGTGCCGTCTTCGTTCCAGCGGGTAGCCATGGACATGGAGTCCTTGCCCACCGGAATGGTGATACCCAGTTCCGGGCACAGCTCCATGCCGACGGCTTTGACCGTGTCGTACAGGCGCGCATCTTCACCCGGGTGGCCGGCAGCGGACATCCAGTTGGCCGACAGTTTGATGTCGGACAGCTTGCCGATACGCGAGGCCGCGATGTTGGTGAGGGTTTCACCAATGGCCATGCGGCCCGACGCCGGAGCGTCCAGCAGGGCCAGCGGTGTGCGCTCGCCCATGGCCATGGCTTCACCGGTGTACACGTCGAAGCTGGTGGCGGTGACGGCAACGTCGGCCACCGGCACCTGCCATGGACCGACCATTTGGTCACGGGCAACCAGGCCGGTGATGGTGCGGTCGCCGATGGTGATCAAAAAGCTCTTGCTCGCCACGGCCGGATGGTGCAGCACGCGTTCGATGCTGTTGGCCAGGTCCAGCGTGCTTGGGTCGAAATCATCGCCCAGTTCAGCTTCACGGTTGGCCGAACGGTGCATGCGCGGGGCTTTGCCCAGCAGCACTTCCAACGGCATGTCCACCGGGCTGTTACCGAAGTGGCTATCTGTAACCGTCAGCTGCGGCTCGGCAGTGGCTTCGCCGACCACGGCAAACGGGCAACGCTCGCGTTCGCAGATGGCCTGGAAGCGTGCGAAGTCTTCAGGGCCAACGGCCAGTACGTAGCGTTCCTGGGATTCGTTGCTCCAGATTTCGTGCGGGGCCATGCCCGGCTCGTCGTTTGGAATGTTGCGCAGTTCGAAACGGCCACCACGGTCGCCATCGTTGACCAGTTCCGGGAAGGCGTTGGACAAACCACCGGCGCCGACGTCGTGGATGAAGCTGATCGGGTTCTTGTCACCCAACTGCCAGCAACGGTCGATGACTTCCTGGCAGCGGCGCTCCATCTCAGGGTTTTCGCGCTGTACGGAAGCGAAGTCCAGGTCGGCCGAGCTGGTGCCGGTGGCCATGGAAGAGGCCGCACCGCCGCCCAGGCCGATCAGCATCGCCGGGCCGCCGAGCACGATCAGCTTGGAGCCGACCAGAATCTCGCCTTTCTTGACGTGTTCTTCACGGATGTTGCCCATACCGCCAGCCAACATGATCGGCTTGTGGTAGCCGCGCACTTCATCGCCACGCGGGGTGGTGATGGACTGCTCGAAGGTCCGGAAGTAACCGGTGAGCGCCGGGCGCCCGAATTCGTTGTTGAACGCAGCGCCGCCCAGCGGGCCTTCGATCATGATGTCCAGCGCGGTGACGATGCGCTCAGGCTTGCCGTACGGCACTTCCCACGGCTGTTCGAAGCCCGGGATCTGCAGGTTGGACACGGTGAAACCGGTGAGGCCCGCCTTGGGCTTGGCACCACGGCCGGTGGCGCCTTCGTCACGGATTTCGCCGCCCGAACCGGTGGCTGCGCCCGGGAACGGGGCAATCGCGGTCGGGTGGTTGTGGGTTTCAACCTTCATCAGGATGTGCACCGGCTCCTGCACCGCGCCGTACTGGCGGGTTTCCGGGTCCGGGAAGAAGCGACCGGCGACGGAGCCGACGATCACCGAGGCGTTGTCCTTATAAGCCGACAAAACGCCTTCGCTGTGCATCACGTAGGTGTTCTTGATCATGCCGAACAGGCTTTTTTCCTGGCTTTGGCCGTCGATGTCCCAACTGGCGTTGAAGATCTTGTGACGGCAGTGCTCGGAGTTGGCCTGGGCGAACATCATCAGTTCGATGTCGTGGGGGTTGCGCTTCAAGCCGGTGAAGGCGTTGACCAGATAGTCGATCTCGTCTTCGGCCAGGGCCAGGCCCAGCTCGGTGTTGGCCTTCTCGAGGGCGGCGCGGCCACCGCCGAGCACGTCAATCGCGGTGAGCGGCTTGGGTTCGGCATGGCTGAACAGGCCGGCAGCCTGTTCCAGCTGGCTGACGATGATTTGGGTCATGCGATCGTGCAGGCTGCTGGCGATCAGCTCGGCCTCGGCCTCGCTGAACTGCCCGGCGACGTAGAAGGCGATCCCACGCTCCAGGCGCTGGATTTTATCCAGGCCGCAGTTGCGGGCGATGTCGCTGGCCTTGCTCGACCAGGGCGAGATGGTGCCGAACCGTGGCAGAACCAGGAACAAGCGGCCAGTCGGCTCTTGAACGGGAACGCTTGGGCCGTACTTCAGAAGGCGTGCCAGCACTTGCTGTTCGTCGGCGGTCAAGACGCCGGTTACGTCGGCGAAGTGAGCAAATTCAGCGTACAGGCCTGTAACAGCTGGAACCTTCTGGCTCAGTTGCTCAAGGAGTTTGCTGTGGCGAAAGGCAGAAAGGGCAGGAGCGCCGCGCAGGATCAACATCTTCGGGACAGCCTCGGGAAGGGGTGTGCTTTGAGGCCGTGCATTCTAGCGTAAACCTTCGCCAACGGCACCCGAAACGCTACCGGTGGCCGCCGCCGAACGTCAGTTGGCACGCTTTGCCTGCGATCACGGCGTTATCCAGGGCATTCGGCGCAGTTATTTTAACCGTCACAATCGCTCGCCAAGCCCTGTTTCTGCGGGTTGCAGCACAGTTTCAGGCTGGCTAGCAGACAAGTGCACCGCTGTCGAGATATGGCGCCGTGAGCCGTTTGCGTATACTGCGCAGATGTTCTTCCCAACTGTTTCGCGCCTGCGATGCGCCAAATGGCTCATCGCCACCTTGCTCTTCCTGATGCTCAGTGCCTGTGTTGATAAACCCAGCACACTGGAGCGAATCAAGGAGGATGGCGTATTGCGGGTGGTCACTCGCAACAGTCCCGCTACGTATTTCCAGGATCGCAACGGTGAAACCGGCTTCGAATACGAACTGGTCAAGCGCTTTGCCGACGACCTGGGGGTGAAGCTGGAAATCGAGACGGCCGACAACCTCGACGACCTGTTCAGCCGGCTGGGCAAACCCAACGGCCCGGTACTCGCCGCCGCCGGCCTGGTGAGCAGCGACCAGCGCCAGCAGCAGGTGCGCTTCTCCCACCCGTACCTTGAAGTCACCCCGCAGATCATCTACCGCAACGGCCAATCGCGCCCGACCAACGCCGCCGACCTGGTGGGCAAGAAGATCATGGTGCTCAAGGGCAGCACCCACGCCGAGCAACTGGCGGCGCTGAAAAAACAGAACCCGGCGATTGAGTACGAAGAATCCGACGCGGTGGAAGTGGTGGATTTGCTGCGCATGGTCGACGAAGGGCAAATCGACCTGACCCTGGTGGACTCCAACGAAGTGGCCATGAACCAAGTGTACTTCCCCAACGTGCGCGTGGCCTTCGACCTCGGCAATGCCAGCAATCAAAGCTGGGCCGTAGCAGCAGGCGACGACAACAGCCTGCTAAACGAGATCAACAGTTACCTGGACAAGGTCGAGAAGAATGGCACCCTGCAACGCCTGAAGGACCGCTACTATGGGCACGTAGATGTCCTCGGCTATGTCGGCGCCTACACCTTTGCCCAGCACTTGCAACAACGCCTGCCCAAGTACGAGAAACACTTTCGCGCCTATGCCAAGGCCGAGAAAGTCGATTGGCGCTTACTGGCAGCCATTGGTTATCAGGAATCGCTGTGGCAACCCACGGTCACGTCCAAGACCGGCGTGCGCGGCCTGATGATGCTGACCCAGAACACCGCGCAAGCCATGGGCGTGTCCAACCGCCTGGACCCCAAGCAGAGCATCATGGGCGGCGCCAAGTACCTGGCCCGGATCAAGGATGAGCTGGACGACAAGATCGCCGAGCCCGACCGCACCTGGTTCGCCCTCGCCGCTTACAACGTAGGCACCGGCCACCTGGACGACGCGCGCATCCTGGCGAAGAAAGAAGGCCTGAACCCGAACAAGTGGCTGGACGTGAAGAAGATGCTGCCACGCCTGTCGCAGAAGCAGTGGTACAGCAAGACCCGCTACGGCTACGCCCGCGGCGGCGAGCCGGTGCATTTTGTGGCGAACATCCGGCGTTACTACGACATCCTTACCTGGGTGACCCAGCCGCAGCTGGAGGGCAACCAGGTGGTGGAAGGCAACCTGCATGTGCCGGGCGTGGACAAGACCAAGCCGCCACAAGACACCCCACAACTCTGATCACGACAGCCCGCACACTGCAAATCCCTGTGGGAGCCGGGCTTGCCCGCGATGGCGGCCTGACAGTCAAGGTATTCGGCGCCTGACACACCGCTATCGCGGGCAAGCCCGGCTCCCACATGGGATCATCGTCGCCTTATAGGCCGGTGAGCAGATGGACCACCCCACCCGTCAACACCATCACTGCGGGTATACCCGCCGCCTTCAACGCCGACTCATCCAAACGCCCCGCCTCGCGCAATTGCACGCGCACCCGCGTGAGTGCCACGCGCTGCTGTGACGTGACGTTCCCCTCCCCGCCCAATGCACTCACCACATCGGCCGACAACAGGCTCGGCGTCGTCGGTGCGACCGTCTCGGCCACCAAATCAGGCGTCAGGGCTTTCCAGAACGCCCGCTGCAATTTCTCGAACATGCTCAGTGCTCCACGACAGGTGAGGTTTCAACGGTGGCCGCGTGGTACAGGCGCAGGGCCTCGCGCACTTGATCGGCTTCTTCCAGGCCCAGCACTTGGCGGGCAATGATCTGGCAGTCGTGCAGGTCCAGTTCGCGCACGGTGGCCTTGATGGTGGGGATCAGCGGCACGCTGACCGACAGCTCATCCACACCCAGGCCGATCAACGCCGGCACAGCAAGGGTTTCGGACGCCAGCGCACCACATACGCCCACCCACTTGCCATGGGCATGGGCCGCCTTGACGGTGATGTCGATCAGGCGCAGGACGGCCGGGTGAAAACTGTCGGCCTGGCTGGCCAGGCGCGGGTGGTCGCGGTCCATGGCAAGGGTGTACTGGGTCAGGTCGTTGGTGCCGATGGAGAAGAAATCCACATGGGGCGCAAACACATCCGCCATCAGCGCTGCGCTGGGGACTTCGATCATGATGCCCAGCTTCGGTAACTCGGTCAGCCCGAGGGCCAGCGCCTCTTCTTCGAGCATCTTGCGCGCCAGGTGCAGCTCCGACAGCAGGCTGACCATCGGCAACATGATATGCAGCCGCGCCAAGCCTGCACTGGCAAGAATCGCACGCAACTGTTCACGCAGCAGTTCGGGGCGTTCCAGGCACAGGCGGATACCGCGCAGGCCAAGGAAGGGGTTGGTCTCGCTTTCCATCGGCACATAGGCCAAGGGTTTATCGCCGCCCACATCCAGGGTACGTACCACCAGATTACGCTCGGGGCCGAGGGCGCGGGCGATGGCGCTGTAGGTGTCGGCCTGCTCCTCTGCGCTCGGGGCACGGTTGCGTTCCAGGTAGAGGAACTCCGAACGCAGCAGACCCACGCCTTCAGCGCCCAGGGTCAGTGACTGTTCCACTTCCTGCAATGAGGCGACGTTGGCTGTGACCTCGATGTGGTGACCGTCGCGGGTGACCGCCGCCTGTGAGGCCTGTGCCACTTCACGCTGCAGCCGTAGCTTTTGCTGTTGACGAACCGCCTGCAGTTGCTCGATTTCAGCCAGGTTCGGCTCCAGCTGCAGCTCGCCTTTGTCGGCGTTGAGCAGTACCCGCTTGCCGTTGGCCAAGGCCAATACTTGACTGGGTACACCGCAAAGGGATGGCAGGCCGAGGGCCCGGGCGAGGATGGCCACGTGGCTGGTAGCGCCACCGGCGACCGTAACGAAGCCCAGCACTTTGCTGGTATCCAGGCCGGCGGTTTGTGAGGGGGTCAATTGTTCGGCGACCAGAATGGCGCACTCCGGCAGCTCCATGGAACGCTCCGGCACCCCCAGGATCAACTTGAGCACGCGCTGGCCGACGTCGGCCAAATCCGCCGCACGCTCAGCCAGCAGCGTTTTACCCAAGCCTTCGAAGAGCCTGGCGGTCGCCACCGTGGCCGTATTCCAGGCAAAGGCCGCGCTCTTGCCTTCGGCCAGCAGGCTATGGGCTTGTTCAAGCAGGGTCGGGTCTTCGAGCAGTTCCTGGTGGGCGCGGAAGATCTCGGCCTGGGCACTGCCGGCCGCCTTGGCCTGCAACGCTTGCAGCGCTTCGTTTGCCGCCCGCAGGCCACGGGCCAATGCGGTACGTTCGAAGGTTTCTCCGGCACCGGCTTCGGGAATCTCAAGCGCCGGTTCAGCCACTTGGACAACCTGGCCGAACGCCGAGCCCGGCGACGCGCAGACGCCTCGCAACACGGACGCAGAAGACGCTGGCGTGGCGGGCTCGTTGATCGCCTCGACCGCTACCGGCAGCGTCTCGCCACAGCCGTCGAGCAGCAACGCCACCAGCGCCTGGATTGCCGCCTCGGCATCTTCCCCCGCCGCGCTCACTTGCACGCTGTCGCCCTGGGAGGTCTGCAGCGCCATGATCGCCACAAGCGACTTGGCATTGGCGCTCAGGGTTTGCTTGTGCAGGAAAATGCTGGAACTGAACCCCTTCGCCGCCTGGGCAAACACCGCCGCAGGGCGGGCGTGCAGGCCGCTGGCATTGGGCAGTGTCACTGGCTTGGAAAACAGCGCATTGCCCTCTTCCTCGTCCACCTCAGCGGGCATCGGCCCCGGTGAGACCTGCACCAGAGGCTGGCCGGACTCCACCAGCGCCTGACCGGCCACCAATGGCACAAACGGCTCGCCGCTCACAATGAGCATCAAGGTCAGCAGGCTACGTGCATTGAGCGCCACATAATCGGCATCGAACTCGATCAGCGGCTGCCCGGCCTCCACCCGCTGGCCCTCCTCGACCAGCCGGGTGAAGCCCTGGCCTGCCAGGTTCACGGTGTCCAGGCCAATATGCAGCAGCACCTGCACTCCGTTATCGGCGGTGACACTGACGGCGTGTCCGCTGTCCTGAATATTGCTGATCACCCCGGCCAACGGCGCGCAGAGGGTCTGCGAGGTGGGGTCGATGCACAGGCCATCGCCAATCACGCGGCCGGAAAATACCGGGTCGGGGACCTGATCCAGCGCCAGCAAAACCCCGGACAAGGGTGCCAGCAGTTCCAGGGGTTGAGATGTGGTCATGACTTCACCTGTTTGTGTTGTTCTTTAAAAATCATTGAGCCGATGCAAGGTTGAGGATGACGAAGATCAAAGGTGGGAGCGGGCTTGCTGTGGCGAGCAAGCTTGCTTGCGCTGGGGTGCGAAGCGCCCCCAAAAGCCTGCGACTGCTGCGCAGTCGAGCGGGAGCAAGCTCCCTCGCCACAGCAAGCCCGCTCGCACACGAGCCCGGCTTACTTCCACCAATATTCGACCTGCACACCGACGTTCGACCCATGCCGCGCCGTGCCATAGGCGCCGGTGTCGGACAACGCCGAGCCCGCCGCCAGCTCATTGGCCGCACGTTTGGCCGCTTTGTTCCAGGACGCATAGGTGTAATACAACCGCACTTCCGGCCGCGCCCAGAACTCAGGGCCTTTGGGCGACCAGGTCGGGGCGAAGGTAAATTTGCTCAATTTGCGCGTACCGCCGGTGGCCTCGACCTGATCGTGCCCCAGCTCAGTGACCAGTTTGAATTGCTCGCTGAGCGCATACGCAGGACGCACACCGAGCGACATCCAGTTCTGGTCCTGACGCCCTGGGCGCACATCTTTCTGGTACACCGCCTCGACTTGCCCGCCGAAACGCGGGGTCACTTGCCAATCAAAGAACTCCACGGCGCGGTAACTTTTGCTGCTTTTGTCCAACGTGGTATTGCCGGTGTAACCCAGACCGGTGCCGGGGCCTTCGCCGTACTGCAGGGCAAACTTGTTCTTGCCACCCAGGAAGGCCGCTTGTACATGCTGCGCCGTCAGCGCCCAGCCACTGTTGGTGTCACGCCCACCGGCCTTGGCGATGTAGCTCAAGCCAAGTTCCAGTTCGCCACCGGGGTTGGTCTTGAAACCTGCGACGTTGAAGTCGTGACGGGTGGCGTACTCCTTCTGGTACAGGTTGTCCTTGCGCGACAGGGCGTAGCTGTATTTCAAGCCGCCGATCAACACGTCCTCGATCCCTCCACCGGTGGCGCTCTGGTTCCAGTAGTAGAAGTCGGAAATATGGATGTCGTTACGTTTGTAGTAACGCCGCCCGGCCCACAGCGAACCGCCATTGAGACTGGGCAGGTTGGACCATTGCGCATACATCTGCGGCATGCGCGCCGAGCCATTGTTTTCACCCTGGAACTTCAGGGCACGGTCGTACTTGTTATAGAGGGAAGCCATGGCATCGACGCTGAACACCGAACCGTCATCGAGGGTCAGCAAATCCTGACGCAGTTCCAGCTCTGCGTACTGCTCGCATTCGTTGCCCAAGCGGTACTTGGTTTGCGCACCCGGCAGTTGGAAACATTGCTGCTTGCCGCTGCCCGTTGACGTGCCCGCGCCGCTGCGCAAATACCCGGCAAATTCCAGGGCCTGCGCGCCAAAAGGCACCGTGAGGCAGGAGGCAATAAGGCCCAGTTTTATTGTTGTTTTCATGAAGTGCTCCTTTTATTTTTATTGTTTTTTCTTGCTGTCTTGCGTGACGCGATCACCTGTAGGAGCGAGCTTGCTCGCGAAGAATTTGCAACCTCCACGCAACACCTGGAGGGGCGCGTTAGCGTTGGCGATCTTCGCGAGCAAGCTCGCTCCTACAGGGGGCATTTCAACCAGTCAGGTGCAGCACGAAGGATTCATAAGGGCGTAGCACCATCATGCTCGTGCGCAGCGGGCAATCGGGGTAGTTGCTGATCAGAAGGCGTTGCTCGTTTGCGGCGTTGATCACGCCTTCGGGCAGTTGGATCTCGCACGACGATCCATAGAAGTTGTTGAGTACCAACAGGCGCTCGCCATGACCTTCACGCAGGTACGCCCAGACCTGGAGATGGTCTTGCAGCAACGCACGGTAAACGCCTTGCTGTATCAGCGGCTCGCGACGGCGCAGGTCGATCAGCCTGCGGTAGTGATGCAGCACCGAATCCGGGTCATCCATCTGGCTGTTGACATTGATCTGCGCAGCATTCGCGGGAATGCCGATCCAGGGTTCACCGCGGCTGAACCCGGCGTTCGCTTCGGTGCTCCACTGCATGGGCGTACGCCCGTTATCGCGAGACTTCTGCATGATCGCCGCCATGCTCGAGGCTTCGGACTCTCCCGCGTCGCGCTTGAGGCGGAAGATGTTCAGGGTTTCCACATCGCGGTATTGCGAAATGCTGTCGAAGCCGGGGTTGGTCATGCCCAGCTCTTCGCCCTGATACACATATGGCGTGCCCTGCAGAAAGTGCAGCGCCGTAGCGAGCATCTTGGCCGAGACCACGCGGTATTCGCCGTCGTCACCAAAGCGCGAGACCACCCGTGGCTGGTCGTGGTTACACCAGAACAACGCGTTCCAGCCGCCACCGGCCTGCATGCCCACCTGCCAGTCGGAGAAAATCTGCTTGAGTTGCAGGAAATCGAAATCGGCCTTCACCCACTTCTGCAGGTTGGGGTAATCGACTTTCAGGTGATGGAAATTGAAGGTCATCGACAGCTCTTTCGACGCTGGATTCGAGTAGCGAATGCAGTGTTCCAGGCGGGTGGATGACATCTCGCCCACGTTGATCAGGTCATGGCCTTCAAAGACCTCGCGGTGCATTTGCTGCAGGTATTGGTGCACGTTCGGGCCGTCGGTGTAGAAACGGCGACCGTCGCTGTGGTCTTCGGGGAAATCGGCGGGCTTGGAGATCAGGTTGATCACATCCAGGCGGAAGCCGCCCACGCCTTTGTCGCGCCAGAAGCGCATCATCTTGAACACTTCGGCGCGTACCTTGGGGTTATCCCAATTGAGGTCGGCCTGGGTATGGTCGAACAGATGCAGGTAGTACTGGCCAGTCTGCGCTTCGTATTCCCAGGCCGAGCCGCCGAACTTGGATTCCCAGTTGTTCGGCTGGTCGCGCCAGATGTAGAAGTCACGATAGGGATTGTCGAGGCTGCTGCGCGCCTGCTGGAACCATTCGTGTTCGATGGAGGTGTGGTTGACCACGATGTCGAGCATCAGCTTGATACCACGCTTGGCGGCTTCGCTGATCAGCAGGTCGCAGTCGGCCATAGTGCCGTAGCTGGGGTCGATGGCGTAGTAGTCGCTGATGTCGTAGCCGTTGTCGCGCTGGGGCGAGCGCAGGAACGGAGTAACCCACAGGCAATCCACGCCCAGCCACTTGAGGTAGTCGAGTTTGTCCACGATGCCCAGCAGGTCACCGGTGGCGTTACCCGCGTGGCTGTGGAAGCTTTTGGGGTAGATCTGGTAGATCACCGAGTGTTGCCAGGTTTGCATGGTGGGTTCCTTCAGTAGAGTTGGGTGTTGGCCCTTCCGGCCTCATCGCAGGCAAGCCAGCTCCCACATTTGAATGTGTTCACACATCACTGTTGGAGCTGGCTTGCCTGCGATAGCGATCTTCAGGCGACCCGGTAACCCGGCCGAACGATCTTCATGCTCAACATGCACGTCAGCGCAAACGGCACGACCATCGCCACGACCATGCCAATCACGAACATCGGAATGGCGCTCGGTACGATCGAGATAAACCCGGGTAGCCCACCGACGCCGATGGCCGAGGCCTGCACCTTGTTCAACGACAGGAAAATGCTGCCCAGCGCCGAGCCCAGCAGCGCGGCATAGAACGGGAATTTGAAACGCAGGTTCACCCCGAACATCGCCGGCTCAGTGATGCCGAAGTAAGCTGAAATGGCCGAGGTCGAGGCCATGCTTTTGTCCCGCGCATTGCGAGTCATGTAGAACACCCCGAGCGCGGCGCTGCCCTGGGCCAGGTTAGACATGACGATCATCGGCCAGATAAAGGTGCCGCCCTGGGTGGAAATAAGCTGCAGGTCGACGGCCAGGAACATGTGGTGCATACCGGTGATCACCAGCGGCGCATAGAGCAGGCCGAAAATCGCGCCGCCGATCATAGGTGCGATTTCAAACAGGGTGACCAGGCCTTCGGTAATCAGGATGCCGAGGTGACGCGTCACCGGGCCGATGATTGCCAGGGCCAGCACACCAGTGACCACGATGGTGGTGATCGGCACCACCAGCAATTGAATGGCATTCGGCACCCGCGCCCGCAGCCACTTCTCGATTACGCTCATGACAAAGGCCGCCATCAGGATCGGCAGGATCTGCCCCTGGTAACCCACCTTCTCGATCTGGAACCAGCCGAAGATATCGAAGTACGGCAGGCTCTGGCCGTCGAGGCCGGCGACCGCCTTGCCGTAGTTCCAGGCGTTGAGCAGGTCCGGGTGCACCAGCATCAGGCCCAGCACGATGCCGAGGATTTCACTGCCGCCGAACCGCTTGGCCGCCGACCAGCCCACCAGTGCCGGCAGGAACACGAAGGAGGTGTTGGCCATCAGGTTGATCAGGCTCCACAGGCCATCCAGGTTCGGGTAGGCCTCCAGCAGTGTCTGGCCTTCGATGAACATGCCCTTGGCCCCCATCAGGTTGTTCACGCCCATCAACAGGCCGGCGATGATCAGCGCGGGCAGGATCGGCAT
Source organism: Pseudomonas sp. SWRI22 (assembly GCF_014268395.2). Lineage (NCBI taxonomy): Bacteria > Pseudomonadati > Pseudomonadota > Gammaproteobacteria > Pseudomonadales > Pseudomonadaceae > Pseudomonas > Pseudomonas sp. SWRI22. The sequence continues at coordinate 46,900 of NZ_JABWQK020000002.1, read as the reverse complement.
GAACACATCGGAGAACACCCGCACCAGGCGCTGCATGGGGTTGGCCTTGTCGCCGCCGGCTTTCTTGACGTCGGCAATGGTCGAAGCGGCAAGGCCGGTCAGTTCGCGCAGGGCGGCGTAGACCTTTTCCACTTCGCCGGGGCCGATCACCACCTGGAACAGGCCGCCGGTAAAGAACGAACCCTTGACCAGGTCAACCTGGTTCAGGGCACTGCTGTTGACCAGGCTGGGGTCCTTGAGCGCAAGGCGCAGGCGGGTCACGCAATGGGCAGCCTGCTCAAGGTTTTCGCGGCCTCCGAGGTTGTCGAGGATCTCGCGGGCAATCGTTGAATAGTCGTGGCTCATGCTCGTTTTCCACTGTGATTGTTTTTATGGGTGGCAGTCGTTGGCAGCACGCCGAGGAGGGAAAAGTACTCGTCTGTACGAGTTAAATCAACAACTCGTCTGTACGAGTTACACTTTTGTTTATTCATACGATCTTTCCGTCAGGTTTTTCACCTACGGGCACGGGTGTCCAATGGACAAACCCAACCTCTGCCACTAAGGTTCCTGCCTTGAACGCGCAGTCCACCTTCATAACGCCGGGCAAGAGCCATCCCATGAGCAAATACAACCAGATCTATACGGATCTGCTTGCCAGCATCACCACCGAGCGCCTGCAACGCGGTACGCGCCTTCCCTCCGAAACCGAACTGATGGACGCCTACCAGGCCAGCCGTGGCACCGTACGGCGCGCGATCGAGCAGTTGCAGGAACGTGGCTTTGCGCAAAAAATCCACGGCAAGGGCACCTTTGTGTTGTCGCCCAACCCGATCGAGTTCCAACTGGGCGGCATCGTCAGCTTCCACGAAACCCACGCTGACCTGGGCGATGATGTACGTACCGACGTGGTCGAGTTCGCCCAGATCCCGTTGGAAGGCTCACTGCTGCAACACATCGAGGCCGAACCCGGCACCCTGATCACGCGCATCAAACGGGTGCGCCGCATCGGCGGCAAACGCGTGATTCTGGACATCAACCACTTCATCAGCGACCTGATTCCCGGCCTGGACCGCGACATCGCCGAGCAGTCGATCTACGCGTTTATCGAGCAAACGCTGCAGCTGCAGATCAGCTACGCGCAACGCACCATCGAAGCCCTGCCACGCAGCAAGGACGACCAGGCGCATCTGGATCTGGAGGGGCAAAGCCATGTGATTGTGGTGAGTAACCAGACGTTTTTGCAGGATGGAAGGCAGTTCGAGTACACCGAGTCGCGGCATACGTTGGATAAGTTTTATTTTTCTGATGTGGCGCGGCGCTGACGCCGGAGACAACGATGAATATTCCCCACAAATGGCGGGAACAATTTCCCCATGCACTGATTGAACAACAGGCCATTGGTGAATCGCGCGCTGACGTCTTTCGCCTGCGCCAGGACGGCGGCACGGATCTGTTCCTGAAGTCCGAGCTCCTCGAGGAACACGGTGAGTTGGCAAACGAAATTGATCGCCTCAGGTGGCTGCAGCAAATGGGTCTGCCTGCGCCTATGGTCTTGGATGAAGTTACAGCGGCCCATCGCCATTGGTTGCTGATGACCACCATACCGGGACAGGACCTGGCCAGCGCCAGCGAGCTTTCAGCCGAGCAAATTATCAACATCCTGGCGACCGCGCTGCGTACTTTGCACCAGTTACCCGTGGCCCTGTGCCCCTTCGATCACTCCCTCCAGCTGCGCATCGCACGCGCACAGCAACATGTCAGTGCCGGCCTCGTGGACGAGACAGATTTCGACGACGAGCGACTGGGGCAAAGCGCTGAGGATGTGTTTGCTGAACTGGTGGCGACTCAGCCAAAGACTCATGATCTGGTAGTGACCCATGGCGACGCTTGCCTGCCGAACTTCATGGCGGCAGAGGGTTGTTTCAGCGGCTTCATCGACTGTGGACGGCTGGGGGTCAGCGATCGGTTTCAAGACCTTGCCTTGGCAGCACGAAGTATTGAAAGCAATCTGGGACTGGCATGGGTGAGGCCATTTTTTGAGGCTTATGGCGTTGAGCCCGATGAGCAGCGGATGAAGTTCTATTGTCTGCTGGATGAGTTTTTCTGACGCTCAAAGCTGATATTCATACCTCGAATAGTTTGTAGCGCCAGCACCGTCACTCGCTGGGTCAATACCTTCTGAAAACCGGCGTTACGAGTACCAGCACCGTCAGGATTTCCAGCCTTCCCAGAAGCATTCCAACGGTAAGTAACCATTTGGCCGCATCCGGCAATGATGAGAAATTGCCTGCCGGCCCAATGATTGTGCCCAGGCCTGGCCCGACGTTACACACCGCCGTGGCGGCGCCGCTCAACGCGGTTATCCAATCAAGCCCAATGAGAGCCAGGCCCAAAGCGATAGCGGCAATCGTGATGATGAAGAAAAACGAGAAGGTCAAAAGCGAGCGCACAATCTCCTCGTCGATGGGATGGCCGTTGTATTTTTTCTGAATCACGGCTCGAGGATGGATCAACTGCTTCAAGCTGCTGACCAGCAGAGCGGCAGCCACCTGAAATCTGAAGATTTTAAGACCGCCTGCCGTTGAGCCGGAACAGCCACCGACAAAGGTTAAATAGAAAAACAGCAAGACCGCGAAGCTGCCCCACAAGGTGTAGTCGCCCACCGCAACGCCGGTGGTCGTGACCACCGAGGTCACATTGACGGCCACGATACGAAACGCATCCCACCATCCATGATCACTGTGAAAGTGCAGCCAGGTACCCACAGCCAACGATGTGATGAGCAAGAATCCGATAAATCCGCGCACCTGGTGATCTCTGATCAAGGCACGCCGATTACCTCGCAATGTTGCAACGTACAAGGTGAATGGCAGGCTGCCCAGAACCATGATGGCTACTGCCACCCAGTGAATCGCTGGTTGCGTCCAATGCCCAAGAGAGGCGTCCGAAGTTGAGAATCCTCCGGTAGAGATCAGCGACATCGCATGGTTGACCGCTTCAAATGGCGTCATTCCAGCGAGCCAGAGCGACAGGGTTCCGATGCCTGTCAGCCCCAGATAGAGCAAAAGAATGTACTTGGCTGCGACATGGGAGCGAGGTGTCACTTTCTCGGACCAATCTGAGGACTCTGTCTGGAACAGACGCATGCCGCCGATGCGCAAAAGTGGAAGAATCGCCACAGCCATGCCGATAAAACCGATGCCGCCCAACCAATGGAGCATAGAACGCCAGATCAGCAACCCGGGAGATGAACTATCCAGACCGCTTAGCACGGTCGAGCCAGTGGTTGTGATGCCAGACATCGTTTCAAAGAAGGCGTCGGTGTAGCTGATCTTGCTGATGAACACCATGGGTAATGCAGCGAAGGTGCACACAACTACCCAGCTTGCGGTAGTCAGTAAGTACATGTCCCTTGGGCGAAGATGGCCAATATCCGGGCGGCCCCGCACGATCAACAGAAGGCCGCAAATGAAGGTAATCAAACTCGCCCAGAGGAAGGCCGAGAGATCGTCACTGCGCTCATAGACCACCAGTGTAATCATGGGAATCACCATGCTTACGGCCAGCGTGATCAAAAAAATACCTAAGATGAAGCCGATAAGCCGAATTGCTGCGAGTGACATCACAGTAGCGTTCCGAAATGAGCACCGCGCAGTATCGGACGCCCCCCAAACAGGCTGCGTAAATTCTCCGTAAAATTTTTACGCGCTATCAGTCAGGCTACGCGTCTCAAAAGGCCAGCCCCCTACCTGGCAATGCACAAAGCAACTGAAAGTGCCAACCTCAGAAAGCCAAAAGCCCGCAATTACGCGGGCTCCAGGGCATTTCTTGCTAGATCGTGCCGGACAATGCCGGACGTCCCATCATTCCCACTCAATCGTCGCCGGCGGCTTGCTCGACACGTCATACGTCACGCGCGAGATACCTTCGATCTCGTTGATAATCCGGCCGCTGACCGTCTCCAGCAGTTCGTAAGGCAGGTGTGCCCAACGCGCTGTCATGAAGTCGATCGTCTCTACAGCACGCAGTGCAACAACCCATGCGTAACGGCGGCCATCACCTACAACGCCAACCGATTTCACCGGCTGGAACACCACGAACGCCTGGCTGACCTTGTGGTACCAGTCGGCCTTGCGCAGTTCTTCGATGAAGATGTGGTCGGCGCGACGCAGCAGGTCGGCGTATTCCTTCTTCACTTCACCCAAGATACGCACGCCCAGGCCAGGGCCTGGGAATGGGTGGCGGTAGACCATGTCGTACGGCAGGCCCAGTTCCAGGCCCAGACGGCGGACTTCGTCCTTGAACAGTTCGCGCAGCGGTTCTACCAGCTTGAGGTTCATTTCCTCAGGCAGGCCGCCCACGTTGTGGTGGGACTTGATCACGTGGGCCTTGCCGCTCTTGGCGCCGGCCGACTCGATCACGTCGGGGTAGATGGTGCCCTGGGCGAGGTATTTGATGTTGTCCAGTTTGTTGGACTCGGCATCGAACACGTCGATGAAGGTGCGACCAATGATCTTGCGCTTCTTCTCCGGGTCGGACTCGCCGGCCAGGTTGTTGAGGAACTGGTCCTCAGCGTTGGCGCGGATCACCTTGACGCCCATGTTCTCGGCGAACATGGCCATTACTTGCTCACCTTCGTGCAGGCGCAGCAGGCCGTTGTCGACGAATACGCAGGTCAGCTGGTCGCCGATGGCCTTGTGCAGCAAGGCAGCCACAACCGAGGAGTCAACGCCACCGGACAGGCCGAGCAGCACGTTGTCGGTGCCGACCTGGGCGCGCACCTGGGCGATGGCGTCTTCAGCGATTTTCGATGGGGTCCACAGGGCTTCACACTCGCAGATGTCGAGGATGAAACGCGACAGGATGCGCCCGCCTTGCTTGGTGTGGGTCACTTCCGGATGGAACTGCACCCCGTAGTAGCGACGCTCATCGCTGAACATGCCGGCAATCGGGCAGCTCGGGGTGCTGGCCAGGATGTGGAAATCTTCCGGCATTTTGGTGACCTTGTCACCGTGGCTCATCCAGACGTCGAGGCCGAACAGGCCGTCGGCGTCGATGTGGTCTTCGATGCCGTCCAGCAGGCGGCTCTTGCCGATCACGTCCACACGGGCATAACCGAATTCACGCAGCTCGGAGCCTTCTACCTTGCCGCCCAGTTGCTCGGCCATGGTCTGCATGCCGTAGCAGATGCCGAATACCGGCACACCCAGGTCGAATACCGCTTGCGGGCAGCGCGGGCTATTGGCTTCGTGAACGGACTCGGGGCCACCGGCGAGAATGACGCCTTTGGGTGCGAATTCGCGGATCGCTTCATCGTCCATGTCGAACGGATGCAGTTCGCAGTACACGCCGATTTCACGCACGCGGCGGGCGATCAGCTGGGTGTACTGGGAACCGAAGTCGAGGATCAGGATGCGGTGGGCGTGAATGTCGAGGGCCATGAAAGAAACTCTGAAGAGCAGTTGCAAGCTTCAAGCTGCAAGCTGCAAGTAATCGGAAGCCGCGCGGTAGCTGTACGAACACAGCCCCGCTTGCAGCTTATAACTTGTGGCTTTTAGCTGTCGGCGTCAGCCGACCCGATAGTTTGGCGCTTCCTTGGTGATCTGCACGTCGTGGACATGGGATTCAGCCATGCCGGCGCCGGTGATCCGTACGAACTCTGGCTTGGTGCGCATTTCTTCGATGTTGGCGCTGCCGGTGTAGCCCATCGAGGAACGCAGGCCGCCCATCAGTTGATGGATGATCGCGCTCAGGGTGCCTTTGTACGGCACACGGCCTTCGATGCCTTCCGGTACGAGCTTCTCGGCGCCTGCCGAAGAGTCCTGGAAATAACGGTCGGAAGAGCCTTGCGCCTGGGACATGGCGCCCAGCGAACCCATGCCACGGTAAGCCTTGTACGAACGGCCCTGGAACAGTTCGATCTCGCCCGGCGCTTCTTCGGTACCGGCGAACATCGAGCCCATCATCACGCAGGAGGCACCGGCTACGATGGCCTTGGACAGGTCACCGGAGAAACGGATGCCACCGTCGGCGATCAAGGGTACGCCAGTGCCTTCAAGGGCAGCGGCGACGTTGGCGATGGCGCTGATCTGCGGCACGCCCACACCGGCGACGATACGCGTGGTGCAGATGGAGCCTGGGCCGATACCGACCTTGACTGCATCGGCGCCAGCTTCGGCCAGGGCCTTGGCGGCAGCGCCGGTGGCGATGTTGCCGCCGATCACCTGCACTTCAGGGAAGTTCTGCTTGACCCAACGCACGCGGTCGATCACGCCTTTGGAGTGGCCGTGGGCGGTGTCGACCACTACCACGTCAACACCGGCAGCGACCAGCGCCGAGACGCGATCACCGGTGTCTTTACCGGTACCGACAGCAGCGCCAACGCGCAGACGACCTTGGTCATCCTTGCTGGCCAGTGGGTAAGCCTTGGCTTTTTCGATGTCGTTGACGGTCATCATGCCTTTGAGGGCGAATTTGTCGTCGACGATCAGCACGCGCTCGATGCGGTGCTTGTGCAGCAGTTCGCGCACATCGTTCTTGTCGGCGCCTTCCTTGACGGTGACGAGGCGCTCTCTAGGCGTCATCACTTCGCGGACGGTGACTTCAAGGCGGTTCTCGAAACGCACGTCACGGGAAGTGACGATGCCGACCAGGTCGCCATCGTGCAGCACCGGGACGCCGGAGATGTTGTGCATACGCGTGAGTTCGAACAGGTCACGCACGGTGGCGTCAGCTTCGATGGTGATCGGATCTTTCACCACACCGGCTTCGTAACGCTTGACCTTGCGCACTTCGGCAGCTTGCTGCTCGATGGTCATGTTCTTGTGGATGATGCCGATGCCGCCTTCCTGAGCCATGGCAATGGCCAGACGGGCTTCGGTGACGGTGTCCATGGCAGCGGAAACCAGGGGAATATTCAGCTCGATGCCACGGGTTAGGCGGGTCTTGAGACTGACTTCGTTAGGAAGTACCTCGGAATAACCGGGCACTAGGAGAATGTCGTCGAATGTCAGAGCTTCTTGGCTGATACGCAGCATCGCGGGGGCTCCCGAGCGGGAAAATGGAAGCGCGCCATTATATACATGCACCCTGCCGGGCTCAATGTAAAACTCTGACAAACTTGGTAATACTGATAGATGGGTAATTTCATCGCCCCGATCATTCCCATGCTCCGCGTGGGAATGCCTCTGGTGACGCTCCGCGTCGCCTTGGGGCAGGATTCAAAATCTCCGACAACAACGGGACGCGGAGCGTCCCATGCGGCGTTGCCCACGCGGGAGCGTGGGAACGATCGTGTTCGGCAAAAAGTTACAGTTCGACTTTGACCCAGCTCATTTTTTGATCGAGCCAATCGGCAAACTCGTCGATAAAGCTCTGTTTGAAGCCCGCCTCCGCCCAGTTGTTGAAAATGAATCCCAGGTTGGAAAACCCGCATTCCTGCAGGAACAGAAAGCCATTGATGTCGTCTTCATGCCCACATAGCGGGCAGGTGAAGTTATCGGTGTGGCCAGGCATCCAGTCTTCCAGGCTTTCAAACAGCGCCTCGCCGACTTCCTTGAGGCACTCCGGGCAGCCCGCTTCTTCGAGGAACCCCTTGGCCGGCGTGTAGATGCAACGCTTGTAGATGATCTCCAGGCCATTGACCGGCTCGTTGAACGGCAGCGCTTCGGGGTGCAGCACCACGGCGCGGGCACCATCGGCCAGGGCGTAGCCCATGCGGTTGCCGGTACGCCCGCAAGTGGTGAGCTCTTCCTTGATGATGTTCTTGCGCACCAGCCAGCGCACAATCGCCCGGGCGCGGGGTTCGTGGACCGGCAAGGTGGAGATTTTCGGGACAAGGATGCTTTGGGAGTTCATGGAAGTCCTGCGGTGTGACTATTGGCGCCATCGCGGGCAAGCCCGGCTCCCACATTGGAACGCGATCAACTGAGGGAGCCGGGCTTGCCCGCGATGACGCCCGGGAGGACGGCAGCTTAATCCCTGAAAAAATCAGGTCAAGTACTCAAATACCGTCCGATCAACGCAATACCGCTGGCCAATACCAGCCAGGTCACCAACCGCACGAACGCCTCACGGGACAGCCGCATCGTCAGCCTGCGCCCACACCACAACCCCAGGGCCATCGCCGGCAACAGGCAAACCGCCAACATCAATAACGGCAAATCTGCATACACCCCGGCAATCAGGAACAGACTCAAACGCACGACCGTGCTGCAACTGATCAGCGCGCTTTGCGTAGCCCGCGCAGCGTCCTTGGGCAAACGGCTGTTCAGGTAAATCGCATATAAGAAGCCGCCACTGCCGAATAGCGCCCCAAACAGGCCGCCAACGGTGCCCATGGGAATCGACCAGCCCGCCGCCAGCTGAGTCGGCCTTGCTTTCACCGCCAGGCTGTAAATCGCGTAGGCGCTGATAAACAGCCCCATCAATAACAGCAACAGGTCCGAATGCAGGTTGAGCAAAAACACCACGCCCAGGGTGCAGCCGATGGCCATGCAGGGCAGCAACCGCAACAGTTCCGGCTTGTTCACATCGCGCCGCGTTTGCAGCAGGCCGCCAAACGCCGCGACAAAGTCCAGAAGCACCAGCAACGGGATGATCTTCGACAGCGGCATGAATAAAATCAGGATCGGCCCCGCCACCAGCGCCGTGCCGAACCCGGCAATGCCGAACACGATATAAGCCACCGTCACGCCCAGGCCGATCACCAGCCAATCAATACCGCCGAAAGTCCACTGGCTCATCAGCTCAACCGGGCTCATGACTTATTCCTTCTATTGAGATGCCGTTCACTTTAGCCATCGGCAAGGGTTGCGACTAATATCTTCCAGGCTCGCTACTCATCTCAAAAAGGCATGACTCTTGATCTCCACCCGGCAACTGCGTTATTTCGTCGAAATCGCCGACAGCGGTAGCTTCAGTGCTGCCGCCGAGCGCCTGTTCGTGGCGCAATCAGCCTTGAGCCGGCAGATCAAGGAGCTTGAATCTCAACTGCAAACCCCACTGTTCGAACGCACTGCACGCCAGCCAAGGCTGACGGCCGCCGGCGAAGCCTTCTACCCACGGGCGCGCAACCTGCTGAGTGAGTTGCTCAAGGCCAGCGACCTGGCGACACAAGTGGGCCAGGGCCAACTCGGCACCTTGCGCCTGAGCCATTCGAGCACCGTGCCGATGAGCGGCGCGTTACTGCAAGGCATCAGCACGTGGCTGGAGCGCTGCCCGGGTGTGTCGATGGATATCGTCAAACTCTCCTCCGAAGCCCAACTGGAGGAAATCGTCGAGGGCCGCCTGGACGTCGGCCTGCTGCGGTTGCCGGTGTTGCGCCAGCGCGAAGGCGTGCGCGTGGTGCCTTGGTACACCGAGCCGTTGGCGCTGGCAGTGCCTGCGGGTCATCCCTTGGCACGCGGCAACGCAGCGGTCGAGTTAATGCAACTCAAGGATGAGGCGTTTATTTCAATCCCCCACCCTCAGCGCGGCGGGCTGAGCTATCTGTCGGCTGAATTGTGCATGCGTGCAGGTTTTTTCCCCAAGGCGGCGCGGGTAATGTCGCGCAAGACCACGCAGTTGCAATTGATCCAGGCCGGTTTCGGTATTGCCTTGCTACCAAAATCCATGCAGGACATCGCCCCGCCCAACGTGCAATTTTTGCCCTTGGCCGACCCTGACTGCGACAGCACCGTAGCCCTGGCCTGTGCGCAAGCGCCAAACGCGCTGGTGGAGCAATTCTGTCAAACCCTGCACGAATGCCTATAAACTGCCGCCCATGATTAAAGATCCTTTTGCCCGCTTGGGCCTGGACCGCGAAGTCCTGACTGTCAGCCAACTCAACGGCCGCGCGCGGGTGTTGCTGGAAGACGTGTTCACCAATATCTGGGTGGAAGGCGAGATCTCCAACCTCGCCCGCCCGGCCTCCGGCCATGTGTATTTCACGCTCAAGGACAGTGGCGCCCAGGTGCGTTGCGCGCTGTTTCGCAATAATGCGGCGCGGGTACGCCAGGCGTTGAAGGATGGCCTGGCGGTGAAGGTGCGCGGCAAGGTCTCGTTGTTCGAGGGCCGCGGCGATTACCAACTGATCCTCGATACCGTGGAGCCGGCCGGTGATGGTGCGCTACGCCTGGCCTTCGATGCACTGAAGGAAAAGCTGAGCGCCGAAGGCCTGTTCAGTGCCGAACGCAAAGTGGCGCTGCCGGCGCATCCTCGGCGCATCGGCATTATCAGCTCGCCCACCGGCGCGGTAATTCGCGACATCATCAGCGTATTCCGCCGCCGCGCGCCGAACGTTGAACTGACCCTGATCCCTACTGCCGTGCAAGGCCGCGAAGCAATCCCGCAGATCGTGCGGGCGCTGAAACTCGCCGACGCCCGGGGTTTCGACGCGCTGATCCTGGCCCGTGGCGGTGGCTCCCTGGAAGACTTGTGGTGCTTCAACGAAGAGGTGGTGGCCCGCGCAATTGATGCTTGCGTTACCCCTATCGTCAGTGCCGTTGGTCATGAAACCGATGTGTCCATCAGCGACTTCGTGGCGGACGTCCGCGCCCCAACTCCCTCCGCCGCCGCCGAATTGCTGGCTCCCGACGCCAGCCATCTGGTGCGTCAAGTGGAAAACCTGCAGCGCCGCCTGGTAATGCTGATGCGCAACCGCCTGAGCCACAGCCGCCTGCGCCTGGAAGGCATGGCCCGGCGCCTGCGTCACCCGGGCGAGCGCTTGCGCCAGCAGGCCCAGCGCCTGGATGACCTGGACATGCGCTTGCGCCGCGCCTTTGAGCGTAGCCTCAATACCCGTCGCGAGCGCTTGATCCGCCTGGAAACCCGCCTCGCCGGCCAGCACCCCGGCCGTCAACTGGCACTCTTGCGCCAGCGCCTGGACAGCTTCGCCGAACGCCTGCCCCGCGCCATGCGTGAAGGTCTCAAGGCTCGGCGTCTGCAACTGCAGAGCCAAGTGCAGACATTGCAGGTGGTCAGCCCGCTGGCGACCCTGGGCCGCGGCTACAGCATCCTGTTGGACGAGCGCGGCCAGGCGATTCGCAATGCCGCACAAACCCACACCGGCCAGCGCCTCACCGCGCGCCTGGGTGAAGGCCAATTGCAAGTGCGGGTGGAAGACAACCACCTGACACCCGTCACCCTTTCATTATTGGATTGATCGATGCCACGCCTACTGAGCCTGTTGATGCTGTTGTGCCTCACATTTAACGCCCACGCCGACAGTTACATCACGCGAACCCTGAACAAACCGGTGCCAGGCGGCGTGGCCGTCGTCGAACTAGGCCCTTCGGCCACGGCGCCGAAAGCCACCTACCAGGGCAAGCCGGTGCTGGTGGTCAAGGAGCAGGACAACTGGCTGGCGATTGTCGGTATCCCGTTAACGGTCAAGCCTGGCAACGAGCGCATCAGCAGCGGTGGGCGCAACCTGCCGTTTATCGTCGGTTACAAGAAGTATCCGGAACAGCGCATCACTTTGAAGAACAAGAGCCAGGTCAACCCTGACCCGGCCCAGCTCAAGCGCATCGAAGGCGAACTGGCAGTGCAGCTCAAGGCTTACCGCAGCTTCAGCCCGAACCTGCCTAGCAACCTGGTGCTGGATAAACCGGTGAACGGGCCGCTTTCGAGCAAATTCGGGGTGCGCCGCTTCTTCAACGGTGAAGAACGCAACCCGCATTCGGGCCTGGATTTCGCCGTACCGGCCGGCACACCGATCAAGACACCCGCCAATGGCAAGGTGATTCTGGTCGGCAATTACTTCTTCAACGGCAATACCGTGTTTGTCGATCATGGCCAGGGCTTTATCAGCATGTTCTGCCATATGTCGAAGATCGATGTGAAGGTGGGTCAGCCACTGGTACGCGGTGCGGTAGTCGGCAAAGTCGGCTCGACAGGCCGGGCCACCGGGCCGCATATGCACTGGAACGTCAGCCTGAACGATGCACGGGTAGATCCGGCGATTTTTATCGGCGCGTTTCAACCCTGAATACCGTGGCCGTGAGGGGCGTCAGTGATTTCCTGCGCTGGCGCCTGATCTGCCGGAGGTTCGCTGCAATGCATTGTGATCTTCTTACACTTTTGCGATGAACCATCCGACACCCGAGACTCACTCAACCAGCGATTTACACGGACGTAATGAGCAGGACCTGAGCATTGGAGATCCAATTCCCATGAGACTCTTTCCATGTCACTTACCCCAGCACTGTCAGAGCGACATTCGCAAAACCTCCTGACCTCATCTCACGCCTCACCCGGTACCCCCCCGACCAGCCCGCCTACACCACCCGCAACTCTGCAACAACCTGCATCAGCCCCCTTGCCCGCCGCCGCCAATTACGCCCCCGATGACCCGCCTACTCCCGCCTCGTCAGGTATTACCCCGGCGAAAATGCGATACCCGCAGTTGGTGAAGCATTTCAAACCCAGCAATGAAACACAGTTCACCGCTGAACACGCGATGCTGACTGAAGACAAGCAACGCCTGCATAGCCAGCAACCCGGCTTCAAGGCCTTTGTACAGTCGCAACTTGAGGAGGCCTTCCCCGCGATCAGGCCGCTGAATCCGGACATGCTCAGTTTCAATCGCTACAGAGTGGGCGATGGACGCGAATCACTGGCCTCTTCAGAGCCCCTGATGGCTGCACTGGCCAGGATGATCCGCGACATCCAGGCCAACCCGAATGCGTTGATGCGCCCGGAGCGAGGCATAAGCACTGAATTCACTTATCGACGAACCATTGCCGACATGGCGGTACCGGCCTTTACCGAAGGCACGCTGCAATCCATTGCTCGCAGCATTGCCACGCAATACCCGCAGGCGCTTGAAGAATACTGGAGCACACCGCGGCCGGTGGAAAATCAGCCGACGCTCCAGATGCCGCCGCAAGAGCAACTGTTGTTCCTGCACAAAAAACAGCTGTCGATCCTCGCCTCACTGCGCCTGAGCGATGGCACCCTGAGCGCGACCGGCAAAGACCTGATCGACTCCGCGTTGCGCTACCCCACCCTGCAAGACCGGGAAAAACGCTTCACCGACGGTGATCGCTTAGGGGTGTACCCCGTCACTGTGGATGACCAAACGGAACATGGCGCGATGCTGCCAGGGGCCTTTCTCATCACCCGAAAAGACGGCTCCTATGCTACGCCGCCCACCTGGCCGAATGGGCGCGCACTTGCGCTCAACGATGACAATGGCCCCGTCGTGATGTACACGCCCAGCGAAGGTTTCGAGGAATTCGCAACGCCGGCCCAGGCGCGCCAGGCTTTGGCCAGCCGCCTGGACCAGGGCGGTGTCGAGGCCAAGTTGCTGCTGCAAGGCCTGCCCCCGGCTCTGCAAAACAGGCCCGACCCTATTACCGGAAAAGATCTGATGTCCAGTGTCGAGCCATCGGCCGGGGATGTGTTGGCGCAATCCATCCCCTGGATGCTCAAACGCCAGCGGGCAGACATTAATACCCACCTGAGCACAGCATTGGCGCCAGGCAAAACCGTCAACCCCCTTCTCGACAGTGCCACATTGGAAGGTATCGATAATGCGGCCGACTGGTCGTACCTCACCGATGGCACCAACGCCATGCTGGCCCGGGACGCCAAACTGACCGACAAACTCCAACCCGAATGGTTGAAGAATCTAAGCCCCTTTCAAGAAGCCTTGTTTTTGCACTTGGACAAGGCGCAGGAACGGAGCCTGGATGCGCTGACGCCCCTGCTTGAAAAAATCCCGGCGCTGAACACCTTCGCCCGTGACCGCCTGAATGCAGCCATCAAACAGCGATACCCGGCAGCAGAAATCGATGCGGATCAACTCATGGTGCAGGTCCACACCCGCACCGCCATCCACGGCGGCAGAGGGACTGGCCAACCCCTCTATTCGAAACAAGACGCGGTGTCCCTGACCGACTTGGCGCTGAAGAATCCCAGTGGCTTCCCTGCCGTCGAAAGAGGTGTATACACCGATGAGAAAATGACCTTGCCTCTGCGCGACAAGCACGGCAAGCCCGTACGAGACCTGAGCGGCAAGCCGGTTACCCTGGATACCGACGATCTCAAGGCACTGGTCAATACCGCCGATGTCGGGGGCGAATACACCAAACTGCTCAAACAGGAAATGGCCCCAGATGCCCAATCGGGGAGTGCTGTGCACTTGCGCACAGCGTGGAAAGCTCATCTGGCAGACGCGATGGACAAAGAGGCGTTTCTGGCAGAACTCAGCCCCGACGCCTATACGGAACTGGCCAGCGACAACATCCATAAACGCGCGGCGCAGTGGGCGGATGCGGTACTGACTCACCCCGACCCGGCCACCCGCCCTCAAGTCGATGGGAAAACCATCGTCGCCAACAGCCTGCTCCACAGGGGGCTAGCGGTGCAGGGCGTGATGGTGATCGGCAACCAGACAGATCCATCGCTGGTGCTGTACACCCCCAAGGCTCCCGACGGCATTACTTATCGCGAAGTCGCGGACCACAAGGCCCTCGACACCCTCCTGGAGAAAAAAGAGTGGGCAACCTATATCGCGCAAAGAAAATCACCCGTCAGTAAAGATGAGGTCGATCAGTTCAAGGGAGCGCTTAAAGAAGCTGCGTACAGCCCAACGAAATTGATGTCCCCCGAGCTGGCGGTCTCGTCGATCAAGCTGCTGGGAGGCGCCACTCGCCTTGAGCCCATAAAAGGTGATTTCCAAGACCATCTGTACAAGCAACACGTACAGATGGCGATCGACCGAGCGGACCACCAGTCCGTAAGCAGTGCGGAGGTCGCACGGCAATCGCTCAAGAACAAAATCGAGTTCGGCATTGAAGTGGCATTGATCTTTACCGACCTGATACCGGTGGCTGGCAAAGGCGTGTCTGCGGGTTTTCGTCTGGGCAAAGCCGGCATCAGCGCACTGCGCGCCAACAGCAGAGTGTTGCCGCACCTGATCAAAAGACCCGGCCTGGGACGGGCGATCTACAGTGATTTCACCCTGTCTGCGGCGGGTATCTCCAATGTTCGCGCGGCCCCCCTACGCCCGGTATTCAAGTCGTCGACGGCGACAGGCGCGATGACCCCGCGCCCAGGGCCAAGAGCACTGCCTGCGCCCGTCAGCCCAGTGCCGGCACGACCCTTAGCCAGCACCGGCAACACTATCGCTGGCTCACGCACGCCCAACGACGCCGTCATTCCCGAGCGCGACTTGAGTGCGTACGCCAGGCCTGGCGATATGATCAACGGCCGGACGCTAAGGAGTGACGGTACCTATAACGTTGGCGACGAGTGGTTCATCCGATTTACCGACAGTACCCGCGTGAGCAGGGTTTATCAGATCGATTCAGCCTTTCACGCTCGCAGTGGCTGGGTCAATATCATCGACCCGAACGTCCCAGCAACTGCGCCCAAAAGCAGCAGAATCGTCGCCTCTGTACAACATGCGGGCAACGGTGAATGGCGCCTGAATCAACTGCCCGGTGGAGCCCCCACGCCGACACCGGGAGCTTCGACGACAGGCGCCGAGGCCCCTGCCCGACCAGCGTTACCAGACGCCGAGTATTTCAGCCTCAACAGAGGGCGGCTGGTCGAAGCAGACTTCACCCCGAAAACCCTGCCACTGGCCAGGTATTGGTTCAGGCGGGATTTGTATAACTTCTACAAGAACATGCTCACTCAAGGCCAGATGCCGCCGCGCCCGTCCCGGCTGGAGCTCGCACCCGGCACCTCGCCGGCCGACCTGTTGCGTAAGGCCTACGAAATCACTGATGTGGTGGTACTGGGCGAGCGCCATAACGAAATCGCCAGTTTCCAGATGCTCAAAGAGAATATGCAGGCCCTCAAAGAGTCGGGGGTTACCACGTTTTATATTGAAGGTGTCGAAACCAATGCCGCGGGCCAGCTCATGGATGTGGGCATGGGTGGCCACCGTCCTCAAGGCGCGTCTCCCACGCTCTCGGAACTGGTTCAACTTGCCAGTGACAATGGAATCACCGTCAAATCCCTCGAGCACCACTACTTGACCCGCCGATCGGATATGCCCGATTTCTACAAGTACGTTGGGGACAACGACAACGGCATTACGCGCCTGCAAGAATTCAATTACTTCGCGACCCGTATCTTGGAAACACGCAAGCCGGGCGAAAAAGTACTCGCCTTGGTAGGCCGGGCCCATATGAACACAGCCCGAAACGTTCCAGGTCTGGCGGAACTCACTGGAGGGGTGGGCATAGGCGTTTACCCGGACAAAGCATTCAACAAGAGTGTTGCCATCAGCGGCCCGTCAATACCAAGGGATCCCGGGGCCAACGTCACGGATAGCTTTACGGCAGGGGATTATCAGATCTTCCATAAAGTGATTTGAGTAATCACCGTCGTGCGTTGTTTGCGCGATGGTGAGCCCTTCACTGCCGCATGCGGCGCCACGGGAAAACCTCCTCACCAAAATTGCGCCACCACCTACAGCAGCGCAACAATGTGAAGAAAACAAGACACTGTTAGCAATAAATATTCATAAAGCTTGTTTTATACAGAAAATCTATCAATTTTTCCTGACCACCTTGCCATCTCACTTGGCCACGGTTAGGGTTGGGCTTATGAAAACCTCTCACACCCTCATTCAGCTCCGCCAGCACCGCAGCCTGTGCCTTGTCAGCGCACGACTGCCAGGCTGAATCGATCTGCCTCGCCCTCAGTTTTATCCCCAATAACAGTTCCACGGCAGGCCGCCTTTTCTCGGCCCCTACAACCAAGGATTTCCCGATGAGCATGCTCAAAGACCCGTCTTCGAAGTACCGCGCGTTCCCCACCATCGACATTCCGGACCGTACCTGGCCGTCGAAAACCATCACCCAAGCGCCTATCTGGTGCAGCTCCGACCTGCGTGATGGCAACCAGTCGCTGATCGAGCCGATGGACGCGGTGAAAAAGCTGCGCTTCTGGAAGACCCTGGTGGCCGTTGGCGTGAAGGAAATCGAAGCCTCGTTCCCGGCCGCGTCGCAAACCGACTTCGACTTCGTGCGCACCCTGATCGAAGACAACCACATCCCCGAGGACACCACCATCCAGGTGCTGACCCAGGGCCGTGAAGACTTGATCGCACGCACCTTCGAATCCCTGCGCGGCGCCAAGAAAGCCATTGTGCACTTGTACAATGCCACCTCGCCGTCGTTCCGCCGCATCGTGTTCAACCAGGACAAGGACGGCATCAAGGCCATCGCGGTCAACGCCGCCAAGCTGTTCGTCAAATACGCCGCCCAGCAGCCGGAAACCCAGTGGACCTTCGAATATTCCCCAGAGACCTTCAGCGCCACTGAGCTGGAGTTCGCCAAGGAAGTCTGCGACGCGGTGATCGAGGTGTGGAACCCGACGCCTGAGCACAAGATGATCCTCAACCTGCCAGCCACCGTCGAGTGCGCCACGCCGAATATCTATGCCGACCAGATCGAGTGGTTCGGTCGCCATATCAACCGTCGCGACAGCGTGATTATCAGCCTGCACACCCACAACGACCGTGGCACTGGCGTGGCGGCCACCGAGTTGGGCCTGATGGCCGGCGCCGACCGTGTGGAAGGCTGCCTGTTTGGAAACGGCGAGCGCACCGGTAACGTCGACTTGGTCACCGTGGCACTGAACATGTACACCCAGGGCCTGGACCCGCAGTTGGACTTCTCGGACATTGACGGCGTGCGCAAAGTGGTCGAGGAATGCAACCAGATCCAGGTGCACCCACGTCACCCGTATGTCGGCGACCTGGTGCATACCGCATTCTCCGGTTCCCACCAGGACGCGATCCGCAAAGGCTTCTCGCAGCAGAAAGACGATGCGCTGTGGGAAGTGCCGTACTTGCCGATCGACCCGGCCGATATTGGCCGCAGCTACGAGGCGGTGATCCGCGTGAACAGCCAGTCGGGCAAAGGCGGTATCGCCTACCTGCTGGAGCAGGAATACGACATCAGCTTGCCGCGTCGCATGCAGATCGAGTTCAGCCAGGTGGTGCAGGCCGAAACCGACCGCGTGGGCCTGGAGATGACCGCGCCACAGATCTACGCCTTGCTGCAGCGTGAATACCTGCAAGCCAACACGCCGTATGCGTTGGTCAGCCACCGCCTGCAGGAAGAGAACGGCAACAGCTTTGTCGAGGTGGAAGTCTCCGGCAAAGGCCAGGGCGAAACCAATCTGCATTGGAAGGGCAAAGGCAACGGTGCGTTGGAAGCGCTGGTAGCGGGCCTGCCGATTGGCGTGGAGATCATGGACTACAACGAGCACGCGATTGGTGCGGGTACCAATGCCAAGGCGGCGGCCTATATTGAACTGCGCGTGAACGGCGAACGCCCGGTGCATGGTGTGGGGATCGATGAAAACATCACTACCGCCAGCTTCAAAGCGCTGTTCAGTGCGCTGAACCGTTCGTTGAGCCAGTTGGAAGCCAAAGCGGCGTAAGCATTGCCGTAATGCAAAAGGCCCCTGGGTGAGAATCCAGGGGCCTGATCGTTCCCACGCTCTGCGTGGGAATGCAGCCCTGGACGCTCGCTCTGCGTCCGCCCTTAGAAGCGGTACGCAGAGCGTCCCAAGAGGCGTTCCCACGCAGAGCGTGGGAACAATCTAAGAGCCTTAGACTAACTGAAAGCTATCGGCATCCAGATTCGCCGGGAATCGTGTACGGTAAGCCGCCAGCTCCGCCGCATCCAGGATCACCTGGAACACCCCGTCCGCTTCCCCTGCACTCAGCAAGGTTTCACCCTGGAAATCCAACACCTGGCTATCGCCGGTGTAGGCAAACCCCTTGCCGTCGGTGCCCACCCGGTTCACCGCCGCCACGTAACACAGGTTCTCAATGGCCCGCGCCGGCAACAGCCGATTCCAATGCTGACGCCGAGCGCCCGGCCAGTTGGCGGTGTACAGCAGCAGGTCCGTATCCTGGGCGTCGCGGCTCCACACCGGGAAGCGCAGGTCATAGCAGATCAGCGGGCGAATGCGCCAACCCTTCAACTCGAACTGCACCTGACGTTCACCTGGGGTGTAATGGTCATGTTCACCGGCCATGCGGAACAGGTGGCGCTTGTCGTAATGCAACACCTCACCATCCGGCCGCGCCCACAGCAGACGGTTGCGGTGGCTGCCATCGGCGGCCTGGATGATCACACTGCCGGTAATCACGGCCTGATACTTTGCCGCCTGGGCCTGGAGCCAATGATGGGTGGGGCCGTTTTCCGGCTCGGCGAGAGCTTCTGATTCCATCGAAAAACCGGTGGTGAACATCTCTGGCAGCACGATCAAGTCGGCGCCTTTGGCCTGCTCCAGCAGCAACTCGAAGTGTTCGAAATTGGCATGCCGGTCATGCCAGGCCAGGCTCGTCTGCACCAGGGCAATGTTCAGATTGGGCAGTACACTCAGATCACGCATAGTTTTTCCGCCGCTTGTCGCAACGTCTCCTCGCGTTTGGCAAAGCACAGGCGCACCAGGCGCTGGCCTTGGGGTGGGTGCTGGTAGAACACCGAAACCGGAATGGTCGCCACGCCATGTTCGCGGGTCATCCACAGGGACATGGCGACGTCATCCAGGTCTGGGCGTATCTGCGAGTAATCCACCAGTTGGAAGTAAGTGCCGGTCACCCGGGTAAAGCTCAAGCGCGATGGCGCCAACAGGTCGCAGAAAAGGTCCCGCTTGGCCTGATAGAAGGCCGGCAGTTCTTCGACATGTTCCGGGTGTTCGGCCATGAAGTCCGCCAAAGCGTACTGCAAAGGGGTGACGCCGCAGAAGTTGACATATTGATGCACCTTGCGCAGTTCGGCGCTGAGGGCCGGTGGCGCGACCACGTAGCCGGTCTTCCAGCCTGTGACGTGATAGGTCTTGCCGAATGAGCTGACCACGAATGCGCGCTGATACAGTTCCTGATGGGCCAATACGCTGACGTGGGGCACACCGTCGAATACCAGGTGCTCGTAGACCTCATCGCTGACCAGGTAGATATCGCGGTCGCGGATCAGTTCGGCCAACTGGTCCAGCTCGACACGGCTGATCAATGCACCGGTGGGGTTGTGCGGGCTATTGAGGATGATCATGCGCGTACGCGGTGAAAGCGCAGCCTTGAGTTTCTCGAAGTCCAGGGCGAAGCCTTGCAGGCTCAGTTGCACATGCACGCAGCGGCCACCGGCCAGTTCAACCGAAGGCTCGTAGCTGTCATAGCTGGGGTCGAACACGATGACTTCATCACCGCTGCGAATCACCGCCTGAATGGCGCAAAAAATCGCCTCGGTGGCGCCTGGCGTGATGGTCACTTCAGTGTCGGCATTCACCGTGACGCCATAGCTGCGGGCGATCTTGGCCGCCACTTGCTGACGCAGCACCGGCAGGCCTGTCATGGGGGCGTACTGGTTATGACCGAGGGCGATGTGCTTACCCACTGCATCGAGCAAACCCTGCGGACCATTGAAATCGGGAAAACCCTGGGACAGATTGAGCGCGCCGGTTTCGGCGGCGAGTTGCGACATGGTGGTGAAAATGGTCGTGCCGACGTTTGGCAGCTTACTGCTGATCATGGGAGCCCCCTTCGGGTGAGCTGCAAGTTTTAAGCTGCAAGCTGCAAGCAGGTCAAGGGGCAAACCGTCAGGCACAAAAAAGGCTCCAAAGGAGCCCTCTCTTGCAGCTTGTAGCTTACAACTCGAAACTGCCGTTATTTTTTATCACGGCGCTTCTTGTCGGCCTTCTTGTGGTGAGTCATCAAACGACGCTTCTTGTTCACCTGACGGTCAGTCAGCGTGTTCTTGTTGCCTTCGTATGGGTTCTCGCCACCCTTGAACTCGATACGGATCGGCGTACCGACCAGTTTCAAGACACGGCGGTAGGTGTTTTCCAGGTAACGCACATAGGACTTGGGCACCTTCTCGATCTGGTTACCGTGGATCACGATAATCGGCGGGTTGGCACCACCCAAGTGGGCGTAACGCAGTTTGATCCGGCGGTTGTTGACCATCGGCGGCGCGTGCTCGCCGACCGCATCTTCCAGGATCTGGGTCAGGCGGTTGGTCGGCCAGCGGGTAACCGCGGACTTGAACGAGTTCTGTACGGACGCGTAGAGGTTGCCCACGCCGGTGCCGTGCAGTGCCGAGATAAAGTGGATATCGGCGAACTCGACAAAGAACAACCGACGCTGCAGCTCGATCTTGACGAAATCACGCTCGCTCGGCGTCATGCCGTCCCACTTGTTGATCGCGATGACCAGGGCACGACCGGCTTCCAGGGCAAAGCCCAGCAAGTTGAGGTCGTGGTCCACCACGCCTTCGCGGGCGTCCATCACGAAGATCACCACGTTGGCGTCTTTGATCGCCTGCAGTGTTTTGACCACGGAGAACTTTTCAACTTCTTCGTGGATCTTGCCGCGCTTGCGCACACCGGCGGTGTCGATCAGCGTGTACTTTTCCTCGTTGCGTTCGAACGGGATGTAGATGCTGTCGCGGGTGGTACCGGGTTGGTCGTAGACGATAACGCGGTCTTCACCGAGCATACGGTTGACCAGAGTCGACTTGCCGACGTTCGGGCGGCCGATGATAGCGATCTTGATACCGTCTTTTTCGCTCGGGCCAGGAATGCGCTTGGCTTCCTCGCCTTCAGCGACGATCTCTTCCTCGCCCTCTTCTTCCTCGACATCATCCTTTGGGAAGTCGCGCAGGGCGATTTCCAGCATCTGGGTGATGCCGCGGCCGTGAGCACCGGCGACCGGGATCGCATCGCCCAGGCCCATCGGGCTGAATTCGGCACGGGCGGCCTCAGGATCGATGTTGTCGATCTTGTTGGCGACCAGATAGGAACGCTTGTTGCGCTTGCGCAGGTGCTCGCCAATCATCTGGTCAGCGGCGGTATAGCCCGCACGGGCGTCCACCAGGAACAGCACCACATCGGCTTCTTCGATAGCGAGCAACGACTGCTCGGCCATCTTTTCGTCCATGCCATGCTCGTCACCGGAGATACCACCGGTGTCGACAATAATGTAGGAGCGCCCTTGCCACTTTGCCTCACCGTATTGGCGATCACGGGTCAGACCGGACAAGTCGCCGACAATGGCGTCGCGAGTCCTGGTCAGGCGGTTGAACAAGGTGGACTTGCCGACGTTAGGTCGGCCCACCAGGGCGATTACGGGAACCATGCGGCTCTCCACTTCGTTATTTCAGAAAATACAAAAGCCGCTGCAGGGCAGCGGCTGGTGCTCGGGGCAGCATCGTCAGATGCCGCATGCCCCGCCGAAGCAGGGCCGCCTGGGGGTTACCCCAAGCATAGTCAAACCTTTACTTGATGGTCAGGGCTTCCAGCTTGCCGCCGTTGCCATACACATAAAGCATGTTACCCACCACCAGCGGACGCGCACGCAGGCCGTCGCTGTCGATACGCTGGCGACCGACAAAACGACCATCCACCTGGCTCAGCAGGTGCAGGTAGCCTTCAAAGTCACCGACCGCGACGTAGCTGGAGAAGACTTCCGGTGCCGACAGTTGACGGCGAGCCAGGGAGTCATTGCTCCACAGTGCAGTGGTGGAACGCTCATCGACACTTTCAACGGTGCCGGATGCCAGGCTCACATAGACGCTGCCAAACCCTTGGGCGACACCCGCATAGCTGGAGGCATCACGCTGCCAGTTGATGCGACCGCTTTGCAGGTCCAGTGCGGCAACACGCCCCTGGTAGGTGGCGACGTAGAGGGTTTCACCCGACAGCAGCAAGCCGCCGTCGATGTCTACCACGCGATCCAGTTCGGAGCGACCTTGCGGGATGGCCACACGAGTTTCCCAGGCCGGCACGCCGTTCTGGGTATTCAAGGCAACCACTTTACCGGTCGACAGGCCAGCAACGGCCAGGTTGTTGGTCACAATCGGACCACTGGTACCGCGCAGGGTCAACACCGCAGGGGTGCTGTCGTACAACCAGCGTTGGTCCCCGGTGGAGGCATCCAGGCCGATCACGCGGTCGTCCTGGGTTTGCACCACGACGATATCGCCGTTGGTAGCCGGCGCCGAGAGCACTTCACTGGTCACGCGAGCGCGCCACTTCTCTTCACCGGTGCTGGAGTCCAGCGCGACCACGTCACCCTTGAGGGTACCGATCAGCACCATGCCATAGCCGACGCCCACACCGCCGGAAACCGGCAGTTCGAGGTCTTTCTTCCACTTGACGTCGCCGTTCATGCGATCCATGGCAACCACGACGCCAGTGGAATCAGTAGCCACGATGTTGTCGCCGTCAATCGCCGGCTGCAACAGGTTGTAGAGGTCGCCCTGCCCATCACCAATGGATTGGCTCCATTGTTTTTGCAGGACCACTTCTTCCTTGAAGCTGGTCAGCTCGGCAGGAGGCAGTTCTTTTTTGCTGTTGCTGCTGCAACCCGCGGCCAAAACGGCCAGAGCCAGCAATGCTGCATGTTTCCAACGGATCACGTCACGCATCCCCTTTGGCCAAGTCGTCGAGCTTGATTTGTAAGCCACCGACCGCCGCTTCATCAGACAGCGCCGCCTTGGCTTTTTGGTACGCAGCATGGGCTTCGTCGGTACGACCCAATTGGACCAACAGGTCGCCCTTGAGCTCTTCGCGAGTGGCCACGAATGCCTTGTCAGCATCGCCGTCGAGCAGTTTGAGTGCTTCGTCAGCCTTGTTCTGTGCCGCCAATACCTGTGCCAGGCGCTGACGTGCGATTTCACCCAGGGTCGGGTTGGTCGGCTTGTCGGCAATGGCCTTCAGCTCGGTGACGGCGTCATCCAGCTTGCCGGTATCGACCGCGACTTTCGCGACGAACAGGCTGCCGTACTGGGCGTAGGTGCTACCGCCGAATTCGTTCTTCAGCTTGCCGGCCAGGTCCGCCACCTGCGCAGGGTCAGGCTTGCCGTCCGGGGTCAGGGTAGTTTCCAGCAGTTGCTGATAAACGATCGAGGCACCTTGGGACTGGTTGGCCTGATACTTGGTCCAGGCTTGCCAGCCGAACACCACCACTAGCGCCAGCAGGCCGCCTGTGACCAGGGGCTTGCCGTTACGCTGCCACCAGTCCTTGAACTCGGCCAGTTGCTCATCATCAGTACTCGACACCCCAATACTCCTTAATCGCTAAATTCGGCTGTTCGACAGCTTCAACCCTGCACGATGCAGGTGGCCAAGTGCGCAGCGAGCGCATCAAAGGCAATGTTCTGTTGTTCACCCTGGCCACGCAGGGGTTTGAAACCTATCACTTGCTGGGCCAGCTCGTCATCGCCGAGGATCAGTGCGTAAAGCGCACCGCTCTTGTCGGCCTTCTTGAACTGGCTCTTGAAGCTACCAGCGCCGGCATTGATCTGCAGGCGCAGGTTGGGCAACTGGTCACGTACTTTTTCGCTCAAGGCCAGGGCCGCCAGTTCGGCAGCCTCGCCGAAAGCGCACAGGTACACGTCCACCTGACGGGAAATCTCTTCCGGAACCTGCTCCAGGGTTTCCAGCAGCAGGATCAGCCGCTCGATGCCCATGGCAAAGCCTACGCCCGGGGTCGGCTTGCCGCCCATTTGCTCGACCAGGCCATCGTAGCGACCACCGGCACACACGGTGCCCTGGGCGCCGAGCTTGTCGGTGACCCACTCGAACACGGTCTTGCTGTAGTAGTCGAGGCCACGCACCAGCTTGGGGTTGATCACGTAGGGAATACCGGCTGCATCCAGACGAGCCTTGAGGCCCTCGAAATGCACGCGGGACTCGTCGTCCAGGTAATCAGCCATTTTCGGCGCATCGACCAGCACGGCCTGGGTGTCGGCGTTCTTGGTATCCAGCACGCGCAACGGGTTGGTCTTCAGACGGCGTTGGCTGTCTTCGTCCAGTTTGTCCAGGTGGGCCGACAGGTACTCGACCAGGGCTTCGCGATAGCGACCCCGGGACTCGCTGGTGCCCAGGCTGTTGAGTTCAAGCTTGACCGCATCGCGGATGCCCAGTTGGCCCCACAGGCGCCAGGTCAGCACGATCAGCTCGGCGTCGATGTCCGGCCCGTCCAGGTTGAACACTTCGCAGCCGATCTGGTGGAACTGGCGGTAACGGCCTTTCTGCGGGCGCTCGTGGCGGAACATCGGGCCGATGTACCACAGCTTCTGGGTCTGGCCACCACCGGTGATGCCATGTTCCAGTACGGCACGCACGCACGCGGCCGTGCCTTCCGGACGCAGGGTCAGGGAGTCGCCGTTGCGGTCTTCGAAGGTGTACATCTCTTTTTCGACGATGTCGGTCACTTCACCGATGGAGCGTTTGAACAGCTCGGTGAACTCGACGATCGGCATGCGGATCTGCTTGTAACCGTAGTTATCCAGCAGGCGCGCGACAGTGCTTTCGAAGTAGCGCCACAGTGGCGTCTGCTCCGGCAGGATGTCGTTCATGCCACGAATGGCTTGCAGAGACTTGCTCACATCAGATCCTTAAATTCGTTCAATCAGCCGCGAGCGATCAGCGCTGCGTCAGCGGCGACCTTCTCGGCCGCTTTCTCGCGGATCAGCTTTTCCAGCTCATCCACCAGATTGTCATTCGTTAGCTTCTGCGACGGTTTGCCGTCGATGTAAATCAGGTTCGGTGTGCCACCCGTCAGGCCCACGTGGGCCTCTTTGGCCTCACCCGGCCCGTTGACCACACAACCGATCACTGCGACATCCAGCGGCACCAGCAGGTCTTCCAGGCGCAACTCCAGGTCGTTCATGGTTTTCACCACGTCGAAGTTCTGCCGCGAGCAGCTCGGGCAGGCGATGAAGTTGATACCACGGGAACGCAAACGCAGGGACTTGAGAATGTCGTAGCCGACCTTCACTTCCTCTACGGGGTCTGCCGCCAGGGAGATGCGGATAGTATCGCCAATCCCTTCGGCGAGCAGCATACCGAGACCCACAGCAGATTTCACTGTGCCTGAGCGCAAACCGCCCGCTTCAGTGATACCCAGGTGCAGCGGTTGCACGATTTCCTTGGCCAGCAGGCGATAGGCTTCTACGGCCATGAACACGTCCGAGGCCTTTACACTGACCTTGAAGTCCTGGAAGTTCAGGCGTTCAAGGTGTTCAACGTGGCGCAGTGCCGACTCAACCAGCGCCGCCGGAGTGGGCTCGCCGTATTTCTTTTGCAGGTCTTTTTCCAGGGAGCCGGCGTTGACGCCGATGCGGATCGGAATACCGCGATCACGGGCAGCGTCCACCACGGCACGCACGCGGTCTTCACGCCCGATGTTGCCGGGGTTGATACGCAGGCAGTCCACACCCAGTTCGGCCACGCGCAACGCGATCTTGTAGTCGAAGTGAATATCGGCAACCAGTGGGACCTTGACCAACTGCTTGATACGACCAAAGGCCTCGGCTGCGTCCATGTCCGGAACGGACACCCGTACGATATCCACGCCAGCCGCTTCCAGACGATTGATCTGGGCAACGGTGGCAGCCACATCGTTGGTGTCACTGTTGGTCATGCTCTGCACTGCAATGGGGGCGTCGCCACCCACCGGCACCGAGCCGACCCAGATCTTGCGCGATACGCGACGTTTGATTGGAGATTCGCCGTGCATGACTATTGTCCCAACTTGAGGCGAGCAGTCTCGCCACTGGTGAACGGCGCCACGTCTACAGGCTGGCCGTTGTAGGCCACTTGCGCGCCACGGGCAAAGCCCAGACGCAGCGTCAAAGGAGGCTTGCCGCCCTGGTCAAGCGTATCTCCCTTACGCTTCAAACCGCTAAACAGCACTTTGCCGTTGCCATCGGTGACCTGCGTCCAGCAGTCAGCGATGAAGGTAATTTGTACGCGCCCATCACCGGCGATCAATGCCGGGGTGGTGGGAGGCGACATCGCCGGCGCTGCGGGTGCGGCTGGCGCAGGGGTCGCAGGTGCAGGCGTCGGAACCGCCGGAGCCTGGGCCACGGGTGCGGCCGGAGCGGTCGGAACAGCCGGAGCCGGTACCGCAGCAGGGGCCGTGCCGGCGTCTGGCGCGGGTTGTTCGGCAGTGGCCGGCGCTTGCGGCGCAGCTTGCCCCTCTACCACGGCCTGGTCTTCCGGCTCGTCCAGGGGGTGAATCTGGGTGGTGCCGTCGGCGCTTTCAACTTCGACATGTTCCATGGCGTTGCTGGTCAGGTCTTTGTTGCGCTGGGAGGTCTGGTCTTGCCACCAGACAAAACCGCCGCCGACCACGGCAATCAGCAACAACAGGCTGACAATCCGCAAAATGGTATGGGAAACGCGCGTAGGCTCTTCGATGCGCCCCAACCCATGGACATTACTGCCCTGGGCATCGGTGCCGGTGAACTGGTCGAACTCTTGGACCAACACGGCCTGGTCGATACCCAGCAATTTTGCATAAGCGCGGATATAGCCGCGGGCAAAAGTGTGCCCAGGCAGCTTGTCGAACGCGCCGGCTTCCAGATTGGCCAACGAGGTACTGGTCAAATTGAGCTTGAGGGCCACTTCAGCCAGCGACCAACCATTGCTTTCGCGGGCCTGGCGCAAGGTTTCGCCTGGGTTGACGCGATTAGCTGCTACATCTTCCGGGTGCGCGGCTTTCATCATTGCTCCGACAGGTATTGCTGATATTCCGGCGTACCGGGATAGAGTCGTTCGAGTTGCTGGCCAAAACGTGCGGCCGTGTCGTGTTCTTCATGAACCGTCGCCAGGCGCACACCGAGCAATAGACTACGTGCATTTTGCCCGCTGAGCAGGCTAAAACGCTCGTAATAGTCACGTGCTGGCACATAATGCCTGTCTTCGTAAGACAACTCAGCCATTTCGAGCAATGCCCGTGGCTGGCGACTGTTCAGGTGCAGGGCTTTTTCCAACTGCTGGCGAGCGCTGTCGCGCTGACCGAGGCGCATCGAGGTCACACCGAGGTTCTCGAACACCCGCGAACGCTGCGGGTAGAGGGTATCGGCGGCGGCTTGCTGAAAATAACGTGACGCCAGGTCGTACCGTTGCTGCTCGAACAGGAAACTGCCGTAGTTGTTCAGCAGCCGCGGATCGGCAGGGCGGGAGGCCAGGGCCTTGTGGAAATAGCGGTCGGCCAGCTCGGGCTCGGCCTGAGCCTGAAACACCAAAGCCAGCGCGGCGTTGGCATCGGCATCATCGGCGTCCAGCTCAAGGGCCTTTTTCAACGGCACCTTGGCCTGCTCGCTCATGCCTTGGCGCAGATACCCCAAACCCAGTTGCACATAGGCAACTCGCGCCTCATCACGGCCTTTATCAGTGCGCAACGGGCTGTCATGACCCGATGAAACGCAACCGGCCACGAGGCCGGTAAACAGTAAAAGCAGCGCAAGGCGCAAGGGCATAGAGATCCTCTCTCAGATTCGATTCACAGCGATTTGCGGCAAATCTTCAGCGGCGTTAAGTTCGCGCACGGCGATATAACGTTCACTGCGGCGGGTGCGGTCCATCACCTGCCCTACCAATTGGCCACACGCGGCATCGATGTCTTCACCACGAGTGGTTCGCACAGTGACGTTATAGCCGGCCTGGTGCAGTTGATCCTGAAAACGACGGATGGCGTTGTTGCTCGGCCGCTCGTAGCCAGAATGAGGAAACGGGTTGAACGGGATCAAGTTGATCTTGCACGGGGTGTCCTTGAGCAATTCGATCATCTCGACCGCATGCTCCAGCTTGTCGTTGACGTCCTTGAGCATGGTGTACTCAATGGTCAGCACACGCTTCTCACCCAGGGTCGCCATATAACGCTGGCACGATTCGAGCAGCATCTTAAGCGGATATTTCTTGTTGATCGGCACCAATTGGTTACGCAATGCGTCATTAGGTGCGTGCAGCGACAACGCGAGGGAGACGTCGATGTGCTTGGCCAGCTCATCGATCATCGGTACCACGCCGGAGGTCGACAGGGTCACACGGCGCTTGGAGATGCCGTAGCCCAGGTCGTCCATCATCAGGTGCATGGCCGCAATCACGTTGTCGAAGTTCAGCAGCGGCTCACCCATGCCCATCATCACCACGTTGGTGATGGCACGGTCGACGGTCGCCGGGACGCTGCCAAAGGATTTGTTGGCAATCCACACCTGGCCGATGACTTCGGCGGCGGTGAGGTTGCTATTGAAGCCTTGCTTGCCGGTGGAGCAGAAACTGCAGTCCAGGGCACAGCCTGCCTGGGACGAAACGCACAAAGTGCCACGTTTGCCCTGGGGAATGTACACGGTCTCGACACAGCTACCGGACGCCACGCGCACTACCCACTTGCGGGTACCGTCGCTGGAAATGTCCTCGCTGACCACTTCGGGACCACGCACCTCGGCAATGGCCTTGAGCTTGTCGCGCAGGGCCTTGCTGACGTTCGTCATGGCGTCGAAATCGTCGACGCCAAAGTGGTGAATCCACTTCATTACCTGACCGGCACGGAAACGCTTCTCCCCGATTGAGTCGAAGAATTTCTCCATTTCCGGCTGAGTCAGACCCAGCAGGTTGGTTTTAACAGTCGATGTAGTCATGGATTCACCCTCACTCTTTAAGCCGATGCTTAGCGAGCGGTTACTTCAGTAGCAGCGAAAAAGTACGAGATTTCGCGAGCAGCAGCAGCTTCGGAGTCCGAGCCGTGAACAGCGTTGGCGTCGATGGATTCAGCGAAGTCAGCACGGATGGTGCCAGCAGCAGCTTCTTTAGGGTTGGTAGCGCCCATCAGCTCACGGTTCAGAGCGATAGCGTTTTCGCCTTCCAGAACCTGGACAACAACAGGACCGGAGATCATGAAGGCAACCAGGTCGCCGAAGAAGCCACGAGCGCTGTGCTCAGCGTAGAAGCCTTCAGCTTCAGCCTTGGACAGTTGCTTGAGTTTCGAAGCTACAACCTTCAGGCCGGCTTTTTCGAAACGAGTGGTGATCTCGCCGATGACGTTTTTTGCAACAGCGTCAGGCTTGATGATGGAGAAAGTACGTTGAACAGCCATGGTGTAACTCCAGAAACGGTAATTTACGAAAAATTAAACCCGCGAATTATACGCGGGTTATTGGGTATTGCCTAACTGCGTAAAAAGGCGGCTCAGTCTGCTTCTTCGATCCACAGGCCTTGAATCGCCTCAAGGACCTTTTCGCCACCCCGGTCAGGGATGTCGTCGAAATCCGGCAGTGCCATTACGAGGTCGCGCAGCTTGACGAAGTTCACGGTAAGAGGATTGACCTCAGGATGAGCTTCAGCAAGTTGTATAGCGATTTCTTGTACATCAACCCATTTCAGGCTCATGACATTTCCTTGAATCAATGCGGCGCTTCGGCTGCATGGTTGAGCGAATATTTCGGGATTTCGACGGTGAGGTCTTCAGTCCCCACTTTCGCCTGACAACTCAGGCGCGACGTCGGCTCCAGGCCCCACGCCCGATCAAGATAGTCTTCTTCCAGGTCGTCAGCCTCATTTAGGCTGTCGAAACCTTTACGAATGATGCAGTGACAGGTGGTGCAGGCATTGACGCCGCCACAGGCACTTTCGATCTCGATGTGGTTGTCATGGGCGACGTCGAGCAGGGACTTGCCGGTCTCAGCCTCCACGACCATGCCCTCAGGGCAATGTTCGGCGTGCGGTAGAAAAGTGACCTGCGGCATCAGTTATTCCTCAATTTCATTCAGGTTGCGGCCCGCCAGCGCGGCTTTAACCGTCTGATCCATACGGCGGGCGGCAAAGGCATCAGTCACTTGCGACAGGCGCTTGGTCTGTTGCTCGATGGCGTAACCATCGTTGCCTTTCATCAGTTCGGCCAGTTCCTGCATCTGCAGGTCAATGACCATGCGTTCTTCAGCATCCAGCAGGCGCTCGCCGTCGGCTTCAAGGGCGCCCTGCACCGCTTCGAGCAGGCGCTGGGCATCCACTTGTTGCTCGCGCAATACGCGGGCGACCTTGTCGTCACCGGCATACTGGAACGAATCCTTGAGCATCTTGGCGATTTCGCCATCGGTGAGGCCGTAGGACGGCTTGACCTGGATGCTGGCTTCAACGCCAGACGCCAGTTCGCGCGCAGCGACACTGAGCAGGCCATCGGCATCGACCTGGAAGGTCACGCGAATTTTCGCCGCGCCCGCGACCATCGCCGGAATGCCACGCAACTCAAAACGCGCCAGGGAACGGCAGTCGCTGATCAGCTCGCGCTCGCCTTGCAGCACATGAATCATCATGGCTGTCTGGCCGTCTTTGTAGGTGGTGAAGTCCTGGGCCCGTGCGACGGGGATGGTGGTGTTGCGCGGGATAACCTTCTCCATCAGGCCGCCCATGGTTTCCAGGCCCAGGGACAACGGGATCACGTCGAGCAACAGCAGTTCGCCGCCATCACGTTTGTTACCAGCCAGGGTATCGGCCTGGATGGCAGCGCCGATGGCGACGACTTGATCCGGGTCGATTTCGGTCAGTGGTTGGCGCCCAAAGGCTTCGGCTACCGCTTCACGCACGCGCGGCACGCGGGTGGAACCACCTACCATGACCACTGCGCCAACGTCTTCCAACTCGATACCGGAATCACGCACAGCACGACGGCAGGCTTTGAGGCTGCGGGCAACCATCGGCTCGATCAGCGTATCAAAGGCTTCGCGAGTCAGTGGCGCCGACCAGTTACCGTAGCAAACATCAACAGAAGCAGCGTCAGTCAGCGCCTCTTTGGCCGCACAGGCAGTTTGCAGCAGGTTGCGCTGCGCGCCTGGGTCCAGGTCGGCCGACAAGCCGGCACTGCTGATGATCCAGCCAGCGATGGCGTGATCGAAATCATCGCCGCCCAGAGCGCTGTCGCCGCCGGTCGCGAGCACTTCAAACACACCGCCGGTCAGGCGCAGGATCGAAATATCGAAGGTACCGCCGCCCAGATCATAAATAGCGACCAGGCCTTCAGCGTGCTGATCGAGGCCGTAGGCCACAGCCGCCGCAGTCGGCTCGTTGAGCAAGCGCAGCACGTTCAGGCCGGCAAGTTTCGCCGCATCCTTGGTGGCTTGACGCTGGGCATCATCGAAATACGCCGGAACGGTGATAACCGCCCCTACCAGCTCACCACCCAGGGTGTTTTCCGCACGCTGGCGCAGCACCTTGAGGATATCGGCCGACACTTCCACCGGGCTCTTGGGCCCCTGGACAGTGTCAATGAACGGCATATGGGACTCGCCGCCGACAAAGCGGTACGGCAGTTGGTCACCCAATTGCTTGACGTCGGACAACCCACGACCCATCAAGCGCTTGACCGACAACACCGTGTTCAAGGGGTCTGCGGACGCGGCGAGCTTGGCCGATTCGCCCACTTCAGTGCGGTCGGCGTGATAACGCACGGCAGACGGCAGGATCACCTGCCCATCGGCGTCGGGCAGCGGTTCGGACAGGCCGCTGCGCAAGGCAGCAACCAGGGAATTGGTGGTGCCCAGGTCAATCCCGACCGCCAGGCGACGCTGGTGCGGTTGAGGGCTTTGGCCGGGTTCGGCGATTTGCAGTAGAGCCATGGTAATCAGGTCTTATCTGTCTATCAGGCGTGCATCACGGGCAGCACTGGGTTAATCGTCGAGGCGCTCTTCTAGCTGGCGCACTTCGTAGGTGAGCTTGTCGAGAAACTGCATGCGCCGCATCAGGCGTTCGGCCTGTTCGCGTTGCGCCGCATCATCCCAACAGGCTGCGAAGCTTTCGTTGAGCTCATCCTGGGCGGTTTTCAGACGACGCTTGAAGACCGCAACACCGGCTATATCGGCTTCGTCCTGCAAGTCTTCGAGCTCTTCGCGCCACTGCATCTGCTGCATGAGGAAGTCCGGATCGTGCACCGTAACTTCCAACGGCAACTCGCCACCGTTCAGGGCGAGCAGGTAACGTGCGCGTTTCGCGGGGCTTTTGAGCGTCTGATAGGCTTCGTTGAGGCTGGCCGATTGCTCAAGGGCCAAGCGCTGCTCACGCTCGGAAGCGTCAGCGAAGCGGTCCGGATGCACCCCACGCGCCAATTCACGGTAGCGCGTGGCGAGCTGCTCAAGGTCCAGCCGAAAGCTCGGCTGCAGCTCGAATAAAGCGAAATGACAAGGAGTACCCACGAGTAGCCTCAGATGTTGAAGCTTTCGCCGCAGCCACATTCACCGCGCACGTTAGGGTTGTTGAACTTGAAGCCTTCGTTCAACCCTTCCTTGACGAAATCGAGTTCGGTGCCGTCCAGGTAGGTCAGGCTCTTGGGGTCGATGATCACTTTCTCGCCGTGACTTTCGAACACCTGATCCTCTTCAACCACCTCGTCGACAAACTCCAGCACGTAGGCAAGGCCGGAACAGCCCGTGGTGCGTACACCCAGACGAATCCCCTCACCTTTACCGCGCCCATTCAGGGAGCGGCGAATGTGCTGCGCAGCCGCTTCTGTCATGCTGATAGCCATCGTTGACTCCTTACTCGTCGCCAAATGCTTAGATCAAGCCTTTCTTCTGCTTGTAGTCGCGAACGGCTGCCTTGATGGCATCTTCAGCGAGTACGGAGCAGTGGATTTTCACCGGCGGCAACGCCAGTTCTTCGGCCAGCTGGGTGTTGCTGATAGTGACAGCCTCATCCAGGGTCTTGCCTTTCATCCATTCGGTCGCCAGGGAGCTGGATGCGATGGCCGAACCGCAGCCGTAAGTCTTGAATTTGGCGTCTTCGATAACGCCAGCATCGTTGACCTTGATCTGCAGGCGCATCACATCGCCGCACGCCGGGGCGCCGACCATGCCGGTGCCGACATCTGGATCTTCCGCGTTCATCTTGCCGACGTTGCGCGGGTTTTCGTAGTGGTCGATGACCTTTTCGCTGTAAGCCATGGTACTGAATCCTCACTCATCAGGGCCGCTCTGGAACCCTGTAGAAACGCCTGCGTTTTCCGCCACGTTCCTACAGAGCTTGGGTGGCGGCTTCTATAGTTAGTGTGCCGCCCACTCGATCTTGGAAATATCGACACCATCTTTGTACATGTCCCACAGTGGCGACAGAACGCGTAGCTTGTTGACGGCTTCGCAGACCTTCTGCGCGGCGTAGTCGACTTGCTCTTCAGTGGTGAAGCGGCCGAACGTAAAGCGGATAGAGCTGTGGGCCAGTTCGTCGTTGCGGCCCAGGGCGCGCAGTACGTACGAAGGCTCAAGGGACGCCGAGGTGCAGGCCGAACCGGACGATACCGCCAGGTCCTTGAGCGCCATGATCAGCGACTCGCCTTCAACGTAGTTGAAGCTCAAATTCAGATTGTGCGGTACACGGGCGGTCATGCTGCCGTTGATGTACAACTCTTCAAGGTTTTCGACCTGCTTGTAGAAGCGATCGCTCAGGGCCTTGATGCGCACGTTTTCGGCAGCCATGTCTTCCTTGGCTACACGAAAAGCCTCGCCCATGCCGACGATCTGGTGGGTCGCCAGGGTGCCCGAACGCATGCCGCGCTCGTGACCGCCGCCGTGCATGGTGGCTTCGATGCGCACGCGAGGCTTGCGGCTCACGTACAGCGCGCCGATGCCTTTAGGGCCGTAAGTCTTGTGGGCCGAGAACGACATCAGGTCGACTTTCAGCTTGGACAGGTCGATATCGACCTTGCCGGTGGACTGAGCAG
Organism: Pseudomonas sp. SWRI22; assembly: GCF_014268395.2. Classification (NCBI taxonomy): domain Bacteria; kingdom Pseudomonadati; phylum Pseudomonadota; class Gammaproteobacteria; order Pseudomonadales; family Pseudomonadaceae; genus Pseudomonas; species Pseudomonas sp. SWRI22. The sequence continues at coordinate 12,465 of NZ_JABWQK020000002.1, read as the reverse complement.
CGTCGACGTGCAGCAACACACCCTTGGAGCGGGTCAGCTCGCCGATGGCGGCGATGTCGTTGATCGTGCCGATTTCGTTGTTCACGTGGATCACCGAAACCAGGATGGTGTCTTCACGCATCGCAGCTTCGATCATGGCCGGGGTGACGATACCGTCGGTGGTTGGCTCAAGGTAGGTGACCTCGAAACCTTCACGCTCCAGTTGGCGCATGGTGTCCAGGACAGCCTTGTGCTCAATTTTGGTGGTGATCAGGTGTTTGCCTTTGGTCGCGTAGAAATGCGCCGCGCCCTTGATAGCCAGGTTGTCGGACTCGGTGGCACCGGAGGTCCAGACGATTTCGCGCGGGTCGGCATTGACCAGGTCAGCGACCTGGCGACGAGCGTTCTCGACCGCTTCCTCGGCTTTCCAGCCGAATACGTGGGAACGGGAGGCCGGGTTGCCGAAGTTTCCGTCGACCAGCAGGCATTCGCTCATTTTTTGCGCGACACGCGGATCAACCGGGGTGGTCGCTGAGTAATCAAGGTAAATCGGCAATTTCATGGACTTTCTCCTAAATCAGGCTGGCTGGCGTGCCGTTAGCTCTTCGGCTGTCACTCGACGGCGGACGCTTCGATCTTGTCCAGACGCGGCGCCTTCGTGTTGCAACGGCGCTGGTCCTGACGCTGGGCTACTTCTTGCACCTCACGGCGAGTCACAAGATCAGCCAAGCTGATACCACTCAAAAACTCATGGATCTGCAGGCTCAAGTCACACCACAAGTGGTGTGTCAGGCAGGTGTCGCCGGCATGGCAGTCACCCAAACCCTGGCATTTGGTGGCATCGACGGATTCGTTGACCGCGTCGATCACCTGGGCCACCTGAATACCCTGCATGTCGCGGGACAGCTGATAGCCGCCACCCGGACCGCGAACGCTGGAAACCAGATTGCTACGGCGCAATTTGGCGAACAACTGCTCGAGATAGGACAGGGAAATGCCTTGGCGCTCGGAGATATCGGCCAGGGACACCGGCCCAGTTTGCGCGTGCAAGGCCAAGTCGAGCATGGCGGTCACCGCGTATCGGCCTTTTGTAGTCAGTCTCATGGACAAGTACCAAGGTGTTTCAGAATGGGAGCAAGTATGCGATTCCCGAGTATTTAAGTCAACTATAAGACCTAGTACTTTAGTCAGGATTACCCGTAAAAAGGGCGCGCGAATCATAGCAGGATGGGGCGGGATCGAACAGCGCAACCAGGCCTGCTGCAAGACCACCGAGCCAATGGAGATCAAATGTGGGAGCTGGCTTGCTTGCGATAGCTGTCTATCAACTTGCTTATAGGTTGCTGGCCCATCGCAATCGCAGGCAAGCCAGCTCCCACAAGAGACCGCGTTCAGCCTGCCTTGGTGGTAGCGGCTTCGTCCTTGATTTCAGCAAAATCTTCTTCACGCAGTTCAGGCAAGTCTTTGGCACAGTACGGGCTGCCCAACTCCTTCAGCGCCCCGCACATACCCTCCAGCTTGCCGTCCACCGCCTGCAAATGATCAAGCAATTGACCAATCGCACGAGCCACCGGGTCGGGCATATCTTCACTGACGCCATAGGCATCGAAACCAATCTTCTCGGCCATCGCCTTGCGCTTGGCCTCTTGCTCATCACCGACTTGCGGCTTGACGATGATGCGGCCTGGAATACCCACAACCGTGGCACCCGGCGGCACAGCCTTGGTCACTACCGCGTTGGAGCCAACCTTGGCGCCGGCACCCACGGTAAACGGCCCGAGCACCTTGGCGCCCGCCCCTACTACCACGCCATCGCCCAGCGTTGGGTGGCGCTTACCCTTATTCCAGGTGGTGCCGCCCAGGGTCACGCCCTGATAGAGGGTGACGTCATCGCCGATCTCGGCCGTCTCGCCAATCACGATGCCCATGCCGTGGTCGATAAAGAACCGACGACCCACCTTGGCACCCGGGTGGATCTCGATACCGGTCAACCAGCGCCCAAAGTTCGATACCAGCCGCGCCAGCCACTTCCAGCCCATGCCCCACAGGGCGCCAGACAAGCGGTGGATCCAGATCGCGTGCATGCCCGGGTAGCAGGTCAGCACTTCAAAGGCGTTGCGCGCCGCCGGGTCACGGTGGAAAACACTTTGGATATCTTCTCGCAAACGCTCGAACATTTTTAATCCTTCCGCTCAAGAAGCTCACCACGGGCCGCTTTCTGGGTTTCCGTGAGGATGCCACGCAATATGTTCATTTCAGCCCGGCTCACCGAGCTGCGGCCGTACAAACGACGCAGGCGCGCCATCAAGTGCCGTGGCTTTTCAGGGTCGAGGAATTCGATGGCTACCAGGGTTTGCTCCAGGTGCTCATAGAACCGTTCCAGCTCGTCCATGGTGGCCAACTCGCCACTTTTGGTCGATGCAACCTCTTCCTTTTCCATTTTGCTCGGCTGGCCAGCAGCGGCCAGCCAGGCCATGCGCACTTCATAAGTCAGCACCTGCACCGCAGCCCCGAGGTTCAGCGAGCTGAACTCAGGGTCTGAGGGAATATGCACGTGGTAATGACATCGCTGCAGCTCTTCGTTGGTAAGGCCGGAGTCTTCACGGCCGAATACCAAGGCGATTTCAGCACCGTCAGCAGCCTCTTCCACCATTTTGGTGCCGCATTCACGCGGATCCAGCAGCGGCCAAGGGATACGACGATCACGGGCGCTGGTGCCGAGCACCAGATTGCAGCCGACCAAGGCATCCTCCAAGGTGGCGACCACTTGGGCATTTTCAAGCAAGTCATTGGCACCGGACGCACGGGCATCAGCCTCGTGGTGCGGGAATACCCGCGGTTCGACCAGCACCAGGCGCGTCAGCCCCATGTTTTTCATGGCTCGCGCCACCCCGCCGATGTTGCCGGGATGACTGGTATTGACCAAGACGACACGAATGTTTTGCAGCAAGGGAGGCGCTCGCGGACACAGGAAAGGGGAGCAAATCTTACAGAACCGCCTAAGGTTATGCCATGAAAGCGAACGTCGTCCTTCACCTCAGGAAAGTTTCTGCTAGAATGCTCGGCTTTCTTTAACAACCTTAGGTGACCTATCCATGCAGCCCATGCTGAATATCGCGCTGCGCGCCGCCCGCAGCGCCAGTGAATTGATCTTCCGCTCCATCGAGCGCCTGGATACCATCAAGGTCGACGAAAAAGACGCCAAGGATTATGTATCCGAGGTGGATCGCGCCGCCGAACAGAAAATCATCGACGCCCTGCGCAAGGCCTACCCTACCCACGGCATCCTCGGTGAAGAAACCGGCCTGCACAAAGGCAGTGGCGAAGGTGAAGACTACCTGTGGATCATCGACCCACTGGATGGCACCACCAACTTCCTGCGCGGCATCCCGCACTTTGCCGTGAGCATCGCCTGCAAATACCGTGGCCGCCTGGAACACGCCGTTGTGCTGGACCCGGTTCGCCAGGAAGAATTCACCGCCAGCCGTGGCCGTGGCGCCCAACTGAACGGCCGCCGCCTGCGTGTCAGCGGCCGCACCAGCCTGGAAGGCGCCCTGCTGGGTACCGGCTTCCCGTTCCGTGACGACCAGATGGACAACCTGGAGAACTACCTGGGCATGTTCCGCGCCCTGGTTGGCCAGACCGCCGGCATCCGCCGTGCCGGTGCAGCCAGCCTGGACCTGGCGTATGTAGCCGCCGGTCGCTTTGATGCGTTCTGGGAGTCGGGCCTGTCCGAGTGGGACATGGCAGCAGGCGCCCTGCTGATTCAGGAAGCAGGCGGCCTGGTGAGCGACTTCACCGGTGGTCATGACTTCCTGGAGAAAGGCCACGTCGTGGCTGGCAACACCAAATGCTTCAAGGCAGTACTGACGGCGATCCAGCCGCACCTGCCGGCTTCGCTGAAGCGCTAAGCGAGCGGGCACAAAAAAGCACCCCGCGGGGTGCTTTTTTTATGCGTGGGATTTAGCAAAAAACCAATTCCAACTGACTCAATACAATCCGATGTGGGAGCTGGCTTGCCTGCGATGGCGGGCTGCCAGCCAACTGATTAGTTACTGACCCACCGCTATCGCAGACAAGCCAGCTCCCACACCTGGATCGAAACCAGACCTGGGGATTACTGCTGGTTCTGACCGAGGATCAGACGTCCTTCCTTATCCACCGGGATCTGGCTGCCAGGGTCGCGCTCCATACGCACGGTACCTTCCTTGCCATCCAGGTTGTAACGCACGTCATAACCGACCACCTTGTCACTGATGTCGTTAACGGTGTTACAGCGTGTTTGCGTAGTGGTGTAGGTATCGCGGTTCTGCATACCTTCCTGAACCTTGTTACCGGCGTAGCCACCACCGACCGCACCGGCCACGGTGGCCAGCTTCTTACCGTTACCGCCACCAATCTGGTTGCCTAGCAGGCCACCTGCAAGGGCGCCCACCACGGTACCGGCGATTTGATGTTGGTCCTGCACCGGACGCTGCCGGGTCACGGTGACGTCCTTGCAGACCTCACGCGGGGTCTTGATCTGGGTTTTAACCGGCTGCACCGCCAGTACTTGCGCATACTCAGGGCCGCTTTTTACCAGGCTGTAGGTGGCAACAGCGCCTCCGGCAGTCACACCGACAGCACCCAATACCGCACCAACCAGCAACGACTTGTTCACATGAACCTCCTGACCATCACAAGCGGACCGAAAGATCCGCGCTATACCCAGCCTTGGAGCAAAAAAAAAGGCGCGAGTTCAATACTCGCGCCTTTCTTGTAACAGCGGATCAACAAACGCCCATCAAGGACGGTCGTCGACCTCCTTGTCGGTAGCGGCAGGAGGGATCAAGTCTTCGCTGTTGAGGTTCAGCCAGATCAGCACCACGTTGGCGATGTAGATCGACGAGTAGGTACCCGCCAGAACGCCGATAAACAGCGCCAGGGAGAAGCCCCACAGGTTGTCGCCACCGAAGATCATCAGCGCAGCAATCGCCAGCAAGGTGGAGATCGACGTCGCCATGGTCCGCAGCAGGGTCTGCGTGGTGGAGATGTTGATGTTCTCGATCAACGTCGCCTTGCGCAGCACGCGGAAGTTCTCACGAACCCGGTCGAATACCACGATGGTGTCGTTGAGCGAGTAACCAATGATCGCCAGCACAGCCGCCAGTACGGTCAGGTCGAAAGTGATCTGGAAGTAGGCCAGGATACCCACGGTCACGACCACGTCGTGGATCAGCGACACAATGGCGCCGACACCGAACTTCCACTGAAAGCGGAAAGCCAGGTAGATCATGATGCCGACCAGCGCCATCAGCATGCCGAGGCCGCCCTGGTCGCGCAGCTCTTCACCCACTTGCGGGCCGACGAACTCGACGCGCTTGACCGATGCCGGGTTGTCGCCACCCACCTTTTGCAAGGCCTCGGCTACCTGGTGACCCAGTTGCGGGTCTTCGCCAGGCATGCGCACCAGCAGGTCTGTGGTGGCGCCGAAGCTCTGCACAACGGCTTCGTGATAGCCGGCCTTGACCAGCTCGCTGCGCACCAGGGTAACGTCGGCCGGCTTCTCGTAGGTCAGCTCGATGAGCGTACCGCCGGTGAAGTCCAGGCCGTAGTTCAGGCCCTTATGGAACCAGCTGAACAACGCCAGAACGGTAAGGAGCACGGTGACGCCGAACGCAACGTTGCGAACGCCCATGAAGTTGATTGTACGTAACATGGCAGCCCCTTAAATCCACAACTTCTTGAAGTCACGCCCGCCAAAGATCAGGTTGACCATTGCGCGGGTCACCATGATGGCCGTGAACATCGAGGTAAAGATCCCGAGGGACATGGTCACCGCAAAGCCTTTCACCGGGCCCGTGCCCATGGCGAAGAGAATCCCGCCGACCAACAAGGTGGTCAGGTTGGAGTCGAGGATCGCGGTAAATGCCCGGCCGAAGCCTTCGTTGATTGCACGCTGTACGGTCATGCCGGCGGCGATCTCTTCACGAATCCGCGAGAAGATCAGCACGTTGGCGTCCACCGCCATACCCATGGTGAGTACGATACCCGCGATACCTGGCAGGGTCAGTGTGGCGCCCAGCAACGACATCAAGGCCAGCAGCATCACCATGTTGCCCGCGAGGGCGACAGTGGCGATCACACCAAAGAAGCGGTAGATGGCGATGATGAACAGCGACACGAACAACATACCCCACAGCGCCGCATCGACACCCTTGGTGATGTTGTCGGCACCTAGGCTCGGGCCGATGGTACGTTCTTCAGCGAAGTACATCGGTGCCGCCAGGCCACCGGCACGCAGCAGCAACGCCAGCTCGGAAGACTCGCCCTGGCCGTTCAGGCCAGTGATACGGAACTGAGCACCCAGCGGCGACTGGATGGTCGCCAGACTGATGATCTTCTTCTCTTCCTTGAAGGTCTGCACCGGCACTTCTTTCTCGACGCCGTTGACCATCTGCTTGGTGTAGGTGGTCACCGGGCGCTGCTCGATGAAGATCACCGCCATGCTGCGACCGACGTTGCTGCGCGTGGCGCGGCTCATCAGTTCGCCACCGTGGCCATCCAGACGGATGTTCACTTCAGGCGTGCCGTGCTCGCCGAAACCGGCCTTGGCGTCGGTCACCTGGTCACCGGTGATGATCAAGCCACGCTCGATCAGCGCTGGAGGGCGGTTGCCTTCGCGGAATTCGAATTCTTCGGAAGTGGCACGCGTAGCGCCTGGGTCTGCCGCGAGACGGAACTCCAGGTTGGCGGTCTTGCCGAGGATACGCTTGGCTTCAGCGGTATCCTGTACGCCTGGCAGCTCAACCACGATGCGGTTGGCGCCCTGGCGCTGCACGATCGGCTCGGCGACACCCAGCTCGTTGACGCGGTTACGGACCGTGGTCAGGTTTTGCTTGATGGAGTATTCGCGGATTTCAGCGATCTTGGCCGGGCTCATCGCCAGACGCAGTACCGCTTGACCATTGAGGTCGGCCGGTACGATGTCGAAGTCATTGAAGTTCTTGCGGATCAGCGCACGGGCCTGTTCGCGGGATGCTTCGTCAGCAAAGCCCAGCTGGATAGCGCCGTTGAGCTGCGGCAGGCTGCGGTAACGCAGCTTCTCTTTGCGCAGCAGGCTCTTCACGTCGCCTTCGTAGACCTTCAGACGTGCGTCCAGGGCCTTGTCCATGTCGACTTCCAGCAGGAAGTGCACACCACCGGACAAGTCCAGACCCAGCTTCATCGGGTGCGCGCCAATGCTGCGCAGCCATTGTGGCGTGGTCTGGGCCAGGTTGAGCGCGACAACGTAGTCGTCACCCATGGCCTTGCGTACGACATCCTTGGCCGGCAATTGGTCTTCTTGCTTGGTCAGGCGCAACAAGCCGCCTTTGGAACCAGCCGCCAAGGTTGCCGCTTTAACCTGGATGCCCGCGTCGTTGAGCGCTTTGCTCGCACGGTCCAGATCAGCCTGATTGACCTGCAGCGAAGTGCTGGCGCCAGAGATCTGGATCGCCGGGTCATCAGGATAGAGATTGGGAGCGGAATAAATAAAACCGATCGCCAGCACCGCCAGGATCAGTACGTATTTCCACAGAGGGTATTTGTTCAGCATCACGCCGCCCGCTTATAACGCGGGGCGCCTTGCGCGCCCCGTCGATTGGTAAAGGTTGTTACTCAGATCGCTTTGAGCGTGCCTTTAGGCAGCGTGGCGGCGATGGCGCCCTTCTGGAACTTCATTTCCACGGTGTCGGAGACTTCCAGTACCACGAAAGCATCGGAAACCTTGGTGATCTTGCCGGCGATACCGCCAGTGGTCACGACTTCGTCGCCTTTTTGCAGGCTGCCCAGCAGGTTTTTCTGCTCTTTGGCGCGCTTGGCCTGTGGACGCCAGATCATCAGGTAGAAAATGACCAGGAAGCCGACCAGGAAAATCCACTCGAAACCACCGCCCATAGGGCCGGCAGCAGCAGGCGCAGCGGCGTCAGCCATGGCGTTAGAGATAAAAAAGCTCATTTAGCACTCCAGTTGCAAATAGTGAATCTTAGGGTCGGAAAACTCAGTCCAAGGGCGGCACAGGGAGGCCACGCTTGGCATAGAAGGCATCGACGAAGGCGGCCAATGTACCCTGTTGAATAGCCTCGCGCAAACCAGCCATCAGGACTTGGTAATGACGCAAATTGTGGATGGTATTCAACATGCTACCCAGCATTTCCCCACACTTGTCCAGATGGTGCAGATAAGCACGGGAGAAGTTCTGGCAGGTGTAGCAGTCACAGGTAGGATCCAGCGGCGAATCATCATGGCGATGGAACGCGTTACGGATCTTCAGCACGCCTGTATCGATGAACAGATGCCCATTGCGGGCATTACGGGTTGGCATCACGCAATCGAACATGTCCACACCGCGGCGCACACCCTCTACGAGATCTTCCGGTTTGCCAACGCCCATAAGGTAACGAGGTTTGTCTGCGGGCATCAGGCCTGGCAGGTAATCGAGCACCTTGATCATTTCGTGCTTGGGCTCGCCCACCGACAAACCGCCGATGGCCAGGCCGTCGAAGCCGATCTTGTCGAGGCCTTCCAGCGAGCGTTTGCGCAGGCTTTCATGCATGCCGCCCTGGACAATACCGAACAGCGCCGCCGTGTTATCGCCATGGGCGTTCTTCGAACGCTGGGCCCAACGCAGCGACAGCTCCATGGAGATACGCGCCACGTCTTCATCGGCCGGGTACGGCGTGCACTCGTCGAAAATCATCACGATGTCCGAGCCCAGGTCACGCTGTACCTGCATCGACTCTTCCGGGCCCATGAACACCTTGGCGCCGTCGACCGGCGAGGCGAAGGTCACGCCCTCTTCCTTGATCTTGCGCATGGCACCCAGGCTGAACACCTGGAAACCACCAGAGTCGGTGAGGATCGGGCCTTGCCACTTCATGAAGTCATGCAGGTCGCCATGCTTCTTGATCACTTCCGTGCCCGGGCGCAGCCACAGGTGGAAGGTATTGCCGAGGATAATCTCGGCACCGGTGGCGACGATGTCGCGGGGCAACATGCCTTTGACGGTGCCGTAGGTGCCGACCGGCATGAAGGCCGGGGTCTCCACAGTGCCGCGCGGGAAGGTCAGGCGGCCGCGACGGGCTTTGCCGTCCGTAGCGAGCAATTCAAACGACATACGACTCATAAGTTGTCCTCAGGGCCGCGCGGCGCCGGGTTACGGGTGATAAACATCGCATCACCGTAGCTGAAAAAACGGTACTCGTTAGCAATGGCGGCCTGGTAGGCAGCCATGGTTTCCGGGTAACCGGCAAATGCCGACACCAGCATCAACAGCGTGGATTCCGGCAAATGGAAGTTGGTGACCAGGCAATCGACCACATGAAAAGGTCGCCCTGGAAAAATGAAGATATCGGTGTCGCCACTGAACGGCTTGAGCACGCCATCACGCGCTGCACTCTCCAGCGAACGCACACTGGTGGTACCCACGGCAACCACTCGACCGCCACGTGCCTTGCACGCCGCCACCGCATCCACCACGTCCTGGCTGACTTCCAGCCACTCGCTGTGCATATGGTGGTCTTCGATGTTATCCACACGCACCGGCTGAAACGTACCGGCCCCCACGTGCAGGGTCACATAGGCCGTGTCGACGCCCTTGGCGGCAATCGCATCCAGCAGTGGCTGGTCGAAATGCAGCCCGGCAGTCGGGGCGGCGACGGCGCCGAGGCGCTGTGAGTACACGGTCTGATAGCGCTCGCGGTCCGCGTCTTCGTCGGGGCGGTCTATATAAGGAGGCAACGGCATATGGCCGACGCGCTCCAACAACGGCAACACTTCTTCGGCAAACTTGAGCTCGAACAAGGCATCGTGGCGCGCGACCATCTCGGCTTCGCCACCGCCCTCAATCAAGATGCTCGACCCCGGTTTGGGCGATTTGCTGGAGCGCACATGGGCGAGCACGCGGTGGCTGTCCAGCACCCGCTCCACCAGGATTTCCAGCTTGCCGCCGGATGCTTTCTGGCCAAACAGCCGCGCCGGAATCACCCGGGTATTGTTGAAAACCATCAGATCGCCTGGGCGCAAATGCTCAAGCAAATCAGTGAATTGACGGTGTGCGAGGGCACCGCTGACCCCGTCCAGGGTCAGCAGTCGACTGGCGCGACGCTCGGCCAAAGGGTGGCGAGCGATCAACGAATCAGGGAGCTCAAAAGTAAAGTCAGCAACGCGCATGATGGGGTTCGTCTAGCAGGGCCGGGAAGTCTAGCGGAAATAGTGAAAATAGACCATGAAACGTGATTGACCAACGGTAATCTCATCTCTATACTTCGCCGCCATTGAGCCCTGATGGCGGAATTGGTAGACGCGGCGGATTCAAAATCCGTTTTCGAAAGGAGTGGGAGTTCGAGTCTCCCTCGGGGCACCATCTTAAAGAAAGACCTTGAAATTCAAGGTCTTTTTTTTTGCCTGCAAAAAAGTGCCAGGCGTGGCAGTGGAGGGAGCGGGACCATGGAGTTGACGCTTGAAGCGGTTGCGTTGTTTGCATTGAAGCTGGTGCATGAGACTGACGACGGTAGCCCGTTGCTGCGTGATGATCCCGTGATGGAGGGCTATGATCGCGAGGTGTTCGGGTTGTTGGTGCGCCAGGGAAACCTGGCCGAGATCCAAGTGAAGCTCGATGAATGCATCACCCAGGCGTTGATTGCATTGGGTGGAACGGACAGCGTGCTCGGGCGTGAATTGCAAAGGCTATCCACCGATGTAAAAAACATCTCTCGCCTTGATGAATTGATCTGCCCGCTGACCGTTCTAAAGGGCTATCTGAAAGATGTGCAATGAATCGGTAATCAGGGTAACGGCCAGGTACACCATCAATACCGCCACCCCTGCATCCAGCCAACGCCAGACCGCTGGCTTGCGAAATAATACCGTCAACCGCTGACAGCACAGCGCCAACACCACGAACCACACGAGTGATGCCGTCATGGCGCCTGTCGCGAACAGTGCCTGTTGGCCCGCAGGTTTCGTGGCCCCGATAGAACCAATCAGCACCACGGTATCCAGCCATGCATAAGGGTTGGCAAAGCCGAGTATGACCGCCGAGCGTAATAGCCCTCTTTGCGAATTGCCACCTTGAGCATCCGGCATGGACTGATCCCGGATGCAAGCCAACAGACGCTGGCCACCAAACCAAAGCAAATAGGCCGCGCCGGATAACAGCAATAGCGCCATCACCTCAGGCCGACTTTCCAGTAACGAACCTAAACCTGTAACCCCGAAAGCGATCAGGAAAATATCGGCCAATACGCAAATAGCGACAACGCCCCAGATCGGCCCGCGACCAACGCCTTGGCGGATCACCAAGGTGTCCTTCGGGCCAGGGGCGGCGAACAGTCCGATGCCCAAGAGCAAACCTTCGATGTAAAGGGCATTGAAGTGAGGAAACATGGACTGTTCGAGCCCTCCAGGACTATTTAGCGCAGTTGAATCGGTTGATTACCGAAACCGGTATGACGATCATTCACCGTGCTGCCCAGACCAATGGATTTCTGGCGGTAAAAGGTTGTCAGCAACTGATCCGGATTGGGGTTCGCAAAGTAGATCAATGAGCTTCTGGCGACCGGTTTGCTGGGCGCAAGTACAGCATGGTAGGCGGCAGGCACGGCATGATCGGAGAGCTCTGTCAGCAATGAACCCGCCAGCACCGCGACCTCGTTCTCCAAAAGGCGTACCGGCTCCAATGATCGTCCTTTCATCAAAACCAGCCCTTCGTGGGTAGGCTTGATAAACGAAAGCATATGCCCGTCTTCATGAGGATCCTGGGCATATTGACGAGAATGGTCTTTCGCCTGTGGACCATAGACACACAACTGGATGTACGATGCCGCGCGAAAGGGGGCCAAAGGGGCAACGCCAAATTCCTCGCAAATGCCATCCATAACCCCCTGGGCCAACTCGCTCATCTGTCGCTCAAAACTGCCGACTGCGACAACGAAAGTACTTCGGGTGAATTCGAAAGCGGTTCTTTTTGAAGCGTGCGCGGGCCAGTAACAAAACCGCTCGCACAGGTCCGGGTGATCCTCGGCAAGGGAGTACTCGGTGCCAAAAGGGAAAAAACCATCCGTGTCCTGGGCAAAGGAAAACTCATCCTTGATGGCCTGGGGAATGGCCGAATAGCCATCAATGATCTTTTTGTAGTCCTGCAACATCGCATCAGGAATTTGCAGGATGCCAAAGCCTGATCGGGCAATGGATTCACAGCACGCTTTCATTGGACTCATAGCTATATCCACAAATAGATGTAAAGGAATGCAACACACACAAGGTTCGCAAGCATGTGAGAAACCGCGACACTGGATATGCCAACCAAACCGGGACCTATCCATGTCTTTCACAACGTCGCCAGCAAGACCAAAGTCTGAATCGCTATGTAACCGTGACGGCGGGCAGGTTGTCCTTTTTGGCTTACAAGATGACGACTTCCACTGGAAACGGTTTTGCAAAATATGAGCATCAAAACTGGCGATA